>CAVTWR010000017.1:0-61715 GCA_963738505.1 uncultured Actinomycetes bacterium | reverse complement strand
CGGGGGCAAAGCGCAGCACGTCGGGCTCCCGGAAGTCGCAGACGACGCCGTGCTCGCGACGGAGCCGGCCGCAGCGAGCCTTGGCATCGTCGGCCCGCACGGACAGCTGGCAGCCGCGGCGCTCGTGTGGCCCGGGCGAGACATTCGTGACCCCGGCCACGAGGCGCAGACACTCGTCCAGGAAGCCTGTGAGCCGTACCGACCGGGCCACGAGCGCCTCCATCCCCACCCGGTCGAACTCGGCGAGCGAGGCGGCGAGCGGGGCCAGCGCCAGGATCGTCGGCGTGGAGAGCACGAAGCCCTCGGCTCCGGGCCGCGGGACGAACTCGCCCTCCATCAGGAAGCGCGTCTCGGGGGCGACACCCCACCAGCCGGCCAGCCGCGGCGCTTCGGCATGGCGCTCGTGCACGAACAGCCCGGCCGGGGCGCCCGGCCCACCGTTCAGGTACTTGTACCCGCACCAGGCGGCCGCATCCACGCCCCAGGCGGCCAGCGCCAGCGGGACGTTCCCGGCAGCGTGCGCGAGATCCCAGAGCGCCAGTGCACCGTGCTCGTGGGCCAGGCGCGTAAGGCTCTGAATGTCGGCAACCGCGCCGGTGAGGTAGGAGACGCCGGCCAGCAGGCTGACGGCGACGGTCTCGTCGACATCCGCTCCGGTTCCGTGCCGGACGGCGTCGGCTGGATCGAGCCCGTGCCAGGCGACGTGGCTGGCCACCGCATAGCGGTCGGATGGGAACGCGTCGTCGTCGATCAGGATCCGGTACCGCTCGCCGGTCGGACGGTAGAGGGAGGCGAGCAACAGATGCAGGTTCCCCGTGAGCGTGCCCGCTAGTGCGACATCGCCGGCGGCGGAGCCGACGATCCTGCCCATCGCAGGGTTCAGGTCGTGCGCTGCTTCCAGCCAGCCGGAATCGAACCAGGCCTCCACCGCCAGCTCTTCCCACTCGTCCAGCCGCTTGGCGATCTCCTGACGGGCCAGCCGTGGCTGGAGGCCGAGCGAGTTCCCGGCAAAGTAGGCGACATCGGTGACCGCGAAGCTGCCGCGCGCCGGCGCCGGGTCGTCCGCATCGGCCGCGATCGCACGGCTGGCGAGATCGTCCATGCCGCCGACTCTATGTGTGCACGCGGTCTGCGCGCGCTCGTCCTGTCGCAGACCACGCGGGCCTCAGAAGCCGATCTCGATCGCCTCCCAGCCAGCGTTGCCGTGACCGCCGCTCCACACGTTGTTCAGCACTGCCCGGTCGTTGATGTCGATCCGCACGACGTAGCAGCAGGGCACGATCCTCGGGTCGTTCCACGGGTCCCAGATGAACGAGGTGGGTGCCGGGTAGCCGGTATCGAGGACGTTGCCGTTGTACGTCTTGGAGAGCGGGACCGCGGGTCCCGCCGTTCCTTCGAGCACGGCAACGACCGGGACGGAGAGGCTCGAGTTGCCCTGGGCGCTCACCGACAGGCTCGAGAAGTTCGGGTCCGAAGCCTGCACGGTGACGCGGATCAGTCCGTCGCCCTTCCTCACCTTGCCGCACTTGAGCGGCTTCAGCTCACCGGACGCCGTCTTCAACTCGAGCTTGATCACCGGCACCGGAGGGGCTGTGTTGTCGACGCGAACGGCCCGGGGGCCGCTCACCTTCTGCGTGGCTCCGTCCCGTACCCGCAGCCGCAGGTAGTAGAGACCGTCACCCGGCGTCGGCCAGTACATCAGCGTCTTCTCCCCCGCCGTGGTGGCACCACCGTCGGAGAAGAAGAGGTCGGCCACCTCGTACCAGCCTGCGGGGTCGGGAACCCGGGTCAGGTAGGGCGGAGGCGGAGGCGGGGGAATCTCCGGATACCCCTCGACGGGCACCTTGATCGGGTTGTACGGCCCACCTGGAGCGACGGCCAACTCGACCATGTAATGCGTCGCGGTCGGCATGTTGAAGCGACCCATCAGCCATGACGAGGCGCCGATCGGGTGGTCGCCTACTCCGCCCGGCGGGTTGGGGAGAGGGACGTGAAAAGGTGGGATGCTCGGGCCGCTGCCAAACCCCTGGGCGTCGAACTGCGGGGTGGGAATCGAGCTGATCCGCGTGATCTCCGGCCGTGCGCACAGGTCGCGGCAGATCCGCTTGCAGCGCACCTTGCAGAGGAAGTGGCAGACCTGGTGGCAGAACCGGTCGAGCCCCAGCTTCTTGAGCTCGGCCTGCCAGGCCTTCACGTCCTCCTTCTCGGAGATGTCGAGCAGACGGTTCAGCGACTGCTTGGAACGCGCCACGGGCGCGAAGGCCTGGACGAACTCGCGCACCTCCGCCGCGTCCACCGGCCGCGTGGGCCGCTCGGGACAGAGGCGGTGGCACACTCCGACACAGCGCTTCTCGCAGAACACGTAACAGAGGCGCTCGCACTGGTGCCCGAGACCGAGTCTGTCGATGATGCTCTGGAAGCGTGCCGCGTCGACCGCGCGGAAGGCCTCGAAGGCCTCCACGAATGCTTCCTCTTCCTTCGCCAGCGCATCCGCCGCAGCGGCAGCAGCCTGCAGCTCGGCGACCGGATCCAGGTGTGGGCCGAATTCGCTCATGGTGGTTCCTTTCCCGATGGGAGGCCCGAGCCGCCGAGCGGAGATCAACCGGTTGTCGTCCGGAACCTCAGTTCGCTCTGCGAGAACCGAACCTAGCGCTCGAGCACGCCGGTTTCATCACCCTTTGCAGGGGAAACTGCATCACCCGTTGTGAGAACGTCGCGGTCGGGTGGTACGTCTCGGGGTGGGCGCCGGGCGCTCAGCGGCTTCATGGGCGGATGCGCTGGAAGCGCTCGATGGAGCTCCGGATCCCTGCTGCGTCTAGACCATGGGCGGCACGGTGCTGTCGCCCGGCGCCGTAGCGCCGCAGTTCGACGTTGCCGACGCCGAGCGCAAGCAGCCGGTGCGGCCGGTCGATCAGCGCCTCCGAGAGCGGCGCCGCCGAGGTGCCTGCCAGGGTCGGCTCGACCAGGATCAGGTCCTCGCCGGTGAAGAGCTCGCGCAGTGCTGTGGCGCCGAACGGTCGGACGGTGGCGGTGTAGGCGACGGCCACATCGAGGTTCGTGGTCGCCTCGAGCACCGCGGCCAGCGTCGGGCCGACGGCCAGCACCAGGGGGGCGCCTCGAGAGGCAGGGCGCACGAGCTGTAGCGACCCGTCGCCGTGGGCCACGTGATTCGTCTCCTCGCTGAGCCGGATGTACACCCTGTCGTCGCCGCGCAGGGCAGCGCGGAGCAGCACCTCGACCTCGTCGGCGTGTCCCGGCACGTGGATGG
Source organism: uncultured Actinomycetes bacterium (assembly GCA_963738505.1). GTDB lineage: Bacteria > Actinomycetota > Thermoleophilia > Gaiellales > Gaiellaceae > Gaiella. The sequence continues at coordinate 58,447 of CAVTWR010000017.1, read as the reverse complement.
TGAACCCGGGGACGGCGGCAAGCAGGCCGACATCCGCCGGCGACTGATGCGTCCGCCCCTCCTCCGCGGCGTCGTACGAGGCGCCGATGCTCACGAGGACGGCACCGACGTCCTGGTGGCCGAGGTCGAGCTTGATCTGCTCGTACGGGCGCTCGACGAGAAACGGGGTGTAGGAGTGCACGACGGGGCGCAGCCCCTCCAGCGCCATCCCGGCCGCGACGGAGATGAGCAGCTGCTCGCGGATGCCGACGTTGACGACGCGATGCGGATGCCGCTCGAGCACGCCAAGCTCCTCGAAGCGCGAAACGCCGATGTCGGCAAGCACCAGAGCGACGCGCGAATCGTCATCGAGGGCGCAGGCCGAGACCTCGGTGAAGCGCTCGCGCATGTCCAGGGTCGTCATTTCTCCTCCACCTCGGCGACGACGACGTGCGGGCGCCCCGATCCGGCGGCGGCGAACGCCTGCTCGAGCGCGTCGTGGTCGCGACCGGAGACGGTGGCGCTGCTCCAGCCCTCGATCTCGAAGCGGGCGGCGATCCCGCCCGGCCAGCCGTGGGTGCTCGAACGGTTGTCCACGACCACGACGCCCAGGCGCTCGAGCCCGAGCCTGCCCGCCAGGGCGATCGCCTCGTGATTCGAACCCTCGTCGAGCTCCGCGTCCCCCAGCAAGGCCATCACGCGCGGGCCGGAGAGCCCGCGCGCACGAAGCGCGAGCGTCGCTCCCACGGCGAGTGGCAGGCCGTGCCCGAGTGAGCCGCTGGAGATCTCCACCCCGGGCACGAGGTGCCGGTCAGGGTGGTGGCCGAGCGGCGAGTCGTACGCCCCCAGCGTCGGCAGCGTCCCGACCGGGATCCGGCCCAGCGCCGCGAGGACGGCGTAGTACGCATGCGGGCCATGGCCCTTGGAGAGATAGAAGCGGTCGCGGCGGTCGCCGAGGGACGGGTCGGTCCGGAGAACCCGGTCGAAGAGCACCCAGAGCACGTCGAGTGTGGAGAAGGCTGCAGGCTGGTGTTTCGCGTCGCCGGTCAGGAGTGCGAGGAGGGGCGGCAGATCCTCGTAGCAGGCCCGGGCGATCGGTTCGTGAGCGTCGATGATGACCATGAGTGTCACCGTACAACTTCAAGTACACTTGAAGTCAAGAGTGATCTTCGACGGATGCGCAGTGGGCTGATGGACACCTCCGACGAGCTCACGATCGGGGAGCTGGCCGCGCGGAGCGGTGTGGCCACGTCGGCACTCCGCTTCTACGAGGCCGAGGGGCTGATCGCCTCCAGGCGGACTGCCGGAAACCAGAGGCGCTACGTCCGTTCGACACTCCGTCGCGTCGCGCTCATCCACGCAGGGCGCGCTGCGGGAATAGGGCTCGAGGACATCCGCGAGGCGCTCGCCGGCCTGCCCTTCGACCGCCCACCCGTCAAGGCCGACTGGGTCCGTCTCTCCCGCCGTTGGCAGCATGAGCTCGACGAGCGGATCGAGCAGCTGGAGGCGCTCCGCGACCAGCTCGGCTCGTGCATCGGCTGCGGCTGCCTGTCGCTCCGCTCCTGCCGTCTGTTCAACCCGGACGATCGCGCAGCGCAGAACGGCGCCGGGCCTCGCTACCTGCTCGGAGATGCCGTCGGCGACACGCCGACCTCGGCGTAGGCTGGTGGCATGCGGCTCGTTCTTGCGCTGCTGGTTCCCCTCGTCGTGGCCGGCTGCGCCGGCGAGGTCGCAGCACCGGAGCCGGGCGCCCTCGTTCGCGCGGCGGACCGCGGCGACCGCGAGGTGCTCGAGCGCCTGTTGCGCGCCGGCGCCGATGTCGATGGGAGGGACGAGACTGGACGGACGGCGGTCACCGCTGCGGCCTACGCCGGACACGCGTACGTGGTGCGACTCCTCGTCGGGTATGGAGCGGACGTCGATCTGCAGGACGAGACGCGGGCGAACGCGCTGCTCTCCACGGGGGAGACCGGCCACCTCGACGTGCTGCGCGAGGTGCTGGCGGCCGAGCCGGACCTGACGCGGACCAACCGGTTCGGAGGCACCGCCCTCATCCCGGCGGCGGATCGTGGTCACGTGGCGATCGTGCGCGAGTTGCTGACGACCACGATCGACATCGACCACGTGAACGATCTCGGTTGGACAGCGCTTCTGGAAGCGGTGATCCTGGGCGACGGAGGGCCGCGCCACCGGGAGATCGTGCGGCTCCTGCTCGCCGCAGGCGCCGACGTCGATCTCCCGGACAGGGAAGGTGTGACCGCGCTCGAGCATGCGCGTCGCAGCGGCGACACGGCGATGCAGGTGATCCTGGAGCGCTAGTGCGGCACCTCGTAGCGTTCGACCTGGAACTCCCTTTGGTGTGTGGGTGCCGCACTAGCAGAGCCGACCTCGCCCCGAGCCACGGCGACCTATTGCGTGTTCCGGCGGGCCCGCTCCACGAACCAGTCCAGCGCTGCGGGGTTGGCCAGGCTCTCGCGACTCGCCGCCTGCTCGGCGGGGACGCCGGTGAGGATCCGCTTGACCGGGACCTCGAGCGCCTTGCCGGAGAGCGTTCGCGGCACCTCGGCGATCTGCTCCACGCAGTCGGGAACGTGGCGCGGCGAGCAATCGCTGCGGACGCGCGCGCGGATGCGCTGTGTGAGCTCGTCGTCGAGAGCCGTGCCGGCGGTGAGCACGACGAAGAGATCCAGGCGGCTCTCCTCCCCGCCCGTCGGGATGTCCACGGCCAGCGCGTCCACGACCTCTGGCTCGGCGAGCACCGCTCGATACAGCTCGCTCGTCCCCATGCGGACGCCGCCGCGGTTGATCGTGGAGTCGCTGCGACCGTAGATGACGGCTGTGCCGCGCTCGGTGAGCTCGATCCAGTCTCCGTGGCGCCAGATTCCGGGGTAGGTCGAGAAGTAACTGTCCCGCAGGCGCGAACCGTCGGCGTCGCCCCACAGGCCGAGCGGCATCGAGGGCATCGGCTCGGTCAGCACGAGCTCTCCGACCTGGCCCACGAGCGGGCGCCCCGCCTCGTCCCACGCCTCGACCTTGGCGCCGAGCGAGGGCGCCTGCAGCTCACCCCGGTACACCGGCAGGGTGGGCACACCGCCGACGAACGCGGTGCAGAGGTCGGTACCGCCGCTGGTGGAGAAGAGCCAGGTCTCCTCGCCGAGCTGGTCGGTAACCCAGCTGAAGCCGTCGCTCGAGAGGGGTGACCCCGTCGAGCCCACCGCCCGCAGCGAACGGAGCGCCCGCCCCCGGCGCGGCTCGATGCCGGACTTCATGCAGGCCCCGATGTAGGCGGCGCTTGTCCCGAACACCGTGACACCGGCCTCCTCGGCCAGATCCCAGAGCACCTCACCCGCCGGCGAGCCGTCGTAGAGCACGACCGCCGCGTCGGTCAGCAGCAGTCCGACCAGGAGGTTCCACATCATCCAGCCGGTCGTCGTGAACCAGAAGACACGGTCGGAGGCGGTGCAGTCGAGGTGCAGGTGCGCCTTCTTCAGGTGCTCGAGCAGGATCCCGCCCTGCGAGTGCACGAGAGCCTTGGGCAGGCCCGTCGTCCCGGAGGTGTAGAGCACCCAGAGTGGATGGTCGAACGGCAGCTCGGCGAACTCGAGCGGGATGTCCTTGCTCCCGAAGCCGGCGGGCCAGCCGGTGCCCGAGACGAGCCCGAGGGTGATCACGGTGGTGCCAGGGAGCGCGGCTGCGATGTCGGCGACCTTCGCGGAGCAGTCATGGTCGCGGCCGGCGTAGCGATACCCGTCTACCGCGAGCAGCACCTTGGGCTCGATCTGCGCGAAGCGGTCGATCACCGCCTGCGCTCCGAACTCGGGCGCCGCGCCGGACCACACGGCGCCGATGCTCGCGGTCGCCAGCAGCGCCGCGATCGTCTCGGGCACGTTGGGGAGGAGGGCGCACACCCGGTCGCCGCGCTCCACACCCAGGTCGCGGAGGGCGGCAGCGATGCGGGCGGTCTCCCCGTGCAGGTCGCCCCACGTCCAGCTGTCCAGCGGCCTGGACTCCGAGGCGAAATGGATGGCCACGCGGTGGTCGGGCTTGCCCTGGAAGAAGTGCCTCGCGTAACTCGTGGTGGCGCCCGGGAACCACTCCGCGCCGGGCATCTCCCGCCGACCCAGCGTGGCGCCGTGCGATCCCTGGACGTCGAACTCGTCCCAGATCGCCGCCCAGAACTCGTCGAGGTGGTCGACCGACCACTGCCAGAGTCCGTGGTAGTCCTCCGCAAGACCCCGTCGCCGGGCGAACCGTGTGAGTGCTGCGCGCTCCACCTGCGCCGCCGTCGGGCGCCAGATCACGTCGGGGATGTCGTTCGACACGCCCTAGTTCTACCGTGGTTTGCCCGCACTGCCGCGCCGGTAGGGCGCGGCCGCAGGGTGATACGTTCCGCTTCAGATGAGCCGACCGATCATCCGCGTGGGGGGAGCGATTGCGGCCCTGGCCCTTCTCGCGGTCGCGTTCGTGCTGGCCGCGACCAGCAACGAGGCCTCGAACTCCGCGCCACCGGCCGACGGCCCCGGGGTCACCCTGAAGGTGATGATCTTCAACATCTGGCTCGGGGGCGACCAGGTGAGCTTGCCGAAGGTGGTCGAGGCGATTCGCGAGGCAGATGCGGACATCGTCCTCCTGCAGGAGGCGGAGGGCCAGACAGCCCGGCTGGCGGAGCTGACAGGTCTCGCCTATGCCAGCCCGCGAACCCACGTCATCTCGCGGTTCCCGCTGTTCGACCCGCCGGATCGCGACGTCGACTACGTCCTCGCCGAGGTGCAGACCGGGCGCTTTCTGGCAGTAGCCAACGTCCATCTGACCTCCGACCCCTACGGGCCCTACGCGGCGCGGGACGGGAAGACGGCAGAGCAGGTGCTGAAGCTGGAGCGCGACACGCGCCTGCCGGAGATCCAGCCCTATCTCCAGCTGTTTCGGCCGCAGGCCGAGCGCGGACTGCCCGTCGTCGTGGGCGGCGACTTCAACGCGCCTTCCCACCTGGACTGGACCGCAGACGCCGTCGGTTTGAGGGCACACGTGCGCTACCAGCTTGCCTGGCCCGTCAGCTCGGAGCTGGCAGCCGCCGGTTTCGTGGACACCTACCGGGCCGCGCACCCCGATGCGGTGGCCGACCCGGGCATCACCTGGACGTTCGGCTACCCCTACCCGCACCTCGACGAGAATGAGGCCGCCGACCGGATCGACCAGATCCACGTGAGCGGGCCGGTGAAGACACTGGACAGCACGATCGCCGGCGAGCCGGGCCTGCCCGGGGTCGGAGTGCCGGTTCATCCGTGGCCGTCCGACCATCTGGCCGTGATCTCGACGCTCCGCGTCGTCCCGGGACGGCCGGGCAATCTGGTTTCGGTCGCGGACGTTGCAGCAGGTGAGCCGATCCACGTCCGCTTCCACGCGGCAGCGACGGAGGATGGTCGCCTCTCGGACGGGAGCATCGCCATCCGCGCGGCGGGTAGCTCCAAGGCGTTGCTCACGCGACCGACGAACGACGGCACGGACCGTGGGTCGCTCGTGGCGTTCGGAAGCGCCGTCCTCGCTCCCGGTGAGTACACCGCTGCGCTGCTCGACCCGAAGGGTACGGAGCTCGCTGCATCGTCGTTCTCCGTGGGAGCACCCGGCGGGCTACCCGCCGTGACGGCCCCCGCCGGTGCGGTCGCGCCGGGCGCACCGATCGAGGTGCGCTGGAGTGGGGCGCCCGGGAACCGCTTCGACTGGGTCGGGCTCTACGCCGCTGGGGATCCCGACCAGGGCAACTACCTGGCCTTCCTCTACACGAGAGGCAGGCGGTCGGGAGCGGTCGTCTTCGACCGCGACGCGATCGGCGGTCGGCTCGACCCCGGCCGCTACGAAGCGCGGCTGATGCTGGACGACGGGTACGTCGCTCTGGCGCGCGCACCCTTCGCCGTGCGCTGACCATGACCGAGGCCATGACCGAGGCCATGACCGAGGCCATGACCGAGGCCTGGAATGGCGGGGAGTCCGCTACCGCGCGTGCCTCGCTCAAGCCCATGACCGGGGCCTTGAATAGCGGGAGTCCCCTGCCGCGCGTGCCTCGCTCAAGCCCATGACCGAGGCCTGGAATGGCGGGGAGTCCGCTACCGCGCGTGCCTTGCTCAAGCCCATGACCGAGGCCTGGAATGGCGGGAGTCCGCTGCCGCGCGTGCCTCGCTCAAGCCCATGACCGAGGCCTGGAATGGCGGGGAGTCCGCTACCGCGCGTGCCTCGCTCAAGCCCATGACCGAGGCTTGGAATGGCGGGGAGTCCGCTACCGCGCGTGCCTTGCTCAAGCCCATGACCGGGGCCTGGGCTGGCCTGGGGTCCGTTGCAGTGCGTGCCTCGCTCAAGCCCATGACCGAGGCCTGGAATGGCGGGGAGTCCGCTACCGCGCGTGCCTCGCTCAAGCCCATGACCGAGGCTTGGAATGGCGGGGAGTCCGCTACCGCGCGTGCCTTGCTCAAGCCCATGACCGGGGCCTTGAATAGCGGGAGTCCCCTGCCGCGCGTGCCTCGCTCAAGCCCATGACCGGGGCCTGGGCTGGCCTGGGGTCCGTTGCCGTGCGTGCCTCGCTCAAGCCCATGACCGGGGCCTGGGCTGGCCTGGGGTCCGTTGCCGTGCGTGCCTCGCTCAAGCCCATGACCGGGGCCTGGGCTGGCCTGGGGTCCGTTGCCGTGCGTGCCTCGCTCAAGCCCATGACCGAGGCCTGGAATGGCGGGGAGTCCGCTACCGCGCGTGCCTCGCTCAAGCCCAGGGCCGATGCCAACGATCGGTAGGTCGCTGTTCGGCGCTGCTCTCGCGATGGCGGGTCGGTGGGCTGAACAAACGCCTGGCGAGGCCCTGATCCAGGCTGAAGGCCCGCTCTGCGTCCCGCCTCTGGATCTGCCGAAAGGCGAGTTCGCCAGCGCAGAGCGCGGCTCGCGGCGTAGTGGGTTCCTTCAGGGACTCACAAGCCGTCGTCCCGGCCCGCGCGTCCGGAACCACCGTCCAAGCCGGGCAGGATAGGCCCGGTCGCCGTGCCGATCGCTTCCGAGTCGAATCCTCTCGGGCGATAGGCTGTCCGGGATGAGCGTGAGTCGACCCGCTGCCTTCCGGGCGCTGCACGAGCGGGACTCGCTGTTCGTCATGCCCAACCCGTGGGATGTCGGCTCCGCGCGGCTGCTGGAGTCGCTCGGCTTCGAGGCGCTGGCCACCACGAGTGCCGGCTTCGCCTGGTCGCTCGGGCGTCTCGATCAGACGGTGACACGAGACGAGCTCGTCGCCCACGTCCGTGATCTCACTGACGCGACCACGGTCCCGCTCAATGTGGACAGCGAGCGCTGCTACCCGGACGACCCCGGTGGCATCACCCGCACCGTCGAGCTGCTCGGAGCGGCGGGTGCGGCCGGGTTCTCGCTCGAGGACTACGACCCGGAGGCCGGTTGCGTGGAGGAGTTCGGGCTGAGCGTGGAGCGGGTCGCCGAGGTGGTCGCGGCCAACGCCGCCCTCTCCGACCCCATGGTCGTCACGGCCCGTGCCGAGAACCACATCCGGGGCGTCGACGAACTCGACGACACCATTGCCCGGCTCGTCGCCTACCGGGAGGCCGGGGCCGACGTGGTCTACGCCCCTGGGCTCTTCACGATCGATCAGGTGCGGGCCATCGTCGACGCAGCCGGCGTCCCGGTGAACGTTCTTGCGCTTCCGGGGGGGCCGGCGCTGGACTCGCTCGCCGCCGCCGGCGTACGGCGTATCTCCACCGGATCCTGTCTCGCCTCGTCCGCGTACGGCGCCCTCGTCCAGGCAGCCACCGAGTTACGTGACGAGGGCACCTCCACCTATGCGGGCCTCAACGTCGCCCGCGACGTCCTGCGCTCCGCGTTCGGCAGTCCCTAGGCGCGTCGGCTTTTCGGTTAGGTGGGGCGAGGCCAGTGAGGTGCACGGAGTTCGCTCGGGAGACTGTCCCCGCGACACCACGGACTGCCGTCAGCGGCGCTCAATGACGGGTATCGAGGGTGCCGTCGCCGTGGTCACGGGGGCCAGCCGTGGGTTGGGTAGGGATGTGTCCGAGGCGCTTGCCTCCAGAGGCGCACAGGTGATTCGAGTTGCACGAACCGCCGAACGGTTCCGGATCGATGTCAGAGATCCGCACCAGGTCGCCGAGCTGGCGAGGGTGGTCGAGGAGGAATTCGGACGACCCACGATCCTCGTCAACGCAGCTGGGATCTTCGGTCCCCTCGGTCGCTTCCGGGACACTGACCCCACGGCCTGGGTTGAGACCATCATGGTCGACGCGATCGGACCGTACCTGACCTGCCGGGCTCTGCTGGGCGGCATGCTCGAATCGGGTTGGGGACGCATTGTCAACATCTCGTCAGCTGCCTCGTTGCACCCGCCCGGCGCGATCGCCAGTGCGTACGGTACGGCGAAGGTCGCACTGAATCAGCTCACGCGCCACCTCGCCGCGGATCTCGCAGGCACGGGAGTCACGGCCAACCTGATTCACCCCGGCGAGGTCAGGACGGCGATGTGGGCCGAGATCCGCGATCAAGCAGAGGATCTCGGAGACGTCGCGAGTCCGCTCGCGCAATGGGCTGCGTGGGTTGAGGAGACGGGCGGCGATCCGCCGTCGAAGGCAGTCGACCTCGTCCTCAGGATTATCGAGGGTGACGTCAACGGCCGGTTCCTCTGGATCGATGAGCCGCTCAGGGCGCCGATCCCGAGCTGGGACGAGGTGCCCGACTCGTAGTTCTCCGCGTTGCAAGGTGGGCTGGCGGGTCATCGGTCTCTCGGTTTGGGCTTGAGCGAGGCCGTGAGGTAGCGACCCTTCCGAGGCGATTCCGGGCCTCGGTCATGGTCTCGGGCTCTAGGTTTGAGCTTGAGCGAAGCAGATGGTGCGACGACCGGTGCGCCAGTCCCCAGACCACAGCTATCTACACAAACTTTGGGCAGTCCCCCACCAGGGCGGTCGGGTCTGTGGCGCCCGAACCTGTGCTCGAGTCAACTCCTGGCGGGGCCCTAAAAGGCCCCGCAGCGCAGGGCCTCGCAGCCCCAAGGCCACGCAGCGCCAGGGGCTCGTGGCGCCTCCGCCCCGCGGCACGTTGCTTCGCGCTTCGCGTGCGGGGCGGTAGCACCGCCTAGGGCTTGAGCGAGGCAAACGCGGCCACGAGTACGGTGCCGTCCCAGGCCTCGGTCATGCACCCCGGGGGGATTCGAAACCCACATCCACCGCCGGAGCCGTCATCTACGTTCAGGGCTTGAGCGAGGCAAGCGCGGTTGCGGCTTCCACCCCGTTCCAGGCCTCGGTCATGCAGGGGAGAGGATTCGAACCTCTGAAGGCTGAGCCAGCGGGTTTACAGCCCGCCCCCTTTGGCCACTCGGGAACCCCTGCGCGGACGGGCATTGTAGCGACGCCGAGGGTGGCGTTCGTGCGAGGCTGTCGTCCGTGCGGCTGCCGGCGATGATCGCGTCCCTGCTCGGGCTGCCTGCCCTTCTGCTCGGCATCGGGCAGGCGTCGGCGCGCCCGGCGGCCGACCGCCCAACGGTCGCCGTCACGACGGGTGCGGAGGGTTCGACTGTCCGCCGTGCGGACGGTTCGCCGATCGCGGAGCTCCCCTGGCTGCTCCCCGGCGACCGCGATCTCGAGGTTGCTCCGGACGGGCGGCACCTGGTCTTCGTCAGCGAGCGGGACGGCAATCCGGAACTCTACGTTGCGGACGCCGCCGGAGGTGCTCCCCTGCGCCTGACCTTCAATCCGCAGGCTGCCGACGTGCACCCGTCCTGGTCGCCCGACGGTCGCACGATCGCCTGGGAGAGCGTACGGCCGGGGCTGACGAACATCCACTTGATGGCGGCCGACGGCAAGGGCAAGCGCCGGCTCGTGTTCGGGGGAGGTGCCAACACCCACCCGGCGTGGTCACCGGACGGGACCGAGGTCGCGTTCGGCTCCGATCGCGACGGCTTCCCGGGGCTCTGGTCGACCCCGGCCTCGGGTGGTGAGCCGGCGCTCTTGCACCACCTGTCCCGGCCCGCCGACGGCATCGCCTGGCATCCACGGCGTGGCGCCCTGGCCGTCGGGAGCGGTGGAGACATCTGGGAGGTCGTACCGAGCGCGGGATCGTTGAGGCGCCTCGTCGCTGGCCCACCCACCGACAGCGATCCCTCATGGTCGCCGGACGGAACGCGTCTGGCATTCGGCCGCGCGTCGAGGGGCACCCGGTCCTTGGTGATCGCACGGGGCGACGGCACGAGCCTTCGGGTCGTCGCCGGGGGCTCGGGGGAGACGGCGATCCGCCTGACTGCGGGCTCGCCCCTGCTCGCCCCACCCTCCGACGCCGCGCTGCCAGATCTCGACCAGCGGGTGCCGACGGACCTGATCGTGCGGAGGCTGAACGGTCGCTGGGCGGTCGGCTTCACCTCCAACGTGGAGAACATCGGCGACGGAGCCCTCGTCATCCACGGACGGCGTGCCCCGGGGGCGCGGGAGATGGTGGCGACCCAGGTGATTGAACGTCGTCTCGGCGGCTCGCTGCGCGTCTCACCGGTCGGTCGTCTCGCGTTCGAGGCGCATCCGCCGCATCGCCACTGGCACCTCCAGCCGTTCGAGCGCTACGAGCTGCGGAGTGTGGCGAACCGGGCGCTCGTCCTGCGTGACCGCAAGAGCGGGTTCTGCCTGATCGATCGCTACGGTCAGGGCTCGCTCCGCCGCCCCCCTGCCGGGAAGCCGCGCTTCACAGGCGACTGCGCCACCCTGCGGCCCGACGCGAGCCGCGTCGTCGAGGGTTCGTCGCCCGGCTACCGCGATCGCTATCCCGCGTTCTTCCACGGTCAGGACATCGAGATCCAGGGCCTCCCAGCGGGTCTCTACGTGCTCGTCCATGAGGCCAACCCGGAACGGCTGCTCCGGGAGACGAGCTACGCGAACAACGCGGCCTCGGTTCTGGTGCGGCTGACGTGGCCGGACGGACGCGACGAGGAGCCGAGCGTCGAGGTGGTGCGGCGCTGCGAGGCGTCGTCAGCCTGCCTGCCCCGCGGCAGGTGAGTGAAACCGCCCGCGCTGGGCGAGGAGACCGGCCGACGCCACCCTTACCGTGTTCTCACGTTCCGTAACGGACGAAAGGAGAACTTGTCATGAGACGCCGCTTGCGCCTTCCCTCACCCTCGATCGTGATCTCCTCCCTGGCGCTCCTGTTCGCGCTTGGGGGCACCGGCTTCGCCGCCTACCAGCAGCTGCCGCGAAACAGTGTCGGTACACCACAGCTGAAGGCCAACGCCGTGACCACGGCCAAGGTCAAGAATGGGTCGCTCGTTCTCGCCGACTTCAAGTCGGGGCAGGTTCCCGCCGGGCCCGCCGGGCCTGCAGGTCCCGCCGGGCCGGCCGGACCGGCTGGAGCGACCGGCGCCGCCGGCCCCGCAGGACCGAGCGACGCGTATGCGCGGTTCCTGAACGGGCCGATCGCCGTTCCGGCGGCCTCGACCACGCTCGCGAACCTCACGATCCCGCAGGCAGGCAAGTACGTGATCTGGGGGAAGGCCTACTTCACGGCTACCGCCTCCGGGATCGCGACGTGTCAGCTCGTCGCGGGAACCGACCTCGACCAGTCCCTCACCTGGGTCCAAACCGGCCTCCCCTGGGCCCTCCCGCTCAACGTCGTGCACGAGTTCGCGGCGGCCGGAAGCGTCGACTTCAAGTGCGCGGCAACCGGGACGCTGCAGGCGAACTTCATCAAGATCACGGCGATCAAGGTGAGCAACCTGACCAACTCCGGCTAGACCCCACGGCAAGCCCGGCGTCCCTCACCGTCCGCGTGGCCGGCTGCCAGGAGCAGCCGGCCAAGCGGCCTGAGGGCGTGCGTCCAGGGCGTACACTCGCCAAATGGCTGTCGACGTGCTCGTGGTGGGCGCCGGCCCGGCCGGCTCGGCGACCGCGATCCGGCTCGCTCGCGCCGGAGTGCGGGTTCTGCTTGCCGACAAGGCGCTCTTCCCGCGGGACAAGCCTTGCGGTGGCGGCCTTACCGGCCGTGCGCTGCGGGTTGCCCCGTGCGATGTCTCTCCCGTGGTGGAGCACGTCGTCGACCGCTTCGCGCTTCGGTTGCAGTTCGGCCGCTCCTTCACGCGGCGCCACGCCGGGCCGCTGATCCGCATGACGCAGCGGCGCCGGCTGGACGCCTTCCTCGCCGAGCAGGCGGCCGCCGCGGGGGCCGAGGTGCGGCTTGGGGCTCGTGTGGAAGCGCTCGGGCTCTCCTCGTCCGGGGTGACGGCGCTCGTCGGCGGGAAGCCCGTGGAGGCGCGGGTGCTCGTCGGTGCGGACGGTGCGAACGGCGTCGTTGCTCGCGCCGCCGGCTTGGAGCACGGCGTCGAGCTCGGCGTGGCGCTCGAGGGGAACGTCCCGTGGTCGACGCTGGACCGGCAGCGGTACCAGGGGACGGCCTGGATCGAGCTGGGAATCGTGCCCGGCGGCTACGGGTGGGTGTTCCCGAAGGGTGATCACGCGAACATGGGCGTCGGCGGCTGGGGGAGCGAAGGCCCGCGGCTGCGCGAGCATCTGGCGCGGCTCTGCCGTGAGCACGGGGCCGACCCGGCGGCGCTGACCGACGTCAGGGGGCACCGCCTGCCTATGCGGCGCCTCGGGCAGGCCCTGCCCGCGCGAGGTTCGGTGCTACTCGTGGGAGATGCCGCCGGCCTGGTCGATCCGCTCTCGGGCGACGGGATCTACGAGGCGTTCACGTCGGCGCAGCTCGCGGCCGAGGCGATCGTCGCCGAAGACCTCGCGGCCTACCCGGCCTCCCTCTCCGCCGCGCTCGACCATCATGCCGCTGCGTCCTGGGCGGCCAAGCGCGCGATGGACAGGAGCGCAGCAGCCTGCTTCTGGGCCGCCCGCAGCCCAGGTGTCTTCGGCGTCGTCGCCGGCCTGCTCGCCGGCGACGTGCGCCACCCCGAAGAAGCCCATGGCCTCGCGCGCCCGCCGCTGCGCGCGCTCGCGCGCCTGGCGGCGCGCGGCTCGGGCTGAGCTCCTGGCGAGCCCCGGGCTGAGTTCCTGGCGAGCCCCTGAAGGGGCCCGCGGCGGGAAGGGGCCTGCGGCGGGAAGGGGCCCACGGCGGGTAGAGGTCCGCGGCGGGTAGAGGTCCGCGGCGGGCTGAGTTCCTGGCGAGCCCTGAAGGGGCCTGCGAGCTTGAACGGCCAGCGCCCGCTTCCTCGCGGCCCGGGCGAGCGGGCCCCTTCAGGGGCTCGCCAGGAACTCGCCGACGTCCCTTGTGGCCACGTCTGAAAGAGCGACTAGCGCGACTCCGTCCGCGCGGCGATCCTGGTCGAATGCCTCGCAAGCGTCGCCTCGACTACCCGGGAGCGGTTCAGCACGTGGTCGCGAAAGGAAACGATCGCCGCCGGATCTTCATGGATGACAAGGACCGGACGACCTTCCTCAACCGGCTCGCAGACGTCGCCTCGGCGCAGATGTGGGATGTCCACGCCTACTGCCTGCTCGATACACACGCGCACCTGGTTCTCCGTACACGCCACGGCAACCTCGGGTCCGGGATGGGCCGAATCCTCGGCTGGTACGCCCACCGCTTCAACGGACGCCACGGCCACGAGGGCCACCTGTTCCTGAGCCCCTTCTGGTCGCGTGTGATCGAAGGACCCGAGCAGCACGTTCGCGCGTGCCTCTACGTCGCGCTCAACCCGGTGGCGGCCGGTGTGTGCCGCACACCAGCCGAGTTTGCGTGGCAGCGGATCGCGGACACGGCGTTCGCCGAACACGGCGTTGACGTTCCCACCCGGCGTGCGTCGTTCGAGACCACGGCCGCTGCCATCGCCGAGAGGATCGTGAATGGACGGGAGCTCGACTGGCGCCGCGGGGTACGGGAGCGGGCCGAGTTCCTTGCGAGCCCCTGAAGGGGCCCGCCCGCCCGCTGGGCGTGCTGGGCGCGCTAGGCCCGCTGGTCTGCTGAGCGCGCTAGGTCCGCCGGGGCAGTTCCTGGCGAGCCCCTAAAGGGGCCCGCTGGCCCGCTGGCCTGCTGGGCGCGCTGGGCCCGCCAACCTAAAGCCTGCGGCCCTTCCTGCCGATCCCTCCTCTCATGGATCTCATCTCCATCCTCACGCGCGCGGTGGAGGCCGGGGCTTCCGACGTGCACTTCAAGCTCGGGCAGCCGCCGGTGATCCGGTTCGACGGCGAGCTGGAGCCGATGCCCGACCTGCCGCCGGTGCTGGAATCCGACCTCCAGGGGATCCTGGACGAGATCACCCAGATGACCCCGAAGCGGCGCGACCTGTTCGAGGAGAGCGGGGATCTCGACACCGCGTTCTCGTACCCGTCGCTGCCGCGCTTCCGCGTCAACGGCTTCCGCCAGCGGGGCGCCACCTCGTTCGCCTTCCGCATCATCCCCAGCCAGATCCCCACCTTCGAGGCGCTGCACCTGCCGCCTGGGATCAAGCGCCTGGCCGAGGAGTACCGCGGCCTCGTTCTCGTCACCGGCCCCACCGGCTCCGGCAAGACGACGACGCTCGCCTCGATGATCGACTACATCAACCGCTCCCGCCGCCAGCACATCGTGACGATCGAGGACCCGATCGAGATCCTGCACCCCGACCGCGGCTGCATCGTCAACCAGCGCGAGGTCGGCCTCGACACCGACAGCTTCCAGCAGGGCATGCGCCGCGTGCTGCGCCAGGACCCCGACATCATCCTGATCGGTGAGCTTCGCGACACCGAGACGGCCCACACGGCACTGCAGGCCGCCGAGTCAGGCCACCTCGTCTTCTCAACGCTGCACACCCTGGACAGCGCCGAGTCGATCAGCCGCATGATCGAGTTCTTCCCGCCCGAGAAGCAGCAGCAGATCCGCTCGATCCTCGCCGCCACGTTGCGCGGGATCGTCAGCCAGCGCCTGCTGCCGCGCACCGGCGGTGGCCGTGTGCCGGCCGTGGAGATCATGATCTCCAACGCGCGCATCGAGGACCTCGTGCGCGAGAACCGCACGGACGAGATCACGGACGCGATCGCCGAGGGCGAGTACTACGACATGCAGACCTTCCAGCAGTCGCTGATCCAGCTGGTGCTGGCCGGCGACATCGACCGCGACATCGCCGCGAACGCCGCCACCAACAAGCATGACTTCCTCGTCGCCTTCGATCAGGCGCTGAAGGAGAAGGCCGCGGACGAACGCGAGCGTGCGGCGGCCGAGTCCAAGCACGTGGCTCCCGGATCGAAGCTGCGGACGTCCGGCCCGGACGCTCCCACTCCACCGCTGAAGCCGCTCGGCACGCACCTCCGCTAGTGCGGCACCTCCAAAGGCTTGACCTGTAACTCTCGTTGGTGTTGTGGGTGCCGCACGAGTTTTTGGGTCGGCCGCGGAGCGGCCGGCTGTTTCACTGGCGATCAGGCTCCGCTTCGCGGAGGGCCACTTCGTGGCCGGTGATCGCGTGTTGCAGTTCTGGGTGAACCGTTAGGAGACACCGCACTCGCGGCGGCGGGCCCCTTGAGGGGCTCGCAAGGAACTTCGGCTCGAAGCATATTCCCCTCATCCGAGGGGTCGCGACCACACCCGCCGATCCCGATGGGTTCCGGGTGTCAGCGGTCGTCGTTCCCGCTTCGCGGATGGCGCTCAACTTCCGGGCGCCGGATGCCGATGCGTCCTGCATGAACCCGGCCGTCGCCGCGATCGCCGCTGCCCCAGGACTTGCTCTCGGCAGCTTCCTCAACGTGGTCGCCGCGCGCGTTCCGGAACGGATCGCGATCGGGGCCACCCGTTCGGCTTGTTCGTCGTGCCAGGCGCCGATCCGCTGGTACGACAACGTGCCGCTGCTCTCCTACCTCGTGCTGCGCGGCCGCTGCCGCGACTGCCACGAGCGGTTCTCGCCGCTCTATCCGGCGGTCGAGCTCGCCTCCGCCGCGCTCGTTGCCGGCAGCGTCGCCAGGTTCGGCCTCACACCCGAGATGGGTGTCGCCGCGGCCTTCTGTCTCGTGCTCGTCGTGCTCTCGGCGATCGACGTCACGCACAGGATTGTCCCCAACCGCATCGTCGTGCCGGCCACAGCGGTGGCGCTCGTCGCGCAGACGGTGATCCACCCGTCACCCGAATGGGTGATCGCTTCCGCCGCGGCGTTCACCGGGTTCCTGCTCTTCGCCCTCGCCAAGCCCGGCGGCCTCGGCATGGGCGACGTCAAGCTGGCCGCCCTGCTCGGCGCCGTGCTCGGCCGCGATGTGGCCACGGGCCTGATGATCGGGCTGCTGCTCTCCATCGTCCCGACCCTGATCCTGTTCGCCCGCCACGGAATGGGCGCCCGCAAGATGGCGATCCCGTTCGTCCCTTTCCTGGCCGCCGGCTCGCTCGTCGCACTGTTCTTCGGAGATGCCCTTTTAGGGGGATACACGGGGCTCTTCGACTGACGCACGGTCATCTTCAGACCACTATCTCGATCGGATCACACACGCCATGACGCAGACACTCACCCGCATCCTCCGCCGTTCCGCCTCTCTGGGTCGGAACGAATCGGGCTTCTCGCTGATCGAGGCCGTGCTCGCGATGACCATCTTCATCGCCGTCTCCGCAGCGCTCGGTGCGATCCTCACCTCGGCCATCACCACCAACCGGCTGACCAAGGAGCGCACGATCGGGCAGCAGCTGGCGACGGACACGATCGAGCAGATCAGACGGCTGGGGTACGACGATGTCGGTACGACGTCTGGGAACCCGCCCGGGGTCTGGCCTGCCAACGCCACTGTCAGCACGCCGGGATTCCGCGGTTCGATCAAGACGGTCATCTCTTACATCGCCGATCCGACTCCGACCAGCTACGCGCAGAGCGCGAACTACAAGAAGGTGGTCGTGACCGCCGTCACCAACAACGGCCGCACGATCGCCCGCGAGGTGACGATCGTCGCACCCGACGAGCGCGCCCCGTACGGTGGCCTCAACTGGGTGGCCATCAACCCGACGGTGGTCGACTACGCGACCAACGTGCCCATCGACGGTGCCAACGTCACCGTCTCCAACGGTCCATCGCCGAACCGTTCGGATATCACGGACACGACGGGTGAGGTGAGCTTCCAGGCACTCGACCCGAACAACACTGCCCCGGCGGATTTCTACGACCTCGGCGCGACGAAGAGCGGGTACGTGCTCCTGGCCAACGCCACCGCCACGCATCTCAGCCTCTCGGCCGGGCAGACGGCGACGCCGACCCTGCAGCTGTACCGGCCGGCGCAGGCCGACCTCACGTTCGAGGACGGTTCGGGCGGATCCTTCAGCGGGTCGGTGACGATCCGCATCACCTCGTCGCTGACCGGCACCAGCTACCTGTACACGACGAGCGGCTCGACGTTCACGATCACCGATCTCGGGGGCGTCCCCCTCGTGCCGAACGTCAACTACTCGATCGACGGGTACTCGGGCGGTGCCACGCCGCGCTGCGCCGCCGACGTCTCCACCTACGTCCCGGACGACTACGCCGGCGGCGATCTCACGAGCGCGATCACCCTCGTCTTCGGCGTGTGCCCGGTCGGTACCGTCGTCGTCACGGCCATGGCCGGCGCCAGCCCGGTGCCGAGCCTGCCGGTGACGATCCAGGGCGGCCCCTACCCGATGAGTCCGATCTCGGGCACGACCAACTCCAGCGGCGTCGTGACCTTCGTCAACATCCCCGAGGGCACCGGCTACACGGTGAGCGCGACGTACAGCTCCCAGAACGCCAACGCGCCCGCCGACGTGGTCGCCACCCAGACGACGAACGTCGCGCTGACCTTCACCTCGACAGGCACAGTCACGATCCTCGTGCGGCGTAACGGCAGCCCGCTGACCAGCGGCGCGGGATCGGCCAGGATCACGGGCGGCCCGAGCAGCGTCAACCTCACCGGCACGACCGACTCCAGCGGCTACGTCACCTTCACCAACGTGCCGACGGGGTCGGGGTACACGTTCAAGGCCTGGAGGTCGAGCTGCAGCGGTAGTACCAACAGGAGCCTGACCCTGACCTCGCGCACCGTCGCCTCCGGCGCCAACAACCTGACCATGGATCTCACGTCGAGCACGTGCCCGCCGTGATCATCCGGCGCGCGACCACAGCAGTTCGCCGCCGGCTCGCGGGCGAGCACGGGTTCACGCTCACCGAGATGCTGGTGACGATGATGGTGCTCGGGATCCTGTTCACCATGTTCGCCGCCGTGATCAGCTCGGCCGTCCGCAGCGCGAGCGAGTCCGAGGACTCCGCAGTGCAGCAGTCCGAGGTGCGGGCAGCGGTGGAGCGCTTCGAGCGCGAGCTCCGCGGCGCCTACTCGGGCGTGGCGGGCACCTATCCCGTCAGCGCCTTCAGTGGCACGGCGATCACGTTCCAGAGCCCCGACAAGGTGACGCCCTTCCATCTGCGCGAGATCAGCTACCAGCTCGTGAGCGGGAAGCTGCAGCGCCGGGCGCGAACCACCACGGACACGGACGGCGCACCCTGGTCCTGGGGCGCCTGGAGTGCCTGGCACGACCTCGTGTCCAACGTGCGGAACGCGTCGATCTTCCTCGCCGTCACCTCGAGCGGAGCTTCGACCACGACTGCCACCGCGGTCAAGCGCGTGACGATCACCCTCACCGTGTCGACGACGGTCAACTCCACCCGCACGTTCACCTACAAGTCCAACGCGACCCTGAGGAACGACCTATGAGCGCACTGCTGAGAGCCCTCCGGCGCGACGAGCGCGGCATGGGCATGGTCCTCGTCGTCTACGTCGGGGCCGTGGCCTCCGTGCTCGCCCTAACCACGCTCGTCTTCGTGCAGCGCGACCAGACGCGGTCCGACAAGCAGAAGGTCCTGGGCGCTGCGTTCCAGGCGGCCGAGGCCGGCGTCGAGGACTACGTGGCCAAGCTCGTGGACGACCGGCTGTACTACGGCCACTACGTGCATCCGGGCGAGGCGACTCGCCGCGACACGCCGACCAGCACGAACGTGGCCCCGGACACCGCGGGCAACAACGAGGTGGCCTGGCCCTACAGCCTGACCTGGACCTACCCTTCCGGCATGGACGACGGGCAGGCGTGGCGCGAGGTCGAGGTGTCCGGCACGAACTTCACCTACGAGTACCGTCTGCAGGTGATCCCGCCGAACTTCAGCGCCGGTGACAAGACCGTGCGGCTGCTCGCCTCCGGGCAGCTGCAGTGCGTCTCGGCCGGCGTCCCCGAGTACTGTGGTGCCGAGTCGCGCCGCACCCTAGAGACCTTCGTGCGGCCCTCGTCCATCGCGGACTACTACCGCGTCGTCGACGGTGACGTTGCCTGGGGGTCCACGGCCACCACCTTCGGCAAGATCTACGCCAACGGTGACGTTACGCACGACGGCACCGCCCAGGGGAACATCTACGCCGAGGGGCAGATCACCGGCGCCACGACACTGCAGAACGGCGCGGTCAAGTACGACGTCGACTCGAATCCGAACATCCGCAGCCAGATCGAGGAGCCGATCGACTTCTCGGCGTTCGTCACGTCGTTCGTGGACATCCAGAACGCCGCGGCTGCGAACTCGCCGAGCATGAACTTCGACAACGCGGGCTACATCGCCTGGCGCTTCGTGTTCAACGCCAACGGCACGTTCACCCTCCAGCACTGCACGGGATCGGTCAACGAGGCGCAGACGCTACCGACCTGCTCGACACACGCGGGCAGCCCGTTCACCATGCCTTCGAACGGCGCTATCTACGTCGGCCAGACGGCGATCGTCTCCGGGGTCGTGGACGGTCGGGTGACGATCGGCTCGAACGACGACATCGTGATCGAGAACAACATCTCGTACGAGCTGAGCGGGGACGACGTGCTCGGGCTCGCGGCCAAGAACAACGTGATCACCGCCGACTACGCGCCTAACACGCTCACCTGGCGCGCCGGGGTCATCGCGCAGAGCGGCACCTGGCACTCGTACGCGTCCAGCGGGACGAAGACGACGATGAACTTCACGGGCATGTCCGCCACGGCGGACGGCGGCTACTTCAGCCAGTTCGCCACCCGCAACTACTCCTACGACGACTACCTGCAGTACCTGCCGCCGCCCTGGTTCCCGGTGGTCGGCGACGCCTACGTGATCCAGTTCTTCCGCGAGATCTGAGCTCCTCTCGCGTACCCGCTCCGGCTAGAGCCTGGAGCCAACGACTGGCGTGGGCGGTGCATCCTGCCAGGCCCGCCAGGCCGCTCCCCGCCTTGGTGCAACCCCTGCGAAAGGCGTGCAGGGCTTGCACCAAGGCGGTGCGCTCCGCGCGCGGACACCGTCGAACAGGCAACCAGCCTGCCCGAACGGTGTCCGCGCACGTCCTGACGGCCCTGGCAGGCGCCCCGCGAGCACGCCAGTCGGTGGATCCAGGCTTAAGGCCGGGCCTGCCGGCCCGGCCTTCGCCTCGTTTGCGGCACAAAGCGCTCATCCCCCGAGCGTGACCTGCCGATACCTCATTCGAGGTACATGACGTGAAAGTGGAGAACACCGGGCCCCTTCGGACCACCCGCAAGCGCGCGGGTGGAGCCGGGGCGGACGAGGGCACGGCGCCGGAGCCCACCGGGTTCGAGACCCTCGCCGATCTCGTCTCCGAGCTCGTGGCGGCCACCGAGATCCTGCCGCGCGATCGAGTCGCCGCAGCCAAGCATCGCGCCGGCACCGGCTCGTTCGCCCAGGCGCTGGTCGACGAGGGACACGCCGACCACGCCGGTGTCGCCCGCGCGCTCGCGCGCCAGCATGGCCTCCCGTATGTCTCGCTGGCCCTGGAGCGCGTCTCGCCCGACGCTGCGGAACTGGTGCCGCTCCGCACGCTGAAGCGCGTGGTGGCCATCCCGTTCACGCTCGACGGGGACAAGCTGAAGATCGCGGTCGCCGACCCGGCCAACATCCTCGCCGTCGACGAGCTGAAGATCGCCACACGCTACGCGATCGAGCTGTATGTGGCGAGCGTCGAGGAGATCACCGAGGAGATCGAGCGGATCGCCAAGCAGGTCGACATCACCGAGCAGCAGTCGGCGCTCGACTCGATCGAGGTGATCGAGGAGGACGACGACCTGGAGGCGGACGACGGCGTCTCCGACGCGCCGCTCGTACGGCTCGTCAACTCGATCATCATGCAGGCCGCCACCGACGGGGCCAGCGACATCCACTTCGAGCCTCAGGAAGACGCGCTCATGGTCCGGTATCGCATCGACGGCGTGCTGCTCGAGATGCAGCGCATCCCGAAGCGGATGGCGATCGGCGTCACGACGCGACTGAAAGTGCTTTCCCGCCTGGACATTGCCGAGCGCCGGCGGCCGCAGGACGGCCGCATCTCGCTCAACGCGCGCGCAGTGGGGCGCATCCTGGACATCCGCGTGGCCGTGCTGCCGACGGTGGAGGGCGAGCAGGTCGTGATGCGGCTGATCGACAAGTCGCGGCAGACGCCGACGCTGGAGTCGCTCGGACTGTCCGAGGCGATGCGCGACCAGATCGGCAAGGTCATCCAGCAGCCCACGGGTGCCCTCCTCGTCACGGGGCCGACCGGATCGGGCAAGTCGACGACGCTCTACGCCGGTCTCGCGGAGATCTCGCGACCGGAGATCAACGTGATCACCGTGGAGGACCCGGTCGAGTACCGGTTGCGCGGAATCAACCAGGTGCAGATCAACATGAAGGCCGACCTCACCTTCGGCAAGGCACTTCGCTCGATCCTCCGCTCCGATCCCGACGTGATCATGATCGGCGAGATCCGTGACGCCGAGACCGCGAAGATCGCGATCGAGTCCGCGCTCACCGGTCACTTCGTGCTCTCGACGCTGCACACTAATGACGCGCCGGGCGCCTTGACCCGGCTCAACGAGATGGGCGTCGAGCCGTATCTGACCGGCTCAGCGGTCTCCGCGGTGCTGGCTCAGCGTCTCGCGCGCAAGCTCTGCTCGAACTGCTGCGAGATGTACGTGCCGACCATCGACGAGCTGCTGGCCGCGCGCATCACCCCCGAGGGGGCGCAGGCGCGCGAGGGGATGGTGCTGTACCGCAAGGTCGGCTGCCCGCGGTGCAACCGCTCGGGCTACAAGGGCCGGATCGGTGTCTTCCAGCTGATGATGATGAACGACGAGCTCGAGTCCCTGGCGGCCCGCAACGCACCGCGCGAGGACATCGAGCGCTGCGCCGCCTCTCTCGGCATGCGCTCGCTGTGGGACGACGGCATCGCCAAAGCCGCCGCCGGCCTCACGTCGATCGAAGAGCTCGCCCGCGTCGTCACGATGTAGGCGCGTGCGGGATGCGTTAGCGCGCGCTGCGGGATGCTTCAGCGTCCTGCGGTTTCTACAGGCCTACTCCGTGCAACGTTCCGCAGCGGGATGCTTTAGCGTCCTGCGGTCTTGAAGCCCTCGCCGACAACCGCCTTCCACTCCCGGCGGCGGTTCTCTCGGATCCGGGCGGCCAGGGCGTCGACCGCCTCCGCGAACTGCGTCCGCGCCGTCTCGACCGCCGTCCCTGAACCGACCAGCCCTTCGTCCGTCAGCTCCAGCCACGGATAGTCGAAGGGGATCTCGCAGAGCCCGGCACCTACCGGGTTCAGTGCGATGTATTTGCAGCGCGCGGGCGTGCTGTTCGATGCCGTCGATCGGACGGGACCAGAACGGTCTCGCGAAGAGATGACCTTCGCGACCGTGACGACGATTGAAGACGAGTGCGTACGCCCCAAGAAGCTCCCCGATCCCTCTGCCGAGGTTCGCCTCTTCCGTACGGACGAGAACGTGCGCGTGCGTGTCGAGAAGGCACCAGGCCTGGAGCGTCCAGCCATGACGCTCGGACGCAGCCCGGAGCCGTTCCACGAAGATCGTGCGATCGTGATCGTCGAGAGCGATCGGGCAGCGGTTGTTGCCCTGCAGGACCGCGTGCTGAACCGCTCCTGGGTAGTCCGGCCGGTTCCTCCTGGGCATCCGTCCGAGCGTGCCAGCGAGAGAAGAGCTCCGCTAGTGACTCTTTGGGACGTGGCCCAGCGGGATGCTTCAGCGTCCTGCGGTTGTGCCCAGTGAGTGTGGCCGCTAAAGCATCCTGCTAGCGGCCTTCGCCGACGATCTCGCAGTTGAGGTACTGCAGGGCGGTCAGGGCCTCGTCGACGAAGCGCTGGGCTGCTGCGCGGTTGGGGAAGACGAAGGGGCGCGAGAGACCGCCGGCGCCGGGCTTCTGGGTGATGGGGTAGACCTCCGCCTCGACCGTGATGCCTCCGTCGGCGGAAACGCCACGCAGGATCACGACGGGCCGCCCTTCGCGCCGCACCTCGTGCGTGAAGAGGGCGCCGGTCGCCGCGGCCATCTACTTGACGGAGCGGGCGTTTCGCGCGATTTGCGCCACGACCGGAGCGTCGAACGCTCCGTCGAAGCGGCCGACGATCTTGCCGGGGCGCGAGACGAGCAGCAGTGTCGGCGTGCTCACGGGCCCCACGAAGCTTTGCAACTGCTTCGCGAACTTGTCCTTGATCACGTCGATCGCCACGAACGAGGTAGCGCCTTGCTTCGCTCCCTTGGCAGCCTGCGCCATCGCGTCACGATCGACCTTCGCCGACGACGCATAGAGCGAGACGAGCACTGTCTTCGAGCCCTGCAGCTTCGCTGCGATCGCAGCCGGAACGCCCGGCAGCAACTCGATCTTCGGCTTCGCCGGCGTCGGTGCCGGCTGGGTCGGCTTCGGGTTGACATTCGTTGTAGGCGCCGGCGGGTTCGCCGTCGCGGGAAGTGGGCTGGAGCTCGAGTCGCCCGAGTCGAGCAAGATCGGCCGGGCCACGAAGAACGCGGCCGCAAGAGCGAGCAATGCACCGAGGGCGACGAGCAGGCGGGTGGGTACTGGAGTGGCGGTCACGGGGTCTCTATCGGCAGGATCGGCATCGGGCTTGAGCCTTATCTCCAACGGATCCGCGGGTGCGTGCGCGGCCTATTGCGGGGCCGCGCACGGCACCGTTTGTGCCGTGAAACGCACGTCTGCAACGGCGCCGTCGAACGGACTCGGCTTGCGCCGTCCAAGCAGAAGCGTCCGGTACTTCAGCGCGACTCCGGCGATTGCCGACGATTCCACGCTGATCCTCCGAGGCGCTCCGGCAGAGACCACCAGGATCTGCCCGGTATGCCCTTGGTGTGCGAAGGCGATTGTCGTCGGTGGCACCCCACGAGGCACGCTCAGCTGCGCCGAGAACCTCGTGCACCGACCATCCGGGGTCGGGAAGACGCGGATGCGCCCGTTCGGCAACAGCTTCCCATTGGAGCGGACGCCCTCGGCCAGGAAGGAGAGGCGTGCCTCGTCTTTCGGTACGGCGAGCGCAAAGCGGCTGTCATAGACCACTCGCGCGGCATTCGAGAACCCGACGGCGGTGCTCGCCGTGGACAGCGCCACCGGTTGGCGAATCGTACTGCCCGCTCGCCTGAGTTCCCCGTTCGCGGCGACGGTGACCGGCGATCCCAGGCCGTCGATTCCGCGGCTCTCCTCCAGCGTTCCGATGAGTGCTGCGGACGTGACGTCGCTGTTGGTCACCGCGGTGAGCATTGCGTCGAGCCGGTCGGCTCGGTCGGTGAGCACGAGCATCGTGGGGCCCACTTGCTGGCGATCGATCCAAGCCGGATCTCCCGAGAAATGCTTCGCGATCTCCACAGCGCCGGTCTGCCGGTCGGCGATGTGCGAACCGACCGAGAGCGCCGCCAGGACGACAAGCCCGAAGCCCGCCACGGCAGAAGCCGGGAGTGGCGCGCGCAACC
Source organism: uncultured Actinomycetes bacterium (assembly GCA_963738505.1). GTDB lineage: Bacteria > Actinomycetota > Thermoleophilia > Gaiellales > Gaiellaceae > Gaiella. The sequence goes on along the minus strand of CAVTWR010000017.1, from coordinate 33,794 downwards.
CCGCTGCCACGGCCAGGAGCGCGCCGCTGGTGAGTATCAGCGCAGCCAACAGGCTGGCGTTGCCGATCCCCAGGTGGATCTCGCCGAGGAACACGGTAAAGAGGGTGGGCGAATCCGAGACGCCGAGCGCAACTGCGTACTGCGAGACCGGGACAGCGGCGGCGGCAACGACCACCGCCCCGCCGGCAGCAGCGGCGACGCGGCCGTGCGGCCGGCCCGCGTTGAACCAGCAGGCCAGGCAGAGCGCGAAGAGTGGAGCCGCCAGTATCACGTACCGCTCGAGGAAGCGTGCCGATCCGCTCTCCACCGTGTACACGGACGCCATCCCGAGCAGTGAGATCACCGTGATCACGGTGATGACGGCGAACGACGTCTGCGCGCGGTCGGTTCGCGAGCGGAGGGCAGCGACGAGCCAGGCCAGCCCCCCCGGTACGAGCACAACCCCGGTCGCCGCCACGATCAGGAACAGACCCGCAAGGAACCAGGTGCCCGATTCGGAAGAGAGCCGGAACGAGGTCAGGGTCGAGTACCGGCCGAGCCCGCCCAGGCCGACTGCGGCCACGGCGGCCACCGCTGCCAGGCCCGCTCCGGCCACGAGCAGGGGGAAGCGCCGGACGATCCCGGTTGGTCTCCCGCGTTCCACGACCAGCACGGCAGCCGCGACCGCGACTGCGACCACCGCGTACTGAAGCCTCGCGAACGTGGCCAGACCGAGGCAGGCGAGGCACAGGAGCTCGCTCCGCCGCGACGGCACGGAGATCAGCCGAACCCCGCTGGCTACTGCCACCAGCGCCAGGAGATAGCCGAGCGCGTCGGCGGTGACAAGCGAGGCGTAGTACCCGGCGGGGGCGAGCGCAGCGACGGCCCCGCAGAAGAGCGCCCACCGATCGGGAAGCCCCAACATGCGGGCCAGTGCGAAGACGGGAACGGCCGCGAGGGCGATCCACAGCGAATGCAGCGTCTGCGTGAGCGCCATCGCCAGGCCGGCATCCGCGACCCGCCACACCGGCGTGAGCAGGATCGGCTCGAGCAACGCCGGCAGCGATGCCGGCTGACCGAGCACGGTGACACCGTCGCCTTTGCCAAGCGAGCGCGCGATGCCGGCGTAGAGGAACTCGTCCGGGAAGTAGCGGGGAATCGAACGCTGAAGAGAGAGCACCGCCCTGAGGACGAAGGTGGCGGCTACCAGGCCGACAAGAGCGCTCCTGACCGTCGTGACGGAGGCGAGCCGCGCAGCGCTCAGGGCAGCGGAGGTCGGGGTGGCCGAGGTCACAGCTCACGCTATCGGCGGGGTTGCGGCATCCCTTGAGTGAGGGATGCCGCTGCCGTGGCGTCCCTGAAACGCATGAGGGGCGCGGTTGCCCGCGCCCCTCATCAAACCGAACTCTGCTGGCTGGTCTAGCAGGTGTTCGCGATGGTGCCGCCCGGGCCGGAGATGCTGGCCGTGCAGGCGCCCTGCGTGAACGCGATGGTGTACGCGGTGGCCGACAGGCCCGAGATCGTCACCGACGCGAGACCGGCGTCGTAGCTGGCACGAAGGGTGCCGAGCGATGCGCCGACGTACGTGCCCTGGTCGGAGTAGAACGCCTCGAGCGCCGGAATGGCCGAGCGGACGTTGGAGTCAGCTGCCCGCTTCTCGGCGCGCTGCTTGAAGCCGAGGTAGGACGGGACTGCGATCGCCAGCAGGACGCCGATGATCACGAGAACCACGAGGAGCTCGATGAGCGTGAAGCCCGACTCCTCCTTGCGAAGCCGCTGCTGCAGCTTGGCGATGAAATGCATTGACTTGCTCCTTCCGGAGTACTGGGGGGGTGGAACCGACACGGGGCTTATCGGCGCAACACCCTCCGGCTTGAATACCCGTTTGAGTGATTCGCGAGGGAGTCACTCACCCGTGCCGGGGGATGCGCCTACGAACAGGTGGCGTTCTGCCGGTAGTTCGGGGTTGTTCCCGGGCCTGCCACGCTCCAGGTCCTGCCGCTGATCGTGTCCGTGAGGCAGTAGTTGGAGGCGCCCGTGGAGGCGACGGAAAGGGTGGGGGAGACGGCAGAGTCGATCAGCAGCAACGCCGGCCTGTCCATGCCGACGTAGGTGCTGTTGTCGGAGTAGAACGTCTCCGCCGCCGTCATCGCGGTGCGGATGTTGGCCTGGGCGGTTCGATCGCTGGCCCGGTTCTTGAAGCCCAGATAGCTGGGGACTGCGATCGCGAGCAGCACGCCGATGATCACCAGCACGACGAGCAGCTCGATCAGCGTGAACCCGTCCTCGTTCTTTCGGTGCGGCCGCAGATGCATCTGGTCTCCTCGGTTTCGACGACGGAGGGGACATCGGCTGCGTGGGGCATGTCCTTGACACCCTCTGAGTGAGGTGCGGTCATCCAGTCTGGGGGAGGCAGGCGGCTGAGCCGCCGTCTCGGATGATTGATTCCGCATGTCACGGCTGAATCCAGATGCGGGACCAGGAACGGACTTCTTGTGAGTCCCTGAAGGAACCCACTGGCTTGCTCTCGCCCGGCTGTGGTGGAGTGAGAGGGCGGAGCGGGGCCCTTCAGGGCCTCGCAAGGCTTGCAGTTCGCCTGCCGCGCTGACGATCTCCGAACGAGGGATGGCGCCCTGCTGGTCGGGCGAATAGAAGGAGCGTAGGCGAGAGCCGTCGGCGTCCTGTGTGAACCTGCGCTCAAGCCCGGCGGGTGACGTGCCGATAGAGGCGGTCGTGGAGACCTCTGACCTCGCCCCGAACCTGCCGCTCTCGGTCGACGCGCTTCTCGAGCGCTGTGTCGAGATGCGCGCCTCGGACCTGCACATCACCGCCGGCTCTCATCCCGCCGTGCGCGTGCACGGTCACATCGAGCTGCTCAGCGACTATCCGGAGCTCGACCCGGACACGACACGGCAGCTCGTCTACCGCATCACCACCACCGAGCAGCAGAAGCAGCTCGAGATCAACCGGCAGCTCGACTTCGCGCACGGCGTGCGCGGGCTCGCCCGCTTCCGCGTCAACGCCTACTACCAGCGCGAAGCCCTCGCGGCCGCCTTCCGTCTCATCCCGACGGACATCAAGGCACTCGAGGATCTCGGTCTCCCCAGCTCGCTCCACGAGTTCGCGGTGAAACCGCGCGGCCTCGTCCTCTTCACGGGGCCCACGGGCTCCGGCAAGTCGACGTCGCTGGCGGCCCTGATCGACGAGATCAACCGCACCCGCACCGATCACATCATCACGATCGAGGATCCGATCGAGTTCCTGCACCAGCACAAGCGTTGCATCGTCAACCAGCGCGAGGTGGGTACGGACGCCGTCGGGTTCGCCGAGGCGCTCCGCGGGGCGCTCCGTCAGGACCCCGACGTGATCCTCCTCGGCGAGATGAGAGACCTCGAGACCATCTCGACCGCGCTGACAGCGGCCGAGACCGGCCACCTGGTCTTCGCCACCCTGCACACGCAGAGTGCCCCTTCCACGATCGACCGCATCATCGACGTGTTCCCGGCCGCCCAGCAGGACCAGGTGCGGATGCAGCTCGCCAACTCGCTGCAGGGGATCGTCACCCAGGCGCTCCTGCCCAAGGCCGACGGGTCGGGTCGCGTGTGCGCCCTCGAGGTGCTCTTCCTCGACGACGCCATCCGCAACCTCATCCGCCAGGGCAAGATCGAACAGGTCTACTCGTACATGCAGACCGGCACCCGCCGGGGCATGCAGACGATGGAGCAGTCGCTGACCGAGCTCGTCTCCAAGCGGCTCGTCACCATCCCCGAAGCGATCAGCCGCTCGAGCCGGCCGGAGGCACTCGTCTCCACCCTCGAACGCGCCGGTTTCTCGATTCCAGCCATGTCGACAGATGGCACCCACGGGTCGTCCCCACAGCACCAGGCGGGAGCGACGCTGCGGGTGGCCGGGAGCTAGCCGCCCATGAACTCGTGGAATTCCCTCAATCGCTTCACCAATCCGCAGGCGAGTGCCGAGACGGTCTCCGAGGAGACGGTCGAAGCTGCCCACCGCCCGCTCGGCTTCGCCGACGTGCGCGAGACCGGATCCGCCGCCGAACGACGCCGGCCCATCGGCTTTGCCCCGCTCGAGTGGAGCGAGCCCGAGTTCCGCACGGAGATCTCCTTCCGCCGCGACTTCGGCACGCCCGCCCGTGGCCTGCCGCTCCCCGGCGCTGCCACGCTCGACGTCGGCTATGCCGGCGAGTCCGGCGCCGTCGTCACAGGCCCCGCGCTCACCTCGTCCGAGGCTGTTGCCGCCCAGACGTTCGCCCCCCTCCACTTCGTCCGGCGTACACCGGTCGTCGCCGCCTCCGCGGAGACACCCGATGCAGGCGACACGGCCGGGCAGAAGGTGCCGTTCTACAAGCGCGAGATCAGCTTCCGTCGCCGCTCCACCGAGGCTCCGGCCGAGGTCGAGCAGCAGGTCGTCGAGCCGGAGCAAGTCAGCGTCGCAGCGGATCCCGTCGAGGAGTCCGAGCCGGTCGTCGAGGCGGTCGAGGAGCCCGAGCTCGAGGTCGTCGAGGAGCCCACGCACGAGGTCGCGGCGCAGGCCGACGAGGACCTCGACGAGGAGCCCCGGATCGAGCTCGAGATCGACGCCGAGCCCGAGACCGCAGACGTCGTCGAGGCACCCGGTGCCTGGGCTGACGCAACGCCGGACGAGGTCGAGGAGATCGCGGCGTTCGACGACATGCTCGACGATCTCGCGATCGACGAGCCGGTGGCAGCCGAGCATGAGGGCCCGGCCCCGGTGGCCGAGACTGCCCCCGAGGAGCCCGCTGCACCTGCCGAGCCGGTGGAGGCACCGGTCGCTGCCGCCCCCGCCAAGCCTGAGCGCAAGTCGATTCGCCTGAAGAGCGGCGGCCCCACACCGAAGAAGCAGAAGGGCGGCGGCGCCTCCCGCCAGGGCAAGGGCCGCACGATCGGTCTCAAGATCGGCGCCTCGCAGATCGCAGCCGCCGTCGTCCAGAACGCCGACGGTCGCAGCGAGCTCGTGCAGCTGGCCCGCTCGCCGCTGGAAGAGGGCATCGTCGTCGACGGCGAGGTCCGTGACCCCGTCGCGCTGACTGCAGCCCTCAAGAACTTCTTCGACGAGCACAAGCTGCCGCGGCGGGACGTCCGCCTTGGCGTCTCCTCCAACCGCATCGGCGTCCGCACGTTCGACATCGTCGGCATCGAGGACGGCGAGCGGTTCGACAACGCCGTCCGCTTCAAGGCGCACGAGGTCCTGCCGGTGGCCGGCCACGAGTCGGTGCTCGACTATCGCGTGCTCGACGAGCGCGTGAGCGAGGCCGGCGAGGCGCTCCGCCACATCCTGCTCGTCGTCGCACCACGTGACCAGGTGGTTCCGTATCTCGACGTCTGCCGCGAGGCCGGCATCCGGCTCGCCGGCATCGATCTCGAGGCGCTCGGCCTGCTCCGCACCTTCGTCGACCCCAAGCCTGTCGCCAGCCGTTCGCTCGACGACACCGCGACCGTTGTCGTGTCCGTCGGCCACGAGGCCACGACCTTGCTCGTCGCCGGCGCCGGCATGTGCGAGTTCACCCGTGTCTTCGACTGGGGTGGCGGCACGCTGCGCAATGCGGTGGCCCAGGAGCTGGAGATCCACGAGGCGGATGCCACCAGCGTCCTGCGCAACGTCTCCCTCGCGGGTGGCCACGCGACCGACGGTCTCGACGACGACCACCGTGTCCGCGCGATCGACGCGGTCAGGACCCGTCTCACCCCGTTCGCGCGTGAGCTCGTCGCCTCACTTCAGTTCTACCAGACCCAGCCCGACTCTCTGGGAATCGGCGAGATCGTCCTCACGGGCGGTACCTCGCAGATCCCCGGCCTGGCCGACTCGCTGCACCAGATGATCGGTGTCGCAGTTCGCATCGGCGATCCGCTGCAGCGCGTCATGGTTCACCCCGGGGTGGCGGATGCGTACGAGGCCACGATCGGCTCGCTGGCCATCCCCATCGGCCTCGGCATCGACGAGGGCCTCTCGCGGAGCGTCAACCTGCTCCCGAAGGACGTCAAGCAGGCTGCGCGCCGCAAGCCGAACTTCCTGGCCATCGGCGCACCGTTCGCGGTCGTCGTCCCGGTCGCGGCGCTCGCGTTGATGTTCATGCAGGCCAGCGCCGACGTCTCCGACCAGCGGGCCTCCCTCGACGCGGTGCGGGCGGAGATCGCCCGGCTGCCCGAGCCCCAGAAGCCGCTGATCGATCCGGGCATCGCAAGCAAGGAGGCCCAGCGCGCGACGGCTCTCGCCGGCGTCCTCGGCGGCCGGGTGCAGTGGGACGGCGTGCTCAGTGATCTGGCCAGAGTGCTCCCGGAGAACGTCGCGCTCACCGACCTGACGGCGAAGATCGCCGATCCGATCGCGGCGGGCATCCCGGCCGCGCCGGTCGCCGCGGGTGTGACGGCGGCTCCCACCGGAGTCCGGATCGCGGGCATCACCGACGACCAGCGCTCGGTGGCAACCCTGCTGACCCGGCTTCGCACGATGCCGAGCCTGACCAACATCGCCCTCGAGTCCAGCCAGGTCGCGGACAAGCAGCAGGGCAAGACGCGGTTCGTCCGCTTCGTCATCCTCGCCGACATCTCGAACGGAGGTGCATCGTGAGCAGCGCGCTCAAGAGCAAGCAGGGCATCGTCGGCGCAGGCGCGCTGGGCCTTCTCGTCGTCCTCGCCGCCGGCTGGTTCCTCGCGGTCTCACCCAAGCGGGAGGACGCGAAGAGCCTGACGAGCGAGGTCACCGTCGCCCAGACGGAGCTCGCCCAGAAGCAGGCCGACCTGGCCAGGCCGAGCGCCTCGATCCGGGTGCGTCCGGGCGATCTGTATCGCCTTTCGCGGGCCTTGCCCGACGCCTCCGACCAGGCGACGGTGCTGCTCGACATCGACAACCTCGCGACCAGGAATCATCTGAGCTTCGGCGCGATCTCGCCGCAGGCGACGGTGGCCGGGCCGAACTACCTGAAGCAGCCGTTCAACGTGACGGTGGAGGGACGATTCAAGGACGTCTCGCGCTTCCTCGGTGACGTGCGCAAGCTCGTCAAGGTCAGGAAGGGGATGCTCGACGTCGCCGGGCGCGTGTACGCGATCGACCAGGTGACGCTCGGAGAAGGCGAGGAGGAGTTCCCCAACGTGAAGGCGGTCGTCTCCGTCAGCTCGTTCACTTACTACCAGGCGCCGCCGGCAGCCGCCGACGGCACGACACCGACCACGACGGAGGACGGCTCCGTCGCAGCAGGAGCGACCCCCTGATGGCCAAGAAGCTGACAGCTGAAGACAAGGCAGCCGCGAAGCAGGCGAAACAGAAGAAGCTGCTGTTCGTCCTCGTACCGATCATGCTTGCGGTGGTGGCGTTCCAGGCGCCGAAGATCCTCGGCGGTGACGAGCCCGCCGCGGTGGCCACCACGCCCACCGCGGACGGCACCACCCCGACGCCGGTGGCGACGGACGGGACGACCCCCGCCCCGACTCCAGTGACGGCCGTGACAGGACCCAAGGCTGTGCTCATCGGCGTGCCGGTAGGTACCGGCAGGCCCGCACAGGCCGGTGACGGCCAGCTCCAGACGTTCAGCCTGTTCAAGGCACGCGACCCGTTCGTCCAGGCCCAGGGCTCGCCCGAGGATCCCACGGACAACGGCGGCGGCGGCACGGCCGGCGGTGGCAAGAAGCCCGGCGTCGTCGGTGACGGAACCCCTGGTGCGCTGCCCAACCCAGGAGCCGTGCCGGCTCCCGGTGTCGCACCGCAAAACGGTGCGGCCGCCCCGATCCTGTACGCGACGATTGCCGTCAACGGTGTCGAGGAGCCACTCCAGGTCAAGCAGACCTTCCCCAAGGACGAGCCGATGTTCGTGCTGGTCTCGCTCAAGGGCAAGAAGGCCGAGCTCGCGGTCGCGGGTGGCAAGCTGACCCAGGGCCGGACGGTGACGGTGATCGTCGGCAAGCCGATCACCCTCGTGAACACGGCGACCGGCGCCCGCTACCGCATCAAGCTGCTCTATACCGGCGCGGCGCCCGAGCTCGTCAAGGAGTTCGCGACGCCCATCGCCTCGGACCCCGCCCAGAAGTGACGAGACAAGGCTGCCGTCGAGGCACATCCCGAGTAGCCGCTGCGGCCTCCGCCGCGCGGCCGCTCGGGCACCCGACCGCCGGCTGACAGGAGACGCAGCATGCCCGCATTCGCATACAGCGCCATCAACGCCCAGGGTCTCGAGAGCAAGGGCGAGATCCAGGCCTCCGACCTCGGCGGTGCCCGCGACGCGCTGCGCGCGAACGGCCTGCTGGCGCAATGGATCGAGGAGGTCCGGGCCCCGTCCGCGCAGTCGGGCAAGGGGCTCGGCAGGCCGAAGAAGGTCAAGCCGAAGTCGCTGCAGATCTTCTCGCGCCAGTTCGCGACGATGATCGAGGCCGGCCTCTCGGTCGTCACCGCGCTGGTCATTCTCGAGCAGCAGACCGAGGACGAGGCCCTGTCCACGGTCATCGACGACGTCCGCGACGCTGTCGAATCGGGCCTGCTGCTCTCCGAGGCGCTGGCCCGCCATCCGAACACCTTCAGCCGGCTCTACGTCTCGATGGTCGAGGCCGGCGAGGCCGCCGGTGTGCTCGACACGGTGCTCGACCGCGTGGCCACGCAGATCGAGAAGGAGGAGAAGATCAAGCGGCGCGTCAAGGGCGCGATGATCTACCCGACCGTCGTGCTCGTGTTCGCGTGCCTGGTGCTCACCGGCATGCTGATGTTCCTCGTGCCGGTGTTCGTGAAGATCTTCGAGACCCTCGGCGGCGAGCTGCCCCTCCTCACCCAGTATGTGGTCAAAGCCTCGAACCTGCTCAAGGGGTACTGGTTCATCCTGTTCCCGGTGATCGGCGGCTCCATCTACGCGTTCTTCCGCTGGAAGAAGACGGAGCTGGGTCGCCAGGCCTGGGATCGGTTCAAGCTGCGCATCCCGGTCTCCATCGGCACGGTGGTCCGCAAGGTCGCCATGGCCCGCTGGTCGCGAACGCTCTCCACGCTGATCAGCTCCGGCGTCGACATCATCAAGGCGCTCGAGATCACCGCTCAGACGTCAGGCAACTGGGTCGTCGAGGAAGAGACGCTGAACATCCGCACCCGCGTGCAGGAAGGCGCCCCGATCGCCCAGCCGCTGATCGACAGCGACATCTTCCCGCCCATGGTCTCGCAGATGGTGAAGATCGGTGAGGAAACCGGTGAGCTCGAGAAGATGCTCGGCAAGGTCGCCGACTTCTACGAGGACGAGGTCGACGCGGCAATCGCCACGCTGACCTCGATCATCGAGCCGATCATGATGGTCATGGTCGGTGTCGTCGTCGGCGTCATCATCATCGCCATGTACCTCCCGATGTTCCGGATGCTCACGCTCATCGAGTAGCACGCACGGACTGGAACCGAAGCAACGGAGCCGGCCCTAGGCCGGCTCCCTGTCTTTGCGGGACGGGCTCGCGGGATGCTTCAGCGTCCTGTGGTTGAGGACGTCTTGTCTGAAGTGGCCTAAGGGCCTATCCCGCTAGGCGTCGGCACGGCGTACTGCGGGGCCCTTCAGGGCCTCGCGAGGAGTGGAAGCTCGACCAGCAATAGGTCATCTCGAGCGGCGCATCCAGCCCTCGTCACGGGACGAGCTCCTGGCGAGGCCCTGAAGGGCCCCGCAGCGCGCCCGGCCTACCGGGATAGGCCTTAAAGCTGCCAACCGCCATTGCGGAGGACGGGGACGCGGTCACCCGTCGCGGTGAGGCCGTCGACCTCCATCCCCGGATGCCCGATCATGAAGTCGATGTGCACCTGGCTCCTGTTGGTGCGCTCCTTGTCCGCCTCCGACTCCACCGTGATCAGGTACCCGTTCCCGATCGCGATATGGCTCGCCGCGTTCTCGTCCAGCAACGTGTTGCCGAAGATCGTGCCCAGCGGTCCGATGCGGCCGCTGCCGTCGACCAGGGCGAGCTCTCCGAGCCGACAGGCGCCCTCGTCCCTGGCGGCCGCGGCCCGCAGCGCGTCCGCTCCGGTCTCGGCGTCGATGCGCACGGCGCGGCCCTCGCGGAACTCGACCTCGATGCCGTCGATCCGCGAGCCGTAGAGCTGCAGGGGCAGCGTCGAGCGCACAACGCCCTCGACCCGCAGCGGATCCGGGGTCGTGTAGACCTCCTCGGTCGGCAGGTTGGAGAAGTGGTGCAACCCCCAGACGGTTGTCGCCCCGGCGGCGTTCCAGCAGGACGAGGGGAACAGCCCGACCGTGAGGTCGGTGCCCTCGCCGCGCAGGTGGATGCTGTCGAAGCGATGCGTGGTGAGGCGGGCGGCGGCCGCTTCCAGCTCCTCCGCCCGCGCCAGCCAGGCTGCGCCCGGGTCGGGCTCGTCGAGCCGGCAGACGTGCGCGATCTCCTGCCACAGCCGCTCGTATGCGGCATCCGCATCGAGGTCGGGGAACACGGCACCGGCCCAACCGGCAGTCGGGCAGGGCACGACCGTCCAGTTGGTCGTGCGCTCGTTGACCACCCTTCCCGTGTTGGGAAGGTAGGGAAGGAGGTCCCTGCCCATGCGCCCCGGCGGGATCCCGTCCAGCGCGTGCGGCGCCACCGGGCCCTCCAGGGTGACCCGTGCTGCCTGCTCGCGCCCCAGCCATTCCAGCCGCTCGATCATCCACGGCGGCACGAACTCGAGCGAGTCCTCCGGTGCGAGCTCCACGCGCGCGCGCTTGACCCAGGGGTCGAAGCTCAGCACGTCCACCCAGCGCGCGCCAGCCTCGTAGGCGACGCGCGCGACCTCGCGGGTCAGCTCCTCCTTGCCCGATGACGTGGTGATGGCCAGGATCTGCCCGGGCTGCACGTTTGCGCCGGAGCGCACGATCAGCTCCGCCAGTCGGCGGGTCAGCTCCGGGTACGTGGCCACGACGTGGCAGGGTACTCGTTGGTGCGAATCAACGCGTATCTCGCTCGGGCCGGAGTCGCCTCCCGTCGGGGGGCAGACGACCTCGTCAAGGCGGGTCGCGTCAAGGTGAACGGCAAGGCAGCGCAGCTCAACAGCGACGTCGGCTCACGTGATCGGGTCGAGGTGGACGGCCGGCCGGTGCCGCAGGCAGTGCTGGCGACGGTGTTGCTACACAAGCCGGAAGGAGTGGTCACGACCGCGCGCGATCCTCAAGGCCGTCCGACGGTGCTCGACCTCGTCGCACGTGAACCGCGCGTCGTACCGGTCGGGCGGCTGGACCTCGACACCACCGGCGCCCTTCTCCTCTCCAACGACGGCAAGCTTGCACACCGACTGGCGCACCCCCGCTACCTCGTCGAGAAGACGTACGAGGCAGAGGTGCACGGGACGCCGTCCGAGGCGGACCTGGCGCGTCTCAGGCACGGGATCGTGCTGGAGGACGGGCCGACGGCTCCGGCACGGGTGACCCGGCTCGGCCCCTCACGGATCGAGCTCGTCATCCACGAGGGCCGTAACCGCCAGGTCAAGCGCATGTGCGAGGCGATCGACCACCCCGTGCGGCGGCTGCGGCGCACAGGCTATGCGGGCCTGGGGGTCGGCAAGCTCAAGCCGGGGGAGTGGCGCGAGCTCAACCGCGCCGAGGTCGCTGCCCTGCGCAAGCTCGTCGGGCTGTAGTTCCTGGCGAGCCCCTGTAGAGGCCCGCCACGCACGTGGCGGGCCTCTACAGGGGCTCGCCAGGAAGTGCTCCCGCCATTGGCGGACCCCTTCAGGGGCTCGCCAGGAACGTGCTTCCGCCGCGCCGGGCGGGCCTCTACAGGGGCTCGCCAGGAAGCGTCAGCTCCCGCCGCGCTTGGCGGGCCCCTTCAGGGGCTCGCCAGGAACGTACTTCCGCCGCGCTGGGCGGGCCTCTTCAGGGGCTCGCCAGGAACGTGCTCCCGCCGTTGGCGGGCCCCTTGAGGGGCTCGCCAGGAACGTGCTTCCGCCGCGCTGGGCGGGCCTCTTCAGGGGCCCGCCAGGAAGGTGTTCAGCGTCGCACGAACCCCATCACGTCGTACATCCGCTCGAGCGTGGGCGCGGACGCGGCCTCCGCTTTCTCGGCCCCGGCGCCGAGGAGACGCACGAGCTCGCCCGGATCTCCCCGTAGCTCGAGATACCGCGCGCGGATCGGCTCCAGCAGCGCGACCACGGCGTCGCCGACGTCGCCCTTGAACTGACCGTAGCCGGTGTCCTCGTACTCCACCTCGATCTCGCCCGGTGTCTTGCCCGTGGCCACCGAGAGGATGTCGATCAGGTTGGAGACACCAGGCTTGTCGTCGCCGCGGCGGACTTCGCGCCCGGAGTCGGTGACGGCGCTCTTGAACTTCTTGCGGATCACCTCGGGCGCGTCGAGCAGCTTCACCGTGCCCTGTTCCGTGCCACCCGTGGTGGACATCTTCTTCGCCGGTTCCTGCAGGTCCATGATCCTCGCCCCGACCTCGGGGTACACGCCCGCGGGCACGACGAACGTCTCGCCGAAGCGCGCGTTGAACCGCTCCGCGATGTCGCGGGCCAGCTCCAGATGTTGCCTCTGGTCGTCGCCGATCGGGACGATGTCGGTCTGGTAGAGCAAGATGTCGCCGGCCATCAGCACCGGGTAGGTGAAGAGCCCGGTGGAGACGAACTCGCGCGCGTCTGCCTTGTCCTTGAACTGCGTCATCCGGCCGAGTTGCCCGTAGCTGGCGACGGCCGACAGCAGCCAACACGCCTCCGCGTGGGCCCTGACGTGGCTCTGGGCGAACACCGTCGAGCGCGCCGGGTCGAGCCCGGTGGCGATCAGCATCGCGTACAGGTCGAGCGTGCGCTCCCGCAGGTCGGCGGGCTCGTACTCGACCGTGATCGAGTGCAGGTCGACGATGCAGAAGAACGCGTCGCCGCGCAGCGCGGTCTCCGCGTACTGGCGGAAGCCGCCGACGTAGTTGCCGAGATGCTTGTCACCCGTGGGCTGGATGCCCGAGAAGATCCTCATGCCTATCCTTTCACCGTTGTCTGGGCGCGATCCAGGTTCAGGCCGCGCACGTGTTCGCCGCGAGCTCAGGCGCGCCAGAAGAGGATCAGACGGTGAATCGCGTTCATCGCTTCACTGTTTGTATCGGCTGTCGGGCCGATCGTCAAAAGCCCGCGCGTACACTTCGTCGCGTGTCAGTGACCAGGACCGATTGGGCGCCGCACTCGTGGCGCGGCTTCCCGGCAGGACAGCAGCCGACGTGGCCCGACCCTTCGGCAGTGGCCGCCGCGCGCGCACGGCTCCACGAGTTGCCGCCGCTCGTCTTCGCCGGAGAGGCCCGCAATCTGCTCTCCGCCCTCGGCGAGGTGGCGGAGGGGCGCGCCCTGATGCTGCAGGCGGGCGACTGCGCTGAGTCGTTCCGCGAGGTCTCCGCCGTCCAGATCCGCGAGAAGCTGAAAGTGCTCCTGCAGATGTCGGCCGTGATGACGTACGGCGCCACTCTGCCCGTGGTCAAGGTCGGCCGGATCGCGGGGCAGTTCTCCAAGCCTCGCTCCTCGCCGACCGAGATCGTGAACGGCGTCGAGCTTCCGTCGTTCCGCGGGCATATCGTGCATTCCGAGGCGCAGACGCCCGAGGCGCGCAGGCCGGATCCCGAGCGCATGGTGCAGGCCTACTACCAGGCCACCTCCACGCTCAATCTTCTGCGCGCCTACACCAAGGGCGGCTTCGCCGACCTGACCCGCGTGCACACGTGGAACCAGGAGTTCGTGGCCTCCTCGCCCGAGGGCCGCCGGTACGAGTCGATCGCCGGCGACATCGGGCGGGCGTTGCGCTTCATGCAGGCGATCGGCATCGATCTCGATCGCACCGGGTCGATCCACGAGGTGGACGTCTACACCAGCCACGAGGGGCTCTTGCTCGACTACGAGGAGCCTCTCGTCCGCCAGGATTCGCTGACGGGGCTCTGGTACGACTGCTCCGCCCATTTCCTGTGGATCGGTGAGCGCACGCGCGACCTGGACGGGGCACACGTGGAGTTCCTGTCGGGCGTGGAGAACCCGATCGGGGTCAAGATCGGGCCGACGGTCACGCCCGACGAGGCGGTGGCCCTGGCGGAGCGCCTGAACCCCGGGCGTGTTCCCGGCCGTCTCACCTTCATCGCCAGGGTTGGCGCGACACAGGTCGTCGATCTGCTGCGGCCTTTGCTGCGTGCGGTGCGCGAGAGCGGGATCCCCGTCGCCTGGATCTGCGACCCGATGCACGCCAACACCTTTGCCACTCCGAGCGGCCACAAGACCCGCCGCTTCGACGACGTGATGACGGAGATCGAGGGGTTCTTCGCGGCCCATCGCGAGGTGGGAACGTGGCCCGGCGGCATCCACCTCGAGTTCACGGGCGACGACGTCACAGAATGCCTCGGCGGCTCGGAAGACGTGCGCGAGGAGCATCTGCTGCACCGCTACGAGACTCTCTGCGACCCGAGGTTGAACGCGCGACAGGCTCTCGATTGCGCGTTCCTGGTCGCCGAGCTCATGCGTTCCGGGTGAGCGCCCGGGTCGGCTCACTCGCGGTCGTCGGGACAGGCCTGATCGGCGCGTCGGTGGCGCTCGCGGCGCGCCGCAGCGGCATCGAGGACGTCCGGGGGTTCGACCCGGACAGCGAGGCGCTGGCGGTCGCGGCGGAGAAGGGCGCGATCGTCCCCGCGGCAGCGCTGGCGGACGCCGTGGCAGGGGCGGATCTCGTCGTGGTGGCCGTGCCGGTGGTGACCGTGCCGGAGGTCGTCGCCGCCTGCCTGGCAGCCTCCGGTGGTGAGACGACGGTGACCGACGTCGGGTCGACGAAGGCCGGCGTCTGCGCCGCGGCGGGCGGGGACACCCGCTTCATCGGGGGGCATCCGATCTGCGGCGCCGAGACGCGCGGGCCCGAGCGGGCCAACGCGGACATCTTCGTCGGAGCGACCTGGTTCCTCACCCCTGTCGCGGACACGGAGACCCGACGCCTGCGGCTGTTGCACGGGTTCGTGGCGGGCCTTGGCGCGAAGCCTGTGGCGATCGATCCGGAGGCACACGACAGGCTGGTGGGGATGACCAGCCACCTGCCCCATGTGCTCGCCAACGCGCTCCTGCACCAGACCGGCGCCAGCCGCGTCGACGGGCACGACCCGCTCCAGGCCGCCGGTGGCTCGTTGCGTGACATGACCCGGATCGGCGGCTCCAACCCGCGGGTCTGGGTCGACATCTTCCTGGACAACCGCGAGCCGCTGGTCGAGGCTCTGGCAGAGCATCGGCGCCGGATCGAGCAGGTGGAAGCGGCGCTCGGGCGGGCCGACGCCGGGTTCCTGGCGCGCTGGATCGGCGAGGCGGGCCAGCACCGCAAGCGCCTGCTCCAGGGTGCCTTCGCCGACCCTCGCGCGCTGCACCGGCTCCGCGTCCACATCCCCGACCGCCCCGGGGTGCTGGCGGCGATCTTCCAGGCGCTCGGCGTCGAGCGCATCAACATCGAGGATTTCGAGATGGACCACCTCTCGGCCGAGCGCGGAGGCACGCTGTCCATCGTCGTCAACGGCGAGGCGGACGCGGAACGGGCCGTGCAGTTGCTCGAGGCCCAGGGATACGGCGTGCTCGCGGCGCCGGTGATCGAGGAATGAGCGACGCGCTCACCGTGGAGCCGGTGACCCGGCTGGTCGGCCACCTTCGCGTGCCAGGGGACAAGTCGATCTCCCATCGGGCGGTGCTCTTCGGCGCGATCGGTGACGGCACGACGCGCATCACCGGCTTCGGGCGGTCGGCCGACACGCGGGCGACGATCGAGGCGGTTCGCGCGTTCGGCGTACGGGTGGACGAGCACGATGAGGAGACGCTGACGGTGCACGGAGTGGGGTTGCGGGGCCTCGCGCAGCCCTCCGGCCCGGTGGACTGCCAGAACGCGGGCACGCTGGTGCGGCTCGTGGCCGGGATCCTCGGTGGGCAGGAGGGCCGGACGTTCGAGCTCACGGGCGACGAATCGCTCAGCCGCAGGCCGATGGCGCGGGTCGCTTCGCCGCTCGCCGAGATGGGCATCCGGGTGGAGACGACGGACGGTCACCTGCCGCTGACGGTGCACGGGGGAGCGGTGCGGGCGATCACCTACCGGCTGCCGGTCGCGTCGGCCCAGGTCAAGTCCGCCGTCCTGCTGGCGGGTCTCTACGCCCGGGACGGCGAGACCACCGTCGTCGAGCCCGAGCCGACTCGCGACCATACCGAGCGCATGCTCGAGGCGGCCGGCGTCCAGGTCGTGCGTCGCGCGGAGAGTGTCTCCATCTGGCCCAGTGAGGGGTTCACGCTCGGCGACGTGGAGGTGCCGGGTGACTTCTCCTCGGCCGCCCCCTTCATCGTCGCCGCGACGTTGGTGCCCGGCTCGGAGATCCACCTCCACGGGGTCAACCTCAACCCGCGACGCACCGGCCTCCTGGACATCCTCGACCGCATGGGCGCGCGCGTCACGGTCTACAACCGGCGACAGATCGGCGGTGAGCCGGGCGGTGATCTCGAGGTGAGAAGCGCCGAGCTCGTGGCCACCAAGGTGTTCGGCAAGGAGGTGCCGAGCGCCGTCGACGAGCTGCCTCTCTTCGCGCTGGCCGGCGCCGTCGCACACGGTGAGAGCCGGCTCAAGGATGCGGCCGAGCTGCGCGCCAAGGAGTCCGACCGCATCGAGGCGGTGGTCGCCGGCCTGAAGGCTGTGGGGGCGCATATCCGGTCGGCGCCGGACGGCTTCGTGGTTCGCGGCGTCCCCACCCGGCCGCGCGGAGGCCGCCTGGAGAGCAGGGGGGATCACCGCATCGCCATGCTCGGCGCGGTCGCCGGCGCCGCCAGCCAGGACGGTGTGCGCATCATCGATCCCGCCTGCGTGGCCGTCAGCTTCCCCGGCTTCTTCGAAGTGCTCGCCCAGCTCGAGGAGACCCCGAAGGGACGCGACTCCTGGGCCAGGGAGGATGTTCTGTGAGCTGTCGCCGAGCGGTGCGGTGCGGTGCCCGCAGGGTTTCGCTCCTTCAGGAGCGAACGCCTTGATCGTGGCCATCGACGGGCCGGCCGGGGCGGGCAAGAGCTCGGTGGCGCGGATGCTGGCGGCGCGCCTCGGCTTCCTCTACCTGGACACGGGGGCCATGTACCGCGCGCTGGCCTGGCTGGCCCTCGAGCACGGAGTGGCGCTCGACGACGGCCTGAGCCTGGCCGCGCTGGCTGTCGGGCATCCGGTCTCGTTCGGAGAGGAAGGCACCGTGGCCGTCGCCGGCCGTGACGTGACGGCCGAGATCAGACGAGGGGAGATCGACGCGGCGGTGCCCACGGTCGCCCGCCATCCGGAGGTGCGCGAGGTGATGCGTGCACGACAGCGTGAGCTCGCTGCCCGCGGTGACTCCGTGATCGAGGGTCGCGACATCGGCGTGGTCGTCGTGCCGGGTGCCGAGGTGAAGGTGTGGCTGGTGGCCGAGCCGACGATCCGGGCGCGGCGGCGGCACGTGGAGCGCGGCCAGCACGAGGATGTCGAGGGCCTGGCAGCCGCACTTCGCCGCCGTGACGAGCGCGACGCCGCCAACACCCACCGTGCCGAGGATGCCGTGGAGGTGGACACCTCGCGGTTGACGATCGACGAAGTCGTCGACGTGATCGCCGAGCTCGTGGCGGCCGCGCGATGAGCGTGACCGACGTGGTGTGGGTGATCGGGCGCATGACGATCGCACCGACGGTGAGCACTTTCGCCCGGCTCAAGGTCTACGGCAAGGAGCGCGTGCCACTCGAGGGAGGGCTCGTGATCGCCTGCAATCACTTCCACTGGATCGACCCGGCGGCGCTCGGCGCGGCCAGCCCGCGTACCGTGCACTACATGGCCAAGATGGAGGCACACGGGGTTCCCGGTCTCGGCCAGCTGATCCGTGCCTTCGGCTGCTTCCCGGTGCGCCGCGGCGAGTCGGACCGCGAGGCGGTGCGGACGATGCGGCAGGTGGTGAGGGACGGGCTGGCGCTCGGGCTGTTCGTGGAGGGGACGAGGCAGCTGCAGGGAGTGCCCGGTGAGGTGCAAGCGGGCGCGGCCATGGTCGCGTTGCAGGAGGACGTTCCGGTGCTGCCGGTCGCCGTGCACGGGTCGCAGACCTGGAAGCCGGGCAACTTCCATCCGGTGTCGATCGCGTTCGGCGAGCCGATCCGCTTCACCGGCTTGCCGCGAGGCGGCAAGGGGTACAAGGAGGCCTCCGCCACGATCCAGCTGGAGATCAGGCGGCTGTTCGACTGGCTTGTCGAGATGCACGCCCAGGGCCGCCCGCAGGGGACTCCGCCCGGGAGATCCGCGTGACCGAGGCAGAGGTTGCGCTGCCGCTGGCCGGCACGGTCGCCATCGTCGGGTTCCCGAATGTCGGCAAGTCGACGCTCGTCAACCGGCTCACGCAGACCCGCGCTGCGGTCGTTCACCAGATGCCCGGGGTCACGCGTGACCGCAAGGAGATGGTGTGCGAGTGGTCGGGCACCGCCTTCCGCCTGATCGATACGGGCGGTGTCGACGAGGCGGACACCGGGCCGTACGGGAAGCTGATCGCGCAGCAGGCGAAGACGGCTGTGGCCGAGGCCGACCTCGTGCTGTTCGTGGTCGATGCCCGCGCCGGCGTGACACCGGGGGACGAGGAGCTGGCCATGGTCCTGCGGGCGGCCAAGAAGCCGGTGTTGCTGATCGCCAACAAGATCGACGACCCGGCTCAGGATCTGATCGCCCTGGATCTGCACCGGCTCGGCCTGGGAGAGCCGATTCCGCTCTCCGGGCTGCACGGTCACGGCACGGGTGATCTGCTCGACCTGGTCGTGGCGGAGCTGCCAGGCACCCACGAAGCGCAGGTGGGGGAGGAGGCGATCCGCGTCGCCATCCTCGGCCGGCCGAACGTCGGCAAGTCGTCGCTGCTCAACGCCCTCCTCGGAGAGGAGCGGGTGATCGTGAGCGAGGTGCCGGGCACGACACGCGACGCGATCGACACGTTGCTGATCCGTGGTGGCACCACCTACCGGCTGGTGGACACGGCGGGCCTGCGGCGCAAGCGGCACCAGCGCCAGGGCATCGAGTACTACAGCGAACTCCGCGCGCTCGACGCTGCTTCCCGCGCCGACGTGGCGCTCGTGCTCGTGGATTCCGAGGCGGGAGTCGTGGAGCAGGATCTCTCGGTCGCGGATGTGGCCCGCAAGGCTGCCTGCTCGACCCTTGTCGTCCTCTCCAAGTGGGATGTGTCCACGGTCGACCTGGTGGAGATGCGCGGTCTGCTGCACCGCCGCGTCCGCCAGCGTCCACCGGTACTCGCAGTGTCCGCGAAGACCGGTCGCGGCCTCACCCGCCTGCTGGAACGGGTCGACGAGCTTTTCCTCAAGCACACCACGCGGATCACGACGCCGCAGTTGAACAAGGCTCTCGGCGAGCTGCGCGAAGCCCGCCCCGGCCCGGCCAATCGCGGGCGCCGGCTGAAGCTGATGTACGGCACGCAGACCGCCGTCCGTCCGCCGCGTCTGCGCATCTTCGTCAACGACCCGGGGCTGGTCACCCGGGACTACGCGTACTGGGTGGAGAACGAGTTGCGACGCCGCTTCGAGCTCGAGGGTGTTCCCGTGTCGATCGATTTTCGCAAGAGCGAGTAGGTCGTGAGGGTCTCGGTCGTCGGCGGCGGAGCCTGGGGTACGGCGTTCGCGGTGCTGCTTCGCGACCGGGGGCATGCCGTCACGCTGGCCGTCCGCAATCCGGAGCAGGCGGCGGCGATGCTGGCCAGCGGCCGGAACGAGCGCTATCTGCCCGTGGCCGATCTCGGCGGCGTCGAGGTGTCGACCATCACCGAGGCGCCGCTTGCCGATGCCGAGCTGCTCGTGGTGGCCGTTCCCAGCCGGGAGTTCGGAGGCGTCGTTGCGTCGCTCCCCGGAAGCAGCCCTGTCCTCAGCCTGACCAAGGGCCTCGATCCCGCGACGGGCGAGCGGCTCTCCACCCTCGTCCGCGACCGGCCGATCGCCGTCCTCTCAGGCCCGAACATCGCGGGAGAGATCGCCCGCGGGCTTCCGGCCGCCGCGGTCGTCTCCAGTGAGGAGCCCGGTCTGGCGGAGACGCTGCAGCGCGAGATCATCTCGCCGATGTTCCGCGTCTACGTCAACGACGATCTCGTCGGTGTGGAGCTCTGCGCGGCCGCGAAGAACGTGATCGCACTTGCCGCGGGCGGCGCCGACGGTCTCAGCCTCGGCGACAACGCCAAGGCGGGGCTCGTGACTCGCGGCGTGGCCGAGATGCGGCGTCTCGCCGATGCGGCGGGAGCGAAGCCGGACACGTTCGCCGGGCTGACGGGCATGGGCGATCTCATCGTCACGTGCTGGTCGCCGTCCGGCCGCAACCGCCGCGCAGGGGAGTTGATCGCGCAGGGCGCCTCGGTGGCGGAAGCCGTCGCGCAGATCGGCCATGTGGTCGAGGGACTTACCACGGCGCCCGTCCTGCGCGACCTGGGCCACCGCCTCGGTGTGGAGATGCCGATCACAGAAGGCGTGTGCGCGGTGCTCGGCGGCACGACGCTCGAGGCCCTCGTCTCCGGGCTGATGAGCCGGGCGCCGACGACGGAGTAGGCGGTTCCGCGGGAAGCTTCTTCTGGTTCGAGGGAGAACACGCTCGCGCATCCGAGCGGCCTACCGTCCCGATCAAGGAATGGCGTCGCGGATTCCAGGCCGGTCGAGGATTCGGGCCATGTCGCGAGGTGACTTGTCGGTGCCGTTCTTGCTGTCAGGATCAGCGCCCGCGTCGAGAAGCAGGCGAATCAGTGTCGGCTCGCCGCCCTGGAATGCGAACACTGCCTTCCCCAGCGGCGTGTTCCCGTAGAAGTCGCGTGCGTCGACCGGTGCGCCCGCCTCAACGAGGACTCTCGCGACCTCCACATGCCCTTGCTGGCAGGCCATGTGCAGCGGCGTGAGCTGCGTATTGTCCGCGGCTTCAACGTCTTCACCTTCGGCAAGCAGCCGCACGACGTCCTCGGCGCGACCCTCAACAGCGGCGTAGTGGAGCGCGAGGCGTCCCTCGCGATCTCTACCCGTTTGATCGAGGTTGCCCATTGCGACATTCTGCATCGGATGACCGCTCTCGATTAGGGCAGTCGGGGTGCATTAGCGCGCACTGGCACAGACGGATCTGCGGGCTACAGATGTAGTTGGACGAGTCGCAGCCGACCCGGTACCAGTGCTTCAACATCTCTGAGGAACTCGGGCCGAAGAGGAGGCCAGTTCCAGAACACAAAGCCAAGGTTGCCGAAAGCCCACTGCCACGGCCCTGTCCATTCCCGCAAGGGCTGATCGCAACCACAGACGGGCACGCATAGCGGATGTCATCGGACCCCTCGAACCACGCACCCACCGCGTCAATCCAGTCGCCCTGCGGCTCGAACGTCGCCTCGCACTGGGAACATCGGACGACAAGCCCGTTCTCGCCGTTGTCAAACACCCTGCGGCCGATCTCGATCTCTAGCCCATTCCAGCCAAGCCTGCGCGTACGCGCCGTATCCTCGGCGGCAACCGCCTCGAGCCGCGGCCCCGGTGGATACCCACCACGGCCCTCTCGGCACTCACCCTCGACGATCCCATTATCGATCAGCCACGCCAGCACCCTCTCCGCAACGGCCGCCGCCACCTCGAGATCACAATCGACTGCAACCAGGATCTCGGCGAAGTCACCCATCGGAGAAGGAAGAGTGCCACCTCGAGAGATATTCCCGCACGCTCATGCAGCCTTCGGGCCTTCGTTTGCCCGACTCCCGTAAGCTTAGGCCCGTGGCCGGCTTCATCGTCTTCCGGGACGGCCGGGCGTTCTCAATCAATAACTCGGGTACCGACCAGCTGATTGGTGCGATCGCCGCCGAGATCCAAAATGAGGCCTTCCGCGACTGGGTCCTCGCTCAACGGAGCAGCCTCATCGGCCTGGGTATGACCAGAATCGATCTTCGGGAACTAGCCCCGCTTGCCGACATGACTGGACACGCGCGATCCGCCGAGCTTCAACAGCCGTCTCGCGGGCCGATCCAGACGACCTACCCTACGGGCTCAAGGGCACCTATTGGCAAGAGCACTTCCACCTCCTGGCGGCCATGCTCGAGGCATCCGACGCCGGCGAACCGCCCGAAAGCCTCAATCCCCACATGAGTCAGCCGGTGGCTCCGAGGCACGAACGGAGCGGCCCCGGCTGGGACTGATCCACTAGCCGACGACATCTCCTCAGGGTCATTCCCGCACACTCGCGCAGGCGACCCTCTTTGCCAGGGTGCTACACGGAGGCAAAGTCGGTGCTGTTTCGGTCACACTCCTGGAGTGTCGGAGGAGCTGTTGAGGGAGTTGGCTGCTCGCGCGAAGTCCCGCGCGCATTCTGATGGTGAGCTGCGCTTTCCCCTGCCGCGACGGAGGCCCCGTCCGCTCACCGACGCGCAGCAGGCTGAGGCGGAAGGAAGGCTCGGCTTTGCATTGCCCAGTGAGCTGACGCTCGTCTACCAGCGGGTCATGAATGGAGGCTTTGGGCCAGGGTACGGGTTGACCGGGATTATCAGTGGCGCCCCAGATGACGTCGGGAGAGACGTAGTCGAAGACTACGAACTAAGACGCCTGCCCGATCCGGATGACCCGACGTGGTCATGGCCGCGGGGACTGCTCGCCATCTGCCACTGGGGCTGCGCTATCTACTCATGCGTCGACTGCACGACTGGCTCCGACCCAGTCGTGATCCGATTCGACCCGAACCCAATCGACACCGACTGGTCGAAAGCCTACTTCCCCGAGGGCCGCAGATTCTCCGAATGGCTCGGAGCCTGGGTCGCGGGCGCCGACCTCTGGGAAGACGGATTCCAGCGGTCGCCGTTCGGGGATGCGCCAACCCCTCGCCCCGACCAGCGCGATCGGCGTCAGAGCGGGTAGCAGCGCTCGGATGACATTCCCGCACTCTGGCGCAGCTGAGTGCCCTCTGGGCAGGGACTGTCCCCGAGGGGGACTGCGCCGCGTCTACTCGGCGTAAGCTCTCGCGGTGGCAACGGACGCCGAGCTTTCCCGCAACGAACTGATTCAACGCGTGCGCGACCTGGCAACGAAGCTGGGAACGGACTCCCTCACTCGGGCCACTTTCCTCCGAGAGAGCCGCCTCACCGAGCGCCGGATTCTCAAACACTTTGACTCCTGGAACGAGTTGGTGCTCGAAGCCGGATTAAGCCCGTACGTTCAGAACCGGCCCATCCCCGACGACGACTTGCTTTCGGCCATGCGTGATGCATTCGTCACGGCAGGGGGTATCACCACTCAGAGACGCTTCGGGAAACATTGCCGCTACAGCGTCGGTGTGTATGCAGCCAAGTTCGGGGCGTGGCACGACCAGCTTATCCGGTTCCGCGCTTGGGCTGAGGCACACGACCCCACCTTCCTCTACTTGGCGGATCTTCCGCAGGGCAATGCCCGGCGTTCGTCGCCCGCCAGTGAAGGAGATCTCGCCACGAGTCCCCCGCCTTCGCATGCCTGGACACCTGATCCGTCACGCCAGCGATACGGCCCGGTTCTCAACTTCCGGGGACTCCAGCACGCGCCTATCGAGGAGGCAGGGGTGGTCTTCCTCTTTGGGATGGTCTCGTCCGAGCTTGGGTACGTCGTCGAAGCTGTCCAGGCTGGGTTCCCTGATTGCGACGCGAAGCGGGCCGTCAAGGGCGCCCCGCGGTACGCTCGAACGCGTCCGAATCGAATTCGAGTACCAGAGTCGTAACTTCCACACCCATGGTCACCCCGTGGACGGCTGTGATGTCATCGTTTGCTGGGAACACAACTGGCCCGATTTGCCCAGTCGAAGTCCTGGAACTGCGGTCCGCGATCACGGATCTACCGGATCGCTAAAGCGTCGGGTGGACGCTCGTCCAAAGACGCCGACTGACCGGACCGGGTTTGACGGAGCAGACCGACTCGTGCTCGAGGAACACTCCCCAACCCTGGAGCACTCAAGGGTCGTGTTTACGTCGGCCTACTGACAGCTTGCGCGCTCGCCTGATCCCTGCCAGACTCCACCGCGACCTGTCTCCAAGCGAAGGGACGTTTATGCTCTTTCACGTCACCTGGGCGTTCGCCGACAACAGCGAAGAGGGGGAGCGTCGTTCTCTGAAGGTCTTCGCGGCCTGGCAACCGCCGGCCGGAGCGGAGTTCAAGGGCTTCTACGGCTTCGCTGATGGAAGCGGGGGCGTCGCGATCATCGAGGCCGACAGCGCCGCCACGCTGGCGCGCACCACCGCCCCGTGGACGCCTTGGCTGAGCTTCACCATGACCCCGATCCTCCCGATTGAGGAGGCGACCGGAATCGGCGCGGAGGGCGTCGCCTTCCGCGATTCGGTCACGTAGAGACGCACGCCACCGGTGGGGGGCTCCCCTCCCCCCACCAGTTCTCAGGGAACATTCCTGAATTGTGCGCTGCCGAGGACATCTCCTGCGTACGAGCGTCGCCGGGTCGCGGTGGTCAGCTAACGCAGGGAGCCACGTTCGTGCGGCAAGACCGAGGCACTCGACGCTGTCCTGCCGCACGCACCGTGCTCACGGTGAACCGACTCCCCTCCGACGAGCGCGTAGGGCCAGCTCGACACGGAAGAGGCGGAGGTTCCGTCGCTCCTTGCTCGGCAAGACATCCGCCACGGCACCGAGCGGGACGATCTCGGGCTGCTCCACGTCGTACCTCCGCCCTTCGGTGACGAGCGTCGCCGACCCCGCGGCGAGCACGTTCTTCACCCAGTCGGAGCTGGTTCCGTAGGGGAGGGCGATCACGAATCCGTCGTCGGTGGCGAACGGCCCGACCGGCGTCTCGTAGACCCGGCCCGACCGACGACCTACATGACGGATGACGCCGGCGTAGGCCCCCGGTGTGCCTGCCGTCTTCATTTGCCTTGGGTTCATGAAGCGGCGGTTGAACCGTCTGACCGCCCTCAGCACCACCGGTGACTTGGCCCGCATCCCGAGCACGAAGACGAGGAGCAGGAGAATCAGCCCTGCGACCAGAGCGCCTACCGCTATCAGCAGCCATTGGACCATTCAAGACCCTCCACGGCTGACTCTGCCACCGCGCGCGTACTGGCGAATCGGCGCGCCCACTGACTCGGAGTGCTCGCGACTACCGATGGTCGGCGCTTCCGGGCAGTGAGCGAAGTACGCACCCACCTCGCGGCGGTAGCACGCCGTCCAACCGACATTCCTGAAGATCTGCGGAGGTGAGGCGGTTCTCGTTAGGCGATGAGTCCCGTTTGCAGATCCTAGAGCCTGCGCTGCGCCATCGGTGGCAGGGGACCGGAGCCGTCCATGCCGTGAATCGCGGCCACGGATCCGACGAACCACTTGTCGAACTCATGATCGGAGGCCATCATGTTCGCCAGGAAGTCGTCGCCCCCGGGCCCCTCGTGGATGACGAGCACCAGGTGGCTTCCGTCGGGCATCGGCTGCAGGTATGCCCGGTGCTCAGTCAGACCGTGGCGGGCGTTCATGTCCTCGAACGCTGCCTTGCGCGGGCCCTTCAGCTCAGCGACCCACGCCTCCCAGGCGTCGACCTTGTCGGTCGCGAGTGGCGCAACCATTCCTGCCATACCGTCTTCTCCTTCTTGCTAGCAAGGGCAGTTCGCCGGCCATCGTCTCTCCCCGGTGATGAAAAGTCAACGGGCTGAACTGCTTGCGAGGCCCTGAAGGGCCCCGCTGCTGCTCGCTCAGCTCGCGAGCTACACGCGAGGGCGCGCGCTTCAGGCCACACCCGGTGAGCGCCTCGGCGCCGTGGGTGCCTTCAGGGCCTGACAGGGCTGATACAACGCCGTTACCTCCCAGCGACCAAGGAGCGCGCCCCATGAACGTCCTCCTCTTCGGCGATTCCAAGAACCCGGCCCTGCGGCACGAGGTGCCGTTGCCGCTGCCCGATCCCATCGCCTACCTCGAGACGGCCGGTGGCCGCACGATCGTCGCTGGGTCGCTGGACGTGCCGCGGATGCGCGAGCTCGGGGGGTACGCGGTGATCGCGTTCGAGGAACTCGGGCTCAACAACCTCCTGGCTGAAGGGAAGCCGCTCTCCGAGGCGATCGCCGGGTGCATCGTCCACGCGTGTGTGCGTCTCGGCGTGACGGAGGTCACGACCGCTGCGGACTGCCCGCTCGGGCTCGCGGACAGCCTGCGTGCGGCAGGAGTCTCCGTGGCCGCCGACGGGGCAGCCCTGGACCTGCGCCGTCGAGCCAAGACGCCGGCCGAGCTGGCCGGGATCCGCCGCGCGATGCTGGCAGCCGAGAGCGCCATGGCGCGGGTCCGCGAGCGGCTGGCCCAGCACGCCGAGCTCACGAGCGAGGGCCTACGGTCGGAGGCCTGGCACGTCTTCCTCGATCACGCCGCGGTGCCCCACGACATGCTCGTGATCGCAGCGGGCGCGTCTGGTGCGGATCCGCACTGCGAGGGCGAGGGCCCGCTCCCGGCGGGCGTGCCGATCGTCGTCGACATCTTCCCCCGCGATATGGCCTCCGGCTGCTGGGGCGACATCACGCGCACCTTCTGCATCGGCGATCCACCCGGCGAGCTCGTCGAGTGGCACCGCGTGGTACGGGAGGCGCAGCTTCGTGCGATCGATGCGGTACGGGCCGGCGTCTCGGGCGAGGTGCCGTACGCGGCAGCCTGCGACGTGATCGAGGCCGCGGGATACGCGACCCGGCGGACCGCGCCGTCCGACCAGGTGCTGACCGAAGGGTTCGTCCACTACCTCGGGCACGGCCTGGGCCTCGATCTGCACGAGGCGCCGACACTCGACGACGGGGGTGAGGTGCTCGTATCCGGGGACATCATCACCATCGAGCCCGGTCTCTACAGGCCCGGTTTCGGCGGCTGCCGTATCGAGGATGTCGTGCTCGTCACCGAGGACGGCTGCGAGCTGATCACCGACTTCCCGTACGAGCTCCAGGTCTGAGCGCTCACGCGGGCGGGTCGCGGGCGGTTCTTAGAGCGTTCTCAGACCCGGCACGCACAATGACGGCATGAGGATCCTCGCCGTCGACGACGACACGGCCGTCCGGGACTCGCTGCGGCGGGCGCTGCGGGTGGAGGGATACGAAGTGCTCACCGCCGCCGACGGCGCGGAGGCGCTGCGCCTGGCGGGGGCCGAGCCGCCGCCCGACGCCGTCGTGCTGGACGTGATGATGCCTGACGTCGACGGACTCGAGACATGCCGGCGGCTTCGCGCCGCGGGTAACCGGTTGCCGGTGTTGATGCTCACCGCGCGAGACCATGTGTCCGACCGGGTGGCGGGGCTCGACGCCGGCGCGGACGACTACCTCGCAAAGCCGTTCGCCCTGGAGGAGTTGCTCGCACGTCTGCGCGCGCTGCTCCGTCGCGCCGGGGTCGACGAGACGGAGGTCATGCGCTTCGCCGACCTCACGCTCGACCCGTCGACGCGCGAGGTGACGCGTGGGTGCGCGTCGATCGAGCTGACCCGCACGGAGTTCTCGCTGCTGGAGCTGTTCCTCCGCAACCCGAAGCAGGTGCTGACACGCTCGATCATCTTCGAGCGGGTGTGGGGCTACGACTTCGGCGCCGGTTCGAACTCGCTCGACGTCTACATCGGCTACCTCAGGCGCAAGACAGAGGTCGACGGCCTTCCGCGCTTGATCCAGACCGTGCGCGGCGTGGGCTACGCGCTGCGCGAGCGATGAGCTTCCGGCTGCGGATCGCGCTGGCCGGTGCTGTCGCGGTCGCGGTCGCGATCGCCGCCGCCTCCGCCGCAACCTACCTGGTCGTTCGCGGCCAACTGCGCAGCGACGTGGACGAGGCGCTCCAAGACCGTGCGGGCGCAGTCTTCGGCCGGATCGGGTTCGACCCCGCAAGCGGCGACAACGTCTTCGACACGCCGCGACAGCCGCTGGGCCAGGCGCCGATCTACATCCAGCTGGTTCCCGAGACGGGCGACCCCATCCTTCCGCGGGACGGCCGTGCGGACGCGCTGATCCCGGTGCTCCCCCGCGACCGCACTGTGGCGACGGGGGACGCTGAGTCCTTCTACCGTGACGTCACCGTTTCCGATACGCACCTCCGCGTCCTGACGATTCCAGCCGTGGCGGGGCGGCGGCCGGGCGAACGCAACGGCGGGCAGGAGGCGGGGACGCGGTACGCCGTGCAGCTGGCCCGGTCGCTGGACGAGGTCGACGGGACGCTTGCACGCTTGCGCCACTGGCTGCTCGCGGTCGCGCTCGGCGGTATCGGGATCGCCGGCGGGCTGGGCCTGCTCGTGGCACGTACGGCCCTGGCGCCGGTGCGCCGGCTGACAAAGACAGCTGAGGGCGTTACCGAGACCGGTGACCTGTCGCGGCGCATCGACCCGACCGGCAGGGACGAGCTGGGCCGGCTGGCCGAGACGTTCAACACGATGCTTGCGAGCCTCGAGGAATCAGCTCGCTCCCAGCGGCAGTTGGTGGCCGACGCGTCTCACGAGCTCCGCACGCCGCTGACGAGCCTGCGGACCAACATCGATGTGCTCGTTCGGGCGCACCTGCTGCCGACCGACGAGCGGGAGGGGCTGCTCCGGGACGTCTCCGACCAGCTCAAGGAGATGAGCCTGCTTGTCTCCGAACTCGTCGAGTTGGCACGCGGGGATCGCGCCGCCGCGGATCCGGATGACGTCAGGCTCGATCTCGTTGTTGCGGACGCGATCGCACGTACGGAGCGCAACCGCTCCGGCGTGTCGATCGTGGCGAGCCTCGAGGAGTCGATGATCTGGGGCGTGCGCGAGTCCGTCGATCGCGCCGTCTCCAACCTGCTCGACAATGCCGCCAAGTGGAGCCCACCGGGCGATCCGATCGAGGTCGGTGTCGCCGGAGGTGAGGTCACCGTTCGCGACCGCGGTCCGGGCATCGCCGAGGCCGATCTTCCCTTCGTGTTCGATCGGTTCTACCGTGCGACCTCCGCGCGAAGCCTGCCGGGATCCGGGTTGGGGCTGGCCATCGTCAAGCAGGTGGCGGACGCCCATGGCGGATCCGTTGCCGCCGAGGCGGCGACCGGCGGCGGAACCCTCATGCGGCTGCAGTTCCCGCCCTCCTCGAACGGGTCATGAACGGAAGACGCTAGGCCCGGTGTGCGCCCGGACGGCGCGTCGGGGCGCCCACGGCGAGGGACGCGCGCTGCTGTCAGGCCGCCGGGCCCTCGCAGCGACGCGGCAGAGGTTCTTATGGAGCTCTTAGGAGCAGCTCAGCTCGGTCTTAGCCCTGGCCGCTTCAGTACAGATCAACCCCTCGACAAAGGAGACCTCGATGTTCAAGCGCAAGACCATGATCGTCCTCGCCGTGTTCGCGCTGGCCGTCGTCGGTGGCGGTACCGCTCTCGCCGCCTCCGACGGCACCGGGGAGTCCGGCTTCCTGGACTCGCTCGCCAAGCATCTCGGCATCAGCCGGGAGAAGCTGGACGAGGCCACCAAGGCCGCCGCGACCGACGAGGTCGACCAGGCGCTCGCGGACGGAAGGATCACGCAGGAGCAGGCCGACGCGGCCAAGAAGCGGATCGAGTCGGGCACCGGCCCGGCGTTCGGCTTCGGCGGCGGGCGCGGCTTCGGTCATCACGGCGGCATCCGCGGCCCCGGTGGGCATCTCGGGGACGCGGCCACGTATCTCGGGCTCACGCTCGAGGAGCTCCACACCCGACTCGCGGACGGAACGACCCTGGCCGAGATCGCCAAGGCGCAGGGCAAATCGGTTGCCGGGCTCAAGCAGGCCCTGATCGACAGCGAGAAGGCGGAGCTTGACACAGCAGTCAAGGACGGCCGGCTCACCGAGGCGCAGGCCAAGGGCCTGCTCGAGCGGAAGACGGCGATACTCGACGATCTGATCAACGGCACCTTCAGGGAGCGCGCCGGTCACGGGTTTGGCTTCGGGCCGCCTCAGGGAGCGGATGGAAGGTCCGGCCGAACCACGTCGAGCGCACTCGGGCAGGCTGCTTAGGGCCTATCCCGCTAGGCGTCGGAACGGCGTACTGCGGGGCCCTTCAGCCTGGATCCACCGTTTGGCGCGGGCGGTGCATCCTGCCAGGCCCGCCAGGGCGCTCCCGCCCGGGTGTAACCCCTCCGAAAGAGCGTGGAGGGCTTGCACCCGGTCGGTGCGCTCCGCGCGCGGACAGCGTCGAACAGGCAACCAGCCTGCCCGACGCTGTCCGCACACGTCCTGACGACCCTGGCAGGCGCCCCGCGATCACGCCAATCGGTGGATCCAGGCTCAGGGCCTCGCGAGGAGTGGAAGCTCGACCGGCAATTGGCCATCTCGAGCGGCGAATCCGGCCCCTGTCACGGGACGAGCTCCTGGCGAGGCCCTGAAGGGCCCCGCAGCGCGCCCGGCCTACCGGGATTGGCCCTTAGTCAACCCCGGATCATCAGGGCTAAGCGGCCCTTCCGACCGGTGTCCCTGCCGCGACGAGGGCCCGCATGGCGGGCCTTCGTCGCGCTCGGTTGCGGAGCACGATCTGTCAGCGACTCTCCATAGACACACGTAGGCCCGCCGAAGCGGGCCTACGCGAAGACGACCTGGGGGTGGGCCGTCAGCTCGAGCTGCCGCCAGTCGGCACGGACGCCGGCTTGTCCTTGTCCTGTCCTTGTCCTTGCCCTTGGCGTGATCTCCGCGTTTCGCGTTGACGATACGGTCGACCAGCTTCGGCAGCGCAGCGACGGCCTTGTCGTAGCGCTCCTTGGACAGCTTGCCGTCAGCGAGCCACTTGTCGAGGGGAGCCTTCATCTCGGATGTGATCAGGGCTTTCAGCCCGTCGACGCTCTTGCCCTTGGCCGTGGCGATCTCGGCCAGCGACTTGCCCGCCTTCAGGTCGGCGCGCAGCGCATCCTGCGTGATCCCGAGATACGTAAGGATCGCTTTGCCCGCGCTGTGCCCGCCGCGGTCATCACCAGGCCCCTTGCCAGGAGGAGGGCCGCCGTGGTGGCCGCGACCGCCCGGTCCGCCGAACACTGCAGGCGCGCACCCGTCCGAAGCCTCGATCTTCTTCTTCAGCGCTGCAGCCTGCTCGGCCGTGATGCGCTTCTTCTCCAGGGCCTTGTCCACCCAGGCGGTGGCCATCGCCTTGCGATCGGCCTGGAGCTTCTCGACCGTGACCCCCTTCGCCTTGGCGATGGTGGCGAGCCGCTCCGCGCACGTCTTCCCCCCGGCCTTGGCGCCGCCCTTGCCGTTGCCGTCGTGGGCGAGCGCGCCCCCGACCCCTACGGCCAGCGCCAGGCCGGCGAACACCGCTCCGAGCGTGGCACTCCGTCGTCGTCTCACGTCTTCCCCCTCAAGGTCGCCGGCGGTTCAGGAACAGTGCTCATGGTACGCAGAAGTTGCGCCGGGCGCAGTGAAATGTCGCAGCACGCGGCGACGGCGTGGCCCAGACGGTCAGGCCGCCGGACGCACGTACAGGCCCGCCGCAGCCTTGTCGGTGATCGCACGATCCTCACCGTCGAGCCCGATCTTCAGCTGGCCCGCCGACGGTTGCCGCTCGTGAACCACGACCTCGGCGCCCAGCGACAATCCCTCGTCGTAGAACCAGTGGAGCAGCTCCCCGTCATGCTCGGCCAGGCGCACGATGCTGGCGGGGCGGTCGAGATCCAGCTCGGCCAGCGAGACGAGCGACGCGTTCTCTCGATGCTCGACGTCAGGTTCGACGGGCCAGCCGTGGGGGCAGCGGTCGGGGAAGCCGAGCCGCTCGTTGACGCGCTCGATCATCTCGTCGGTGAACGTGTCACCCAGTTCATCGGCCTTCACGTGCGACTCGGACGGCGTGTAGCCCATGAAGTCCGTGAGGAAACGCTCGATGATGCGGTGCTTGCGCACCACCTGCTCGGCGCGTGCGATGCCCTTCGCAGTGAGGATCGCCTGCTTGTGCTCGCCGCGCTCGACCAGGCCGTCGGCCTCGAGCCGCCTCAGCATCTCGCCCGCCGAGGCCCGGGACACTCCGAGCATCTCCGCCACGCGGGAGGCGATCGCCGTCTCGCCTGCCGGACGGTACTCGCCGATCGGGAACGCGAGGAAGTAGATGACCTCCAGGTAGTCGTCGATGGAATGGCCCTGCCCGTGCGCCATACATGCCTTCCCGTTTGACGGCGAATCGTCACCGAGTATATTCTTGGCGTCTTGTAAGGTACGCCTTACAACGACTATCAGGTTCTAATGAGAGGAGTGGCGAACGTGGGATCCGGGTTGGTCGTGCTGCGCGAGGGCTTCGAGGCCTCGCTCGTCGTCGGCATCGTACTCGCGTTCCTGCGCCGCAGCGGGCGCGGTGACGGTGTCGCGGCGGTCTGGATCGGAGTCGCGTCCGCGCTGCTCGTCAGCCTCGCCGTGGGGGTCACGCTGTTCGCCGTCGGAGCGGAGCTCGAGGGAACCGCCGAGGCGATCTTCGAGGGGAGCGCGGCCGTGGCTGCTGCCTCCATGCTCGTGTGGATGGTCTTCTGGATGCGGCGTCAAGCGCGAACCATCCGCAGCGACCTCGAGGGTCGTGTGCGCTCGGCGCTGGCGCAGGGCTCCGCCGTGGGACTGGCTGCGGTGGCCTTCGTCGGCGTGCTGCGCGAAGGGGTGGAAACGGCACTGTTCCTCTTCTCCACCACCGAGAAGACCAGCCCGGCCGTCTCGCTGATCAGCGGTCTCGTCGGCCTCGTCCTCGCCATCGCGCTCGGCTACGCGTTCTACCGTGGCTCGCATCGCCTCGATCTGCGGCGGTTCTTCCAGGTCACGAGCCTGCTGTTGCTGGTCTTCGCCGGCTGGCTTCTGGCCAGGGGGCTCGAGGAGCTGGCCGAGGCCGGTGCCCTGCCGGAGAGCGAGGGGTTGCTGTGGGGCGCGTTCGGCGTGGCGGTTGCGGTGACACTCGTTTCGTACCTGCGCCCGCAGCGCCGGTAGTACCGCCGCTACCGTCGGGCGCGTGCCGCTCGCCTCGATCTACCCGCTCGTCACGACACGCTCGCTGGCCCGCCCGTTCACCTACACCGTCCCGGACGGGGTCGAGGTGGGTGCAGTCGTGCGCATCCAGTTCGGGAAGCGCGCGGCGCGCGGCGTCGTCGTCGAGGTCGGCGTGGAGGCGCCGGACGGTGTCGAACCGGTGACGGTATCTGCCGTCGAGGACACGCTGCCGTCGACCCTGATCGAGCTCGCCCTGTGGCTCGGCGACTACTACGGCTCGACGCCGGCCCGGGCGCTGGCGCTCGTGGCGCCCGAGCGGCGGAAGCCACGCGGCCTGCGCCCCTCCCCCGGTGCCAGGGACGCCCTGGGCGGTGAGGCGGCACCTGACGAGCTGACGGCCGACCAGGCGGCAGCGATCGGCCGGATCGTCCAGTCCTTCGACGGCGCGGAAGGGGCGTTCTTCCTGCTCGTCGGCCCGACGGGCAGCGGGAAGACCGAGGTCTATCTCCAGGCCTGCGCGGAAGCACTGGAGCGGGGCCTCGGCGCGATCGTCCTCATTCCCGAGATCGCCCTGGCGCCGCAGACCGTGGGGCGGTTTCGCGCCCGCTTCGGCGACAGGGTGGCCGTTCTCCACTCATCACTATCCGACGCCGAGCGCCGAGACGAACGCGATCGCATCGCCTCGGGCGAGGCTCGCGTCGTCGTGGGCGCGCGCTCCGCGCTCTTTGCACCGTTGCGCGGGCTCGGCCTGATCGTGGTCGACGAGGAGCACGACTCCTCCTACAAGCAGGAGTCCGACCCTCGGTACGACGCGCGCACGGTTGCGGCCAAGCGGGCCGCGCTGGAAGGTGCCACGGTCGTGTTCGGCAGCGCCACGCCGCGCCCGGAGAGCTGGCACAGCCTGGAGCGGCTGGAGCTCGGAGCGCGCATCGGAGCACCAATGCCCGTGGTGCGGATCGTGGACATGCGGCGAGAGGCCGGCTATCCCCTGTCGGCGCCGCTGCTCCG
>CAVTWR010000016.1:0-5527 GCA_963738505.1 uncultured Actinomycetes bacterium | reverse complement strand
GGACTAGCTTCTCCGCGCCGACCCTGCGAAGCTCGGCCGGTGGAGTCCGACCGCTATGTACGCCATGTGCAGGTGGGACTATCCCCGGAGCTCCTCGACGAAGTACGCCGCGTCGACTCCCTCGCCGAGCGACTTACGCAGGCTATTGACGACGACCGCGAGCAGATCGCCGAGGCACACGTCTTCAACGCCCCGAGTGCGTCCGTTCAAAAGCTCATCTCCAAGGTGCTGCACGACGAGTTGGGCTTCCGCGAAGAAGTCGTGCTCACCCCTCAAGACGGACTCGTCACGCAGGCACGTCCGGACTTCTTCTTCCGGCTCGATGGCGCTCGTGGGATTCTCGCCGAGGTCGAGCGAGGTGGTACGACGACCAACAACCACGACCTCAAGGACCTCTGGAAGGCGCACGTCGCCCTTGACGCTCACCACCTCTTCCTCATCGTGCCGATGAGCAACTGGAAGCCGGATGGCAGCCCCCGGGAACGCCCGTTCCCCATCGTCGCTCGTCGCCTGGGGGCCTTCTTCGGTGATCCGCGTCGCCAGATTGACGTGGTGAGCGTGCATGTCTTCGGCTATTAGAGGCGCGGGTGGCGTCGTGTTCACCTTGCTCGCTGGCTATGCGAACGCACCCGACCCGGAAGCGGCGCCGAGCCGGAATGAGGCTGTCCGGATCGTGCGAGACGGCGGTGAAATTCCGCCTGACGGAGCATGCGAACTCTTCTCGACGTTGGCCGAGTTGCAGGGCGAACCTCCCGGCAGGTCCCGAGTCGTCACCTACTTCCCCAACTCCAAGCGGCCGGTTTCCATCTCGGCATAGACCTGTGCGCGGGGCGTGTTCACGTCACTGCTCGTCGCCAACGCGCGGGGCATCAAGTTCCAGCCACGGATGGCCAGCCTGAGGTTCACCGCCACGTTGGTGCATGACCGCTATCTCAGCGCTAGAGGCTGAGCGGTCCGCTCGGGCGGCTTTCGTGAGCGGCAAGGCCCTAGGCGCGCCAGATCGTGCCCCATTTTGTGCACAGCGCGTCCACGGTTGGGCGTTCTCCACAGACATCGAACAGGTCGACGAAAAGTGTCCGAACGTAGCTAGATTGGGTGCATGACGACCCCGACTCATCAGCATCGCCATCCACTGATGGCAACGCTGGATGCACTTGAGGCGCTGCTCGACGAGGCGGCGTCAGCCAATCCGTCGTACCTGTCTCTAACCGAGAAGGCCATCGCCTTGGAGCGGCTTTCCCGATCGCGCGAACGTGTTCAGGGCGTGCTGCTCAATGTCCTCGCCACGGCCGACGATGTCGCAGCCGAGTACGGCGCTCGTTCACCGGCCGACTGGCTGGCCCATCGCACTCGCTCCGACCGAGGTCCCGCCGCACACCAGGGTCGCCTCGCCGACGCGATCGATCGCCGTTGGACCTGCGTGGGTACGGCGCTCGTGGACGGCGACATCACCGCGGCGCAAGCCGGCGCCATCGTCCAAGCGCTCGAAGCCCTCCCCTCCCTCGTGGCACCCGAGATCAAACGTAAGGCCGAAGACCATCTGATCACCCAGGCAGCCCACTACCCGCCCCGACAGTTGCGGATCTTGGGCCGCAAAGTCCTCGAAGTCGTCGCGCCCGACGCCTTTGACGACGAGGAACGTCGGATGCTGGAAGCCGAAGAGACGCGGGCCCGGCGGCGTACGTTCTTGACGATGCGGGCCAACGGCGACGGCACCACCGAGCTCCGCGCGCGCATCCCCGACCTCGCGGCCACCCGGCTGCAGACCTACCTCGATGCCTACACGAACCCCCGGCGTGAAGACGGAACGCCCGCGGTGACGGGCCCGTCCGACCGACGCCCCTACCCCACGCGGCTCGGCGACGCGTTCTGCACCCTCCTCGAGGCGATGCCGTCTGCGGCGCTGCCACGGCACGGCGGTTCGGCCACAACCGTGGTGGTCACCATCGGGCTTGAGCATCTCCAACAACTCACCGGGGCCGGCGAACTCACCACGGGCGCGCGGCTGAGCGTCGGCGAAGTGCGCCGCTTGGCCTGCAACGCCAAACTCATCCCCGCGGTCCTGGGCGGCCGGTCGGTGCCACTGGATTTCGGCCGCACCAGGCGCCTCTTCAACGGATCCCAACACATCGCCCTGGCCATCCGGGACAAACGATGTCGCGGCGAAGGATGCACCATCCCCGCCGCATGGACCGAAGCACACCACTTCGGCACCCCCTGGGCCTCCGGCGGGCACACCAACCTCAAGGACGGCAGGTTGCTGTGCAGCCACCATCACCACCTAGCCCATGACCCAAGGTACGAACACACCCTCCTGCCCAACGGAGACGTCCGATTCCACAGACGCAGATAGGCGGAACGTGCCAGCGAGCCAATGGTTGCTGGGCGCCGTTGCCGACATCCCGGCGTAGCGGCTTAGCGAACGCGATCGAGCACGCGCGGGTCGTCCCCTTCCGGGGAGCAATGGACCTAAGGTTTCACGTGGTGGAGCCTAGGGGACTCGAACCCCTAACCCCCTGCTTGCAAAGCAGGTGCGCTACCAATTGCGCCAAGGCCCCCTCGGGCGCGAAGCGCCCGTCAGGTCAAACACCGGGCGCGAAGCGCCCGTCAGGTCAAACACCGGGCGCGAAGCACCCGTCAGGTCAGATGGCTCAGGACTTGTCGACGTTGTCCGTGGCCTCGGCCCACAGGGCCTGCTCGGCCTTGCCCTGGTCGAGCTTCTTCTTCGCGAAGGCGGCACCGGCGGCGGCCAAGAGGACCAGCAAGAGCTTCTTCATGGTTTCTCCTTGTGATGTGTCCCGGGTCAGGCCAGACCGAAGACTCGGCGGGAGCCTATCAGCGCGTTTCGGAGCCCCGGAAATCGTCTGCGTGGGCATCCGGGCTAGTCCCCGAGGACGCGTCGCAGATAGTCGTTCGCGAACACCCGATCCGGATCCAGGCGATCACGCAGCGCCACGAAGTCACCGAAGTGCGGATAGACCTCGGCGAGGGAAGGTGCGACCTGGAAGTGGATCTTGCCCCAGTGGGGTCGTCCGGAGAAGCCGCGCAACAACTCATCGACTGCTCGGAAGTAGGGCAGGTGATCTTCCTTCCAATAGCGGTGCACGGCGATATACCCGGTGTTCCGGCCGGACGCGGTGGATAGCCACAGGTCGTCGGCGGCGGCGGTGCGGATCTCCACCGGAAAACTGATCCGCCAGCCACGGCGCTCGATCAGCGACCGCACGGCCCGCACGGCCTCAGGGAGTACCTCGCGCGGCACGGCGTACTCACACTCTCGGAACCTGACGTTGCGCGGACTCGTGAAGACCGCATGGGATCGATCGGTGTACGTCTTGTCCCCGAGCACCCGCACCGCCAACCGGTTCAGCGGCGCAGTGAGCGCCGGCGCCCACACTCCCGCCTCGCACACCGCCCGCAGCAGGCCGTTTTGGACCACGCGCTGATCGACGAAGGTCGACGCCTTCCCCGGCGGCGTGTGGGGGGTGTCTAGGGGGAGCCGGACGTTGCTCTTGGTCTGCACGCCGGTCGTGCCGGGCCACCAATAACATTCGAAGTGGTCGACCAGGTCTAACTCATCGAGCCCCTCGAGTACGTCGTCCAGGTCGGCCGAGCTCTCGTGGGCGCGCAGCAGAAACGCGGGCACACATTGCACGGTCACGTCGACGAGAATTCCGAGCGCGCCGAGGCCCAGGAGTACGCCGGGCAACAGCTCGGCGTTGGTCTCCTCGTCCACGCGCAACACGTCACCAGTCGCGGTGACGAGCGTCGCACCCACCAGTTGCGCGGCCAGGCCACGGAAGCGCGCCCCGGTCCCATGGGTCCCGGTGGAGGTGGCACCGGCAATGGTCTGGCGGTCGATGTCCCCCAGGTTCTCCAAGGCGAGACCGTACGGCGCCAACAAAGCCGGCAGTTCGTGAAGGTGGGTGCCCGCCCCCAGCCGGACCCGACGCGACTCCACGTCGACATCGAGGATGCCGGAGAGCCCGCCGAGCTCGAGGAGGACTCCCTCGGTGGCCGCGATGGCGGTAAACGAGTGACCGGCGCCCACAGCTTTCACGGTCAACGCGCGATCCCTGGCCCCGCGGATCACCTCGACGACCTCCTCGACGCTGCCCGGACGCGCGATCTGCGCCGGGGTAGCCGACTCGACGCGCGCCCAGTTTTGCCAGGTTCCCCTGTGCCCAATTTCCCTGTGCCCAGTCTCCACTAGAGAAACGCCTTTCCATCGCCGCGATAGGTCGGCAGCGAACCGACCACGGTGACCTCACCGTCGACCGTCGCCAGCAACACGAACTCGTTGAGGTGCTCGCTCAACTCACCTGCCTTGGCGTGCCGGAACCACACCCGATCGCCGACCGTCAGTGTCCGAGCAGCCGCTCCGGTCACCGGGGTCTGCACCTCCCCGGCGCCTTCCCGGGTGAGGGTGCGCAGTCCGGCTGGCCAGACGACGTCAGGCTGACGATCCGGCCCCGCCGGACCCGACGCGATCCACCCGCCGCCCAGCACGGTGACCACGTCGCCTCCCGCGCCCTTGGGGCGCCGGACCACGCTGAGTGCGAAGGCGGCGGCGGGCGCCGGCTGAAACTGCACGTAGCCGTCGAACAACCGGGGACCGAAGAGTCCAGAGCCCGCGGCCAACTCGGTCACCGAGTCATCGGCTCGGGTCGACTCGAGCGACCCGGTGCCGCCGCCGTTGACGAACTGCAGGTCAGCCACCCGGCGTACGGCGGCCACCGCCGCCGCCCGTCTCTCTGCCAACTCGGCGGCCGACGCCTTCTGCATCGCCCGGATCGCCCGGCCTCGCCCGGAGCCCGCGTTGCCCACGCCCGCAATCTGTCCCTCGTAGGCCATCAGGCCCACCAACTCGAACCCCGGCCGGGCCACCACGCTCCGCGCCAGCCGCTGGATTTCGTGCGGTTCGCGGAGCGGAGAACGCCTGGTGCCCACGTGCCCCAGGATCGGGTGCTGATAGGAAACGTCGAGCTCGAGACAGACCCGCACCCTCGGTCGCTGAGCCGCAGCCACTACCGCATCCACCGCGTCGAGTTGAGCGAGATCATCGACCATGATCGTCACCCGATGGCACAGCTCTTCGGAGGCGACCAACGCCGCCAACGCTGTGCGATCCGCGGTGGGATAGCCGACCACGACGTCGCGCACTCCGTTGTCTCCGGCGGCCAGCCACAGTGCTTCGGGGAGGGTGTAGGCCAGCACCCCGGAGTACCCCGGCACGGCCAGCAGCGCGTCCAGCACCCCCCGGACTCGCACGGACTTGCTCGCCAGCCGGATGGGCAATCCGCGCGCCCGGGCGAGGAGATCGTGGGCATTCCAGGCCAGTGCATCGACGGAGAGGCTGCCGAACGGCGGATCCAGGTGAGCGCTGGCGGCGTCGACACGGGGCCACCAGGTGGCCGGGTTCCGCCATGGCGTAGCCCGGGGGCGGTCCGCGAGATCGAGCAACGCGCCCTTCATCCGACCTCCACGGGGTGCAACAAGCGGCCCGAGCCCAGCAGGGCGAGGTTTC
>CAVTWR010000015.1:0-7224 GCA_963738505.1 uncultured Actinomycetes bacterium | reverse complement strand
ACGCGGCGCTCACCGCCCGCGTGCGCCTCCGCTGCCGCTCGAGGTCGGCCAGGGAGCGCCCCAGGTCATCCAGCCTCTTGGCCAGGCGCGTCAGCTCCGTCTCGTCGAGGACAGCCCGGTCGCAGGCGGCAAGAACCGGCTGGGCTGATCGGCGCGCACCCGTCCGCAGGCGCTGGATCGCGTCCCGCAGCCGCGTGTCCGCCGCGAGCACACCCTTCGCCAGCCCTTCGGCGACGAGCGCGTCGTCCAGGGCCACCCGATCCCAGATCTCGCCACCCCGGTCGAGCTGACCGAGCATTCCCGCCCGGGCGAGATCGCCGCGTGGGTTGTACTCCCAGGCTTCGATCGCCTTCGCATACTTGGCCGCGCACTGCTCGCGCGTTCGGAGCGGCACGTGGAGGATCTCCAGGCCCGGCCACCGGGTAAGCACCTCCCCCATCCAGCCCTGCGCATGATGGTTCCCCCTCGTGATCCTGAGGCCCGGGGTCGGACGCAACGCCAGCTTGGCCACGGGCTTGAAGGGCGAGCCGGGATCGATGATCGGCGCAGGAGCCGCCAGACGCACGGTCAGGCGTTCGTGGAAGGCCTGGCTGCCGTTGACGGGAAGCAGCGTCCGCTGCAGCACGGACACACAGCCGATCCCGGCCGGGAGCGCGTCGAGCGCGGCGCTCACCGAACCGCCGTCCGCCAGCCAGAACTCGTCAGCGTCGCCGGCCAGCACCCAGCTGGCTCCGTGCCGGCCTGCGAGATACGCGAGGCGCGTCATCCAGGTCGCCTGGTGGATGAACTCGGAATCCTCGCGTGTCACGTGCACACGATCCGTGCGCGCCAACCGGGCCAGTACGTCACTCGTGCCGTCCGTGGAACGGTGGTCGACGACGAAGATCAGGTCGACGCCGTGATCGAGGTGGAAGGCGAGGTTCTGCTCGATCACATCCGCCTCGTCACGAACGACGAGGGCGAGCGCGACCGTCATCGCTGCCGCGAGCTCACGTGCGTCTCCCACTCGAGCAGGGGCCGCACAGCCCCTTTCCACTGCCCGAGGAAGAGGCCGCGCGCTGAATCGCCCTCGCCGTGGTCCTGCACGTGAAAGGAGATCGCTTCCGGCTTGCCGGCGTGATGGTGGAAGCGCGTGGTGCCGACGGCAACGACGGACGCGTCGACCAGCATCAGCCCTTCGGCCAGAAGATTCCCGGGGATCCAGGCGGTCGTCGTGTACTCCCCCGGAGCGGTTTCCGAATGCCAACGCGGATGGGTGTCGATGGCGTTGAACGCCACCTGACCCCTTCCGTCGACAACCTTGATCTTGGGAACAAGAGGGCTGGCTCCCTCCAGCACCGTGAATGTGAGCTCGATGCCGACCGGGGTGCGGATGTCCACGATGTCCGCACGGGTGCCGTCACGATGGATGGCGCGAACGGACTCGAGGCGAACGGAGCCGTCGGACTGGGCGGGGTCCGTCTCAATGGCCCGCCAGCAGGACCCGGCTCCCGCGTGCTCCTGCAGGTAGCTCGCGACGATCTCCGAAGCGTCACCGTCGGCCACGACTCCGCCCTGCTCGAGGAGCACTACCCGCTCGCAGAGCTGGGTGATCGTGTGCATGTTGTGCGAGACGAAGACCACGGTGCGCCCCGACTGGCTCATGTCCTCCATGCGACCGAGGCAGCGCTTCTGGAACT
Organism: uncultured Actinomycetes bacterium; assembly: GCA_963738505.1. Taxonomy (GTDB): domain Bacteria; phylum Actinomycetota; class Thermoleophilia; order Gaiellales; family Gaiellaceae; genus Gaiella. The sequence goes on along the minus strand of CAVTWR010000015.1, from coordinate 5,545 downwards.
CGGCGTCCCCGACCGACAGCACCTCGTCCACGAGCAAGATCTCGGGCTCGAGATGTGCGGCCACGGCGAAGGCCAACCGCACGTACATCCCGCTCGAGTAGCGCTTGACCGGTGTGTCGATGAAGTTCTCCACCCCGGCGAACTCGACGATGTCGTCGAGCTTGTCGGCGATCTCGCGGCGCCGCATGCCGAGGATCGAGCCGTTGAGGAAGATGTTCTCCCGTCCGGTCAGCTCCGGGTGAAACCCCGTGCCGACCTCGAGCAGGCTGCCGATCCGGCCCTTGATCACCGCCCGCCCCTCCGTGGGTGCGGTGATGCGGGTGAGGATGCGGAGCAGGGTCGACTTTCCTGCTCCGTTGCGTCCGATCAACCCGACGACCTCGCCCTCCTCGATCGACAGGCTCACGTCGCGTAACGCCCAGACTTCCCTCGGTGCGCGCTCGGCGGCGGGTGTGTGCCGCACCGCGTTGGCGATCGCATCCCGGAGCGTGCCGTACGCCGCGCGGTGTGCACCGAGCCGGTAGCGCTTGCCGACCCCTTCGATGGTGATCGCGGCCGCCATCAGATCGTGTCCGCGAAGCTCGCTTCCGAAGAGCGGAAGAAGGCGGCGCCGGTGACGACGAAGACGAGTGCCGCGGCGACGCTGACGGCGAGCTCGCCGGCACTGGGCGCGGGGGTTTCGAGGAAGCACCAACGAAACCCCTGGATGACGCCGTTCATGGGGTTGACCGCGAAGATCCACTGGTACGTGTTCGCGAGGGAGCGTGGCGAGTACGCCACCGCGCTGACCCAGAACCACATCTGGATCACGAAGGGAACGATCAGCGGCACGTCGCGGTAGCGGACCCCGAGCGCTGCGAACCACAGGCCCACTCCGAACGCGGTCAGGAGCGCGAGCACGAGGAAGAGCGGGGCAAAGACGATCGCGAGGCCGGGGTAGATCCCGAACCACACCATCATCCCGACCAGCACCGTCGACGCGAGCGCCATGTCCACGAGGGGGACGAGCACCCCGGCGGCGGGGAGGATGATCCGAGGGAAGTAGACCTTCGTCACCAGGTTGCGGTTGGAGAGCACGCTGCTGCTGGTGAGCGTGAGCGCGCCCGCGAAGAACAGCCACGGCAGCAGGCCGGAGTAGTTGAAGATCGGGTACGGAATGCCCTCGGAGTCGAACTTCGCGAACTTGCCGAAGACGAGTGTCATCACGACCATCAGCAGCACTGGCTGGAGGATCGCCCAGGCGGCGCCGATCACCGTCTGCTTGTAGCGGACTGCGACGTCCCGCCACACCAACGTCGCGAACAGCTCGCGGAACCGCCAGATCTCGAGCAGGTCGAGACGAGGCCAGCGCGTCGGCGGCCTGATCACCGTGAGGTACTCGGCCCGCTGGAGCCTGTCGGCGGCCGCGGAGCCGCCTCGGTCCTGCCGTGGTCCCGCCAGATGGGTGTCGAACTCGGTCATGTACTCGCAGCATCCCGCCGACGGGACGACCCAGTGATGCTAGCCGCCGGCCGGTTACCGTTCGTAGAACGGTTGCCAGACGGTTCCGTGCTTGGGGCACTCGAAGAGCTCGGGCGGCTCCCGGGTGCGTTCGATCACGGCCACGAACGGGTAGATGTGGATGGAGTCGACTGCGCGCTGGAAGCTGCCGACACCGCTGGCGACGCCGCTCTCCGCCGGGACCCCGGTATACCGGATGAGGTTGTGGGCGAGCCCGCTCAGGTAGGCGAGGAACGTGTTGTCGGTGCCGATGTCCTCGCAGATATACACGCCGCCAGGGCGGAGCAAGGGCAAGAGCTCCTCCAGTGTGACCCGCTGCTCGTCGGGCGCGTGCCCGCCATCGTCGATGACCACGTCGAGGAAGGGGACGTCGCGCTTGAAGCGCGCCCAGAACGCCCGATCCTTCTGGTCGCCGATGAACATGCGCACGCCGTCGCTCTCGTAGGCGCGGCAGGCTTCTTCGAGATCGGCACCGTAGATCGTGGCCTGCGGCCCGAAGTACTCACGCCACATCTCGAGGCTGCCGCCGCTGTACACGCCGATCTCGAGCACGTGCGCGTCGCGGCCCGCGAACCGCGACAGGTGGCGCTCGTAGATGTCGAAGTAGTGGCGCCACTTCCAGATCCCGCGGCCCTCGTCGCGCGACTCGAAGAACGCCCGAAGCGGGCTCTGCGCGGTTTCCGTGTCCGCGAGCGCGGAGGATTCGTGTGCGGGCGGAGCGAAGGTGCTTCCGAACTCGTATCCCGACGCAGTCATGGGTGCGGCCCGAACGACCTGCCTTCCGATCTGCACGTACCGCCCCCAGCGCTCGGGGAGATGGTGCCTGGCAGTGCGCCGCGCCTTGTCGAGCGCGCGAGGCGCGAAGTCGCGCGTGAGGGAGCCCATCGCGCCCACGATAGCAACGGAGCCTCGCGGGCAAGCAGGCTCGCCGACCCGTCAGCGCCGGCCGGAGCCCGGCATGCGACCGCGCGGCTGCTCGGGTCTCGCGCCGCGAGGGAGCAGCACCAACGCGACGTTGCGCCCGTTGCGAAGGTCACGGAGTGCCAAGGGGCCGAGCAACTGTCCGAGCGCCCGGCGCGAGATGGAGACGCGTTCGCCGGGGAGGTCGAGCAGCTCGTAGGGCGTGAACTCGAAGCGCTCGCAGAAGCCCTCGAGGTAGGGCGCGAGCTGCTCGAGGAATGGCCCATGCGCCTCAAGCACGACCACGGGGCGGACCCCTCGCTCGAGGACGGGCTCGAGACCGCGAAGCACGGGCTCCTCGTATCCCTCCACATCCACCTTCACGACCGCGACGCGCCCCTGGTCATCGGGCCTCACGAGAGCGGCGAGCGGGGCAACCGGAACGATCACGGTCTCGTCCACGAATGCGTCCGTTCCAGGCCACTCGACGAGGGACGCACGACCGGAGTTGCCGCCGCGCGGAACACGCAGGGGTAGCAGCGCCTCCTCGGCACCCGCCGCGACCTGCAACGGGACGACGTTGACTGCCCGGTTCAGCGCGATGTTGGCGCAGAGCTCCGCATAGGTCGAGGCCGCAGGCTCGAGGGCGTAGACGGTGCCGGACGGCCCGGCCAGGCGCGCGGCGAGCAGGCTGAAGTAGCCGATGTTGGCCCCGACATCGACCATGACGTCACCCGGGCGCACGAGCGACCGGATGGCCGCAGTCACGTTCGGCTCCCACACGCCCGAGGTCGCCAGCATGGCCCCGGCGATGTCCCCGAGGTCGACGCGGAGTCGGAGACCGTCGCGGGCGCGAACGACGTGCGAGCCGTGTAGCCGGCCCCGCAGTGGCCGCGCGAGGCGGCGGTAGGCGATCGCCCGAACCGGCGCGCCGACGAGGTGCCGGGTGACCGCCAGCATCGCGAGCACGGCCGCCGTCTCGATCGTGCCCCGCTGGGGAAAGCGCAGGAACGCAGTCAACGCCAGTGCCGGCGGTTAGGCCCGCTCATCTCCCGCCCTCCCGTTTGCCACTCGTCCGCAGCACCCGCTGCCGGCGGAATTGTGCTGGAGGCAGAGGACGGACCCGGCCTCGCCGGCGTCAGCCGCGCGGAATCCACTGCCCGCAAGGCTGAGGGTTCGCGGCGAGCCGACGGGCAGGTCGGAGTTCCGCGTCCGCGGGCCGGGCGGCCTCATCCGCGCCGGATCAGCCTCCGGAGGCCCCGTTCGGCACGCACACCCGCAAGCGCCTCCAGGGATGCCACGCGGAGCGCAACGCGGTCGAGGTCTCGGCGCAACACGGTCTCGTCGGCAGCGAGAAGCGCCGAGACGTCCGCGGCGTGCGCCACCCCCTCCGCGAAGGTCGGCGGCGCCAGCGTCAACTCCGGCCTCGTGCCGTGCGGCCGCCCCGCGAGCTCTCGGAGTGCGTCACGTAGCCTCGTGTCCTCGACCAGGACCCCGCGCTGCTCGCCTGATGCGACCTGTTCCTCGTCGGCGAACGCCCACAGCAACTCGTCCAGGCTGCCCCCGGAGGTGCCAGCGGCCAGTGGGCCCCCGGGCGGGAAGTGCAGGATCTCGAAGGGGTACCAGCCTCGAACGGGCACAAAGGGCTCGTCCAGGTACGACGCGGCGCGCGCGGACACCGGCCCTGCCGGGTGCGCCCGATGGACGGGCCTGGACGCCGGCCGATACTCGGCGTCGGGCCCGAGGATTGCCGCGTACGCGGCGAAGCGCAGGCACCTGCGCTCAAAGAACGCCCCGCCGCCCGGCCGCGGGACGAACGGTCGCCACAGCCCGTGGACGATCCCGTACTCCGGCGGAATTTCGGCAAGCACGTTCCTGAGCGATGCCGCACGCGGCCACCAGAACTCGCTCTCCTCCGCGTGCACGAGCCAGTCGGCGCCGTGCTGCTCCACGGCCTCCCGCTCGAGCTCGAGACGCTCGGCGGCGGGATCGAGAGGGTAGCGGGAGGGTCGGCACGTGACGAGACCCGCGCCAACGAGGCCGGCCAGTACCGGGTCGCCGGCGCCGTCCGCGGGCTTCGAGACGAGCACGTGGTCTGCACCGACCGCAAGGTGAAAGGCGACGTTGGCGGCAAGGAGCTCCGCGTCCCTGCCGGCGAGAACAGTGACGACGACGCGCATCGCCGTCACGGTAGCTGCGGCCGGTGAACGGGCGGCCGCAGACGGGATCGGCGGAGGGTCGGGCGAAGAGGCCGACCAGGCTTGCAGCGTTTCGTGGTGCTCGTGCCAGCGGCGGACGCCACGTTGAGCAAGCTCCGCCCGTACCCGACGCTGCATCAACGTCGGATCGTACGACCCGGCGGCAGGCTTGAGATGCCGGATCGCGGTGGCGTCGACAATGCCCAGGCTGCAGCCGCGCTTGGCAAGGTCGGACCACTCGAGCTCGTGCCCCCACCCCATCCCCCGCCACGACGGGAGGGGAAAGACGGCCGAGCGCCAGGTCGGCGACACGGCGACGAGAGGTCCGCACTCGACGAAGGTCGTGCGCCGGGCCGTCGTCCCGGAGACCCGCACCGTGATCGGATGGTTGACGAGGCTACCGGGAGCGTGCGCCGGCTGCGCGATGTCAAGGCCCGCCCTGGCCGCGAGCGCGACAAACCGCGCTGAGTCCCCCTCCACGAACACAACATCGTCATCGCTGATCACCACCCAGCCGCTGGTCGGTGCAGCCCGCGTGTACGCCTCCTGCAGCAGAGGGAGACGCGCGCCCGGCCCGCAACCGAGGGTCCACGGGCCAAGATCGTGCACCACCTCGTCCAGTGCCCACAGGGCGACCTGCCAGTCGCGCTCGGCCAGCGGCGCGACGACGCCGGCGATCGTGGTCGCTTTGTGACGACGATAGACACCCAGGACGAGGCCCGGCCCACTCGGCAACTCTGGTGCGTCCGTCTCGGAAATGCTCAACCCCTGGCACCGAGGATCGCCTCGACCACGCGTCCAGCGGCGTCCCCGTCGACCTCGCCGACGACGAGGCGAGCAGCCGCCTCACGCCTCTCGGAATGCGCCGCAGGGTCGGCGAGCGCCGCGCCGAGCGCAGTCAGCAGCTCCTCGAATGTGTAGGCCTGGTCGAAGGCATCGGCGGCGAC
>CAVTWR010000014.1:0-232077 GCA_963738505.1 uncultured Actinomycetes bacterium | reverse complement strand
CCCGAGCGGGCGCCGCGGGAACGACTCCCGCCCGGGCTGGAATCGCCGCCTTTAGCGGAGGCGACGATCATGCACGCCACCCTAGCCCCCGCCTCGTCGTGGCGTGGCACGAAGCCAGCGTGTCTCGGAACGCTCCGTGCGGGTGTAGCCCACACGTGTCCCGCCCCGGAAGCTGCTCCGGCGCCAGGTGGAACACGCCGCGCCATACGGCCCAGGGCCGGCTCGGGTCTCGAGACCCGAGCCGGCCCTGGTCGACATCCCCTCCCCCGGCCTACGGCGTCTGCGTGACGGTCACGCCCGCGTTGTTGACGAAGGCGCCACCGGTGTTGCCGTTGAGCGACGTCGCGATCAGGTTGAGGGCGCCCGTGCCCGTCGAGGCCTGATCGGCGCGCACGCCCGCACCGCCGTTCGTCGACGAGTCACTGTTGCTCACCGTTGCCGTGAGGCTGCCGTCGGCGTTCTCGTCGAAGTCGCTCCCGTGGCTCGTGTTGCCGACGGTTCTCGAGCGATCGACGGTCGAGGTGAGGCTCCCGAGATCGTCCTCGCGGACAGCGATCCCGACCGTGCCGTTCCCGTTCGCGGTCGCCCGCACGATGCTGGTAGACAGATCGCCGTTCCCCTGCTCACGGACGTTGATGCCGCCCGTGAGATTGCTGCTCGTCTGGGCGCCGCGAACCGTGGCGTCGATGTTGCCGTCGCCCCGCTCGCGGATCTTCAGGCCCGCGTCTCCACCCGGGCCGTTGCCGTCGGCCCTGATCCCGGTGAGGGTCGTGATCAGATCGCCGCCACCCTGCGAAGTCGTCGTCCTCCTCGAAGTCGATGCCCTCCTCGAGGTTCCTGCTCGCCTCGGCGAGAGTCATCTCGACCCTGAAGTCCCCGGCGTCGTTCTCGTTGAAATCCCAACCCTCCTCGAAATTGTCGTTGGCAGCGCTCGCCAGGACAGTGCCGATCAGCGCGCCGTCACCCGACTCGTCGACATCCATGCCGTCGTCGAGATCGGCCAGCGTCACGTCGAAGCTGCCGTTCCGGGTGATCTGCGTCGCAGAGACGTTGAAGGTCACATCCCCCACCGATCGCTCGTCGAGCTCGACGCCGTCGGCACCGTTGTGCTCGAAACGGCTGAGGCTGATCGCGATGCGCAGATCTCCGACGCCGCCCTCGTTCACCCGCAGGCCGTCGCGGTCGAGCGCCCCGAAGCCGTTGTCGGCGAAGCGGGAAGCAACCACGAGCACCTCGAGCGAGGCCGACGACCCGTTGGCATTCGTCGTGTCGTCCGGATTCTCCTGATCGTTGACCTGGATCCCATGCCCACGGTTGCCGAGTGCCTGCACGCCGACGAGCGCGACCTTCTTGACCCCCGTTGCCGCGGCCGGCACCTGGTAGGTCAGGCCGTGCTGCGGCGCGTTCTGAACGGTCAGCCGGCTCACCGACAGATTCCCGCCACCGTTGACCAGGAACGCCTCGGGCGCGCTTGCAGCAAGAGAGGCGCCGTCGACGCGTGCGCCGTTCCCCGCGACATCGAGCGACTGGCCACCGCTGAACACCACGGGCGACAGGAGCGCGATCGCGCCCAGGCCGCTCCGAAACTCCACCTTCCCGATCGACGGGTCGGCGCTCGCCTTCGCGATCGCGGCCCGGAACGACCCCGGGCCGGAGTCGAGCGAGTTGGTGACACTCACACTGCTCGAACCCCCCGACGCCGACGCGGTGGCGGCGAGCGCCGCAGCAACGACAGCCATCACACTCAGAACAACGATCCTCCGCACGTAAGCCCCCTCTTGTCTCTTGTCCCGACACAGCGCACCGCGCCGGCCGCAGCTCAGGGAATCCTTCCCAAGCGCACGACCCACGGGGTCGCCGCCAGGTTGTCAGCCGGTGACGAAGTGGAAAGGAGCGCTCGAAAACCGCGAGAGCGCTACGCGCCGTGCGGGCGGAGTGCACGCTTGCCGCGTGAGCGCGCGCGCTTGGGGCGCATCAGGGCGTGTCCCGGTAGGCCGGGCGCGCTGCGGGGCCCTTCAGCCTGGATCCACCGATTGGCGTGATCGCGGGGCGCCTGCCAGGGTTGTCAGGACGTGTGCGGACAGCGTCGGGCAGGCTGGTTGCCTGTGCGACGCTGTCCGTGCGCGGAGCGCACCGACCGGGTGCGAGCCCTCCACGCTCTTTCGGAGGGGTTGCACCCGGGCGGGGAGCGCCCTGGCGGGCCTGGCAGGATGCACCGCCCACGCCAATCGGTGGATCCAGGCTCAAGGGCCTCGCAAGGAACTCGTCCCGTGACACCCAATGGCTGGTCGAGCCTCCACTCCTCGCGAGGCCCTGAAGGGCCCCGCAGTACGCCGTTCCGACGCCTAGCGGGATAGGCTCTACTGGGCAGACCTCTCACGCTGGACGTGCGGCTCGCGGCAGGAAACCGCCTACCGGCGGAGCGCACGTACCCTTGGGGGCCGGGCTAGAAGACGTAGCGGTAGACGATCTCCGCCACGCACACGGGCTTCTCGGCCTCGTCGCACTCGACGGTGACCGTGAACGTGGCCTGCTCTCCGCCGGGGACCTCGTCGAGCGCGGCGAAGCGGACTCGCCCGCGGATCCGGCTGCCGACCGGGACGGGCGCGGGGAAGCGCACGCGATTCGAGCCGTAGTTGATGGTCAGCGTGTACGCCCCGTCCTCCGGGACGAGCTCGTCCACGATCATCGCGCACAGGGAAAGCGTCAAATACCCGTGTGCGATCGGGCGGCCGTACGGGCTCTCGCGGAGACAGCGCTCCGGATCGACGTGGATCCACTGGTCGTCACCCGTGGCCACGGCGAACGCATCGATCTGCTGCTGGGTGATCTCCAGCCAGGCGGACGGGCCGAGATCCAGGCCGACGAGGTCACGCAGCGCCATCGCCCGCAGGGTACGGGTGAGCTCGGTCAGAGCACCCGTGGTCCCCTTGCGCCGTGATCTCGGCTCATGCGCAGGCGGGCAAGCCGGCGCGCGGGAAAGAGCAGTACACCCCGCTGCGCGCCGCACCACCGGCATTCGCAGGCAGGCACGCCCACACGCCAGGGATGGGCGCCCGCGACGAGACCGCCACGTCGATAAGGCGGCCCGCCGGGGCCTACGCGTCGCCCGACGCGAGGCGCAGGTGCGCAGCACGGCGGCGGGGAACGTGATCGGAGTGCTTGAGGCCGAGGAAGGCTTCGAGCGACTGCGGAGGAGCGAACAGGAAGCCCTGACCCAGCTCGCAGCCGAGACGCCGGAGCTCGTCGGCCTGCTCGACGCGCTCGATCCCTTCGGCGATCACGCGCAGGCCCAGATCCCGGCAGAGACCGACGACGGCCGCCACCAACCGCTCCTCGCGGCTCGCGGTGCCGAGCGCGTCCACGAACGGCTTGGCCACCTTGAGCACGTCGACCGGCATCCGTGCCAGGTAGCTGAGAGACGAGTAGCCCGTGCCGAAGTCGTCGAGCGCGACCCGCAACCCCTCACGTCGCAGGGAGTTGAGACGATCGATGGCCACTTCGGGCTCGCTCAACAGCATCGACTCGGTCATCTCCACGATCAGCCCCTGAGAACCGAGCCCCGTGTCTCGCACCGTGGCGGCGATGTAGGACCCCAGGTCCTCCTCCATCAACTCTCGCGCCGAAAGGTTCACCGAGACGAAGAAGTCGGGCTGGCCAAGTGCCTGCCTGATCTCGACACCAGCGGCAGCAGCCTCGGCGATGGCCCAACGCCCGAGCTCGACCACGAGCCCCGCCTCCTCCGCGATCGGGATGAAGTCGATCGGAGGAACCCACCCCTTCTCGGGATGTCTCCAGCGCATCAGGGCTTCGGCACCGACCGTCCGCGAGCGCTTCAGGTCGACGATCGGCTGGAAGAACATCTCCAACTCGCCCTCGTGCAAGGCGCGCTTCAGGTCCGTGCGGACCTCGAGACGGTCTCGCGCTCGCCCGGAGAGATCGTCGGTGTACTGCTCCACGCGGCCCTTGCCCCGTGACTTGGCCGCATACATGGCGAGATCTGCGTGCTGGATCAGAGCCTCGGCCTCGGTTTCACGAGCGCTCGTCGCGACACCGATCGACGCCGACAACTCGAACACCCGGCCACCGGCCGTGATCGGCCTGCGGAACTCCTTGAGGATCGCCTGTGCCACCCGCTCGGTCGCCGACTCTGCGTCGTCGTCGACCAGGATCGCGAACTCGTCGCCGCCCAGCCGAGCCACCGTGTCGCTGCGCCGCACGGCCCGCAGGATGCGCTCGGCGGCGGTGCGGACGACATCGTCGCCGACGCCGTGGCCAAGGCTGTCGTTGACCGCCTTGAAGTCGTCCAGGTCCACGTAGATCACGGCGATCTCCCCGTGCCGACGGCGCGTCAGCGCATGCTCCAGACGGTCCCGGAAGAGGGCCCGATTGGCGAGACCGGTGAGTGAGTCATGGAACGCCTGGAACGTCAGCTGGTGCTCCAGCTCCTTCTGGTCCGTGATGTCGACCATGAAGCCCCGGCTCGACACGGGATTGCCCTCGGCGTCGCGGACGATGACCGCCTCGTCCAGGAACCACTTCCAGCCGCCGTCCTTCGTCTGCAACCGATACTCCATCCGGTACGGGCGGCCGGTGGCGATGTGTGACTCGTTCTCCGTGATCGCCCGTCCGCGATCCTCCGGGTGGAGCAACTTCACCCACATGTCGTCGTCGCTCTGCCATTCCTCCAGCGTGTATCCGAGCATCCCCTCGAGCTGCGGGCTGGAATACAGCGTCGGCGCGTTCGGCCGCAGCCCGTCGATATAGGTGACGAGAGGGATCGTCTCCACCAGGCGGCGATACTCCTCGCGCGCCTCGTCGACCTCCCGCTGGGTCTCCCTCTCCTCGGTCACGTCGAAGAGCACCCCCTCGAGCACAAGCCCGTCCACGCCCTCGGCCGGGCTGGCCCAGTCCTCGACCCACCGCACGCAGCCGTCCTGGCGACGGATCCGATACGTCACCTGACACGACCGGCCGTCGGCGGCGGCACTCTCCCACGCCGCCACAGCCTCCTCCGCGTCGCACTGCTCGATCAGCGAGAGGAAGTCGACCTCGCCCGGCGCGTACCCCGTCAGCTCCGCACAGGCCCGACTCATGAAGAGCATCGACCAGCTCGGCACCGACCTGCGGTAGACAACACCGGGAATGCTCTCCACAAGCGTCTCGTAACGGGACTCGTGGGTGGCGCGACGGACAAGCTCCGCCTCCAGATCGAGCTCCATGCGGTCACGCTCGCTCCGCGCACGGCGCCCGAAGAGGCTGCGCATGCGGTAGACGAACAGGGTGATCCCGACGGCCGCGAACATCGCGCTGGCACCTCCGCTGAAAGCGACCCAGCTCGCGTGGAAAGAGAGGGCGACGGCGCAGGAGAGCGCGGCGACGGAGAGCTGAAACATCAGCCCGCGCAAGCCCACCAGCAAGGCGAACGTGACGAGCAGCCAGCCGTAGAACGGCACGAACGCCGGCCAGACGGGGTCGCCCAGGCCGATGGACGTCGCCAGGAGTGCGCTTCCGGCGCCACCCTGGACGTGCAGGAGGAGATTGGTGACCGGGCGGCGGAGCAGCAGCAGGCAGCAGCCGATGCCCGCGAAACAGCCGGCCAACGCCGCATATTCGGCCCGATGCTGCCCGCCGAGTGACTCCACAGCGGCCGCAACCACCGCCAGCATCGCCACGAGGACGTACAGAGACCCGGCAGCCAGCGAGAGCGGCCGCCACCAGCGATCCCCGGATCGATCTCGAACACGCACGACCAAGGTGAAATCGTCCCCCGAGTTGCCCCGACGCATCCCTCCACCGGGGTACCTCGATCGAGGGGTGGTCCGCCCCATCTATCCCGGTAGGCGTCGGAACGGCGAATCGGGGCGTCTGGCAGGCCCCTTCAGGGCGTCGTGAGCAGTGAACGGTCGACCAGCAAGCGGTCATCCGCAGCGGCGAATCCGGCCCTCGTCACGGGACGAACTCCTGGCGAGGCCCTGAAGGGCCCCGCAGCGCGCCCGGCCTACCGGGATAGGCTCTCAACCTGGATCCACCGATTGGCGCGGGCGGTGCATCCTGCCAGGCCCGCCAGGGCGCTCCCCGCCCGGGTGCAACCCCTCCGAAAGAGCGTGGAGGGCTCGCACCCGGTCGGTGCGCTCCGCGCGCGGACACCGTCGAACAGGCAACCAGCCTGCCCGACGCTGTCCGCACACGTCCTGACGACCCTGGCAGGCGCCCCGCGATCACGCCAACCGGTGGATCCAGGCTGAAGGGCCCCGGCCGGCCGGGGGATCCAGGCTCAGAGCACGACGGAGAGCCGTCGCAGCGTCTCCTCGCGACCGACGAGATCGATGCTCTCGTACAACCCGGGCGAGATCCGCGAGCCGGTGACGGCGACACGAATCGGCCCGTAGACCTGCTTCGGCTTCTGCCCGAGCGTTTCGCACACGCCCTTGAGCGCCGTCTCGATCGCCTCCACCGTCCACGGCTCGAGCGTGGCGAGGGCGTGGTGCGCGGCGGTCAGCACCGCAGGATCGAGCTGCTCCGGATCGGGGCTGACGTCGTGGAAGAGGAAACCGGCGAACCCGGGGAACTCGCCCAGCCGCGCGATCTTCTCCTGCACGATCGGCGCCGCCTCGTGCACACGGGTGGAAGGCCAGTCGAGCCCGCGCTCACCGACGAACACGACCAGCCGGTCGGCGAACACGGCTACCGGCAGCTCACGGATGTAGACACCGTTCATCCAGTCCAACTTCGCGTAGTCGAGAGTGGCCGGGCTGCCGCTGACCCGCTCCAGAGTGAACCGCGAGACCAGCTCGTCCCGGGACATGATCGTCGTCTCACCGTCCGGCGCCCAGCCGAGCAGCGCCAGAAAGTTGAGCAGCGTCTCCGGCAGGTACCCCGCCTCGCGGAACTCGTCCACCGAGACCGCGCCATGGCGCTTCGACAGCTTCTTGCCGTCGCTGCCGAGCACGTCGGGCGCATGGGCATAGACCGGGGGCTCATGACCGAGCGCGCGCAGGATCTGGATCTGCTTCGGCGTGTTCGAGACGTGGTCGTTGCCCCTGATCACGTGCGTGATGCGATCGTCCATGTCCTCCACCGGCGAGGCGAAGTTGTAGGTGGCCCGCCCGTCGCCGCGGATGATGACCACGTCCTCCAGTTGCTCGTTCGGGAAGGCGATCGTGCCGCGCACCGCGTCCTCCCACGAGGTCGTCCCGCTGTCGGGCATGCGGAAGCGGATGGCGCCGTCGTCCTCGTACGCCTTGCCTTCGCTGACGAGTTGGGCGGCAAGCTCCCGGCAGCGCTCCATCGCGTCGAGCTGAAACGTCAGCGGACCGTCCCAGTCGAGACCGAGCCAGCTCAGCGAGCGCTGGATCTGCTCCACCGACTCCGCAACCTCACGGCTCGTGTCCGTGTTCTCGATCCGCAGCAGGCAGTCGCCGTCACGGCCACGGGCGAAGAGCCAGTTGAAGAGGAACGTCCGGACGCCGCCGATGTGCAGGAAGCCGGTCGGCGAGGGAGCCATACGGACGCGGACGCTCACGGCCGTGATCGTACGTCCGTTACCAGTAGCGTTGCGGCGGATGCTGTTCGGCGCCCACGTCTCCTCCTCCGGCGGGATCTCCAAGGCAGTCGAACGCGCGGCGGAGATCGGCTGCGACGCGGTGCAGGTGTTCACGCAGAGCCCGCGCATGTGGCGCCCCACCGCCCACACCCCAGCAGAGGTGGAACGCTTCCGCGCACTACGCGCCGACCTCGGCATGAGGGCCGCGGTCTGCCACGCGCTCTACCTCGTCAACCTGGCCAGCCCCGACGAGACCATCCATGGCAAATCCGTGGCGGCGATGCGCTCCTCACTGGAGGCGGCCGCAGCGATCGACGCCGACGCAGTCATCTTCCATGTCGGCTCACACCTCGGCGCGGGCCTGGAGGCCGGGTTGGAACGCGCCGTGCCGGCTCTGCGAGAGCTGCTGCACCTGACAGGTGAGCGGCTCTGGCTGCTGCTCGAGAACTCCGCCGGGGCGGGTGGCACGATCGGTCGCTCCACCGACGAGCTGGCCGCACTCCTGGACGCGCTCGACCATCATCCGCGCCTCGGCATCTGCCTCGATTCCTGCCACTGGTACGTGTCCGGCGTGGATGTGACCGACCGCAAGGCACTCGACGCGGCACTCGACCACGTGGACGACAGGATCGGGCTCGACCGTGTTCGCTGCCTCCACGTCAACGACACGGACGCCACGCTTGGCTCGAACCGCGACCGTCACGCCTCGATCGGAGCGGGAACCATGGGGGAAGGGCTCGGCGTGTTCCTCTCCCATCCCGCCTTCCAGTCCCTGCCGGCGATCCTGGAGACACCCGGGCCGGAGGGCAAGGGGCCCGACGCAGCCGAGGTAGCGGCACTGCGCGAGCTGCACAGGCGTGCCCTGACGCGCGCGAAACGACGCAAGAGCCATGCCCAACCCTGACGAAAGGCGAACCATGCGACGCACCCTGCTTACGATCACGGCCGTCGCGGCCCTGGCGCTCGCGCTCGTCGCGGTCGCCACCGCCCAGGCCAACCGCACACTCCGCGTGCCCTCGGTCGGACTGAGCTTCAACGTGCCCAAGAGCTGGAAGACCGTCGACGCTCGGTCTGCCGCCTCCGAGGCCGGCCGCAAGCTCCGCCAGGAGAACCCCCAGCTCGCCTCCCTCCTCGACACGATCGCTCAGCCGAACTCGCCGGTGAAGCTCCTCGCCTTCGATCCCGTGCCCGTCGCCAACTTCTCCACCAACGTCAACGTCGTCGTCACCACGATCCCCGCCGGTGTCTCCTTCGCCACCTACAAGCAGGCGACCGCCTCCGAGCTCGCAGGCCTGCCCGGTCTGGTCGGGACGCCGTCCGTGCGCGAGGCCAGGCTCCCCGCCGGACAGGCGCTCCGCACCAAGCTCCGCGCCGGGGTGGTCGTCGGCGGCAAGACGAAGATCGCCGAGATCAACCAGGTCGCCTTCCTCCGCGGGAGGAAGAGCATCGTCGTCACGTTCACGACGGCCGCCTCGAACGCCGGGAGGTTCGCGGCCGTGGTCAACCGGGGGGCCTTCTCGATCCGCTTCGGGTAGCGGAAGCGACGCCACGGGATACACCCTTGTGGGGCCCTCGACGCCTGCTCCCGGCCGCGCCGCATCACTCTTTGTGAGAGGCCGTGGAGCACCCGCGAGGCGCGAGCGTCAGTCGAGGTGGGAGAAGACGCGGAAGCTCGGCCGCGCGCGGGGGAGCTCGGCGAACTCGGGGTTGCGGCAGCCGAGCTCGTCCTCGCGGTGGCCGTAGCAGGCCTCCGTCTCCGCGTGGCACATGGGGAGTGGGGCACGCATCGCCTTGACGGCGCCGAAGCCCTCCTGACGGCGGTTCGCGGCCTCGAGCAAGTCGAGGTCGATCTCCACCGCGAACACCTTCTGCATGCAGCCCATGAACGTGTGCCCCCACGCCTCGTAGGCGTAGACGAAGGGGCAGTGGTTCGTGACACACGACCCCGGGTGCACGACCTTCTCGCAGCGCACTTCACAGCGCGTGCACGCGACCTCGTCCTGCGGACGCAGAGGCAGACGGCCCGGTGGTGGAGCGGCGATGTTCGTCCTCGGAGGCATGTGCAACCTGAATCGTGGCACCCACAGAGCAGGCTGCGCAAGACTTGACACCCTGCCGCCCGACGGGTAGGCGCGCGCGATGTGACGTGTTCGCACCTACGGGCGACCGGGCGGAAGTCGGTCACGCGCTGTGGCTAGTGGACTGTCTGGCAGCGTTCGCCGGGGTTACGGCCCGCGATAACGCTTCGCCGGGAGTTGTCCTCGGTCGACCCAAGACAAACCAGTCTTGGGGCTCCCTGCGTCCAGCCTCCGGCCCACCTCGGTTCTCACAACCCGTATCCCCAGCAACGTCGCCTGACAGTCCACTAGGGTTGCTGCGATGCGTCGCGTCCTCCTAGCCGGCCTCGGTCTCGCACCCCTGGTGATCGTGCTCCACTACGCCGCCGACCTGGGCGCGACTACGGAGTTCGTCATCGCCGCTCTCGCGCTCGTCCCGCTCGCCTGGCTGATCGGCGAGGCCACCGAGCATGCGGCGGAGCACACAGGCCCCGGAATCGGCGGCTTCCTCAACGCCACGTTCGGCAATGCACCCGAGCTGATCATCGCGCTGCTCGCCGTGCACGAGGGCCTGAACGAGGTCGTACGCGGCTCGCTCACCGGATCCGTGGTCGGCAACCTGCTGCTCGTGCTCGGCTTCTCCCTCGTCGCCGGCGGCAACGGGCAGATCGATCGTTACTCCAGCTTCCTCTCGTTCGGCGTGCTCGGCATCGCGACCGTGGCCTTGCTGATCCCGGCAATCCCCAGCTGGTCCGGCAACCCGGAACGAGACCTGATCCAGACGCTCAGCATCCCCGTCTCCATCGTGCTCCTGCTCGTCTACCTCGCCGTGACGTTCTACTCGCTGCGGCGGCACCGCAGCCTGCACATCGCCTCCGACGACGAGATCAGCGGGTGGTCGTTCCGCACTGCGCTCATCGCTCTCGCCGTGGCAACGGTGTTCACCGCAATCGTCGCGGAGGTCCTCGTCGGATCGCTCGAGGAGTTCGCCGAGAAGGCTCACCTCTCGGACTTCTTCGTGGCTGCCGTGATCGTCGCCATCGTCGGCAACGCCGCGGAGCATGGCGGCGCCGTGATCGTGGCCTACCGCGGCAAGATCGCACTAGCGGCGGAGATCGCGCTGGCGTCTGCAGCCCAGGTTGCCGTCTTCCTCATCCCCGCCGTCGCGCTGCTGGCGCTCCTGATCGACCCGCTGGCGCTCGGCTTCCGCGTCGTGGAGATGGCGGCCCTCGGCGGCTCACTCCTCTTCGTGGCAGCAGTGCTGGCCGGCGGCCGCTCCTCCCGGCTGCGCGGCTGGCTGCTCGTCGCTGCCTATGTCGCGATTGCCGCCGCGTTCTTCATGGCCGGCGAACGCGGCGTCTGAGATCAATTGATTCCGACTGTCCTGGCTGGGTCGAGATGCGAGACCAGGAACGAACTTCTTGTGAGTCCCTGAAGGAACCCACTGTGCTTGTGCTTGCCCCGCCGTGGCCGCGCGGGAGGGCGGAGCGGGGCCCTTCAGGGCCTCGCAAGACGTTCAGCCCACCCCGCCGCTCACAGGCGGAGACCGCCCCCGGGATCAACTCCTGGTGAGGCCTTGAAAGGGCCCCACGCGGCCCAGCGCACCGAGGGGCCTGGGGCCGCTCCGCAACGCCTCTCCCCGCCGAGCGTGGAGGGCGGAGCGGGGCCCTTCAGGGCCTCGCAAGACGTTCAACCCACCCCGCTGGTCACAGGCGAAGACTGCTCCGGGATGAACTCCTGGTGAGGCCCCGGAAGGGCCCCACACGGCCCAGCGCACCAAGGGGCCTGGGGCCGCTCCGCAACGCCTCTCCCCGCCGAGCGTGAAAGGCGGAGCGGGGCCCTTCAGGGCCTCGCAAGAAGCTCAGCCCACCCCGCCGCTCACCGGCGGAGACTGCCCCCGGGATGAACTCCTGGTGAGGCCCTGAAAGGGCCCCACAAGGCCCAGCGCGCCGAGGGTCTTGCGCCCGCTCCGCAACGCCTCTCCCCGCCGAGCGTGAAAGGCGGAGCGGGGCCCTTCAGGGCCTCGCAAGACGTTCAGCCCACCCCGCTGCTCACCGGCGGAGACTGCCCCCGGGATGAACTCCTGGTGAGGCCCTGAAAGGGCCCCACAAGGCCCAGCGCGCCGAGGGTCTTGCGCCCGCTCCGCAACGCCTCCCTCCACCGAGCGTGGAGGGCGGAGCGGGGCCCTTGAGGGCCTCGCAAGAAGCTCAGCCCACCCCGTTGCTCACCGGCGAAGACTGCCCCCGGGATGAACTCCTGGTGAGACCCTGAAAGGGCCCCACAAGGCCCAGCGCACCGAGCGGTCCTGGGGCCGCTCCGCAACGCCCCTCCCCGCCGAGCGTGGAGGGCGGAGGGAGGAGCGGGGCCCTTCAGGGCCTCGCAAGAAGTTCAGCCCACCCTGGCGCTCACAGGCGGCGGCTGCCTCCGGGATCAACTCCTGGTGAGGCCCTGAAAGGGCCCCACAAGGCCCAGCGCACCGAGCGGTTCTGGGGCCGCTCCGCAACGCCCCTCCCCCTCCGAGCGTGCAGGGCGGAGGGAGGAGCGGGGCCCTTCAGGGCCTCGCAAGAAGTTCAGCCCACCCCGCCGGGCGCAGGCGGAGACTGCCCCCGGGATCAACTCCTGGTGAGGCCCTGAAAGGGCCCCACACGGCCCAGCGCACCGAGGGGCCTGGGGCCGCTCTGCAACGCCTCTCCCCGCCGAGCGTGGAGGGCGGAGCGGGGCCCTTCAGGGCCTCGCAAGACGTTCAGCCCACCCCGCCGGTCACAGGCGGAGACTGCCCCCGGGATGAACTCCTGGTGAGGCCCTGAAAGGGCCCCACTCGGCCCGGCCCGTCTGGGAGAGCCAGGCAATGAGGAACCAAGCGTCTGCGAGGCGCGCGCGGCCTCACCCGCGGAGGGTCCTGGGGCCGCTCCTCAACGCCTCTCCTCGCCGAATGTTGAGGGATGACGCGTCATCGGGTACGTGGCGAAGTAGATCTTGGTCACCGCCCCCGCCTCGTCGCGGACGACGCGCAGCAGCTCCCCGCGCTCGCGGCCCTCGGCGACGCGAAACCGGTCTGGCCCGTCGGGCACCAGGGTCGACTCGCTTCGTCCCGCCGGGCCTCCGACGAGGTCGGCCAGGAAACGACCGCCGCGCATCCGCAACACGACCTGCTGGCCCTCCGTCCACCACAGGCCGAGCAGCGGCTCCAACTCCGTCGGTATCTCGGCCGACGGCTGCCAGACGACCGGTGGTATCGGGAAGGCGACGAGCGCAGCCTCAGCGAGATCGAGTGCCAGTCCTTCGGGCTCTCCGGCGGCGCCTGTGTTCATCAGCACCGCAGCGCCCGTTCGTGAAGCCCGGTGCATGCAGAACGCCGCGAGGAACCCAGGCATCGCTCCGCCGTGCCCGACCAGCACCGAGCCGCCGCGCCGGTATAGCTCCAGCCCGAGGCCCCACCCGAGCGTCCAGCCGGTCTCGTCCACCATCGTCTGCACCTTCGCCATCTCGTCCAGGTGGGACTTCGCCAGCACGCGATCGTCGCCGAGGGCGAGGAAGTCCGCCCAGCGCGCAAGATCGCCGGTCGAAGACCACAACCAACCGGCCGCGCTCGTCGTCTCGGTGACGGCCAGGTCCGGTTCGACACGCACCTGGTCCGAGTACGGATCGACGAAGTACGGCGTCGCCAGCGGGGCCTTCGGAGTAAGACCGGTACGCGTAAGACCCAGAGGGGTAAGGATCTCCTTCGCCACGACCTCGCCGAATGACGCGCCGCGTGCCCGCACGACCACCTCGCCGAGCAAGGCGAACGCGAGGTTCGAGTAATGCCACGTGCGGCCCGGCGGAAGGACGAGCTCAGCGTCCTCGAGGCCCGCGATCAGCCCCTCGCGCGTGGGGATGTCGAGGGTCTCCCACACCTCCCCCGGCGGTTCGCGTTGTAGCCCGGAGAGATGGGCGAGCGCATCGCGAACCGTCGGGCCGGGCCGGCATTCGGGGATCAGCGAGCGGAGCGGCGCCTCCAGCTCGAAACGCTTCTCTGCGACCAGGCGCATCACGAGAACCGCGGTGAACGTCTTGGTGATCGAGCCGACGCGGTACACGTGATCGGGCGTCGCCTGCTCCTCCCGCTCGACGTCCGCCAGCCCGAGCGCACGACGCCAGACGACCTCCCCGGCGTGGAACACGGCGGCGCTGACGGACGGGAGGCGCCGCGTGGACTGGGCCTCCCGAAGCAACTGCTCGAAGCGCTCGCGGGCCGGGGCGCTCACGCTGCGATACCGAGAGCGCGCGGCACCAGCGTCGACGCCGAGGCGATCATCTCGTCGTCGATGTCCAGGTGCGTCACGGCGCGGATGACGCCTCTGCGGAACGTGGCCGACAGTCCGACATCCTCGGCCGCCAGCCGCTCGAGCGCCTCGTCTGTGGCCAGCCCGAGCCCGCCGACGTCGATCTGCACGAAGTTGGTCTCGACCTGCTCGAGCGAGACGGGGAGCCCCGCCGCCACCCAGGCCTCGGCCAGGCGGCGGGCGCGGGCGTGGTCGTCCGCGAGACGCTCCACATGGTGGTCGAGTGCGTAGAGGCCTGCAGCTGCGACGATGCCCGCCTGCCGCATGGCGCCGCCGAACAGGTGCTTCTCGCGCCAGGCGCGATCGATGAGGCTGCGAGAGCCGACGAGCAGCGCACCCAGCGGACAGCCGAGGCCCTTCGAGAGACAGACCGTCACCGTGTCGAAGGCCGACGCAATCCGCGCCGGCTCCACCCGCTGCGCGATCGCGGCATTGAACAGGCGGGCGCCGTCCAGATGCACCGCCAGTCCTCGCTCCCGTGCGAACGAGACGACCCCGTCGAGCTGGGCCAGGGGCCAGCAACGCCCGCCGGCCGAGTTGTGCGTGTTCTCCAGCGAGAGCACGGCCGGTAGCTGATCGACCGACGTGGGGTCGGGGAGATCGATGGCCGCGAGCTGCTCTACGTGCAACGTGCCTCGGTCACCTGCCAGCCCTCGGGTGATCAGACCGGCGTGGATCGCCGGCCCGCCGAACTCGTAGATGAGGACGTGCGCGAGCTCCTCCGCGAGGAGGATGTCGCCGCGACGGGCATGGAGCTTCAGCGCGATCTGGTTGGCCATCGTCGCCGTCGGCAGGAAGACCGCCGCGTCATGGCCGAGCAGGGTTGCCACCCGCTCCTCGAGCCCACACACGGAGGGGTCTTCCCGCACCTGTTCGTCGCCCACCTCGGCGCTCGCGATGGCCGCCCGCATGCCGGCGGTGGGCCGGGTCACGGTGTCGCTTCGCAGGTCGATCATCAGCGGCGACCCTACCGCATCACCCGCTGTGCTCCCCTTTTCGGGGGAGGCGGAAACGCCGCTGTTGCCGACCATGCGTACAGAACGGCAACTGCGGTAGTGAAAGGACGGGCGGCAATGCTGCACTGGAAGGTGAAGGGCACCACACTTCTCATCGTCGCGCTCACGGCGTTCGCGGCGGTCGGCGGCGGCTTCCACTGGCGCATGATGAGCGCCATGGTCGGCTCGAGCTGAGTCAGGGACCACGCCTGGCGAAACCGGGATGAGTAAGAGCCTCCAATCAGGCTCGCGCTCGACGACGAGCACCGAAGCCGGGCACCCGCGGGGTGCCCGGCTTCTTCCCGTGATCGGGCCTGTCGTCCTCGCCGGCGTCGCCGCTCTCGCAGCTGCCGCCGTCGGTCTACTCGACGGTGGCACCGACGCCACGCTGGGCGGGGCCGCGCTGGCGTTCGCGCTGGCCGCGGTCGCCGCGGAGCGCTTCCCGGTCCCGGTGATGGGCGTCTCGGCGGGAGGCGTCTCGCTGGCTGCCGTGTTCATCGTCGGGGCGGCGGTCGTCGTCGGCTGGGAGACGGCGGTCCTGGTTGGCTTCCTGGCGCGCGGCTCGATCGAGTTGTGGCAGCGGCGGCCGGTGTCCCGCTTCTCGTACAACAGCTGCACGTACGCGCTGGCCGCGCTCGCGGCCGGAGGGGCGAGCAGCGCATTGCACTCACGCCGGGGCGACGGGTGGCTCGCCGTGGAGATCGCGGTCTCGGCAACCGGTTTCTGGGTCGTCAACCTGCTCTTGATCGCCCTGATCGTGGCCCGAGCCTCGGCCACGCCGATGCATGCCGTCGCGCGACGCTCGACGGAGGGCACGATCATCCCCTTCGGGATCATGGCGTCGCTGACCGTGATCCTGGCGGTGCTCTGGCAGCGCGGGCCGTTCCTCTCGCTGGCGCTCCTGGGACCGATCCTCACGGTGGCGCTCTATCAGCGGTCGACTCACGGAAAGTTGGAGGCGCTGCAGCTGGCCAAGACCGACCCGCTCACCGGGCTCGGCAACCACCGATCGTTCCACGAGCGCCTGGTTGACCTGGTTGCCCAGTGCGCTGACGTGGGCGGGCGATTTTCGGTGTGTCTCGTCGACGTGGACGACTTCAAGCAGGTCAACGACCGGCATGGCCATGCTCACGGTGACGCGCTGCTCTCGATCGTGGCCGAGTCCCTGGACACGCATGGAGAGGCGTTCAGGCTCGGTGGCGACGAATTCGCGATGCTCATACCGGGTGCCACGGCACCGGTTGCCGAACGGCATGCGCGCGACGCCATGACGAGCCTGAGCGGAGCCTCCACCGACGGCTCTGCGACGATCTCGATCTCCGTCGGCATCGCCGTGTTCCCGGAGAACGGTGAGAGCACGAGCATCCTCCTCGAGCATGCCGACCAGGCGCTGTACCGTTCGAAGTACGCGGGCAAGGGTCGCGTGCAGACGTTCGATGCAGACCTCGTCCCGCTCGATCTCGGCCGCCGCCGCCTTGCCGATCGCCGCGGCCAGGTCGGGCTCCTCCGCGCACTCGCGGACGCGACGTCCACCGTACAGGCGCACCCCGAGACGTCGCGTATCAGCGACCTGGCCGGGCAGATCGCACTCACCCTCGGGCTCTCGCCCGACGACTCCGAAGTGGTGCGTCTGGCACACGACCTCCGCGACCTCGGTGCGTTCGCGATTCCTGCGGAGATACTCGAGAAACCTGCGGTCCTGTCGGAAGCCGAGTGGACCGAAGTGCAGCGCCACCCCGGTGTGTCGGCCCGCATGCTCGACGCTCTCGGCCTTCACGAGGTGGCGCAGATCGTCCGCCATCACCACGAGCGTTTCGACGGCACCGGCTACCCGTCGGGCCTTGCCGGGGGCACGATTCCGCTTGCTGCGCGGATCGTCTGCGTGACCGACGCCCTCGAGGCGATGACCACGCAGCGCACCTACCGCGAGCCGTTCGACACCTCGCACGCGCTCGCCGAGATCCGGCGCTGTGCCGGCACCCAGTTCGACCCGGCGGTCGTCGCGGCCCTCATGCAGCTCGTTGAGCCTGGAGCCGAGCCAGTGAATCTGGCCATCGCAGGCTGAGGGCCACCTCTTCCTGACCCCACCAGAGGCCCTGCCAGCCCAGGTAACGCGACCACCCCCAGGGGAAGGCGATCCGACTCTCTGAACGATCGAATCTTCCGCGCCATCGGAAAATGCATGGCTCGCCGCGGCGCCCGCGATTGCCGAGCGGTGGGCTGAACGCCTGGCGAGGCCCTGAGCCTGGATCCTCCGCTTGGCGTGGGCGGTGCATCCTGCCAGGCCCGCCAGGGCGCTCCCCGCCCGGGTGCAACCCCTCCGAAAGAGCGTGGAGGGCTTGCACCCGGTCGGTGCGCTCCGCGCGCGGACAGCGTCGAACAGGCAACCAGCCTGCCCGACGCTGTCCGCACACGTCCTGACGACCCTGGCAGGCGCCCCGCGATCACGCCAATCGGTGGATCCAGGCTGAAGGGCCCCGCATGCGCGTCTCGGCGCAGAGCGCACACCGAAGCGCAGCTACCCTCATTCGATGGACCTCGACCGCCTCGACTCACTGATCGCCGCCGCCGGCGAGCCAGGCTACCGGGCCGGGCAGGTCTGGAGCTGGGTGGCACGGGGCGCGGCCGGCTACGACGCGATGAGCAACCTCCCCGCGGCGTTGCGGGCGACCCTGGCCGAGGAGCTGCCGTTCTCCACGCTCGAGGTGATGAGCGAGGTGAAGTCGGTGGACGGCACGGTGAAGACGCTCTTTCACACCTCCGACGGGCATCCGGTCGAGGCCGTGTTCATGCGCTACCGCGACGGGCGCCGCTCGGTCTGCGTCTCCTCCCAGTCGGGATGCCCGCTCACCTGCACGTTCTGCGCGACCGGGAAGATGCGCTTCGGGCGCAACCTCACCGCGTCAGAGATCCTCGACCAGGTGCTCCATTTCCGCCGCACCGAGGCGGCCGACAACCTGGTGTTCATGGGCATGGGCGAGCCGCTGATGAACCTCGACCACGTGCTCGCCGCCGCCCGACGCCTCCCCGATCTCGGCATCACGCCGCGCCGCACCACCATCTCCACCGTGGGCTGGCTGCCCGAGCTGACCCGCTTCATCGACGAGGTCGGGGAGCCGATCCGCCTCGCGCTCTCCCTGCATGCCGCCGACCCGAAGCTGCGCTCCCAGCTGATGCCGGTCAACGACCGCTATCCGCTCCCCGATGTGCTGGCCGAGCTGCGACGCTACGTCGAGCTGCGCCGCCGCAAGGTGTTCGTCGAGTACGTGATGCTCGCCGGCGTCAACGACTCACCGGCTCAGGGCAAGGCGCTCGGCCGGTTGCTCGCCGGCGGTTCCTTCAAGGTCAATCTCATCCCCTACAACCCCACGGGGTTCTACGACGGGTCGTCCCGCGAGACGATCGAGGCGTTCAAGCGCGAGCTGGAGAAAGCGCACGTGCCGGCCACGGTGCGGCTCACACGGGGACGGGACATCGCCGCCGCGTGCGGGCAGCTGGCGGCACCGCCTCGCGGGAGGGCGCGAGCTGACAAGGCCGCAGCGCCCACACCCAGGTAGAGGAGGGCGACTGTCGGCGGGACGACTGCGGTCGACAACCGCAGGACGCTGAAGCATCCCGCCTGACAGCCCACTAGTAGATGACTGATCCCGAGTTGCCTCCTTCCCCGCTCAGTGCGCCGGGTGGTGCAGGTGGGTCAGTAGCGGAGTGGGGCCCTTCAGGGCCTCACAAGGAGTTCGTCCAGCTAGGAGGCCCGGGGTCGACTGCAACGAAGGGCGGGGCTGTCGGTGTTCGCGGGGGGTGTCGGCTCATCGCTCACGACGCGTGGGCTGGTGGACAGCCGGACGTCTTGCGAGGCCCTGAAGGGCCCCGCTCCAACCTTGCCTGCCGCCTGGGCTTGACGAAGCGATCACCGCTCAACTCGACCAATTCGGAATAAATCATCCAGATGACTGTCAGGCAACGTTGCTCGGAATGCGGGTCGCGAGAACCGAGGCGGGCCAGGACGCATGGGGGCCCCAAGACTGGTTTGTTGGGTCGACCGAGGACAACGCCCGGCGCAGCGTGAGCGCGGGCCGCAACCCGGCGAACGTTGCCTGACAGTCCACTAGCTGCGGATTGTGGCGTGCCTGCGCAGGATCTGCCAGCGGCCGTCGCGGCGGAGCCAGATGTCGGTGACGTGCATGTCGTGCGTCAGCTCCTTGCCCAGGAAGCGGCCGCTCTGGCGGTAGCGGGAGACGATCACGGCGGTGTTGCCGTACACCTCGGGCTCGATCTCCTCGTAGGCGAAGTCGTCGAGCTCGTACAGGCCGCCCGCGGCCTCGATCAGCTGCACACGGTCGAGGGTGCCGGCGGCGCCCTGCAGGGTGAACTCGGGTGCCAGCAGCTCCTCGAGGCGCCCCGGGTTCCGGTCCACGACCGCCTGCACGAGATCGTGCGAGAGCTGGATCAACTCGTGGACGACTGCGCTCGTGACGGTCACCTGACCTCCTCGGTCTCTCGCGTGGTCTCGGCTGTTCCGAAGTCGTACTTGACAATGGGCTCCTTCGCCGCCTTGACCTCGTCCAAGCGCCGCACGGAACGCGTGCGCGGTGACTCGTGCAGCAGCTCCGGTGTCTCGGCGGCTTCGCGCGCGATCTGCCGCATGGCGTCGACGAACCCGTCGAGCCGCTCCTTCGTCTCCGTCTCCGTGGGCTCGACCATCAGAGCCTCGGGTACGACGAGCGGGAAGTAGATCGTCGGCGGATGGATGCCGAAGTCCATCAGCCGCTTGGCCACGTCCAGCGCAGTCACGCCATGTTCCCTCTTCAGCGTGCGCGCGGAGAGCACGAACTCATGCATGCAGTGGCGGTCGTAGGGCAGGTCGTAGACATCCTTCAGGCGCGCCATCAGGTAGTTGGCGTTGAGCACCGCCATTTCCGACATCTCGCACAGCGCCGGCCCGTAGGCCCGCATGAACGCGTATGAGCGGACGAACACGCCGAACGGGCCGCCGAAGCCGCGCACCCGCCCGATCGACTGCGGCCGGTCGTGATCCAGCCGGAACGCATCGCCATCACGCACCACCACCGGAGCCGGGAGGTGGGCGGCGATGTCCTCGCGCACGGCCACGGGCCCGCCGCCGGGCCCACCGCCGCCGTGCGGTTGCGAGAAGGTCTTGTGCAGGTTGAAGTGGACGATGTCGAAGCCCATGTCGCCGGGCCGCGACTTGCCGACCACGGCGTTGAGGTTGGCGCCGTCGTAGTAGAGGAGCGCCCCCCTGGAGTGGAAGATCTCCGCCACTTCCTCGATCCCTTCGTCGAAGAGCCCGAGCGTCGAAGGGTTGGTCAGCATCAGCCCTGCGGTGCTCTCGTCGACCTTGGCCCGCAGGTCGTCGAGGTCGAGGTTGCCGCGCTCGGTGGTGCCGACCTTGGCCAGCTGGAAGCCGGCCATGGTCACGCTCGCCGGGTTGGTGCCGTGCGCCGTGTCGGCGGTGATGATCGTCGTGCGCTTCGCGCCCTCGCCGCGCTGCTCGAAGTAGGCGCGCATCAGCATCAGCCCGGTCAGCTCGCCCTGCGAGCCGGCGGCGGGCTGGATGGTGACGCCCGGGAGTCCGGCCACCTCGGCCAGGATCTCCTGCAGCCGCCACATCAGCTCGAGCGCACCCTGGGCGGCCTCGTCGACCTGCAGGGGATGGAGGTCGCGGAAGCCGGGGATGCCGACCGCTCGCTCGTTGACGCGCGGGTTGTACTTCATCGTGCAGCTCCCGAGCGGATAGAAGCCCGTGTCGATCCCGAAGTTGCGGTCGGCGAGCGCGGTGAAGTGGCGCACGATCTCGTTCTCTGGCACCTCGGGCAGGCGCGGCGGGCTGGCCCGGCGCAGGGCCGCCGGAACCTCCGGCACGGGGAGCTCGGGCAGGGGAGGCCGGCCGGCGCGCCGGCCGGGTCGAGACTTCTCGAAGATCAGCTCCACGGGGCCACCTCCTCGAGCACGGCGACGAGGCGGTCGACGTCCGCCACCGTCCGGCGCTCGGTGAGCGCGACGAGCAGCGCGTCCTCCAGCCCTGCGTAGTCCGCCCCGAGCGCATAGCCCGGATGGACACCGCGCTCGCGAGCGAGGCGCACGACCTCGACCGCGGGACGGGGCGTGCGCACGACCACCTCCTTGAACTGGGGCCGGTCGAAGACCGGCGCGAAACCCGCCGCACCCAGCCGCTCCCGTGCGTAGGTGGTCAAGGCCATGCAGGTCTCCCCTACCTCCCGCAGCCCCTCCGGGCCGAGCCAGCAGAGCGTGGCCAGCCCGCCGAGTGCGAGCAGCGTCTGGTTGGTGGTCATGTTCGACGTGGCCTTCTCGCGGCGGATGTGCTGCTCGCGGGTCTGCAGCGTGAGCACGAAGCCGCGCCGTCCCTCGATGTCCGTCGTCTGCCCCACGATGCGGCCCGGCATGCGCCGGATGAAGTCGCTGCGCGCCGCCAGGAAGCCGTAGTGCGGCCCGCCGTAGCTCTGGTAGCAGCCCAGCGACTGGCCCTCGCCGATGGCCAGGTCGCAGCCGTAGGCGCCGGGTGACTCGAGCACGCCGAGCGAGATGGGGTCGACGTGCGCCGTCACCACCGCACCACCCGCGGACCCTGCGGCGGCCAGGTCGGGTGCAGGCTCGAGGACACCGAACACGTTCGGCTGCTGGAAGATGACGATGGCCGCACCTTCCGCGGCTGCGGCGAATGCGGCCGGGTCGGTGGCGCCACCGCTCGGCGGTACCTCGACGACCTCCATCCCGAACCCCGGTGCGTACGTCTTCACGACCTGTCGCACCTGCGGGTTGAGCGCCTCCGCCAGCACGATGCGCGAGCGACCGGTGTGCTGCTTGGCCATGAAGCACGCGTCCGCGGCCACGGTGCAGCCGTCGTAGCCGGAGGCGTTGGAGACGTCCATGCCCGTGAGCTCGCAGATCGCCGTCTGGTACTCGAAGATCGCCTGCAGCACCCCCTGGCTCATCTCCGGCTGGTAGGGGGTGTACGCGGTCAGGAACTCGCCGCGGCCGAGGATGTAGTCGACGATCGCGGGTACGTAGTGGTCGTAGATGCCGGCGCCGAGGAAGGAGAGCTCCGCGCCCGTGTGTGCGTTGCGCGCGGCCAGCTGCTCCAGGTGGGCCGTCAGCTCCGCCTCGCCGAGCGCGCCGGGGACGTCGAGCTCACGGTCGAAGCGAACGCGCTCGGGGATCTGCTCGAAGAGGTCGTCGACCGAGTCGACGCCGATCGCCGCGAGCATCGCCTCGCGGTCGGCGGCGGTCTGTGAGAGATAGCCCGCGGGCCCGCTCACAGCGACGCGACGTGTGCCGTGTAGGCCTCGGCATCGAGCAGCGCTCCCACCTCCGAGGCGTCGGCGATCCGGATGCGGATCAGCCAGCCGTCGCCGTAGGGGTCCTCGTTGACGAGCTCCGGGGCGTCGACCGCCGCATCGTTGACTGCGAGCACCTCGCCCGAGAGTGGCGCGATCACGTCGGAGAAGGCCTTGGTCGACTCGATCTCGCCGTACGGCCCGTCCTTGGCGATGGTGTCGCCCACGGCGGGCGGTTCGTAGTGGACGAGCTCGCCGAGCGCGTCCTGGGCGTGCCAGGTGATGCCGAGCACGGCCTCGTCGCCCTCGATGCGGGCCCAGTCGTGCTCGGGGTGGTAACGCAGATCGTCGGGGTAGCTCTCAGCTGCGGCCATCGGGCTAGCTCGCTTCCTTTCGGTAGATCGGTTTCTGTACGACGTGGGCGGCGCGACTCTTTCCTCGCACGTCCAGCATGAGCGGCGAACCGGCCGTGGCGGACGAAGCCGGAACGTAGCCGAGGCCGATGCCGACTTCGAGGCTAGGGGAGTGCGTGCCCGAGGTGACGACGCCTCCGCCCTCGATCGGCATCCCGGAGCGCGGCACCGCTTTCTCGTCCATCACGAACGCCACGAGACGCCGCTTCGGTCCGCTCTCCTTGACCTGCCGCAGCGTGGCCACGCCCGTGAACTCCCGGTCCAGCGCGCAGGCCCAGCCGAGCCCGGCGGAGATCGCGTCGGTCGCCTCAGTGATGTCGTTGCCGTGCAGCGGGTAGCAGACCTCGAGCCGCAGCGTGTCGCGTGCGCCGAGCCCGCAGCGGACGGCACCGCGGCCCACGACGGCGTCCCACAGGGCCGTCGCCTCCTCCGCAGCGCACATCAGCTCCACCCCGTGCTCGCCCGTGTAGCCCGTGCGGCACACCATCACCTCGACGCCGTCCAGCTCGCCCATCGCGTGGGTGAAGCCGGCGGCTTGCGGCAGACCGAGGCGCTCCAGAGTCGACGGGCCCTGGACGGCGAGCAGCGCGTAGTCGTCCGACGCGTCGCGCACCTCCGAGCCGCGCAGCTCGCGCTCCTTGAGCCAGGCGTAGGCGCGATCCCGGTTTCCCGCATTGACGACGAGCAGGTAGTGGAATGGCGTGATCCGGTAGACGATGAGGTCGTCGACGATGCCCCCGCTCTCGTTCGTGAGCAGCGTGTACTGCGCCTCGCCGTCCTCGAGCTTGCCGAGATCGTTGGAGAGCACGCTCTGCAGGAACTCCGCGGTGCTGGGCCCTTCCACGTGGATCTGCCCCATGTGCGAGACGTCGAACACGCCGCACGCCGATCGGACGGCGAGATGCTCCGCGACAAGACCCTCGTACTGCACGGGCATCTCCCAGCCGGCGAAGGGGACGATCCGCGCGCCGGCGGCCACGTGCCGGTCGTAGAGCGGTGTCCTACGAAGCTCCGTCGCCTCGTCCACGGTCGCGCACTCTACCGGGGGCTGCCGGGGCAGGGGTCGGTGGATCAGGCTGAAGGGAAGTGGGGTCGATTTCACGTGCCCGCGAGTGGCCGACACGGCCATGGCCAACTACAAGGGCTAATCCCGGTAGCCCGGGCGCGCTGCGGGGCCCTTCAGGGCCTCGCCAGGAACTCGTCCCGTGACAAGCGCCGGATTCGCCGCTGCGGATGACCGATTGCCGGTCGAGCTTCCACTCCTCGCGAGGCCCTGAAGGGCCCCGCAATACGCCGCTCCGACGCCTGGGGCTACTCGTCGCGCAGGAAGGACGGCACGTCGATGTCGTCGTCGCTCGTGGCCGGGCGCGTGAGCCTGGCGCGGACGTCCTCGCTCGAGCTGCTCGTGGAGAGCGCGGCCGAGCCGACGACGCTCGCCAGCCGGCGCCGTGCACCGCGTCCGCCGAAGCCCGTGGCGATCACCGTGACGCGGATCGAGTCCTTCATCGTCTCGTCGATCACGGCACCGAAGATCACGTTGGCGTTGGCGTCGGCGTGACCGGTCACGACCTCGGCCGCCTCGTTCACCTCGAACAGGCCGATGTCCGGCGGGCCGGTGATGTTGAGCAGCACACCGGTGGCTCCGTCGAGCGTCGTCTCGAGCAGCGGCGAGGAGACCGCGGCGTTGGCGGCATCGACGGCACGAGTCGCACCCGAGGCCTGGCCGATCCCCATCAGGGCAGAGCCGGCGTCGCGCATGATCGTGCGCACGTCGGCGAAGTCGAGGTTGACGAGCCCGGGCACCGTGATCAGGTCGGTGATGCCCTGTACGCCCTGGCGCAGGATGTCGTCGGCGATCCGGAACGCCTCGGTGACCGGGGTCTTCTTGTCGACGACCTCGAGCAAGCGGTCGTTCTCGATCACGATCAGCGTGTCCACGCGATCGCGGAGATTCGCGATGCCGAGCTCGGCCTGTTCCGAGCGGCGCTTGCCTTCGAAGCCGAACGGCTTGGTGACCACGCCCACGGTGAGCGCCTCCAGCTCGCGGCCCAACTCGGCCACGACCGGTGCCGCACCCGTCCCGGTACCGCCACCTTCACCGGCGGTGACGAAGATCATGTCGGCGCCCTTCAGCGCCTCCTTCAGCTCGTCGCGGGTCTCCATGGCGGCGGCCAGCCCGACCGCAGGGTCGGCTCCTGCGCCCAGCCCCCGCGTGGCTTTCGAGCCGATATGGATCTTCACGTCGGCGTCGGTCATGAGCAGCGCCTGGGCGTCGGTGTTCACGGCGATGAACTCCACGCCGGAGAGGCCGGACTCGACCATGCGGTTGACGGCGTTCGTGCCTCCGCCGCCGACCCCCACGACCTTGATCACTGCCAGGTAGTTACCGCCCGAGCTGTTCATCGCTTTGCCTTCCCTCGATCTGCCTCGACGTCAAGCTCCTGTCGAGGCTTCGCTGTTGACGGGTCTGCACCACACGGCATTCGCAGCCAGGGTACGGACTCCTTGTCGGCACTGTCAACCCGTTTCTGAAGTCGAGGTCGACAGTTGAGACTGTAGCTCGACTTGAGGTTCAGGGTTGCTGCCGGAGACGGCGCGCTCCGGAAGGCTGACGTCGAGGTAGTCGGTGCCGGCGGGGAGCAGGGGCACGAGGCGGCGGGCGACGGCAAGCTTGAGGTCGAGACCCGTGGTGTCGCCGAGTCGTAGCTCGAGCCCGGAGCGCAGGCGGAAGACCAGGGTGCCGTTGACCTTGGTCACGGCGGCGACGGCCGACGGCAGCCGTTGCCCGTCGAGGGGCCGCACCGCTCGCGCTGCGAGCGCGAGGTCGCCGCTGACGGTGATGCCGGCGGAGAGATCGACGTCCTGGGTCGTCCAGATGCGCGGCAACGTGCGCCTGGCACCGCGCTCGGTCTCCCCCATCACCCGGCCGCGAGCGGACAGCAGGTACGAATGGCTGCCGCGGCGGACCACGGCGACCGCCCGCTCGGGTCGCACGAACACGGACAGCGTGTGGGGGAACGCCCGGTCGATCGACACCGACGCCACCACCGGGAGCGCCTCGAGCGCGTCGCTCGCGCGCTGCAGATCGACGGCGAGGAGGCTGCGTCCCTGGTTCTCCGCGAGCACCGAGCGCACCTGCGTCCCGACCGACGAGTCCACGCCCACCACGGTCACCTGACGCACGGCGAAGACAGCGGTGTACCGCGCACAGAGGTAGCAGGCGAGCGCACCAAGCGTGACCGCGAGGGCCAGCGCGATCGAGCGGCCGGTGGGAACGAGACGACCGAGGTCGAGGCGGTCGCCCGCGTCGGCGCTCGGAAGCGTGACGACGGCACTTTCCGCGCTCACACGCGGGCGCGATCCTTGGTCGACTCGTCCCCCGCTGGCCACCCGACCAGATTCGGCGGAAGACGCCTGTGTCCTACGCGGGAGCCTCGATGCCGCCGAGCAACACGACCTCGTGCTCGAGCTCGATCCCGAATTCCTCCCGCACACGTCGGCGTGACTCGGCCATCAGGGCCAGGCAGTCGGCGCTCGTCGCTCCACCAGCGTTCTCGATGAAGTTGGCGTGCCTGGGCGAGATCCGTGCGCCACCGTGGGCGTGTCCTTTGAGCCCGCAGCGCTCGAGCAGGGCGCCGGCGCCCAGCTCGCCCTCCGGGTTCTTCCACACCGAGCCGAACGTCCTCTTCGTCGTCGGCTGCGTCGCCTTGCGCCGCGCCACGAGCTCGGCAACCTCGGAGCGGATCTCGGCGGCGGATCTCGGCGTGAGACGGTACTCGACCGCGGCCACCACCTGCCCCGGGCCGAGCCCCGAATGGCGGTAGGAGAGATCGAGGTCGCGCACCCCCAGCCAGTCGCTGCCTTCCGCGGAGACCACCAGCGCCCGTTCGAGGATTCGCGACCAGTCGGAGCCGTACGCCCCGGCGTTCATGCGCACGCCTCCGCCTGCCGTCCCGGGGATGGCACAGGCGAACTCGAGCCCGCCCAGGCCGGCCTCGCGAGCGCGGTGCAGGCAGACGGCGTTGGTGGCACCGCCACCCGCGCGGAGCGTCGTTCCCTGCACCGACACGGCGGCCAGGTCACCCACCAGCCTCAGGACGAGCGCCTCCACCCCTGCGTCCGACGCGAGGACGTTCGAGCCCAGCCCGACCGTGACCACGGGCAGCGCGCCGGCGGTGGCGCGGCGGAGGTTCTCTTGCAGCCCTTCGACGGAGGCGCACTCTGCGTACGCTCGGGCCGGCCCGCCCGCCCCGATCGTGGTCAGGCGGGCGAGTCGCACGTCGGTGCGCCACTCGTTCATGAAGTTCCGGCCAGCGCGTCGGCGATGGCGCGCGCCACGCGCCAGGGCTCCCCCACTCCGAGCGTGACCACCGTGTCGCCGGGGCGCGCGAGGGCGAGCGTGAGCGGAACTGCATCATCCAGCGTCGGTGCCCAGACACCGCGAACGTGTGTGGGGAGTCGATCGAGGACCCACTTGCCCGTGACTCCGTCGCGCGGAGCGTCGCGCGCCCCGGTGACGTCGGTGACCACGGCGATGTCGGCGATTCCCAGCGCCTCCGCGAGCTCGCTGGCAAGGTGGCGAGTGCGTTCGTAGACGTGCGGCTGGTAGACGGCGATCAGCCGCCCACCGGTACGGGAGCGCGCGGTCTGTAGCGTGACGCGAAGCTCGGTCGGGTTGTGGCCGTAGTCGTCGATCACCGTGACGCCGCCGGCCTCACCGACCACCTGGAAGCGGCGGTCGGCGCCGGCGAAGCGCCGCAGCGCCGGCTCGGCCTCCGCTCGCGGCACGCCTGCCAGCTCGAGCGCTGCGAGCGCGGCTGCCGCGTTCTGGCGGTTGTGGGCGCCGGGCACACCCAGCTCGAAGGTGACGGGCTCGAGCTCCCAGCTGCGCACCACGTGAGGCACGGTGGCCAGCCAGCTCTCGAAGAAGGCGGTGAGCTCGGCCTCGGAGCCGTAGGAGCCGAAGTGGTCGAGCTCGATGTTCGTGACGACCGCGAGCTCCGGGTGCAAGTCGCCGATCGAGCGGTCGGATTCGTCCCCCTCGACCACCAGGTAACCGGTGCCGACGCCGGCGTTGCCACCGAGCTGGGGCACGAGACCTCCGATCACGAAGGAGGGATCATGTCCGGTCTCCCGCAGCGCGAAGGCGATCATGGCGGCCGTCGTCGTCTTGCCGTGGGCGCCGCCGACGACGATGGACGGCGTCGAGGCGACGAGCTCGGCCAGGAAGCGGGAGCGCGGCATTCCTTCGGTGCGGTGCAGGTGGGCGGTCGAGAGCACGACCTCGTACCCGGCTGGGGGTGCCGGTTCGCCGCCGAGGTCGATCTCCACACCCTCCAGCGAGCGCATGAATATTGTGTCGCGCAGATCCCAGCCGCGCACCTCCGCCCCCTGGGCGCGAGCGATGTTGGCGTAGGCGGAGAGCCCCGAGCCGCCGATCCCCACGAAGTAGAACCGACGGCCGGTCAGTGATGATGGCGCTCCAGCCGGGGCGTCAGCGGCGGGCAAGGGCCACCACCTCGTCCGCGATCTCGTCGGCAGCCCGGGGGCGCGCGAGGGCGAGCATGGCCGCGCGCATCGCCTGCAGGCGGTCCGGATCGGCGAGCAGCTCGGCCACGAGCCCCGGAACGGCGTCGACGTCCTCGTCGGCCACGACGATGGCGCCTCCACCCCGCTCGAAGTGGCGGGCGTTGAGCGTCTGGTGGTCGGCCGTGGCGTGGGGATAGGGGACGAGGAGGGCGGGCGTCCCCGCGGCGGCCAGCTCCCACACGGTACCTCCGGCGCGCGACACGGCGACGTCTGCCGCCCGGAGCGCCTGTCCGAAGAAGTCGGTGTGCGACAGCAGGTGATAGTCGCTTCGGGCCACCCGTGACTCGAGCGCGTCGAAGTCCCGCGCCCCGCAGATGTGCAACACGGCGGGGCCGCTCTCTCCCCACGCGGTAACGGCCATCTCGTTCAACGATCGGGCTCCGGCGAGCGCGCCCACCACGAGCACGACCGGGCCTTCGGCGGGAAGGCCAAGCACCTCGCGCCCCTCGGCCCGTGAGCCCGAGAGGTGCTCGCGAGGGATCGGCCGGCCCACGACCCGGAACTTCCCGCCGCGCCGCCCGTCTATCTCGTAGGCCAGGAACACCCGGCGCACGAACGGGAGGGCGAGGCGGTTGGCGAGCCCGAGGTGAGCGTCCGCCTCGGTGAGCACGGCGGGTATGCGGCGCAGCCGCGCGGCGACGAGCATGGGACCGGCCACGAAGCCGCCACCGCCGACGACCACATCCGGCTGGCGCCGGTTGAGGATGGCCAGGCAGGCGAACGGCGCCCTCGCTGCCCGCCACAGCGAACGGATGAGCGCAAGGCCGGGTCTGCGCGGGAACCCGCTGACGGCGAAGGTGTCGAGCTCGAAGCCCGCTTCAGGAACCAGCCGCGACTCGACGCGGTCGGCTGTGCCGGCGAACGTCACCGTCGCTCCGCGGGCGCGAAGCGCTTCCGCGACTGCGAGTGCCGGTCGCACGTGCCCGGCGGTCCCGCCGGCTGCGACCACGCACACGAGCTTCGACGACGCGCTCATTGCCAGCGATGTTAAGGACGATTCCCACGGCACCGAGCAGGACCAGCAGCGAGGAGCCTCCGGCGGAGATGAAGGGCAGCGGGATCCCGGTGAGCGGGGCGATGCCGAGCACGGCCGCCATGTTGATCGCGGCCTGCCCGCACACCAGGGCCGTGGCCCCTGCCGCGAGGCGCATGCCGAACGGATCCCGGCAGCCCCGGGCCACGCGGAGCCCCGCCCAGGCGAACGTGGCGAACGCGAGCAGGACGATGGTCACGCCCACCAGGCCCAGTTCCTCGCCGATCACGGCGAAGATCATGTCCGTGTGCGCCTCCGGCAGGAAGTTCGCCTTCTGCACGCCCTGCCCCAGGCCCTCGCCGGTGACGCCACCCGAGCCGACCGCGATGAAGGCCTGCACGATCTGGTAGCCGCCGTCACGGGCGTCCTGCCACGGGTCGAGGAACGCGAGCATGCGTGCCTTGCGGTACGGCTCCATGTAGACGGCGAGCACCGCCCCGGCCACCGCCACCGTGCCGACGAGACCCATCAGCCGGAGCGGCGTCCCGGAGACGAGGAGCACGGCCGCGGCCATCAGCCCCAGCGAGATCGTCGTTCCGAGATCCGGCTCGAGCAGGATGACGACGCTGAAGAGCATGATCACGAGCCCCACCGGCTTCATCAGCTCGCCAGGGGTGGTGGGAGCCTTGCGGCGGGAGAGCCGGGCCGCGAGCCAGACCAGCAGGGCGAGCTTCGCGAACTCGGAGGGCTGGAGGCTGACCGGGCCGACCACGAACCAGCGACGGGCGTCGTTGATCGACGGTCCCAGGACGAGCACGGCCAGGCAGGCGGCGAAGGCTCCCACGAGCAGGACGGGTGCCAGTGGCCGTAGCAGGTGGTAGTCGAGCCGGGAGAGGACGACCATGCCGACGATGCCGCCCGCGGCGTAGATCGCCTGGCGGATCACCGACTGCATCGGGTTGCCTCCGTCGAGCGCGGCGGAGGCCGACGTGGCGCTGAAGACCATCACCAGCCCGAAGGCGACGAGCCCGAGGGTGACCAGCACGAGCACCTGGCGTTCGAGGCGGTTGTTCACGATGGCCGCCGGGCGGTCGCCGGACAGCGCCGAGCGGCGGGGGCGCGCACCCGGTGCGACCGATCGCCTGTCACCCCGTGAGGTTCTGCACCAGCTTCCGGAACTCCTCCCCGCGAGCCTCGTAGTCGCGGAACTGGTCGAACGAGGCACACGCTGGAGAGAGGAGGACGACGTCCCCGGCGGCGACCCTGGCGTGCGCGTCCGCCACGGCCTGCGCGAGGGTGCCGCTCTGCGCCGTGGGCACTCCGGCCGCCGCCAGCGCGGCACCGATCTCTGGTGCAGCCTCACCGATGAGGTAGGCGCGATCGGTCGGCCCGAAGGCGGCGGCCAGGGCGTCGTAGCTCTCGTTCTTCCCTTGTCCGCCGAGGATCACGTGCAGCCGACTCCCGGGGAACGCCGCGACGGCACGCAGCGTGGCGGCCGCGTTGGTGGCCTTCGAGTCGTTCACGTAGCGGACGCCGGCGATCTCGGCCACCGGCTCGATGCGATGTTCCACACCCGGGAAGGTGCTGAGCGCCTCCGAGATGGCCTGCTCCGGAACACCAACGGCGCGGGCCGCGGCGGTGGCGGCAGCCGCGTTCTCGCGATTGTGGGCGCCCGGGAGCAACGGGTGGGCCGGCAATGGGTCGTCGGCGTGGAACTCCACTCGCCGGGCGGCACCCGGGACGACCGGGAAGCCGCGCGGAAGGACGGCGACGTCCTCGGCCTGCTGGTTCGCGAACATCCGTAGCTTGGCGTCGCGGTAGGCCGCGAACGTGCCGTGGCGGTCGATGTGGTCTGGCTCCAGGTTGAGCAGGACGGCGATGCGCGGGCGAAACGTGATGATGTCCTCGAGCTGGAAGGAGGAGAGCTCGCACGCGACCCAGGCACCCGGGGGTGCAGTCCCGACGAGCGAGGTGAGGGGCCGGCCGATGTTGCCGGCCACCTCGACGGGGAGCCCGGCGGCTTCGAGCATCGCCCCGAGGAGCGCTGTGGTCGTCGTCTTCCCGTTGGTGCCGGTGATACCGACGATCGGGTTCGGCAGCAGGCGCGCGCCCAGCTCGATCTCCGAGATCACCTCGATGCCGCGCGCACGTGCTGCAGCCACCGGCGGTGCCGCGCCCGGGACGCCGGGGCTCTTGACCACGAGCTCGACGCCGTCGAGCAGTCCGTCCTCCCAGTCGCCGGTGACGACCCGAGCGATGCCGGACACCTCCTGTCCGACCTCACGCTGGTCGTAGGCGGTGACGGTGGCTCCCTCCTGGACGAGCGCGCGGGTGGCGGCGATCCCGGAGCGGGCCAGGCCCACGACCAGCACGGTGCTCAACGTGTGCGCTCCGCCCGCACGGCGCGTGACGTCGCCGAGCTGGACGGCGGCACGACGGAGCAGCCGTTACGCACCGATCCGGCCGAGCCAGCCCGCAGGCGTTCGCCGGAGACGTTCCTCCGCGTCACAGCTGGAAGCGCAGGTAGTAGCGGTAGAAGAGGACGAAGCCGACGGCGCAGCAGATGGCGCCGATGATCCAGAAGCGCACCATGATCTTGGTCTCCGACCAGGCCTTCATCTCGAAGTGGTGGTGAATCGGCGCCATCAGGAAGACGCGCCTGCCGGTGCGCTTGAAGCTCGCGACCTGGACGATCACGGAGAGCGACTCGATCAGGTAGATGCCGCCGATGAAGATGAGCAGGACCTCCGTCTTGGTGAAGACGGCGAGGGTCGCGATGGCTCCGCCGAGCGCCATGGAGCCGGTGTCGCCCATGAACACCTCGGCCGGGTGGGCGTTGAACCAGAGGAAGCCGATGAGCCCGCCGATCAGCGCGGCCGCGAAGATGGCCAGGTCGAGGTAGTTGTCGCTGCGCTCACCGACAGGCCCCGAGCGCAGCCACTGGATCGCGACCATGGCAAGCAGCGTGAGCAGGGAGACGACCACGGTGCCGGCCGCGAGCCCGTCCAGGCCGTCAGTCAAGTTCACACCGTTGGCGGTACCCGCGATGATCAGGAAGAGCAGCCCGTAGTACCCGTATGACAGGTCGACGTTGGCGTCGATGATCGGGAAGTAGATCTCCGTGTCCACGTAGTCGATCACGTGCACGGCGTAGGCGACGCCCCCGGTGACGGCGAGCAGGCCCAGCATCTTCCAGCGACCGGGCAGGCCCAGCGAGCGCTTGCGCCGCACCTTGATGTAGTCGTCGGCGAAACCGATCAGCCCGCAACTGACGGTGGCCGCCACGACGGCCAGGCCCGGGCCTGTGTACACGCTGACCACGAAGAACGGCAAGACGGCCGAGACGAGGATGAACAGCCCGCCCATGGTCGGCGTGCCCTGCTTGGCCATGTGGTGCTTGGGACCCTCCTCGCGGATCTGCTGCCCGACGCTTTGCCGGCGAAGCCACTCGATGAACTGCGGGCCGATCACGACCGCGATCACCATGGCCACCAGGCCGGCGATGAGCACACGGACCATGGGTCAGTTCACGAGGTCGGCCATCGAGATGCGATCTTCGAGGCGTGGGCCGCGATGCCTTCGAGCGCCGCGGCACGCGACGCCTTGACCAGCACCACGTCCCCGGGTCTCAACAGGAGATCGAGCGCCCGCTCGGCCTCCTGCCGGCCCGACACACGAACAGTCTCCCCTT
This sequence comes from uncultured Actinomycetes bacterium, assembly GCA_963738505.1. GTDB lineage: Bacteria > Actinomycetota > Thermoleophilia > Gaiellales > Gaiellaceae > Gaiella. The sequence continues at coordinate 199,175 of CAVTWR010000014.1, read as the reverse complement.
CGCGGCCATCCGCATACGAGGCGGCAAGCTCGCCGACCGTCACCAGCACGTCGATGCCCGCCTCGATCACGGCAGTTGCGATCTCGCGGTGCCAGGCCGGGCTGTGCTCACCCAGCTCAGCCATCTCGCCGAGCACCGCGACCGTCCGCCTCCCGTCCGCGAGCTCGCGCACGTGCCGGAGCGCCGCGGCCATGGATGTCGGGTTGGCGTTGTACGTGTCGTTGACGAGCACGCCGCCGCCGGGCAGCTCGTGAGTCTCGGTGCGCCAGCGCGAGAGGGCGATCGCGGCGGCACCGTCGGGGGCCCGCTCGAGCGGTAGGTCGAGCGCCTCGTAGGCCGTGAGGGCTCCGAGCACGTTCTCCGCCAGATGTCGGGCGTCGAACGGCAGCTCGAGCTCGAGCTGGCGCCCGGCCACGAGGAAGCCAAAGCGGCGCGGCCCGGTTCGCTCGACCCCGCCACGGTCGAAGCGGCGGATCTCGATGTCCGTGCGCCCGAGGTACGGCTCCAGCTCGTGGCAGTCGTCGGGGACGACGGCGATGCCGCGCGGGGGCAGGGCCTCGATGGCCTCGGCGTTGGCCCGTGCCACGTTCTCGACCGTTCCCAGCAGCTCGAGGTGCTCAGGCCCGATGGAGCAGACCAGTGTCAGGTCGGGCCGCGCGATCGCGCACAGCTCGGCGATCTGGCCGAGGCCGCGCATCCCCATCTCGGTCACCAGCACACGCGTCTCCGGCTCCAGCCGCAGCACCGTGAGCGGGAGCCCGATCTCGTTGTTCTGGCTGTCCTCCGCGACCACGGTGGGCGTGACGGCGGCGCAGAGCGCGCCGAGCGCGTCCTTGGTCGAGGTCTTCCCCGTCGAGCCGACGACCGCCACTACACGCGCCCGCGAGCGACCGCGCACGAGCGAGGCGAGCGTGGCCAGGGCCGCGTGCTGGTCGTGGGGGACCAGCGCGGCGGCGCCCCGCGCGACCGCGTCCTCGGCGTACGCGACACCGGTGTTGAGCGCGACGAAGAGATCGCCCGGCCGGGCCTGCCGCGAATCGGCGTGGATGCGTGTGAAGGCGCCCGCTCGGGGCGCGCCGGTGAGCGGTCCCAGGGCGAGCGCCTCGACCTCCCCAACGTCCAGGGGGATCATCCGCCGCGCCCCCACAGGGCCTCTCGTACCACCGCGCGATCGTCGAAGGGGTGCACGACACCGGCGATCTCCTGCCCCTGCTCGTGACCCTTGCCGGCAATCACGACGACGTCCCCCGCCCGCGCCTCGCGGATCGCACTGTGAATCGCCGAGCCCCGGTCGGGGTCGATCTCGACGTCGATCCCCGTGCCCTGAACGATCTCCTGGATGATCTGCAGCGGATCCTCGGAGCGTGGGTTGTCCGAGGTGACGACGACGAGATCGGCAGCGGCGCGGACGGCCTGCCCCATGGGGCGCCGCTTTTCCCGGTCGCGGTCGCCACCTGCGCCGAAGACGACGATCAGGCGTCCGCCGTCGAGCGCCCGCGCCGCCTCGAGCACGGTGGCGAGCGCTGCGGGCGTGTGGGCGTAGTCGACGATCACCTGGAAGTCCTGTGCCTCCTCGATCGCCTCGAAGCGCCCGGGGACCCCCTTCAGCGCGGCGATCCCCGCGGCGATCGCCGCCTCGTCGAGGTCGAGCAGCAGTCCGGCCGCGACGGCACCGAGGATGTTCTCCACGTTGAAGATGCCTCGCAGCGAGGTCACGATCTGGATCCCCGCCGCGGTGAAGGTGGATCCTCGCGGGCCTGCTTCCAGGCGATCGGGGCGCACCTCGGCCTCGGGCCGGAGCCCAAATGTGATCAGCGGCGCGCGATGCGCGGCGGCCAGCTCATCCGCCAGGCGCCGCCCCAGGGGATCACCGATGTTGACCGCGGCGGGTGGCGGCTCGAGACCGGTGAAGAGACGGCGCTTGGCAAGAAAGTACTCCTCCATCGACCCGTGGAGATCGAGATGATCCTGGGTGAGGTTGGTGAAGACGAGCGCCTCGAAACGCACCCGGTCGAGTCGCCGGTAGTGGGATCCGTGCGACGCGGCCTCGATCGCGACCGCCTCGTCGCCGGCGTCCAGCATCTCCCGGAACAGCCGTTGCAGGTCGATCGCCTCGGGCGTCGTGTGCCGAGCGTCGCGATGCTTGCCTCCTACGACCCAGTCGACGGTGCCGACGAGGCCGCACGACCGGCCACTTGCCTCCAGCGTCGATCGCATGAGCATCGCGGTCGTCGTCTTGCCGTTCGTCCCCGTCACGCCCGCGCAGACCAGGGAACGGGTCGGCTCGCCGTAGAACACGTCCGCGGCGACGGCCATCGATGCCCGCACGCTCGCCACGACGAGTTGCGGCACGGCCACCTGGAGCTCGCGCTCGACGACGAGCGCGTCGGCGCCGAGCCGCACCGCCTCGGCCCCGAGGTCATGCCCGTCCACGCGTGCCCCTGGCACGCAGAAGAAGAGCGCGCCCTCACGTACCGCGCGCGTGTCGTACGCGAGGTCGCGGATCTCGACCGGCCGCCGTCCGATCACGTCGCTCGGCACGAGCGCGCGGATCAGCGCCTCAAGCTCCATCACCTGAAGCCTAGACAACCCGTCCGCGGTAGCCCGGGTCGGGAGCCCGGGAATCCGGGGACCCGGGAGCCCGGGGTCAGCCTCCCATGTCCCACCGCAGGCGGTGGAGACGGCTGAGGTGCCCCGAGTGGTGGGACGTGGGAGGCCTGACCCCACGGGGACGGCTCAGGTCACCCGCTCATAGGATGATCGGATGTTCGATCTGCCATTCGCCGACCCCGGCACCCCGACGGCGCGGACGCCGTGGCGCCTGCTCGCCTGGGTGGCTCGGCTGCAGCTCCGCACCCTGGTCGCCGCCGTCTGCTTCGGGATGCTGTGGATGTCCACGCAGGCGTTGATGCCGTACACGATCGGGCGCGCCATCGACGACGGGATCGTCGGAGACAACGGCCGGCGGCTGGCTCTGTGGACGGGAGTGCTGTTCGCGCTCGGCTGTGTTCAGGCCTTCGCGGGGTCCTTTCGTCACCGGTTCGCCGTCACCAACTGGCTCGTCGCCTCCTTCCGGCTCGTGCAGGTCGTCGGGCACCACGTCGCACGCACCGCCACGGCGGTGAAGGCAAGCCATCCGACGGGAGAGGTCGTGGCCACCATCTCCAACGACGCACTTCGCGCCGGCGGCGCCTACGACGTGATGGCCAGGCTCTCGGGGGCAATCGCCTCGTACGTCGTCGTGGCGGTGATCCTGCTCACCTCCTCGACGACGCTCGGGCTGATCGTGCTGCTCGGCGTACCGCTGCTCGTGGTCACGCTCGGCGGAGTGATCCGACCGTTGCACCGGCGCCAGCAAGAGCAACGCACCGAGGTCGGCAAGCTGACCACCCTCGGGGCCGATACAGCCGCGGGCCTGAGGGTGCTGCGCGGTATCGGTGGTGAGGCGGCCTTTCTCGATCGCTACCGAGCGCAGTCGGACATCGTGCGGCGGAGCGGTGTTCGCGTGGCTACGCCGCAAGCAACTCTCGATTCGGCGCAGGTCCTGCTGCCCGGGCTGTTCATCGTCCTCGTCACCTGGCTCGGCGCCAGGCTCGTGCTCACCGGGGAGCTCAGCCCAGGCGACCTGGTCGCGTTCTACGGCTACGCCGCGTTCCTGGTGATCCCGCTCCGGACGGCAGGCGACGCTGTCGAGCGATTCACACGGGCACACGTCGGAGCACGGCGAATGCTCTCGCTCCTTGCCGTCGAGCGTCACGTGGACGAGCCGATACGACTGGCGGACGAGCCGGCACGCCCGGCCCGGATCCTCGACGCCCGCTCCGGGCTCGTGGTGGAACCGGGCCGCTTCCTCTGTGTCGCCGCCTCCACGCCGGAGGAAGGCGCCGCGATTGCCGACCGGCTTGGACGCCTTGCCCCTGACGACGCGATCACGCTCGGGGGTGTGCCGCTGGCGGACCTTTCCGCCGCCGTCGTGCGGAGGCGCATCCTGCTGAGCGACGCAGATCCGGTGCTCTTCTCCGGCACGCTGCGTGGGGAGCTCGACCCCCGCGGGCGGCTCTCCGACGACGAGATTCTGAGGGCGGTGGACGTCGCCGATGCCGGCGACGTCCTCGCTGCCCTGGACGACGGGCTCGACGAACAGGTGGACGAGCGCGGCCGGTCGTTCTCCGGGGGGCAGCGCCAACGCCTCGTGCTCGCACGGGCCGTGATCGCCGACCCGGACATCCTCGTCCTGGTGGAGCCGACGAGCGCGGTCGACGCGCACACCGAAGCGCGCATCGCCGTACGTCTCAAAGAGGCGCGACGCCATGCGACCACGATCATCGTCACCACGAGCCCACTCCTCCTGGACCACGCGGACGAGGTGGCCTGGCTGGTGGAAGGCGCCGTTGCCGCGACAGGGCTGCACCGCGACCTGCTCGTGAGTCGCGAGGACTACCGAGCCACCGTGACCCGAGGCGAGCTGTGAGAGAGCTCCTGCCGATCGCCGACGGACACCGCATGCGATCGGAAGCCGTCGCGCTGGCCCGGGCCTACCGGCCGGCGCTGGTCGGCGTGGTCGCCCTCCACGCGGCGGCAGCGATCGCCGGTCTGGCCGGCCCACGCCTGCTCGGGGACTTGCTGCAATCGATCAAGGACGGGACCACCCGGCATCACATCGACCTGGTCGTGCTCACACTCGCCGGGTTCATCGTCGCTCAGACCGTGCTCACCTGGGTCGCCCGGCGCAGCTCGACGGTGTTGTCGGAGAAGATGTTCGCAGCGCTTCGCGAAGACTTCCTCGAGCGTGTGCTGGCGCTTCCCCTGTCCACGGTGGAACGGGCCGGAATGGGCGATCTCGTCTCTCGTACCACCGCCGACGTCGACTCGCTGGCGCGGACGGTGCGCTTCGGCATCCCCGAGACCCTGATCGCGGGGGTCACTACGGTGCTCACCGTCGGCGCCATGGCCTGGGTCAACCCGGTCGCCGCGCTGCCCTGTCTCGCCGGCGTCCCGATCCTCGTCGTGGGCACGCGGTGGTATCTCCGCCGCGCTCCCGCCGGCTACCTGCGGGAGCGGGCGGCCTACGCCATGTTGGCCGGCACGGTCGGCGAGACGGTGGACGGTGGCCGCACCGTCGAGTCGCTCGACCTGGCCGAGACGAGAGTGCAGCGAATCGACGACGATCTTCGGGCCGCCTGGGAGGCGGAGCGCTTCACCCTACGGCTCAGGGTGCGGTGGTTCCCGAGCGCGGACATCGCGTTCGTGCTGCCCGTGGTCGCCGCCCTGGGCATCGGCGGCTGGTTGGTCAGTGCGGGTCACGCCTCCATCGGAGAGGTCACGGCGATCGTGCTGTACGCGCAGCAGCTGGCCGACCCGGTCGACCGGCTGATCTCCTGGCTCGACGAGATCCAGGTGGGCGCGGCCTCGTTTGCCCGCCTGGTCGGGGTGGCCGAGGTGCCGCCCGACCGGGAGGCCACCGGCCGGCAGCCCGAAGGTGTCGATCTGCTGGCACGAGACGTTCGCTACGCGTACCGCGAAGGACGAGATGTCCTGCACGGCATCGACCTCGCGCTCCGCCCCGGCGAGCGAATCGCCGTTGTCGGCCCGTCCGGGGCAGGCAAGTCCACGCTTGGACGGTTGCTGGCCGGCATCCATCCGCCGAGGACAGGACAGGTCGAGGTCGGCGGCGCGCAGCTCGTCGAGTTGCCGCTCGACCTGCTTCGCCGCGAGGTGGCTCTCGTGACCCAGGAGCAGCACGTGTTCGTAGGCACCATTGCCGACAACCTCCGCCTGGGACGGCCGGAGGCGTCGCACGACGTGCTCGCCGCGGCGCTCGCAGCAGTGGACGCGGACGTGTGGACTGCCGGCCTCCCCGAGGGCATGGAGACGGTGGTCGGCGCAGGCGGTACGCCGCTCTCGCCGGCTCAGACGCAACAGCTTGCTCTCGCCAGGCTCGTCCTCGCCGACCCCCACACCCTGGTGCTGGACGAGGCGACATCGCTGCTCGACCCCCGGGCCGCGCGCCATCTCGAACGCTCACTCGGGTCGGTGCTGGCGGGACGCACCGTGATCGCCATCGCGCACCGCCTGCACACCGCACACGACGCCGACCGGGTCGCGGTGATCGAGGACGGTCTGCTCACCGAGCTCGGCAGTCACGACGACCTGCTCGAGCGCGACGGGTCGTACGCCAAGCTCTGGTCGTCCTGGCACGCCTAGACGATTGATTCCGAATCGGTCGAGCCGAGCGGTGACCGCTCCGTCAAGCCCACGCGGCCGGCGAGGCTGGAGCGGGGCCCTTCAGGGCCTCGCAAGACGTTCGGCCGACCACCAGCCCCCGCAGCGTGAGCGGTGAGCCGCCAACCCCGGAACACCGACAGATCAGCCCCTCGTCGCACTCGACCCCTCGCCTCCCCTGGGGACGAACGTCTCGTGAGGCCCTGAAGGGCCCCACTCCGCCGCACGCTCAGCCGCTGACCCCACGCACGCGCCACAGGGAGTCCTGCGCGGGGAGGCAGGCAATCCGGAATCAATCACTAGTGGGCGGCGGCAAGCGCATTCTTGCGCAGGTGTGGAACGTCCGGCGGCACCTCGAGGTACTGCAGGGTGAACCGGGCGATGTCGCGGAAGACGGGGGCTGCCACCTCCCCGCCGAAGATCTGGCCCTTCGGCTCGTCCACCATCACCAGCACGGCAAGACGGGGATGCTTCGCGGGGACGAGACCGACGAAGGAGGCGACGTACTTCCGGACGTAGTGCCCGTTTTCCGCCTTCTCGGCGGTGCCCGTCTTGCCGGCCACGGTGTATCCCGGGATCGCAGCCTCGGTGCCTGTGCCCTCGACGACGACGTCGCGGAACATCGCCATCATCCTGTTCGCAGTCATCCGGGAGACGACGCGGCGGCCAGGCGCCAGCTTCACGTGGTGCCCGCCGACTCGCTCCACGAGGCGCGGCTGGGGCATCACGCCTCCGTTTCCTATGGCGGCGTACGCGAGGATCATCTGCATCGGCGTGACGGCGATGCCCTGGCCGATCGGCACCGTGCCGATCGTCGATCCGTACCACTTCTCCAGCGGCAGGACGCTACCTCCGCTCTCCCCCGGGAAGCCGATTCCGGTCTTCTTGCCGAAGCCGAAGCGATCGATCCAGGCGGCGAGCTCACCGCTGCCGAGCCGCTGAGCGACCGTGACGGTGCCGACGTTCGACGACTGGGAGAGGATCTCGCGCACGCTCAGCCGCACGGTGCCGCGGCTGTGCGCCTCGCGGATCACCCGGTCTGCGACGTTGATCTTGGGGGCCAGCGTGAAGCGCGTGGAGGGCGTGACCACACCCTCCTCCAGCGCGGCGGCGATCGGCACGATCTTGAAGGTCGAACCGGGCTCGTACTGATCGGTGACGGCCCGGTTCCTGCGGATCGAGGCGCGGGCGTCGGGGAAGCGGTTGGCGTCGAAGACGGGGGCGTTGGCCATGGCCAGGATCGCCCCGGTGCGCGTGTCCATGACGATTGCGGTCGCGCCCAGCGCGCCCCAGCGACGCACGGCGTTCGACAGCAGCTGCTCGGTGTTTGCCTGGATCTGATGGTCGAGGGAGAGCGTGATGTTGGCGCCGGGCCGCTCGGCTTTGGAGCGGATCTCGTCGATCAGCTGGCCCGCAGGATCGCGGATGATCGTCTTGTATCCGGGTCGCCCGGAGAGCTTCGAGTCGAAGGAGCGCTCGATGCCCTCGAGTCCCTTGTTGTCGGTACCTGCGAAACCGACGACGTGCGCGCCGACGACCCCTTGCGGGTAGGCGCGCCGCTCCTCGGGATAGAAGCCGAGGCCCTTGATGCCGAGCTCCTCCAGCTCGGCGGCCTTGTAGGGGTCGGCCTGGCGCTTGATGTAGACGAAGCTCTTCCTGCTGTCCTTCAGCCATCCGTACACCTCGTTCGGGTCGAGCGCGAGGCTCTCGCCGATGGCGGTGGCGGCGGCGGCCTTGTCCACGACGGCGCGCGGATCGGCGTACACGGTCGTGGCCTGTTGCCCGATGGCGAGAGGCTCGGCGTTGCGGTCGAGGATCGCCCCGCGGCCCGCCGGCAGCTCGATCCGCTCGACCTGTTGCTTCTGCGCAAGCGCCTCGTACGCGGTTCCGTTGACGCCCTGCATCCACACCGCCCGACCGAAGGCCACGACGAAGATGGCGGCGAAGACGAAGCCGAGAACGTGGATCCTGCGGTTGGCGAGCCGGTCGCGCTGGACACGCGTGGCCGAGGCCATCAGCGGTTGCTCCGCGAGCCCTTGCGGTCGATCCAGACGTACTCCGTGGCGAGCGGGTCGGCGGGGACGAGGCCCTGTGCCTTCGCCGTCGTCGTCACCTGCACGCTGGCGGAGGAGCCGGAGAGCTGGGCCTGCAGTCGCGCGTTCTCGACCTTGAGCTCGGCGCGCTCACGGCCGAGCTGATCGAGTTGCATGTTCAGCTGGAGCACGAACACATTGACTGCAACCACTCCTGCGAGCAGGACTGCGATCACGAGGATGCCGACGACCCCTCCGGTGAGCAGGCGTCGACGGGGTCGCGCCTCTGCGGACGGCGCCGCTTCGCGCCGCGGGCGCGTGGGGGATTCCGTGCGGGCACGGCGCCGTTCGAGCGGGACATCGAAGGCAGTGGACACGCAGCTCAGACCTTGACCGCGACGCGCAGGCGCGCGGATGCTGACCGCGGGTTCAGCTCGAGCTCGGCCGCCCCCGGTCGCACGGGCCGCGTGGTCAGGAGGCGCACCTCGGGCTGCTTGCCGCACGCGCAGATGGGGAAGTCGGGCGGGCAGTCGCACCCATGCGCGCGGGCGCGGAGGAAGTGCTTGACGATCCGGTCCTCGAGCGAGTGGAAGCTGATCACCGCAAGGCGGCCACCGGGCCTGAGCATCTCGAGAGCCGCGGGCAGCGCCGCCTCCAGCACCTCGAGCTCTCCGTTCACCGCGATCCGGAGCGCCTGGAACACGCGCTTGGCCGGGTGCCCTTCACCGAACCGTGCGGGTATCGGCAGCGCTCCCCTGACCACGTCCACGAGGTCGGCGGAGCGGGAGAACGGTTGCGTCTCGCGACGCCGTACGATGGCCCGCGAGATCTGCCCCGCGTACCGCTCCTCGCCGTAGGCGCGGAAGATGCGCGCCAGGTCCCGCTCATTCCAGGTGTTCACGATCTCGGCCGCGCTCGGCTCGGAGGTGGGGTCCATGCGCATGTCCAGGGGTGCGTCCGTCGCGTACGAGAAGCCGCGTTCGGGCGTGTCGATCTGCATCGACGAGACCCCGAGATCGAGCAGGATCGCGTCGGCCCCGACGTCGTTGGCGGCCAGCTGCCGGAGCACGGTGGAGAACTCCCCGCTCAGGAAGCGCACGTCGACGCCCGCCCGTGCCTTGAAGCGGTCGAACTGGATCTTCGCCGCTGGGTCACGGTCGATCGCGAAGAGCTTCCCCTGCCCGGCGAGGTCCTCGGCCAGCAGGCGGGCGTGCCCGCCGGCGCCGAAGGTTCCGTCGACCACTGTCGCTCCCGGGTGCACGTCGAGGAGCGTGCGCACCTCGTCCGCGAGGACGGGGACGTGATCAGCTGCGTTGCGAGGCAAAACGTTCGGCAACATCGTCGGCGCTCCCTCCCACCGTCGTCAAGTGCTCGACCCAGGCTTGGCGATCCCAGATTTCGAGCCGGTCGTCCACTCCGGCGATGACGACCTCCCGCTCGAGCCCGGCGTGTGTGGCGAGCGTCGAGGGAAGATGGACACGGCCCTGCTTGTCCGGCTCGCAATCCGACGCTCCGGTGAACACGTAGCGACGGAGCTCACGCGCTTCACGTGAGAACGAATCGAGCCCGGCGAGTCTGGCGCGAATGGAGGAGTCCCAGGCTGCCCTGGGAAGGACGTCGATGCACTTGTCGAAGCTCTTGCTGAGCACCACGCCGTCGGCGAAGGCATCGCGAAAGCGAGCCGGAAGCGTGATCCGGCCCTTGTCGTCGATCGTGTGCTCGTACGCGCCGTAAAACATGCCCTCATTCCTTCGTTCCCTCCACTGTTCCCCACTTTACCCCACTTTCCCCCACTTGACAAGGGGAATCGCCACATCCGTCGCCGCGCCGTGACACGACGTCCGGCGTTACCGCCGGCATCCGGCTCGGATGAGCGGGTCTAGTGCGGCGTCCCTCAACGTTTGCTGTGGAGCTGTTGCGGGTGTGATGGTCGCCGCACTAGGCGGTGGCGATGGGCTGTGGCGCGACGCCACGGCCGGTGATCGCGGCGGCCCCGCAACGGGCCGCGAACCCCACCGCGTCGGCCCCGGTGAGGCCGTCGGCGAGGGCAAAGGTGAGGCCTGCCATGAAGCAATCGCCGGCACCGTAGGTGTCAGCCGGTGGGCCGGGAAGCGCTGCCGCAGTGTATGGCCCTCCTGGCCGCATCCAGCCACCGAGGCTCCCCGCGGTGGTCACGACGAGGTCCGGCTCGGGGTCGAGCTGCCCCGGCAGGTACCGCTCCGCCTCGTCCTCTCCGCTTCCGACGACTGCGTCCAGGCGAACGGCGCCGCGCCGCAGGGTGTCCAGCTCACGCGTCGTGGCCACGAGCACCCTGGCCCGGCGGGCGAGGGTGAGCGCGTCGACGTCTCCCGCCACGAAGAGCACGCCGTCCAGATCGGCCAGCTCGTGCCAGCCGAGCGCGTCGTCGTGACCGCGCGGGCGGAGCTTGGGGCCGACGGTGGTGATCGTGCGCTCGCCTACGCCGTCGACGTGGGTGAAGGCCCAGCGCGTCGGCCCGTCGACGAGTGCTGCTCGCACGCGAACACCTCGCTCCTCCAGATCGGCGACCGCTCGTCGACCGAGCTCGTCGTCGCCGACTGCTGTGACCAGCGTGCATTCATTGGCGAGCAGCGCGAGTTGCAGGGCGGCCACCGCGCCCGCACCGCCGGCCTGCTCCCACTCGTCGGTGGAATGGACGATCTCGCCGACGCCCGGCATGCGTTCGACCGCTGCGAAGCGGATCCACTCGACGTGCCCGACGACGGCGACGCGCATCACGGAAGTCTCACACATCGTCGGTTCCCGACGTTGAAACGGAATGATGAGTACCGTCATGACCCGCGCCGCTGCCATCCCCCCGTTCGAGCGGTTCTACCTGGAGCACCGATCGGAGGTGCTGGCGCTGCTGCGACGCCGGTTGGGGAGCCAGCGCGCCGAGGACGCATTCCAGGAGACGTTCCTGCGCGCATTACGCGCGTACGAGCGACTGGAGCACGGGAGGCACTTGCGCGCCTGGGTGCTGACGATCGCCTCGCGGGTCGCCATCGACGCCGTGCGCCGCGACGGCACCCCGCCGGCGGAGCTCCCCGACGATCTGTTCTCGGTGGACGGCCGCCCTGCCTACGAGGAGCTCGAGGAGCTGACCGGCGAGCTTTCCGGCAAGGAGCGTGCCGCGGTCGTGTTGCGCTACGGCTACGACCTCGAGTACGAGGAGATCGCCGCGGCCCTCGGCTCGAGCCCGGAGGCAGCGAGGCAGGCCGCCTCCTCCGGCGTGCGCAGGCTTCGCCGCGCGGCCACCCACGACACGAGGGAGAACCCGAGATGACCACGTTTCCCGACGAGCTGGACGCCCACTTCCGCAACGCGGCGGACACGCTTGGCCTGTTCGATGCCGCGTACGACGTCGTCGACACCCCGTTCGGGGCGATGCTGGCCGCAACCAGCCCCCGCGGCCTCCTCGCCATTCGCTTCGACACCGACGCCGACGCCTATCTCGATCACCTCGCGCTGATCGCCGGCCCGCGCGTCCTGCGCGCCCCACGCGCAGTCGACGGCGTACGGGGTGAGCTCGAGGAGTACTTCGCCGGCCGACGGCGCGTGTTCGACCTGCCGCTCGACCTGCGAGCGATGACCCCGTTCACCCTGGCCGTTCTGGCGGAGCTCGCACGTGTGCCCTTCGGGGAGACGGCGACCTACCGCGACCTGGCCGAGCGGGTCGGCAAGCCGAATGCCTCCCGCGCGGTGGGCCTGGTCATGAACCGCAACCGCATCCCCATCGTTCTCCCCTGCCACCGCATTGTCGGCTCCTCGGGGAACCTGGTCGGCTACGCCGGTGGGTTGGAGATGAAGGAACGGCTGCTCCGCCTGGAGGGCGTCATCCTCTGAAACGGTGGCCCTCACCGTGCGCCGGGAGTCTCGACGGGAGCGTTCAGTCGACGAGCCGGTAGCCCACCCCCCAGACGTTCGCCACGAAGCGGTCGGTGTCGGCCAGGTTGAGCTTGCGGCGGGCGCGTGAGGCGTGCGAGTCGACGGTGCGGGTGCGCACGCCGGAGCCGATGCCCCACAGGTCACGCAGCAGCTCCTCCTTGGTGAAGGTGCGCGTGGGCTCGGAGGCCAGCTTGGTCACGAGCTCCAGCTCGCGCAACGAGAGGTGAACCGACTGCCCGCGCACCTCCACCCGCCGCGCGCGGAGGTCGACCACGAGGTCGCCGAACTCGAGACGGTCGGCCTGCCCGATCGTGGAGCGGCGCAGCAGGGCCCGGACGCGGGCCACGAGCTCGACGTACAGATCGCGCTCGACCACGTCGTCGGCGCCGTGCTCGAGCGCACGAACCCGGTCGATCGCGTCCGCTCCCGGTGACGTGAGCACGATCACCGGGACGTTGCGGTTCCAGCGCCGGCCGGGCTCACCCTGACGCAGCTGCCGGCACAGCTCGGCCTCACACGCGATCACGAGGTCGGGAGACTCGCGCTCCGCGAGGTCGAGCGCACGCGAGCGCCACTCGGCCCCGACCACCTCGAAGCCGTCATCCCGTAGATGCCGCGCCAGATACTCGCGTGAGACCGGCTCGGGATCGTGCAGGAGAACGGCACTTGGGGCCACCGTTCGAGGGTAGATCGGCGCCGGCCCAACCGCCATTGTCCTTTGCGCCGTCTTTGTGCCAATTCGCCCACACGCGTCCCGAAGGGACGGGTGCTGTCTGTTCTGGCGACAGGAGCCCGGTCTTGCCGATCGCCTCACCGCTCCCAGGCTGGGACTGTCCCCCCGGGAGACTGTCCCCACCGCCCACCGCGTAGGATCCCGCGATGACCGAGGAGCGCGCCTGGATCACCGCGGCCGACGGCACGCGCCTTGCGGCACGGCTGTGGCTGCCCGAGGAGACGCCCGCCGCCGTCCTCCTCGAGGCGCTCCCCTACCGGATGGACGATCTCACGTCGTCCTACGCCTCCGAGTACGAGCGGCTCTGCGCCGAGGGCGGGTTCGCCGTCTGCCGGCTCGATCTGCGCGGCACGGGCTCCTCGGAGGGCATTGCCACCGACGAGTACACGCCGGAAGAGCACTCCGACATCTGCGAGACGATTGCCTGGCTGGCCGCCCAGGAATGGTCGAACGGGCGCGTGGGCATGTACGGCACGTCGTGGTCCGGGTTCAACTCGATCCAGGTGGCGGCGCTCCGCCCGCCCGCACTCGGGGCGATCGTGCCGATCTACGCGACCGACGACCGCTACACGGACGACGTCCACTACATGGGCGGTGCGCTGAAGGCGCTCGACGTCGTCGACTGGGTCACGTACATGCTGCCGATGAACGCGCTGCCACCGGTGCCCGCCGTCTACGGGGACGGCTGGCGCGAGCTGTGGCGGCGGCGGCTCGAGGAGACACCCCCGTGGGTCGTGAACTGGCTGGAGCAGCAGTGGGACGGCCCCTACTGGCGCCACGGCTCGCTGCGGCCCGGCTACGAGCGCATCGCCTGCCCGACGATGATCGTGGCCGGCTGGGCCGACGGCTACCGCAACAACACCTTCCGCACCTACGAGCGCCTGACCTGCCCCAAGCGCCTGCTGATCGGGCCGTGGAGCCACATGTCGCAGGCGACGTCGCTCCCAGGCCCGCACATCGACCTCGTGCCCGAGCTGATCCGCTGGTTCGGCCGCTGGCTGCGCGACGACGACAACGGCATCGACCGCGAGCCCGGGATCGCCGTCTTCGTGCGCCGCTCGACGCGCCCGGCAGCCGACCTCTCCCTGATGAACGGCGAGTGGCGCTCGGAGCCGGTGTGGCCGCCCGCGCGGCTGCGCGAGGAGTCATGGCGACCGGACGGCGACGGCACGGACATCGTCCCCACGCGCGGCGACCAGGGCCTGACCGCGTGGATCTCGTGTGCCGGCAAGCTCCCCTGTGGCCAGCCCGACGACCAGCGCCCCGACGACGCGCTCTCTCTCTGCTACGACTGGCCGCCGCTGGCCGAGCCGCTGGAGCTGATGGGGCACGCGCGGCTCGCGCTGACCGTGATCGCCGGCCGCCCCCGTGCAGTACCTGGCGGCGCGTCTCTGCGACGTCTTCCCCGACGGGACGTCCGCGCTCATCACCCGGGCCGTGCTGAACCTCACCCATCGCCACGGGCACGAGGCTCCGGTGCCGCTCGTCCCGGGTGAGCCGGCCACGGTGGAGATCGAGCTGGAAGCCACCTCGTGGGTACTCGAGCCCGGCCACCGCTTGCGCCTCGCCCTCGCCGGCTGCGACTGGCCCAACACCTGGCCGCCGCCGAGCGCCGCGGAGCTCGTGATCGACCGCGCGAGCGTGGCGCTCACGCTGCCGGTGATCGACGGGCAGCCCGTGGCCCCACCCCCGGCGCTCCCGCCGACGACCGGGGTCGACACCCACTCCGCCGAGAGCGAGGAACCGCAGCCACCGGTCGTGTGGCGCGTCGAACGCGACCTGCTCGGACGCGAGGTGGCGGCGATCACCGCCTCCGGCTACGTGTACGACGGCCCGTTCGGCGCCCGCGTGGAGGAGCACTACGACGGCAGGGTCGGCGTCGCACCCGACGACCCGTCGCGGGCGTGGGCGACGGCGGAAGTCACCTACCGCATCAGCTGGCCGGAGGCCGACTGTGCCGCGAGCGTGAGGCTCGAGCTGCGCTCGGACGCGGAGAGCTACCACCTGGAGATCGACCTCACGGCCGAGGAGTTTGGGGACGCCGCCGGCGGGATCGGACGCGTCGCGCGCCGGTGGGAGCAGACGTTTCCGCGCCGCCTGGCGTAGCCGGGCCCGCGTTCCGTTTCGTCCCCTCGCACCCTTGGCTGGAGCTAGGGGGTCAGCGCTTCCTCGATCGCGGCGACGTCGATCTTCTTCATGGTCAGCATCGCCTCGAACGCACGTCTGGCCGCTGCCTTGTCAGGGCTGGTGGTGGCGTCGAGCAGGACGCGCGGCGTGATCTGCCAGGAGAACCCCCACCGATCCTTGCACCAGCCGCAGGCGCTTTCCTCACCGCCGTTGCCGACGATCGCGTTCCAGTAGCGATCGGTCTCGGCCTGATCCTCCGTCACCACGACGAAGCTGACCGCCTCGTTCGGCGTGAAGGTGGGGCCGCCGTTGAGACCGACGAACCGCCGGCCGAGCACGCTGAACTCGACGGTCAGCTCATCGCCCTCCTTCCCGCCCGGGAAGTCGCTCGGCGCCGCCTGCGCGGCGCCGACCGCGCTGTCGGGGAAGAAGGAGGCGTAGAACTCCGCCGCCCTGCGAGCCTCGCCCCGGTCGAACCACAAGCACGTGATCATCCTCTCGTCAGCCATCCGTCCTCTCTCCCTCTCTTCGATGTCGATGATGGTGCCCGGTACCCGCCCGGCGCAGGTTTCAGACGTCGCACACCTGCCAACGGTCTCGCTCATACGGGGCGGCGGGAATGCCATTGCCTCGACGCATAATGCTCAAGCGCGATGGCGATCTGGGTGGGTGTCGACGTCGGTGGTAGACGCAAGGGGTTCGACCTCGCCGTCGTCGACGACAGCTCCGTGCTTTGCCTCGCCGGGCGTCTGCGGAGTGAAGAGGTCGCCGAGATCGCGGAAAGCACATCTCCAGTCCTGGTCTCAGTCGACAGCCCTCGCTGCTGCGCCCCGGCCGGCGCGACGACGAGGGACGGTGAGCGATCTCTTGCCCGCTCGGTCTGCGGGATTCGGTGGACGCCAGACGAGGACGCAGTCCGTTCCAGCGCGTACTACGACTGGATCGTCCAGGGCCTGGGACTCTACGACACCCTCGACGCGGCCGGTGTCGAGGTGATCGAGGTGTTCCCGACCGCGTCATGGACCCGGTGGCAGGTCGCCGGAACGGTCGACGCCGTTCAGCGTGGTCGACGCAGCCCTCGCGGGCCTCGGGCTGGACGGCGTTCCCAAGCGCACCAACCAGGATCAACGTGACGCGATCGCAGCGGTCGTGACCGCCCGAGCCCATACCCTCGGGAAGACCGAGGCGTTCGGCGAGATCATCGTCCCGCTTGGGTGATGACACGCCACCGGCTCGAGCCCGCCTGTGTTCTCAGCGCACCCTCTGGAAACCGAGGGGTGGGTGGAGCTGACGCGACAGCTTGTGAACCCCTCACCGCCCCTCAAGCGCTCCAGGGCCTTACGTCGAGAGGCATGGATTCGGCGTTCGCCCGCGCCGCATCGCTGAACTACAATCAGGCGGATGCGTTTTACAGCTGCGATTACGCACGAGGCTCCGTGGTACGTCGCTCGCTGCCTTGACGTCGAGGTTGCCAGCCAAGGCGAGAACGTCGAAGAGGCGCTCGCCAACCTTCGCGAGGCTCTGGAGCTGTACTTCGAGGACGCCCCGATCCCGGATATCTCTGAGCCGCCCATCATCGCTTCGGTCGAAATCGCTGCGTGAGCCCACGGGTCCCGACACCCGGGTCGAGTCATGGTGCACGGGGTTTTGGACCGTGGATCCGACCGTTCAAGGGTTGACCGGCGCCAACCTTCACACCGCGCCGTATGCTCCGGCGTTTCTCGTTCCTGGGGCGGGCTTCGCCCGCCTGTAGGAACGCGGATAAGTTGAGGATCAAATGCCAGGTGCTGGTCACAGAGCGTGGCGGCTCTCCTCGACAATGATGGCGACCTCCCGGTTGTAGTCGGCGCGGGCGCGATCGGAGAACGGCCCGGCGTCGATGAGGTCTTCCCAGAATCCGGGACGCAGCCAGCTTTCCGGGGCGATCTGAACATAGCCAGGGCTCTGCGGCGTGCCGATGTCGATCTGCCAGTTCGATGGGATTGCCGGTGACAGCACCTCGAACATCTGTGAGCGCCACAGGCCGGGGACTCCGCTTTCGGGCGGGTTCTCGGGGTCGAGAACACGCAGGTGGACATCACGCTGGGGCGTGGCAGTGATGCACAAGACAACGTACGACCGACCGACGACCACATACCGGCCGGCGCTCTCAACTTCGTTGCCGTCAGCGTCAATAAACCGCAAGCACCGGACGATCACGGTGCGAAGTAGTGGCGAAAGCGGATCTTGTACTCGATCGAGAGGTCCGCCTTGTCTGTGGCAGAGTTGCGGTAGAAGTGGATCTCGAACTGATGGGGCGCCTCCGGGACTCCTCCAAAATACTCGAGGCCGCCTGGGGTGACGAGGCGCCCAACCACCTTCTGCCATTCGTCGATGTCCTGCCCGAAATGCGCCTTCGGAACGGATCCGTAAATGCCTTGGCTTTCCGCGATCAGGTCTTCGATGCCCACGACAGTTGGATTGATGGTGCCGTCTGGAAGAAACGGGTTGAGAGACGCGAGGTAGGCACGTGCCTGCTCGCACGCCAGGTGGTAGAAGAGCGGATTGGCAAGCTGTATGACCTGCCACGAACCGACTATCTGGTGGAAGCTGCACTCGGGTTCGTCGTAGCTGGTGGGGGTGGCGCCGCCGCAGGTCTGTCCGTTCGTGGGATTGGTGTCGTCTCCGAAGGTTCCGGATGTCGGGTTCAGGTAGGACGTCGCGCCTGATCCAGTGCCGACGGTGGTTGACGGGGGCACACTTGTGCAAGGAACCCCGCCGAGCCCGAAGTCGATGTCTCCTTGGCTTCCATCGAGTTGGACGACGGTCGATGAGCCGAGCCAGCCTGCTGCGCGTAGCCGAGCCTCGTAGACTGGGAATGCCTCTCCTGGAAGCGGGTCGAACCATGTGAACGGCGCGCCCTCCCAGTCCGTATGGACGAGTTTCCCGATCTCGAGATCGGTTGTGTCGGACCCGGAGAGGAGGACGGCTCGGACGTCGTCCGCGGTCGGTGAAGATGAGCCGGGATCGTTGTTGATGTTGGCGAGGATCGCGTTGACAATTGCCGCGGTGGCGCTGGCGGTGTACCACTGGGTCGTAAGCGGCTCGTCGGCGACGACCTTGGCGCTGGTCTCGACGGACACCGCGGGGATGTAGTAGTTGAACCAGATCCCGAAGTCGTGTTTCGCGCCGAGCGGGAACTTGTCCGCGAAGAGGGCGTCGACGGCGGCGACGCGGGCTTGATGCACCGGGTTTGAGGGAACATCCCAGATCGGCTGGCCGACCGCGATCGATCCACCGCAGTTCTGGGTGAAGCGGGCCTGATAGCGATCAGGCCCCCAGCCGTCCGTACCAGCGGGGAAGAACGTCCAGCGATCAACCCAGATCGAGCATCCCGAGAAGGTCTTGAGATCGTTCGTCGTGCCCAAGATCGCCACGGAGATACCCAGCCAGCGGTTGACGTAGCCCCCGACCTTGTACCCAACAAGTACAGCCGACTGGGCAAGCAGAGGAACCGCGCCGGTTGAGCGAAGCATCACGGAGACCGACGGCCGTAGCCCCGCTGCAACCCTGCCACCGTGCAGCAGTTTCTTCGCCTCGGGCGAAACCGACCCTGCAAGCGCCTCCCCGGAGGGGGGCGCGACGAGCAGGGTGCGCACGGCGCCCCAGTCGGTCGTCACCGGGTTTGGCGCTGAGACATACGCGTCCGCACGATCAACCCGCACACCCGCAAACACCGCGACCGACCCGGCCACGCTGCCAATCAGTACAACCAGCAGCCACGATCGACGCAGTGACATGCTCATCGCGAGAACCCCTTAGACTTGACGGCAGTAGACCAGTACCGGTGGCCACGCAGCCGTGTCAAGACTCGCCATCTCCGAAACCCGCTGAGAGCGAACGGTTTGTGACCGGGTCAGCAACCTTCCGGGAAACGGTACCCGGCCTCTGCGACCGGCGTTACCGGTTCGGGTTCCGCGAGCAGGCCGGTGTCGGAATGAACCCAAGCGGACTCGAACCACCGACCCCGTACGCGGGCGTCCACTTACCCGAGCGCGTGACAGGCCGCCACGTGCCCCACCGCACTCCCCGTCACCTGCGCCAGCCCCACGTCCTCTCCCTCGCACCGCCCGAAGATCCCGAGCCGCTCCGCCTCCCCGGACTGCACGAGCGGGCAGCGCGGGTGGAAGCGGCAACCGCTCGGGATGCGGGTGGGGTCGGGCGCCTCGCCCTGCAGGATCTGCTGCTCCATGCGCGCGATCTCCGGGACGACGGAGAGCAGCGCGCGCGTGTAGGGGTGGCGCGGCGCGGCCAGCATCTCCTCGGTCGGGCCCTGCTCGACGATCCGGCCCAGGTACATCACCGCCACGCGGTCGGCGATGTTCCAGGCCAGCCCGAGGTCGTGGGTGACGACGAGGATCGAGATGCCTGTCTCGCGCACGAGGTTGAGCATCAGCTGCAGGATCTCCCCGCGCACCGAGGCGTCCAGGCTCGAGACCGGCTCGTCGGCCACCAGGAGTCGCGGCTCGAGCGCCATCGCGCCCGCGATCACCACACGCTGGCGCTGACCACCCGAGACCTCGTACGGGTAGAGCGGGAAGAAGCGCTCCGGCGGGCGCAACCCCGAGCGGGAGAGCGCCCCCGCCACCGTCTGCTCCTCGCCGGCGCCGCGCCGCTGCACCCGCAGCCCCTCGGCGACCGCCTCGTAAATCGTCTGGGTCGGATTGAGCGCGCCCGTCGGGTCCTGGAAGATCATCTGCACCGCCCGGCGGTGCGCCCGCAAGGCGGCCCGGTCGTACGCAAGCGGTGTGCCGCCGAAGCGGATCTCCCCCGCGTCGGGGCGCTGCAGCCCGATGACCGCCCGCGCCAGCGTCGTCTTCCCGCACCCCGACTCGCCGACGAGCGCCACCACCTCGCCCTCCCCCACGTCGAGATCGACGCCGTCGACCGCGCGCGCCGGCGCACCGCGACGCCCGGGGAAGCGCACCTCCAGCCCGCGGATCTCCAGGAGGCTCACGAGCCGCCGCCCCCGGCAGGCTCGAGCACCTGCACACACGCCGCGCGCCGGTCGGGCCCCGCGTCCCACAGCTCGACCTCGCGCGTCGCGCACTCCTCGCGGGCGACCGCACAGCGGGTATGGAAGGAGCACCCGCCGGGTACCGAGCGCGGGTCGGGCGGATCGCCAGGCAGACCGGACGGGTTCAGCCGGAACGCGGGGTCGCCGATCACAGGGAAGGCTGCGGCCAGCGCCCTCGTGTACGGGTGCGACGGCGCGGCGAAAACCAACTCGCTCGGCCCCTCTTCGACCACCCGCCCCGCATACATCACCGCCAGCCGGCGGCAGACCGAAGCGAGCGTGGAAAGGTCGTGGGTGATGAAGATCATGGAGAGACCGCGATCGCGCTGCAACGTCTCCAGCAGGTCGAGCACCTGGGCCTGCACCATCACGTCGAGCGCCGTCGTCGGCTCGTCCGCGATCAAGAGGTGCGGGTCGCAGGAGAGCGCGAGCGCGATCAGCACGCGCTGGCGCTGCCCACCCGAGAGCTGATGCGGATAGTCGAGGGCACGCCGCGCCGGGAGGCCGACCTGCTCCAGCAACTCGCCGACACGGGCGTCGACCGCCTCACCGGACAGGTCCGGGAAGTGGATCTCGATCGCCTCCGCGATCTGGCCCCCGACGCGGTGCACCGGGTTCAGCTGGTGCAGCGCGCCCTGGAAGACGATCGCCAGCTCCGTCCAGCGGACGGCCCGCAGGCGCTCCGGAGCCATGCGCAGCACGTCCTCGCCCCGCAGCAGCACCTCCCCCTCGACCCGCGTCCCCTCCGGCAACAGGCGCAGGATCGCGCCCGCGATCGTCGACTTGCCGCAACCCGACTCGCCGGCGACCCCCAGCGTCTCCCCCTCCGCCACGTCGAAGCTGACGCCGCGCACGGCGGGCACCTCGCCACCCGTGCCGACGTAGGTCACGCGCAGGTCGCGCACGGAGAGCAACGGCTCGCTCACCGCTCGCCTCCGCGCAGCCGCGGGTCGACGATCTCCTCCAGCGCCCGCCCCACCAGCGTGAACGCGAGCACCACCAGCACGATGCCGATGCCCGGTGGCAGGTACCACCACCACGCGTTCTTGCCCACCGCGCCCGAGGAGAACGCCTCGTCGAGCATCCGGCCCCACGAGGGACGCAGAGGATCGCCCAGCCCGAGGAAGGAGAGCGTCGTCTCCGAGAGGATCGCGATCGGCACGGTCAGCGTCGTGTTCGCCAGGATCAACGGCGCCGCGTTTGGCAGGATGTGCCGCCCCATGATGTGCCAGCTCCCCGCGCCGAGCGCACGCGAGCGATCGACGTACAGCCGCTCCTTCAACGTCAGCACCTGCGCGCGGATGAGGCGGGCCGTCCCCGGCCACGAGGTGATCCCGATCACCAGGATCACGTTCTCCACGGACGGGCCGAGAATGGCGGCGAGCACGATCGCCAGGGGCAGGAACGGGATCACCAGGAACCACTCGGTGAGCCGCATCAGCACCGCGGAGGACCAGCGGCCGTAGTAGCCGGCAGCGATGCCGACGACGGTGCCGATCACCACCGCCACCAGCGTCGAGGCGAGTCCCACGAGAAGGCTGATGCGGGCGCCCCACACGACCTGCGTCCAGACGCTGCGGCCCTGGCCGTCCGTGCCCAGGGGGCCGAAGTCGGAGGGCGGCGCCCACAACGGGTTCGTCAGCACGTTGATCGCCTTCAACCCCGCGCTGTCCGCGAGCAGCGGCGCCGCCAGCGCCACCGCCACGATCGCCAGCAGCACGATCAGCCCGAGCATCCCGGGCCGCGAGCCGCGATAGAGGCGCAGCACACGGGCGAGCGCGCGCCTGCGCCTCGACCACGCGAGGCGACGAGCGGTCGGGACGGAGGCAGCGGTCATGCCACCCGCACCCGCGGGTCGAGCCAGGAGTAGGCGAGATCGGCGAGCAGGTTGAAGAAGATCACCGAAGCGCTGAAGGCGAGGAACAGCCCCTGCAACATCGGCAGGTCCGGCGCGCGGATCGCCTGGTAGGTCTGCAGCCCCAGCCCCGGCCAGGAGAAGATCGACTCCACGGCGATCGCCCCGGAGAGCACGAACCCGAAGTTGATCGCGATCAGTGTCACCACCGGCAGCAGCGCGTTCGGCACCGCGTGCCGGTTGCGCACCATCGCCTCACGCAGGCCCTTCGCACGGGCGAGCACGAGGTAGTCCTCGCGCATCGTGTCGAGCAGCGAGGTGCGCATCACGAGCGCGTACTCGCCGAGATAGGCGAGCGTCAGCGTCAGGCAGGGCAGCGTCATGTGCTTCGCCTGGTCAACGAGCAGCCCGAACCAGCCATGCTCGGCGGTGGGGTCGGAGATGCCGCCGATCGGGAACCACCCGAGCAGCACGCCGAACGAGATCAGGAGCAGCATGCCGAGCCAGAAGTCCGGCATCGCGTACGTGGTCATGGAGAACGACGTCTGGAAGTAATCGCGGATCGAGCCGCGCTTCCAGCCCGCGGAGATCCCCATCAGCACCCCGAATACCGTGGAGAAGAGCGTGGAGACACCGACGAGGGCGATCGTCGGCCAGGCGGCATGGCCGATCTCGCTCAGCACCGGTGCGTTCGTCTCGTACGAGCGACCCAGGTTGAAGTGAGCGAGCTGGTTGAGATAGGACCAGAACTGGTCGAACTTCGAGCCGTCCAGCCCGAACTCGTGACGCAACTGGTCGCGCTGCGCATCGGTGAGGTTGCGCCCCCGGAAGAGCAGCCCCACCGGGTCGGACTCGACGATGCGGAAGAGGAAGAAGTTGAAGACGACGACGAAGACGAAGGTCGCCAGCGAGCCGGCGACCTTCGCCCCCAGGAACCTCGGGCTCACCTGTCTACTTCAGGGGACGCAGGTTGAAGTAGCTCGGTGAGGTGTTGCTGAACAGCACCGGGCCCACCTTGGTGGGCTGCCGCGTCCAGCCACTGAAGCGATCGGTGCGGTAGGCCTGCAGGTCGGGCGAGGTGTCGAGCACGATGTACGCAGCCGAACGGTAGAAGCGGGTCAGCATCTGGTGCACGATCGCCACCCGCTTGACCGGGTCGAGCTCCACCTTCTGCTTCAGGTAGAGCTGGTCGTAGACGGGGTCGCACCAGGAGGCGTCGTTGTAGTAGTTCGTGAAGTCCGTCGCGTCCTTGCTGATCTGGTTGCACTGGAAGTAGGAGAGCATCGGGTCGGGGTCGACGTACGGCGTCCAACCCCACGTGAACATGTCGTAGTTGCCCTTGCCGATCTCCACCGTCAGCTGGGTGTCGTTGAACAGCGAGATCTTGGTGCCGACCCCGACCTCCTCGAACCAGGCGCCCACGAACTCGGAGATCGGTTTTGCGTTCTCCGACTCGGTGCGCACCAGATAGCGGAGCACGATGTCCTGCTTCGTGCCGGGCAGCTCGCGCACGCCGTTGCCGTTCGAGTCCTTGTAGCCGGCCGCGTCGAGCAGCTTCTTCGCCTTCTCCAGGTTGAACTCGAATTGCTGGCTCTTGGGGATATTCGGGATCCACTTGGGATCGGCCGACGGGCTCACGGCCACCCCTGGGCGGCCGATGCCGTTGAGCACGCGCGAGACGATCGCCTCCTTGGAGATCGCGTGCGCGAGCGCCTGCCGGAACCGCACGTCCTTCAGCGCCGGGCTGGCCTTCCCGAACTTCGCGGTGTCGCGGGCGGGCTTGCCGGCGTAGGCGTTGAAGGCGAGCTCGTCGAAGCCGCCCTGCTCGCCCTCCACCGTGACGATGCCCTTCTCCCTGGCCAGGTCCTCGAACTGCGACTCGGGCACGGCATGGATGAAGTCCAGCTCGCCCTTCTTCAGCCCGAGCACCATCGCGTCCGCGTTGCGGAACGGGCGGAAGACGATCTCGTCGATCTTCGGCTTGCCGCGGAAGTAGTTCGGGTTGGCCCGGAGCCGCCAGTACTGCCCCTTGACCCACTTGTCCAGCACGAACGGCCCGGAGCCGACGCCGTCGGTCGCCGCGTACTTGCGCAGCCCATCCTTCGTCACCTTCGACCACACGTGCTGGGGGAGGATGTAGACGTCCATCGTCGGCAGCTTCGGATCGGGCACCGTGGAGGTGATGACCACCGTCGTCGCGTTCGGGGCCCTGGCCGTGATGTTGTCGAGGGTGGGCGAGTAGTTGAGCCAGGCCTCCTTGTGCGCCCGGTTGATCGTGTAGAGGACGTCCGCGGAGGTGAGCGGCTTCCCGTCCGACCACTTCAACCCCTTGCGCAACGTGTACGTGTACGTCCTGCCGCCATTGGAGACCTTCCACGAGGTGGCGAGTCCGGGCACCGTCTTGAAGTCGGCGGCGGCCTTGTCGGTGAGCGTGGCGTACTGGAGGTTCCAGACGTCGTAGTCGGGGACGAGCACACCGACCGTCGGGTTCATCGAGTCGACGTCCTGCGTGAGGCCGACCGTGAGCACCACCTTCTGCTGGCGGGCGGCGCCGACGGTGGCGACGAGCGCGAGCGCGCCTGCGACGGCGGCGAGTGCGACAACGATCAAGACCTGACGGGAACGTTTCACTTTGACCCCCTTGTGTGCGAACGAGTGCCAGGGATAATGGCGACCGGCTGACCCAGGAGTCAAATGAGCGGGCCGGCCGCGCCGGTGTCTACATCAGGTACCAGTCGAGGAACCGTTCCAGCCGGCGGTAAAAGTCGAGCTGCGGGCCGGCGCGTAGCAGCCCGTGCCCCTCGGTCGGGTAGGTCACGTACTCGAAGGTCTTGCCCCCGAGCCGGCGCAGCTCGGCCACCAGCTCGGCCGACTGTTTCGGGCTGACGCGCTCATCGAGCAGGCCGTGTGCGATCAGGAGCGGCGCCTGCACGCTGGCCAACCGGTGCACGGGCGAGCCTGCACGGTACGCCTCGCGCGCACTGGAGGGCGGGCCCATCATGCGTTCCAGATCCTGGACACCGCCACGGTCGCCCTGCGCCCACGAGGTGACGAGGTCGCAGTCGCCGTACTTGCAGACCGCGAGCTTGAAGCGGTGCTCAGGGTCGTCGGTCACGGCCAGCAGGGCCAGATACGAGCCGTAGCTCGAGCCGAAGATGCCGAGGCGGTCGCCGTCCACCCAGTCGAGCGAGCGCAGATGGTCGGCCGCCGCCAGGCAGTCCCTGGTGTCCCCCACGCCCCAGTCGCCGTGGTTCAGGCGCTCGAAGTCGCGGCCGTAGCCGGTGGAGCCGCGGAAGTTGAGGGCGAGCCACGCATAACCCCGGTCCACGAAGTACTGCGCGTGCCCGTCCCACTCGTCGGCGCCGTAGTACGACGTGGGCCCGCCATGCGGGTAGACGACTGCCGGTACCGGCGCCTCGGGCGACGCGCTCCCGGGCCGGTAGAGCAGTGCGGGAATCTCGGTGCCGTCGAACGAACGGAACACCACCTGCTGCGGGCGCGCGTACGGCATGGAGCGCACCGCAGCCGGCGTCGGCGCATGGCGCCCCGCAGCCGGGCCGGAAGCGGGCAGCCGGCGGACTTGCGGGGCGATCGAGTGACTCTCGAACACCCCGACCGCCCCGCCCTCGGCCGCCCACGCGGGACAGGACCAGGAGCCGCCCTCCTCGAGCACGTCCACGGCGCCGCTGGTCACGTCGATCCGCACGAGATCGAAGCGGTTGCGCACGCCGCGGATCGCCAGCAGCGACGTCCCGTCGGGATGCCAGTCGAGCTGCGAGAAGTCGGCGCCGGCCGCTGTCAGCTGCCGTTCGCCGCTCCCGTCAGCCCCAACCACGAAGACCTCCCAGAAGCCCGGACGTTCCGAGCAGAACGCGAGGTGTGACCCGTCCGGCGACCAGGCCGGGCTCCTGTCGGCCAGATCCGGCGTGCCGGTGACGCCAACGACCACACCGCCGGCCACGTCGACGACGCGGATCTCCGTTCGGCGCAGATCGTCACGCGGGGTGAAGCAGTAGGCCACACGCAGGCCGTCCGGTGACACCGCCGGCGCCCACTCGTCGCCGGCGCCCTCGAGCGCACCGTGCTCACGGGCCAGCCGTGCCGGCCAGGGATCGTCGACCGCGACCACGGCCAGACGGCTCGTGCGCTCACGCTCGATGGAGACCACGAGTCTCCCGGCATCGAGCCAGACCGGCTCTCCGCCGTCGCACACCTTGCGCGGCGGCCCCCCACTCGCTGCAACGACCCACACGCCACCTTGGTCGGCGAACACCACCTGCGACCCGTCCGGCGAGAGACGCGGTGCGGTGTCCTCCCAGTAGGGCATCGGTTCGCGCCCGGTCGTCAGCCGCTGCGGCGGCGAGTCGTCGCGAAGATCGAGCAGCCAGATGTCGGAGGTGTCACGATCCTGCACGAACACCGCGGCCGTCCGGTCGGCGGACACGGTGAGATCGTGAGGCCGCTCCATGGCGGCAACCGCCTCCAGACGCCAGTGAGGCGGCGGCCGGAGATCCACGCGGGGCTGTGAGGGGATCCCCTCAACCTCCACGTGGCCGATCCACACGTCGAGCGGTTCCCGGCTCACCTCTTCGCCCCTTCCTCGATTCCCGAGAGCGCGGCGAGCACCAGCTCGCCGATCGTCTCGAGATCGTAGCCGCCCTCCTGCACGACGACCGTCGGCAGCCCGAGCCCACCGAGCAACCGCCCTGCGGCACGAAAGCCCGCTGCCGTGACCCTGAGCGGGCTGTTCTCGTCCGCGTACCCCGGATCCACGCCGAGCGCCACGACGAGGGCTTCGGCCCCGGCCGAGCGCACGGCAGCGACCCCCCGCTCGACGATCTCGACCCAGCCGTCGTCGCCGGTCTCCGGAGCCACGGGCAGGTTGAGATTCGCCCCACGCCCCGCGCCGCCGCCGACCTCGTGCTGGAGCCCGAGAAAGTGCGGGAACCACCCGGCCGCAGGGTCCACGTGCACGGAAACGGTGAGCACGTCGGGCCGCTCCCAGAAGATCGTCTGGGCACCGTTCCCGTGGTGCGCGTCGAGATCCAGGAGGGCCACACGGGCGTATCCCTGGGCCCGCATCGCCTGGGCGGCGGCGGCAGCGTTGTTCAGGAAGCACGAGCCGCCGTACGCCGCGCGTGTCACGTGGTGCCCCGGCGGCCGCGTCAGCGCGTACGCAGCCGCAGAACCCCCGGCGACGAGGTCGCACGCCGTGAGGGCGCAATCCACCGCCCCGCGGGCCGCCTGCCAGGTGCCGGGGCCGATCGGGGTCATCGTGTCGAATGCGTAGAAGCCGGTCCGCGCCGCAAGCGAGGTCGGGACGGTCGCCCCCACCCCGTCGGGGGCGACCAGCCCGGGGTGCGGGAAGATGTACGGGACGACCTTCGACTGCCGGTGCCGTACGGGGTAGCCCGCGGCATCCCAGTCGCGCCAGGCCGTGCGCAGGAAGTCGACAAGGCCCTTGTCGTGCACCTCGAGCAGGGCCTCGTCGGAGTGCGCGGTCGCCGGCACGAGCGGCGCGCCGGCCGCGGTCAGCGTCTCCCTGATGCGCTCCGCCCGCTCCGGGCCCTCGTCACCGGCGAGGGGAACTCCGATCCACACCTCGCCGCCCGGGACGTGGAGCGCGTGCGCGTCCGACCAGACCACCGGCATCCGCAGCATGCGTCCGAGCCTAGCCCGGATCGTTCATCTGACGCGGGCGTTGCATCCTGTCCGGCTGGCCAGGCCGCTCCCCGCCCGGGCTCCGGCTCAGGCCGGAGCGCGGGCCTGCCGATGAGAAACGCGTGTCGCGCGTGCACCCCGTCGTCGTCCTCGCGCTCCTCGGGCTCCTGCTCGCCTCCTATGCGTGGGCGAAGGGCGACGAGCAGAGCGCGGCAAGCGACATCTTCCGCATTCGACTCCTGATCGTGGACGAGGCCGGAGCACCGGTTCACGGTGCGGTGCTGCGCCTGCGATCACGCGTGGTCACCGCCGCCGACGGGACCGCCGTGGTCGATACCGACCAGCCAGAGGCCGGCGTTGCCGTGGCCGACGGGTACCTCCCGGAGCCCGTCGTGCTCTCCAGGGAGGTTGCGCCGCGTCTGACCTTGCGGCTGTGGTCGACGCACGCGCCCGACGGGACTCCACGCCTGTCGTTCCACTTCGGCGGAGACACGATGCTGGGACGCCGCTTCGTGAAGCCGATCCGCCCGGACACGCCGCGCCTCGCCCGGGACGACGGCGGCCGCAGCGCGCGAGAGGTCGTCACGGAGGTGGCACCGCTGTTCGGTGCCGCTGACGTCTCGACGCTCAACCTGGAGACCGTCGTCGGCGATCTCCCTCCGAGAGGCGCGTACTCCTCGAAGCGCTTCCTGCTCCAGACACCGCCGGCGGCCCTGGCAGCCCTGACGGAGCTCGGTGTCGACACGGTCACGCTGGGGAACAACCACGCCAACGACTGGGAGGACCGTGGCGTCACCTCGACCCGGCAAGCCCTTGCGGCCGCGGGCATCCCCTTCACCGGCGCCGGCGAGTCCGACGGCCAGGCGCGCGAGCCGGCTGTGCTGGAACGCAGAGGCAGGAAGATCGGCGTGCTCTCGTACACCACGGTCACCGGCGACTTCGTCAACGATCACCTGCCCACTCGTGCCGCCCCCGTCCCGCTCGACCTCCCTGGGCCGGAGCAATGGCAGTACGCCTTCCGCCCGTACGGGTTCGGTGCGAAGGACGAGCAGGCGCACCTCCCCGCCTCGTCGTACCGGGCGGGCGACGTCTGGCGCTGGTTCCGCGACCTTCGCGGGCTCGGCCCCGCAACCGAGGAGCGGATCTGGAACGACCTGAGGAAGGTGTTCCCGGAGTTGCAGGACTGGGTCGCCCGCCGCGGTCACGGAGGCGCCGCCGCGTTCTCCCGCAACAAGGTCGCGGACGATGTCGCCGTGCTGCGCAAAGCGGGAGCGGACCTCGTCGTGGTTCAGATCCATGGCGGCTTCCAGTTCTCCGAGGTCGCGTCGGCCTTCTTCCGCCGGTCGTCCCATGCCAGCATCGACGCGGGAGCGGATCTCGTGATCGGGCACCACCCGCACGTACTCCAGGGGTTCGAGTGGTACCGCGGCCGCCTCGTCGTGCACAGCCTCGGCAACTTCGTGTTCGACCAGGACTTCCTGATGACGTTCCCCTCGGTCTTCGTGCGAACCGTGTTCGAGGGCGATCGGCTGCTCGAGGCACGCGTCTACCCGTTGCTCCTGGATCGCTACCGGCCTGTTCCGCTCGTGGGCGCAGCGGCCTCCCGCATCGTGCGCGAGCTGCGCTCGGACTCCGAGCTGGCGGCGCCGGCCGACCGCACCACGGACGGCAACATCGCACGCGTCGCAGACTCCACGCTCGATGAGCGTGGCGTGGCCCGGGCCGATCTCGTCCTGGACGGCAACGCAGCGGTCGTGATACGGCCGGGCGGGTCGCGGACGACATCGCTCTCGGTCGCGGAGGACGGCGTCGCCGAGGTGCCCCTTCCTCTCGTGCTCCGGCCCGATGCGCTCCCATCTGCCACGCTCGTGGGGCTTGATCTTCTGCGTTTCGGGGATCCGGACGACACGACCGCCAACGGCTCGATCGACGGTGGCGCCAACTGGGATCTGCAGGCCGCCCGCCGGGTGGAGGTGGTGGCACTCGACCGGGCCACGGGCAACCTCGGGTTCCGGCTGCACTCCGTCGAGTTGCGCAGCGCCACCATCCGGCCCATCGCCCGCGTCATGCGGAGGAGTCACCGCTTCCGCCACGCCAACGGCGACGCCGCCGACGGAACGGCGAGCTACACCGTGCGCCTGCGGGTGCGCAATGCCGGCCGCACGCGCGCCTTCCTGCGCTTCGATCTCTACCGCTTCGACGACTCGAATCCTCTGCGCGATCCCGAGTCCGAGTTCCTGCGGCGCGT
This sequence comes from uncultured Actinomycetes bacterium, assembly GCA_963738505.1. GTDB lineage: Bacteria > Actinomycetota > Thermoleophilia > Gaiellales > Gaiellaceae > Gaiella. The sequence goes on along the minus strand of CAVTWR010000014.1, from coordinate 169,334 downwards.
CTCCATCCCTCTCGCGCTGCCGTCCGACGATCGCTGGCAGACGATCTCCGTTCCCGTTCCCGCACAGGTGTTCCGGTCCTTCCGGGGGCGCTTCGTCAACTCGGCGATGCTCTACCTGGGTCTCGAGAAGGGGCAGCGGCGTGAAGTGTTCGTCGATCGCGTCCAGGTGCTGGAATGGCGTGCCGCAGGCTCCTTCCCGCGTGAGCTGTGGCTCGAGGCGGACGCGCTCGTCCCTGCCGCCGGTGAGAAGACGCTGGACGCCGTCGTTCGCTGATTGAATCCGGCCATGAGCCGGCTGCGCGACCATGGTCTCCGCCTCGGTGTCCTGCCGGCGGGACCGCTGAACGCGATCACCGACGTGCCGGGTGTGCGTGTCGGTCACGTCACCGTGTGGCGCGACGAGCCGGACCCTCCCACCGGCCGGGGCATCGCGCGGACGGGCGTGACCGCGATCGTCCCGGCCCCAGGCTCCCTCCTCGAGCAACCCGTCACCGCAGGTGCCGCAGTGCTCAACGGTGCGGGCGAGCTGACCGGGTTCCTGCAGGTGAGCGAATGGGGCCTGACCGAGACGCCGATCTATCTCACCTCGACGATGCAGGTGGGCCGCGTCTTCGACGGTGCCGTCGCGGTTGCCCTGGCAGCCGACCCGGGGGTCGGCAGCGACTCCGTGGTGATCCCGGTGGTCGGCGAATGCGACGACTCCTGGCTGAGCGACGCGCGCACGATGCAGGTGGAGGTGGACGACGTGGGCCGGGTCGTGGCCGAGGCGGGTGAGGGCGCGGTCGCCGAGGGCTGCGTCGGAGCGGGTACGGGGATGCTGTGCCTCGGCTGGAAGGGTGGTATCGGCACCTCGAGCCGGTTGGTGGCCGGCATCGAGGCGACGGTGGGCGTGCTCGTGCTCGCCAACTTCGGTCGTCACGACACGTTGCGGATCGACGGCGTCGCGGTCGGCGAGAGGCTGGGCAGCGGCATCGAGCGTCCGCCGGAGCCCGCCGGCAGCTGCATCGGTGTCGCCGTCACCGACGCCCCGCTGCATCCGCACCAGCTGGAACGGGTGGCGCGGCGGATCGGGCTGGGGCTGGCCCGCACCGGCTCCGTGGCCCATCACGGCAGCGGCGAGATCTTCCTCGCGCTCTCCACCGGTACGCGCCGCGCGAGGGCGAACACCTCCAGGGAGATGGTCGAGTCGGTGCCGGACGAGGCGCTCGACGGGCTCTTCCAGGCCACCGTCGAGGCCGCCGAGGAAGCAGTCCTGAACGCCATGTGGGCCGCGGTCGACACGACGGGCAGGCTCGGGCGCAGCGCCCTGGCGCTGCCGCACGACCCGGTGCTCGACTTGTTGCAAGCCGCCGGGCGCCTGCGCGGCTCTGCGGTGGGCTGAACGCCTTGCGAGGCCTGAGCCTGGATCCACCGCTTGGCGCGGGCGGTGCATCCTGCCAGGCCCGCCAGGGCGCTCCCCGCCCGGGTGCAATCCCTCCGAAAGAGCGTGGAGGGCTTGCACCCGGTCGGTGCGCTCCGCGCGCGGACAGCGTCGCACAGGCAACCAGCCTGCCCGACGCTGTCCGCACACGTCCTGACGACCCTGGCAGGCGCCCCGCGATCACGCCAATCGGTGGATCCAGGCTGAAGGGCCCCGCTGCGCCACCCGCCCGCACCCCGCCCGCACGCCAACACGGCAAGCTCCGCAGCACCGCTCGCGGCCCTCGGCGCAGTGGGTTCCTTCAGGAACTCACAAGACGTTCATCCGGGCGCTCGCTTCCGGAACCAACCGTCCACCTGGGCCATCACCCAGGGGGGCCAGGCCGCCTACCCCAGCAGGCGTACTGGATCCCCGAGCGCTACCCGCCCGGGCTGCTCGACCGAGCCCCACACACCGAAGGGGATCGCCTCCACCGTGGGCACGTCCGCGCGATAGCCGCCGATCACGCGAAGGGTGTCCAGGTCGGGAACCCCGGTGTCGGGGTTCTGCGTGGTCACCGCGCAGCGACCGACAGGCTCTCGCGGCACCACTATCGCCTCCCCCACCTGTACCCGACGGCCGATCCAGGCGTCCTCGGCGTGCGCCTCGACCCCGTCGACACCCACGAGCATGCGGAAGCGACGCGCGTCAACGCGATCGCCGGCTCCGGCGTGGGTGGCGAGGGCAGCGAGCGCAGCGACGGAGAGCAGCGTGGCGGCACCCTGTCGGCCACGATCCACCGCTGACGCCGGCTCTACCACCCGCAGCAACCGGAGAGGCTCGCCGGCGAACTCCGAGAGCGCCGCCGCCAGCGCACCCTCCACCAGGCGCGTCTCGAGCCGCTCCCCGTACAGCCCGGCCGTAAAGGGCGCCCCGCCGCCGGTCTCGCCTGTCACCTCGCCGCCGTCGGGGAAGGTCAACGTCAGCCGTTCGCGCGCCTCGTCGTACTCCGGCCGTATCTGGACGAGACTGCCGCCCCGCTTGCCGTTGAAGAGCCGGCCGTCGGCGTCCACGAGCAGGAAGCGCCGGTCGGCGCTGACGCCGTCGAGCCCGAGATCGATCGCCTCGGGATGTACCAGCCCGAGGGCCTTGACCGGGGCGATGGAGAGCCAGGCGACGCTCCCTCCGCAGGCGGAGGCCGTCACAGCCGTCCGGAGCGGAGCACACCCCACACGAGCCACAGGCCGAAGGCGCTGCACAGGGAGAAGCCCACGAACGCGAAGAGGTGGAGGCCCAGCACCTGTGGGCCGCGGTCGGCGAGCACGCCGACGATGGACGAGCCGACCAGCCCGCCCACGACGACGAGCGCCACTGCCAGCCGGTTCACGGCGTGGTCGAGCCGATCCTCGAAGTGATCGAGCCCGGGGTTGCGGAACGTGACCGACATCCGCCCGTGCCGCAGGTCTTCGAGCACGTCGTGCATCTGGTACGGCAACTCCCGTGCGATGCTCATGACCTCGCGCACCTCGCGCTGCGCCCGCAGGGCCATCGCCTTTGGCGCGTACCGGTCGGCGACCAGCTGCTTCGCATACGGTCGCGCCACCTCGAACACGTTGAACTCCGGGTACAGCTCCACCCCGACGGAGCCGAGGGTGGCGATCGCCTTGTCCAGGATCACGAAGCGGGTCGGCAGCCGCAGGTTCATGCGGTAGATCAGCGAGAAGGCCTCGCGCAGGATCTCGATCGGATCGATGTCGGCCAGGCTGGTGCCGTAGTAGCGGTAGTAGAGCTCCTCCAGCCGGCCGCGCAGCTCGTCCTCGCGCGCCCGCTCGAACTGCACGCCGAGGTCGGCGAGGCGGCGTGGTAACGCGGAGACGTTCTCGGTCGCGGCGTCGACGAAGAGACGCGTGAGACGCGTCATGTCGTCGTCGGTGAGCCGTCCGGCCAAACCGAAGTCCACGAGCCCGAGGCGCCCGTCGTCGAGCGCCATGATGTTCGCCGGGTGCGGGTCACCGTGGAAGAACCCGTGGCGGAAGATCATCGTCATCCAGGCGTCGGTCATGCGATAGGCGATCTCGCGCCGTTCTTCGGAAGACCAGCCGGCGGTGTCGAGGCGTGCGAGCGGCGTTCCCTCCAGCCACTCGAGCGTGAGCACGCTCTCGGTGGTGTATCGCCACCAGACCCTGGGCACGACAACCCGTTCGTCGTCGGCGAAGTTGCGCCGGAACGCCTCGGCGTTGCGGGCCTCCTGCTGGTAGTCGAGCTCTTCGCGGATCGAGCGCGCGAACTCGTCGACCAGGCTCTCCACGTCGATGAAGTCGAAGGCGCGGACGCGCTCTCGCACGAGCTTGGCGGCTGCCCCCATCAGCTGGATGTCGGCCTCGATACGGCGCGGAGCCTCCGGGCGCTGCACCTTGACGGCGACCCGCTCGCCGTTCGGGAGCACTGCGCGATGTACCTGGCCGATCGAGGCGGCGGCGATCGGCTGCACCTCGAACTCGGTGAACGCCTGCTCGACGGTGAGCCCGAGCTCCCGCAGGATCACCTGCTCGATCTGGTCGAAAGGCACGGGCGAGACGTCGTCCTGCAGCTTGCGGAGCTCGGCCACGATGTCCGGTGGGACGATGTCGGGACGGGTGGAGAGCAGCTGACCGAACTTGACGAAGCTCGGGCCGAGCTCGTCGAACATCTCGCGGAGACGCCGCCCGCGCTCGCCGGGAGCTTCGTCGCGCAGCGCACGGCGCCGGTCGAGGAGGTACCCGAAGCCGTGGCGGGTGGCGACGCGACCGATCTCTGAGAGCCGGCTCAGCGAGCGCTGGGTCTCCATTGGCAGCTCCCGCCGTCAGGCGGAGGGGGTGTCCCGCTCGACGAGACGGAGCCGGTGCTCCAGCTGAGCCACCCTGAGCTGCACGTCCTCGAGCTCCTCGCGACGTACGAGGCCGAGCCGCTGCAGGGCCTGGTCGCCGAGCTCGCTGCGACGCCCGCTCAGCTGCTCCGCCTCCTGCCGCCAGGAGGAGAGCGTGTCCGTCACGGCGGACCGCATGTCGCCCCGGTCGAGCCCGAGGCGGGCGGCGAGATCGTCGGCCAGCCGCTCGGCGGCATCCACACCCATCGCGGCCCAGCCGACCCCGGCGAGCAGGATCTCGCTCAGCCCGTGGGGCTCGTTCCTGGTCTCCGTCATCGTCGAAACAGTGTGGCAGACTCGCGCCGTCGCCGCGAGCCGGCAGGCCCCCGGCTCAGGTGGGACGGCCGTGTTTGCGGTTGGATCGGCGCTGCTGACGCCGCGCCTTCGCGGCTGCGGCCTGCGGCGTGGGGGTGGTCGCGGCGGGAATCGAGGCGACGACCGGCACCTCCGCCGGCTCGACCTCGATCGGGCCGCGGCGTCCGGTGTCGTGGACAAGACCGCCGACCGACGCCTCGACTGCGCCCTCGTCATGGCGGCGCTTCGCATACTCGGGCTCGCGCTCCTTGAACCAGGCGAGCAACGGCGCGGCCACGAAGATCGAGGAGTAGGCGCCGGAGCCGATGCCGACCAGCAGCGCGAACGCGAAGTCCTTCAGCGTATCGCCTCCGAAGAGCAGCAGCGCCACGATCGGCAGGAGCGTGATGAAGGTGGTCGCGAGTGAGCGCGGGATCGTCTCCCACAGCGAGACGTTGGTCAGCGTACGGAACGACGAGCGGCGCATCAGCGGGATGTTCTCGCGGATGCGGTCGAAGATGATGATCGTGTCGTAGATCGAGTACCCGAGCACCGTGAGAATGGCGGCCACGGTGGCGGTGGACACCTCCCGGCCGACGAGCGCGTAGATGCCGATGGTGATGATCACGTCGTGCGCGAGCGCGATCAGCACCGGCGCGGAGAACTTCCAGTGGAACCGTGCGGAGATGTACGCGACGATCAGCAGCAGCGAGATGACGATGGCCAGGATCGCTCCCGTGGCAATCTGCCGGCCGAAGCTGGCAGACACGTTCTTGGCGCCGAAGGACCGCGCCTGGAACGTCTCCTCCAGCGTCCGTTGCAGCCGTTGCGTCTCGGCGCTGTCGAGCGTCTCGGCGCGGATCTGGAACTCGCCGTAGGACTGCCCCGTGGCGGTACCGCGACCCTGGATCTGCGGGTTGCCGCCGATGACGTTGCCGACCGCCGAGCGAACACGATCGATCGCGGTCGGGGCGGTGGTCTCGAAGGTGACCTGCGTCCCGCCCTTGAAGTCGATGCCGAGGTTGAGGCCGCGGGCGCCGAGCGCCACGACGGAGAGGAGCACGATCGCGCCGGAGACGGCGAACCAGGTCCGCCGTCTGCCGATGAAGTCCAGCTTGAGCCACCCGGGGATGCCACCGCCGGCGGCACCCACGAAGGCGGCGCTCTCGAACACCTTGAGGTTGGCGAGCAGGGACAGGAACGCGCGCGTCGCGAGCACCGCGGTGAGCATGGAGATGCCGGTACCGATCAGCAGCATCAACGCGAACCCGCGAACGCTGGCGGTGGCGAGCGCGAAGAGCACGAAGGCGGTGATCGCCGTGACCACGTTCGCGTCCACGATCGTGTGGAAGCCCTTGGTGTAGCCGATGGAGATGGCGGAACGAATGGAGCGGCCGGCCCGCACCTCTTCCTTGATGCGTTCGAAGATGACCACGTTCGCGTCCGCCGCCACACCCAGGGTGAGCACGAGCCCGGCAAAGCCCGGGAGAGTGAGCGTGACGTTGAACAGCAGGATCGCCGCATACAGGAAGGCGGCGTAGATGCCGAGGCCGAGCACGGCGATCAGGCCGAGGAAGCGGTAGAAGATCAGGAGGAAGATGGCCACGACGATCAGTCCGACCAGCGCCGCCTTCTTGGCCTCGGTCAGCGAGTCCTTGCCCAGCGTGGCCGAGACGGCGGTCTGATCCAGCGTGCGGAACTCGACCGGGAGCGCGCCGGTCTGCAGCACGAGCGCCAGGTCCTTTGCCTCCTGCAGCGTGAAGTCGCCGGTGATCTGGGCGCTGCCGCCCGAGATGCCGTTCGGGTTCTCGGTGAAGTCGACCTGCGGCCACGAGCGGATCTCGCGGTCGAGCACGATCGCGAAGTGCTGGTTGAACGCGTCCGGGTCGGTGGTGCCTCCGCCCAGCGTGTTGGAGAGGAAGCGCCCGCGCTGCACGAGGGCGCGGGTGATGTCGGCGAACTTGTCCTCACCGCGGGAGGTGAAGTCGAGCAGCACGAGGGGCCGGCCGCTCTGGGTGTCGTAGTCCTGCTGCGTGCCGCGCAGGCTGAGATCCTCGCCTGTCATCTCGGGCACGTCGGGCGGGCTGTATTTGAACAGGTACCAGAGCTTCACCGGCGCGAGACCGCCGAGGGACTCGGCGCCCGGGCAGATGTTGCCGGCGGCGCAGAAGAGGACGACGGTGGCGCTCGGCACACCGAACAGCCGATGCCCCTTGGGGATCTTCCCGTCCGAGGAACGGAGAGCTGCTTCCCGGCTGGCAACCGGGCCGGCGACGAGCTTCTTCGTCTTGCCTTTCCGCTCGAACAGGTACCAGGCGTCGGAGTCGCTCTCCTTCACCCGTGACTGCTGGCCGGCGAGCAGGTCGAAGAGCAGCGGCGTGCCCACCACGCTGCGCGACCGCGAGTCGAATGACGGGCCGGTGGCGTTCGCCTCCAGGTCGTACAGCTCGAGCTTGGCCGTCTTGCCGATGATCTGGGCGGCCGCAGCCGGATCCTTGATGCCGGGCAGCTGGATGGAGATCTGGTCGTCGCCCTGCGTGGTGATGGCGGGCTCGGCGACGCCGAGCTTGTCGACGCGGCTGCGCATGATCTCCACCGACCGCTCGAGGTCGGCCTTGTCCAGCTTCTTGCCCTTGGGCGGCACCGCCTGCAGGGTTACTTCGAGACCGCCCTGCAGATCGAGGCCGAGCGTCGTCTCCCGGTGGATCGGCGAACCCGGGATGCCGAGCAGCGCGACGCCCGCGAGGGCGCCGACCACGAGCAGGATGACGAGGAGAGCCGAACGACGGGTCATGACCGAGCCTCGAGGTTAGCTGTCTCCGCCGAAGACCCGCTTCTGGGCGGCGGCGAGCGTGGCGTCCTCCGGCATGTCTTTCGCGACGGGTGTCTCGTCCTCGTCGACCACCTCACCGTCCACGGCCTCCTCGTCCGTGTCCGCCTCGAGCTTGTGCACCGTGGCGATGGCGCGGCGGGCGAGGCGGACGCTCACGCCTTCGGAGATCTCGACCACGAGATCGTCGTCTTCGTCGATCTCCTGGACGATCCCGTAGAGGCCGCCGACGGTCAGCACCTCGTCACCGGGCTCCACCGTCCGCAACAGCTGTTGCTGACGTTGCTGCCGCGCGCGCTGCGGGCGGATCATCACCAGGTACAGCACGACGAACATCAAGAGCAGGAAGATCAGGCCGCCGCCGTTCATGGGCGACCCTCGTTGGTTGTGATGGTCATGGTCATCGTCACTCCTTCGTGGGCGCGGAGGACAGCCTCTCGAGGGTCGCCGCCCGGAACTGCTCGAACCGGCCGTGCTCGATTGCCGTCCGCGCACCCGCGGTCAGTCGCAGCAGGAAGCTGAGATTATGCAGTGAGAGCAGCCGAAGACCGAGGATCTCCTGCTGGTTGACCAGGTGGCGGAGGTACGCGCGCGAGAAACGCTCGCAAGCGGGGCAGGGGCAATCGGCCTCCAGCGGGCCCGGATCGCGCGTGAAACGGGCGTTCCGGAGGTTGAGCCGGCCTTCGGCGGTGAGCGCCGTGCCGGTCCGGGCCATGCGGGTCGGCAGCACGCAGTCGAACATGTCGACGCCGCGCGCGATGACCTCGAGCAGGCCCTCGGGATCGCCGAGCCCCATGAAGTAGCGAGGGCGATCGGCCGGCAGGAGGGGCGCTGCCCAGCCGACGGTGTCCAGCATCTCGGGGCGGCTCTCCCCCACGGCGAGCCCACCGAGGGCGTGACCGTCGAAGCCGAGCTCGGCGATCTCGGCGATCGATCGCGTGCGCAGGTCGCGATCGGTGCCACCCTGGGCGATCCCGAACCGGAGCTGCCCCGGCGCCCTGGGCGCGTCCAGCTGGCGGCGCGCCCAGGCAGTCGTCCGCCGCACCGCCTCCTCGTGGTCCCGCCGCGAGGCGTCCGCCGGCGAGCAGATATCAAGGCACATGGCGATGTCCGAGCCGAGCCGCCGCTGGATCTCGGCCACACCCTCAGGGGTGAAACGGGTTGCGGTGCCGTCGTACACCGACCTGAACGTCACGCCGTCGTCGTCGACCGCGAGCAGGGTGTCGCGCAGCGAGAACACCTGGAAGCCCCCCGAGTCGGTGAGGATCGGTCCGTCCCAACCGCTGAACGCATGGAGGCCGCCGAGCTCCTCCACGACGTCGTCGCCCGGGCGGAAGTGCAGGTGGTAGGTGTTCCCGAGGATCACCGCGGCCCCGAGGGCTCGTACCTCGGCGGGGTGCAGGCTCTTGACGGTCGCCTTCGTTCCCACGGGCATGAAGGCAGGAGTCGGGATCTCGCCGTGTGCGGTGCGGAGCAGCCCGGCGCGGGCGCCTCCGTCTGTCGCTGTCGTCGTGAAGGACACGCCTGAGGTCTACATCACGATCGGCGATGCGCGAGAATGGGGTCCGTGAGCGAACAACCGACCGAGTTCGACCTGCCGCTTCGCGGCGGGTTCGCAGCGGGCCTCGGGCAGGACGGATTCGACGACGTACCCGACCCGCAGACGGTCGATCTCGGTGGCATCCTCGATGACGATCCCTCCCTCGCGTTTCGGCGCACCATGGGGATGTTCGCCACCGGCGTGACGGTGCTCACCACCCGCACGGGCGACCAGGTGTACGGGATGACCGCGAACGCGTTCATGTCCGTCTCGCTCTCGCCTCCTCTCGTGCTGATCTCGGTCGACCGTCGCGCCCGGCTCAACGGTCTCCTGCACGAAGGTGTGCAGTTCGGTGTGAGCGTGCTGGCCGAGTCTCAGGGCGCGCTCTCCGACCATTTCGCCCGGCGCCCGAGCGAGATCGAACCGATCTTCGACGTCGTGCACGACACCCCGCTCGTGCAGGGAGCGCTCGCCCACGTGATTGCGCGCGTCGTCCGCTCCTACTGGGGAGGCGACCATTCGCTGTTCCTGGGCCAGGTGGAGTACGCCCACTACGGAGAGGGCACGCCGCTGCTCTTCCATTCCGGCGGATACGAACGGCTCCTGCACGAGGCGCCCGTGCTTTCGACGCTGCCACGGGAGCTACTCGAGCCGATCATCGAGGTCGGTACGCCCCGCAGCTACGACGAGGGCGACGTCCTCATGCGCGCGGGTGAGCCCGGGCACGAACTGCTCGTGCTCGTCGAGGGCAGCGTCCTCATGCAGCGGCCCGGCAAGCGCCGCAGCATCGGCGCGGGCGAGATCGTCGGCGAGATCGAGGTGCTCGCACCTCGGGGATCCCGGACGGCCACGATCACCGCCGAGACGCGCGTGGAAGCGATCGCCGTGGACAGCGAACAGCTCCGGGTGGCGCTCCTCGCCAACCCGCACGCCGCGCTCGCGCTGCTCGAGGTGCTGGCCACCCGGCTCCGCCACGGCTGATCGGCGCGACGGGTTCCCCAAGCCCGACCAGGCCCACTCAGCGGGCGGCGGAGGAGGCTCTTCAGAGGCTCGCCAGGGCGGTGGCAGCGCCGCGCGCGAGCCCCTTCACAGAGCCCGCGGAAACCGGGCGCGGGCCAGTCGGCGGCGGCCGCATGTGCTAACTTACAACTATATGGTTGCAAGTGACGATCTGCTCGACTGCATCTTCCACGCGCTCGCCGACACCACCCGGCGCGACATCCTGCGGGCCGCTCTCGAGGGGGAGCACTCGGTCTCGGCGCTGGCCCGCCGCTACCCCATGAGCGTGGCCGCCGTGCAGAAGCACGTCGGCGTGCTCGAACGCGCCGGGCTCGTGGCCAAGGATCGCCGGGGCCGCGAGCAGATCGTCCGCTGCCGACCCGAGGCGGTCAAGGCCGCCCGGCATCTGCTCGACGAGATCGAAGAGCTCTGGCGGGGCAGGATCGACCGGATCACCGACATCCTCGCCGAACCTCCTTCGCGAAAGGACGACGCACCATGACAGTCACAGCCATCGTCAAGAACCCCGAGGCCCGGACGCTCACCGTCACCGCCGAGTTCGACGCTCCTATCGAGCGCGTATGGCAGATCTGGGCCGATCCCAGGCAGCTCGAGCGCTGGTGGGGCCCGCCCACCTACCCGGCCACGGTGGAGGAACACGAGCTCGTGCCGGGCGGCCGGGTCACGTACGTGATGACCGGCCCGGAGGGCGATCGCCACGGCGGCTGGTGGCGCGTGCTCGAGGTCGAGCCGCCACGCCATCTGTTGGTCGAGGACGGCTTCGCCCGCGAGGACGGCTCCCCCAACGACGAGCTTCCCGTGACCATCCAGCGGGTCTCCCTCACCTCACGAGAGGGCGGCGGCACCGTGATGACGCTGGAGAGCGTCTTCCCCTCGCTCGAGGCGATGCAGCAGCTGGTCGAGATGGGGATGGAGGAGGGCCTCCGAGCCGCGCTCGGGCAGATCGACGCGCTGCTCGCATGAGACGCCCGCACGCGCAGCTCCTGCTCCCGGTCAGCTGCGAGGGCGGGTCTTCTCCGGGTCGTAGAACGGGAAGCGCACCACGGTCGCCGGGATGCGCTTCTGGTGGCCGTCGAGCTTGCCGACCTCGACCTCCGTGCCCGGCTCCGCGTACTGGGTGTTGATCCGGCAGAAGGCGATGTTCTTCTTGAGGGTCGGTGAGCGGGTGCCACTGGTGACGACGCCGATCTGTGGGCGCCCGACGTGGACGCAATCGCCGTGCGCGGCCGGCTCGTTGCCCTCGAGCTCGAGACCGACCAGCACCCGTTGCGGGTGTGCGCGCCGTTCGGCCAGCGCCGCCTTGCCGACGAAGTCGTCCTCCTTGTCGGCCGTGACGACGAAGCCGATCCCGGCCTCGAAGGGATCAACCTGCTCGTCGAACTCGACACCGGGGAAGACGAGCCCCGCCTCGATGCGGAGGATGTCCAGCGCGTCCAGACCGAGCGGGGTCAGCCCGTGGGGCGCGCCGGCCGCCATCACGGCGTCCCAGAGGGCGACGGCATCCTTCGGATGGCAGAAGAGCTCGTAGCCGAGCTCGCCCGAGTACCCGGTACGGGAGGCGAGCACGGGGAACCCGTCCGGGCCGCCGATGCGGCCGATCGAGAACCGGAACCACTTGAGCTCCGCGAACGGTGTCTGCCCGGGAGGCGTCCACACGATCGAGCCCAGGATCTCGCGGGAGAGAGGGCCCTGGACGCCCACGTTGTGCATGTCGTCCGTCGACTCCTTCACCCATACCTGGTCGAGCCCGAGCCGCTCCGCGAGCTCTCTGAGCCAGACGCCGTCGTAGTCGGCGCCCCCCACCCAGCGGAAGTTCATCGGGGCCAGCCGGAAGAGGGTGCCGTCGTCGATGATCCCGCCGGCGTCCGTGCACATCGCGCTGTACACGACCTGCCCGTCCGAGAGGCGCCGCACGTCGCGGGTCAGAGCCGCCTGCAGCAACGCCTCGGCATCGGGGCCTCGCACCTCGAACTTGCGAAGGGGTGAGAGATCCATGATCGCCGCCCGCTCGCGGCAGGCCCAGTACTCGTCGATCGCGCCGTGATTGTCGAACGCCGTCGGTACCCAGTACCCGTTGTACTCGACAAAGCGTCCCGTCAACGCTCCGGTGCGCTCGCGGAAGCCGGTGTCCTTCGTCAGCTTCGGCTCGGCATCGGGCGTCACCCGATGCGCGATGGCCGCCGAGAACCGCTCCCTGCCGGGATACACCCGCACGTGCACCTCCGTGGGATTCCAGCCGTTGGCGGGATCGATGTCGTCGGGGCACGCGCTGGAGAGGCACACGAGATCGGTCAGCGCACGGAAGAGCACGTAATCGCCGGGCCGCGACCACGACTCGTCGCCGATGTAGACGTTGTGCGAGTCGATCACTGTGTTGAAGAACAGGTTGATCGCCGGCCAACCCTTGCGTGGCGCGACCGTGTACGGCGTCAGCTCCGCGTTGAAGTTGTCGGAGCAGTTGACGTGCCCGAAGTACCCCATGTCCTCGTAGTAGCGGGCGGTGCAGGCCAGTCCGAACGTGTCGTGGCGGCCCACGGTGTCCCGCACCACCTCCACGAGTGGTTTCAGGTCGACCGAGAAGAACTTCGAGTACAACCCCGGCTGCGGGTAGGCCGTGCCGACCATCGTGCGGGTCGCGGTCGAGTCCAGCCCGCGCTCCCGGCCGGCCTGCAGCTCATTGGCGTCGAACGCGAGGAAGTCCGTGCATTGCCTGCCGCGCACGTCGATGATCTGGATGTACTCGCCGGCCGTCACCTCGTAGGCGCGTGCCGAGGCCCGGTCGACCTGGAAGTCGAGGCGCGCATCCGCGAGCGGATCCGGGACTCGCGGCCCCTCGCCGTCGCCGGGCGGCTTGGCGCGGCGCACGACAAGCTGCAGGTCGCTGGCTGGGACACCGCCCTCCAGCACGGAGGTGTCCGATGCGGGTGCTCCGACGATCACGATGACCGCGCGCTCAGCCCGAAACACCTCTTCGGCTCCTTGCGGGGAGGCCGGGCCGAACACCGAAGCCGCCTGCAGTACGCCAGGATCGACGCCGTGTGCGGCTAGTGCCGCCACGATCTCGTAGGCCCCGCTCTCGGCGGAGTCGATCAGCGACCGAGCCACGGTCGCCGGCACGTCGTAGCGCAACCCGAGGGCCTCGGGGTCGTCGCCCCGTTCGGCGCCGAGCACGGTGATCTCGGCACGCTGGCCGCCCCGCAGGTCACGCACCGTGAGCCGGTCGTCCGGCTGCAGCTGAACGGCGGTGGCGGCGCCGGGTCGCACGCGCCAGCGCTCCTCGCTCGGGTCGAAGGGCACCAGACCGGGCACGAGCAGGCGGGGGCGTACGGCGGTGACCATCTCGCCTACCCTTTCTCGGCCTCGGCCAGCAGCTGCTCGGCCAGCTCGCGTTTCCCGGCGGCGTCCAGCTTCTTGACCTCGTTCTCGACCGCCCGGCGGTTGTACGACTGGTTCCAGTAGTCGAGCGAGTCGAAGCCGAGCAGCACGGCCTTGCCCACGAACTGGCGGAGCACCTCGTTCGTCGGGCCCATCACCCACCCGGCCTTGGCGTCGCGCAGGTAGCGCTCGATCTCCATGTCGCGCTTGTAGCCCGAGCCGCCGCAGGCGTGGAGCATCTTGTCGACGACGCCGGCCGTGTTCTGGGCGGCCACGAACTTGATCTGCCAGGCCCAGTGCAGGAAGTTCCCGCGGGCGAGCTGGCCGGGCTCGAGCACGATCGTGTTGTGGTCGGTGGCGCCGTCGAAGGCCTGGGCCACCGAGAACACGAACATCCGCGACGCGTTCGTCTCCATCACGGCCTGGCCGACGTAGTCCTGGATGGTGGGGTAGTCGGCCACACGCATGCCGACGTCGACGTGCTTCTTGCGTGTGGTGTGCCGTTTTGCGATGTCCACGGCGCCGAGTGCCAGCCCGTTCCACACCGAGGAGGAGCCGACCAGGAACCACGGGTCGACCGCCTCGTCGTTGGAAACGGCGCCGTCCCCCTCCGGGCCGACGATCTGCGTCCCCGGGATCTCGACGTCCGTGAACGCAATCGCGCCGGATTGGTTGCCACGGAGCCCGAGCGCATCCCACAGCGAAGGCTGCGCCTCGCAATGTTCCTTGTCGACGACGAACACCGAGAGGTCGTCGTACCCCTTGAAGTCGGGGCTGGTCGTCTGCAGCACGTAGAAGTCGGCGAACCCGCCGGAGGTCGTCCACGACGCCTTCTTGTTGATGCGGTACCCGTCACCCACCCGCTCGGCACGCGACGAGACCGGATACCAGAAGTGTGAGCCCGTTTCGGGGTCGGAATAGGAGAGCGTGCCGATGAACCCGGAGTTGAGCTTGCGGATGTACCTGTCGAGGATCTCGGGTGTGGGACGCAGCATGAGCGCGGCCACGGCACCCATGTGCATCACGTAACACATCGCTGTCGAGGCGCAGCCGTAGCGCGCGATGGTTTCGCAGGTCATGGCGAATCCGACGTGATCCTCGCCGAGTCCGCCGTACTCCTCCGGGACGGTGAGACCGAGGAACCCGTGCTCGCCCAGAAGCTCGAGGTTGCGCCGCGGAAAGACCAGCTCGTCGTCGGAACGCTTGGCGTTCGCGCGCATCTCCTTCTCGCACAGCTCGATCAGCAACGTGCGCAGCTCCTTCTGGCGCTCGGTGAGGATCCAGTCGGGATCCCACTCGTAGCCGAGGCCCCAGAACGGCTCGGCACCCCACATCTTCTCGGTCATCTGTGCTGTCCTCCGGGTTCGCGTCGTCGGGGGCATCCTAGGTCAGAGCAGGAGCATGGCGTCGCCGAACGAGTAGAAGCGGTAGCGCTCGGCGACGGCCACGCGGTAGAGCCGGCGGGTCTCCTCCACGCCTGCGAAGGCCATCACCAGCGCGAGCAGTGTAGAGCGCGGAAGATGGAAGTTGGTGAGCAGCGCGTCGACGCGCCGGAAAGGGTGGCCGGGGCGCAGGAAGAGCTCCGTGCGCCCGGCGAGGGGCCCACCCGCCGCCACCGTCTCGAGGACGCGGGTCGTCGTCGTGCCCACGGCGAGGACGCGCGGCGCCGCCGCGATCCGCTCCCACTCGGTCGCGGCAACGTGGTAGCGCTCGCCGTGGAGTGGATGCTCCGCCAGGGTCTCGCTGACGAGCGGGCGGAAGGTGTCGAGGCCGACGTGCAGCGTGACGCGAGCCACGTCGAGCTGCGCGAGGAGCTCGTGCGTGAAGTGCAGGCCCGCCGTCGGAGCGGCCGCCGACCCCTGCTCCTTCGCGTACACGGTCTGATACCGCTCGGCGGGTGCGGCACGGGAGGTGATGTACGGCGGCAGCGGCAGCTCCCCGTTCGGCTCACCGGCGAGACGCACGCGCCACCGGCCCTCACCGAGCTCCTCGAGGAGCTCGACCTCCCCGTCTCCGGTATCGGAGACAAGCGTCTCACCGACCCGCAACCGCCGCGAGGGCCGGCCGAGCGCGAGCCAGCACCCGCCGCCCGCGTTCTCCAGCAGGAGGATCTCGACCGCGCCTCCGCTCCTGCGACGCAGCGACAACCGACCGGCTAGAACCCGCGTGTCGTTGACCACCACGAGCTCTCCTGCGAGCAGCTCCGGCAGGTCCGAGATGCGCGCATGCTGCACATCTGCGATGCCCCGGCGGTGTACGAGGAGCCGGGCGTCGTCTCGTCTCGCAGCCGGCGTTTGGGCGATCAGCGCCGGCGGCAGGTCGTAGTCGAGTTCCGAGGATCTCATCCGATCGCGAGAGTAGCCTTGCCCGCGATGAACCAGCTTGCCGTAGAGCGCGCCCGGATGCTGATCACCGAGGCACGAAACGGACATGCCGAGAACAGCGACACCGCGGCGGCGCACGAACATTCACGGATGCAGGTGGAGGCGCTCGAGCGGGTTACCTCGGACTTGGTCGCCGCGCTTCCCGAGCAGGTGGGCGCCGCGGTGCAGGAGGGCTTCCGTCGCGAGGTGCTCCCCGTGGGGCGCACCCTTGCGGAGATCCGCGGTCTGCTCAACCAGGCGAACCGCCGGCTCGAGAGGCTCGAGGAGGCGGTCAGCGCGGAGCGCGACGCACGCTTGGACGACATCAGCCTGGTCGTCGATCTCGTTACCTCAGGCTGGCGGAACGTCGACGAGCGGCTGCGACGCGTGGAGAGCCAGCTCGTGGGCGAGCACGTTCCGTTGCACGGCGAGGTCGTGGTGCGCGCATACGCAGCAAACGGCACTGGCGCGGCCTCTTCAGACGATCACACGTAGCGTCGTGAGATCGGTGTTGGCCGCATCAGCGTGCGGCCGCCAGCACGGCCGCGCACACGGCGACCCACACGACCACCGTCACCAGGATCCGGGCGTCTTTGAGCATGATCCGCTCGGGCTCTTCGCCGGCACCGCGCCGCACGAGCGTCAGATAGCGCCAGAGGCCGTAGGCCACGAAGGGAACGGTCACGACGAGTGTCCTCGTCTCGTGGGCGGTCAGGGCGTAGGCGAGGTACACCCCGGCGGACGCGAATGCCGTGACCGCGAGCAGGCGGTCGAGGGCGGCCACGGAGTACGACCTGAGAACAGGGCGCCCCGGCCCTCCGTCGGCCGTGCGTGAGGCAAGCTCTGCGCGTCGCTTGGCCAGGGCCAGGAACAGGGCGAGCAGTCCCGAGCACGCCACGAGCCATGGTGAGATACGGACATCGACAGCGACGGCCCCGGCCACAGCTCGGACGACGAACAGGCTGGCGATCACCCCGACGTCGACGAAGGCAACGTGCTTGAGCCCGAGTGAGTACACGAGCTGGAGTCCTGCGAACCCGACCAGCAGGGCGAGAGACCACGGGCCGACGGCCGCGGCCAGGCCGAGCGCCACCGCGGCAGCGACGAGAGCCGTCGCGAGCGCGTCGCGTGGGGTCAGTGCGCCGGCCGCCACCGGCCGTGACCGCTTCGACGGATGAAGCCTGTCGGCGGGAGCGTCTCGCACGTCGTTCAGCAGGTACGCCGCACTCGAGGCGAGGCAGTAGGCGCCCACGATCAGTGCCGCCCGGAGCAGGCGTCCCGGGTCGTCCAGCTCGGCGGCGAAGACGATGCCGGCCAGCAGCACGAGGTTCTTGACCCATTGCCGCGGGCGTCCCGTGACCCAGAGCGCCGACAGCGCCGTGCGTGGCGAACGCACTTCGAGCGGCTCGGCGACCTCGGCGACGGTCATGTGACGATCCTACGGGGGCGACAGCGGCTGCGTGCTCTCAGACCTGTCGCTGGGCAGGGAAACCAGGAAGCGGGACCCGGCTCCAGGCGTGCTCTCGACACCGATCCGGCCACCTGCGGCCAGGACGATGCGACTGACCGTGGCCAGCCCGAGACCTGTTCCGAGACCTGCGCCCTTGGTCGTGAAGAAGGGCTCGAAGAGCCGTTCGCGGACATCCTCGGCGATCCCGCACCCTGTATCGGAGACGGCCAGGAACGACGTCGTCTCGTCCACGCAACCGCACTCCACGGTGACCACGCCACCGGTGTCCCCGATGGCGTCTCGGGCGTTCGCCACGAGGTTGAGCGCCACTTGCTGAAGCTCGGTGCGGTCGAGGACGACGCGTGCGCTGGCGGCGGCCAGGACCAGCACGTTCAGCCTTCCGGCGGCTCCGCGGAGCAACGGGCTGAGCTCCTGCAGGACGGTGGCCAGATCCATCGAGAGCGGAGTGCTCTCTCCCGGGCGGGCGAACGAGAGCAGCTGCCTGGTCAGGCCGATCGCCTCCTCCGAGGCACGGGTGATGCTGTTGAGGTACGAGTGCGCCACTTCGCCCTCGACTTCGTCGCGCAACACCTCGGCGAACCCGCCGACCGTGGTGAGCACGTTGTTGAAGTCGTGCGCCACCACGCTGGCCAGACGGCCGACGGCTTCGAGCTTCTGGGTCTCGATCAGCTGAAGCTCGCGGCCGCGAAGCCGCGCCTCGGCATCACGGCGCGCCATGGTCGCACCGAACATGGCGGCAGCAGCCCGGAGGGCTGCCTCCTCCCCGGACGTCCACTCGCGCCCGAGCCGTGAGACGATCGAGAAGGCGGCCCGCAGAGAACCGTCGGCGAGAATGGGTACGACCGTTCGCGCCACGTCCTCCGCCGGCTCCTCGACCGTGATCAGCTCACCGGCACGGAGCCGCACCACTGCCCCCTTCGAGAGCGTCAACGGCTCTCCGA
Organism: uncultured Actinomycetes bacterium; assembly: GCA_963738505.1. Classification (GTDB taxonomy): domain Bacteria; phylum Actinomycetota; class Thermoleophilia; order Gaiellales; family Gaiellaceae; genus Gaiella. The sequence goes on along the minus strand of CAVTWR010000014.1, from coordinate 151,196 downwards.
CGACTGGGTGCCGGCGCAGCCTCGGCTTGGCGGCGTCCCAGCTCGCGATTCGCAGCAACGACGTCGACTCCTCCGAGTCGGGCACGGCGAGACAGGCGCCGAGCGCTCCGGCCGCGACACCGATGGCTGCGAGCGCCTCGTCGAACGAACGATCGTCCGGCTGCGGCTCCCGCAGCAGGAGCTGCGAGCCCTGCGCCACACCGGCGAGGATCCGCTCCCGGACGTGCAGCGCCTCGGCGACGTGGCGCTGTGCGTCGTCCTGGCGCCCTCGTTCGATCGCGGTAGCGAGCATCCTGGCGCCGATCTGCAGCGCCTCCAGCTCGATCGCACCCCACGACCGTTCCCGCGAGCAGTCGTCCACGCCCAGGCGAAAGCGCGGCACCGCGTCGACCGGAACTGCAACACACGCCAGCGACTTCGTCCCCTCACGCTCGAAGAGCTGGCGACCGCGATTCGATACCCGGGATGCGACCACCTGGTAGGCACGGCCCGAATTGAGTGCGACTGCCAGGCCGTCGCGAAGCTTGACGGCGTCCCACTCCTCCCACACCGAAGCGCTGATGCCCTCCGCGCGCCATTCGTGTTCGAGCCTTTCGACCCCGGCGCTGTCGCGGCTGATCAGGTACGCACGTGAAGCGGCGGTCGCCGCCGCCACGTGGGCCAGGAACTCGGGCACGGCGTCACACCACGAAGCCGAGGCCAGGAGCGACTCGCCCGCTCGGGCGATTGCGGCGAGCGCGCGATCCCCGACCGCCAGTCCAAGCGCAAGGCGCTCTTGACGGATGCGCTCTGACACAGCGTCCGCGCCGAGGGTGACGAGGTGCACGAACTCGTCGGGAAAGGCTTGGATCCCGTCGTCGGCGGAGAGAACCAGCGCGCCTGTCGTCATGCCGGTCACGCCGAACGACGCGATCAACACCGTTCCCGTCCGGGAGGGCAGCGCGGTGGGCGATCGCAGGAAGCAGAGTTGTTTCGATCCCGCGAACGCGATTGCCTGCGCAGCGAGCACGGCGCGATCGGCGGCGTCCCAGGTCCGCCGGCTACCCGTCACCGGATTGTGCGCCGCCACGACATGCCAGCCCGATCCCGGCTCGGGCCTCTGCTCGAGGGCCCAGGCCGAGGCGACGCCGCCGCCTTCGGCCAGCGCGGCGAGCAGTCGAGGCAAGGCGGCCCGCCAGTCCGGTACCTGTGCCATCAGGGCGCCGGCAGCGAGGACCGCCTGGCTGTCGAGGCCGGTGTCTCCGGGCAGAAGTGCCCCGGGCGGCGAGCGCCGAGTCATTCCGAGAGCGGGGGAACGCTGCCCCCGAGGGGATTTGCTGGGCCGCAGATTGTGATGGCGATTCGGTCCTACAGTTGAATGACGGCAGTCAACACGACTATACGACACCCGGTGGAGGATGTCCGTCCGGGCTTGGTTACTACGCCGATGGGGAGAGCGGAAGCCGGACCATGAACTGGCTTCCCACACCCAGTGTAGACACGAGGTCGATGCGTCCTCCCAGGGCGCGCGACAGCTCGAGCGCGATCGGCAGGCCGAGCCCGGTCCCCTGGGTGTCACTCGAGACGAACGGTCGGAAGATCGCGTCGCGCTGCTCGGCCGGAATCCCGGGACCGGTGTCGGCCACGCCGATCTGCAGGCCGTCCTTCGTGTCGAGGGTCAGGTCGACCCGGCCACCATCCGGCGTCCACGCGAGTGCATTGCGCAGCAGGTTGGTGACGATCTGGAGGATGCGGTCTCCGTCACTGACGATGGTGGGCGGCTCGCCGTGTACGTGGAGCCGGAGGTCGATGCCGCGCGCGCGTGCCTCCTCGGAGAACGCGGTGTGCGCCTGCTCGACGAGCCGGCCCAGATCGACCTCCTCGGACTGCACGGTGAAGCGGTGGGCGCGCAGCTTGGCCAGGTCGAGAACGTCGCCCACGAGTCGTTCCAGCCGGCCGGCCTCTCCCGCCACGACATCGAGTGAGACCTGGACGAGCTCCGGGTCGTCGATCAACCCGTCTCGTAGTGCGTCGACGTGCCCGCGGATCGCGGTCAGAGGTGTGCGCAGCTCGTGCGACACGGACATCAGGAACTGCCGTTCGCGTTCCTCGGTGGCCGCCAGCCTTGCTGCCATCGTGCCGAAGCGCCGGCTGAGATCAGCGACCTCGTCGTCGCCGTCGGCAGCGGGGAGATCGATGGCGTAGTTGCCGGCCGCGATCTCCCCTGACGCGCGCGAGAGGGCGGCGAGCGGCACCGTGATCGTGCGCGACAGCCACCAGCCGAGCAGTCCGGCACCGATGGCGCCGATCGCGAACGCGGCACCGAGCCTCTCGATGAGGGGCAGCCGCGGGCCGTGCAGCTCGCTGCGCGGCTTGCCGACGAGCATCAGGCCGAACGGCTCGGCGCCCTGCTCGAGACGGACGGGCTCGGCGGCGGCGAGGTAACGGTTGTCCTCGCCCGGCGGTGTGAACTCGAACGTGCCGCGGCGTTCGAAGGTTCGGAGCTGCTCGGGGATGATCGACTCCGGGATGCGGGTGAGGCCGGTCTCCTGGCCCGGAAAGGGGGAGGAGCCCACATAGAAGACGCGGTCTCCCGTCGTTCGCTCGAGCGCTGCCGGGAGGTCGATGGGCGCCGACTCGCCCTGGTCGACGGCGCGCAGGGCCAGGAGCGCGTATAGCTCGGAGAGCCCGAGCGCCTCACGCCGCAGTTCGGCCACGGACTGGCCACGGACGTACGACTGGAAGAGCTGCAGCGCGATGGCCGCCGACAGCAGCCCGGAGATGAGCAGCCCGAGCAGGAACAGCGCCGGGAGCCGGAAGCGGAGAGAACCGCGCACGCGGTGACCCTACGCGGTCGCTGCCGGGCGCTCCGTGGACACCTTGTAACCGACACCCCAGACGGTGACGATCGGCGAGGCGTCGCCGAGCTTGCGCCGCACCTGGCGCACGTGCACGTCCACGGTGCGCGTGTCACCGGCGAACGTGTACCCCCACACACGCTCGAGCAGCTGGTCGCGTGTGAGCACGAGCCCGCGGTGATCGAGGAGCTCCCAGAGCAGATCGAACTCCTTGGGTGCAAGTTGGATCTCCTCCTCGCCGACGTGCACCTCGCGGCGGCCGGCATTGATCACGAGCTCCCCGTGCCGCAGCTCGTCGCCTTCATCCCTCGTCCGTTCGCTCGTGGAGCGACGAAGCACGGCCTTGACCCGCGCCACCAGCTCCCGCGGGTTGAAGGGCTTGGTCAGGTAGTCGTCGGCGCCGACCTCGAGCCCGATGATCTTGTCGACGTCCTCGTCCCGTGCGGTGAGCATGAGGATGGGGACCTCGGAGTTCTTGCGGATGCGGCGGCAGATCTCGATGCCGTCCATGTCCGGGAGGTTGAGGTCGAGCAGGATCAGCGACGGCATCTCCGCCGCGACCGCGTTGAGAGCCGCGCTTCCCGTGGCCGCCGCACGCACCTGGTACCCGGCGTTCTTGAGATAGAGAGAGACGAACGAGGCGATGGCCGGCTCGTCCTCGACGACGAGCACGCTGTGGGTGCCGCTGTTCACGCTTGTGGGTTCGCGCCCCGAGGGGCGGAGTCCTGCGGCGTGAGGGTCACGATGGGTTCGCGGCCGGCGTGCGATCGCCGAAGAGCACGGAGGTGGGGGTGTCAGGCACGGGCTTCGGCTCGTCGTCGCCGACCCAGTACGTCCCGGTTTCGCCGGTGATCCCGTTGGGCTCGCCGGCGAGGACGGCGTCGCCCACGCCACGCGCGGACACGCTGATGCCCTCACCGCGAAGGACGATGCGATAGCGCCCGCCGGGAACGTAGAAGGTCACCTCGCGTGCTCGGAGGAGCTGGGTGCGGATACGGGTGACCCCGTTCACGCGCGGCGTCCACTGGTCGCGGGGCGACAGGTCGGTGACGACGATCTGGCCCCGCTCCAAGCGCCCGAGCAGGACGCCCCGCCCGCGAATCGTCATCGTCCCGCTGCCCTGCTCGATCGAGAACGAGCCGCGGTTGACCGGCCCGGCCACGAGCGCCGCCGGTACGACAAGAGCGAGAGCGAGGAGACCGACGACGAGGAGGCGCATCACAGTCCTGAGTATCGGCGGCGGCGATGGATTCCTCGTGTGACGCGCGTTAGGAATCTGTAAGGGTGCAGCGACCGCCAACCTGACCCACTACCAGCGATTGCAGAATGACCCACTTCCGCAGCGACGCCTCATCTTCCTCGGCCGCCGGACCCTGCGGAGTCTCACCAACGCCTGACGCTGAAGCATCACGCACAGAGGCCGCGGCACTCGGCGCAGCGTGGTGCTTCAGAGCCGATCCGCCTACTGCGGGGCCCTTCAGGGCCTCGCGAGGAGTGGTAGCTCGACCGGCAATTGGCCATCTCGAGCGGCGAATCCGGCCCTGGTCACGGGACGAGCTCCTGGCGAGGCCCTGAAGGGCCCCGCAGCGCGCCCGGCCTACCGGGATAGGCCCAGTAGCCTCCTGCGGTGTGCCCTCCTGGCGGAGGAGCCTCAGACGTACTCGAAGAAGCCGCGGCCGCTCTTGCGGCCGAGCAACCCGGCGTCACGCATCGCGACCAGGCGCGGCGGGGGCGCCATCCGTGGCTCTCGTGTTCGCTGGTACAGCGCCTCCGCGGCGTGCACGTGGACGTCGATCCCGACGAGGTCGGCCAGCGTGCATGGGCCCATCGGCCAGCCGGCGCCCTTCACCATCGCGGTGTCCAGATCCTCGGGGCTCACCCCGGTGTCGTCGAGGGCCCGGATGCAGTCGTTGAGCAGCGGGATCAGCACGCGGTTGACCACGAAGCCGGGGGTGTCGTCGCAGGCGATCGTGGTCTTGCCGAGCCGGGTGCCGACCTCGACCGCGGTGGCCACCGCCTCCTCGGAGCTCAGCACCGTGCGAACGACCTCGAGCAGCGGCATCAGTGGCACCGGGTTGAAGAAGTGCATTCCCACGACCCGCTCCGGGTGGGGCGTGCCGCCTGCGATCGCGGTCACCGACAGCGCCGATGTGTTCGTGGCCAGGATCGTCGTCGGCGCGCGCTCGCCGAGCTCCGCGAACAGCTCCTGCTTCGGTGCCAGCTCCTCCACGATCGCCTCGATGACGAGGTCGGCGGCAGCCACCTCGCCGAGATCGGTCGTGACCAGCAGACGGCCGAGCGCAGCCTCGACCTCTTCCTCGGACAGCTCCCCCTTCGCCACCTTGCGCCGGAGAAAGTGCGCGATCTTGCCGCGGGCGGCCTCGGCCAGCTCAGTCGTCACCTCGCGGCCGACGACGGTGTACCCGGCCTCGATCGCCACCTGCGCGATGCCGGAGCCCATGGCGCCCAGCCCGACCACGCCCAGCGTGCCGATCTCCGCCATGCCGGGATGGTACGGGAGCTGGTGAACTGTCAGCATCGGGAACCGCACCGCTCGCCCGAGCCTGCGTCGGGCTGCTGCAGGCCCCTGCACTGACCAGCCTCGACGCTATCGTGGGCGCGTGGCCCCACGTTCGAGCGTCTCCCCGGGTGAGCTGCGCCGCGAACGGCGTGCCTTGCTCCTTCTTCGCGAGGAGCGACTCCACGATCTCGGCGGTCTGACCCTCGAGATGTACCGGCGAGATCAGTTCACCGCCGACGTGTTGGTGGAGCGCTGTGCCGAGCTGGTGGCGATCGAGGCCAGGGTCAGCGAGATCGACGCGCTGCTGGCCGGGGCCCGGGGGCTGCGCCGGCGCCCTGGCGGGGTGTGCTCGTGCGGGGCGCCCGTGCTCATCGGTGCGCGTTTCTGCCCGAGCTGTGGGCGATCGTTCGTCGACGAGCCGACCCCGGCATGATCCCCTGCCACAGGTGTGGTGCTGCCCTGGCCGCCGGCCAGGAGTACTGCCTGCACTGCGGCTCGCGCCGCCCGGGAGCCGGACGCTTCGGCGCTGCGCCGATCGATCGGGGCCGGCTCGCCGCCTCACTCACGGCGCTGGCCGTGATCGCTGCTGCCGGGGCGGCCTCCGCCGTCTGGGCGACGCGTGAGAACGCCGCTGCGGCACCCGTGCTCGTCGCGCTCGGCGGCAGTGTTCGCGCGCCGATCCAGCCCGGCGCCACCACGCCCGGCCTCCAGGAGTGGCCGGATGGTGCCGACGGTTGGACGGTCGTGCTCGCCGAGCTACCCAAGGCCCGAGGTCGTGACGCCGCCGTACGCATCGCACGACGTGCGAGGACTCGTGGCGCCGCCGCGGTCGGGGTCGTCGACTCGTCGCGCTACCCGAGCCTACAGCCAGGATCCTGGGTCGTTTTTGCAGGCAGATTCACGTCGGAGAGCGAGGCGCGGGCCACGCTCGGAACGAGTCGCAAGCTCTCACGAACAGCCCGTGTGCAGCGAATCGTTGGGTGATCGTATTCATAAAAGACAACGATTGTGACGAGCTTGTAACAGAGCCGTTCTATTTGTATACTGCATCTCCGGCAGGTGGTCCGGCCGACCGAAGCGGCCAGGAATCACGCATGAGTCTCAGGAGCGAGAGGGTTTCCGTGGAAGAGCACGCTGCACAGCTGCAATCCTGCATGTACCAGTACTCGCGCGCGATCTACCGCTCGATCAAGGACCTGATCGACCCGTACGTCCCTGCGGACACACGCATCACCTTCCGCCGCTCCGTGCTCAGCGAGTGCGAGCAGACGATGGAACGTCTCGCCGCCGATCCGCACTACTTCTCGCGGCCCGAGCGCGCCTTGTTCCAGGACATCCGCCGCTACTTCCCCATCACCGCGCAGCGTGACGTGGCCTGGGCGGTGCGGGAGGGTGTCAACGCGGCCATCTCGTTCATCCAGGAGCAGCTCGAAGCAGGGCTGCTCGACGGGGGCGTGGCCCGCTGCAAGGCGACGACCCGCAAGGGCAAGGCCTGCCAGCGAACACCGCTTCCGAGCCGCGACTACTGTCCGTCGCATCAGCACCTCGAGCGCTCCACAGCCCGCGCGCTCGCGGCCTGACTCGGCCGTCGTCGCCGCCCCCGTCCTCCGTCGATTGTCTAAGCTCGGCGACTGATGTCGCATGATGCCGACAAGCTGATCCGTCAGCTCTCGCTCGTTGCGTTCCTCATGGCGGAGCGGCGCCCGCTCACGGCGCGCGACGTCAAGGGCAACGTCGAGGGCTACTCGGAGATGTCCGACGAGGCGTTTGCACGCCGGTACTACTCGGACCGCGCCGAGCTGACCGCGCTCGGTATCCCCCTCACCTCGCAGCGCGACGAGTTCACCGGTGAGGAGCTGTACACGCTGCGCTCGGAGAACTACTTCCTGGAGCGGTTGGAGCTGGACGACGACGAGCTGGCGGCGTTGCAGACGGCGCTGTACTACCTCGAGGGCAAGTTCGCGTACGCCGAGCCGTTGCGGCTGGCCCTGCAGAACCTGGCGCTCGGCCGCCCCGGCTTCGACGAGCCGACCACGGAGACCGCGGAGCGGGTCCGCGTGAGCGCCCCGGACTACTCGCCGGAGCTGGCGAGCCGGCTGTCGAAGCTCGAGGCGGCCATCTCCAAGCAGCGCACGATCACCTTCCGCTACGCCTCGCCCAGCCGGGAGCGCGAGACCGACCGCAAGGTCAATCCGTTCGCCCTTCGCCTCGACGACGGCGTCTGGTACGTCGTCGGCCACGACATCGACCGCGACGCCATCCGCACCTTCCGTGTCTCCCGCATCCGCTCCGACATCCGCTTCGCGACCCGGCGCGAGCGAGACTTCAGGCTGCCGGCGGACTTCGACGTCGAGCAACACAAGGTTCCGCGCCCGTGGCAGATCGGCCCGGTGCAGGGTGTCGCCCGCATCGCGGTCCAGGGCGACACCGCCTGGTGGGTGCACCGGACGTTTTCGGACGCAGGCCGGCTGGTGGACGGCGTCTTCGAGACGGAGTACTCGCAGGTCGAGCCGTTGATCGGCTGGGTGCTGCGCCAGAACGGCCGTGCCGTCCCGGTTGAGCCGGAGGAGTTGCGCGATGGCGTGGCCGCGTCGCTCCGGTTGCTCGGAGAACGCCACACCGGCGACGCCCCGGCGCTCGCGCGTGAGCGGCGGGTCCAGGCGGCCGTGGGCCCGTTCGAGCGCCCCACCGGCCCGGTCGCGCCCGAACGTTTCGGTGTGCTCCAGGCGCTGCTCGCGCATCTCCTCACCTCCTGTGGTGACGAGCCGTCGGGGACGCTCGAAGCGGATGAGCTCGCCGCCCGCTTCTCGATCCCGCGCGAGGAGCTGCAGGCCCATCTCTCGCTGCTCAACCTGGTGAACTTCGGCGGCGGCTGCTACACGGTGTACGCCGAGGTCGACGAGGACACCGGCAGCGTCCGCGTGGACAAGGAGCTGTACGGGGACGTCTTCCGCAAGCCGCCGAAGCTGACTCCTCTCGAGGCGCGTGCCATCCGGCTCGCGATCGAGTACGTCGGCCCGACGATCGCCGCCGAAGCGGCGACGCCCTTGCAGCGCGTCCGGCTGAAGCTCGAGGAGACGTTCGGGCAGTTCCAGCTGCAACAGACTCCGGAGCCCCGTGTGGACGACCAGGAAGAGCAGCTGATCCGTGCGCTCAGCAAGGCCGCCGACCGTCGCCAGCTCGTGGAGATCGAGTATCTCAAGGAGGGCGAGGACACGCCAAGCCGCCGTGTCGTCGAGGCGTACACGTTCGAGCGCGAATTGCCGGTGTGGCGTGTCCACACGTGGGATCGCACCGCGGACGGCCCCCGAACGTACCGGCTCGACCGCATGCGCTCGGCCACCGTACTCGACGAGAAGTTCGAGCCGCGGCAGGGCTTCGATCCCAACTACCTGTTCGAGCCTCATGTGGCGCGGATGTGGCATAGCCCCGTGATCGCCCGCTGGAAGGTCGAGCGCGGCGCCCACGCGCTCACCGACCGCTCCGCCGTGACGACGCTGCCCTACAAGTCGGAGGACTGGCTGATCACCGAGGTGCTGGCCGATCGCGGTGAGACCGTCGTGCTCGACCCCGTCGAGATGCGCCTGCGGATCGCGACGCGGGCCGTCGAGCTGATCACCGAGCTCGGGCTCAAGGGCGGACGGCGGCCCGCGGCAGGACGAGTCTGACCTCAGCCCCACCTCCGGGCGGGTTCAGCGCCTCCACCGATCCGCCGTGAGCCTCGGCAATCGCGCGCACGATGGCGAGACCAAGCCCTGTTGAGCCTGCGCCGCTGACGCCCTCCGCGAAGACATCGATGCTCCCGGGGAAGCCGGGGCCGTCGTCGCGGACGGTGAAGACGGCCTGGCCCGCTTCTGCGCGCACGGCGACCTCGACGCTGGTGGTGGCGTGGCGGCGGGCGTTGCCGATCAGGTTGGCCAGCGCCTGCCGCAGCCGCACCGGGTCGGCCGCGAGCTCGACCTGGCCAGGTCCGGCATCCAGCCGCACGTTGTCGTGGGCGAACGCGGCGAGCATCGCCGTCGCGTCCACGTCCTCGAGCCGGAGGGTCGAGGGGTCGGGCTCGACCAGGAGCCGCTCGATCGTCCGGCCGGCGGCGAGCGCCTGACGCAGCACGGTGGCCTTCGTCCCCGGTTCGAGATCCGGACGCCTGGCGGCTTCGGCCAGCAGCTCGAGCGCAGCGACCCAGCTGCGCAGCTCGTGCGTGAGGTACCCCAGGTCGCCGAGCCCGCTCATCGGTCACGCTCTGCCCGAAGAAATGCCCGGTGACCGGTCGAAAAAATGCCCGTTCACCGGTCAATTCCCGCGACCAAACGTCCAGCGAGCGAGGCCAGCGTCGGGTTCGCACCGGCGGCGTGCCGCTCGACTGCTGCGCGCAAGGTGTCATCCTCGGTGATCTCATCCGCTGTGGCGGCGATCAGCGCATTCCGTTGCAGGTAGCGGCCGTCGTTGCGGGGGACGAAGAACCGTGCGAAGCGCTCGCGGAGCGCGTCGGGGTCGGCTTCGAGCCATTCGAGGAGCGACACCGTCGGCGTCGCGTCCTCGGGCGGGGGCTCGTCGGCGCGGCGCTTTTCGACGCCGCGGTTCCACGGGCAGACGTCCTGGCAGATGTCGCAGCCATACACCGTTCCCTGCAGCTCGCGCTCGATCTCTGGCGGCGGCTCGTTCGCCGTCTGCGTCCAGTAGGAGAGGCATTTGCCGGCGTCCAGCTCCCCTGGCGTGTCGAGCGCCCCGGTCGGGCAGGCGTCGATGCAGAGGCGGCACTGGCCGCAGTCGAGTGAGAGCGGCGCGGTAGCCTCGATCTCCCGATCGGTGACGAGCGTGCCGAGCACGATCCAGGAGCCGTGGCGCTCGGTGATGATCATGGTGTTCTTGCCGTAGAACCCGACGCCCGCACGCGCTGCCGCCTCGCGGTCGACGTGGTCGTTCTCGTCCACGAGCACCCGGTACGTCCCGCCGAGCCGCTGCCCGAGCCGATCGAGCTTGTCGCGCAGATCGGCATACGCGTCCCACCAGGTGTAGCGCGGAAGTTGCCTCTCCCCCGGTCCCGGCTCCGGCCCTGGCGCGTAGTAACAGAGCGCGGCAGAGATGACGGTGCGCGCCCCCTCGAATAGCCGCTCCGGGTGGCACGAACGCTCCGGCACCGCCATCGTGAACTTCATGTCGGCGAAGAGACCGCGCGCCCGGCGGTCGGCGATCACCGCTTCCGTCGTCTCATAGGCAGCGGCCGCTGCCGCGCCGATCGCGTCGAGGCCGAGCTCGTGTGCGAGCGCGTGCAGCGCGGAGGTCGAGACGATCGCCGAGCGCTGATCCCCATCGTCGGGCCGGATTCCCATCGAGGACGATTCTGCTGCCGGTGGTTCGAGTCCTCTTTGGTCCATTTTCGCCTCGCCCGCTTTCGCTTTCCGCTCGCTCGGAAGCGGACGGGCGTCAAGTCCGCCACCGGCGACGCTTTGGCAAGCTGGCACGACCGTCGTCGTTCAGAGCAGGTTGGTGAACTCGTCGACCGTCAGTCCCGCTTGGCGAAGGATCGAGCGCAGTGTTCCGAGAGCGAGTTCTCGGTGCATCGGCACGATCGCCGTCCGCCCGTCGGTGTTCCGGAGCTTGAGATGGCTTCCTCGTTGGCTGATCTGCTCGAAACCCGCTGCTCGCAACGCTCGTGCCGTCTCTTGTCCTGAGACGACGGGGAGGCGTGGGCTCACGCAGCTATTTCGACCGACGCGATGATCGGCGGCTCAGCGAGATCCGGTAGCGGAGCGTCCTCGAAGTACAGCTCAAGGGCCTCACGGAGATTGGCGAGTGCGTCTTCGACGTTCTCGCCTTGGCTGGCAACCTCGACGTCAAGGCAACGAGCGACGTACCACGGAGCCTCGTGTGTAATCGCAGCTGTGAAACGCATCGGTCTGATTGTAGTTCAGCGACTCGGCTTGAGCGAACCGTCGGATCCGGCACGTCCGAGCATGAGGCCCAGGACAGAACGGAGGGGGTGGCGCTGGGTTCGCAAGCTGTCCGGTTAGGTCCACCGGGGTAACTCGAACCGCGAGGCCTCTCCTTGGGGCCTCGCTGGGCTGCTGCTCTCAGCCCCGAGAGCGGACCTTCGCCTTCGAACGTCGTCGTTGTCGGCGTCGATCATCGCCGCTGCGACGATCCGCGGCGGCTTCCGATCCGGCGCCGCGGCCGGCGCGAGCACGACGAGGACCAGGCTTGCCGATCCGGCCAGCACGCCAGCCAGGCGCACGCGGCTCGGAGAGGGAGCCTTACGCCGGCCCGCCCGACTCGATCGCTCTGGCGGTTCCGGCTTCGCCGTCGCCTCCGGTGCTGCCGGGGCCGCTGCGGCCGCCGGCGCCGCCTTGACCCGGGTTCCCGATCGAGATCTTGGAGTCGCCCTGAACCGTAACGGTCGAGGCCCCGATCTTGAAGATGCCAATGCTGGGTCCGCCTGCGCCGCCCCCGCCGCCACCGCCGCGTCCGCCGGCGCCGCCGAAGCCACCGCTGCCGCCGGCTCCGACCTCGGAGGTGCAGCGTGTCCCGCCGTTCCCGCCGGCGCCGCCGACACCACCGAATCCGCCGTCCCCACCGCGGCCGCCAGCGCCGCCGGCGCCGGCCTCGATCGAGCTCGCCCCTACGACGATCGTCGAGTCAATGAGCCAGAGACCGAAGGAGCCGCCGGCCGCGTTGCCACCGGCACCGCCCGTGCCACCGTTACCGCCGCCGCCACCGCCGCCGCCACCGTTCCCCGTCCCATCGGTCACGAACGCCCCGGTCTGGCCGCCCCCGCCGCCGCCACCGCCGCCGCCGTTGCCAGGCTTACCCGTGCGGCCGGCTGCGCCCTTCCGGCCGAGCCAGAACGCGCCAGTGAGTTGTGGGGAGCTCGTCCCGCCTGCTCCCGCTGTCCCCGAGGCGCCGTTCTCGCCGCGTGCGCCCTTGCCGCCCGGCTTCCCCGGGTTGCCGGCGTCTCCGCCTGCGCCGCCCGGAGCCTTGTCGCCTACGCCCGTAGCTCCGACACCTCCAGGAGCTCCGACCCGCCCGGCGTTGCTCTGACCACCGTCCCCGCCTCTTCCACCAATGTGGCGGGCCGCAGGGCTCTGCCCGCTGGAACCTCCGGGCACATCTTCACCCCCGACGTCGCACAAGCCGACGGAGCCAGCACCACCTGCGCCGCCGCTCGTGCCGGTCGCGCCCGTGGCGCCGGGTGTGCCGGTCGCGCCGTCGCCAGCGATGATGGCGACGCGCTGCAGGGTGAGACTGGCTCCGCTAATCGCGCGAATGCCGTAGGCGCTTCGTTCGCCGGCTCCGCTCGATCCGCTGATCTCCAGGTGCTGGAGGACGACATCTTTGGCACCGGCGGCGAGCACGCCGTCTGGCGAGCCTTCAATGCGCGGGAGCTCGCCGAGGAAGCGGTCGCGGCGTTGCCAGCTTGTGGCGTCGTAGCCGCCGTAGATCGAGATGCCGGAGGCGAGCTCGACGCGTTTGTACGTGCCGAAGGCGACGAGCACATAGCGTCTCCTGGTTGACACGGCAGCGCTCACCGCCGTGGCGATCTCGCGTACTGGCTTCGTCTTGGTGCCGGGGTTGGTGTCAAGACCGTCGGGGCTGACGAAGATCGCGTCGGTCTCGGTGCCGTCGATGGCGTCGCAGTTGGAGTCGACGAATGCGAGGTCGGGTTCGTCGGCCGCGCCGGGGTGGACCGCGGCGTCCTTCGGTGCGCAGTCGTCCATGTCGGGAGTGCCGTCGCCGTCGGTGTCGAGGGGTGTGGGAGCCGGCGCCGGGCGCAGCTGGTGCCCGTGCGGCTTCGTGCGGATGAACTGTCGGGTACGTGCCTGGTTTCCTGCGAGATCTTTGACCGGCTGGTTTGACGTGCGGCGGTAGCGGATCGTGGGAGCACCGGCCGGGTCGGCCCGGTCGTGCTCGGCGAGCAGCAGGACGAGGGCTTTCCCGGACGCCTTGCCGACCGACAGGATCCGATAGCCGGTGACCGTGAACGGGTAGCGGCCGTCGCGATCGGCTCCGTGTCGAACACGCTCGGAGTAGGTCAATCGCACCCGGTCGGCGCGGGCGTCGTCGTCGGCGTCGATCATCGTCGCCGCAACAATCCGCGGAGGCTTGCGATCCGGTGCTGCCGCCGGCGCGAGCACGAGTATCGAGGCAAGTAGCGCCCCCACCAAGACCATCCACAATCGACTCACGATCATTTCTCCTCTCCGTCCCGCCCCGAAACGGCGAGAGCGACACGATCGAAGGGAAGCGCCGCCCGTCTCGCTGCCTCGGCGACGTCGTCGGCGGTGGCGGCCTCGTACAGGAAGAAGCAGGTCTCGTCCTCCGGCACGAAGATCGACCGCAGGTACTGCACCGATCTACCCTCCCGGCGCAGCTCCTTCGCCGTCAGGCGCGCACGGCGGGCGCTGGTCTCGACCGCCGTGCCGTCGCCACGCGAGACGTACAACTCGACCAGGAACTCAGGCATCGTGTGCTCTAGCCGATGCCCGTGGTGAGACACTTACTCGTCAACGTGTTGAGCATCCCCTGCGCCTTGTCGAGCTTCGCGTCGGCGCTGGCGTTGTTGTCGTTCGCAATGTCCTTCGCTGCGCTATCGACGAGGTTGCTCCAGTTGTTCGCGAGGCCCTGGCACCTCGCGTTGTTCCAGCCGGGAACACCCGCGCTGCCGGCCGAAGGCTTTCGCGAGACCTTCTTGCCGGTCAGTCGCGTGAATGCGATCCCGCCGAACCCCGGCCCTGCCCTGTTTGCTCCGTAGAGCTTCCCGTCACCGAGGACGATCCAGCGGTATGCACCGGGGGTGAGATGTGTCCCGAGAGCGCTCAGCTTCACCACCGTGCCTCCTGCACTGACGGTCGCACCCACCGTGCCCTTCGCCGGCAGCGTGCCGGCGGTGCCGATCCGACCGGTCAACGTCGCGCCGGTTGTCGACCGTCCCTGTACGACTCCTGCCCGTCCGATCGTCACGTCGAACAGCCCGGAGGTGGGGACGACGCTCGGGGCGACGAAGCGGTGCTCCGAGCCGCCGGGGATGGCGAGCACGCCGCCCGCCCTGCGCGGTGTGACCGACACCTGCGCGACGAATCGTCCGTCGGCCGACCTGAGCGTCGCCGAGTTGCCCGTCGTTCGACCGGTGAGCCACACCGCGAGCGACGTTCCGTTGCACACATACATCGAGATCGTCCTCGCCTGGCCGTCCGCTGCCGGCGCCTCGGCGATCACTGCAACGGCGGCCGGAACACCGTCGAGCTTGCCCGCGTAACTACCGGCCACAGCAGCGGTCGCGGCGGTCGCCGCGCTTGCGCCGCCAGCGGCTGCCGGTGCGAGGCTCGACGCCGACGCGCTGCCGACGCCGAGCACAACGAGCACTGCCAGGGCCGGCACTCCGCCCCGCCAAACACGCCTGCTGAGTCCGTCTCTCACGATGTCCTCCCTGCTCGATTAGGCCAACGCGACGACCGTAACGACGCCCGCAAGGGCAGCGAAATCGCGGAAACCCTGAAACTTTGGGAGCGGCTACTGCCTGAACTGCGTGCGAGAGAGCTGTGCGCGCGACCGGACGCCGAGCTTCTTGTACGCATGGGAGAGATGCGTCTCGACGGTGTTCACGGTGACGACGAGCGTCTGCGCGATCTCCTTGTTGGAGCGGCCCTCGACCGCGAGCGCGACCACGCGCTGCTCCGTCGGCGTCAGCTGACCAGGCGCCGGAGCGCGGCGGGCACTGACGCGCGCCAGCTCCGAGCGGGCATCGTCGGCCCACCCAGGCGAGTCGAGCTCGTCGAACGCGGCGACCGCCAGTTCGAGCGACGCACGAGCGGCAGCCCACTTCTTGTGCCTTCGCTGCGCCCGTCCGAGCAGCAGCAGCGAGCGGGCAGTGTCGTAGCGCAAACCCAGCGCTGCGTAGTCATCCGCTGCCTCCCGGAGAGCCGTCGCCGCCACCTCCGCATACGACCGCTCGGAGAGCGAGATGACCCCCGAGCACCGCTTTACGGTCGCGAGCCCCCAGGGATGTTCCTGCTGCTCGGCGAGACGCCGCAGCCGATCAGTGACCGCCCGTGCCTGGCCCAGGTCGCCCGATTCCACGAGCGCCTCGATGAGATCAGGCGCGACCGGGAGTGCGCCGGGATCGTCCACGCCCTCACGCTCAGCGTGCGTCCAGACCGCCTGTAGGCTCTCGAGCGCCCGGCCGGGATCGTGTCCGAGCAACGCCGCGGCCCCCTTTGCGCGCAGCGTGTCGAGGAGCGGCCAGCGCGCTCCTGCTGCCTCCGCACCCGCGAGCGCCGGCGCCGCCCATCTCTCCACTTCGTCCGGGTCACCGCGGCCGGCGGCCAGCAACGCGCGGCAGCGTTGGTAGCCCGAGGCGACGAGCAGCTCCGCCTCCTTGGACTCGGCCCATTCGTCGAGCAGGAGAGTCGCCGCCTGCCAATCGCCGGCGTTGAGCTCGAGCTCGCACAGATGCAGACGCAGGATGACGTACGACCACTGTTCGCCACGCTCGTCCGCGAGCGCGAGCATCCGTATCAGACTCGCCCGAGCAGCCGCGATCTCGCCGCGCCACAGCAGCCGCAAGCTCGTCAAGCGGTCGATGGAGTCCGCGAGGTGGAACGTCGCACGGGACTCGGCATGGAAACGCCGGTTCAGTTCGTCGAACGGTCGTCCTGCGAGCGCTCGGGCCCAGGCGAGGCCCTGGAGCGCGAGGCGCACAACCTCGGAGTCGACGCTGCCCTCAGCCCGCAGCGCCTCGAGGGCCCATTCCTCGGCCTCATGCACCCTTTCGACGCAGGCGGCAGTCGCGTGGATCGACATCTTCGCCAGCACATGAGCTCGGAGAGAGGGATCGTCTCCCGCGTCCCCGAGCGCCAACCCGAGATGCCGCTGATGGTCAGTAACGCTCTTGATGTGCCCGCCTTCCGACAGGAACAACTGGGCGCGGACCCGAGCCCGACCTCGCGGCAGCGCTTCGAGCTCGGGGGTGAGGAGATCGGTGACGCGTTGAGCTTCGCCAGCGACATCGAGATACCCGGCCAACACCAGCAAGCGGCTGCTCCGCGCAGCTGACCCGTTAGGCGTCAGCCGCAACGCGTGCTCCGCCAGCTCGACCGCCTCCTGCACAGCCCCCCGCGCACCGGCGGCGACCGCTGCCCGCGAGACCGTGTCAGCAAGCAGCTCATCCGCGTCCTCGGCCGCGAAGGCCAGGTGCCGAGCGCGGAGCTCCTCGTCGCCGACGACGCCTGCGAGCTCGAGATGGAGCGCTCGCCGCGCCCGCGGGCGCGAGCGCCGCTTCGCGGCGGCGGCGAGCAGCGGGTGCGACGCGCGTACACGAAGACCATCCACGAGCAGAAGTCCGTCGTCGACCGCGTCCTCGACGGCTTGCGAGCCTGCGATCGCCCCGAGCTGCGTAGTGGTCAGCTCCGCGCTGAGAGCGGTGGCGAGCAGCAGCCGGCGGGTCAGGGCCGGCAGCCGGGCCACCCGCCTTCCCAGGAGATCCTCGACCGCGTCGGGCATCGGCAGGTCCGCCCCGATCGCCGGCAGCGCGCGTTCGGCGAGCTCTCGTCCGAGCTCCAACGCGAACAGCGGGTTCCCGAGCGTCGTGTCGACGAGCCGGCGGAGCAGGTGGCGAGGGAGGATCAGGCCGAGTCGCTCGGCGAGCAGCCACCGGATCGCCCCGAAGCTCAGAGGGCCGACCTCGAGGTGCTCGACGTGTGCCGCGCCGAACGCCTGCTCGAGAGCCGGGGGCGGGCCGGGCCTGCGGGCGAGCAGGAACCGTGGCCCATCGCGGCCGAGCCGGCGCACGACGAACGACAGTGCGCCGGCCGACGGCGCGTCGAGCCAAGGGACATCGTCGATCGCGACGAGCAGCGGCCGATCAGCAAGCGCGCGGAAGGCGTTCAGGAGCCCCAGCGGCACGGCGGAATCAGGCGGAGTGTCGGTCGGGTCAGCCCGGAACAGCGCCACCTCGAGCGCCCGCAGCTGCGGCGCCGGGAGATGAGCCAGCTCCTCCCTCCCGACCCCGTCCAGCAGGTCGATCAGCGCCGCGTACGGGAGCCGTGCCTCGGCGCTGCTCGCTCGCGTCGACAGCACGCGGATCCCTCGCTCGCGCGCCGCCTCGAGCCCGGCCTCCCAGAGGGTCGTCTTGCCGGCGCCCGGCTCTCCGGTGACAACGACCACCCACGCCCCGGTGCCCTCCAGCAGCTCGTGCAGGGTGGTGAGCTCGGTCTCCCGGCCTACGATCCGATGATCTGATGCACGCGTGCGCTCCTGCGCGGCCAGCTCGCGGCTCCCCATCGACCCAAGCCTAGTGCGGTGTCTCCTAACGTTCCACCTGGAACTGCAACACGCGATCACCGGCCACGAAGTGGCCCTCCGCGAAGCGGAGCCTGATCGCCAGAAGAAACAGCCGGCCGCTCCGCGGCCGACCCCAAAAACGCTAGTGCGGCACCCACAACACGAAGGAGAGTTACAGGTCAAACGTTCGGAGGTGCCGCACTAGTGGGCCGGCTGGCAACGTTCGCCGGGGTTCACCTCAGCGGCGTGGCGGGATCAGCCGAAGCCGAGGATGAACTTCGCGTCGTCCGACATGCGGTCGGGCGTCCAGGGCGGGTCGAAGGTCAGCTCGACCTCCACACCCTCGACCCCGGGAAGCGCGGCCACGGCGTCGTGGATCGCCTCCTGGATCATCGGCCCGGCGGGGCAGCCCATCGAGGTCAGTGAGTGGATCACCTTGATCTGCGCGCCCTCGATCTCCGCCTCGTAGAAGAGACCGAGCTCGACGATGTCCATGCCAAGCTCGGGGTCCTCGACCCCGTGCAGCGCCTCGATGACATCGCTCTCCGTGACCATCGAGGTCACTCTACCGGCCGGCACCTCGTGTGCGTGAGCAACGGAGCCGCTCCGTCCTGCAACTCCTCGCGAGGCCCTGAAGGGCCCCGCACAAGCCTCTACCGGGTGTTCCTCAACTCCTCGCGAGGCCCTGAAGAGCCCCGCACTCGGTGTTCGCTCTACCCACCGGCGCCTCTCGCGCGTGAGGAGACGGCACCGCTCCGTCCTGCAACTCCTCGCGAGGCCCTGAAGGGCCCCGCGTGAGCAACGGAGCCGCTCCGTCCTGCAACCCCTCGCGAGGCCCTGAAGGGCCCCGCACTCGGTGTTCGCTCGACCCACCGGCGCCTCTCGCGTGTGAGGAGACGGCACCGCTCCGTCCTGCAACCCCTCGCGGGCCCTGCAGGTGCCCCGCACTACGTTCCGACAATGCGCGCGAACACGTCAGCGTCGACGTTGCCTCCCGACAGGACGACCACGACGACACGCCCTTCCGCTTCGGGCCGACCCGAGAGCAACGCTGCGAGGGCGACGGCGCCGCTCGGCTCGACGACCAGCTTCAGCTCGTGGAAGGCGTAGGCGACCGCCCGCTCCACCTCCTCGTCCGTCGCAGTGACCCCACCCGCGGCGAGCTCCCGGTTGATGGCAAAGGTGAGCTCACCGGGCTCCTCGGCCAGCAGGGCGTCGCAGATCGATCCGACGACCCGGTCGTTCCGCTCGCGGACACCGCTCCGTAGCGAGCGGGCGTGGTCGTCGAACCCGGCCGGCTCGGCGACGTAGATCGACGCGCCGGGAATGCGCGCCTTGACGGCGAGCGCGATGCCGGCGGTGAGACCCCCGCCTGAGGCATTGACGACGACGACGTCGGGTGCCAGGCCGAGCGAGGCAAGGTCCTCGACGATCTCCAGGCCCGTCGTCCCCTGGCCCGCGATCACGAAGGGATCGTCGTACGGTGGCACGAGCACCGCCCCCGACTCCTCCGCAAGTGCCGCCGCGATCGCCGCACGATCGTCCCGCTCCCGGTCGTAGTCGACGATCGTCGCGCCCCAGGCGGCGGTGCGCGACCGCTTGGCCGCCGGCGCGTCCGTCGGCATCACGATCGTCGCGGGCGCACCGAGCAGGGAGGCGGCGGCCGCCACTCCCTGTGCGTGGTTGCCGGAGGAAAAGGCGACGACTCCCAGTCCGAGCTCCGCCGGCGTCAGGGCCGCCAGCCGGTTGAACGCCCCGCGGAACTTGAAGGAGCCGGTGCGCTGCATCGTCTCCGCCTTCAAAAACACCCGCGCGCCGACGCGCTCGTCCAGCGCGGGCGATGTGAGCAGAGGCGTGCGTACCGCTTTCCCCATCAGCCTGGCTGCCGCGGCGTCGACATCCGCCGCCGTCGGGAGATCGGCCGGGCGCGACACGTCAGATGCGGGCCAGCGCGTCGGCCCGGCTCAGCACGAGGTCGAGCAGCTCTCCGATCGCCTGATCGAACGAGCGGTTCTCGATCACGGGGACGTCGCAGCGCCCCGCCCGATCGAGCAGCGCGTCCTGAATCACCCGGATCTCCGGGATGCCCTCGAGATACTTCTCCAGCGGCCGCAGCCCGTCGCTGGCGGTGTCGCGCACCCAGAAGTGGCTCCGGTGCATCCCCTCGTCGGTAACCGTGAGGATTGCGTGGACGACGACGGCGCGCTCGCGATCGACCCGCAACATCCCCGGCACGAGGTGCACGCCCTCGAGCACCATCGACCAGCCCTCGGCGAGCGCACGGTCGATCGCCGCCTCCACACCCACGAGCACATTCCGCGACTGCTCGAGAAACCCGAGTGTGGTCGGCTCGCCCGTCTCGTCCTCCTCGGCCTTGCTCAGGCCCAGCGCGGCCTCGAAGCTCGAGTAGTGCACGGAAGGCATGAACTCCCGCGAGAAGAACGCGCGCATCGTCTGCCGGATGAAGTCCGTCGAGGTGACGCGGGTGATCCCCAGCCGGTGGGCCAGCTCCGTGGCCAGCGTCGACTTCCCGGTGCCGGTGGCACCGCCGACGAGGACGATGATCGGGATGTCCAGCTGTCGCAGAGCGTGCAACCGGTGCAGCCGCCGCATCGTCCGCCGCCCCTCCACCTCACCGAGGATGTCGACGGACAGCGCGGACACGCGATCCAGATCGACCGCGGCCGTTGCGCGAGCCGCGAGGTCTTCGTCGATCCGGCGGGCCAGGTCGTAGGCGCGGGTCGGGGTGAGCCCCGTGGCGGCGAGTGCGCGCGCCATCAGCCCCTTCGACCACGGCGGCGAGTCCTCCCCACCGAGCGGAAGCGGCGCCAGGTAGCGGCGGTCACTCACCGGGCAGCCGGCTCCTTGGCGGCCACGGCCTCGGATGCGAGTCGCCGCAGCTCGTCCTCGAGCTGCGCCGAGCCGTCGGTCGCGACGACATCGTTACCGGCGAGGATGACCGGGATCCCGCGCCTCTCCGCGGCTTCCAGGACTGCGTCCACCGCCGCCCCTTTCAGCTCCACGAGGACGACGTCGGCGGCGAGCCCGGCCAGATCGGCCGAGAGCCGCTCGCGGTCGCCCAGAGCACCTGACACCGCGACGCGGGCAGCGCCGTGCGCGTCGCGCAGGTGCGCAGCAAGGTGCACGTGCGCGGCCGCCGGAGCCGTGCAGAAGAACGCCACGCCGGCGCCGTCCACCGAGGCGAGCGGCCGCGGGCGCAACACCACCTCGAGCACCGCGACCCCGGGCCGCACGATCAGCCGCAACGCACGAGCGACCGCATCCCCGGCGGTCTCCTCGGCCATCGTCACGACGACCAGGTCGGCGAGGAGCGCGCGATAGTGGTTGAGGTAGCCCGCGGCGACGTGGACGTCCTGATGGGCGCCCGAGACGAGGACGCGCCGGTCGGCGGCCACGGGCGGCAGCGCCGCACCGCTCCCGTCCAGCAGCACGAGCTCAGGCGCCAGCTCCCCGATCAGCGCGAGCCCCTCGAGCACGTTCGAGCGTGCCACCTCCCCCGCGAGGCCGCCCCCGGCCCGCCGGCAGCCGACAGTCGGCAGGCCGGTGAGTGCCGCGATCTCCAGATGGTCGGAAGCCGCGTGACGCCCTTCCCGCGACAGGGCGAGCAGCTCCGGCACGCCGGGTGCCTGCGTGACCAGCTCCGGCTCGGCCGGGCCCCCTCGCCCCATGGCCAGCACCGCCACCCGCAGGTCGCGCGCCGCCAGCGAGGCTGCCAGCGCAGAGACGGCAGTCTTGCCGATGCGCTTCCCCGTGCCGGTGACCGCGAGCGTCGGCAGATCGACAGTGGCCAGGAGCGGAGGTTCGAAGCGGAAGCCCGGCCCCTCGTAGGCCAGGCCGTGCGCGAGCGCGACGCTGGCGAGCCGCAGGCGATCGGGCGGGGAGAGCACCGGCTCGTCCGAGAGATCGAAGACCACCGTTGCGCCGTCCGTGGCAGCGATCGCCTCCTCCAGCGAAGCGAAGACGCACACGTCCAGCGTGAGCTCCCCCCGCAGCTTCTCCGTGCCGCCGACGAGCACGGCGCCGGCGACCGCAAAGGGCAATCCGGCCAGCGCCTCCCGCGTCACGTCCGGGTAGTGCTCGCCGTCGACCAGCACGATCGCAGTCCGCTTCACCGACTCGACACCTCGCGGTCGAT
Source organism: uncultured Actinomycetes bacterium (assembly GCA_963738505.1). Taxonomy (GTDB): domain Bacteria; phylum Actinomycetota; class Thermoleophilia; order Gaiellales; family Gaiellaceae; genus Gaiella. The sequence continues at coordinate 129,406 of CAVTWR010000014.1, read as the reverse complement.
GCGTCCCGTGTACTTCTCGTACTCGCCCGTCTGTATGGAGAACTGGATGATCCGTTCCTGCCCGTGGAAGGGGTGACGGCGCCAGATGTCCACGTGGTGCCCTTCGATCTCGATCACGTTGTAACAGGGCCGTGTGTTTCCCCGGAGCCGCAGCGAGGAGACCGTCCCGGTGTTGACCACGAACAGATCCTCGAGCCGCCAGGCGTACGGCACGTGCTTGTGACCGGAGAGCACGAGGTTGACACCCGCGCTCAGAAGGCATTCGAGCGTGTCCCCGGCGTCGTACACCACGTTCCGCTCGCGCCCGGTCCCTGGGACGGGCAGCAGGTGATGGTGGAGCACGAAGATGCGCAGCGTGGCGGGCTCCGCCGCGAACTCCTGCTCGATCCAGGGGTAGCGGCCACGGCCGATCTGACCGTGGTCGAGGTCGGGCTCGGTGGAGTCGACGGCCACGATCGAGACTCCACCCTTGCGCAGCACCGAGTTGCGCGGCCCGAACAGCTCCTCGAAGTGGATGTAGCCGACGTTCCGCGAGTCGTGGTTTCCCGGAACGACGACGAACGAGTTGCATTCGAGCTTGTCCAGGTACTCACGGGCCATGTGGTACTCGTGCTTGAAGCCGAGCGTGGTCAGATCACCGGTGCAGACGACGATGTCTGGGTGGAGATCGTTGATCTCCACGATTGCCCGGTCCAGCAGGGTCGGCTCGAAGTACTGGCTGCCGCAGTGCAGATCGGAGAGATGCGCGATGCGGAACACGCCAGCAGTCTAGAGTGCGGTGTCATCGGCCGCGGCCGGCCCGCGGAGAAGGGCCGTCCGGGCTGCTCACTACCCTGGTCTCGGTGGTTGTCGAGCTTGTCGAGGGTGAGACGTTCCGCAGTTACTGCGGCGCCGAGGCTCCCCGTTTCGCCAACACGATCGAGCTGGAGTACGCCAGGATCCTCGATTTCTACGGGATTCCCTGGGATTACGAGCCCACGCAGTTCGTCCTCGAGCGCGACGGCGACGGTCGCGTCACCTGTGCCTTCACGCCGGATTTCTACCTCCCCGAGCAGGATCTGTACGTCGAGGTGACGGCCATGAAGCAGTCGCTGGTGACCCGCAAGAACCGCAAGCTGCGGCAACTGCGGGAGCTGCATCCCGAGATCAAGATCAAGCTGTTCTACCGGCGGGACATCGAGCATCTCGCGCAGCGCCACAGGCTGCAGATCGCCTCATGAGGAGTGCCGACCGGCTGCGGGCCGCCGGGCACCCGATCGGAGCCGTGTATCTCGACCGGGCGGAGATCGCGGTCCGTGTCGCCGATCTCGGCCGGGCCATCGCTGAGACCTACGCCGGGACCGACCTCGTGCTCGTGGCCCCGCTCAAGTCGAGCACCGTGTTCCTGGCCGATCTCTCCCGCGCACTGCCCATGCCGCACGAGATCGACGTGGTCGAGATCGCGCCCTACGGCACCCGCGGTTCCGGCGCCTCGGCTCGGCTGCTCAAGGACCTCGACCTCCCCATCGGCAACCGCCAGGTGCTGATCGTGGAGGACGTCGTGGACACCGGCCTCACGCTCGCCTTCCTGCGCCGCACGCTTGAGCCGAGGGGCCCGGCCGGCCTGGCCGCCGTTACGCTGCTCGACCGCCCGTACCGCCGCCTCGTCGATGACCTGCCGCTGCGCTTCACCGGCTTCACCGTGCCCGACGAGCTCTTCGCCGGCTACGGCCTCGGTCTCGACGAGCGCTGGCGCGCCCTCCCCGATCTGCACGTGATCGTGGCGAACGAGCTCCCCGCCGTCATCGACGCCGCCTGAAATCGCCGGCTCGGCCGAGGTAGGGGACACCGCAGGACGCTGAAGCATCCCGCGCCGCAAGTCCGGCACCGGGTCAGCGGGATGCTTCAGCGTCCTGCGGTTGTGCCCGGGCTCAGAGGTACCCGAGCGGATCCACGGCCGAGCCGTTCACCCTCACCTCGAAGTGCACGTGCGGGCCGGTGGAGCTCCCGGTGTTCCCGGAGGCCGCCACGACCTGTCCCTGGCTGACCTGTGACCCTGCCGCGACGGCGATGCTCGAGTTGTGGGCGTAGGCCGTGGCCAGCCCGTTGCCGTGGTCGATGACGACGAGGTTGCCGTACCCTCCACCCCAGCCGGCCTCGATCACCGTGCCGGCCGCCGCCGCCACCACGGGTGTGCCTTCGGGAACGGCGATGTCGATGCCCTCGTGCATCCGTCCCCAGCGCTCACCGAAGCCGCTGGTCACGGGCCCGGAGACCGGCCAGACGAAGCCCGCGGCGGACGGGGCCCCGGAGGGAGCCACTGCCGGGGAGTTGCTCGCCACGGCCGCGGCCGCGGCCGCCTGCGAGGCCCTGATCCGCTCGGCGAGGGAGTCGCTCTCCGCCTGCAGGACTTCGACCTCGGCGAGGAACTGCGTGCGGTCCTGCTTGATCGAGGCGAGCGTCGCCGTGCGTTGCCGCCCGGCCGCCGCCAGCTGGTCGCGACCCGCCACGAGGCGGTCGCGGATCGCACGCTGCTCGTCCACCTGGGACCGGATCTCCCGTTCCAGCTCGAGTGCTTCCCGGCGGGCAACTGCGGTCTCCGCTTTCGTCTCGGCGGTCTCACGCCGTACGCGGCGCAGCCGCTCGACGATGCGGCGGTCCTGACGGCCGATGCGCCGGAGCAGGTCGACGTTGTCGATGAGCTCGTCAAAGGAGGTGGCACCGAGCAGGAAGGAGGTGAGATCCGGCTCACCGAGCATGTAGATGCGGCGTACCCGCTCCGCGAGCACCTGCTCAGCCTGGCCCGTTTCCGCACCGAGCGTGTGCAGCCGATCGGCGAGCCGGGCGATGCGGGCATCGAGCGCCTCCCGGCGCTCCACCTGTGTCCCCAGCCTGACCTCGAGGCCTGCCAGCCGATCCTGTTCCGAGGAGATCAGAGCCTCGGCCTCCCGCACTCGCGCATTGACGGCCGCGATCTCGGACGAGAGCACCGTTGTCTGCTCGTTCGCGCGCTCGATCTGCCCCTCGAGGCTGTCGATCTTCGCGTCGACCTGCGCCTTCTCGTCCCCTGGATCACCGAGCGCGGGCGCGACGAGAGCCAGGCTGACGAGCAGGACACAGGCGAGGATTCGCCGGCCCATCCGATTCATGTTCGCTGCACCGTCGGCTGGTCCTGCGCGGCGGTCTCGTCGAGCGTCCGGAGCGCCCGGGCTGCCTCCTGCCGGAGCGGGCCGATCAGCGACCGGTAGTCGGTGTCGTCGATCCTCCCGTCGCGGTGGTCGCGCTCCAGCTCCTTGAGCGCAGCGAGGGCACGATCGCGCTCCTCGGCCAGGCGAAGCCGCTCCCGCGTCGCAGTGTCCGGATCGTCCGTGGTGTCGGAGACCGGGTCGGGCTCGCGTAGAAAGGGCATCGCCACCGCAACCACGCAGACCACGGCGAGCGTTGCGCCGAGCAGCAGCGCGAGGATCACCCGGTGCCGCGCGCGACGCCGTGCCGCGCCTCCTGGAAGCGCGTGGCGAGCTGACGCTCCTCCCGCGCGTCCGGCCACAGCGCGATCAGCGACCCGAGCACGAAGACGAGACCGGCGAGCCAGATCAGGTTGACGAGCGGCTTCACGAACGCCTCTACGTCGACCCTGCCGTCGGCACGGATCTTCGCGGTGACGAACAGGTCCTCGGCGCGGGAGAGATCGGTGCGGATCCCCACCTCGTTGGAGATCTCGCCCTCGGCGGCGTACGCGTTCTCACCTGCTTCCAGGTCTCCGAGACGCTCGCCGCCGCGGAAGACTGCGAAGACGGCGCGGCTGTCGACGGAGTTCGGGGACTCGCGCTCCAGCGTCCGCTCGAGGCGTAGGTCGTAGTCGGCAACCTGGAGTGTCTGGCCGGCCGCCAGGCCGCCGCGCGGTGATTCCGTGGTCGTGTCGTACGCGCTTGAGCCGGCCACTCCCACGGCCAGCAGGACGATGGCGAAGTGGATGACGTAGCCGCCGTAGCGCCTCCGGTTGCGCGACACCAGCTGCGAGAGGGCCCGCGGAACGGAAGCGCCGGTAAGGGCCCGCCGGGCCTGCGTCCCGCGCACGAACTCGAGCAGGATCGCTGCCGTCACGAACGCCGAGAACGAGTAGGCGATGAGACCGGGCACGGAGGAGCCTGCCCCGAGCGCGACGAGCACCGCACCGGCCGCGACCGCTACGGCCGCCGGCCACAGGAACATGCGTCCGAGCCCACGTAATGAGGCACGCCGCCAGGCGATCAGCGGTGCGAGGCCCATGAGCAGGAGCAGCGGCAACCCGAAGATGCGCAGGAAGAAGTCGTAGTAAGGCCTGCCCACGACCACTGCCTCACCCCGGACAGCCTCCGACACGAGCGGCCAGGCCACACCCCAGAGAATCGTCAAGCAGAGGGCGACCAGCAGGAGGTTGTTGTAGAGGAAGGTCGCTTCCCGGGAGAGGAGCGACTCGAGCCGTGTCTGCGACCGCAGCTGTGGCATGCGCAGCGCGATCAGCGCAGCGGAGAAGGCGACGGCGATCACCACGAATGCGAGGAACCAGGCGCCGATCGAGCTTGCGGAGAACGAGTGGATGGAGTTGATGACCCCGGACCGCGTGAGGAAGGTCCCGAAGACGGAGAGGCAGAAGGCGAGTGAGACGAGCACCACGTTCCAGACCCTGAGCATGCCCCGCTTCTCCTGGATCATCACCGAGTGCAGGAACGCGGTCGCGGCCAGCCAGGGCATGAGAGCGGCGTTCTCGACGGGGTCCCAGGCGTAGTACCCGCCCCATCCGACCTCGACGTACGCCCAGTGCGAGCCGAGCAGCTGCCCGATCCCGAGCGCCGCCCAGGCCAGCAGCGTCCAGCGCCTGGTGAGCACGAGCCAGCGCTCGTCGGTGCGCCCCGAGAGCAGTGAGCCCATGGCGAACGCCCACGGGATGGCCAGCCCGACATAGCCGAGGTACAGCACCGGTGGGTGAGTCGCCATGTACGGGTTCTGCAACGAGGGGGTCAGTCCGGAGCCGTCGGGCGGGGCGGAGATCGTGACGAAGGGGCTGGTGACCGCGACCAGGATCCAGCTGAAGGCGACGGAGACTCCGGCGAGCACCGGAACGACCCAGCGGGTGATGTCCGGCGCCCGCCGGCGCGTGGCCAGGAGGGCGGCGGCGGAGAGCCCGTTGAGGACGAGCAGCCAGAGGATGAGAGACCCCTCCTGACCGCCCCAGAGGGCGGAGACCTTGTAGCCCGTGGGCAGGTCGCGGCTCGAATGCGAGGCGACGTACGCGTTCGAGAAGTCGCTGGTCAGGAACGAGACGACCAGCACCCCTGTTCCCACGAGCGTCGTCACGAACGCGGCGAGGAGGGCGTTGCGGGCCGAGTCGGCGAGGCGGCGGCGTCCTGCCCAGGCGGCGTACCCGCCCGCGGCGAGCCCGTACAGGGACAGGCCGAGCGTGAGGATCAGCGCGGCGCGGCCGAGCTCCGGCACGAAAACCTAGCTCTCTGAGACTTGTGGTTTCTCGGCGGTGAACTTCGACGGGCACTTCGTGATCATCGAGCCCCGGTCCGCCACGAAGGTGCCGTTGACGAGCCTGCCCGTGACCACGAGGTGGCGGTCGGCCTTGAACTGCGGTGGGACGGTTCCGGTGTACACGACCGGAACGGTCGTCTTCGACGGCCCTTCGATGTCGCGCAGGGAGAAGCGCAGCCCGGCGCCGGAGGCGTCTCCGGAGATCGTTCCCGGGACGACCTTCCCGCTCAGCGTGATCCGTTCGACACGCCCCTTGAGGGCGCTGGGGCCGATCGATGGAGTCGCGTTCCCGGCGATCGAGGTGTAGACGAGGAACATCGCGAGCACCGCCGCGACCGAGAGAGCGACGACAAGGCGCGCGGGATTTCCCTTACGAGCCATACCGGGAGTGTAGACGCGTGACTCGCGGTCGCGTCGTTACGAGTCGATGAATGCGTCCGCCCCTGAGCGACTCGGATGAGCTCGCTCGCGATTCGCGGATCGTTGGGCGGAACCACTTGCACGGCCCCGACCGGCCCCGCCTGACCTCCCGCGGGCAGGCCCCAGCCGCGACGAGCAATTCCAGGCCCAGCGGGGGGCTGAACGCCTTGCGAGGCCCTGAAGGGCCCCGCCTGACCTCCCGCGGGCGGGCCCCAGCGCGACGAACGGCTCCACGGGCAGTGGTTCCGTTAGGCCTCTCCCGGTGGGCCGGGCGCGCTGCGGGGCCCTTCAGGGCCTCGCCAGGAGCTCGTCCCGTGACCAGGACCGCAGTCGCCGCTTCGGATGAACAATTGCTAGTCGACCTTCCACGACTCGCGAGGCCCTGAAGGGCCCCGCACTGCGCCGTTCCGACGCCTGGCGGGACTTGGAACTCGCACCGGAACCAGCGTTCGGTTCGGGCAGCAATCGGTCGAACCGCATCACGCCCGCAGGGCGTCAGGCGGCATCGCGCTGGGCGAGCTGGGCATCGCGTGCGGGCAGGTCGTACCCGTGGTCGCTGCAGAGGCTGCCCGGTGTGTCTTCGGTGAGTGCGTCGCAGTAGCCCTTGCCGTAGGCGGCGCGCATGAATGCGGAGACAACCTCGAGGTTCCACTCGTCGACGTCGAGCGCCTCGCGCCACAGGTCGGTCAGGCGCAGGTCGATGTCCAGCTCCAGAAGGTCGATACGCGTCGGCTGATTCATTGCTCCGAGGGTACGGACCCCGTCGGACGACATCCGCTGTTTGCAGGGGAAACGTCGCGCTTTGCGCCGATCTCTATGCTCGCGGCATGGGACGGATCCGGGTTGGCCCGGCACGTGTGCCGTCGCGCGAGTCGCCGGAAGCGGCGATCGCGACGGTGCGGGAACGCGGGTACGACGCCTGCGAGATCGACTTCGAGGGCGGCTTCTGGATGGATTACGCGTGGGCGGAGAGGCTCGGCGAGTGCGCGCGCGAGTACGACGTGGCGCTGTCTGTCCACGCGCCCTTGTTCGGGTTCATGGGGCACCTGGAGCCTTCCGGCAAGAAGTGGTCTTCGGCGGTGGGGGCGCTCGATCGCAGCGCGGGGATCGCGGCCGCGTGCCTCGCCGAGGTTGTCGTGCTGCACCCGGGGTTCCTGCTGGGCCGGCCGCGTGAGGATGCGATCGGCAGTGTCGTCGAGCAGCTGATCGTGCTACGCGAGAGGCTCCTCGGCAAGGATCGCGGTGTCGCCTTCGGTGTCGAGGTGATGGGGCGTGTCCGTGACCTCGGATCGCTGGACGACGTGATCGAGATCAGCCGCCCGCTGGAGTGGGTGCGCCCGGTGCTCGACTTCGCGCACATGCACGCGACGAGTGACGGGGCCTACCTGGAGGTGTCGCTGTTCGCGGAGGCGCTGGCCAGAGTGGACGCCGTCCTGGCACCCGGCGATCCGTTCCACATCCACTTCTCGGACATCGCCTTCGCCAACCGCAACGAGACGAAGCACCTTCCCTACGGCGAGGGCACGCTGCGAGCCGAGCCGTTACGCGACGCTCTTGCCGCCTTCGCCCGCCCGGCGACCGTGATCTCCGAGTCGCCGGACGAGGAGTCGAGCCAGATCATCCGCGCCATCCTCCAGGCGTAGCGCGCGAGAGCCACACCAGTGCGGGCTCCGCCCGCATCCGCATCTCATGCCGCGAGAAACGCCCGTACCTTCTCCTTGGGACGTCCGATGATGGCCCGCTCGCCGCGCACCACGACGGGCCGCTGCAGCAGCATCTTGTGGCGAACGAGCACCTCCACCACCTGCTGCGCCGTGGCCACGTCGTCGTCGCTCAGCGCGAGCTTCTTGAACAGGCTGTCACGTCGCACGAGATCGGTGACCGGGTCTTCGAGGTGTGCGACGAGCCACTCCAGCATCGCCCGGTCGGGCGGCGTCTTCTGGTAGATGACGATCTCCGCGTCCACCCCGAGCTCCTCCGCAATGCGCACGGCATTGCTCGAGGAGTTTCAGTACGGGTTGTGGAAGATCTTGACGGGGTGCACGACGCGATCCTAGCGCGGCCCCTCCAAACGTTTGACCTGTAGCTCTCCCTTGGTGTTGTGGGCGCCGCGCTAGCGTCGCAGTAGCGCCCGCGCTCGGGCGGATCCGTACGATGGAACGGATGCTCGATCCCAAGATCTTCAAGGCGTACGACGTGCGCGGCCTCTACCCCTCTGAGCTCGACGAGGATGGCGCCTACCGCATCGGACGCGGCTATGTGGAGCACTTCGAGCCGAGGACGATCGTCGTCGGACGCGACATGCGGCTGTCCGCACCGGCGATGGCTGCGGCCTTGATCGAGGGCGCTGCGGACGCCGGCGCAAACGTCCGCGACATCGGGATGGTCGGGACCGAGATGCTCTACTACGCGGTCGGGGATCTCGGGTTCGACGGCGGTATCTGCGTCACCGCATCGCACAACCCGAAGGAGTACATCGGCATGAAGATCGTCCGGCGCGGGGCGCTGCCGGTGGGCGGCGACTCCGGTCTCGAGGACGTCAAGCGGCGGGCCTTCGCGGACGGCGCACCGGCAGCGAAGCGCGGCACGGTGGAGACGCTCGACGTGTGGGACGGGTTTGTCGACAAGGTGCTCGGGTTCATCGACCCGGCGTCCATCCGGCCGTTGCGGGTGGTGGTGGATGCCGCGAACGGGATGGCGGGAGCGATGCTGCCGCCGGTGCTCGACCGGCTGCCACAGGTCGAGGTCTCGCGCTGCCACTTCGACCCCGACGGCAGCTTTCCCAACCACGAGCCGAACCCGCTGCTGCCTGAGAACCGCGCGTTCATCGTCGAGCGGATGCAGAGCGAAGGAGCAGATCTGGGTGTCGCGTACGACGGCGACGCCGACCGCTGTTTCTTCGTTGACGACACGGGAGAGTTCGTGCCCGGCGACTTCATGACCGCGCTCCTGGCCGAGGCGATGCTCCTCAAGGAGCCGGCCGCGAAGATCATCTACGACGTCCGGGCGAGCTGGGCGGTGCCGCGCACGATCGAGGCCGCCGGTGGCGTACCGCTCGTCAATCGCGTCGGCCACGCCTTCATCAAGCACCGCATGCGCAAGGATGACGCGCTGTTCGGCGGAGAGGTGTCGGCTCACTACTACTTCCGGGACTTCTGCCAGTCCGACACGGGAGTCGTGCCCTTCCTGCTCACGCTCGAGCTGCTCTCACGTGACGCGCGACCGCTGTCGGAGATCCTGGAGCCGTATCGCAGCCGCTACTTCCTCACCGGCGAGATCAACACACCGGTCGCCGACGTCGCACTCGCGCTGCAGGAGCTGAAAGAGCGCTACCAGCGCGAGGGCGGTCGCATCACGCATCTCGACGGAATCTCGGTGGACTTCGACGACTGGCACTTCAACGTGCGGCCGTCCAACACGGAGCCCCTGCTCCGGCTGAACCTCGAGGCCCTTGACGAGCAGACGATGCAGGCGCGTCGAGACGAGGTCCTGGCGGTCATCTCGCGGTAGCTCGGTGGACGCGGCCCTCAGCCCTGGCAGGACGACGACCCGGAGGCCCCCGTTCGCCTTCTCGGCCGTGACGCGTGTGTCGTTCTCCGACACCGACGCGCAAGGCGTCGTCTACTACGGCCGCTACATGCCGTACTTCGACCTGGCGCGGGTCGAGTACGACCGGCACCTGGGCATGCTCCAGGTTGGGTTCCAGGAGTTCGTGATGCGTGCGCTGCAGGTCGAGTATCACGCGCCCGCACGGTTCGACGACCTGGTCGAGGTGTTCGTGCGACTGGCCCGCTTCGGCCGTTCGAGCGCGAACTACGAGTACGTGGCGCTCCGGGCTCTCGACGATCAGCTGCTGGTCACGGCGACGCAAACCCTCGTCTTGATCGATCACGAGGCGCGCACGCCGGTGGAGATCGCCGAGGCGACGCGCGCGCCGGTGCGGGCGTTCGAGGGCGACAACCTGGTCGAATGAGCATGCCCGATCTCGTCTCCGACATCGCCGCCGTGGTCGCAGGGGCCGAGGAGCCGGACGATGCGATTCGCGCGGCGGTACTCCGCCTCGTCGGCGATCCGCGCGTCACGTGGGCCGAGGTCGCGTTCGTCGAGGACGGAGAGCTCGTCGCCGGCCCGGCCGCGGGTGACATTGGAGCCTCGACCGTGCTCACCTCGAGGATCGACTGGCAGGGCGATCCGGTCGGGGAGCTTCGGGTGGCCGGCGACCTCCCACCCGGCGAGCTCACCGCAATCGCGGCGGTGCTCTCCGCCCCCGTCCTGCTCGGCTGGGACACCGGCGGCGAGCCGTGGGAGCCCTGACGATGGCGCGGCCTGTGGGCTGAACACCTTGCGAGGCCCTGCCCTCCCACCCCGCCACAGCCGGGCGAGCGCAAGCCTCAGTGGGTTCCTTCAGGGACTCACAAGAAGTTCGTTCCCCGTCTCGCATCCGCCCGCAACCGTGACCTGGAGGGATGCTTGAGCGTCCTGCGGTTTTCCAGCTCCCCTACCTGCCGACCGGGCGGGGCCAACCGTCGACCGGAACGGCTCTCGAGGAGCCTGCATCGACCGCCGGGGCCCCGCATGCGTGTCGTCGGCAGCTGGTGGGGTGCCGAGTGTGCCGCCGCCCGGCTGAGCCGGGCGGCTGGCTACGGCTCCCCTCCCCCACTCACCATGTAGTCCCCGGTAGGGGGTACGACAATCCCTCGTTCGAGGGATCGGCGCCACTGCCGCCTCACCCCTCGAGTTGCCTGATGACGCGAAGCGCCTCCAGCCGGGTCGTTGCTCCCTCCACCCGTAGGGTGCGACGGCCCTCGGCCACGATCAGCGTGTTCCCGGAGAGGCGCCCCGCTTCGATCACCGCCTCCCCTGCGGGGACGAACACGTGACGCGCCCCCTGGATCCACAGCGCGAAGCCGTCACCGTAGCCCGCGTAGTCGACCCGCACCTCCCCCGAGAGCTGCTTCACGGCGAACGGGTCGACGCGAGCGCGGAACTGCGTGACGACGAGATCCGGGCGACCATCGCGCAGCCACACGTACGTGACCTGAGGGGTGGGGCGACGCCGACCTCGGATCTGATCGGGCCTCCCCAGGCTCGAAGCGGGCGGGCGCAGATCGGCGCCGAGGATGCTGGAAGCCTCGCCGGCCGTGATGCGGCCACCGAACGGGCCGAGCCGGTCGGCAAGTCCCGAGGGCGGCGGCTCGGCCACGCGCTCCACCGCGATCCCGCCGATGTGCAGGAAGCGCAGCAGGGCGCTGCGCGTCCCGGGAGCGGCGAGGAGGGCTCCGGAGACGATTGCCAGGACGGCGACCGCGAGCAGCCACCGCCTTCGCGACCGCAGCTGCCGTGGGGGCATCCTGCTCGCGAGCCGATCCTGCACGGACGCGCTGAGATCGTCGACGGAAGGCCATTCGAGCTCCGCCCCGAGCGCAGCGAGATCCTGTTCGATCCGGCTCACAGCCGTCCCGCTTCCCCGAGGTCCGCCCGTAGGCGCTCCAACGCGCGGTGAGCGCGCGACTTGACCGTGCCGCGGCGGAGGCGCAGGGCGGCGGCGGTCTCCTCCTCGGACAGCTCGAGCAGGAAACGGCAGGTGAGCACGTCGCGCTGCTCCGGCCCCAGCCGCTCGAGGGCACCCAGCAGGGCTTCGCGCCGCTCCTCGTCGAGTACGCGGCCCTCCACTGGATCCGGGGCCGCGTCGGGTGACCGGCTCTCAGCGATCAGCGATCGGAGCGCCAACGCGTCCCGCCGGCCCGCCGCGCGCCTCGCGTTCCGCGCCTCGTTGGCCACGATCGCGAGCAGCCAGGGGCGGAACTCGGCGCCTGGTCGGAACCGTGCGAGCGAGCGATACGCCTTGACGAAGCTTTCCTGCACGACGTCCTCCAGCTCGGCGGTTGTCGCTCCGGCCATGAACGCCACGCGTTCCGCGATCCTTTGATGCCTGCGCACGAGCTCCCCGTAGGCGTGGCCGTCCCCGCGCCGAGCGCGCGCGATGAGCGAGGCGTCCGCCAGTGGCTGAGTGACCACCACCCACTTGTACACCTGCCGTCGTGTTCCGGTTCCCGCATCTGCGCCCCGCCCGTAACCCGAGCAAGCCCTACCGCGGATAGGCTCTCGCGATGAGCGATCCCTGGACCGTTGTCCAGATCGACGAGATCGAGCCGATCTCCGTTGCCGGCGTGCACTGGCATCCGTTGCGGCGCACGCTCGACATCGGTGCCTTCGGGGTCAACGCCTATTCCGCGAGCGCGGGAGAGCATGTGGTCGAGGAGCACACGGAGCTCTCGCTCGAGCATGAGGAGATCTACGTCGTCCTCACCGGCAGCGCCCGCTTCTCGATGGACGGCCAGGAGCAGGACGTGTCGGCAGGGGGTCTCGTCTTCGTCCGCGACCCGGCCGTCCGCCGCGGCGCATCGGCCCTGGAGGACGGAACGACCGTGCTCGCCGTCGGCGGCAAGCGGGGCGGGGCCTACGCGCCCTCCGCGTGGGAGGTGTACTTCGCCGTCGAACGGCACCGGAAAACGGGTGACTTCGAGGCAATGCGGGTCGAGCTGGAGGCGGCGCTCGGCGACTTTCCGGAGCACGCGGGGATCGTCTACAGCATCGCGTGCGCCCAGGCGCTGGGCGGACACACGGAAGCCGCGCTCGCCACCCTCGTTCGCGCGCTCGAACTCGATCCGGCGCAAGCCGAATGGGCCGCAAAGGACGAAGATCTGGTGTCCTTACGCGGAGTGCCGGGCTCCCCGATCTAGTGCGGCACGCACACTCTCGGAGTCAATGACCTACCCCGTGGGCCGGGCGCGCTGCGGGGCGCTTCAGGGCCTCGCAAGGAGTTCGTCCCGTGACAAGGATCGCATTCGCCGCTCCGGAGGGCCAACTGCTCATCGAGCTTCCACTACTCGCGAGGCCCTGAGCCTAAAGGGCCCCGCAGCACGCCGTTCCGACGCCTAGCGGGATTGGCCCTACCGGTCGAACGTTACTAGCTGCCGCCGGGGGTGACGCGGTAGGCGTCGAACACAGCCTCCAGGTTGCGGAGACCGGTGAGCAGGGAGCGGAGGTCCTTGACATCGCCGAGCGTCGCGGAGTACCAGTTGCGGGCCATGCCGTCCTCGACGGTGCCGCCGTAGGAGACGATGTTGGCTCCGTGCTCGGCGAACGTGCGCGCCACGTCCTCGAGCAACCGCTGCCGATCCCACGCCTCGACGCCGATCTTCACCTCGAAGCTGGTGACGGCGCTTCCCTCCCACTCGACCTCGGTGAAGCGCTCGGGGTTGCGCATGAGCGCCCGCACGTTGGGGCAGTCGGTGCGGTGGATGGTGATCCCGCGACCCAGGGAGACATACCCGTGGATGGGATCGCCAGGCACCGGCGTGCAGCACTTGGCAAGCCGCACCAGCACGTCGCTGACGCCGGGCACCACGATCCCCAGCTGCTCCGAGTCCACGGTGGAGCGAGCCCGGCCCGGCTTGTGGGTGACCGAGGGCTCGCTCGCCACCTCGTCGATCTTCAACCGCTGGATCACCTTGTTCACGACCTGGCCGGCGCCGATCTTGCTCGAGCCGAGAGCCAGGTAGAAGTCCTCGGCCTTCTTGAAGCCGAGCTCCCGGATCACCTGCGCGAGCACGGTCGAGCTCTGCAGCTTGCGATAGGGCAGGTTCTGCGCCTTCAGCGCCTGCTCGAGCGCCTCGCGGCCCTTGGTCTCCGTCTCCTCCTTCGTCTCGCGCTGATACCACTGGCGGATCCTGCTGCGGGCCCGCGAGGACGTGGCCACGGACAGCCAGTCGCGTGAGGGGCCGCGGCCCGACTTCGTGGTGAGGATCTCCACGAACTCGCCGTTCTTCAGGTGGTAGTGCAGCGGCACGATGCGCCCGTTGACCTTCGCGCCCACGGTGCGATGGCCGACATCCGTGTGCACCGCGTACGCGAAGTCGATCGGTGTCGAGCCGACGGGCAGGCGCTTGAGGTCACCCTTCGGCGTGAAGACGTACACCTCGTCCTCGAACAGGTCGGTGCGCAGCGCGCGCATGTACTCGGTCGGGTCCTGCTCGTCCGCGTGCCAGTCCATCAGCGACTTGACCCACGCCACCCACTCTTCGTCGCCCTTGCCGGCGCTCCCCTTCTTGTACTGCCAGTGCGCGGCGACGCCGTACTCGGCCTCCTCGTGCATCTCGCGGGTACGCACCTGTATCTCGAGCGGCGTGCCGTTGGGTCCGATCACCGTGGTGTGCAGCGAGCGATAGCGGTTGAGCTTGGGCATGGCCACGAAATCCTTGAAGCGGCCGGGCATCGGCTTCCACAGTGAGTGCAGCAGGCCGAGGGCGCCGTAGCAGTCGCGGGTGCCCTCCTCACCGCCGCGCTCAACGATCACGCGCATCGCGGTCAGGTCGTAGATCTCGTTGAACTCCTTGCCCTGCTTGGCCATCTTGTCGTAGATGGAGTAGAAGTGCTTGGCCCGGCCGACGATCTCGGCCGGAATGTCCGCCTTCCCCAGCTCGGTCTCGAGCACGATCGAGGCGCGATCGACCTGGGCTTCACGATCGGCGCGGCGCGCGGCGACCATCGCCTTGATCTCCGAGTACTTGCGCGGATGCAGGATCTGGAAGGAGAGATCCTCGAGCTCCCACTTGACGGCGTGGATCCCGAGGCGGTGCGCGAGGGGCGCGTAGACGTCGAGCCCTTCCTTCGCCTTCTGCACCTGTTTCTGCTTCGGCAGGTACTGGATGGTGCGGAGGTTGTGCAACCGGTCGGCGAGCTTGATCAGGATGACCCGCACGTCCTGGGCCATGGCCACGATCATCTTCCGGTAGTTCTCTGCCTCCGCCTGCTCGCGGCTCTGGAACGACGTCCGGGTCAGCTTCGTGACCCCCTCCACGAGGTGCGCGATGTCCGGGCCGAACTCCGCGGTGATGTCCTCGAACGTGATCTCGGTGTCCTCCACCACGTCGTGGAGGAGCGCGGCCGCGATCGTCCGGTCGTCGAGGTGCAGCTGGGCGCAGATCTGCGCGACCGCCCACGGATGGTTGATGTAGTCCTCGCCCGAACGGCGCAGTTGCCCGGCGTGTTCGCGGTCGGCGAGGGAGAAGGCCCGGTGGATCAGGTCCTTGTCGACCGCGGGGTTGTACGCCTCGACGGTCGCGAGCAGCTCGTTGACGAGATCCTCATGATGGCGCTCGGCGTCGAGAACGGTCATTTCTGTCCATTGTAGTTGTGGGCTGTCATTCCAGGAATCGGCCGGTATGGCGTCGAACCTGAGCATGCGATGTTGATCCACCGATTCCTGCTCGAGTTACGGCTGCGTCGCTTTGTGAGGGCGCTGGTGCTGCTCGAGGGCCGAAACCGCTTACGCGGCCTGCGGTAGCACCGACTCGCCCGAGGCCTCGGCGAGCAGGGTGCGGAAGGAGGCGGATTCCAGCAGCTCGCGCCGGCTCCCCTCACGCAGTCGCAGCTCCTCGAACACCGCCTGGGCCTCCGGCGTGCGCTCGGCGGCGCCCGCGCGCCATTCGGCGGCGAGCCACTGACGCAGGCTCTCGTAGGCGTCGGAGGCGTCGAACAGCCTGCGCACGACGAGTTGCGGGGCCACCGTGCCGTTCCACCGGTTCTGCTTGAGCCGGAAGGCCACGTCGTAGTGCGTCTCTCGACGCAGCCGGTCGAGCTGGGCGCCGAGCCCGAAGGCGATGGCGCTGCCTGCGTCGCGGCCACGCTGGCGCACGCGGAAGCGCAGATGCTTGCCCTCGCCGACCGTCGACGGCTCCACGGCTTCGACGTCCGCGACGAGGAGCGTGACGTCGGGATTGCCGAGACCGAACGGGGCGAGACGATCCAGCTCCCTGGCCAGGTCGAGTGTCACCGCAGCCGCCGGAACCACAGCGTCGACCGTCGTGCTGGAGCGGAGATCTTCCTCGGTGAGGTGAGCGTCCGCATGGCGTCCGAATGCCTCCGCGAAGGCCTCGATGTTCGCCGCCTCGATGGAAAGCCCGGCGGCGGCGCGGTGTCCTCCGAAGCGCTCGAGCTGTGCGGCGCAGGCGCCGAGACCGGCGTGCAGGTCGAACGCGGCGATCGAACGCCCCGAGCCTTTCCACGTCTCTCCCGAGCCCGCGATCAGCACGACCGGACGGCCGTAGCGTTCGACCAGGCGCGAGGCGACGATCCCGATCACGCCCTCGTGCCAGCCGTCACCCCAGACCACGTATCCCCGGTGCCGGCGCCGCTCGTCAGGCCACGCCTCGACGGTTGCGCAAGCCTCCCGCAGGATGCGGTCCTCGACGGCCTGGCGCTCGCGGTTCAGCGTGTCGAGCTCGTTGGCCAGGCGCGAGGCGACGTCGTTCGACTCTGCCAGGAGCAGCTCGAGCGCGACGTCTGGCCGGCCGAGCCGGCCGGCAGCGTTGATGCGCGGGGCGAGCCGGAAGCCGACCGCGCCCGCATCGATCGTGGCCGGGTCGACGCCTGCCGTGCGCATCAGCGCCTGCAGCCCCGGCCGCCGCGTCCGTGCGAGCTGGCGGAGCCCGGCCGCGGCCAGCGCCCGGTTCTCGTCCACGAGCGGCACCACGTCGGCGATCGTGGCCATCCCGACGAGGTCGAGCTGTCGGGCGAGGAATGGTGCGTCGGCGCCGAGCAGCGCCTGCGCGAGCTTGAAGGCCACGCCCGTCCCGGCCAGGTCCTGGAAGGGGTAGCTCGAGGGCCGGGTGGCCACGATCGGGCAGGCGGGCAGGGTGTCCGCCGGGCGGTGGTGATCCGTGACGATCATGTCGATGCCGCGTTCCTTCGCGTGCGCAACCTCCGCCACGGCTGTGATGCCGCAGTCCACCGTGAGGATCAGGCGGACACCGTCGTCGGCGAGCTTGTCCACGGTGGCGACGGCGAGCCCGTACCCCTCTTCGAACCGGCTGGGCAGGTGCCAGACGACGTCGGCACCGAGCTCACGCAGGGCGAGCACGGCGACCGCGGTGGCGCAGATGCCGTCCACGTCGTAGTCGCCGTGCACGCAGATCCGCTCCTCCTGCTCGATCGCGAGGCGGATGCGTTCGACCGCGGCTCCCATGTCGCCGAGCAGGAACGGGTCGTGCTCGGGCATGGCGGCCTCGAGAAACGCCCGGGCCCCAGCGGGGTCGCCGTAGCCTCGGCGGGCCAGCACGGTCGCGGTGACCGGGTCGATTTCCAGCGCGGCGGCCAGTGTCTCGACCTCGTCGAGCGACACATCGGAGATCGTCCAGGCGCCGTGCTGCATCGCCCACCCGACGGTACGGGTCCCGTCGGACAGACCAACGGGAGGGAGGTGAGCGGACCGTTCGAGCGCCCTTCGGTGGTCCCGGGTCAGCTGGGGCCGCGCCGCTCCGCGCGCGCCTGGCGGGCGATCTTCACCCAGAGCATGACGACGCCGATCGTCAGGCCGACGACGACAACCGCAACGGGCGCCAGCAGGGCCATCTGCTGGAGGCTGTACCGGGTGATGGCCGCGCCGACCAGCCAGATGACCAGTACCGCAGCAGAGACACCGAGTGTGAGCCGCCGGTCACGCACGTGCTGGAGGCTACCCTTGGCCGCATGGGCCCGGTCGAGGAGAATTACGTGTCGGGGGACGACTACGTGATCGAGTTCATGCGCTACGAGTTCCGCTTCGCTGCGGCCGACTTCGAGGAGCGGGTCACCGCCGCAGCCGTCAAGCTCGGAGTCGTGGATTCGAACAACCTCGACGCCGGCGAGGTTGGCGATCTGGTCGCGCTCGCCTGGCAGGGCCGGATCATGGAGCCCGCGAGCCTGCTTGGCGGGTATCTGACGAGGCACTGGGAGCGCGTGTCCGTTCTCGACGGTGAGTCGCTCGTCTATTGGCTACGCAAGCTGGTGTTCCGGAGCGCGTATCTCGACCACCGGGTCAAGGCCGGGCTGCTCGAGGTGGCCTGGGACGAGCAGGTCGGCGATTTCGGCTATGCCGAGCCTCAGGGTGGCCGGGCCTTGCTCGAGCTGGCACCGACGCCGTCCTGGCGCAGCGTCCAGTTCAAGCGCCCCGCGGCCTGAGCATTGCCGCGAATGCCCAGCCGGCTACGCGTCCGGTACGGAGAACCCGAGCGGCTGCTCTTCCTCGCTCACGGAGATGCGGATCTCGCGGATCGCTCCGAGCGGCACGATCAGCTCCTCAGGCTCACCGGCGGGGCAGTGAGGACAGAGAGTCACGAACCCGAAACCGGGCTCGGCCGAGAGACGGGCCAGGCGGTGGAGCGACCCGTCGAAGAGCTCGACGCTGACCGCGGCCTGCGCGAGCCCGTGCTCCTCGCGGAACTGGTCGATGCGCCGGTGGATGCGCTTGACCAGCTCGTCGACGGGGCCGGCCGAGCCGGGCGTCCACAGCACGGAGGACACGTCAACCGCCCCAGATGCCGCTGGTCAGGCCACCGTCCACGACGAGTGCGGTCCCGGTGACCCAGGAGGCCTCGTCGGAAGCGAGGTAGACGAAGGCGTCGGCGATGTCGCGCGGCCGGCCCAGCCGTCCGAGTGGATGTATGCCCACGGCGAAGGCGCGAGCAGCGGCCGGATCGGGCTGGTCGGCGAAGTAGCCCTCGATCATCGGCGTGTCCGTGAACCCGGGGCACACGCAGTTGGCGCGGATACCCGCCTTGGCGCCGTCGAGCGCCATGCACTTGGTGAGCATGATCGCGCCGGCCTTGGAGGCGCAGTAGGCGGCGTCGGCGGGGATCGCCCAGATGCCGGCAATCGAGGCCGTGGTCACGATCGAGCCGCCGCCACGCGCCACCAGGTGCGGCCAGGCCGCCTTGGAGACGAGGTAGATGCTCTTGAGGTTGGTCGCGAGCTCCTGCTGCCAGTCCTCCTCGGAGAGTTCGTGGACGGCACCGACGATGGTCACTCCCGCGTTGTTGACGACGATGTCGAGGCCTCCGTGGCGCTCGATGACGGCGTCCACGCCCGCCCCGACCGACGCGGCGCTGGTGACGTCGAGCTCGAGCCCGAGTGCATCTCCGATGAGCTTGGCCGACTCACGCGCCGCATCACCGCGCAGGTCGGCGGCGACAACCCGGGCGCCTTCGGCCGCGAAGCGCAGCGCGGTCTCCCGCCCGATGCCCGAACCGGCACCGGTGACGAGCGCCACCTTGTCCGCCAGCCGTCCCGCCATGGCGCGCATCATGTCAGGAACGGGCGAGCGTGCGACCGTGGACGAGCGAGGATCAGGCAGAGCACCAGCGGGGCCCTTCAGGGCCTCGCCAGGAGTTGCCCCAAGACCAGCCTCCACCTGCCCGCCTGCATCGACCACCTGGACGACGCCGAAGCCGCCGCGAGCCCCGGGGCTCGACCGGAGACGACCCTCTCGTGAGACCTTGCAAGGCCCCACTGGGCTGTCAGCTCGGCCGAACTACCGGCAGGATCAGGCAGAGCACCAGCGGGGCCCTTCAGGGCCTCGCCAGGAGTTGCCCCAAGACCAGCCTCCACCTGCCCGCCTGCATCGACCACCTGGACGACGCCGAAGCCGCCGCGAGCCCCGGGGCTCGACCGGAGACGACCCTCTCGTGAGACCCTGCAAGGCCCCACTGGGCTGTCACCTCGGGCCGAACTGCCGGTCAGAACAGCCGGCTCCCGTCCTCCGTGACGAAGGCGCCGATGTGCTCGAGGCCGAGCTTGGTGATCACACGCCCGCGCGGGGTGCGCTGCAGGAAGCCGAGCTGGAGCAGGTACGGCTCGTACACGTCCTCCACCGAGTCGCTCTCCTCACCGAGCGTGACGGCGAGCGTCGAGAGGCCGACCGGGCCGCCGGAGAACTTGTGGGCGATCGCATGCAGCAACTGGCGGTCGGTGCGCTCGAGACCCTGCTCGTCGACCTCCAGGAGCAGGAGCGCCTCCCGGGCAACTTCGATCGTGACCACTCCGGCGTGCCGCACCTCGGCCACGTCGCGCACCCGCCGCAGGATGCGGTTGGCAATGCGCGGCGTGCCGCGCGAGCGCCGGGCGATCTCCTCGTCCGCTCCCTCGGCCAGCTCCACGCCGAGGATGCCGGCGGAGCGCCGCACGATGGTGGCCAGCTCGGCCGGCTCGTAGTAGTCGAGCCGGAAAGTCATGCCGAAACGGTCCCGCAACGGCGTGGTCAGCAGCCCGCTCCGGGTGGTGGCGCCGACGAGCGTGAACGGCGGCAGGTCGATGGTCAGCGTGCGGGCCGCGGCGCCCTGGCCGAGCACGATGTCGAGGCGATAGTCCTCGAGGGCCGGATAGAGGATCTCCTCGGCGGCGCGCTGCAGGCGATGGATCTCGTCGACGAAGAGCACCTCGCGAAGCTCGAGACCGGTGAGGATGGCGGCCACGTCCTTCTTCTCGAGTGCCGGACCGGCCACGATACGCAGGCCGACGCCGAGCTCCTCGCGAATGATCTGCGCGAGCGTCGTCTTGCCGAGCCCGGGCGGCCCCACGAGCAGAACATGGTCGAGCGCCTCGCCGCGGGCCTTGGCCGCGTCCAGCGCAATGGCGAGCTGTTCCTTGACACGCTCCTGCCCGACGAATTGCTCGAGGCTGCGCGGGCGGAGCGAGCGGTCGGCCTCGTCCTCCTCCGGTCGCAGGGTGGGTGCGAGGAACTGACTCACACCGGCACCCCTCGCAGAGCTGCACGAACCCGCTCCTCGACCGGCAGATCGGGATCGACGGTGGCGAGGGCCTGCTCGGCCTCGGCGGCCGACCACCCGAGCTCGACGAGCGCGTCGCGCGCCGTGGCATGGCTCTCCGTCCCCGCCGCGGAGGAGAGCGAAGGCACGTCGATCACGCCGATCTTCTCGCGCAACTCGAGCACGATCCGCTCGGCCGTGCGCTTGCCGATCCCGGGAATGGCCTGGAAGCGGTCGTGGTCGGCTGTGGCGATTGCCCGCCGCAGGTCGTCGGCCGGCGTCGCGGAGACGACGGCGAGCGCGACCTTCGGCCCCACCCCGTTGACGCCGAGCAGGAGGATGAAGAGCTCGCGCTCGGAGGGATCGGCGAAGCCGTACAGCTGGAGCGCGTCCTCGCGCACCACGAGGTAGGTCTCGACGACCAGCTCGGCCTGGCCCTCGATCTTGCGCAACACGGAGGGCGTGGCGGCGACCAGGTAGCCGACACCGCCCACGTCGAGGACGAGACCCTCGGGCCCACGGTGCACCGGCCGGCCCCGCAGGCGCGAGATCACCGGCCCAGCCCCACGAGAGGTGAGGCGAGCGCGTGGCAGATGGCCACCGCGAGCGCGTCCGCCGAGTGCGACGACCCGGGCGCGGTCTCCAGCTTCAGGATCATCCGCACCATCCTCCCCACCTGTTCCTTGTCGGCGCGACCATAGCCGCACACGGTCTGCTTGACGCGGGTCGGAGAGTACTCGGCGCAGGCGACCCCGGCCGTTGCGGCGGCGACCAGCGCGGCGCCCCGAGCCTGCCCGATGGACAGTGCGATCCTGGCGTCGGCCCCGACCACCGATTCCTCGATGGCCACGAATTCCGGCGCATGCTCCTCGACCAGCGCCGTGATCCCGTCGAAGATGACCTTCAGCCGTTCGGCGGGCGGCGTGCCGGCCTTCGTGCGCCACGTGCCGTCGACCACGGCGTGCAGCCGGCCCCCGTGCTGCTCCACGATGCCGTAGCCGCAGGCGGCCGTTCCCGGGTCGATGCCGAGCACCTTCATCGCATCCAGAGTAGGCGCGGGACCGGACAGGCGTTCGCTCGAGCTCGTCGGCGAGCGGTTCCGCTCACCTTGGCGCCGCCGTCTGCCGATACACCTTCGCATGTCCGACGTGGTCCAGGGCGCCCGCGGTGAGAGCGAGGTCGCGGAAGCGAATCGACTCAACCTCGCTGCGCGCAAGGCGCTGCGGGACGACCCGCGAGCAGCGCTGGCCGCGGCGGACGACGCGCACGTTCACGCCGAGCGGGCCGGCTACGCAGCCGGACGCGCTCAGGCGCTCCGCACGATCGGCGAGTGCCGCTTTCGGCTCGGCGACCGCGAGGGTGCACGCAAGGCGCTGGAGGTGGCGAGCCACATCCTCGCCGATCGCGGCGACCTGGTCGGTGAGGCCGACGCGCAATGCGCACTGGGCGCGGTGGAGGCGGCCGACGGACGCCTGCGAGAGGCCGTCGAGCGCCTGGGCCGCGCCCTCGCTTTGGCCCGGGCCGGAGGATCGCGGCTGGTGGAGGCCGACGCCCGTCACTGCATCGCGCGGACGTTGCTCGCCGCCGGCGTCCCCGACCCGGCGGCCGACCTGTTGCACGACGTGATCGCGGCCCGCCGAATCCTCGGTGACCGCCGCTCCGAAGCGCTCGCTCTCTCCGACCTTGCCGGCGCACGGGAGGACACCGGGGAGCGGGAGAGTGCCGCCGCGACGCTGCTCGAGGCGATCGCGGCCCATGAGGAGGTGGGCGAGCGAACGCCGGCAACGCGCGCCAGGGCCAGAAGGGCGCTCCTGCTGGCCGATCTGGGCGAGCTGGCCGAGGCCGAGGCCGAGTGTGCCCTGGCGGCGGCGACGATGGAGGCGCAGGAGGAGCTCGCGATCTCGGGTCTTTGCCTGCAGTGCGCGGGAGCGATCTCGGCTGCGCGCGGCGACCAGGTGGCAGCCCAGCGCGCGCACCAGGAGGCAGCCGGGTTCTTCCGCCGCCTGGGGGACGGTGCGGGCGAGGCTCGAGCCATGTATCGCAGCGCGCTGACCCGCCTCAGGGGCGGCGACACGGCAGGTGCCGTGGCCGAGCTGACGTCCGTCTCGGCGCTCGCCGGCGCGGTCGGGGCCGATGTGCTGCGGCTGGAGGCGCACCGGGCCGCGGTCGTTGCGCTCGAGAGCTCGGGCGACCAGGCCACGGCCCTCACCCATCTCCGGCTGGCCGCCACGTTGGAGATCGACCTCGAGCGGAGGCGTGCGGAGCTGACACGGGCGGCTCAGGTGGCCGAACTGCGAGGTCAGATGGAGGTCCGCGAGGCCGAGCTCGATCGTCTGCGCCTCGTCGATCTGGCGACGGCGCATGCGGAGCTGGAGGTGGCGCGCACCGAGGCGCGCGAGCGGAACGAGCACGCCACAGCGCAGCAACTGGAGCTCGACCGCCTGGCCAGGATCGACGCCGCGACCGGACTTGCGAATCGGTTCTACTTCCAGGGAACCCTCGACGCGCGCTTCGAGGCGGCGCGCGACGCCGGTCTCGAGCTGGCCCTGGCCATCGTCGACGTCGACCACTTCCGCCTCGTCAACGAGATCTCGCGGTCGTATCGCGTCGGTGACGATGTCCTTCGTGCGATGGCACAGATCCTGGGTGCGGCCAGCCGCGATGTCGACCTGACCTGCCGTTGGGCCGGAGAGGAGTTCGCCGTGCTGTTCCCGCGGACGGAACGGGCGGCCGCGGTTGCTGCGTGCGAGCGGATCCGCGAGCGAGTGGAGGAGCACGATTGGGCCACGATCCACCCGAGCATCCGTGTCTCGGTGAGCATCGGCCTGGCCGGGAGCGGCGAGGCGACCAGCGCCGACGAGCTCATGCTGCTCGCCGAGACGAGGGCGGCGCAGGCGATGAACGAAGGACG
This sequence comes from uncultured Actinomycetes bacterium, assembly GCA_963738505.1. GTDB lineage: Bacteria > Actinomycetota > Thermoleophilia > Gaiellales > Gaiellaceae > Gaiella. The sequence continues at coordinate 105,994 of CAVTWR010000014.1, read as the reverse complement.
GAACCAGGTCAGCTGGTAATCGCCGCGTGCACCGTGTGCGACCGTGCTCAGGTTCCGGATGCGACCCACCACTCGCCCATCGCGTATTCGCGGCCGACCGCCGATACTACGGTCGTGCCGCCTGACGACAGAGCTGAGCTCCTGCAGGCGCTTGCGCAGGAGCTCGGACGCGCCCGCGCAGAGACCGACGAGCGACTGAGCGCGCTGGAGCGCCGGCTCGCGGAGCTTCTCGTGCACCCCGACCCGACGGTGCCCGACGCTCCGCCGGCCCCGACACCACCTGTCCAGCTGGTGCCGCCCGCACCCTCCTCCGTTCCCCCGCCGGCATCCCCGCGGGCCCAGCCCGGGATGTGGCCGCCTCCTCCACCGCTGCAGCCGCGGAGGCCGAGACACCAATGGCAGGCGCCAGCGATTGACTGGTCGCAGGTCACCGGACCACGAGGCATCGCGGTGCTCGGCGGAGCGGTCCTGCTCCTCGGTGTCGTCTTCCTCTTCGCGATTGCCGTGAACCGCGGTTGGGTCTCGCCCTGGCTGCGCTGCGGGATTGGCGTGGCCGCCTCTGCGATCGTCCTCTGCGGAGGGTTCTGGGCGCGGCGGCGGTACGGCCGCAGCGACGCCTCGCTCGTCGCAGCGGGAGTCGGGTTCAGCGGTCTCTACGCCTCGCTCGCCGCAGCCACGCTGCTCTACGACCTGCTCTCATTGCCGATCGCGCTCGCAGGGGTGGTCGTGATCGCCGCCGGCGCCGTCCTCACGGCGGTGCGGTGGAAGAGCCAGCTGGTGGCGGCCAACGGCCTCGCAGCTGCACTCGTCGCCGGGCCACTCGCCACCGGCTCGCTGGACGCCGACGCTGTCGGGCTCAGCGTTCTCGTACTCGCCGCCGGGACCGCCGTCTGCCTGATCGAGCGCTGGCGCCGCCTGCTGGTCGCCAACTACCTCCTCGTCGTGCCGCAGGTGCTCGCCGTCGGGGTCATCCGTGTCGACGACGGCGTGTTCGCCGAGCACGTGCTCGCGACCTGGCTCTGCCTGTGTGGGTTCGCCGCCATCGTCCTGGCCGGTGGGCTCGTCTTGCGTCTCGGATCAAAGACGGCGGACGCCAAAGGACAGATTGTCGGTCTGACACTCGTCCTCCTTTCCTTCCCGACGGTGCTCGGAGCGCTGGCCGCCTCCACCGACGCCACGAACGGGAACGGGGTCACCTTTGGTGCCGTGCTCCTGGTGCCGGTCGTCGTCTACCTGGCGGGCGCCGTCTCGCTGATCGTGCGCGGACGCGACCCGGTGCTGCAGTCGGCGCTGCTCGGGGCGGGCACCGGACTCCTGGCGATCGCGGGAGCGTCGGCACTGGGCGGATCGACGCTGGCGCTCGTGTTCGCAGTGGAGGCCCTGATCGCCACCGCCGTCGCCTGGCGAGCACGTGAAGTGAGGCTCCTCGTGGCCGCCGGGGTCTACCTCGCACTCGGCCTCGGTCATGTGCTCTCCATCGACGTGCCACCGCACCGCATCGTGGAGTGGGACGATGGCCTGCCCGGGCGCGCCTGGCTCTTCTTTCCCCTGGCGCTCGCCGCGTTGGCCCTCGCCCGCGCCATCGCCCGGATCTGGGAGGGTCGTGAGCCCGGCGCGCTCCCCCACTTCTCCTGGTCGACCGACCTCGATCGCGGCCAGGCCGCGACTGCGTTGGAGCTTCTCGCCGGCGCCGGTGCGCTCTTCGGCGCCGGCCTGTACGCGCTCGTCCTCGGCCACCGCTGGTTCGACGAGGACGCCCCCACCGCGGCCCTCCAGCTCGAGAAGGCTCACGTCCTGGCTTCCTGCCTGCTCGTCGTCGTGGCCACGCTCGTCTACAGCCTGGTGCGCCAGGCTCGCTGGCGCTGGTTCGCCGTCGCAGCGTTCGTCGCGGTCGCGGTCAAGATCGGTGGGATCGACGCAGCCCCCGAGCGGTCGTGGCACTGGGTCGTGTCGACGATCGCGCTCGCAGTCGGTGCTCTCGTTGCAGCCGGCGGCTGTTCGTTACGCCGGACGCCCGCGAGTGGAGTCTGGGCACGCGTAGACATCGTCGGCCTGCTCTCGGTCCCCGTCCTCGCCGCCATCGCGGCCTCCGAGTTGCCCCTCTACTGGGATCCCGCCCCGCCCGCATGGCTGCTCCTCACCGCCGGCGCCGCCGTCCTCGCGTTGCTGTCCGGGCTCCTTCTCGGACGCGGGGGGCGCGACCCGCTGACCGCGGCATGGGTCGGGGCCGCGACGCTCGCGGGGCTCGCCTTCGCAGACGGGCTGGTCGACAACCACCGGCAGCTCCTGGCCTTGGCCCTGACGGCGATGTCGCTGTTCCTGCTCGGTGCCGCGCAACGTCTCAGGGATCCACGCATCGCGGTGGGCGGCCTCACCTTCCTCGGCATCTCGCTTCTCCTGACGCTCGGCGACCTCGCGACACCACGCGATCTGCTGACCGAGGTCGCTGACCCGGCGTACGGGCTCCCCGCGCTCGTTGCCTGTCTCGTCGCCCTGGTCGCCTATCTGGTCTCGCGCCCCGCCGACCTGCGGCCCGCCGACCTGAGCGATACGTTCGACCGCTGGCTGGCCGAGGTGAGTCCGGACGCCACCCGCACCGGATCCTGGCTCGCAGGCGCGCTGACGCTCTACGCGCTCGGACTGGGTGTGCTGGGTCTGGCCCAGGTGCTGCCGGGCGAGCTCGAGACGAACTTCCAACGCGGCCAGGCCGTCGTCAGCGGCGTCTGGGCCGTGGCCGGCCTGGCGCTCCTCTACGGCGGGCTGTTCCGGCGCTCGCGATCGCTCCGCATCGGCGGCCTGGGCATCCTGGGCCTCGCCGTGGCCAAGCTGTTCATCTTCGATCTCAGCCAGCTCTCGTCGCTGGCCAGGGCCTTCTCGTTCATGGCTGTGGGCGCGGTCCTGCTCGTGGCAGGCCTCGTCTATACCCGGTTGTCGAGCGATCTCCGTCAGCGCGAGCAGGAGACGCCCGAGTAGTCGCCCAAAGAGAGCTACAGGTCAAACGCTACGAGGTGCCGCACTAGGACGCGACCGCCTCCAGGATCTCCTCGGGAATGTCGAAGTTGGCGTAGACGTCCTGGACGTCGTCGTTCTCCTCGAGCCCTTCCACGAGACGGACGATCTTGCGCGCGACGGACTCGTCGTTCACGGCGACCGTGGTCTTCGGGATCATCGAGAGCTCGGCGGACTCGACGGCGAAGCCGGCGTCCTCCACGGCGGCCCGCACCGCGGCGAGCAACTCGGGCGCGCTCGAGACCTGGAAGGTCGAGCCGTCGAGCTCGACATCGTCGGCCCCGGCGTCGGCTGCGGCGAGGACCAGCTCGTCCTCGTCCGCGCCGTCGGCGCTCACGAGCACGATCGCGCGCCGCTCGAACTGCCAGGCCACGGCACCCGTTGCACCGAGATTGCCGCCGTTCTTGGTGAAGAGGTGGCGCACGTCTGACGCGGTGCGGTTGCGATTGTCGGTGAGCGCCTCGACGATCACGGCCACACCCTCGGGCCCGTAGCCCTCGTACACGATGGTCTCCCAGGCGGCTCCGTCCCCACCCTCGCCCGTACCCTTCGCGATCGCGCGCTCGATGTTGTCCTTCGGCATCGAGTAGGAGCGCGCCTTCTCGATCGCATTGGCGAGCGCGAGGTTGGACGCCGGGTCGCCGCCGCCCTCCTTCGCCGCCACCTGGATCGTGCGCGCGAGCTTCGTGAACAGCTGGCCGCGTTTCGCGTCGGCCGCCCCCTTCTTCCTCTTGATCGTCGACCACTTGCTGTGTCCGGACAAACCCACCTCCCAGATCGCCACGTCCCCGCGAAGTGTAGGCCTGGGGACGGAACGGAGATTGCTCCAATTTGCGTCGGTTTCCCACGCCAACCTCTCGACTCCGTCCGATCGGTGTGAGAAAAAGACGTTTCGGCGCGACTCCTCTCCCCACAGGTGCAAACCTGACCCTGGTTGCGCCGTTTCGTGGGGGGCTCCGGCCCCCCACACCTTCTCCGTCCGGGCCGTGCGCCCGAGACGACATACTCGAAGCGTGACCGCCGATCCGCTGACCACGACCGTCGGGACCTTCGAGCGCGCGGAGAGCCGCTTTCGCGCCCGGCCGGACGGCCCACCCGAGCGCTACCACCTGTATGCCGCTCGCGCCTGCCCCTGGTCGCACAGAGCGCTGATCGCCCGCTCCGTGCTCGGGTTGGCGGGCCGGCTCGGGGTGTCGTACCTGCATCCGTTCCGGGATGCCCGCGGCTGGGCGTTCGACCGCGCGGACTTCGTGGACACGGAGAACGGGTTCGCGTTCCTGCGCGACGCATACGAGCTGTCGGAGCCCGGTTACGACGGCCGGGTCACCCTGCCCGTGCTCTGGGATCGCGAGACCCGCCGCATCGCCTGCAACGAGTCGTCTGACATCGTGCGCATCCTGGATCGGTGGGCGGAGGGCGGTCTCTTCCCAGCGGAGCTGGAGACCGAGATCGCCGAGCTCGGCGGATGGACCTACCGCGACCTGCAGAACGGCGTCTATCGCGCCGGCTTCGCGCAGACGCAGGAGGCCTACGAGGAGGCGTACCGCGACGTCTTCGCAGCGCTGGACCGGCTCGAGCAGATCCTGGGCGTGCGCCGCTTTCTCACAGGTGACCGGATCACGGGTGCGGACTACCTGCTCCTCCCCACGCTCCTGCGCTTCGACGCCGCGTACGTCACGCACTTCCGCTGCAACGGCAGGCGCCTGATCGACTGCCCCAACCTGCTCCGCTACACCCGGGAGCTGTTCCACCGTCCCGGGATCGCGGAGACCTTCTCACTGGAAGAGGTCAAGGAGCACTACTACACCACGCATGACGAGCTGAACCCGAAGCGGATCATCCCGGCCGGGCCGCTCGATCTCGGCTTTACGTCTCCTTGACGGCCTCCACGAGCTTCTCGCCCTCGTAGTAGTCGACCTCCGCCCCGACCGGCAGCCACATCTCCTGCCAGCCGCCCTCCTCGGCAAAGCCCTCGATGCCGAAGAGCCCGATCTTGCCGGAGTCGGGGTACTGCGTCATGTCCGGCCAGATGTTGGTGGCCACGATCAGCACGCGCGCCGTCTCGGCCGAGTCGTTGCGGAACTGGTGTGCGCCTTCGCGGCCGACGCGGAAGACGACGGCGTCTCCCTGCACGAGCGTTCGCTCACCCTCCGGCTCGCGCAGGACGAGCTCGCCGGAGACGACGATCGCGAGCTCCTCGTTCGCGTGGTGCCAGTGGTAAGGCCACGTGCGCTCGCCCGGCGGGACTTCGTAGACGGTGGCGCTCAGCTTCTTCAGGTCGAGATGCTTGCCGAGCCGGAGCCGCCCGAAGCGGTAGCCCGGCTCCTCGCTGACCTGATCGGTGGCGGGTGCATTGACGTTGACCATCAGTTGGCCTCCTCGGGAAGGGTGGGCGCTGTCTCGCCCGGGGCGAAGAAGACGAGCACCCGCAGGCGCTCTCGGATGTCGTGGAAGGAATGACGGGCGTGGGCCTCGACGTAGACGACCGACCCGGCGGTGACCGGGAAGGGCTCGCCTTCCACGTCCAGCGTGGCTTGCCCCTCCAGCACGAGGTACACCTCGTCCTCGCGGTGCGGCCCCTGAGGATCCGAGCCGCCGGCCTCCAGGGTGTAGAGACCCATGCTCAAGGAGTCTTGGTGGAAGAACTCCGTCCACCCGGACGGGGCGTCGGCGAGCAAGGCGGGCAGCGAGAACGCAGCGGCCGGTGAGGCTGTCATCGACGAGCTCCTGTGGGGTATGGGGAACCTGCCCGGGGAAGGGTATGGTCCTACTGTCCCTGCCGCAAGCTCCAGAATCGATCGTCTCGAGGAGGACAGATTGGAGCTACTGCTCCCGCTCGATCGTGATCTGCCGCAACCGCTCCGAGCCCAGCTGGCCGGCGGGCTGCGCGAGGGAATCCGTGAGGGCCGGCTGGCCGACGGGCTGCGGTTACCCTCGACGCGGCAGCTGGCCGAGACGCTCGGTGTCTCGCGCGGGGTGGTCGAAGACGCCTACGCCCAGCTCGCAGCCGAGGGATACATCGTCCAGCCCGACCGGGCGCGACCGACGGTCAAGGCCGGGGCCGCGACGACACCGCGCACGCCGGCGGCCGCCTCGCCGCGCTGGCGGCACGATCTGTCAGCGACCACACCAGATCTCGCCTTCTTTCCGCGGTCGGCCTGGGCGTCGGCGACCCGGCACGTACTGCGAACCACCCCCGATGCGGCGCTCGGCTACGGGCATCCGGCCGGGCCGCCGGCCTTCCGCGAAGCGCTGGTGGCCCGCCTCGCACGGCTGCGCGGCACGAACACGAGCCCGGCCGAGGTGCTCGCCACGTCCGGCTTCACCCAGTCGCTCGACCTCGTCGCCCGCACCCTGCACCGCCTGGGGGCCCGACGCGTCGCCGTGGAAGACCCGGGCTTCGACGAACAGTGCCTGACGCTCAGGGCCTGCGGCCTCGACGTGGTGCCGGTCCCGGTGGACGGGGAGGGCGTGCGCGCGGACATCGTGGCCGGACTCGACCCCGACGCAGTCCTCGTCACGCCTGCCCACCAGTTCCCGACGGGTGCCGTGCTCAGCCCAGCCCGCCGCCGTGAGCTCGTGAGCTGGGCGCGCACGCACGACCGGCTGATCCTGGAGGACGACTACGACGCCGAGTACCGGTACGACCGGCGCCCGGTCGGTGCGTTGCAGGGTCTGGCCCCGGACCACGTCGTCTCGCTCGGGACGACGTCGAAGACGCTGGCACCGACGCTCCGAATCGGCTGGCTCGTCCTCCCGAGCCGGCTGGTCGCGGAGGTCACCCGGACGCGCTACGCGGCCGACGCCGTCCCCGGTGCCCTACCGCTCCTCGCCTATGCCGCGCTCGCCGAATCAGGCGCCCTCGATCGTCACCTTCGCCGGACGCGCCGGCAGTACGCGAGCCGCCGCGACGCACTCCTCAACGGGCTGGCGGGCCGGCGGGTGTCCGGCGCAGCGGCGGGCCTCCACCTCGTGCTCGAGCTGGACGACGGGGTCGACGCCGCTGTGGCCGAGCTCCTCGCTCGCGACCGGGTTCATGTCCGCACGCTCGCCAGCTACACGCTCGACGAACGAAACCGGCGAGCGGCGCTCGTGGTGGGCTACGGCCGGCTTGGCGAGGCGGAGATCCCGCAGGCCCTGGAGATCCTCGGCGCTGCGATTGCGCGGGCTACCTGCGACCTCTCCGGATGCTTACCGGACGGACATCAGTCCGAAGAAATCCCGCATGCGCAATCGATCCCGAGGCCGCATACTCCAGCCGAGCGAGGCGCACCGCGCCCGCGCTGAACCACTCATCGAGTCTCGGGGAGGAGCAAAGACGTGGGGAGAAAACAGCTGTTCACGGCCCTTGGGGTGCTTGTCGTCGCAGCGACAGCGCTCACCGCAACGCTGGCGGGCCCGACGAGCGCGGCACAGACGGCAGAAGACAGGAACGACAAGGTCGTCTTCTTCGCCGCCGACGGCTTGCGGCAGGACATCGTCGAGTCCTACGCGCGCCGCGGCGGCATGCGGGCCATGGGCCGGCTGTTGCGCTCGGGCCTCAAGGCCCGCGGAGACGGACTCTTGACGCAGGCGCCTCCGAACACAGGCGCCGGCTGGTACAGCCTCGCCACAGGTGCCTGGCCCGGTGTGCACGGCTCCACGAACAACACCTTCCACAAGAACGGCGCCGCCTTCTCCGGCAGTACCTCGTTCACCGCGACCGATGCCCTCCAGGCCGAGACGATCGCGCAAGCGGCTGAGCGCGGCGGCAAGAAGGTGGCACAGATCGAGTGGGCCGCCGGCCGAAACGGCTCCATCAACGGGCCGACGGTCGACTTCCGCTCGTTCCTGTCGGGACGCGGCGTGGCCACCAACTACGTCGGCCCGACCGACGACGCAGCCTTCGTGACGGCATTCGGGCTGCAGTTCGACCACCCGGCCGGTTTCGCCGGACAGGCGCCGTTCCCGGCGGCCGCGCCCGCAGATGCCAGCGGCTGGAGCAACGTGCCCGTCTCGCGCAGCCCGGCCAAGGAGATGCGCCTGCGCGTGCTCGACTTCGGCACGGACAAGTACGGCCTCAACGCCTACATCTACGACACCACAAACGACGGCCGCGTCAACTACGACCGCGTGCTCTTCGCACCCGGGAAGGACGGCGCCGTCAAGGTCGCCGATCTCCGCGAGGGCAAGTGGGCGGACGTCAAGGTCACGGTCTCGGGAGGCTCGCTCGACGGCAAGACCGCCGGGCTGCTGCTCAAGGTGGAGCGGCTCTCGCGCGACCTCTCGCAGGTCCGCCTGTTCCACACCTCTGTCACGCGAGCAAACGCGAGCTGGCCGGGTTGGACGCCCCCCTCCGGGTTCAGCGGCGACTTCGCCGAGTACGTGGCCAAGGAGTTTCCGACCTCGACTGCCGCCGACTTCGCGGTGTTGGAAGCCGGCATCGTCAGCGAGGAGACCTACGTCGAGCAGGGGCTCTACTGGGAGACGCTGTACCACCCGCTGCTCAAGTACATCCTGCGGACGTACAAGCCCGACCTGGCTCTGGTCGGGTATCCCGTGACCGACGAGTTCCAGCACCAGTTCATGGCGCTGGTCACGCCGAAGCTGCCGAACGGCAGCGCGAACCCGGCCTACGACGACGTGCAGGTCAACGGCACGCCCGACCGTCGCGTCCTGCAGCGCTCTGCGTTCCTGCGCCGCGTGTACGAGGGCGCGGACGAGACGCTCGCGCTCGCCCAGTCGCTGATGGGCGACGACGATCTCTCGACGTTCGTCTCCTCCGACCACGGCTTCGCGCCACAGTTCCTGGCCATCGACGCGAGCAAGGTACTGGTCGATCTGGGACTGCTGTCGAGGCCCCAGACGTCGAACTGCCGCCCGGCGACCGGCGAGACGATCGGCAAGGCCAAGGCCTGCTGGGCCGGCGGCGCGCTGCAGATCTACCTCAACCTGGCCGGGCGCGATCCTGCCGGAGCGGGGCTCACGCAAGTGGCGGCGGCCGACGAGGGTGCCGTCGTGCAACAGATCAGGAGCGCCTACGTCGCGCTCACCGACCCCAACGACTGGACGAGGGACGGGCTCGCTGAAGGCTGGAAGATGATCGATCGCACCTACACCAAGGCCGAGGCGCGCTTCATCCCGAACGGCAACGGCAGCACGACCGACATGGCACACCCGACGCGCACCGGGGACCTCGTCGTCTTTGCGTACCCGCCCTACCAGTTCGACGCGGCCACGCCGGGCACGCTCGTCGCCCGGTCGGCCTTCTTCGGGCAGCACGGGTACGTCCCCGACGTCCAGAACCTGGACGCGAACGTGAACATGCGGGCGGCGTTCCTCGCCGGTGGCGAAGGTGTCCGCTCCGGCCCCGATCCCTCGGGCTTGCGGACGATCGACCTCGCCCCGACGATCGCCTACCTGCTGGGCGTGCCCGAGCCGCAGCAGGCTCAGGGCGTCGTCCGGCTGGACATCCTCGACGACGCACGCGGGGCGCGGCTGGTTCCGGTGATCGGACTGACCGACTTCCACGGGCAGCTGAGCCCGACCACGGTACTCTTCGACGGGCGCAACATCCCGGTCGGCGGAGCTTCGGAGCTGGCCACGATGTTCGATCTGGAAGCTGACGCCCTCGGGCTGCCGGCCTTCCTGTTCGCCTCGGGTGACAACGTGGGCGCATCGCCGGCGAACTCGGGACTGCTCCAGGACATGCCGGCGATCGACGTGGAGAACGCGTGGGGCCTGGACGCCACGTCGTACGGGAACCACGAGTTCGATTACGGCATCGACCGCCTCAAGGCGCATCAGGAACGGGCCGACTTCCCGTTCCTCGGAGCCAACATCGTCGACGCGATCACCGGCGAGAATCCCGACTGGGTCGAGGGCACGAAGGTGTTCCGGCTCGGCGGCGTGCGGGTCGGCGTGATCGGGATCGAGCTGGAGTCGACGCCGGAGCTGGTCAGCGCCGGCGCCACCGCCGGCCTGCGCTTCCTGCCTGCGATCAGCACCATCCAGCGGGAGTCCGAGAAGCTCCGCCGGCAGGGCGTCCGCGTGCAGATGGTGCTTATCCACGAGGGCTCGGCCACCGGCGCGAACGCGGTCGGCTTCACTCCGGCGATCCCCTGGGTAGGCCCGATCGTGACCATCGCGCAAGCGCTGCAAGAGACGACGGTCGACGTCGTGCTCGCGGGGCACACGCACCGGGTCTCGAACATGATGGTCGGTGACATCCTGGTGGCCGAGGGCCTGAACGCAGGTGCGAGCTACTCGGTCGTGCAGATGGTGGTGGACGACGGTGACGTGGAGTGGGCCGGGGCCGCGACACGCGTCGCCAAGAACCTCGGCGTGGCCAAGCGCGCCGACGTGAAGGCGATCGTCGACGCCGCCGACGCCCAGACCGCGGTGCTCCGCAACCAGGTGGTGGGCAGCCAGGTGGCCGACATCAAGCGCGACCCGACGCGGCTCAACGAGTCCGCGATGGGCAACATGGTCGCCGATGCGATGCGGCTCAAGTACCCCGGTGTCGATGCCGCCCTGACCAACTCGGGAGGGCTGCGGGCCGATCTCAACTGCACCCCGCCCTCTGCCTCGGAGGCGGCGTGCGAGATCACGTGGGGCGAGATGTTCGCCGTCTTGCCCTTCGGAAACCGCACGGTGATCGAGACGCTGACCGGCGCGCAACTCGAGCAGGCGTTGCTGAACGGGTTCTCGCCGGTCTGCAACCCGGCGGTCGCGACCGGCCGCTTCCCGCAGGTCTCGGGGCTCGTCCTGACATTCGCCTGCAACGGGACGAACGCGGTCGTGACCGGCATGTTCAAGGCACCAAACGGCGTGGGCGGCACGCTCACGCCGATCGGCCCCGCGGACACCGTCCGCATCGTCACGAACGACTTCATGTTCACCGCCGGCGACGGCTACACGGCCCTCGCCGGCGGCACGAACGTGCAGCAGCCCGGAGACGACCTGCTGCAAGTGGCGATCGACTACGTGACGGCCAACTCGCCCGTGAACCCGTCGGTCGACGGGCGGATCGTCAAGCAGTAGCTCGCGACGCGCCTGGCCGGCGCGGCAACACACCGTGCCGGCCAGGCGCCTGTAGATGATCGAGACCCAATGGCACGACTGGTTCCGCAGGCGAGTGCCGGGACGAACTGCTTGTGAGTCCCTGAAGGAACCCACGACGCCGGGGACTGCTCGCCGCACTTCGCAAGTAGCCACTCGCGCAGGTCCCCCGGCGCCGGAGCAGAGCGGGGCCCCTTCAGGGCCTCGCAAGGAGTTCGGCCCACTCTCGGTCAGCGCGAGGGCCGCGACGGACCGTGCAACTGGCGATGGTGCGGAAGGCAGAGCGGGGCCCTTCAGGGCCTCGCAAGGCGTTCGGCCCCCGTTCGGTCAGCGCGAGGGCCGCGACGGACCGTGCAACTGGCGATGGTGCGGAAGGCAAAGCGGGGCCCTTCAGGGCCTCGCAAGGAGTCCGGCCCACTCTCGGTCAGCGCGAGGGCCGCGACGGCCGGCGCTGGCGTCACCTCCGAGCCCGCGATGGCCTTCGCGACGAACGCCTGACCCACATTCTGATTGCCCGGGGAGCTCGCTGGCTGCGGCTCCCGGGGCCGTCAGGAGAGAAACGGGTTCACGATGACCACGCCCGCAACGGTAGAGCCCGCCTTGAGATCCTCGGTGAGGACCGACTCGCAGCCCGAAGACTTGGCCGCTGCCACGATGAGGCCATCCCAGTAGGAGAGTTGCGCTTCACGACTGATCGCGATCCCCAACGCCACAAGGTCGACGTCCGCCACCACCACGGGCAGCTTCGACAATGCCGCCACTGCCGAAGCGGCTGCCTCCTCGCTCATCGGTGTCGCCAGCTTCCTAGTGGCCACGACGTAGAACTCGCTGAGCACCTGCGTGCTCAGCACCAGTCGGCGCTCGCCGATCTCCGCGAAGATCGCCTGCGCGGCCCGTTGCTTCCCGCGGTCGGCGCTGTCGACGGCGTACACGAGAACGTTGGTGTCCACGAAGGCCCTATCGGTCATGCGCGTCATGCCGCGTCCAGCGCCGTCCGCCGGGGCCACTCGACCCCGGCTCCCCCTCCGCGACACGAAGGAATGCAGCGGCACCCTCGAGCGCCTCGGAGACACCCGCAAAGTGCTCGAGATAGTCGCGAACGAGCGCGTTCACCGACGTCCCCTGCTGGAGCGCCCGGATCCGCGCCTTCCGCAGCAGTTCGTCGTCGACAGTGAGAGTCAGGTTAGCCATGTGCTACACGGATTCAGTGTAGCACGGATACGCGTGGGCAGGGCCCCGTTGCAGCCGCCACCGTACGTCGAGTTGCCCCGCGAGTGTGAGACCGCAGGTCGGCGCTCCGAACCACCGCGGCCGACAGGGCCGCCGCGGCCCGCTCGGGCCGGGCAGGAAAGCGCAGCGGTGCCCGGCAAGATTGGGCCCGCCTGGACTCGAACCAGGGACCTACCGATTATGAGTCGGCTGCTCTAACCAGCTGAGCTACGGGCCCGCCGCCACGAGGGTAGCGGCTCTCTCCGCAGAATCTCCTCCAGATGACCACACGGACACCACTCCGCAATGTCAGAATGGCAGGGATGGCCACTGCGCCCGACACCGCGACCGAGCGCTTGACGATCACCGACGAGCGCGACGCGACGAAGACGCTGCACCGGGAGGTGCGCTTCCGGACGGCGGGCGGGCTCACCGTGACCGACATCACCGAGGAGGTGCGGGAGGCCGTGCTGGAGAGCGGCGTGCAGAACGGGATCTGCTGTGTGTACTCGCCGCACACCACGTGCTCGGTGCGCGTCAACGAGTGGGAGCGCGGTTTCCTCGAGGACTTCGCCGTGTTGCTCAAGCGGCTGGTGCCGTCGGAGCACTACTACGCTCACGACGACTGGGATCGCCGCACCGAGAACATCTCGCCGGACGAGATGGAAGCCTCGAACGGGCACTCGCATTGCATGTCCATGCTGCTCGGTTCGGCGGGGGAGTCGATCCCGGTGCGCGACGGTGAGCTGTGCCTCGGCACGTGGCAGCGGATCATCTTCATGGAGCTCGATCGGGAACGCGACCGCCGGTGGCTCGTGCAGGTCGTCGGAGTTTGAGCTGCCGGATGGGGATGCTTATCCCCCATCCGATGCAACATCGAAACCGAGCGCATACGGGCAGAGCTGACGCCCCTCGGACGATTGACTCCGAGTTGCCTGCCATCCCACAGGACTCCGGGTGAGGCGTCTCGGGGTCAAGAGCGGGGCGTGCGGCGGAGTGGAGCCCTTCAGGGCCTCACGAGGAGTTCACCCCATGAGGCAAGGGGTCGACCTGCAACGAACGACGGATCTGTCAGTGTTGACGGGGCGTCGACCCACCGCTCACGACACTTGGGCTGGCGGATCGCCGAACGTCTTGCGAGGCCCTGAAGGGCCCCGCTCCAACCCCGCCTCCCGCGTTGGTCTGACGACACGGTCACCGCTCAACTCGGCCAATTCGGAATCAGACATCTCAACCCCGCACGGGCAAAGCTGCACGCTGCCCGCATGCAGACGGATTGGTCCGCCAACGTAGACTGGCGCGGTGCCCATCGCCCCCATCGCCACGCCGCTGCACGTTCCCTTCGAGACGGGAAGCGTGGTCCGGGTCGATGTCGTGCATTTCACCGACGCCGGATGCCCCTGGGCTTACTCGGCCGAGCCGGCGCTCCGCACACTCGAGGCCCGCTACGGCGACCAGCTTCGCTGGCGCACCGTGCTGATCGGTCTGGCCGAGACGTCCGCCGACTACGTCGCCCGTGGGTACACGGGACCGGCGCGCGCGCTGACCAAGCAGAAGTTCACCCGCTACGGAATGCCCTACTCACCCCACGTGCTCCCCCGCCCCATGGGCACCGGGATGGCGTGCCGGGTCGCCGTCGCCGCCGAGCTGCAGGGGCCGGGCCTGAAGGAGGCGGTGATCCGAGCGCTGCGCTTCGGCTGGCACGCCTGCGACGAGCTGCTGCTGATGGACGAGCCGGAAGCGCTCGTGCGTCTACTCGGTCGGATCCAGGGTCTCGACGCACAGGCCGCTGTGGACGCCGTCGACGACCCGGAGGTCGAGCGGCTCTACCAGCAGGATCGCGAGGAGTCGCGGAGCCCCGTGGGCCATGCCGTCGCGCTCAACCGGTGTGCCAACACGGACGGTCGCGACCGCTACACCGCGCCGAGCCTCGTCTACGCCGCGGACGACGGGCGCGAAGCCCATCTCGCCGGGTTCCTGCCGTTTGAGGCCTACGAGACGGTGTTGATGAACCTCGAGCAGCGCCTCACGCGGCTCCCCGTCCCCGCCCTGGGCGACCTGCTGGCCCATTACCCGGGTGGGCTGACAACGATGGAGGTGGCGCGGGTGTGCGCGGAGACGACCGATCTCCCCGACCCGATCGCTGCCGAGCGGGCGCTGGTGGCGCTGTGCGCGAACGGGAACGCGAGGCGGCTGCGGCTGGGCGACGACGCACTCTGGGTACCCGCCTGACGAAGGCTCCGCCCTCACGGCGCGTCGCGCTCCAGCTCACCACGTGCCGTGCGGGCAAAGCCCGCACGTACCGCGCGTATCCCGGATCATTCGGGCGTGACGTACGCCGCCGTGATGCCGCCGTCCACCACGAACGTGGCTCCGGTGACGAAGCTCGACTCGTCGCTGGCCAGGAACAGGGCTGCGTTGACGAGCTCGCGTGGGGTGCCGAGGCGACCCATCGGCCAGTGGATGCGGCGCCGCTCGTAGGCCTCCGGGTTCGAACCGTAGATGTTGAGCAGGAGCGGCGTCTCGACGGGCCCCGGGCACAGCGCATTGACCCGTACGCCCTGTCGCGCGAACTGCACGCCGAGCTCCTTGCTCAGCGCCAGCACCGCGCCCTTCGACGCCGTGTAGGAGATCTGCGACGTCGCCGCGCCGAGGATGGCGACGAACGAGGCCACGTTGATCACCGAGCCGTTGCCGCGCTCGAGCAGGTACGGGATGCCGTGCTTGCAGCAGAGGAAGACACCCAGCGTGTTCACGTTCTGCACGCGCTGCCAGGCCTCGACCGACGTGTCCAGCACGGACGCGTCGTCGTCGGGTGAGATGCCGGCGTTGTTGTAGAGCACGTCGATGCCGCCGTAGCGCTCCGCCGTGGCCGCCATCAGAGCACGCACACCGTCCTCCGAGGCCACGTCGACCTGATGTGCAAACGCGGCGCCGGCCGCGCAGAGGTCAACCGTCTCCTCGGCGGCAGGCAAGGACACATCCGCCACACAGACCTTGGCGCCCTCGCCGGTGAAGACGACCGCGGCCTCACGGCCCATGCCGCCGCCCGCCCCGGTGATCACACAGACCTTGCCCTCGAGCCTTCCCGACACGCTGCACCCCGATGTTCGTCGCCGGCAAAAATGCCGGCGTACACCGCCCAGTCACCCCGTCCGCGACCGGTCGGTGCCGCCGGCACCCGCCATTGAAGCGGACCCCCCGGCCGGGCCGCGGCAGCGTCACCGCGCGGCCGGCCGAGGGCCCGGATCAGACGGTGTTCAGGCCGGCGGCGTCTCGCTGCCGACGAGCCCGATCACGTTGCCCGCCGGGTCGGAGAACTGCGCCAGGGTCACGATGCCGGGGATGGACATCACCGGCATCGCCACCTTGCCGCCGAGCTCCACCGCCTTGTCCAGGGCCTTCTGGGGGTCGTCGACCTGCACGTAGAACGTGGCCAGGCTCGAGCCGTCCTGCGAGCTGCCGATGCCGCCGCCGATCCCTGGCCCGTCCTCGGGCTTGGCGACCATGTTGTAGTTCAGGTCCGGAACGGCCTGCGTCTCCCATCCGAAGAGCGTCCGGTAGTAGCCGGCGAGCGCGTCGCCGTCCTTGCCGGTGACCTCGAAGTGCACGACTGGATTGGCCATGCCAACCTCCCTCTGTGTGGTTGTGCTTGTCGACAACTACGACGTAGGAGCGACACCGGAATCGACACCGCTTGCGACGGCCGGCGCCGCGGCCCCAACCCGCTCCCCGCGGTAGCGGCGCGCCTCGGCGACCAGCGCTGCGAACAGGCGCTTGTCCTCCTCCATCTCCGGATGCCAGAGGACGCCGACGGTGAACCGCTTGGACGGGTCCTCGAGGCCCTCCAGCGCGCCGTCCTCCGTCCACGCCGTTTCCACGAGACCCTCCCCCACCTTGCCCACGCCCTGGTGGTGGCTCGAGTGGGCGTCCGAGTGACGCTCACCGATGATCGAAGCCAGGCGCGTGCCACCCTTCACCTCGACGGGATGAACGGAGAAGACACCCATCGTCTCGCGGTGGCCGTCGTGCCCGACGTGCTCGGGCAGGTGCTGGATCAGATCGCCGCCGCGCAGCACGTTCAGGAGCTGGAAGCCCCGGCAGATGGCGAGCGTCGGCAGATCGCGCTCGAGCGCCGCCGCCAGGAGCGCGAGCTCCGCGCTGTCGCGCGCCGGTTGCGCCGGGTCGGTGCGCTCGTCGCGCTCCGCGCCGTAGACCGCAGGATCGATGTCGATGCCCCCGGAGAAGATGATCCCGTCAAAGAGGTCGAGCGTCTCCTCGATCGCGCCGGCGGTGGGCGGGATCAACAGCGCGCGGCCGCCCGCCGCGTGCACGGACTCCACGTAATAGAGGGGAATGAGCGCAGCGGGCAGATCCCAGGCGCCCCACCGGGCGGGCTGGGCGTAGGAGGTGATCCCGATCATCGGTCGCCGTTCCACCGGCGCAGCGTACCGCGGTCAGCCGCCGCCGAGCCCACCCAGCTCGCCCTCGCCGCCCGGGTAGCAGAAGGAGATGGCCGGAGAGTAGAACCCGAACGTCAGCCGCAGTGGATCCGCAGGGCGCAGCGCGTACACATCGTGCTCGGGCGCGACGAACTCGACGGCGGTCACCAGAAAGCTCTCGGCCAGATCGGCGACGAACGGGTACCGGCCGCTGACGAGGCCGCCGTGGACCTCGGTGACGTAGCGCAGCTGACCGTTCGCCCGGACCGGTGTCCCCACGTCCACATCGGCATGAGCGCGGATCACGGGCGCGCCGTCGATCCGCGTCGTCGCGATCAGCTCCCCGCCCGTCAGCTCGAGCGTCGTGGCGCCAGCCGTCGCCGGCACGCCACGCGCGAGCGCGTAGCGGATCATGTTCGGAGAGCTGTTGAAGTAGTGCGTCCAGAAGCGGCCGGGAACGCCCGCCTCGGTGTCGAGGCCGGCCAGCTCGATCCCGAGATACGTCAACGAGTAGGCGCCGAACCCGTCCGGGTCACCTGCGTTCGACGTCTGCGCCTCGTCGTCGACGACATACTGGTTGAGGTAGACCGGCGCGCCCGGCGCAGCCTCGAGCCCCTCCGGCAACAGGGCAGCCGCGGCCTCCTGGTCGGCCGGGAGCCACACGAGGTAGAGCATCCGAGCGGCGGTGATCAGCTGCGGTGCGTGGAGCATCGTTGGCCTCCCTGGTTCGAGTGACGTTGGTTCTCGCGACGCTCGCGCCCCGGTCGGGGTCTCCTACGAACGTCAGCCGCGCTCGAAGTACCGCTTGCGCTCCCAGTCGGTGACGACCTTGTCGTACTGGGATTGCTCCGTGCGCGCGTAGTTGAGGTAGTGGTCGACGACCTGGTCGCCGAAGGCGCCCCGTGCCATCGTGCCGCTTTCCAGACACGCGATCGCCTGGCGCAACGTCGACGGGAACCGCCGCGCGTCCGACTCGTACGCGTTGCCTTCGAGCGGCGGCGGCAGCTCCAGCTCGTGCTCGATCCCGTGGAGCCCGGCGGCGATGATCGCGGCGAAAGCCAGGTACGGGTTCGCATCGCCACCCGGAATCCGCGTCTCCGCCCGGCGCGCCGCGCCGCGGCCGACGACCCTGAACCCACACGTGCGGTTGTCGTTGCCCCAGGCCAGGGTCGTGGGCGCCCAGGAACCCGCGGCGAACCGCTTGTACGAGTTGATCGTCGGCGCCAGGAACACCGCCAGCTCCTCGAAGCAGGCGATCTGGCCGGCCAGCCACCGCGAGAACAGCGTCTCGTCCGTGGCGAACGCGGGCGCACCGTCACGGAACAGGGACGAGTGCACATGGCACGAGTTGCCGATCCAGTCGTGGAACGGCTTGGCCATGAACGTGATCGACCGGCCGTGCAGGTGCGCGATCTCCTTGGCCCCGTTCTTGTAGATCACGTGGTTGTCGGCCATCGTCACCGCGTCCGAGAAACGGAAGTTGATCTCCTGCTGGCCCGGCCAGGCCTCCCCCTTGGACGTCTCGACCCGCAGGCCCGCCGCGTGCATGCCGTTGCGGATCGCCCGCAGCAGCGGCTCGTCGTAGGTGGTGCCGAGAATGTGGTAGTCGAGGATGTACGGCACCGACGGTGTGAGGTTCTCGTAGCCCTTGGCGTGCGCCTCCTCGAACGTCTCTTTGAGAAGGTAGAACTCGAGCTCGGAGCCCATCATCGGCGTGAACCCGAGTGCCGCTGCCCGTCCCATCTGGGCGCGCAGCACCTGTCGCGGTGAAGGCGCCACCGGCGCGCCGTCGTGCCACAGCACGTCCCCGAGCACGAGCGCCGTACCCTCCAGCCAGGGGATCTTGCGCAGCGTCGCCAGATCGGGCTGAACCGCGAAGTCGCCGTACCCGCGCTCCCAGCTCGCGATCTCGTAGCCCGGAACCGTGTCCATCTCCATGTCCAGCGCGAGCAGGTAGTTGCAGCCCTCGACCGGATGGCCGCTGCTCATCTCCTCGAGGAAGAACTCCGCGTGCAGCCGCTTGCCCATCAGCCTGCCCTGCATGTCGGTGAAGGCGACGACGACGGTGTCGATCGTGCCCAGTTCGGTGTCGGCGGCAAGGTGTTCGAGGGTCAGCATGGGCCGATGCTACGAGATCCGTCCGCCCCGCGGAGAACACTTGGCCGCGGAGCATCTCGTTCGCCCTTGACAGGAACCCGTGCTCCGTAGGTCAATAGGGCCCTGCAAGCAACGGTGTTTCGGAAGGAGGCGGAATGAGTACGAGCCCGGCGCCAAGCGGGTACCACACCTCGGAGGACGAACAGCTCCTCCACAAGCTCGGGTACGCCCAGGAGCTGTTCCGGTCGATGGGCGGGTTCCAGAACTTCGCGATCAGCTTCACGATCATCTCCATCCTGGCGGGGTGCCTCACCTCGTACTACATCGCGTTCCTGCAGGGCGGGCCGATCGCCGTCTCCTGGGGATGGCTGCTCGTCGGCCTCATGAGCACGGTCGTCGCCCTCTCCATGGCCGAGATCGCGTCGGCGTATCCGACGGCCGGCGGCCTCTACTACTGGGCCTCCAAGCTCGGTAGCCCGGCCTGGGGCTGGTTCACCGGCTGGTTCAACCTGGTTGGGCAGATCGCCGTGACCGCCGCCATCGGTTACGGACTGGCCACGTTCGGAACCGTGCTTCTGAACTACTGGTTCGACTACCCGAACACGAAGGAGTACATCTACGTCCTGTACGCGATCGTGTTGGCGCTGGCGCTGGTGCTGAACCTGCTCAAGGTCAGCGTCACCTCGCTCCTCAACACGGTCTCGGCCTACTGGCACATGGCCGGGGTGGCCTTCATCGTGATCGTGCTGCTCGTGGTGCCGGACCAGCACCAGTCGCTCGGGTACGTGTTCACCGAGACGCTCAACGAGACCGGTTTCGGCGGCGGCAGCAGCACCTTCGCGACGCCGATGTTCTGGTACGTCTTCGCCACCGGCCTCGCCATGGCGCAGTACACGATCACCGGGTACGACGCTTCGGCCCATATGGCTGAGGAGACCCACCAGGCGTCGCGATCCGCGGCGATCGGCATGTACATGTCGGTCATCGTGTCGGTCTTCTTCGGCTTCATCTTGCTGGTGGCGGTCACGCTCGCCATCCCGGACACGAAGGGCGCGATCGAGAACTTCGGGATCATCATCCCATGGATCTTCGCGGAGTCGATGAGCCAGACGTGGTCGGAGATCCTGCTCTTCGTCTGCTGCGTCGCGCAGTTCTTCTGCCTCACCGCCTCGGGAACGTCCGCTTCGCGGATGCTGTTCGCGTTCTCACGCGACGGCGCAGTGCCGGGTCACCGCCTCTGGCGGCGGGTGGGCCGCAACCGTGTTCCGCAGCTCGCGGTGGTTGCCATCTTCGTCATGGCCGCGCTGATCATGATTCCGGCGATCTGGAACTACCTCGTCGGCTACTACGTGGGAACGGGCATCGCGGTCGTCGGTCTCTACATCGCGTTCATCCTGCCGGTGATCCTCCGCTTCCGGCAGGGCGACAAGTTCCAGCACGGCGCCTGGAGCCTGGGTCGCCATTACAGGTGGATCAACATCGTGGCCATCCTCTGGGTGGCGCTGATCTGCGTGATCTTCTTCCTGCCGCCCTACAAGGTGAGCATCCCGGGCCAGGAAGGCTGGTCGTGGGACTTCATCAACTACGCACCGGTGCTCGTCCTGGGCGCACTCGTCCTCTTCGGAGGCTGGTACGTCCTCTCGGCGCGGCACTGGTTCAAGGGGCCGGTGCGGATGGGGAGCGAGGAGGAGCTGGAGCGACTGGAGGAGGAGCAGCTCAAGCAGTTCGACCTCCCGACGGAGTCGGCTCCCTCCTAGCAGAGCGGCGATATCTGTACGGACGTGGGGCGCCGCCAGGCGCCCCACGTGTTTCTCCTGCAACACTTCGGGTATGCGGGTCGTGGCCGACGCAGCGACGATGGGGCGCCTCCGCGAGGGCGGTGGGGACGTCTATGTCTGGCCCCGCCGCGCGCGCTGCTGCGGCGGCGCCAGCTACTCCCTCGAAGCGTCGCTCGCGCCGCCGCCCCGCGCCACCGAGCTCGTCGCCGAACAGGACGGGCTTCGCATCCATGCCACACCCGGGCTTCGCCCGCCGGACCACCTGGAGCTCGATCTCACGCGCCGCGGCAAGGTGCGCGCGTACTGGAACGGGCAGCCCTGGATCGGCTGACCTGAGACCACTGCGCTCAATCCGCGCTCTCCGTGACCGATTACCTGGGACGGCGCAGGGACGCGCCACGGAGGAGCAAGGATGCGGATCGAGGGATCGATACTCCACCTCACCGGGAGCCACGCGTTTGGCGGACGCGACGAGCACCGGATCACCGCCCAACCCTTCCGTGAGCGTTCGGAGTGGCGTCACCCCCAACCGACCCGAGTCGGTAGTGAGCTCGACCACGTGCGGGAGTGCTGTGACCAGGCGGCAGCGGCGCTCGACCCGGCAACCGTCATCGACGGCGACCCGAAGCTGCGCGCGGCATATCTCCTACTCGAGCGGATGTTCGGAGGGGTGGCGTCGCTCCAAACGCATTGCCTGCGGTCTGGACAACCGTAGGACGCTAAAGCATCCCGCTGCCCGGGTGCCGCAGTCGCGGAGCGGGACGCTTTGGGGCCTATCCCGGTAGGCCGTGCGCGCTGCGGGGCCCTTCAGCGCGGCCCAGCAGACCTTCAGCCGATCAGGTCGCCGCCGGCGAAGACGCGGCCCGGCTCGACGAGACGAAGCGTCCCCCAGACGTCTTCGACCGGGATCCCGAGTGCCTCTGCGGTGGCGCGACACGCCGCGACGAGCGCTCGCTGCACTGCCTCAGGGTCATCCTCCCGTTCGCGGATCCACACGTCGACGTACGCGATCCGCCCCTCCTCCAGGATGATCCTCTCTCCGAGGGACTGCACGTCGAGCGGCTGGAAGGTGACCCACACTCCCGGAACCGAGCACGGGGTCGCCTCCGCCACCGCCCTCGCGATCGCGGGCAGGCCCTCGCGCGCGCGGTCGGCGTCGAGACGGAGGGAGCGGATGTGCACCGCGGGCATCGGCCTCGGCCCTAACCGACCCAGGCTCCGCCGTTTTGGTCGATCGCCTGCCCCGTGACGCCGCGGGCGTCCGCTGAGAGGAGCCACGTGACGGTGCCCGCAATGTCGTCCGGCTGCGACATGCGACCGAGTGGCACCGCCTTCATCGCCTCCCGGTAGGCATCCTCCCGCGTGCCACCAAGCACCCCTGCCATCAGATCGAGACCCTCCCAGGCCATCTCCGTATCCACCCATCCCGGGCAGATCGCGTTGACCTGCACGTTCTCCTCGGCGAGCTCGGCCGCGAGGGACCGCACCAGGCCGAGCAGGCCCGTCTTCGAGGCACTGTACCCCGTGTACCCGGGAACGGCGATACGAGCGAGGATCGACGACAGGACGACGACATGTCTCGCGTCGGGGCCGGCCGCAAGGTGCCGAAGGGCCGCTCGCGCACACAGATAGGTTCCGGTGAGGTTCGTGGCAACGAGGTCGAAAAACCGATCGTCGTCGCCCTCGGCGTTCGGCCCGCCCAGGCCGGCCGCGGCTACGAGCGCGTGGATCGGCCCGAGCTCCGACGCAGCCTGCGCGAACGCGCGGTCGACCTGCTTCCGCTCGCGGACGTCGCACGGGACGACCAAGGACGCCGCTTCGAGCATCGCCTGCGTCTTCCCCAGGCGTGCCCGATCGCGGGCCAGCAGCGTGACCGCCCACCCGTCGTGTGAGAGCCGACGGGCGATCGCTCGCCCGATGCCGGAGCCGGCACCCGTGACGACGACGTGGTTGGGGGAGGTGGCCAAGAGAGACAGGTGCAATTTGCGGGAAACGCGTGTGCCCAGGCCCTTGCCTGGGGAGCTCCGACAGCATAGATTGCCGACTGCGCCGAGCACGGGACGCGAGTAGGACGAAGCCCCTCCGGAAGACGGTACGCGCAAGCGGAGAGTCGATCGGAAGGGTGGACGAAAGCGCACCCGGCTCGGCGAATTGCTGGTCCCGGACGCTAGAGCAGTCCGGAGAGACCGCAATCCGACTCGGCTAACAAAGAGATCTTCGCAAATACCATGTTTTCGTGTCCAAGAGGTTCCCGTGCTGCTTGACGTGGACGACCAGAGTCCCTAGCATCCCCGATGCACCGAGTACGGAGCACCTGAGGTCGATGGCTCCCCAACAGGCGGTCGCTTCGGCGGCGGTCGGTCGGATAGCCGGACGAGGGGGCAACCGGCTCGGTGCATTTTTGTGTGGACCGACATCGAGTACGCGATATCAGCGCGGGATATCCGGGGTTATGTGGGAGTGGAATGCTGTTTTTTCGCTGTTTGCGCGTTTTTCGTTCTTTACCCACTTGACGGATCGATTGCCAGGGTTTAGTTTCCTCTGTGCACCGAGTGAGGAGCGCCGAAGGTTGATGGCCCTCCGAGCGGCAGCCGCTTCGGCGGGGGTCGGTTGGAGAAGCCGGACGACGGCGAGCCGAGCTCGGTGCTTTTTTTGTGGGGTCAGGCCTCCCACGTCCCACCACCCCGTTGTCACCTCTCGGGCCTCCCACGTTCCCATGGGACATGGGAGGCCTGACCCCACCCGCGCCGCTGAGGCTTGACCTCGCTCACCCGTTAGGCTCGCCCGATGCCCCGCATCGTCGCCTTCCTGGCCTCGATCGTCTTCTTCGACGCCATGCTCTTCGGTGCGCTGATCCCGCTGCTGCCAGGGCTCGCCGACGACCTCGACCTGTCCAAGGCCGAGGCTGGGCTCCTGTTCGGGTCGTACGGTGCCGGCGCGCTCGTCTTCGGGCTCCCGGCCGGGCTCGTGATCAGCCGGATCGGGCCGAAGCGGGCGATCGTGGCCGGGATGATCGTGGTCGCGGTCTCCAGCGTCGCCTTCGCCTTCGCAGGCAGCCTCACCGCCCTGTCGGCGGCCCGGTTCGTGCAGGGCTGCGGCAGCCTCCTCACCTGGACCGGCGCACTGGGGTGGGTGGCCACGTCCGTCCCGCGCGAACGGCGCGGTCAGGCTCTCGGGACGACGTTCGGGATCGCAGTCTTCGGGTTCGTCGTCGGGCCGCTGATCGGCACCGGAATCGAGGCGCTCACCATCCGCGTGGCCTTCCTGATCGTGGCGGCGATCGCCCTGGTGCTGGCACTCGTCACATTGCGCCGCCCCAGCCCGCCGCCGGAGGTGGGCACAAGCGGCGCCATCCGCCGGGCCGTTCGCGACCCCCGGTTCTTGGCCGGGCTCTGGCTCAACCTCCTCCCCGCCTTCTTCTTCGGCCTGAACGACACGCTCGCACCCCTCAACCTCGACGCCGCGGGCTACGGAACCCTCGCCATCGGCATCGTGTTCTTCGTCTCCGGTCTGCTCGAGGTCGGCGCCAACCCGCTCGTCGGTCGAGTCAGCGACACCCGGGGCAGGTTCCTGCCGATCCAGGCCGGGCTCGCGGCCGCCGTGCTCGTGAGCGTCGCGCTCGCGCTGACCGCGGCACCGCTCGCCCTCAGTGCGCTCGTCGCCGTCTCCTCCGTCGCCTACGGAGCGTTCTACACCCCGGGGCTGGCCCTCGTCGCCGATCGCGCCGACGACATCGGGCTGACCCACGGCACCGGGTTCGGCATCACCAACACCGCCTGGGCGTTCGGCGCCACCGCCGGCCCCTGGATCGGCGGCGGCCTGGCCGACGCACTCGGCGACGCAGTGCCCTACCTGGTGTGCGCGGCGCTCTGCCTGCTCACGCTGCTGGCAGGCCGGCAGCAGCGCTCGTCGAGCGCTGCCTGAAAGCTCGCGCCCGTGCACGATCCGGCGGGAACTGCTCCAGGATCCACCGGGCGTCCAGACGCGGGCGCCGGTAATCGCGGCCGAACACGAGAGCGAAGTCACCCGTCCTGGGATCCATCGGCAGCCCGGCTTCGACCGGGTACCAGCGGTTGTGCCGGTCGATCAAGTCGTTGACCTCGTCCAGCACCCAGCTACCCGCACGCTCGAGCCAGCGGGTGGCGAACGTCTCGCCGGAGTCCGCCGTGGCGGCCTCATCGAGCCAGGCCGCCTCCAGCAGCCCTTGCTGGCGAAACGTCTCCTCGTCGATCTCCTTCAGCCGGACCATGTACGGGAGCGGCCCGCCGAGCGCCGTCAGGTAGCTCTCCAGCGAAGGACGGAAGTTGCGGATCCGCAACGGCAGCCGCTTGCCGTGCAAGGGACTCGTGCTGAGATCCACCTCGACCTCGGCGCGGGCCCGGCGGTCGACCGGATGCTCCACCCGCGTCACGCCCTCCCAGAGGATCGCCTCCCGGTCCTCGCGCCTCATGCCTCGAACGTTAACCCGCCAGGACGGGCTACGCGCGCCGGCGCAGGCCGAGCCGGAACGCCTTGCGCCGCGGACGCATGAGCTCGGTCTCCGCAGCAGACGGTGCAGGCGGCGGGTCGGCCCTCGCAGCTGTGACAGGCGAGGGCGCAGCCGGCGGCAGCTCAGGGCCCGCAGCAGCGGCGACCTGCGCGAGAACATTCTCCGCGGACGCGGCAAGCGTGGTGGACACCCCACGGGCTCGTAGCCGCTCGAAGTCCCCACGGAGCGCGTCGGTCATCTCGCGTTTGTGACTCTGCTCGCTCACGGCAGCGGCTCCAGCTTCGCCGCCCGGCGCGCATCTCCTGCCGGATCAGCGGCGGTCGGCGACCGCAAGCACCCACACTCGCATGTTCGCGTTGCCCTCGAGGTCGGCGAACTGCGCGACTCGGGCACCGGCAGCCCGGAACCAGCGACCAAGCAGCACCCGCCTGTGGCCCGGCGAGCCGAGCCACGCCTCGAACGCCGCATAGGCGGTGGCGTCGGAGGGGTCGCCGGCGTAGAGCGTCTCCCCCATCGCGCGGGCCTCGACAAGACGCGCACGGATCCGCGTGAAGACCGGCATGCCGCACGGCCGATGGGCGAACTGATCGCAACGATCGATGTCGTGGGCCTTCGCGCTGGCAGCACCCTGCAGCGCCCGTGACCCACGCAGCTGGCGCAGACCCAGCTCCCGACGCGTCCAGTTGATCAGGCAGAGCATCGCTCGCTGCTGGTTCCCGGCGGAAGCGAGCGCGTTCTGCGAGCCCGGGCACGCGGAGGGCGGCGCGAGCGGCGCGCGGGCCCGCGCCTCGCCCGCCGCAGCGAACGTCGCTGCGGTGGCGGCGAGGACGACGGCCAGCAGGGCCGCCCGGGGGATGAGGCGGATCGTCTGCACGGAGGTGCCATGCTACCCCATCGGCTAGGACGTGTCACCCTTTCGGGTAGGAGGAGTTCCTCCGCGTTCCCCGTATGGGCCTGTACGTCGAATCGGCGAGCGGCGCTGCCACGCCGTTCCGGGCCGTCGCCTCGGGCTTCCTCGACCCGACAGGCGACCGCCGCGGTGAGGCGGCGAGGCTGAAGGCCGTACGGCTCGTGTTCAGGCGCGAGGGGAACGAGGTCGCGCTCGTCGCGACGTTCGCCGCGGTGATCGGCGCGTTCCTTTGTCGAGAGCAAACTTTAGGGATTTCCAGGTTTCGGACGGCCCATCTGTCAGGAACACTCCTGGCATGCAGCGAGCGATGGCGCGGTGAGCGAGCTCCTTGACGGTCTCGCGCGCACGCTCGCGCAGCCGATGCCGCGCCGCCGCGCCCTGGGCGTGCTCGGCGTCGCGCTCGCCGGTCTGGCGACGGGCCAGGCTGCAGCCGGCGCCAGCAGGCCACTCGTCGCAAAGCAGACCTCGGGGTGCGGCGCACCCTACAAGGTCTGCGAGCCGGCGACGCAGTACTGCTTCGCTCATTGTTGCCCGAAGCACACGGTCTGCTCTGTCGGCCCGAAGAGCTCGAGGGGCTGCCAGATCACGCCAGGCTGTTGCGACCCCTGCAACCCGAAGGCTTCGACACCGAATGGCAACGGCGGCTGCGCCCCCGGCCCCGTCGCAAGCCATTGCGGGGGGCGCGAGTGCACATGGCCCGGCGCAACCGCATCGACTCTGTCAAGGCGCCGAGCGGTGCCGACTACGGCCTCGCCAACTCGCAGGTCCGGCTCGGACAGACGGTCAGTGCGAAGGAGGCGATGGAGCTCGCGCTCGGCGACGGCTCGATCATCAAGCTCGACAAGGGAGCGTCATTCCGACTCGGGGAATGCCTCGGGCCCGAGACTGGCCTCTTCCAACTTCTGGACGGACGCGTGTGGCTCTGGATCAAGAGGGCGGTCGGCGGCGGCGAGTTTCAATTCCAGACAGAGCGGGGCGGCGGCGGCGTTCGGGGGACGACCTTCTCGATCTCGTATGACCGTGCGCGGAAGCGAACGACCCTGCACGTCGTCAAGGGTTCGGTTGAGATCTGGGCCCGCTCGACTCCGAAGCGCAAGCTTCTCGTCAAGGCTGGCCAGACCGCGGTGCAGCAAGGGAACGGGCAGCCGCGAATCACGAAGCGGTGATCGCCGCACTCGCCCTCGCCGCCCGCCTGCTGCTCGCACTCGTCTTCGCGGTCGCCGGCGTCGCCAAGTTGCGCGGTCGCCCGGGCACCCGCGCTGCGCTCGAGGAATTCGGCGTGCCCGGCAAATGTGAAATGGATTGCTAGCGCTCTCACTGCCAGCAGTTCTACGAAAGCGGCCATCCTCGTCGGGATGCCCGCTCCATTGACAGAGGCGCCCGTCCGCGAACCCGCCAGCCGCGAGTTGAACGTCCACAACATCGCGGCCGGAGTATCATCCGGGTATGCCGATCTACGCCTTCATCCCTCTCGCGATCCTCGCAGTCCTGCTCTTCCTCGTGCTCATCCTGGCCGTGCTGGCGCGCCTCAAGGGCGGTCGCTACCTCCGGCCGATCGCCATGCTGCTCGCGAAGGTGCCGTTCATGAAGAAGGCGTTCGCCAAGGCGGCCATCGCCAATGCGGAGCGCACGAACCCCGAGCTGGCGTCGGCCATGCGCAAGATGCAGACGATGGGAGAGCCGACCTCTCCTGAGCAAGTGCAACGGGCGCTGCGGGTCCTCACTCCGTCCGAGCGCAAGGCCTACATGGGGCTCGCGGAGGAGCAGGCGGGCGAGAGCGGCGGCTTCGAGCCGACCAACCGCCAGCAGCGGCGACGGATGGAGCATGGCGGCGCCGGCATGCCACAACGCCCGACGGCGACCTCGCAACGACCGGGCGCCGCGGGACGCAGGGACAAGAAGAAGAAGTAGCTCCCCGGCCGGACCGTCAGCCTCTGACGAGGTTGCGCAGAAAGAAGAGGATGTTGGCCGGCCGCTCGGCCAGTCGCCGCATCAGATAGCGGTACCACTCGGGTCCGTACGGTGTCGCGACGAGCACGTCGTAGCCGCGGCGCACGAGATCGAGCTGCAGCTTCGACCGCACCCCGTAGAGCATCTGGAACTGGAACCGCTCACGGCCGACCCCCTGACGCTCGGCGAACGAGATCGCGTGGGCGACCAGCCGCTCGTCATGAGTGGCGACAGCCGTGAAAGCGCCCTCCTGCAGCGACCGCTCGAGAAGCCGCACAAAGGCTGCGTCGACGTCGGACTTGGCCGCGTACGCGATGTCCGGCGGCTCCAGGTACGCACCCTTGACGAGCCGCAGGTTCGGCGAGAGTGGCAGCAGCGCCGCCAGGTCTCCCTCCGAGCGGAGGAGGTAGGACTGCAGCACGGTGCCGACGTTGTCGCGGCCCGACTCGCGGAGACGCCTGTAGATGCGCAGCGTGGCGTCCACCGTCGGGCTGTCCTCCATGTCGATGCGGATGAAGGTGCCGTGACCGGCCGCGGCGTCCACGAGCTCCGCGACGTTGTCATAGGCCAGTTCCTCGTCGAGCGCGAGGCCGAGGTGCGTGAGCTTGAGCGCGATGTTCGTGCGGATCCCCGCGGCGGCGATCCGATCGAGGCAGGTTCGATAGGTGGCGACGACCTCGCGCGTCTCGGCCTCGCCGGCCACGCCCTCCCCGAGAAGGGTGGTGTTCGTCAGCAAGCCCTGGCCGTCCAACCGCGAGAGAACAACGATCGCCTCGTCCAGGGTCTCTCCCGCAACGAAGCGACCAGCGCCGAGCCGCATCCCGTGGCGGCGCACGAACCGCTGCAGCGCACGGCTGTCAGCGGCACCAAGGATCGTACGCCGAAGCAACTTCTCGACCACGGGCGGGAGGCTACACCCGCCTCGGGCTCGAAGTAGGCTGGGCGGGATGAGCGGCCCGCGGATGCACCAGTCCTGGTTGGACCGGGTCGGCGCCGAGCTCGAGACGCCGGAGCTGCAGGACCTCCGCTCCTTCCTGGCCTCCGAGGTGAGCGCTGGGCGGCGGTTCTTTCCCCCCTCCCACCTCGTCTTCCAGGCCCTGTGCCTGACACCGTTCGAGGCGGTGCAGGTCGTGATCCTCGGCCAGGACCCCTACCACGGTCCAGGGCAGGCGATGGGGCTCTGCTTCTCCGTCCCGCCCGGGGTGAAGCCGCCGCCGTCCCTCGTCAACATCTTCACCGAGCTGGAGAGCGACGTCGGCCTGCCACGCCCATCCCACGGCGATCTCACGGCCTGGGCCGAGCGTGGCGTGCTGCTCCTGAATGCTGTCCTCACCGTCGCCCCAGGCCAGGCCGGATCGCACGCCGGCAAGGGCTGGGAGCGGTTCACGGACAGGGTGATCGCGGAGCTCTCCTCCGGGCGCGAGGGGGTCGTGTTCCTGCTCTGGGGGAAGTACGCACAGCAGAAGGCGGCGATCGTCGACCGCGCCAGACATCACGTGCTCGAGTGCGCCCACCCCTCGCCGTACTCGGCGGGCGGGTTCTTCGGCTGCCGGCACTTCTCCCGGGCGAACGAGCTGCTGGGCAAGCAAGGTGCGGAGCCGGTCGACTGGTCGCTCACCTGACACAGCGGGCGCTGCCGGTATCCACGAACCGTCCCGTGGCCGGCAGAAAGCGCCATCTGTACCCGAGAGGCTGGAGCACGAGCTCGAGCACCCCGTAGCTCTTGTCGCTACGAACCTGACTGCCCGTGACCGGCTCCGCGAAGCCGTAATGGCTCTTGCCGCCGGTCCCGACCGTGAACTGGCGGACCCCTCGCGGCGAAGGTCTTCCGGCGGCGTCCAGCCGGGCAAACCGCTCGTAATGATGCTCGTGGCCGACGAGCACGACGTCCGCGCGCGCCGCCGACAGTTCTCGCCAGAACGCGTCGGTGCGCAGGTCGCCTCCATGTGTGGAGCCCGAGCTCCAGCGCGGGTGATGCCAGAAGGCGAGCACGCACGGGGCCGGGTTCGCGGCCAGATCGGCACGGAGCCACGTCAGCTGGGGGGAGCCCTCCCCGCACCCGCCGATCTCGTCGCAGTTGGAGTTGAGCGCGACGAGATGCCAGGCCCCCAGATCGAAGCTGTAGTAGCCGGTGCCCGGGTCGCCCGCCCGCGAACCGAGGACATCGAAGTAGCCGCTCGCCCCGGCCGTCTCGTACTCGTGATTCCCCGGGACGGGGCGCAGGGTTGGGAAACGGCCCCACGATCGCGCGAACACGTTCTCGAACGCGTCGGGCGCGCCCAGCTCGTACTGGAGGTCGCCCAGAGCGAGGATCGCGTCGTACGAACGGCGGCCCAGCAGGCCGGCGGTGTCCCTGTGACGGCAGCGACCGGGCGTGCCCCGCCCCAGGTTGAAGGCGCTGTCGGACGGGGAGCAGGCGATGTCTCCTGCGGCCGCGATCAGCGGATGTTCACCCCGCGCCAGCGGTGGCAGCATCGGCGACCTGCTGCCGTCGGTCCGCGGGCCGGTGGCCTGAGCGGCGAGTGCAACGACGAGAACGGTCAGCGCCGCGGATACCGCCGCCACCGTTCCCAGCCGAGGGTGCTCTTGAACGGCAGGCTGCTTCATCGGCGACAACCGTACCGCCGCCCCCGCTGTCGCAGAGCGGCATAATCCCCGCTTCATGCGGTTTCTCGCCATGATCGGATCTCTGCTGGTCCTCGCCTCGGCGGGCGCACTCGCCACGGCCGGCGCCTCCCGGGCGGCCGAGCCGCCGAACCAGAACGACCCCTGCTCGCGCGACGGGCGGAACAGCTGCGACACCACCGGCGTCGGCTCCTACAAGAACTACCGCTACGGCATCCGCTGGTTCGGGGACTACCGCGGCGCGATCCCCGGTGAGGCCCACACCTTCTGTATCGACCTGCGCTTCTGGTACCCGTCCGAGAAGTACAAGTACAAGCTGAGCGAAACCGCCGGGCTCGAGAACCGGGCGGGCGCGCCCGTTTCGCTGGAGCGGCTGCGACGCATGGCGTACGCGCTCTACCACTACGGCCGCAGCACCAGCGTCGATCAGCAGGCCGCCGTGATGCTCTATACACACGCGTTGATGGCAGACGGAGCGCCGGGCGAGGTCGGCCCCTCGGTGATCGGGGCAACGGTCGAGGCGATCTATCGTCGCATCGAGTCCGACGCCACCCGCCTCCACGGACCCTACCGGCTCGACATCCAGCTGCCCTCGAAGATCGGCGTCGGGCAGCAAGCCGCAGCCACGATCCGGGTGCTGGCAGCCTCGGGTGCACCGGTGCCGAACGTCGACCTCGAGCTCTCGGCCAACGGGGCACGCGGCGTACCGGCACGGATCTCAACCGGCGCCACTGGTGTAGCCCGGATCACGCTGACTGCGGACGACGCCGACGGGGTCCGCCTCTCGGTGCAGACCGAGCAACTCGCGTCCACCCTCCCCCGCATCTTCTCGCCGAGCACCGCCGCTGCGGCGCGGAACGGTCAGCGACTGGCAGCGCCGGACTCGCAGCGACTCTCGGGTTCGGAGGCCTCGACGGGAGCCAAGGCGAAGATCACCGTCTCCACCACAGCGAAGCCCGATGTGGTGCTGGCTGGCGAACAGAGCCGTGACGAGGTGAAGATCGAAGGCGCCCTCGCAGGCTACAACGGCACTGTCAAGGTCGAGTTGCACGGTCCCTTCCGTGAGATCGACCAGATTCGCTGCGATCGCACCCCGGTGTTCTCCACAAGCTTCCGGGCGAGCGGCTCGGGCGCCACCACAACAGCTGCGTTCAAGCCGACGCTTCCCGGGTACTACCAGTACCGCGTGTCCGTCCCTGCCGACGCCGACCATTCGGGCGTCACCGCGCCGTGCCAGGTCGAGTCGGAACGGGTGAAGGTGGAGGTCCAGCCGACCGTGAAGACGATCGTAAGCGCGCCCACGGTCGTGCCGGGCACTGCCATCTTCGATCGCGTCACGGTCACCGGCACGGCCGGGGAGAAGCTCACCGTGCGCGCCGACCTCTTCGGCCCCTTCGGCGCGAGCGATGCCATCAACTGCGACGCCGACCCGGTCTGGACGGGAACGCTGCAGGTGGACAAGGACGGCGAGTACCTGACCGACGAGTTCACGGTGACGACACCCGGCTTCTATTCGTACCGCGAAGCGATCGCCGCCTCCGAGTTCGTACGCGAGGTCAAGACCCCCTGCGGCGAGGCGGCAGAGACCACGATCGTCACCGCGCAGCCGCAGATCCGCACGCAGGTGAGCGACAACCAGGTCGCAGTCGGATCGAAGCTGAGCGACAAGGCCGTCGTCTCCGGTCTCGGCGCGCTGCGGGTCACCGTTCGCGTCGAGCTCTGGGGCCCGTTCGCCACCAAGAGCGCGATCCGCTGCACCGGGACGCCGTACTGGACGGGGACGTTCGCGGCCAACGGCGACGGGACCTATACCACGGAGCCGGTCACGATCGCCCGCGTCGGCTACTACACCTACCGCGAGGCGATCGAGGCGAGCCCTGCCAACGCGGCCGTGCTCACGGAGTGCGGCGAGGCCGCGGAGACGTCGATCGCGCGCTCCGAGCCCAAGGTGACGACGCTCGTCTCGGACGCCGTGGTCAGGCCCGGCTCGATGCTGTTCGACCGCATCCGGGTCACCGGGCTCGGCAGGACGAGCGCGAGGATCGAGGTCGAGCTCTGGGGCCCCTTCGCCTCCAAGGACGGAATCCGCTGCTCCGGCAAGCCGTTCTGGCAGGGTGAGGTCACGGCGAAGGGTGACGGGGAGCTGCGCTCGCCCGCCGTCAAGGTGCAGAAGGTGGGGTTCTACACGTACCGCGAGCGGCTGCTCGCCCAACCGCTCGTGGCCGAGACCCGCACGGCCTGCGGTGAAGCCGCGGAGACCTCGCTCGTCGCGCCGGACATCAACACGGGCCGCAGCGCAAGCCTGCGCGGCCGCGCTGTTCAGCAGGCCGGGTCGGCGCCCGCACGGGTTCGCATCTCCTCTCTCGGCATCGACGCTCCCGTGTCGGGTGTCGGCATCAACCTGGCCAAGAGCGAGCTCGCGGTGCCCTCGGACATCCGCCGCCTCGGCTGGTGGCGCGACGGTGCCCTCCCGGGCGCGCGGAACGGCTCACTGCTGATCGCCGGGCACGTGGACAGCGCGCGCGTGGGCGCGGGCGCCTTCTATCGACTGCGGGAAGCGCGCACGGGACAGCGGATCGACGTGCGCACGGCCGCCGGCAAGACGGTCGCGTACAGGATCGTGTCCGTGCGGACGATGCAGAAGTCGCAACTTCCGACCGAGGTCTACGAGCAGAGCGGCCCGCATCGCCTGGTGCTCGTCACGTGCGGCGGCCCCTTCATCCAGGCGCAGGGCCACTACCGCGACAACGTCGTGGTCACCGCCGTTCGCGCGTAGCGCAAGACCACTTCGCGTGAAAGCGTGCGGGCTTGCCCGTACGCGAATGCAGCAGCCCGACACCCTGCGTACGTGCGACGCCGCGCGACACCCTTCGCCGGTATGCGTTCTACCCGAGAAGCTCGAGCAGCGCCGCAGCGATCGCGTCGGGGGTCGGCGGGCACCCGGGGATGCGCACGTCCACCGGCAGGACCGACTCGACCGGCCCGACGAGCTCCTGGGGATCTCCAAGGAGGTCCACGCCGAGCGCGCAGTTGCCGAGGGCGGCCACGCGCCGCGGCTCTGGCATGGCCGCGAAGGCGATCTTCAGCGGCTCCAGCATCCGCGTCGTGACGGCACCGGTGACGAGGAGCACGTCCGCGTGGCGCGGCGAGGCCACAATGCCGAGACCAAACCGCTGCAGGTCGCAGTACGGGCTGAAGGCCAGGGTCAGCTCGTGCTCGCAGCCGTTGCACGACCCGGCATCGACATGCCGGAGCGCCAGCGAGCGCGGACGCTGGTACGGCAGCCCGATCGAGCGGCGGAGGCGGCGGAGATCACGAAGCAGGGTCAGCATCAGCGATCGACGCAGGCGTAGCAGAGCTCGAAGCTCTTGTTGATCAGCGGAAAGTCCGGAAGCATGTTGTCGGCGGCCGCGAAGGCGACTGAGGGCCAGTTGGCGTACGAGCCCGTTCGCAGCCGCAGGCGCTCGATGGTGGCGTCGCGCGCCTCGACGATGCACACGGTACGCCCGCGCGGGCTCTCCACGACGCCGACGCCTACTTCCTGCCCGTCCCCACGGTCGCCAAGCACGGCGGGGACGACGGGCCGGGTGAGCAGGCCGTCCAGAATCGCCAGCGACTGTCGAAGCTCGAGCTCGCGTTGCTCGAAGCGAGCCTGGACGTCCCCGAGCGATCGCTCGGGTACGACCGCTGCAAACCCGTCGTAGGCGAGGGCGGGCGCGTGTGTCCGCGCGTCGACGGCCACGCCCGCAGCCCGCGCCGCTGGGCCGACTGTACCGAGACGCCGCACTGCTGCAGCGTCGACGAGGCCGATGTCCGGGAGGCGGTCGACGAAGGAACGGTTGAAGACCAGCTCGCGCCAGCCACGCGCCGCGGCCGCACCGATCGCCTGCAATTCGGCCCGGGCGGCCGCGATCTGCTCCGCGCCGAGCGCCAGTGCGCTTCCTCCCACGCTCACGGAGCCGAAGAGGAAGCGATGCCCCGTGAGCTCTGCGTCGAGCCGGCGAGCCCGTTCGGTGAGCGCCGCGAACGTTGTCGCACCCGCGGCGAGACCGCAACCGGCGCACATCGCAGCGACGTCGTTGAGGTGGCTCCAGACACGCTCGAGCTCGAGCAGGACGGTACGCGCGTGGGCCACGTCGGGATGCGGCAGCTGCCCGCTGATCTGCTCGCAGGCGAACGCGTAGGCCACGCCGCTGGCCACCGTGCAGGCCGCGCAGGCGCGTGAGACATACGCGAGGCCGTCGCCGAGCGTCCTCCCTTCGGCCGCCCGCTCCAGGCCGCGGTGCTTGTAGAAGAGCCGCGTGTCGAGGTGCAGGATCTTCTCGCCCACCAGGTGGAAGCGGAAGTGCCCGGACTCGATCACCCCGGCGTGGATTGGCCCCACGGCGACCTGATAGGCGTCGTCTCCACGCACGGTCGTCGTCCAGCGGGCGAGGTCGAGATCGTGGTCCAGTAGCGGACGGTGCCGGGTGATGCCGTCGAACTCGAGGCCGAAACGGTCGCGGGCCTCTCTCTCGTCCCAGACGACGGCCGGGGCCAGATCGGCCAGCGACGGTACGGTGCCTGCCGGTGCGCGGCAGGTCTCGAGCCGGGTCTCCCCCGCGGGACCGAGGAGCACCGCGCGAACGCTTCGGCCTGCTTCGCTGCCCGAGGCGTGCACGTCGGCCACCTCCCAGCCCTCCGCCAGCAGGCGGCCCACGCTCTCGCGGTAGCCGCTCATCCGACGCCCGGCAAGAACGAGGTGACGAGATCGGAGCCGGGGAGCCAGGGCGAGACCGCGGTGAGCGCGAGCAGGGCGATCAGGGTCGCGGCCGCGACCACGGTCAGCCGCCGCAGCCCGGGGACGCTCTCGCCGGCACGACGTTGAGCGGCCCCCAGCGTCGTCTCGAGCAGGGCGTGGGCCAGGCCGAGGAAACCGAGCGCGAGCAGGAGCGCTGCGAGGCCGGCTTCCCAGGGTCGCCCGGCCTGGAAGCCGCCGGCCACGATCAGCACCTCGCTCGCGAAGAGCGGCGACGGGGGCAGACCGGCCAGCGAGCCGAGAGCGATGCCGGTACTTGCTCCGAGCCTGGGTGAGCGCCGGGCCAGCCCGAGCACGGGCCTGGTACTGGCGCGAGGCTCGAGCCCCAGGAGCGGCCCGGCCGCATAGAACCCGAGTGCCTTGGCCAGGGCGTGCCCCGTCACGTGGACGACGACACCTGCCAGGGCCAGGGGCGTGGCGAAGGCGAGACCGAGGGCGATCACACCCATGTGCTCGAGGCTCGAGTAGGCGAGCAGCCGCTTCCAGGGCAGGGCGCGCCAGAGGAAGGGGACGGCGACCGCCAGCGAGACGAGCCCGAATCCGGCGAGCACCGAGCGGGACAGGCCGGCACCGACCACGTCCGCCAGCCCCCGCTGGGTGCGCCAGGCGACGAGGAGGACGGCGGGGAGCAACGCCGCGGAGAGCATCGCGGAGACGGGGGCGGGGGCCTCCGAGTGCGCGTCGGGCAGCCAGTTGTGAACCGGTGCCCAACCCACCTTTGCTGCGAAACCTGCGAGCAGAAGCAGGTAGGCGACGAGTCCAGTCTCGGCACCTGCGTCGTACGTGGAGAGGGCTGACCAGGTGAGGTCGTTGAGGCCGCCGCCCGGCACGCCGGAGGCGACGAGCACGACGCCGAGCAACGCAACACCGAGCCCGAGTGAGGTCAGCACCAGGTACTTCCAGGCTGCCTCGAGGGCCCGCCGGGTGCCGCCGAAGCCCACGAGCAGCGCGGAGGCCGCGGTCGTCGCCTCGACGGCCAACCAGGCGGCACCCAGGTTGCCGGCAAGCGGGACGGCGACGAGAACGGCCCAGAACAGGAAGAGGACGGAGTAGTAGGTCCGCTCTCGTCTGCTCTCGCGGACGATCGAGCGGCTCACCGAGCTCAGGTACGCCGGCGAGAAGGTCACGCTGACCGCGGACACGGTCCCGATCACGGCCACGAGCAGCCCCGCCGGTGCGTCGACGATCACCCATCGTCCGACCTCGGGGTCGCCAGGCGAGGCGAGGGCGGCCACGGCCAGGGCGGCCGCGCCGCTGGAGCCGGCGGCTGCGCCGACCAGGGCCACCACGTGCGTCGAACCTCGCGGCACGAGCAGGACGGCCACGGCGGCCAGCGCCGGCAGTCCCACGGCCAGGTAGGCGAGTTCAGTCACGAAGGCCCCGGAGGGCGGCGCTGTCGCCCGCGCCGAACTCGGCGAAGATGCGCTCGTGGAAGACCCCTGCCACGATGCCGACCAGGAGGAGGTCGAGCGCGACACCGGCTTCGACGGCCAGCGACGCCGACCCGGACAGGTCGAGGGCGGCCAGGGCCAGACCGTTCTCCAGGAGCACGATGCCGAGGATCTGGAAGAGCGTGGCGCGGCGCAGCGTTGCGGTGACGAGCCCGAAGGCCACGAGAGCCAGGACGGCGAGCTCGACCCGCCGGGAGTCGAGCCCCAGGCTCGGCACGAGCCACGCCAGGATCAGCGCCAGAGCGACCGCGGCTCCCGCGCGGACGAACGGCGACGTGGCGGCGCGCACGGGCTTCCGTTCGCGTGTGCGCGCGACGAGGAGCACGAAGAACAACCCGAGGAGGAGACCACGCAGCGCGAGCGCCGCGGCTGCACCTGCGTCACCCTCGGCGAGGGCGTTGCCCGCCAGGACCAGAGCCTGCGCGGTCACCAGCCCGACCGCAACCGACCGTCGCCGGAAGACCACCACGCCGAGCCCGAGCGCGGCCAGGATCCAGAGTTGCGCGCCGCCGATCATGTCGCCTCGACGATCCAGGCGGCGACGCCGAGGACCGCCGCCGACGTCCCGATCAGGATCAGCCGCGGCAGGAGCAGGATGCGCATCTTGGCGAACAGGGTCTCGGTCACCGCCAGGGCCGCACAGAGCACGGCGAGCACGAGCGGCAATGTGGCGAGCTGCCACCAGCCGTTCTCGGGGTGCGGCACGAAGATCCCGGCTGCGAGTACGAGCACCACCCAGTGCCGGGCGGCGCCGGCCCATTGCAGCAGGGCCAGGTCACGTCCCGCGTACTCCAGTACAGGCCCTTCGTGGATCATCGTCAGCTCGAGGTGCGTGTCGGGGTTGTCCACCGGCTGCCGGCCGGTCTCGGCGATCACGACAACGGCGAAGGCGACGGCACCGAACGCGAGCGCTGGTGTCGTCCACACTCCCAGGCCTGCCGT
Source organism: uncultured Actinomycetes bacterium (assembly GCA_963738505.1). GTDB lineage: Bacteria > Actinomycetota > Thermoleophilia > Gaiellales > Gaiellaceae > Gaiella. The sequence continues at coordinate 68,254 of CAVTWR010000014.1, read as the reverse complement.
CCCGGAGATCATGCCCGCGAGATCCGTGGTGCCGGCAACGACCGAGCCGACGGCGAGCGAGAGCACGAGCGTGGGCTCGATGAACACGGCGAGGGCGAGGTCGCGGCTCGCCCCCAGCAGCGCGAAGCCGTTGGACACGTCCCAGGCGGCGGCCGCGAGCGCAAAGCGGGCAAGGGCCAGGGTCGCTCCCAGCATCAGCAGGTCGCGGCCCACGCCGAGATCCCGGGCGCCGCCGATGAGTGGCACGAGGAGAACGCAGAGACCGAGCGCGGCAACGACAACCGCGGGGGCCAGCCGGTAGATCACGCTCGCTCCCTCGACGGTCACGGCGCTCTTGCCCCACAGACGCCGGAGCTCGCGGTAGGGCTGCAACGGCGTCGGGCCCCGCCGGCCCTGCAGGCGGGCCTTCCAGTGCTGCACGAGCCCCGGGAGCAGCGGGGCGAGGACGACGCCGCCGGCGACCTGGGTGACGGCCGCCACCGCTTGCAGCGTCGTCATTGCAGAAGCCCCAGGCGGGCGACGGCGAGCAGGACGAGGACGAGCCCGACGAGATACGCCACGTACGTGCCGAGGCGGCCGCTCTGCAGGCCCCGCGCCCGCCGCGCCAGGGCGAGCGCGCCGCGGTTGAGCGGCCGGTAGACCTGCTCCTCGATCAGGGAGGGCACACGCCCGACGTAGGCAACCTCCTCGACCACGCCCCCGACCGTCCGCACCGTGACCGATCGCTCGGGACGGAGCAGTGGCTCCATCGCGATCCGTAGCGGCTTCGAGAAACCGGGCCCGGTCCACAGGAGCTGCGGCTCGACGAGCTGCCCGCACGCCCAGGTCGGTGCGGGCGCCGCCGTCCGGCGACCCCGCAGCAGCAGGACGGCGCCGGCGGCGAGAGCGAGGAAGACGAGAAGGGCCGGTGTCGGGAGCCCCCCCGTGCCGGGAAGATCCAGGCCGAGCCGGGTCTCGAGGAGGTTGGCGGAGGGCTCGAGCTCGACGAGCGCCTCGAACAGCAACCCGGGCAGCAGGCCGAGGACGACACAGGCGGCGGCGAGCCCCACGAGGGCGAGGCGCATCGTTGCCGGAGGGTCCGTGGCGGCGGCGACCTGTGGGGTGCGCCCGGGACCGAGCAGGACAAGCCCGACGACCTTGACGAAGCAGAACACCGCGAGCGCGGCGGTGGAGGCGAGCGCGCCGAGGGCGATCGCGCCCGCTGCCCCGTCGACCTCGGCCCCGGTCAGGGGCACGTGCAGCAGCGACTGCAACGTGAGCCATTCCGAGGCGAACCCGTTGAGCGGCGGCAGCCCGGCGATGGCTATCGCGCCGGCGATGAAGGCGGCGCCCGTCCATGGCATGCGGCGGAGCAGGCCGCCCAGCCGGTCGAGCTCGAGTGTGCCCGTAGCGCGCTCGAAGGCGCCCGCAGCGAGGAAGAGCAGGGCCTTGAACACGGCGTGGTTGAGCGTGTGCAGGAGGGCGGCGGCGAGCGCGAAGGCCGCCCAGGTCTCCTGTCCCCGGGCGCGAAGCAGGAGGCAGGCGCCAAGGCCGAGCGTGACGATGCCGACGTTCTCGATCGAGCTGAGCGCGAGTAACCGCTTGAGCTCACGTTGGAAGAGTGCGTAGAGGATCCCGCCAACCGCCGATCCCGCCCCGAGGGCGAGCACGATCACTCCGAGCCACACCGGCGGCGCTCCGAGCCACTCCACGTGGACGCGGATCAGTCCGTAGAGCGCGACCTTGACCATGACGCCGCTCATCAGGGCCGAGACCGGGGCCGGCGCGATCGGATGCGCGCGCGGCAACCAGACGTGGAAGGGCATCAGGCCGGCCTTGGTGCCCATGCCAATCAGCGCGGCGACGGCTACTGCCGCCTGCAGACCGGATCCGGCTGCCAGGGTGCCGGCACCCCCGAAGCCGTCCCGCGATGCCAGCAGCAGCACTGCGACCCAGGTGCCGACACCTCCGAGATGCGTGACGGCGAGGTAGACGAAAACGGTGTCGCGGGCCCTGCGGTCGGCGAGGCGGGAGACGAGGATGATTGCCGCGGGGACGAGCGTCATCAGCTCCCAGCCGGCGAGGAAGAGCAGCGGGTCGCGCGCGCACACGACGAGCGCGAGCGAGAGCACGAACGGCGCCTGCAGCGCGGCCGTGGTACGGCCGCGTCCGATGTTGTCGAGGTAGCCGATGGCGAAGAGCGCCGCCGGCGCCGCGACCACGCCGAGCGTGAGCAGGAAGAGGCCGCTGAGGCCGTCGACCCCCACGTGGGGCTCCAGGATGCTGGTGAACTCCGCGCCGACGGTCTCGTGGCGGAACAGCGCGAGCGCGCCGCCGACAGCCAGCCCGGCGGCCCCGACGGCCTGGAGCAGGAGACCTGACTTGAAGGTGCGCTCGAGCCCGGCGCCCACCCCACCGGCCGCGACCACGGCCGCGGCGACGACGAGCAGCGCCCCCGTCATCGGTCGTGCAGTGCGAGGACGGCCATGCCGTTTCTCCCGCACTGACCGTGCTCACACATCGCTTCCACAGTAGTCAGCCCGCCGGAAGGTGGGTTCCTTCAGGGACTCACCAGGAACTCGCCCTCGCGCGTAGTGGGTTCCTTCAGGGCCTGATTCGAAATCACCGATTGCACCCGCCCGCCGGTGGCCGAGGCAGCCATCACCAAGGCACAAAGAGCTCGTGCCCCAACAAGAGCGGAGTGGGGCCCTTCAGGGCCTCACCAGGAGTTCGGCCCTCACCAGAGCAGGGGGTCGACGACAACGAAGGTCTTGACCCGTCGGTGTGCGGGAGGCGTAGGCCCACCGCGTAGGAAGCCTGGACCGCTGGACAGCAGAACGTCTTGCGAGGCCCTGAAGGGCCCCGCTCCACCCACCGATTTCATTCGCCCGCGGGTGGCCGGCACGGCCACGGCGAACTCACACCGAACTCGTCCCGGCACTCGCACCCGGAACCAGTCGCCCGGATCGGGAATCAATCATCTGACAGGGCACGCCGAGCAACTCCCGACATCCGAACGCCACGTTGACGTTGCGCTCACATCTCGGGCGTAGCCTCGCGCCATGACTGGAACACGCCCCCTCGCTCTCCTGGCAATCGCGGTTGCGCTGGGCGCCGGTGCCGGCGCCGCCGTCGGTGCACCGCGCCTGTCCGCCGAGGCCACCCTCACCGGGATCGAAGTCGTCCCTGTCTCCTCCACGCGCGGCACCTTCGTCGGCGTCGCCACCGGCGGCCTGCGCGCCGCCTGGCGGGCGCAGATCGTGCACGAGGAGCTCCGTACCGGCCCGCAGGTCGCGATCACCGGTGGCACGTTCCAGCTCCTCGTCGACGGCCGTCGTCTCGTCCGCGGCCCGGTCACCGGCGGCTCCGTCACCGTGCTGGACAAGGGCTCCGGCTGCCGCAACCAGCGCTACCGGGTGGAGACGGCCTCCGCGATCGGCAGCTTCAGCGGCACCCTCACCCACCTCCGCCGCACTGTGCTCGGCCGCTGCCTCGTCTATTCCGCGACCATCGCCGGGCGCGGGGTGTTTTCCGTCTCGGGGTAGAGCAGACTCGCGCAGCCGGAATGTGCAACGCCTCGGTAGGCCGCGCGCTGCCGCACAAGCCCGATCTCATTCTCAGGGAAGCTGTTGTCCTGGGCCGTCGGGCAGGCCGAGATTGCCTCTGGAGTCTCGCCCTACTCAGCGAGCGCCTGTGGGTGGTGGTATCGCGAGCTGCCTGCAGATGGCTCGAGCCGTGCCGGTCGGGATCTCCCGGTGCCGCGGAAGCGGCGCGCGCAGATCGCGCGCTGGGTTGTGCCAAATCGAATGGTTGGCTCCGTCGCGCAACAACCCGCAACCCTGCTCGACCAGGTGCCGTTCAAGCTCGCGGCGCTTCAAGCGGCGGCGAGATCTATCGTGACCTGCTCTGCGTGGCCGCCACCGATCGGTGGCTCACGCCCCTCGTCGCGGTAGGAGGCGATCATCTCGCGGGCGGCGTCCAGCAGCAGCTCGCGCGCCTCCTCAACCGTGCGGCCGCAGGTGACGACAGCCGGCCACTCAGCAAGCTGAGCCATGGTCCAGCCATCCTCGTCCGGGGTGAACACGGCCGTCAGCGTCACGGATCCACTCATTGACCGAAGTATGCACGCACCCCGCAGCCTCAGTACCCGGGCAAGATCGCGGAATCGATCCGGCACGCCGTCCAAGCGACATACCTGAACTCTCGCGCAAGCAAGGGTCTCGGCCTGTTTCATTCGGTGCTGCGCTGCGGCATTCCGTCGGAACGCCGCAGCGCACCCACGGAGGGCTACGGCCGTTCAGCCCACGGGAGTTCGTCCCAGTGCTTTGGGCGCTGGACCTCCCACCGCCATCCGCGCTTGGGGTCAGTCGTATCGACCTCAGATCCCGCGCCGTAGCGGAGCGCTACCTCGGATCGTAGGTACATGCGCTCAAGATCGTCGCGCCGGTTTCCCGTGGCGAGGATCACGCATGGCCCTGTTTCTTTGGCGACGAACGTGTGCGCGGTCATCGGCGGGCAATGGACGAAGTCCCATGCCCGCAGGTGCCGTTCCTGGTTTTCGATGATGAGCACGCACTCGCCCATCAAGATGAGGAAGTCCTCTTGGACCGACTCGGCGTGGTAGAGACCTGCTGGTTGCCCCGGCGGCACGACGCGGATCGTGAACCCGGCGTTCGGCTTCACGTACTCGGTTAGATCGGGTCGGCCCCGCAGCACGAAGTCGTCGGACTCGAAGATGCAAACGCCGCCAGACCACTCGTTGTTGACCCACGCGGCGTCGGCTGAGTTGACGACGAACCATCCCGGCGTGACAGGTGCCAGCCCCGATGCGACACGTTCAAGGCGTGCTTCAGTGACCACGGTTCCTCCTGGTTGAACTCGTTATCGGGCGCCGATGCACGTCGACAGCAGGCGCTACGTGACAGCAACCCGCTGCGGACAGCACCAGCGTGCGCCCTAAGGACATCGACAGATGGGATTAGCTACGCCGGGAACGCCACGGTTGCGAGCTTAGCGCCGGGGCGGACGGCGGGGACGGTTGAGACCAAGGATGTCGGCTTCGACGGCACGTCCTGAACCCTGTGTCATGCGGAACCGGGGAACGCCTCCGGACGGTGGTGTCCCGGTCGTCGGGGTGACCGTCAAGGAGTAGACTCGCGACGTGACCGAGGCTCGCCTTGAAGACTCCGGCTCCGGCCTGGCACCTTCCAGCGACGGCTGGTTCGTCGTCAACGTACGGGACACCGAGTGGGTGACCTCTGACACGTTCGGCTCAGGCTGCATGTTCGAGAGCCGGGAGTGGTCGTTTCCGCAGCTCGGTATCAATCTCAGCGTCCTGGAGCCGGGCCAGCCGAACTGCCTCTACCACTCCGAGTCGCTGCAGGAGGCGTTCCTCGTGCTGTCCGGAGAATGCCGACTGCTGGTCGAGGGCGAGGAGCGGGCGCTCCGGCCATGGGACTTCTTCCACTGTCCGGCAGGAACAGAGCATGTCTTCGTGGGCGCGGGCGATGGGCCGTGCGTGATCCTCATGGCCGGTGCGCGCTCAAAGGACGAGCAACTCCTCTACCCTGTCTCGGAGCTCGCCGGGCGCTACGGCGCGAGCGCGGAGCAGGAAACGCCCGACCCGGGGCGGGCCTACGCGAAGTTCGAGCGGCCACAGCCAGGAAGGCCCTCGTACTGGGGTCGGCTTCCCTGGGGCGTAGCCGAACGTTCGTAGAACTCGCTCAGCGACACTCCCAGGCGCTGGTGTCCAGTACTCCGCGCTGACCAATCAAGGGCCGCCTGTACCCTCGGATACGTGCGACTCGCCCTGCTCCTGACGCTCCTCGCCGCGATCTCCGCCACCTCGGCGGCGGCTACCGCCGCTCCGACGGCGCCCGCCGCCTCACCCGCCCTCCTGCGTCTCGACGGAATCGGGCCGCTGCGGCTCGGGATGACGCGGCAGGCTGCGGTCGCCACCGGCTGGCTCGCGCAGCGACGTCCCGGCTGCCCGCTCGGCGGGCCGCCTCTGCCGATCACCTACCGGCTCACCGGCGCGAAGGCGCCGAAAGGAATCCGCGGGGTCGCCGAGTTCACCGGCGACCGGCTCCGCACGCTCTCGTTCACCGCGGGCGTGCGCACCGCAGCCGGGGTCGAGGTGGGCCGCACCGCCGTCGCCCGGATGGTCGCGCGCTACCGCGCCCTCGGCCTCGCCGCCTCCTCGCGGTACGACTCCACGTTTGTGGGCACCTTCGTCACCGTGAAACGGAACGGCAAGTTCGCAATCGGCGGGTTCACCGAATCGGGGCCGATCGCCATCCTCGGCATCCCGTTCGTCCCGCTGTGCGAGTGAGTTCGCGACAGCGGCACCACTCGCCGGAGGGAACCGCAGGACGCTGAAGCATCCCGCAGCACCGGCGCGGCTGCCGACCTCCCCTTGCCAAATCACTCGCGAACAGGTTATGTGTGGATCAGCACATACTCGTCAGGAGGAACCGATGATGGGCACGGTCAGCGACGTTCTCAGCCACAAGGGCGCGGTCATCCACTCGATCGCCCCCGATGCCACCGTCCATGACGCGGTCGTGATGATGGTCGGGGCGAATGTCGGGTCTCTCCTCGTGATCTCCGCGGGAGAGGTGATCGGCATCGTCACCGAGCGCGACTACCTGAGACGCGTCGCGCTTGCCGACCGGCCGCAACGCACGATCGCGGTGCGCGAGGTCATGACCGCCCCTGTCGTCACCGTGACCGGCTCCGCCGGCATCGAGGAGTGCCTCGAGCTGATGACCGAACGGCGCTTCCGTCACCTGCCCGTCGTCGAGAACGGGGCCTTGCAGGGCGTCGTCTCCATCGGCGACCTGGTCAAGGCGAGGGGGGCGGAGCAATCCACCCACATCAACGTGTTGCAGGAGTACATCTCGGCTCGCTAGTACACGCGTCCGCAAGCATCGCGGATGTCCGTACCCAGACCTCGGCGGCGCTCGCGACGGCTGATCCGGGGCTGAACTCCTTGCGAGGCCCCTGAAGGGCCCCGCTCCGCCCTCTGGCGCCGCGATCTGCCCGAGCGGCGAGTCCCCGGCGCAGCAAGTGGCGCTTCGGCGCAGTGGGTTCCTTCAGGGACTCACAAGCAGTTCTTCCCGGTACTCGCTTCCGGAACGAGTCGGCCAAGGGGAGCTTGATCCGCTGATGGGCTCCGAGGGGTTTCCGTCCCGCGGCGTACAGTCGTACCCTCATCCGCCGCGTCACCACGCGGCTCGAGTCACGGAGGTCCGCCATGCGCAAGGCCGTCAATCCCGCGACCGTTATCGCCACGGTCGCGCTCTTCTTCGCCCTCGGGGGATCGGGCTTCGCCCTCTCGGAAGCGCTCGACACGTCGCAGGCACGCTGCGGCGCCGGCGGGGTGCGCGGCGTCGCCTCCGTGACCGGTGCGCCCGGCAGCGGTGTCGCCAACGTCGGCGACCAGTTCACCGGCAAGCGCAACGTCTTCGCGCGCGCGTTCAACTGCTCGGGCAAGGCCGTTCAGGTGCGTCGCGCTGGATTCGGTGTCTACGAGGTGCGCTTCGTCGGAGCGCCGACGGACTCGGCGGCGGCCAGCTCCGGTGCGGCACTCGCCACGGTGCAGCCCATCGGCGGCAGCTCCTTCCGCGTCACGCTCTCCGTGCCCGGTCGCGACGACGAGATCGACACTCCCTTCATCGTGATCGCCTTCTGAGCTGACTCAACCGAGCGGCTCGAGACGCGCGATCGCGCGCGGCTCACCGCCCGCGACGAAAGCGAACGAGATCCGCGCGCCGTCCACCGACCGGGTGACCGTCGGCGTGTCGCCGAGGTCGAGCGGTTTGCGGAAGTCGAGCAGGGCCCGCTGCGGCGAGCGCAGGTCGAGCCCCTGCCCGTCGATCCGGTCCTCGACCGCGGCCCAGTACACCGCGTTGTTGACGTGCCCGTGGACATCGACGTCCGTGCGCCGGAGCGGCCAGGAAACCTGCTCCACCCCGGACGGAGGGTCGGGCAGAGAGAGCCGAGTGGACACGCCGCGCCCCTCGGTGGAGGCTGCATAGAGGCCGAAGTCCTCGATCCGCTCGGGCCGTCCCGACGGATCGAGGTGGATCCACACCGAGTCGACCTCGGCGCGACCTCCCGCATCGCCCCTCACCGACCAGCGCCTTCCGGCGGCCGCGCTCGCCTGTCCATTGCACCAGGTGACCAGCTCCAGCTCGCGATCGTCGAGAAAGGGCGAGAGCACGTCGAGCCTGACCGAGCGGATGAACCAGAGGTGCTCCGGTGTCCCCCACCCCGTCTCCTCGACATCGTCGATCGCGCTGTCCTGCAGGAAGCGCGCGAGAGCGTCGAGGCGCACCCGACCCAGCGCGTCCCTGTCGTCGAGCCGCACCCGCCGACGGTCGGCGAACGAGCGGCCGACTCCGGGGCGGGCGGAGGGTGGAGGGAGCTCCTCCACTATCCGCGGCGGCGCGGCCGCCGTTCCGGCGCCGGGCCGTTGCCCCCGGAAAGCAGCGCGGCCGCGCCCCCAGAGGGCTCGCCGAGACCGTCCACGATCTCCGCCAGGGCCGGCGCCGGGCCCGGCTCGTACCCGTCGAGCGCCTGCGCGATCGCGCGCAGGTGCTCCGGCGTCGTCCCGCAGCAGCCTCCGACGATCCGGGCGCCCGCGTCGCGCGCGAGGCGCGCATAGGTCGCCATCGTCGTCGGGGTGCCGTCGTACTTGACCTTCCCGTCGACGAACCCGGGCACGCCGCAATTGCCCTTGGCCACGAGCACGTCGCCGCCTGCTCCGGACGCCCCCATCGAGACCAGCGTGGCGATGAGATCGGGAGGGCCGACACCACAATTCGCTCCGTAGGCCGCGGGACGGGGCGAGAGCCCGTGACGGCAGAGATCGACGATCTCGGAGGGCGTGACACCCATCATCGTGCGGCCATGGGTGTCGAAGGTGAGGGTGCAGACGACCGGTAGGCCCGTGCGACCACCACCGAGCACCGCCGCCTCGAGCTCCTCCTTGGAGGAGACCGTCTCGATCCAGATGAGGTCGGCGCCACCAGCGTGCAGCGCACGCGCCTGCTCCTCGAAGGCACCGGCGGCCTCCTCGACCGTCAGCGGGCCGAGTGGTTCGAACAGCTCGCCCGTGGGGCCGAGGTCTCCGGCAACGAGGATCTCGCGACTGAGCTCTTGCCCGACCTCGTCGGCTGTCTGACGCGCGATGGCGGCGCTCCGCTCGGCCAGCTCGGCCACGCGTCCGTCGGCCCCGTGCAGCTGCAGCCGGTAGCGCGTGCCGCCGAAGCTGTTCGTCATCACGATGTCCGCGCCGGCCTCCATCATCGCCCTGTGCAGCGCGGCGATCCGCTCCGGATACTCGACGTTCCAGAGCTCCGGCGGATCCCCGGCCTCCAGGCCCTGATCGAAGAGGTTCGTCCCGGTGGCGCCGTCGGCCACCAGATAGGGGCGCTCCCCGAGGAGGCGCGACAGACGATCCGGCATTCGTCGAGGATACGCAATCGCTCCGTGCACACCGGCGTTCCGATCTCTACTGTCCCCGTCGTGATGCCTCCGCCCGTGGCTCCGTGGTGACCGAGGCCCGGTGTGGTGTCTCATAGCAACGCATTACCCGGAACTGCACACACGCGATCACCGGCCACGAAGTGGCCCTCCGCGAAGCGGAGCCTGATCGCCGAAGAAACAGCCGGCCGCTCCGCGGCCGACCTCAAAAGAGCTAGTGCGGCCCCACAACACCAACAGAGTTCCAGGTCACCCGTTGGGAGATGCCGCACTAGATGATGCGCGCGCGGTTCGGTGGAGCGCTCCCTGGTCTGCTGCGCGAGAACGTCCCTTTCCGCCGCTTCTTCGCCGGGCAGGCGATCTCGCTGATCGGCGACCAGATCACCCTCGTCGCGCTCCCGCTCGTCGGTGTGCTCGCCCTCGATGCCGGCCCGGCGGAGATGGGATACCTGACGGCGGCCGGCCTCGCACCCAACCTCGTGTTCGCACTTCACGCGGGCGCGTGGGTCGATCGGCGCGGACGCCGGCGCCAGACGATGCTTGTCGCGGACGTTGGGCGCGCCCTGCTCATCGCCATCGTCCCGGTGGCCTCGGTTGCGGGCTTTCTCAGCCTGCCTCTGCTCTATGCGGTCGCCTTCGCCAGCGGCTCCCTCGGTGTTCTCTTCTACGTGGCGTACAACTCGCTGTTCGTCTCGCTCGTCCCCAGAGAGCAGTTTGTCGAGGCGGGATCGCTGCTCAATGGGAGCCGTGCCTTCTCGTTCGTGGTCGGTCCGAGCCTGGCCGGCGGGCTCGTCCAGGCGATTTCCGCCCCCGTCACGCTCGCCATCGACGCTGTGAGCTACCTGGCCTCGGCGTTCTCGCTGTCGCGGATCGCGCCCACGGAGCCCCCGCTGGAAGAGGAACGAGGGAGCGTCGGCGCCGGGCTTCGCTACGTCTTCGCCTCTCCGATCATGCGCGCATCGCTGCTTGCCACCGCCACCATCAACCTGTTCAACTTCGTCTTCTGGGCGCTCTTCATTCTCTACGTGACCCGCGCCCTGGACGTGCAGGCGGGGCTGCTCGGCGTCGTCCTCGGCGCCGGCGCCGTCGGTGGGGTACTCGGCTCGCTCGTCGCCGGCAGAATCACCCGCCGGATCGGCGTCGGGCCCACCTACGTTCTCGGCTGCGTGCTCTTTCCCGCTCCGCTCCTGCTCGTCCCGCTCGCCGCCGGCCCTCGGCCGATCGTGCTCGGCGCGCTCTTCCTCGCCGAGTTCGGATCGGGGTTCGGGGTCATGCTGCTCGACATCGCGGCGGGCGCGATCAGCTCCTCGCTCGTCCCGGACCGGCTGCGCTCACGTGTCTCGGGTGCCTACATGGTCGTCAACAACGGCGTGCGCCCTCTGGGCTCGCTCGCCGGTGGGTGGCTGGGGGCTGCCATCGGCCTTCGCCCGACGCTGTGGATCGCCACTGGAGGTGCGCTCCTCGGCTTTCTCTTCCTTCTCCCGTCCCCCATCCCGGGTCTGCGGACGCTCCCGGAGTCCGCTGAGGAGGCTTGATGGCGTACGACGAGGAACTGGCCCACCGCATCCGCGCGGTTCTGGCCGAGCAGGAGGGAGTCTCAATTCGAGACCGTGACGGTCGCCGACCTGGTGCGGCTGTTCCCTTTCGCGTCGAACGCCTCCACGGTCAGCCGGTACGACCCGTTCGCCACCTTGCGCGTGTCCCAGTAGCGGCGCCCGCCCGGCGCGGAGAACAGGCGGAGCACGAACCTGCCCGCGCAGCCCGTGAAGCCCGCGTCCGCGCAGCGTTGCGCACCGAAGTTCTGCCGCGTCTCAGGGGCGAAGTGCACGCCGAACCCCAGGGTTGGCGGGAGGATCGTCACCTCTTCCCCTTTGCCCAGTATGCGCTCGCCACGGAAGACGTTGCGCACGAGAAGCGGCGCGCCGGACGCGCCGTCCCGGCGAACGGTGAGCCGCACCCGGTACGGGTGATGATCGGAGTAGAGGCCCGCGTGGGTCCCGGTCAGCCAGCCGCGGAACGATTGCGGATCCGCGATCTCGGCGCGCACGTCCACCTTGCCCCGGAGAGCCGCCGGGGCGAGCTCGAGCCCTGATGCCGGCGCGACCACGATCGCCCCGTCCTGCTCCCAGACGGTGTTTGCAGGCGCGAAGAAGCGGAGCGAGCGGATCACCGGTCTTTCGGTGTCCACGTACGGTGCGACCTTGCTGCCGGGCCGCAGCGGATTGACCCACGTGCGAGCACCCCCACGCAGCGACCACTCCGAGAGGTGGACGTGCCACAACCCCTTGCACGTCCAGCCGATCGGATCACCGGCCTGGACGACCTGCCCGTCCGTCACGGTTCCCACCGGGTCGGCGTGCCAGTAGGCGAAGTGGCCGATACGTACCACGCGGTTGACGCAGCCGACGGTGGCCACGTTGCCGGCGACGCTGACCGTGCCACCCTCGACCGCAAACACGCGGTGCGTGCGGTTCAGCGGTGCGCCTGCGTCAGGTTGGTCGTCCGGAACGTTGATGTCCACGCCGATGTGGAAGCCGCTCGGTCGCGGGTCGTTGAACGATCCTCGGATCGGGTGCTGCTGGTGCACGGGAGCAACCGGCCAGCCGCGCCACTCATCCGCGTACACAGGGTCGTCCAGGAACCCTCCGGGCGCCACCTCGACGGCGACGCCGCCTAGGGACGAAGCGACAACCGACGCGGCACACGCGCCGACGACGAGCCCTCCGCTCAGGGCTTGCCAGAGGAAGCGACGTCCGCGCGCCACCGGAGCCATCAGCCGCCGGCGAGCTTCACCCGGTACCCGCCCGCCTCCAGTCGGGCGGCGACCTTCTCACGATGATCCCCCTGAATCTCCACCGCGCCGGCTTTGACCGCCCCTCCGCTGCCGCAGCGGCGCTTGAGATCCGCCGCCACCGCGCTCAAGTCACCCGCAGGCAGGCCCCGCACGACCGTGACCACCTTGCCGCCCCGTCCGCCCTTCTCCCGAAACACCCTGACCACGCCGTCCTCCGGCAGGCTTTGGCGCGCGGGCTCCAAGCGAGCCGCAGAGCGACCCGGGTCCCGCTTGCGGCTGTCACCCGTCTCCGTGGAGTAGACCAGCCTCGACTCGGACTCCCTGCGCACGCCGTGATCGTAGAACACGGTTAAGGGGCGGTTTCGAAGTTGCATTTTCGATTGACCCGAGAGTTGCGGCGCGGCATCCTCGACGTGAACAGACATTGGGCCAACCAGCCGCCACGGCTCCCCCGCCCGGCGGCACACCGAAACGGAGGCACCATGGCAACACAGGCACCGACCCACGTCGGGCACGTCGTCTGGCACGAGCTCTCCACATCGTCCGTCGACAAGGCCACGTCCTTCTACTCCGATCTTCTCGGCTGGGGTGTCGAGGTGTGGAAGCCCGGCGAGATGGACTACCCCATGATCTCCGTCGACGGAACCACCCACGGTGGCTTCCAGCCCGCCGAGGCGGGACGGCCGTCGTTCTGGTTCGGCCACATCGCCGTTGCCGACACAGATGAGGCAGCCGGCAAGGCCACGGCCCGCGGCGCCACGGTTCTCGCAGGCCCGATGGAGGTACCCGAGATCGGCCGCTTCGCCCTGATCCGCGATCCGCAGGGCGCGGTGTGCTCGCTCTACACCCCGGTCGGTGAGGGCCCGGCGGCGGAGGGCGTCTTCGCCTGGGATGAGCTGATGACCGAGGATGTCGAGGCCTCCACGGCGTTCTACACCGACGTCGCCGGCTGGACGACGAGCGAGATGGACATGGGCGACATGACCTACACGATGTTCGTGGCAGGTGACGGGACGCAGGTCGCAGGCTGCCTGCCGAAGCCGGAGATGGCCCCGAGCTCGGCGTGGGTGACCTATCTGACCACCCCGGACACGGACGCCTCCGTGAAGAAGGCGGAGAAGCTCGGCGCCATGACGCTGGCCGAGCCGTTCGACATCCCGGGTGTCGGCCGCATCGCCGTCATGGCCGATCCGCTGGGCGCAGCGTTCGGGCTGTTCCAGCCGGCCGCTGGATAACGACCACTCGATGGGGCTGGAGGGGCGTCTTGCTCCTCCAGCCGCTCCGTGTTCCCGCTCGTCAGCGGATGCGGGCGGTTCTGGTGGAGACGAGCGTCTCGCCGGCCTCCGAGACGGCAGTGACCTGTACGCGTAGGGTCTTGCGCTGCCACGCCGGCTTGATCACGAGCGTCGTTCGCCGGGAGACGGTCTTGCACGTCTTTGCGCAGATGGCGAAGGTCGTGCGCAGTTCGCGGAGCGGCTTGTTCCAGGCTCCGATCTCGACGCTGATCTCCTGCCGTATGCGGGGCGGAAGCGGCGAGACGACGATCGGCGTGACCTTGCGAAACGGCTCGGTCGTCGGTGTGGGAGCGGTCGGCAGCGGCTGTGTCGTCCGCGTGCCGGCCGAGTCGTCGACCGAGCCTGCGGCACCGAGCTTGCGAAGCGCCTGCTCGGCGTCGATCAGCCCGTAGCGGATCCCAGCCACCGGCTTCGCCGTGGTGACCAGGGCCGAGACAACGTCGGCGGCACTCGCGCCGGGCGCGACCTGCCTGGCGAGCGCAGCAACACCGGAGACGAGCGGTGCGGACGCACTCGTCCCGCAGAAGATCAGCGACCCGAGCGGTGTACAGCCGGGAGCGGCAACATTCACCCAGTCGCCGCGGTTGGACCAGGAGGCGAGCACCCCGGCACTGTCGACGGCCGCCACGCTGAGCACGGACGGTGTCGCAGCCGGGAACATCGGCTGGGCCGTCCCGTCGTTCCCCGCGGCTGCGACAACCACCGCACCCGCGGCGGTCGCCGCCGAGACAGCGGCGCTGAGGTCGGCGAACCCTGGCCCACCGAGGCTGAGGTTGATCACCGCGGCGCCCTGGCCGGCCGCGTACTGGATGGCTTCACGCACGGATGCCGGTGAGGCGCCCTGGCTTGCGGTGATCACACGGAGCGAGAGGATCCGGCACGTCGGGCAGACCCCGTCCACGCCGGCACCGTCGTCGACCCCACCGGCGATGATCCCGGCGACTGCCGTGCCGTGTCCGGCGTCGTCGGTCAACGAGTCGCCGCCGACCCAGGACGAGCCGGCCACCAACCGGGCACCGAGATCGTTCGTGGGCGAGACCCCAGAGTCGATGACTGCCACCAGAGGACCGGCGGATCCGGCGGGAAGCAGCTTCCAGGCCTCGCGAACCCTGATCAGATCGAGATGCCACCCGGGCGGGCCTGGAAGCGGCCCGTCGGCGGTGATCGTCTGGGGTCGCGCGACGGGAGAAACGGACACCGAGGTGGTGCCACCCGCGATGGCCAACACGCAGAGCGCACCGGCGATGTGGAGAGCCCGCCGCATGCGTCGACTATCGGCACGGGCCAAGAGCATCAGCCGCGTCCGTCCCTCGTTCGAGGGATGTCCGCAAACAACAACGTGGAGGGACTGCGTGGCAGCCCCTCCACGAATGACTCCCTCAGGAGCCCCACTTCCCGGTGTTGAAGTCGATCTTCCCGACCGAGAACCCCTTGACCATGCCCTGTGCAACATGGGCGCCGTTGAACACGCTGCACAACACGACATAGGCGCCGGGCTTCAAATCGACCTTGACCGTGGCGGACGCGCCGGGCTTGATGTCCTTGGTCGCCACCTTCGAGGCACCGCCCGATCGGTAGACGATCTGGTAGTTGTGGTCGAACTTCCCGGTGTTCTTGATCGTCAACGTCGTTTGTCCGGCGGCCAGTTTGGGCTGGACGATCTTGAAGTCCTTGAGCGTGATGGTCGCCGACTGCGTCGACGATCTGCCACCCGCCAGGGAAACGGCGGCAACCGCGAGCGAGACGATTGCGGCCGCGCTGACGGCGGTAAGGAGCTTCCTGCGCATGTGACCTCCTGGGTTAGCGGCTGGGTCACCTTGCTCTACGGGCACGCGCCGGCATCGGATTCGCGCGCCCTCGCCGAGCAAGCCCGCGAGGGCCGCGCGGGTACGACCTCGCCCCGCCTCAGCGCGCGCTGAGCGGGGGTCGTGCAGGTTCGGGCGGCCCGAAGTAGCGCACCGGGGACAGCAGGCCGTCTTCCTGGTGCACGAGGAGAAATGCGCCCTTCTCGAGCTCGACGCCGAACAGCCCCTTGATCAGCTCACCGTGGGTGCACACGATGCTCCCGGTAGGCAGGTGGCTGAGCAGCCGCCGGGCGTCGGCAACGGCCGCATCCGGGAGCAGCGCGTCGGAGGTTTCCGTGCCGAGGCCGGTCTCTGCGGCGAGCGGCTCGACCGTCTGCAGGCAGCGCCGGTAGGGGCTGCTGACGATGGTCGCAGGAACGACGTGCTCGAGCAGGGCGGCAGGGAGAACGCCTGCCGTGGCCAGGCCGTGCCCATCGAGGCCGCGCTCGCGATCCAGGTCGTGATCGGAGAGTTTCGCGCCCGCGAGCGCGTGCCGCAGCACGACCACCGTGTCCGACTGTCCGTCGAGGTAACCCATTCCCACCGGGAGCATCGCACAACAACCCTGCCGTTTCCAGGGGAAACACGGTGGAGACCGGATCGATCCCTTCCGGCAGCCAGATCGAGCCTCGCCGATCGGAGCCCGGCCCTACCGTGGAGCCATAGACCTGCCGCGCCACGCGGGCAGGTACCAGACGAGCTCAAATCGAGGAAGTGAGGGTTCGCATGACGCTGTCCTATGGCCAGCAAGATCACCACGCGCGCCTGCTCATCGAACGGATGCAGCAGAACGGCGCCACGGAGCGGGACATCCACAGGGCCGTGCGCCAGGCAGCCCTGGAGTCGTCCGAACGGGGCCGCCCTGAGCGCCGCCCCCGCAGGTTCCGGCTCTTTCGCAGGCGCTAACCAAGGGCCCGTCGCCGCTCAGGAAGGCACGGCCGGGCCGCGGCGCCGAAGACGGACACGGTGCACCACGTTGCGCAAGGACTGGGTCCACCCTCTCAACCCCTCACCGGCACGCAGGGCGAGAGAGCTCGCGATGCTTCCCGACACCTCGAACTCGCCAACGTGCTCGACGTCGAAGCCGCCCGTGCCAGCCTTGAACTGGTACGTCCCGGGGTTCTCGGTCGGGTGACATCCGCCCAGGTCGTAACGCCGGGCACCGATACCGACGAGCCACTCGACGGCACGCCAATGCAGGAGGTACGAGCCACGCAACTCGAGTCCTTTGTCTCCGGTCGCTCCAAGCAGGTAGACGCCCGAGTCCCCCACGCAGGAGCAGATGATGGCCGCCACCGCTTCGCCCTCTGCGCGGGCGACGAAGATGCGGGCGCGCTTGGCCTCGGGTAACTGCTGCTGAATGTCCCGGAACTCGTGTGCGTCGACGCCTGGCACGAACTTCTTGCGATCGATCATCTCCTCGTACAGTCCGAGGAACTCGAGGAAGAGCCGATCGTCCGTTCCCTCCTCGATCTCGAGACCCGCCGACGCCGCGCGACGAAGATTTCGCCGCCAGCCCTCGCGGGGCCGGGTCCGCAACACGTCGAGGGAGTCGTCCAGCTCGAAGAGGATCGTGCGATAGGCGGCGCCACGCCGCCTCCAGCCGCGCGCAAGGAGCCCGTCGACGAGTTCGGCTCCCTCGTGGTCGGCGACGACAGGCGGGGCCACCCGTATCACCAGCCCTCGACGCTCGGCATACTCGGCGCGTAGCGCTTCGGTCATCCGGAGCAGAGCGCGACAATCGGGTTCTCCGTCGCCCGTTCGCCACAATGGCCCCCACACAGTTCTCGCGATACCCGCGTTGAGAGCTCGGACGCGGAGGATCTGCACCTGTGCTCCCGCGACCACGACGTCTCCGTCGCGGATGACGACGTGCTCCAGGGCGGAGGCACCGAAACGAACATCCCCATAGGCGCGGGTCTGGTACACGGTCGCGTCGGCGAAGGACGGAAGCAGCGCATCCCACTCGGCTGGGGAGACCTGTTCCAGCACATCCCGGGCGCAGGGTTCTGGATGGTTTTCCGACCAGGCGCGCGCAGTCATAAGGTGATTCTCAGGCGACGAAGGGGAGCTCGACGACGTACGTCGCCATGGCGACGTTGACCGCAGCTCTGCGTGCGGCCATGACTCTGTCGCGTATCCACTGCCTCACGGTAAGCGCACGCCCGATCCAGGAGTAGGCCCCGACCGCCTTCAGCCGGAACTCCAAAGGCCAATCCGTGGGGTGCACGAGGACCCGTCCCATCGCGTACTCGTCGACTGACCGTGCATAGCGCGTCGGATGGGTCGTGAACACCCGGTGATAGCCGATCTCGCGACACTCCGTCACGATCTCGTCGGTCCAGGCACCGTAGGGAAAGCTGAACGTCCGAACGGGTCGGCCGAGCAACGCCTCCAGCCGGTGCAGCGATTCGGTCAGCTCGAAGCGCCGTTCGTTCGGCGTCAGCCGCACCAGGTTGGTGTGGGTCACAGCATGCGAGCCGACGTCGACGAGCTCGGCCGGAAGCAGCCGGAGCTCGTCGATCGTCATCACCCGGTCCTGATCGAGACCGTGGTTGTTGTCCGTCTCCCAGCCGGGCGCCGCGCCCAGGTACCCCGTAGGCACGAACACCGCGGAGGGGACTCCCAGCTCGAGGAGTTCCGGCAGCGCGTTCCGCTCGTAACTCGACAGGGCGTCGTCGAACGTCAGCAGGACGTGGTTGCCCGGGCCACCCGGACGTTCGTTCAGGCGTAACGGTCTGGCGAATCCCCTGAGTGAGTGGAGCTGACGGCGGAACGGCTGCCGTTCATGCTCGGCCACACTGTGGTAGTAGAGGACGACGTACGTTGCCGAGGCGCGACCGACCGCGCGCATCAGCGCTCGCCACGGCCACCCGCCGATCCACACGCCGAGACTGATAGCCAGCTTGAGTACACGCCCCCGTCGACCCATCCTGAGTTTCTCATCCTACGTGGTCAACAAGTGGTGTGCTAGAGCCGTGTTCCCGATTTCTCGATCATTTTGCGAGGACGGACGATGCACTGCTCGGGCGGATCGTCACCCGAGCGCCATGAGCGCCACTCCTGCCCCGACAAGGGCGACACCACCAAGCTGGCTCCGAGAAAGACGCTCGCGAAGCACGGCGAGCCCGAGGAGTGCACCCGCGATGCCGTACTGCGACTGGCAGACGCTCGCCACCCCGATCGGCCCGATCGCCAGCGAGGCCACCGCCGCCCCAACGGCGCTCAGCTCGAGGACTGTCGCCAAACCGACCGTCCGCAGGAGCCGTCGGGAGCGGAGAACCCGGCGATGGGGACGATGAGACCCTGCGCTGAGCACGATCGGTGCGATCAGCAGCAGCCCTCCGACCCGAGTAAGAGCGACTGTGCCTGACGCCCCCAGCTCCTCCGTTTGCGCCCAGAGCACGCTCGCCAGACCGAAACCGACGGCGGATGCCACACCCCAGGCCACTCCACGCGCACCACGACCGCCCGGTTCCCTGGCGGTTGCAACGGCGCCCGCGACCGCGAGGCAGACACCGAGGATCGCAATCGGGCCGATCCGCTCCCCGAGGCCGAAGGCCACCGCCGTGGCGATCGCCCCCTCGAGGGAGGCGACAGGGCCGACAACGGCGAGGTTCCCGTCTTGCACGCCCTTGAGCAACGACACCTGCCCGGCGTAGTAGAACGCGCCTGCGGCCACGGCGACGAGAAGCGCAACCCGTTCGTTCGCGCCGGCCGGCAACCCTCCCCAGACCAGCATCGCCGCGATGGCGGGCGCGAAGCCGATCACGAGCATGAGCAGCATCGTGAGCTCGGCGCCGATCTGCCGTGTTGCTCGCGTGCCCGACAGGTCGGAGGCCGCGAACATGAAGGCCGCGCCCAGACCGAGTGCGATCGTCATCGGGCGGGCACCTCGTGGTTTTCGCGCAGCAACGAGGGCAGGACGCCGGCCATGCACGGATGAGGTGGACGGGCGTGCCGTGATACACCGCGTGAGGTCGACAGCGCCTCGGCTGCGTCTCGTTCGCGACCAGCGTGGGACCGGCGCGGCGGTGCAAGCAGCCCTTCGGTAGTTCCGGGCTGGCCGACTCAGCAACAGCACCGATGCGGCGGGCTCCTGCCAGGCGCAAGGTCACCTTGATGCGTCGCCTGCTGGTAGCCGC
This sequence comes from uncultured Actinomycetes bacterium, assembly GCA_963738505.1. Taxonomy (GTDB): domain Bacteria; phylum Actinomycetota; class Thermoleophilia; order Gaiellales; family Gaiellaceae; genus Gaiella. The sequence continues at coordinate 48,708 of CAVTWR010000014.1, read as the reverse complement.
TCTCCTGGTGGTGCTCGTCACGAGCGTGTGTATCGGTGCGTCCACCGCATCGAGCACGGAGGGAGAGGCGCTGGGGCGTTGGGTGATCCGCGACCTCGGCACGCTCGGTCGCACGTTCATCTCGAGCGAGGCGGTCGGCATCAACGAGAGCGGCCAGATCGTCGGGGGCTCCGGCACGGGGAGTCTCGGCCGGGCTTTCCTCTGGGAGAACGGCGCGATGAGGCAGCTCGGCACGCTCGGCGGGCTGGAGAGCGCCGCCGCCGCGATCAACGACAACGGCCAGGTGATCGGCGGGAGCCTCACGCGAAAGCCGGCGCGGGGACACGCGTTCATCTGGCAGAGCGGGAAGATCGAAGACCTCGGCACGCTCGGCGGGCGCAGGAGCGGGGCACGCGCGATCAACAACCGCGGCCAGGTCGTGGGCTCGAGCGCGACGCCGAGTGGCCGCGAGCACGCCTTCCTGTGGGAGAACGGCAGGATGCGCGACCTCGGCACGTTGGGCGGGCCAGGCAGCATGGCGATGGCGATCAACGACGGCGGCCAGGTCGTTGGCTCGAGCGAGACCGCAAACGGCCGGGAACATGCGTTCCTCTGGCAGAACGGCAGGATGCGCGACCTCGGCACCCTTGGCGGCGCCTATGCGGCGCATTGCAGCGCTGTCGCGATCAACGAGCGCAGCCAGGTCGTGGGCAGCTGCTCCAGCGCGACGGTCAGCCACGGGCAGCTCGGCGCCGGCGTCCACGCGTTCCTCTGGCAGGACGGCAAGATGCGCGACCTCGGCGCCCTCCGTCGCGATCCCCCGACGAGCGCCGCCGTCGGAATCAACGAACGCGGCGAGGTCATCGGCAACAGCCCCGCCACCGGTTCGGGGCATCCGTTCCTGTGGCGCAAGGGCAAGATGATCGACCTCGGCACGCTCGGCGGGGGGCCCAGCGGGGCCGTCGCGATCAACGACCGCGGCCAGGTGATCGGAGACAGTGTTCCTCGGGGCCCGCACGGCATGTCGCACGCGTTCGTCTGGCAGAACGGCACGATGACCGACCTCGGGGCGCTCGGCGGCCACGTCAGCGTGGCGAGCGCGATCAACGAGCGGGGGCAGATCGTGGGGAGCTCGAACACGGCGAGCGGCAGGGGGCATGCGGTGGTGTGGACGCTGAAGCCCGCGAGCTGACCGTCGTATAGGTGGGGACACACCGAAAGCGACAGAGGCTCGTGGCAGCCGGTTGTCGGGGGACCCACGCGGCCGCGCCAACACTGGAGGTCAGCCGTCCGGACTGCGGCCGGGGAGGAGCTGGGCGACGGCCTCGGCAAGGCGTGTCGCCGTCTCGACGTGGCCGTCGCCCGGGCCGGGCCGCAGCGGTGGGCCGAAGCGGACGGTGACCGGGCCGCGCCGCGGGAGCCGTCGTCCTTTGGGCAGGAGCGCGTGGGTGCCCTCCACGCCGATCGGCACGACGGGAAGGCGCAGGTCGGTCGCGAGGAGCCCGGTGCCGGTGCGGAACGGCTGCAGGCGGCCGGTGAGCGAGCGGGTGCCCTGCGGGTAGACGAGCACAGACCAGCCCCGGTCGGGAGGTCGCCGCAGTGCTCGAGGCTGGAGCGCACCGCGCCTTCGCGTGAGAACGGGAACGCGTTCAGGAGCAGCGGCATGACGAGGGCGAGGGGACGCGTGCGGAAGAAGTAGTCGGCGGCGGCGGCGATCGCGACACGGGCGCGCAACCGCCGCGGCAGCGCCCGCAGGATCGAGGGAGTGTCCAGGTGGCTCGAGTGGTTGGCGACCAGCAGTACGGGCGCGGCGACGCCGTGGAGGTGCTCCAGGCCCTCCACCCGGAACGGTGCGCAGACAAAAGCGTGGGCAGGGAAGAGCAGGGTCGTCTGCAGAACCGTTCGGACGGCGCGGGCCGGTGACCGCAGCGCCCAGGAGGAGAACGTGACGGGTGGTGAGACGGCCTCCCCCGCCTCCACGAGCCGGATCAGCTCTGCGACGGTGGCCGACGCGGCAAGGTCGCCGTCCTCGACGGAGAGCCCGATCTCGCCCTCAGCCGCACGGCGAGCTCCACGCGGGCGAGCGAGTGAGGGCGAGATCGAGGGCGAGATCGCTCTCCGGCCGATCGTGGTGCCGGCCGGTGCCAGGTCGGCCAGCAGGCGCAGGATGCGGCTGCGGCAGTCGCCGTCGGCCTTGGATGCACGGCCTACTCGCCGGAGGGTCGCCCGGCGAGCGTGGCCACGAGCTCTGCCGCTTGACCTTGAGCAAGTTCGTGCGCGGAAGTTTGCCTTGCTCCCACACGGTGAAGGCGGTGATGCGCTGGTGCGGCGCAAGCCTGCGGTTGACGGTGCGCACCGCGTCGGCGACCTGCTCGCGCGCCTCGGCTCCGCTCCGGGCAGGGATCACGACCGCGTGACGTCGACCGCCGGTCGCGTCTCCCGCTCCGACCACGCGCAGTCGCGACCGCCTGCTCGCGGAGCTCGGCCTCGACGTCCTCGGGGAACATCTTGAGCCCGCTCGGCTGCACGATCAGGTCGTTGAGCCGGCCGTGCAGGGTGAGGAAGCCGTTCTGTCGCTCTCCGAGATCGCCGTCCGTCCAGCCTCGCCTGAAGCCTCCTGTGGCCACCTCGTCGTGCCAGTAGCCCGATGTCACGTTCGCACCGCGCACAGGATCTCGCCTCTTCACGGTTGCGCAGGTCGACGCCCGGCACGGCGCGCCCGACGCTACCCGGTCTGCGCGCGGCTCGCGTGTTCGAGGCGATGCTGGGGGCGCACTCCGTCGCGCCATAGCCTTCGAGCACCGTCAGGCCCAGCCGCTCCCAGGCGGCCGCGACCTCGGGGGCGAGCGCCGCGCCGCCGCTGACGAGCAACTCGAGGTGCCCTCCGAGCTCCCGGTGGACCGAGCGGAACAACAGCCGGCGCGCGGGGTTCGGCAGGTGCGGGGCGATCCGGTGGGCCGTCTGCCAGCGCTCGAAGGAGCCGCGACGGCGGACCTCGCGCTTGATGCGGGCTAGCAGGAGCTCGAGCTCTTCGGCACCACAGACATCGCCGTCACCCGATGGCGGCGCAACGTCTTGAGGAGAACCGGTGACTGGCGGCTCGTCGCGTAGTGGACGCTGGCGCCGACGAACAGGGGCAGGAACAGCCCCGCGGTCTGCTCGAACATGTGCGAGAGCGGCAGCACGGAAAGCAGCCGGAAATCGCGCGTGGGCTCCAACGCGGCCTCCGCGGAGCGCACGTTGGCGACCACGTTCGCGTGCGTGAGCACGACGCCCTTGGGGCTGGCGGTGGTGCCGGATGTGAACACGATCTCCGCGATGTCATCGGGCACGGGGTGGTTGCCGGCGAAGGGGCGGCCGGTGTCGAACGGCAATGCGAAGAGGTCCAGCGTCCTCGTTGGCGTCTGGCCGTCGAGCCCGCTGATCAACAACTCGGCGCCGGTGTGGCCCAGCACCCGGCCCAGGAACTCCGGGGTCGCGTACGGGTCGAGCGGGACCAGGGCGAGCCGCGCCCGCAGCACGCCGAAGAAGGCGGCGACCAGCTGCGGGCAGTTCGGCCCCCACACGACAACGCGCGCACCTGGCTCGAGGCCGAGGTCCTCCGCCAGGTGGGCGGCCAGCGCCTCGGCAGCGGCCCGGAGCCGCCGGTAGCTCCAGACTTCCTTGCGCAGCCGGCGCGGATCGTGAGCGTGAGGCGATCGCCGTGCTCGTCCGCGGAGCGTTCGAGGGGTCGGTCAGTGTCCGCATGCCGGTCGCGGGACGATCTCCCTACAGCGCCTGCATCGCGCCCGGCCTGCCCGGCACCAGCGCGACGCTGCTCCCTACCGACACGGCCACCGGGCCGCGGGCCAGCTGCTTGAGCCCGTCCACGTTGACCATCTGCACGTGGTCGAGCCGGTCGGGCCGCACGGCGAGGGTGCGCACGTTGCGCACGACCGCCCCGTAGCGGGCCGGGTCGTCGAGCACGGCCGCCGTCTTGCACGCGATCGCCTGCCGCACCGTCTCGCGCGGCCCCCTGTAGCGCAGCGCGATCACCCGGAACGTGCCGCTCGCGAGGTCGAGCCCGCGACCGAGCTTGAAGTCGTGGCCGAGGTCGCCGTTGAGCAGGATCACGGAGACCCACGAATCCGACGGAAGCTCCTCGCCGTCCAGCACGAGCGACAACCGAGGCCGCCGGCCGCGGACGCGCTCGACGTTCCAGTAGAGGGTGGCGAGCGCGAACCCGGTCATGAACGGCCCGAGGTCGCCGAACAGCTGGCCGAGCACGCCCTTGTACGCCTTGATGGCGCGCGACTCGGTGAACCGCGGGATGTCGCCGAAGACGCCCAGACCGCCGAAGCCGACCAGGTGACGGGTCACGTGCTCGCCGTCCGGTGCTGTCGTCTCGACGACGAGCCGTCAGCGGGCCTTCGCCGCTCTCGATCCCGCCGAGGACCCTCACGCCATGGGAGCCGATCGGAATCCCGAGGCGCTTCCCGTCAGGTCCGCCGCCTTACCCAGGCGCCACGCAAGTCGCGCGGCACACGGCCGTCGAGGTGCGCGCCCTGAGGAGGCTTGAACTTGCCGCTCCCCCGCGACACCAGCAGGCGGCCGCCGCGGCGGACGGCATCGTGGGCCAGCGCCTGCGCCTCCGCGTGCGTGTGCGCTGTGTGCACACGCACCGGCCGGGTCGTCCTGAGCCTGAACTCGGGCCCGATGCGACCGACCTTCAGCTGATCCTCGATCGACCCGGACATGGTCGTCGCGACCACGTCGATCAGGCCCTCGGTCTCGTGGCCGGGCTCCGGCGAAGGCTCGGCGAGGCGGGCGAGCTGCAGGTGCGCCGCCTCCACGACCCGGTCGACCGTCTCCTCGTCGTGAGCTCGTCCACCTCCAGCCTCAGCACGGGAGTCCGCGGTCGCCGCTCGAGCAGGTTCAGACGCGCTCGTAGCTGCGCTCGAGCTCGGCCAGGAAGGCCACCGTCTCGTGCGCCTGCAGTGGCCGGCCGCGCGCCTCGATGCGCGTGAGCGCCACGGCCGGGTCGATGCGCAGGTAGACGACGAGGTCGGGGTACGCGAACCGGCCGAGCCGCAGCCGGTTCAGCACGGTGAGCTGCCACGAGCGCCGGAACTCCCGTGGCAGCGCGCGCAGAGGGATCTTCTGTTCCCCGGTGAGGAGGGCGAGCCCCTCGTCGAGCGCGTCGTCGTCGGCCAGCGGCTCGCGGGCGAAGCGCGCGGCCGCCCAGGCGGCGGTGTTCACGAGCGGGTCGCCGTCGCACAGGATCACGACGGGCGCATCGTGGCGCGCGACGTAGTCGACCAGCCGCGTGCGCTTGGTCCGGTCGAGGAACTTGACGTTCTTGTAGAGGACCGGTTCGCGCACGCCTGGCCACGCGTCCCACCGCTCCGTCAGGCGCGCGCGTGGGATGTCGACCCGTTCGTGCAGCGGCTCACCGGGAGCGCCGCCGAGCACCCCCTCCCCCACCCCGACCACGGCGGCCTCGTTGGCCAGCTTCGCCAGCGCACCCTCGAACGTCGAGGACTTGCCGCAGCCGTCGATCCCGACGCTCGACACGACCAGTGGACGGACCGCGGCCGGATGCACGATCGTCCCGACGGAACCGGTCTCGGTCTCGCTGTCAGTGTTCACGAGCCAACTGTCACCTGCGGAGCACCTGGCGGCATCGGGCCGGATGCCGACTCACGCTGTGGGCGGATACCGACGGAACGACGGAACCCACAGCCGCGCCGACCGGCGGCGCGATCCAAGGGGAGCACGTCGGCAGAGAGCAGCCCCGGTCAGGGAAGGGAGTGCGTCACCCGCAACTGCGCACGCCGAAGCGAATGGTCGCGCGGCGCGGCGACGGCTCGTCGTCCACCCAGACGCCGCACACCACACCCTTGCGATGACTCCGTTCCAGCCCCACGAAGGTGGAAGCGGTGCAGAAACGACAACACGTAACGCTGAAGCGTCACGCGTTGGCCACCTCTGTGCTTGACCTCGAAAGCCCCGCATTGCGGGGCTTTCGAGGTCGAGCACAGAGGTGGAGGCGGCGGGAATCGAACCCGCGTCCGCGGACGCACCGGACGAATGTCTACGAGCGTAGTTCGCGCTTTGCATTCGCCCGGCGGCCGGTTCGCGAACTACCTACCGACGGGCTAGCCCTCCTGCAGTGTCGCGCCGCGGGCGAGTGGCTCTCCCTTGGCGCCGAGCCCGATGGTTGGCGCCCCGACCCCCACCTCGGGCCGAGTGGGGCGGGACGTCGCCTATCTAGTCGCTAGGACTAGGCAGCGAGTGCGAGATCATGCTTCGCACTTGTGTTGTTGCCGGTGGATTAACGAGGCCAACCGGCGACCTCGGCTCGCAACTCGACCGGAGAACCGACCACGTCGAAACCTGGTCGCCCCCGTATGTGTGTCCACCCAGTGTAGCGACCGCCTGCAACGCAGGCGATTTCGGCGCCCGACCGGTGCCCGACGCTCCTCGCCGCTCGCGAAGCCTCTCCGATCGCCTATCCTCATATGCAGGGGAAAGAGGAGAGGTTCTAGATGTCGTACATGGTGCAACCCAGCTATGAAAGCCTGGCGGGTCTCCGCGAGGACGCCAAGCGCGAAGTCGGACGCGTCGTCGTCGGGCAGCCACTGGCCATCGAGCTTCTGCTCGTGGCCGCCATCTCCCGCGGCCACGTCCTGCTCGAAGGCCCGCCCGGGAGCGCCAAGACACTGATGGGTCGCGCCATGGCGCACGTGCTCGGCGCCAACTTCCGCCGCGTCCAGTTCACCCCGGACACGACGCCGGACATGATCACCGGGACGTACATAACGAAGGGCGGAGAGAAGGTGTTCATGCCCGGCGCGGTCTTCACGAACGTCATGCTCGCCGACGAGATCAACCGCACCCCGCCGCGCACGCAGTCCGCCCTGCTCGAAGCGATGGCCGAGCGCACGGTCACGGTCGAGGGCGAGTCCCACCGCCTGCCCGACCCGTTCCTCGTGATCGCCACGCAGAACCCGTTCGAGCACGAAGGCATCTACCCGTTGCCCGAGTCCCAGCTCGACCGCTTCCTGTTCAAGGTCGAGCTCAGCTACGTGGACACCGAGTTCGAGGTGGAGATGCTCAAGCTCCCGCATACCGGCGTCACGCCGGACATGCTCGGGGAGATCAAGCCGCTGCTCGGCCTCGTGGGCCTGGACAAGGCCCGCCGGGAGCTCGACGCGACGATCGTTCCCGACGAGGCGGCGCGCTTCGTGATCGCGCTCGTGCGCCGCACGCGCGAATTGGACGGGATGATCCTCGGCGCCAGCTCACGGGCCGCGATCCACCTGATGGCGGCGTCCCGGGCCACGGCGCGGCTGAACGCCCGCGACACCGTGACCATCGAGGACATCCGCGAGATCGCCCCGTACGTGCTCAGCCACCGCTTGATCTGTGAAGGGCGGACGCGCGAGGACGCACTCGCGGAGGCTCTCGCCACGACTCCGGGATAGGCGCCGGCGGCGGAGTCCCTGGCGAGGCCCTGAAGGGCCCCGCAAGGCCCCGCAAGGCCCTGAAGGGCCCCGCCACCCGCCACGGGAACGCAAGTCTCAGGCCATGGCCTGTTCGAGCGCTCGGCGCCCGAGGACGGAGACCAGGTGCCGGCGATACTCCGCCGACCCGGCGTGGTCGCTGGGCGGCTCGGCGCCCTGGGCGAGGAGTTCCGCAGCCTCCGCCGCCGACGCCCCACCGGCCAGTGCCTGCTCGGCGGCCTGGGCACGGAGCGGCGTCCCACCCATGTTGACCAGGCCGATGCCGGCGGACTCGACGCCGCCGGATCCCGCCCGCACGACCACTGCCACACCGACCGTGGCCCAGTCCTGAGCCCGCCGGTTCGCCTTCAGATACGCCGCCCGAGTCCCGGCTGCCAGCTTCGGCACGCGGATCTCCGTGAGCATCTCGCCCGCACCGACGGCTGTCTGGAAGACGCCGGTGAAGAACCGGGAAGCAGGCACCACCCGCTCGCCGGCCGCACCACGGATGACCACCTCCGCATCGAGCGCGAGGATCACCGCAGGCAGGTCGGAGGCCGGGTCGCCATGTGCCAGCGAGCCGCCGATCGTGCCCCGGTGGCGAACCTGCGGGTCACCGATCATCCCGGCCGTCTTCGAGACGACAGGGCAGTGCTCGTGCAGCAGCGCCGCGCCGTGCACGTCCTTGTGCCGGGTGAGCGCGCCGATCGCCACCTGGTCCCCCGCGTCGCGGACGTAGGAGAGATCGGCGAGTCGGCCGATGTCGATCAGCTTCGAGGGCCGGGCGATTCGCAGCTTGAGAGCGGGCACCAGCGAGTGCCCGCCGGCGATCAGCTTCGCCTCCGGATCCGCGGCGAGCGCGGCCAGGGCCTGCTCGACGCTCTCCGCCACCTCGTAGTCGAACCGTGCCGGAATCATTGTCTCGCCTCCTCGATCGCGCGCCACACTCGCTCCGGGGTCGCCGGCATCTGCACGTCACGCACCCCGAGGTGCGAGAGTGCGTCGACGACGGCGTTGATCACCGCAGGGGCGGAGGCGATCGTTCCCGTCTCCCCCACGCCCTTCACCCCGAGCGGGTTGGTCGGGCTCTCGGTTGTCGTGTGGGCCAGCTCGAAGCTCGGTAGCTCCGCGGCCGACGGCACCAGGTACGTGACCATGTTCGGCGTCGTCAGGTTGCCCTGCTCGTCGTAGTGGCCCTCCTCGTAGAGCGCGGTCGCCACACCCTGCGCGACCCCGCCGTGGATCTGGCCCTCGACGATCAGCGGGTTGACGATGCGGCCGACGTCGTCGACCGCGATGTGTCGCAGGAGCCTGGCGTCTCCCGTCTCGGTGTCCACCTCGACCACCGAGATGTGCGTGCCACCGGGCCAGGAGAAGTTGGGCGGGTCGTACACCGCCGTCTCCTCCATGCCGGGCTCCATGCCGTCCGGCAGGTTGTGGGCGGTCCAGGCCTGCAGGCCGGCGTCGCGCACGGTCATCGACTTGTCCGGCGAGCCCTTCACGGAGAAGGTGCCGTCGGCGTAGTCGAGATCGTCCGGCGAGACCTCGAGCTGGTGCGCCACGATCTGGCGGGACTTCTCCACCACCTTCTGCGCGGCGTTCCAGAGTGCGATGCCGCCCACCGGAAGCGATCGGCTCCCGTAGGTGTCCATGCCCAGCTGGGACACCGCCGTGTCGCCGTGCAGCACCTCGATGTCCTCCATCGGCACCCCGAGTGCGTCGCTCGCGATCTGCGCCCAGGCCGTCTCGTGGCCCTGGCCGTGCGGAGAGGTGCCCGTGATCACCTGCACCGAGCCGAGCGGCTGCATGCGTACGGTGGCGCTGTCCCAGCCTCCGGCCCCGTAGCGGATCGCACCGAGGATGCGCGACGGCGCGAGACCGCACATCTCGTGGTAGGTGGAGAAGCCGACGCCGATCTGCTTCACGTCGCCGCGGTCGCGGCGGGCCTTCTGCTCGGCCCGGACTGCGCCCAGGTCGAGAAGACGGAGTGCCTCGTCGAGAGAGGCGATGTAGTCGCCGCAGTCCACCGTCAGGCCCGAGGCGAGCGTGTACGGGAACTCCGTGATCAGGTTCCTGCGCCGCACCTCGACCTTGTCCATCCCGAGCTCCTCGGCCAGTGCGTCGATCGTGCGCTCGATCACGAACGTCGCCTCCGGCCGCCCCGCTCCGCGGTAGGCGTCGGTCGGCGTCGTGTTGGTGAAGACGCCGGTGAACGTGACGCCGTACGCCTGGAGGTCGTACGGGCCGCCGTAGATCCAGGCTCCGAGGAGGGGTATGCCCGGGGTCACGAGCTGGAGATATGCCCCCATCGCCGCTTTCACGTTCGCACGGCAGCCGAGGATCTTGCCTTCCTTCGTCGCCGCCAGCTCATACGTCGTCACGAAGTCGCGACCGTGGATGGTCGCGGTGTAGCCCTCGGTGCGCTCCTCCGTCCACTTCACGGGACGCCCCAGACGTCTCGCCAGCGTCGCCGCCAGCACCTCCTCGGCGTACACGTCGAGCTTGGAGCCGAAACCGCCGCCCACATCCGGCGCCACGATGCGCACCTTCGACTCGGGCAGACCGAGCACGAGAGCGACGCCGAAGCGCAGGACGTGCGGGATCTGCGTGGCCGAGTACACCGTGAGGTCGCCGTTCGGGGCCGGAATCACGAGCACGGCCCGCGGCTCGATCGCGTTGGGAATCAGCCGAGGCTGGTAGTAGCGCCGGCTGACCACGACGTCGGCCTTGGCGAAGACGTCGTCCACCTCGCCCGCCTCGAGCCGCCACACGTAGCACTCGTTGGTGCCAAGCGACTCATGGACGAGCGGGCTGCCGCTCGCCAGTGCCTTCTCGATCTCCACCGCGACGCCGAGCGGCTCGTAGTCGACCTCGACAAGCTCGGCCGCGTCGCGCGCGGCGGCGCGGCTCTCGGCCACCACGACCGCGACTGCGTCGCCCTGGTAGCGCACCTCGTCCACCGCCACTGGCAGATGCTCGGGCGCCTTCATGTCTTCGGTCACCGGCCAGGCACACGGCAAGCCGTTCTTCCAGTCGGCGCGCAGATCGGCGCCGGTGAGGACTGCGACCACACCGGGTGCGCCACGGGCGGCGTCTGTGTCCACCGAGACGAGGCGCGCGTGCGCGTACGGGCTGCGGACGACCTGCATGACGACCGTGCCGGCCGCGGTCATGTTGTCGACGAAGGTGCCCTGCCCGGTGAGCAGAGGGCCATCTTCGCGACGCAGCACGCGGGTACCGATGGCGCTCATGAGGACACCCCCGCGGCCACGGCGACCGCCTTCACGATGTTCTGGTACCCGGTGCAACGGCAGAGGTTGCCCTCGAGGCCCTCGCGGATCTCCTGTTCGCTTCCCGCCTCCCCGTGCTCGATCAGCGAAACGGCGGCCAGGACCATGCCCGGTGTGCAGTACCCGCACTGCAGGGCGTGGTGCTCGTGGAAGGCCTGTTGCACGGGATGCAACGACCCGTCGGCACCGGCCAGCCCTTCGATGGTGGTGATCGACGCACCATCGGCCTGAACACCGAGCAACGTGCACGACTTCACCGATTCCCCGTCGAGCAACACCGTGCACGCACCGCACGAGGATGTGTCGCAACCGACGTTCGTCCCCGTCAGCCCGAGGTTCTCGCGGAGCACGTACACGAGCAGCTCGCGAGGCTCGAGATCGAGGTCGTGTCGGGTGCCGTTGACGGTCAGGGTGACGCGAGTCATCTGGCGGCCTCCTCTGTTCGAGACTTCACGGGAGCGAGACTAACGGGTGGCGGCCGCCGTGGCTAACCTGCCTTCATGTTCGACGTGACGGAGATCGGAGCGGACAGCGTCGAACGGCTGTGTGCCGTTCGCAACGCGATCCGACCGCGCGACCCGGAGACCCCGGCGGTCCTGGTCGACTGGAAGCGCCAGGCCGAGGATATGGTCTGGCTGGTCGCGGCCGAGGACGGCGAGGACATCGCGGCGGGCTACGCCCTCACCGGCTGGCATTCCCCACCCGGCGTCGGGCACCTGTTCGTCGGCGTGCTGCCCGACGCTCGCGGCCGGGGTGCGGGATCGGCCCTGCTGCGTCGCCTCGGAGGGTGGCTGGGCGAGCACGGCTGCGTCGAGGCGACCGCCGATGTGGGCGAGGAGGAAGGGGAGAGCCTGACCTGGCTCGCCCGTCGTGGCTTCCGCGAGGTCGGCCGCAGCTCGATCATGTCCCTCGATCTCGAGCTGATCGACGCGCCCGAGGTCGCACCGCCGCCGGGGGTCGAGATCTCGACCTGGGACGGGCGCCCGGAGCTCGTCGCCGGTATGTACGACGTCATGTGCGAGGCCTCGCCCGACATTCCGGGCGAGGAAAACGCTGAGATCCCGTCGCTCGAGGGCTGGCTGGAGAACGACATGATGGGCGAGAGCGACGATCCCGAAGCGGTGTTCGTGGCGACCGAGGACGGTTCCGTGATCGGCTTCGCGAAGCTCTCCTACCAGGACCGGACGGCCGGCGTCGCCTTCCACGACCTCACGGGCGTCCTGCGCTCGGCGCGGGGCCGCGGCATCGCCTCGGCGCTCAAGCGGGCCGAGATCGCCTGGGCCAAGCAACAGGGCTTCCGGCTGCTGAAGACCTTCAACGAGGAGCGCAACGAGCCGATCCGCAGGCTCAACGAGCGCCACGGGTACCGGGCCGAGCCGGGGTTCGTGCGCATGCGCGGACCCGCGGCGCCGGGGAGCGCGAGGTAGCGACCACGCGGCGACCGGACGAAGTCCGGGCACGACCGGAGATCGCACGCTCAGCGGCGCCGGCGACCTGACGCTGCGTGTGGGCTCTGCCCGCAGGCGAAGGTACGACCTGACCAGCGTGCGGGCTCCGCCCGCATGCGAGAGGTTCGGCCGTCAGCGGCGACGGTGCAGCGCGCGCTCCATCTGGCGTTTCGCGTCGCGATCGGCGATGGCATGGCGCTTGTCGGCCTTTTCGCGGCCACGGGCAAGGGCGATCTCCAGCTTCACCCGGCCGTCCTTGAAGTAGAGGCGAAGCGGCACGATCGTCAGCCCCTTCTCGCGCACGCGTGCGTAGAGACGGTCGATCTCCTGCCGGTGCAGCAGCAGCTTGCGATCCCGCTCGGGAGGATGATTCGCGATGTTCCCCTGCGCGTACTCGGCGATCGAGGCGCCGACCAGCCACATCTCCCCGTCCCGAATGTCGGCATACGCCTGGCCGAGCTGCACCTGTGAGGAGCGCAGCGACTTGACCTCCGTGCCGGTCAGCGCGATGCCCGCCTCGATCCGCTCGAGCAGCTCGTAGTCGTGCCGGGCGCGGCGGTTCTCGGCGATCGTCTTCGTTCCGTTGCCGGTGGTCATCCCCAGAGTGTAGGAACAGTTCCGTCGCGGATTCACAGGTCCCCCTTCAGCGCAAGCCCCCAAAGGTCGATGACGTTCTCGTGCGCTCCGATCGGTGGCTCTCTCCCCGCCTGCTCGCCCCTGCTCTCGCGGGGTTAGCGGCGCTTGCCGGAATCGCCGCCTGCCTCCTGCTGGTGCTCGGTGCGGGTGGGGGTGCGGTGTCCACGGGCGCCGCCGCGCTCGCCGGTATCGGAGCGGCCGCCGCGATCGCCTCGGCCGGCCTCGCGGCCGACACGAGTCGCCGAGCCGGCGCGCTCGTCGCCCTGCAGAGGGCGCACGAGCGCCGCGACGCGCTTCGTGGCGAGATCGGCGAGGCCTTCGACCTGGCCACGAGCGAGGAGGCCGCAGCCCGCGTCGTCGCGGACGCTCTGGCACGAATCGACGGCGACGCCCCGGGCGAGCTGCTCCTCACCGATGCTAGCGGCGGACGCCTGGTGCGTATGGCCGCGAACACACGCGTCGGCGGTGCGGCGTGCCCGGTCTCGGCACCGCTCGACTGCGTCGCTCTCAAACGCGACGCGGTGCAGACGTTCCCCTCGAGCGAATCGCTGTCCGCGTGCCCCAAGCTGCGCGGCCGAGCCGAGGGCCCGATGTCCGGCGTCTGCGTGCCGGTGCAGTTCATGGGCTCGGCGCTCGGCGTGATACACGTCACGGGCCCGGACGGCGTCCCCAGCGACAACGTCGGGTCGCTCGTCGATCTGGCTGCCCAGACCGGTGCGCGGATCGGCACGCTTCGCATGTTCGAGCCGCCGGCCGAGCGGATCGGCATCGACACGCTGACCAACCTGTACGATCGCCCCGCGATCGAAACGGCCCTCCGCCGACTCGGGCTGGCCGGAACGCCATTCGCGCTCGCACTCGCCGACATCGATCACCTGACGAACGTCAACGAGGTGCACGGGACGGAGACCGGCGACCGGGTACTGCAGCTCTTCGCAGACGTGATCCGCACCTACATCCGGGGAAGCGACGTCGCCGCCCGCTTCGGCGGCGAGGAGTTCGCACTGCTGTTCCCGAACACCGCCGCGGGCGATGCTGCACGTCTGCTCGAGCGCATTCAGTTCGCCGTCGGCGGCGCGCTGGCGACGGAGGCGACGCCGACGTTCACCGTGAGCTTCGGTGTCGCGGACTCGAACGGCGATCACGGGAGCGGCGGGGTGCTACACCTGGCCCAGACCGCCCTCGACGAGGCCAAGCAGACCGGACGCAACCGGATCGTCGTCTTCTCGGACACCGCATAGACCTCGTCGTTCTGTGTCATGGCCATGCAGGGGATGGACTCCTCATCGGACGATTCCGAATGCGCGTTCCAGAACGAACTTCACGTGAGTTCCTGAAGGAAGCCACTGCGCTAAGGGCCTATCCCGGTAAGGCCGGGCGCGCTGCGGGGCTCTTCAGGGCCTCGCCAGGAACTCGTCCCGGTGACGAGGGCCGGATTCGCCGCTGCGGAGGACCACTTGCTGGTCGAGCTTCCACTCCTCGCGAGGCCCTGAAGGGCCCCGCAGTACGCCGTTCGGACGCCTAGCGGGATAGGCTCTGGGCCGTTCGCTGCGCTGGGGAACGCATCCCGTGAGGGCGCAGCGCTAGAGACGTAGCGGGGCCCTTCAGGGCCTCGCAAGGCGTCAAGCCCACTGATCGGCCATCGCGAACGCGCGACAAACAGGGCATGGGCGGGTGGCGGGCAATCAGGAATCAACCATTCTTGCTGCCGTCCCGACGAGCGCACAAGAGCTGTCCGACCCCGCCCCGAAGAGCCGAGGCAGACCCCTTAGCTACGCCGGCCCCGGCCGCAGCGGTCGCAGACTGGGAACCAGGGTGGGCACGTGCGTCCGCACGAGCGGCAGCGACCGATCTTGCCGTGCTCCACCTCGAGGCGGAGTCGCTGTACGACACGGGCTGCCGCCGCTTCCTCGAGCGCGGCGGCGCGTTCGATGGTGACGCCGCCGACGCCCGGGAACTGCAACGCGAACCAGCGCAGGATGCCGGCCACGCGCCCCGCGTTCTCGGCGTCCTCGAGCGTCGCGTCTCGCAGGCGGTCGGTCTCGAGCATGTAGCCGAGCAGCTGCCGCTGGGCCTTGTCCCCGGAGACGGCCAGCGCCAGCAGGCCGAGCAGCTCCGACTCCTCGTCGACGGGGGCGTTGACCAGCCGCCACGTCTGCTCGAGGGTGAGTCGCCGCCCGCGTGACTTGAGATGCCGTTCCACGACCGACAGCCGTCCCCGGATCGGTTGCAACGACTCGACCGCCAGCCAGCCCTCCTGCGACCACTGCCTGGTCGCGACCCGGTGCCAGGCGCCGAGCGCCGCGTCGAGCTCGCGCGGGTCGTCGACGTTGAGATCCCCGAGCCGCGGGCCGATGCGGGCCTCGTCGACGATGCGATACCCGAGATGGCCGTGTGGCAGCGGCACGTGCGGCTGCAGGGCGGACTCCACGAGGCTCGGGTCGGCGTTCGCCCACGGCACCCCGACGAGCACTCCGACGTGGCCTCGCTCGACCAGCCCGAAACGCCCTGCGCGACCCGCGATCTGCGCCAGCTCCCAGGGCAGGAGCTCACGTCGGTCGGTGCCGTCGAACTTGGTCGTCTCGGCGAAGAGCAGCGTCTCGCAGGGCAGGTTGACGCCGTGACCGAGCACGTCCGTGGCCACGCAGATGTGGGCCTCGCCGCTCAGGAAGCGATCGATCTCCTCGCGTCGCGAAGCGAGCGGCATCGCGCCGTAGAGGACGGCGACCCGGTCCGGCTGCAGCCTGTTGACCTCGCCCGCGAGAGCCAGCACCGCCTTCCGGCTGAACGCGACGAGCACCGTGCCCTGGGTCAGCGAACGCAGCGAGCGCGCACCGACGAACTCGAGGGGCAGCTTGCGCTCGAAGACCTGGATGTCGATGCCGGGGAAAGCGTGCTCGACGAGGGGAAGCGCGTCCAGGGCACCGAGGAGGTAGATCTGGCGGTAGCTGCCGGCGAGCAGGAGGTGTGTCCAGGCCGAGCCGCGCTCCGGGTCGTCTGCCCACTGCACCTCGTCGAGCACGAGCAGCTCGCCGCTGTCCGGCGCCATCTCGACCGTGCAACAGAGGATCGGCGCCGTGTCGTTGATCCTCTCCTCTCCGGTGACGAGCCCGACGGCATCGTCGCCAAGCTCGGCCGCCAGGCGCCTGTGCGCTTCCTGGGCGAGCATGCGCAGCGGGCCTGCGTACACACCGCGTCCGCGACGCGCGAGCGCCTGCAGCGCCTCGTAGGTCTTGCCGGAGTTGGTCGGGCCGAGGTGGGCGACGACGGACTCGGGCTCCCGCCGGCGTGTCGGCAGCTCGATCTCGATGAACCGCTCGGCCCGCTTCACCGCCGCCTGCTGGAAGGCACGCGAAGCGCGCGCGTGATTCCGCGCCCGCCGCTCGCTCGGATTCGGGTTCCGCCTGTGCCTCATGCCGCCACGGTGCCCCTGCGCCATGACCACCTGACAGGGGTCAGATGACGTACGCGCACCCGAACATCTTGAGAGGGTTGCACCGTTACGTCACCCGGGCGGCGTGACCCCTGTTCAGGGGTCAGACGCTGCTTTCTCACCCTGCGAGCACCTGGTCGATCCGCTCGAGCACCTCGGGGGTGAGCCGCTCCACGACGGACTGGGCGCCGAGGTTCTCCTCGAGCTGCTCGATGCGGCTGGCGCCGAGAATCACCGTGCTCACTCTCGGGTTGCGCAGGCACCAGGCGACGCCGAGTTGGGCACGGCTGCATCCCAGCTGCTCCGCGATGGGAGCGAGTACCTTCGTCTTCTCCACGAGCCGCTGCCCCTCGGCGCTGGTGATCTGCTTCCTGAGCCATCCGTAGCCAGGCATCGTCGCCCGCGTCCCTTCGGGCAGGCCGTCGTCGTACTTGCCCGTGAGCACCCCACTGGCGAGGGGGCTCCAGATCGTGAGGCCGAGCCCGATCTCCTCGTAGAGGGCCTCGTACTCGGTCTCGACGCGATCTCGGTGGAACATGTTGTACTCGGGCTGCTCCATCGTCGGGGGTACGAGTTGCTCGCGACGGGCGATGTCGTAGGCCTCGCGGATCTCCACGGCGCTCCACTCGCTGGTGCCCCAGTACAGAGCTTTCCCCGTGTTCACGAGGTGGGACATCGCGCGCACCGTCTCCTCGATCGGGGTGTTCGGATCGGGCCGGTGACAGAAGAGCAGGTCGACGTAGTCGAGGTCGAGGCGAGCCAGCGCCGCAGCGGTGCCCTCGAGGAGGTGCTTGCGGGAGAGCCCCTGGTCGTTCGGGCCTTGCCCACCCCAGAAGATCTTGGTGGAGACGACGAGGTCCGAGCGCTTCCAGCCGAGCCGCTTGAACAGGCGCCCCATCACCCGCTCGGATTCACCGTGTGCGTAAGCCTCGGCGTTGTCGAAGAAGTTGACGCCGGCCGCACGGGCTCCCTCGAGGCAGGCGAGCGCCGTGTCCTCGTCCACCTGCGCGCCGAACGTGACCCAGGAGCCGAAGGACAGCGCAGAGACCTGCAGGCCGGAGCCTCCGAGGCGGCGGTATTCCATGCGGTCAGCGTAGCGGGCTGGTTTGCCGCGCTCAGACGCGAAGGTGCCGGCGCAGGGTCATGCCGGAGCCGATGGCTCCGACGGCAAGCCCCACGCCGAGCAGGATCAGCGCGATGGTGGGCAGGGCCCACGATTGGACGCCGTCCGTCGAGGTGAACGTGCCCGTCACGCGACTGAGCGCGACCTCCTTGCCGATCAGCAGCAGCACGATCGCTGCGATCGCGCCGCCGGCCCCGCAGATGAGGCCTTCGAGCATGAACGGGCCGCGAACGAACCAGTTCGTGGCCCCGACCAGCTTCATCACCTCGATCTCCCGTCGCCGGGAGAAGATGGACAGTCGGATCGTGTTGGCGATCAGCATCACGCTCGCGATGAGCAGGATCACGACGGCGACGCCGAAGACCCCTTCGATACCTCGCGAGACCTGAAGGATGCGCTTCGATACCTGCTCACCGTCCTTCACGCACTCGACGCCCGATTTCGCCCCCTGGTCGCCGCCGCCGCTCTTGCAGATCACCGCGTCGAATGCGCGGCGGATATCGCGCGAGACCTCTTTGACCCGAGTGGCGTCGACGGGGGTCGCCACGTAGGACGCCGGCAAGCTGTTGAAGGCGAGGTTCTTGACGAGATCGGGGTTCCGTTTCTGCATGATCTTGAGAGCCTCGGCCTTGGAGATGTACCGGTACTCCTTGATCGCCCCGCCCGTCTGCTGCTTCGCCAGGTAGATGCGGACGGCATTGACCTGCTTCGGTTTCGCCTGCTCCGTGAAGAAGACCTTCACCTCGAGTTGCTGCTTCACGTGATCCGACCAGGAGATCACCCAGGTGCCGAGCGCGATCAGCAGCCCGAGCAGGAACATGCCGATCAGCACGGTCATGGTGGCCGCGAACGTGGTGGACAGGTTCGATCCGAGCGAGCGGATGGCCTCCGTGGACATGAGCCTGAAGCGGCTGGTCATTCGGTCTCGTAACCTCCGCGACGCTCGTCACGCACGACCTTGCCGCCGTCGAGCGCGATCACGCGCTTGCGCATCTTGTCCACCATCTCGCGGTCGTGCGTGACCATGAGGATGGTCGTGCCGGACGTGTTGATGCGGTGCAGGAGCTGCATGATCCCCACGGAGGTGTCGGGGTCGAGGTTCCCGGTGGGCTCGTCGCAGATGAGGAGCGCCGGATGGTTGACGACCGCGCGCGCGATGGAGATGCGCTGCTGCTCGCCGCCCGAGAGCTCCTCTGGCCGCGAGCCGGCCTTGTGCGAGAGGCCGACCATCGAGAGCACCTCCGGCACCTTCCGGCGGATGGAGACGGTCGATTCCCCCTGCACTTTCAGGGCGTACGCGATGTTCTCGAACGCCGTCCGTTCGCGCAGGAGCTTGAAGTCCTGGAACACGCACCCCACGTTCCGGCGGAGCAGCGGCACCTTGGAGCGCTTCAGTCGCCCGAGGTCGCGACCACCGACGAGCACGCGTCCGGAGGTGGGTTCGAGCTCCTTGAGCAGCAGGCGGATGATCGTCGACTTGCCCGACCCGGACGGGCCCACGATGAAGACGAACTCGCCCTTGTCGATCACGAAGCTGGCGCCGTGCAGGGCGACGACGTCGGGCTCGTACACCTTGCGGACGCTCTCGAACACGATCATCGAGCCGCTCGACCCGCGCTGCTCCGCGTCCGGCGACGGCGGCGGGTCCGCGAGCGCAGTGGCGCTAGGGCTGTCCTGATCGATGAAGTCTGCTGGCTCCGACACCGGGGTGATGGTTGGTCAGGCGGCGCGTGCCGCACCGGTTCGTGGTTCGCCTCATTCTAGCTGAGTCCTCCCGCGTGCCTGGCCGAGGCCTGACGTGTTGCGGCCGGTCAGCGATCGCCGGCCTCGCTCCAGCCCGGGGCGTTGATGCCGGCCCCGCCGGCCGAGGTGAGTTCAGAATTCCCCGGGCGCATGACCGAGGCCTGGGACGGTACCGTGCTCGCAGCCGCGCTTGCCTCGCTCAAGCCCCGGACGTCGATGCCGGCCCTTGCCGTCGATGTGGGTTCGAGTCCTCTGCCCTGCCTGACCGAGGCCCGGGGCCGGCACCGTGCTCGCAGCCGCGCTTGCCTCGCTCAAGCCCCGGACGTTGATGCCGGCCCTTGCGGTCGATGTGGGTTCGAGTCCTCCCCTGCCTGACCGAGGCCCGGGGCCGGCACCGTGCTCGCAGCCGCGCTTGCCTCGCTCAAGCCCCGGACGTTAATGCCGGCCCTTGCGGTCGATGTGGGTTCGAGTCCTCCCGATGCCTGACCGAGGCCCGGGGCCGGCACCGTGCTCGCAGCCGCGCTTACCTCGCTCAAGCCCCGGACGTTAATGCCGGCCCTTGCGGTCGATGCGGGTTCGAGTCCTCTGCCCTGCCTGACCGAGGCCCGGGGCCGGCACCGTGCTCGCAGCCGCGCTTGCCTCGCTCAAGCCCCGGACGTCAATGCCGGCCCTTGCCGTCGATGTGGGTTCGAGTCCTCTGCCCTGCCTGACCGAGGCCCGGGCCCGGCACCGTGCTCGCAGCCGCGCTTGCCTCGCTCAAGCCCCGGACGTCGATGCCGGCCCTTACGGGTCGATGCGGGTTCGAATCCTCCCGAGTGCATGAGCCGTCGGCACCGCCTGCTGCAGCCCCCCTCGACGTTCGGCCTGGAACTGTCGTCGGCAAGCGGGCGGGCTCGCCCGCCTGCGGTTTAGAGAACGGTGCCGGCGGCCTTGGCGAGGAGATAGGACTGCACGAACCCGTCGAGGGCTCCGTCGAGCACGCCCTGCGCGTTGCCGACCTCGAAGTCCGTGCGGTGGTCCTTGACCATCTGGTACGGGTGCAGCACGTAGGAGCGGATCTGGCTGCCGAAGCCGATGTCCTGCGCGGCGCCGCGTTCGCGCGCCAGCTCGGCTTCGCGTTCCTCTTCCGCCAGCTCGGCCAGGCGCGACTGCAGGATCCGCATGGCCGTCGCCTTGTTCGAGGTCTGTGACCGCTCGTTCTGGCACTGCACGACGATGCCGGTCGGCAGGTGCGTGATGCGCACGGCGGAGTCGGTCTTGTTCACGTGCTGGCCCCCGGCGCCGCTGGCGCGGTAGGTGTCGATGCGCAGGTCGCCCTCGTCGATCTCCATGGCCGCGGAGTCGGGCAGGAGCGGTGCCGCCACGACCTGGGCGAACGCCGTGTGCCGGCGGTGCGCGGAGTCGAACGGGCTCTGCCGCACGAGACGGTGGACGCCCCGCTCGGCCTTGAACAACCCGTAGGCGTTCTCGCCCTTCACCGTCATCGTCGCAGACTTGAGCCCCGCCTCCTCCCCGGCGCTGGCCTCCACCAGATCGGTCTGGAAGCCGCGGTCGGCCGTCCAGCGCAGATACATACGCAGCAGCATCTCGGCCCAGTCCTGGGCATCCGTGCCGCCCGTCCCCGCGTTGATGGAGATCACGGCGTCACCGCCGTCGTACTCTCCGTTGAAGAGCGCCTCCTCCCGCAGGCGGTCGAGGTCGGCGCGGACCGGCCCGAGCTGCCCGGCGATGTCGGCTTCGAGGTCGGGTTCAAGCTCGTACAGCTCGCGCGCGTCGAGGATCTCCCGTTCGAGTCGCTCGTACAGCTCGATCTTGCGTGTTGCGCGAGCGTGCTCCCGCGAGATGCGCGCCGCACGGTTCTGGTCGTCCCAGAATCCCGGTTCGCCCATTGCGGTCTCGAGCTCGGCTGCCTGTGTCCTCAGATGATCGGGGTCAAAGGTACTCACGGACCCAGGCAAGCTGGGTCCCGAGCTCCCCGAGCAGCTCGGCAAGGGTTTGCGTCGGCTGCTCGGCCATGCGGCGAGGGTAGCTGGACCCGACCTCGTTCAGTCGAAGCTGCGGCGCCGGCGCAGGTCGAGACCGAGCACGACCACGGCTGCACAGAAGAGGCCGAGTGCGAAGCCGCCGGCGACGTCGGTCGTCCAATGCACACCGAGCAGCACCCGGCTGGTTCCGATGGCCACGGCGACCACAAGCAGTGCGGCGGCGGACCTCGGTCGTCCCGTGAGCGCGGCCAGGGTGCCGAGGACGGCGACCGCCGCGGTCGCGTGCCCGCTCGGGAACGAGGCCGTCGAGGGGAGGTCGACGGCGTTGCGAAAGCCCGGACGCGGCCGGTCGGTGGCCGCCTTGACTGCATGTGCCAGGCCCTGCGCGAGGGCGTAGGCGAGCAGCGGGGCGAGTGGTGCCCAGGCGGCGGCAGCAGTCGGGGGGCGGCCGCGCAGGTACGCGGCGGCACCGACTGCCACCGCCGCCATCCCGGCCCCTCCCCCACCCCACGTGACGAGCCGCGCCGACCATTCGACCCAACCCGGGATGCTCTCCGCCACCTTGAGCGCGATCGACCGGTCCCAACCCGAGAACGGATCCCGGGTGTAGCCGGCCGCCACCGCCTGCAGCCCGATCAACCCGAGCGAGGCGACGGCAGCGAGAGCCAGCGTTCGACGGGGACGTACGCTCACGAGAGTCGAACGTGCGACGACGCAGGCGCCGAACCAGGCCAGGCCGAGCAGCAGTCCTGCCGTGATCTCGACCGCCGTGCGCCGGCCCAGCACGACCTGGCTGGCGCCGATCGCTGCGGCGAGAGCGACGGTGCCGCCGATCAGGGCTCGCTGGGCGAAACGGCTCTCGCAGAGCCCGTAGGCGAGCAGCGCCACGGCCAGATAGGCGGTCACGGCAGTTGTCCCGTGACCACCGGGAAAGGCGGAGCCGGCCGGTAGCGACGTCCCTTCCCCCGCCCGCTCGCGGTCGAGCAGAAGCTTGAGCAGGTGCAGGACGAGATCCGATCCACCCGCGGCCACGGCGAGGAAGACCGCGTCCGTCCTGCGACGGAGGGCCACAAGCACCGCGAACCCGCCCCCCACAAGCACCGCCAGCACGACGCGGCCACCGAGTGCGCCCACGGCCAGCGCGACATCGTAGGCCCAGCCGGGAAGGCCGGCCGCCCATGTCATCGCGCGCTCGTCGACGGTGACCGCGGTGTGGGTCGTGTACGTGGCGGCAAGCGCGACGAACAAAATGGCCGCGGCCACCGTGCCCGCAAGAGCACGACGATCGACGGGCACACCCGGCGGCTCGGCCTGTCCCCCCGTGCCCGCACCCCGCCCGGCATCTCCCCGGCCGCCGCCCACCGGTCCCCCACGTGCCCCCAGGGGGGCAGCGAGGCCCCCTTCAGTCACGGTACCGGGAGAAGTGTGGCGCATGTGTGCCGAAATCGTGTCGGAAATGCGGCGACTGCGGCGGGCATCCCCATCGTCTCGTCGGAACCGGGTCGAACGCCGGACAGGCCGTTCCGTGCAGCCCATGCGCGTTTCAGCGTGGGAGTGAGATCGATCTCAGCGAGAACCCACCGGCACCGCCCGTGCGACGGGGCGGGGCTCACGGAAACGAAGTGACGCTCTCGGGCTGTCAGGCGCCGTGACAGCGCTTGAACTTCTTGCCGCTGCCGCACCAGCACGGATCGTTGCGACCGACGTCTCGGTGCTCGTTGACGACGGTCTCGTGCGCCGGCCGGCCGTCGCCGCCGAACGCCGAAAGCGCCGCCGCTCCAGGGTCACCGAGGCCGGCCTGGGCGATCACGTCGGCACCGTGAGCCGTCTCGTGCTCGTAGCTGAGCCCTTGCGGTCCCTGCGGCTCCAGGGCCGGGGCGCCGGCGCCCGCACCGTTGCCGCCGTCCTCGATCTGGATCTCCGCGTGGTACAGCGTCAGCACGACCTCCTCGCGGATGGCGCGGCCGAGGTCCTCGAACATGGCGTGCCCCTCGCCGCGGTACTCCACGAGTGGGTCCTTTTGCGCCATCGCACGGAGATGCACACCCTCGCGGAGGTGATCCATCGACTCCAGGTGCTCGCGCCACCGGGTGTCGACGACCTGCAGCGTCACGAAGCGCTCGAGCTCGCGCATCAGCTCGCTGCCGAACCGCTCCTCCCGGGCCACGTAGACGTCGAGCGCGTCGTCCACGAACTCGTCGACGAGCGCCTGCTGGCTCTTGTGGTCGACATCGGCCTCCGCGCGGAGCTCCTCACCATTCGCGTACGTCGTGCCGTACAGCGCGCTCATCTGGATGACGAGACCGTCGAGATCCCAGTCCTCCGGATCACCCTCCGTGAAGTGCGACACGACCGCCTCGATCACACGCGGGATCCACACCTCTCGGATCTCCACGGAGAGGTCCTCACCCTCGAGCACCTGGTCGCGCTGGCCGTAGATGACCACGCGCTGGGAGTTCATCACGTCGTCGTACTTGAGAACGTTCTTGCGCATCACGAAGTTCTGCTCCTCCACCTTCTTCTGCGCGTTCTCGATCTGCTTGGAGAGCATGCCGTGCTCCATGGGCTGCTCCTCCGGCAGCTTGAAGCGCTCCATGATCCCGTGGATGCGGTCGCCCGCGAACAGGCGCACCAGATCGTCCTGTGCCGACAGGTAGAAGCGCGTCTCGCCCGCGTCTCCCTGGCGGCCCGAACGGCCGCGCAGCTGGTTGTCGATGCGGCGCGACTCGTGGCGCTCGGTACCGAGCACGTAGAGGCCACCGAGCTCGCGGACCTCGTCGGTGAGCTTGATATCGACACCGCGGCCGGCCATGTTCGTGGCGATCGTGACCGCACCCCTCTCACCGGCGAACTGGATGATCTCCGCCTCGCGCTCGTGCTCCTTCGCGTTGAGGACGTTGTGCGGGACACCGCGGCGCTTGAGCAGCTCCGACAGGTACTCCGACGTCTCCACGGCAATGGTGCCGACCAGGACGGGCTGCCCCTTCGCGTGTCGCTCGACGAGGTCGTCGAGCACGGCCGCCCACTTCCCTTCCTTGGTCTTGAAGATGTAGTCGTTCTTGTCGTCGCGTGCGACCGACACGTTCGTCGGGATCTCCACGACGTGGAGGTTGTAGATCTCCACGAACTCCTTCTCCTCGGTCTTCGCTGTGCCGGTCATGCCGGCCAGCTTCTCGTACAACCTGAAGTAGTTCTGGAGCGTGATCGTGGCGAGCGTGATGTTCTCCTCGCGGATCCGCACGTCCTCCTTGGCCTCGATCGCCTGGTGCAGGCCCTCGCTCCAGCGACGGCCCTCCATGATGCGACCGGTGAACTCGTCGACGATCTTCACCTCACCGTCCTCGATCACGTAGTCGACATCGCGCTTGTACAGCGATTCGGCCTTCAACGCCTGGCTGAGATGGTTGACGAGCTGGACGTTCCGTGGGTCGTACAGGTTCTCGATACGCAGCGCCCGCTCGACCTTGTCCAGCGCAGCCTGGCTGGGCGACACCGTCTTGAACTTCTCGTCGTACAGGTAATCGGCGCCAGACTCCTCGGTCTCGTCGACCCCCTTGGCCGACTTGCGCGTCATCGGCTCGCCACGGAGCTCCTTCACGACACGAGCGAAGTCGTAGTACGTCTTCGCGGCGGTCTCCGGCTGCCCCGAGATGATCAGCGGCGTGCGCGCCTCGTCGACGAGGATCGAGTCGACCTCGTCCACGATCGCGAACGCGTGCCCGCGCTGCACCTTCTCCTGCAGCGACACCGCCATGTTGTCGCGGAGGTAGTCGAAGCCGAACTCCGAATTCGTGCCGTAGGTGACGTCCGCCCCGTACGCCTCGCGGCGCAACTCCGGGTGCATCATCGCCTGGATGAAGCCGACCGAGATGCCGAGCCGCTCGTAGACCCCTCGGTTCCACTCGGCGTCACGCTTCGCCAGATAGTCGTTGACGGTGACCAGATGCGCGTTCCTCCCGGAGAGCGCGTTCAGGCTGAGCGCCAGCGAGGCCACGAACGTCTTGCCCTCGCCCGTCTTCATCTCGGCGATGTCGCCCTCGTGGAGGACGATGCCGCCCATCATCTGCACGTCGAACAGGCGCTGGCCGGACTCCCGCCTGCGGGCTTCTCGCACGAGCGCGAACGCCTCGTACAGCACCTCGTCGAGCGACTCCCCGTTCGCCACACGCTGGCGGAGGTCGGCGGCGCGAATGCGGAGCTCGTCGTCGCTCAAGCCCTCGACGTCCGGCTCGAGGGTTGCGATGTAGGCGGCCTGCTCGTGCAAGCGCTTGACACGGCGCCCCTCGCCGAAGCGAAGAACCTTCTCGAACGTTCCGAAGCTGGAGGTGGCCATGAGGAGAGGGTATCGGCAGCGCTCGTCGCGAGGATTACTTGCGGATCGCGTACAGGTTCTTGACAGGTGGATGCGAATCTCTGGTCATGACACGTTCTCGGTCGACCTCAACCTTCCTCATCATCGCCCTGCTGGTCGCGGCCGGGGCGACCGGCATGGCAGCGGCAGGCATCACCCCGGGGCGCACGCTGAACGAAGCGGCACCGGTCGTGGCACTCGGCGCCACCCACCGCCACGTGGCCTGGGCAACCGAGGCGCCGGGGGGGCCATGCGCGGTGCGGATGTGGATCCCCTGGCGCAAGGATCTCTACACCTACAAGGCCGGAGTCGACTGCAGCGTCGAGACGAGCACAGGAACGGGCGTCGCCACCGTCTCGCTCGCCTCCAAGCGAGTGCTCTGGCTCGCCTACACAGGCGGCAACATCAGAGAATGGAGTCTCTTCACCGCAACGCCCACCAAGAAACAGCCGAAGCTGCTTCGCTTCGCGGCCGCGGATGTGGACGGCCCGGCACCGATCGTGCTGGGTCAAGGCTCACGTGTGGGCGTCCCGTACGCGGTCGGCACTCAGCTGGTCTTCCTCGGCGAGAACGGCCAGGCCATCTTCAAGAAGACGTTCCCGGCGGCGGTGCGTGCGGTCGCCGCGGGCGAAGGCCCGGGCAACATCCGGCTCGCCGTGCTCCTCGGCGACGGCCAGGTCGTGGCGTTGACGGCGGCCGGTGCCCAGGTCTTCTCCGCTCCGGTCACGCCGGACGTGACTGCCGTCTCGCTCTTCGGCCGCGGCGTCGTCGTCCAGAGTGGAACAGCGGTGCGCATGCTCAAAGCTGCCTCCGAGGAGACGCTGACGCTCCCCGCCGGCGCGCGCGTCGTCGACACGGGCAAGGGTCGACTGATCACCTCCACAGGCGGCACCCTCTCCGCCGTCCACCCGGTCACAGGCGCAACGCTCGTGATCGCAGAGGGCACCTCGTCGTCGCCCGTTCTTGGGAACGTCGAGGCCTTCGGCACCGCCTGGTCACAGGGCAACAAGCTGAGCTGGCGCGCCGGCCCGCTCCCGGCGGCCTGACGCTAGTACACGCGGAGTCGCCACACCCCTCGAGCGATCGATCCCTCATCGGACGATCTGTTCCAGATGGGAGTCACAGGGCGCGCCGCATTCCGAGTGGCCTGGGAGTCCTACCCTCTCACGCCGCGTCCTCTTCGGTCTCGATCGGCTCCAGTGACACACCTTCGGGGACGAACGCGGCACCATGCGAGCGGCGCCGACGCTCGTGCACCCGCTTGTCCCGATGCCGCTCGATCTGCCGCTCCAGCTTGTCCACGAGCAGATCCGCCGCGGCCTCGTACGTCGCTGCACCCTCGCGACCATGCAGTCGATCACCCTCGAGATGGAGTTCCGCCTCGACGACGTGATCGTCGGCGATCTTCGGGTTGTGCTCGCGATCCAGGACGACCTCGACGAGGGTCGCTTCCGGAAGCCTGCGTCCGAGCTTGCCGAACTTCGACTCCACGTACCTCCGAACCGTGTCGTTCACGTTTCCGTGCCGCACCGTGACCTGCAGTCGCATCTAGCGCCTCCTTGCTCGCTCACCGACAACCATAGAGCACCCCTGGGGTCCGGCGCACTGAGCCTGCATCCACCGCTTGGCGCGGGCGGCGCATCCAGGGCTGAGTCGGTCCGCGCGGCCAGGAGCCGCGGGCACGGCGGACGGGTCACCGCAGAGCGCGAGCGAAGGTGACCACGTCCACACGGCTGGCCCCGGCTCTACGGAGCAGCGCGGCGCAGGCGTTCGTCGTCGCCCCCGTGGTGAACACGTCGTCGACGAGCACGACAGGGCCGCTGACAGGCTTGCAGGCGGAATAGGCACCCCGGACGTTTCGCCTCCTGCCGGCGAGCGACAGCCCCGCCTGACGCTTCCCACGACCGACCCGCGTGAGGGCGCCGACGCACGGCAGCTCCCATCGCGTGGCCAGCGCTCGCGCGAGCGCCTCCGGCGGGGCATGACCCCGTTCGAGCCTGCGCTCGCCGTCAGCCGGCACGTAGACGAGCGCTGTCGCGGCAGGGCGGGGAATCACCTCCGCGATCAGTCGCGCGGCAACGGCCGCCACGCCCCGTCGCCCACCGTCCTTCCAACCGAGGACCACCCGCGCCGCCTCGCGGTCGTAGACGACTGCGGCACGGGCGCTCGCGAAGGAGATCCGTCGACCCGCGCATTCTCCGCAGCGCACCACGGGCCAGGCCCCCGGAGCCCCGCACCGCTCGCAGAAAGGCGGCCGAATGCACACCAGCCGTGCCAGGCAGGACCGGCACACGACGTCCCCTTCTGCGCCGCATCCCGCGCAGCGCGACGGCAGGACGAGGCGCGCAGCTGCCAGCAGCACCGTGCCGAGAACGGAGACATCCCTCCTGTTGTCCATACAGACGACGGTAGCACGGAAACAGTGCCAGATTCGTGCCAAGTTTGTGCCGAGTGCGAGGCGCCCGTGTCTTCTAGACGCTTTGATCGGCAACTGGGGTGCGGTTCACCGATCAATCATCCAGAGCTGGTCCATCAAGCGGCGAGAACCGACGAGGCCAGCATCTCGCGCAGCAGATCGCGCGACAGATCGAGATCGGCGGGGGTCTTGATCGGAAAGAACCGGCCACGGCGACCGTGGCGCGGCACCTCGAGGTAGCGCGTCTCCACGAAGGCCGAAAGCTCGTGATACACACGCTCCAGCTGCACCGCCGGCCTGCCGTCCACGGACTTCTCTGCCACCATCCAGGACAGTTCGAAGGGATGGTTGAAGACGTCGAGCGCGAAGGTTGCCGTGTTCGTGTTGAACACCGGGATCGCGTCCTGATCGAACCCGAGGGGGAAGCGCGGGCCCTCCAGCAGCTGCAGGCGACCGTCCACGCGCGCCGGCGCGCCGCCTGTATCTCCGTCCTTTCTCGCCACCTCGGTCGTCATCTTCGCGCCGCCGAGCAGATGGGCGCCGACGATCACCGGGTCGATCCGGGCTCCCAGGTTGTCGACGTTCGAGACAACCACGGTGTCCACGCCACGTGCTTCGAGCTCGCTGACGACGCCGGAGACGCCCATCGCCTCCACGAGGTCACCGTGCCCGGGCCCGTACAGCGAGACACGGCCCTGATCGTCCCGGAACAGCTCGCCGGTCGCGTCGAGGCGCAGCGACACGAACTGCGAGAACCACAAGGGCTCGCCCAGATCGCGCGAGCACACGTGCGCCCTGGTCTCCGCGTCCGTCTGGAAGCTGGTCATCAGCACCGTAGGCACGGACGCCCCGATTGCCTCGGCCAGCACCGCCGTTTCCCCGAGCTTCCAGTCCAGGAAGCTCCGCCCGTCGAGCGCTTCCACTGCACCCTTGACCAGGCCGCCGAACCGTGTGGCCATACCTCCGGCCAGCACGACGGACGCCACGCGACCCTGCCGGAGCGCCGCAAGACCTGCCTCACGGGCCCCGGCGAAGCCCTCCTCCCCCGGAGCCGGGACGACTTCGATGTCGCCGGGCCGAGGCGGCTCGACCGTGCCGCTCACCCGCGTTCCCGCCACGGACAGGGCACCTTTGGCCAATTCCGCGCGCAGCCGTTCGAACGGGATGCGAGCGAAACCGAAGCGCGCGAGCGTCTCCCTGGTGGCGGGGTCGATCTCGTCGAGGACGCTCATGTGCCGTCACCGCCCGCCGAGAAGTCGTAGGGACCGCGCCAGGCCGCCTCCTCCGTGACGATCGAGGCGATCAGTGCGGCCGGCGTGACGTCGAATGCGGGGTTGCGCGCCGCGAACCGGCCCGTCACCTCCGCCCCGGCACGCTCCTCGATCACGATCGCCGCACCGTCGGGCGTCAGCGGATCGACGGTGGAGGTCGGCGCAGCGATCACCAGCGGCAACGCGTGGTGGTGGGCGGCGACGGCCAGGCCGTACGTGCCGATCTTGTTGGCGGAGTCCCCGTTGGCCGCGATCCGGTCGGCCCCGGTGACCACGAGATCGACCTCCCCCCGGCCCATGAACGCGGCGGCCGCGCTGTCCGCGATCACCGCATGCGGGATCCCGAGGGTCTCCAGCTCCCACGCCGTGAGCCGTGCTCCCTGCAGCAGCGGCCTGGTCTCGTCGACCCATACGAAGGACACGAGACCGGCCTCGTGGGCCGCGCGGATCGCCCCCAGCGCGGTGCCGTAACCCCCGGTCGCCAGCCCGCCAGCGTTGCAGTGCGTGAGCACCCGCGCGCCCGCCGGGAACAGCTCGACGGCGTTGGCTCCGATGGCGCGGCAGCGGTCGACCTCGAGCTCGTGCAGCGAACGGGCGCGCTCGGGTGTCGGGTCATCTCGCATCTGGTCCAGCGCCCAACGCAGATTCACGGCGGTGGGCCGGGTCGAGACGAGGACCTCGTACGCCGACGCCAGGTCCTCCCCCCGCTCGGCCGCAGCCGCGAGACCGTAGGCCGCGGCCACGCCGATGGCGGGCGCTCCACGTACGGCGAGCGTGCGGATGGCCTCGGCCAGCGCCCCGACGGTGTCGCAGCGGAGCTCGACTTCCTGCCCCGGCAACAGGCGCTGGTCGAGCAGGACGACCGTCGTACCGTCGAGGCGGACGATCCGTTCGGGGGTGAGGTCACGGGCCACGACCGAATCAAACACGACGCCGCCCCCGGCCAGCGCGGCGGCTCCGCCACGGACAGTGCCAGATCAACCGTTCAAGGGCCGCCGCACGAGAGTCAGGCGGCGTCGACGACGACGGCCCGCAACAGGTTCGGCACCTCGGATGCCGCGATCGGCCGCGAGAACAGATAGCCCTGGCCGATCTCGCAGCCCAGGCCCAGCAGGCGGTCGCGCTGCGCGGGCTCCTCGATCCCCTCGGCCACCGTCTCCAGGTCGAGCGAGCGGGCGAGGGCGATGATCGCCTCGACCAGGCGGGCCCGCTTCGGGTCACGCACGACCTCGTCCACGAACTCGCGCGCGATCTTCAGCTCATCGACCGGGAAGCGCTGGAGATACCCCAGCGAGGAGAAGCCGGTGCCGAAGTCGTCAATCGCGATACGGACACCCATGGCCCGAAGCTCGGCCAGACGCAGGCTCACCCCTTCGACGTCCTCCATGAGGGTGCCCTCCGTGATCTCGAGGACAAGGTCGGCAGGCGAGAGACCCGACCTGGTGAGTGCAGCGGCGACGTCCTCCCGGAAGTACGGCTGGAGGATCTGACGGGCGGAGAGGTTGACGTTGGCCGACAGGTGGCCGTAGCCGGGAATCGCGAGCTGCCACGCGCGGGTCTGCTGGCAGGCTCGCTGGATGACCCAGCGCCCGATGTCGTTGATCAGACCGGTCTCCTCGGCCAGCGGGACGAACTCGCTCGGGGGTACGTATCCCCGCACCGGATGCTGCCAGCGGAGCAGCGCCTCGAAGCCGGTCGTGGCGCCGTCTGTGAGGCGAACGAGCGGCTGGTAGTGGAGATCGAGCTCATCGGTGTTGAAAGCCCGCTCGAGATCCGCCTTCAGCTCGAGACGGGTCAGGGCCGCCTCGTGCATCTCCGGCTGGAACAGCTCGAACCGGTGGCCGCCCGCCTGCTTCGCCTGGTACATGGCGACGTCCGCGTTCCGCAGCAGCTCGCCCGCGGTCTGACCGGGCTGAGCGAAGACGATGCCGACGCTGGCTCGTGGCATGACCTCGGAGCTGCCCAGCATCATCGGCCGCGAGATCGCCTCCAGCACACGATCGGCCACGCGCGTGGCACCGTCGACCCCGGTCGCATCCTCCAGAAGCAGCGCGAACTCGTCACCGCCGAGGCGGGCCGCGGTGTCCGCGGCGCGCAAGCAGCCCTGCAGGCGCGTGGCCAGCTCGACCAGCAGCTCGTCGCCCGCACCGTGCCCGAGGCTGTCGTTGATGGTCTTGAAGTCGTCGACGTCGAGGAAGAGCACGGCCACCTCGGCCCCCGTCCGCTTGGCCCGCTCGATCGAGTGCGCGAGCCGGTCGGCGAGGAGCGCGCGGTTGGGCAGCCCCGTGAGGGCGTCGTGGAACGCCTGGTGCATGAGACGCTCTTCGAGCTGCCGGCGATCGGTGACGTCGTGGGCGGTGAGCACGAGACCGAGCACCGACGGGTCGTCGAGCAGGTCGCTCATCACGCCCTCGACTGCTCGCCAGGTGTGGTCGGCATGCCGCATCCGGAACTCGCAGCCGACGCTACCCACCTGCCTGGCCTCGTCGCGGAAGCGCTGCACGATCGAGGCCGATTCGTCGGCGTGCAGGAGCTCCGCCAATGACGTCCCGATCAGATCCTCGGGGGAGTAGCCGAGCATCGCCTCGACGGACGGTGTGACGTAGCGGATCATCATGTCCGGCTCCACGACGGCGATCAGGTCCTTGGAGTTCTGCACCAGTGTCCGGAAGCGTTCGTCACTCCGACGCTCGACCAGATCGCGCTCCCGCTCCACCGCTTCCAGGGCGAGTGAGACCTGCGAGGCCAGCGTGTCGAGACCCTGGTGCAGGTGCCAGGCGAGAGGGCGCAACCCGGTCACCCGCAGCAGCCCGTGCATGGTGGAGCGGACGACGACCGGCACGAGGAACGTGCGGGCCGTGCCGATCCGCCCGAGACCGCCGAGCTTCCGCACCTCCCCTCGCACGGCAGCAGCGACGTCGCCACTCCCGATGACAACCGCGTTCTCGGCCGTGATCTCCGGCCGTTGCGCCATCTCCAGCTCGACGAAGGCCTGGCGGGCGCCGCCGGCCAGCTCGAGCGCGGTGTCCGCGGCGATGGTGCCGATGTCCTGCCGCGTTCGCGCGGACACGAGTGCCGCTGCGCCTGCCTGCAGCACGTGCTCGCGATTGACGGAACGTTCGAACGCGACCACGAGGGTGGCCAGCCTGCCGCTGACGAGCAGGAGCAGGCCCACGGCCGTGATCACGATCACACTCGAGCGCCCAGCCGTATCCCGGAAGGTTTGGAGCACGACCATGGTCGTGGTCATCAACACGGCGGCACCGAGCAGGATGATGCGGCGCCGGATGGGCCATGCGTCGGGCCGTTCCACGAGCTGCGTGAGCTGGCGCATCGAGCCGCTGATCGCGGCGCCCGCCCAGAGCACGAGCGCCGTCAGTTGCAGCAGATCAGCGCCACGCTGGGGAAGGACGTAGCCGCCGACCGCAGCCGTGGCCGCGAAGGAGTCGCCGACAGTCTGGGCGAGCGTGGCCACGGCGATGAACGTGATCGCCGTCATGTCCAGGTCGGAGGTGACTGCAAGGCGCAGAATCAGGCCGAACAAGACGATGTCGATCAGCGGGAGAGCGGCTGCCACCAGGCGCTGCCGGCCGTCGATCGCCGCGTCGGCGGCAAACGGCTGGACGACCAGGACCCAGGTTGCCGACGCGGCGCCGGTGGCCACGATCGCCGCATCGAGGATGGCACCCCAATCACGCGCCGGCGTCCGATGGCGGACGAAGGACAGCAGCGCGCAGGCGACGAGCAGCACCGCGGCGAAGCGCAGGAAGTCCGCCGGTGCAGGGAAGGCGGCCGCGGTCCCGCGCAACGCGCCGACGGCGTCGAGAGCGTGCGAGACGCCGTACACGCCGCAGGCGGCGGCCACCGCCTGCCAGGGTCGCACAGTGGCCGGGCGGTTGAGCCTGACGCCGACGAGGACGGCCACACCGGCGAGGAGCGAAACGGCAGCGAGCCATCCGTGGTAGCGCTCGTCCGTCTCGGTCCGCAACACGGCATAGGGGGCAAGGCCCGCAAGCGTGCAGGCGAGAAAAGCTGCGAGGCGGCGCACGTGCTCCCTATCGGCGCAACTGGCCCAGGTGTTTAGCTTCTCCCGTTCGGCCGGGAGACGGCTGGTGCGCCGGATCCGGGTCCGCAGAGCCCACGTCCGCCGTTGACCTCTTCAATCGCCCAACTCGCTTCAGATGTTCGACGCCACACTGGGCGATTGGTTCGAAGGCGAGTGCCGGGACGAATTCCTTGTGAGTCCCTGAAGGAACCCACTCCGCCGGGAGCCGCCGCTGCGCCATGGAACCCGCGGCTCGCGCCGACGCGAGAGGGCTAGCGGTGCCCTTCAGGGCCTCGCCAGGCGTTGAGCCCACCGACGGCAAGACGGCAGCGGCGCGACAGAACGCGCACCTGCCAATGGGGTGGAACTGGAATCACTCATCACTGGCGGGTCAATCCGTTCGAACAACCGGCCGCAGCCGGGACCACGCGGGACGCCCCCGAAGCGATCCTTGACGGCCGGGTCACGAGGCGAGTGCCAGGATGAACCCCTTGTGAGTCCCTGAAGGAACCCACTCCGCCGGGAGCCGCCGCTGCGCCATGGAACCCGCGGTTCGCGCCGACGCGAGAGGGCGAGCGGGGCCCTTCAGCCTGGATCCCCCGCTTGGCGTGATCGCGGGGCGCCTGCCAGGGTCGTCAGGACGTGCGCGGACAGCGTCGGGCAGGCTGGTTGCCTGTTCGACGGTGTCCGCGCGCGGAGCGCACCGACCGGGTGCAAGCCCTCCACGCCTTTTTCGGAGGGGTTGCACCCGGTCGGGGAGCGCCCTGGCGGGCCTGGCAGGATGCACCGCCCACGCCAAGCGGTGGATCCAGGCTCAGGGCCTCGCCAGGCGTTCAACCACCGCTGCGCGGTCCCGCTTCACGCGTCGCTGCGGGGCCGCCCGTAGCGGTCTTCGAGCCGGATCACGTCGTCGAGGTCCGGGGTCGACACCTCGAGCACGAGGGTGTCCTCGATCGCGGTGATGCGATGCACGGTTTCCGGGCGGTAGTGGAAGGCGTCGCCGGGACGCAACTCCAACACCTCCAGCGCCTCTCCCAACTTCCCCAGTTCCAGGCTGGCATGCCCTTCCTGCACCAGCCACGACTCGTCCTTGCGCTCGTGGTACTGCAGGCTGAGCGCCTGCCCGGCCTTCACGAACAGCTGCTTGCCGACGTACCGGTCGGTCTCGGCCCAGATCAGCTCCCACCCCCACGGCTTGTCGATCTTCCTCGGCTGGAACCGAAACTCGCTCATCTGGTTCGAAGTGCCTCCTCTGGGATGGTCACGTCGGCGGAGATACGAAGCCCGCGGTCGATCTCGTTCGCTCGGCCCACGGTGGCGCCGGGGCCGACCACGGAGAGCCCGGCCACGGTCACGTCCCTCCCCACACGGGCACCCTCGCCCACGATCGACCCGGTTACCGTGGCGCCTTCCTCCAGCACCGCACGGTCGCCGAGCACGGCGTTCTCCACGGTCACGCCGCGCTCGAGCCGGACGTCGGCGCCCACCGCCGCGAGGCTGCCGACGCGAACGTCCTCGCCGATCTCTGCACGTGCCCCGACGTACACGGGAGGCACCAGGCGCGCCCGTGGGTGGATGACGGCGGTCTCGTGCACGAAGACGAAATCTGGTCCCAGCGCCTCCCCGACCTCGCACGTGAACGACCGCTCGAGGATGTCGCGATGCGCTTCGAGGTAGGAGGCTGGGTTGCCGACGTCGAGCCAGTACCCGGGAAGCGCGAGACCGTAGACGCTTCCTTCCTCGCACAGTCGGGGAAACACGTCGCGCTCGATCGAGACCGGCCTGCCCGGCGACACCAGGTCGAGCACGCTCGGCTCCAGCACGTACAGGCCGGCATTGATGAGATCGGTGTCGACCTGCTCGGGACGCGGCTTCTCGACGAACTGCAGCACGCAGCCGTCGGCTCCGAGCCGAACCAGCCCGTAGCGTCCGGGATCGTCCACGGGCGTGAGCAGGATCGTGGCCCGCGCGCCCTTGGCGCGGTGGAAGCGCACCAGTTCGTCGAGATCCGCCTCGCGGAGCGAATCGCCGTTCAGCGCGAAGAACGTCTCGTCGATCCCCTCCGCCGCAAAACCGATGCCGCCTCCGGTCCCGAGCGGCTCGGGTTCGACACGGTAGTCGAGCCCCATACCGTCGTACGCATCCCCGAAGAACTCGCGGATCTGGGTCGGCATGTACCCGCACGAGACGACCGTTCGCTCGACGCCGTACCGGCGCAGGTGGTCGAACGTGTAGGCGAGGAGCGGCCGATCGACCAGCGGCAGCATGTCCTTTCGCGTGCGATCGGTGAGCGGCCGCAGGCGGGTACCCTGACCGCCGACGAGAACAACTGCGGGAAGCCCCATCGTTGCCCGGCCGCCCTCAGGCGGAAGCGCGGCCGACGCCTTCGTACGTGAAGCCTGCGGCGCTCATCTGACCCGGATCGAGCATGTTCCGTCCGTCGACGAACACCCCCTGCTTCATCAGGCCCCGCAGCGCCGACCAATCCTGCTCCGCCAGCTCGGGCCACTCGGTCACGAGCACGGCGGCATCGGCGCCCCGCAACGCCTCCTCCACCGTCTCCACCTGTTCCAGGCCGAAGCCGGGCGCCACACGGGCGACAGGATCCCAGCCGCGCACGTGAGCACCCTCGGCCACCAGCCGGCCGGCGAGCACGAGGCTGGGTGCTTCGCGCAGGTCGTCGGTGTTGGGTTTGAACGCCAGCCCGAGCAGCGCGACGTGCATCCCGCGCAGCTGGCCGAGCTGCCGCTTGAGCTTCCCGATCACCCGGCGCTTTTGCAGCTCGTTGACCTCGATCACGGCGTTCAGGAGCTGGAAGTGGTACCCGCTCGAAGCGGCCAGCTGCTTCAGGGCCAGCGAGTCCTTGGGGAAGCAGCTGCCGCCGAAGCCGATACCGGCCCGGAGGAAGCTGGGGCCGATGCGACGGTCGTAGCCGATACCTTCCGCCACCTTGACCACGTCCGCGCCCGTGGCCTCGCACACGTTGGCGATCTCGTTGATGAAGGAGATGCGGGTCATCAGGGCCGCGTTGGCGGCGAGCTTGATCATCTCGGCCGAGGGGACGTCCGTCAGCACCACGGGAGCCTCGATCCCTTCATGCAATGCCATGACCGCTGCGGCATCCTCGTCCTCGAAGGCGCCGATCACGACGCGGTCGGGCCGCAGGAAGTCACGCACGGCGGTGCCCTCCGCCGTGAACTCCGGGTTGGAGGCGTAGCCGACGTGCTGCAGCCCGCGCGCGTCGAGCCGGTCCCGCACACGGAGGCCCGTCCCGACCGGCACGGTGCTCTTCATGACCACGACGATCCGCTGCTTCACCGACGGGAGCTCGTCGATCACCGTCCAGACCGCAGTGAGGTCGGCGTCACCCGAGTAGGTGGGTGGTGTGCCGACGGCGATGTAGACGACCTCCACACCTGCGATCGCCTCCGCAACATCGGTCGTGAACGTCAGCCGCTCGCGATTCCGTGCGATCAGCTCGTCCAGCTCGGGCTCGTAGATCGGCACCTCGCCACGGCGGAGAGCCTCGATGCGGCTCTCCACGATGTCGCGGATGACGACGTCGTGCCCGAGCTCGGCGAAGCAGGCTCCGGTGACGAGCCCGACGTATCCTGCACCGAAAACACCGACCGCAGCCATGACCGGTCAGCCTACCTCTTGACCTTGCCGAGTGGCTTCAGACCTTTCGCGATGGCGATCATCGTCTCGTTGGACAGCTGGTCGAGTAGCGTGTTGACCACCCAGTACGTGGCCTTCGGCGTGCGCAGGGCGATCATGTGCAGGCGCGGGCCGTCGTAGAACAGCTCGAACTTGCGGCCGCCGAGGTTGCGGACGAAGCTCCGCGAAGCAAGGACCGGCGCATCGTTCCAGTCGGTCATCTGCACGCCGTAGTACTCAGGGCGGCCGCTGAACTTGTAGGTGAGACGGATGGTCTTGTGCTTGCCCTCCGGGTCGATCCGGTACAGGCGGATCGGCCGCTCGTCGTCGATCCAGGAGCCGTCGGCGACGACGGTGGGCACCATCATCGGGAACCCGAGACGGCCGCCACGGTCGCGCAGGAGCTGGTACGAGGCGTCTGTACCCGGTACCACCTTGGCCTCCTGCTTCTGCGGCGTCTGGTCGATCGGTGCCGAGGCCAGCCGGTTGTGGAACGTCTGCCCGACGACTGCCACGAGCATGGCGCCGTTCGCGAGCGCGGAGACAGCCGGGGTCATCTTGCGAAGGTCGGCCGCTCCGAACAGGCCGGTGACCCGTCTGCCGGCCTGCTGGGCGCCATCCTGCGCCGCGTCGAAGTAGACGGCGGTGCGGAAGTAGTCGAACGTCGGCGCGTTCGCGGGCTGCCCGCCGGGGGGTACGAGCATCTGGTAGCCGCGCTGGCCGAGCAGGTAGCTGGCGTTCGAGGCCGACCCCGTGACGCCGTTCCCGTTCAGCACCGTCACCGTCGTCGCCGAGGGCCGCGGGGTCTTCACCTTCGGCTTCTCGTTGAGCGCCACCTGCGTCGCCTTCTTCGGCGCGTCCACGTCTGGGTGGGTGAACTCGGCGACCGCCTTGCGGATGTTCTCCGTGCTCGCCGAGAGATCGTTGAACCCCTCGATCCCCTGAATGCGCGTCTGGAAGACATGGCCGCGAGGCAAGTCGTACGCCAACGCCGCGTACGAGAGCAGTGTCTTGGCGCTGACGTTCTTGCCGCCGCCCTGGCCGACCTCGACGTTCTTCGTGATCACCTTCACGATGCGCAGCAGGTCGGTCGGGCCCGTGTTCGCCTTCACCTGGTCACGGAAGGCTCGCACGAACAGCTGCTGGCGCGCGTTGCGGAACAGGTCGGAGTCGGTGTGGCGGTAACGGACGAAGTCGAGCGCGCGATAGCCGGTCAGCCGTTGATAGCCGGGCTGGAGGTTGATCCGGGCGTAGCACGTCGAGCAGGTTCCGCTGTTGGCGTTGAAGTAGCGGCGGTCGATATCCATCCAGACACCGCCGAGCGCATCCACAAGCTGCCGGAAGCCGCGGAAGTTGACCGTGATCAGGTAGTTGACCGGGACTCCGGTGAGCGCGCGCACGGTCTCGAGTGCGCCCTGCGCACCGCATTCGGCGTAGGCGCCGTTGATCTTGCCGACGAAGCGCGGTCCGTCGGGACAGACGACCCCCACCTGCAGGTCACGCGGGAAGGAGAGCATGGAGACGGTCTTCCGGGCCGGATCCGCCCGCACGAGCATGAGCGTGTCCGACCGCGCCGGGACGCCCTTCGCGTCGTCCTTGCGGCGGTCGTAGCCGATGACGAGTGCGTTTGTGGGCTGGCCGGGGAGGGCGATGTCGAGCGCCTTGGTCGCCTTCTTGGTGTCCTCGCTCTCCGGCGCGATCTCGGCCGCCGTCTGGTGCAGGTAGAGGTAGCCGCCTGCTCCGACCCCGGCCGCGCACATGGAGACCACCCCGAGCACCCAGCCGAGGATGATCAGGGCCAACCGGCGCCGGCTGCGCCTGGGCGGCTCGGGCTGCTGGTAGACGACGAACGGCTCGATCGGGCCTGGAGGGACGACAGCGTCCCGGGTGCCGTTCCCGTTCGTGTGGGATCCAAATCCCACTCCACGCTTCATGGTCGTCCGCATACGAAAGTGGGCGCCCGGCGCCCACTGCCGAGGATACCGAAGCCGTCCCCGGTTACCCGTCGAGGCAGGCCGCGAGGGCCTGGTCGAGGAAGTCGATCTCCTCGAGCGTTCCCGCGCTGATCCGCAGCCCGCGCGGAGCGCCGAACGGCGCCGCGGGCCTCACGATCACTCCCTGGTGGAGCAGCCGCTGCGCCAGGCCGGCGGCGTCGTCGACCTCGACGAAGGCGAAGTTGGCCACGGCCGGTTCCACGGGGTCGAGCCCGTGCCGGCGCAAGGTGGCGAGCAGTTTCTCCATCGAGACGCGGTTGGCGCGGCGCCGGCGTTCCAGTTCCTCGCCGTCGGCGAGGCTGGCCAGCGCGGCTTCCTGCGCGACGGTGGCCACGTCGAACGGGCGGCGTACCTTGAGCATGGCCTCGGCGAGATCGGGCGGGGCCACCCCGTACCCGACGCGCATCGACGCCAGGCCGTAGATCTTCGAGAACGTCCGGAGCACGACCACCCGCTTGCCGGCCAGCAGGTACTCGGAGACACCCTCCGGGTTGACGGGGTCGTCGACGTACTCGAAGTACGCCTGGTCGAGCGCGGTCACGACCTGCTCTGGGACGTGCGAGAAGTAGTCGTCCAGCTCGGCGCGGGTGCTCATCGTCCCGGTCGGGTTGTTGGGGGTCGCGATACACACGAGCTTCGTCCTCGGCGTGATCGCGGCCAGGAGCGCTCCGAGGTCGTAACGGTGCTGCCGGAGCGGTACCTGCACCGGGGTGGCTCCCGCCTTCCACGCCTCGAGCAGGTACGTGACGAACGACGGCCACCCCATCACGATCTCGTCGCCTGGCTCGAGCAACGCCTGTGCGAGGTTCCCGATCACCGCGTCCGCCCCTGCACACACGACGACCTGGGCCGGGTCGACGCCGTGGTGCTCGGCGAGCGCCACACGCAGCCGGTAGCAACCGCCGTCCGGGTAGCGATTGGCGTCCCCGAGCGAGCGCTCGACGGCGACACGGGCGGCAGGGAAGAGCCCGAACGGCCCTTCGTTCGAAGCGAGCTTGACCACTCGCTCCAGCCCCAGCTCCCGCTGTACCTCCTCCACCGGCTTCCCGGGTTGGTACGGAACGATGCGCTCGACGGCGGCTCGGATGCCGCGGCCACCCGCGTTCGAGGTCACTGCCGGCGCGACGCGCGCTTCCGCACGGCGGCGACCACTGCCACGAGCCCCGCGGCGATGGTCGCGAGACGACCGAACCTCCTGCGCGGCGACGTGGTCGTCGCGGCCTGCCCCACGCGCCTGCTCAGACGCCGCTTCGCCAGCTTCCAGACGAGCCAGCCGAGGAACGCATTCCGCCGAGAGAACATGGCGGCTAGCCTACCGACGTTTCGGTGGCAGGTGGATAGCCCGGCCGAGGGCGGCCAGGCCTGCCTCCTTGATCGCCTCGGCGAGCGTCGGGTGGGGCGCGATGCCGTCGGCGACGATCTCCACCGTGGACTCCGCGTCCAGCGCGACCACGCCCGACTCGATCAGGTCGGTCGCGTGCGGCCCGACGATGACCAGGCCGAGCAGCTCGCCGTACGTCGTTTCGTGGATCGACTTGACCCAGCCGGTGGTGTCTCCGGACATCACCGCCCGAGCGTTCGCTGCCCAGGGGCACATGCCGACGGCGATCGCGTCCCCGTACCGCTCTCGCGCCTGCGCCTCGGTCAGCCCGACGCCGGCGATCTCCGGGTCGGTGTAGATCGGGCGCGGCACGGCCGGCGTGCCCAGGCGTGTCTCGTGACCCATCGCGTTCTCGGCCGCGATCTCGCCTTCGCGGAAGCTGGTGTGCGCCAGCTGCCAGCGGCCGGCGACGTCACCGGCGGCGTAGATGTTCGACGCCGCTGTGCGCATCCGATCGTCCGTAGCGATGCCTGTGCGCTTGTCGCCCTCGATCCCGAGAGCCTCGAGGCCGAGCCCAGCGACGAGCGGGGCCCGACCAACCGCGACGAGCATCAGGTCGCAGGCGACCGTCTCACCGTCTCCGAACGAGACGACGAGCTCCGACCCCCGCTCCTCGACCGCCGAGCATTGCCTGCCGAGGTTGAGCGTGATTCCGCGCTTCCCGAAGGCCTTGGCCAGCTCCTTGGCCGCGTCTGCGTCCTCCTGCGGGATCAGCGCGTCGAGCATCTCGATGATCGTCACCTGCGACCCGAAGCGCTGGAAGATGGAGGCGAACTCACAGCCGATGATGCCGCCGCCGAGAACCACGAGCCGTCCCGGCACCGAGGTCTGCGCAAGCAACCCCGTCGAGTCGACACAGAGGGGTGAGTCGAGTCCCGGAATCGGTGGCCGTGCCGGGTAGGCGCCGGTGGCGATGATCGCGGAACGGAACGTGATCGACTCACCGCCCTCCACCTGCAGTGTGTTCGGCCCCGTGAAACGGCCGGCGCCGTGAACCCGCGCCACCCCGTTCGCCTTCAGCAACGCGGCCACGCCGCCGGTCATCTGCTTGACGACGCCGTCCTTCCAGGCCACCGCCTGTCCGAAGTCGAGCTGCGGTTCCGTCACGTTCACGCCGAGCTTGGCGAACGTGGAGCCGGCGTCGTGCAGGGCGTGCGCGGTCTGCACCCAGGCCTTGGTAGGGATGCAGCCGACGTTGAGGCAGGTGCCGCCGAGTGCCGAGTCGCGCTCCACGCAGATCACGCTGCCGCCGAGCTGTGCGGCGCGGATGGCCGCGGTGTATCCGGCCGGGCCGCCGCCGAGGACGAGGACGTCACATTCCATTGGTTCTGCGTTCCTTTCTCGCTTCTGGGCCGGTCAGCTGCGCCACCATCGTGAACGACCCGTCCGTCTCACCGACGCGGGTGAACCCGTGCGCTTCGTAGACGTGGATGGCACCCTCGTTCTTGCTGTCGACGCAGAGCGAGATGGCCGAGTAGCCGTCGTC
This sequence comes from uncultured Actinomycetes bacterium, assembly GCA_963738505.1. Classification (GTDB taxonomy): domain Bacteria; phylum Actinomycetota; class Thermoleophilia; order Gaiellales; family Gaiellaceae; genus Gaiella. Next base: position 6,986 of record CAVTWR010000014.1, on the reverse strand, counting down.
GCGCGCGCGTTGGGTGAGCGTACCGAGCAGCGACACTCCGATGCCGCGGCCACGGCGCGCCGGGACGACTGCCACCGCCAGCTCCGGCGTGCCCTCGTCGACGAACCCGTAACCCGGGCGCTCCCGTGTGAAGAGCCGGTACCACGCCGCACCGACGGGGGAGAAGTCGTGGACGGCGACGACTGCCGTGTCGCCGGGCCTCCCCCACCCTTTCAGGTAGAGCTGGACGGGGCCTGGCCCGCCGTGGGGCGCACGCTCCTTCCAGTAGTAGGCGTGATGGAGCATGTCGCGGAGGAAGCGGAGGTCGTGAGCACCGCCGCGCCGGACGACGACGCTCACAGAGCGAGGCTGGGCAGCTCGACGAGCGACTTGAGCGTGCGCAGGAAGGCTGCGGCCTCGGCTCCGTCGATCGCTCGATGGTCGCACGTGAGTGTGAGCTCCAACGTCTCCACCGCCGCCAGCTCCCCGGCGACGACATGCGGTCGCCTGGCCACGGACCCGACAGCCAGGATCGCCGCCTGCGGCGGGTTGATCACCGCGGTGAAGCGGTCGACGTCGAACATGCCGAGGTTGGAGATCGTGAAGGTTCCGCCCTGCATCTCGTCCAGTGAGAGCTTCCCGTCACGCGCGCGCTGTACGAGGTCGGCCCGGAGCGCAGCGATCTCCGGCACCGTCAGCCGCTCCGCGTAGCGAATCACCGGTACCACCAGCCCACCGGGCGCGGCCACGGCGATCGCCACGTGCGCCGACCCGACGCGGTGGATCTCATCGCCCATGTAGGTGGCGTTCACCTCGCGGTGGCGCATCAACGCGACCGCCGCGAGCTTCACGAGCACGTCGTTGACGCTCGGCTTGACCTCCCCTTCGCGGCCGTGTGCGGCCAGGGCCTCCCGGGTCTCGACCAGGCTGCGGGCGTCGGTGGTCACCGAGAGCTGGAAGACGGGCGCGGTCCAGGCCTCGGTCAGCCGGCGCGCGATCACCTTCCGGGTCGAGCTGAGTCGGACGACCTCGATCTCGCCGGGCGCGGGCGCAGGGCCGGGAGCCGCGGCGGGAACGGGGGCGGGAACGGCGGGCGACTTTTCAGGAGGAGCCGCGGCCGGGGCCACCTCGACGTCGTGGGCCACGATGCGGCCCTCTGGGCCGGTACCGGCGAGGGCGTGCAGGTCGATTCCGCGCTCGCGGGCGATGCGCCGGGCCAGCGGAGAGGCCTTCACGCGCTCCAGGCCTGCCGCAGCGGGCTCGGCGGGGGCGGATGCCGTGGTTGACGGAGCCGAGGGCATGCTCGCGGCCGCAGCCACTGCGGATTCTGCGGCGCCCGAGCCGTTGGCCGTGACCTCGGGGAGGGGCTCGCCCTCGGCGCCGAGCCAGGCGACAGTCGCGCCGACGGCCACCTCGCCCGTCTCGACCAGGATCTGCAGCAGGACGCCGTCGGCTTCGGCCTCGACCTCCTGTGTGACCTTGTCGGTGTCCAGCTCGTACAGCGGTTCGCGCTTGCTCACCGTGTCACCGACGCTCTTCAGCCAGCGGACGATCGTACCCGACTCCATACCCTGACCCAGCCTGGGGATGGTGACCGCATCCGCCATCAGCTGAGCCTGGATCCAACGATTGGCGTGATCGCGGGGCGCCTGCCAGGGTCGTCAGGACGATCCAGGCTCAGTCCTCGCGGCATCGCGGGCAGACCCTGAAGCTCCGGCGGCGGCGTTCCTTCAACCTTGGTCATCGGCGGTCATTATGCTGATCGGAGATGAAGCTGGTCGACCAGTGGACGGCGATCGCCGCAGAGTTGCCGGAGGCGTGGGAGAGCGTGCGACTCACGGTCTCCACGGAGACCCCCGGTGATATCGGGCGCGCGGCTCACGTGCTCGGCTCGATGGGTGCCGGTCACGTCGGCGACGCGCTCGTCGTGACCGTGGATCGGGCCGGTGGCCACGCCGGGCCCGAAGCGGCGCGTCGTCTGTTCGGCCGGCTCGACAGCGATCGCGTCTGGGCCTTGCTGGCTGTCGCCGACCGGCCCGCCGAGCGGCCCGCCGAAACCCCCCGAGATTCAGCACCGTCGGCCGTCTCCTCCTGGGAGACGGCGCTGGCTGCTCTCCCCGTAGATTGGAGTGACGCGTTGTTCGAGCTGCGCCTCGCCTCCACCGCTCTCTTGCCTCGCGCTGCGCTGCTCTGCGCGCCGCTCAACCCGACCCGGGACCACGACATCTCGGGGTTCGTGTTCCGCGGCAGTCGCGAGGCGGGCTATGGCGTCTCCACGATGATGGCCCGCCAGTGCTGCTCCCGTCTCGATGCGGAGGGAATCGAAGCAGCCGTCGGCGTGCGCCGCGCTCTCTCGGGCAGCGCTCCGGTTGCCACGCAAGGACCGACCTGGCTGGTGGCCGGCAAAGTGCTCTAGTGCGGCACTTCGCGACGTTTGACCTGGAACTCTCGTTGGTGTTACGGGTGCCGCACCAGCGCTTCCGCCGAGTTCACAGGAGCCGCCGCCGGGCGGCCCAGCTGGCCAGCTCGTTGCGGCTTGACAGCTGGAGCTTGCGCAGCACGGCCGAGGCGTGCGTCTCGACCGTCTTGATGGAGATACCGAGGCGCCTCGCGATCTCCTTGTAGGCGTAGCCGCGCGCCAGCAGGCGCATCACCTCGCGCTCCCGCGCCGTGAGCCGGTCGAGATCGGGATCGCCGGTGGAGACCGGGTCGGAGGAGAACGCGTCGAGCACGAACCCGGCAAGCCGCGGCGAGAACACGGCGTCGCCGGCGGCGATGCGCTCGATCGCGTGGACGAGCTCGCCGCCGGAGATGGCCTTCGTCACGTAGCCCCGGGCTCCGGCGCGGATCACGCCGATCACGTCTTCGGCGGCGTCGGACACCGACAGCGCCAGAAACCGCGTCTCCACTTCGAGGGCCCCGACGCCCGAGATGACGGCCGCCCCACCGCCACCGGGAAGGTGGACGTCGAGGAGGACGACATCGGGTCGCGCCTCGGCGACCGCGGTGATGGCGTCGGTCACGTCCCCGGCTTCCCCCACCACGTCGACCCGGCCTTCCAGCTCGGCCTTGACGCCGGCGCGGACGAGCTCGTGGTCGTCGACCACGACGACGCGCAACATCACGTGGTCCCGGCCTCGATTGGCACGTGCAGCTCGACCTCGGTACCCTCCCCGAGCTTCGAGTGAATCCGCCCCGAACCGCCGATCCGCTCGACCCGGCCCAACACGGACTGCCGGAGACCGTGCCTGTCGTCAGGAACCTGGTCAGGGTCGAAGCCATTCCCGGTGTCGCGAACGAACACGTCGAACGAACCTACAGCCGTCTCGGCGTAGACGTCGATCCGTGCCGCACCGGAGTGCTTGGCCGCGTTGACCACGGCCTCCCGCGCCGCAGCGACGAGCTCGCGCGCGGCATCGCTCGCGACGCCCTCCCCACCGACCACGACCACCTCGACCGGGACCCCGTGCAGGCGCTCGACCTCGTCGCAGGCCTGCTCGAGCAAGCCGCGAACCGTTCCCGCTCGGCGATCCTCGTCCGCGCCGTACAGCCAGGTGCGAAGCTCGCGTTCCTGGGTGCGCGCCAGCAAGGCCATGCGCGCCGGGTCGCCCGCATTCCGCTGGATCAGCGCCAGCGTCTGCAGCACCGAGTCGTGCAGGTGAGCCGCAACCCGGGAGCGCTCCTCGGAGCGGATGCGTTGGCGGCGCTCTGTGCCGAGGTCGCGGACGAGACCGGCGATCGACGGCGCGGCCACGAGCGCGAGACCCGCCACGACCGCGCCCGAGAGGAACAGCGTGTCGCGTGCCTGGGCCAGGTCGAGGTTGAGCGCGAGGAACCCGACGATGCCCGCCCCCACGAGCACGAGCCCGCCGATGATGCGACCGAGCGTTGCGCGCTCACTGTCGAGGACAGCGCCGAGGCGGCCCCGATGCCACGCGACCAGGAGCCCGAGGCCCACGAGCCCGACGGGCTGTGCGACGGAGCTGTCGAAACCGAGATTCAGAGCCTGGATGCCGAGGAGGATGCCGACGACGGCGAGCGCGACCCCGAGGATGCGCTCACGCCGGCCCGGACCCTCGACATCCGCGATCTCGGCGGTGGGAGGCGTGGTCGCCATCACGGCCCAGGCGACTGCGTAGAGGACGAGCCCGACACCACCCGCCGCGGTGAGCGCTACGAAGGAGATGCGAATCACGATCGCGTCGACCCGCAGGGCAGCCGCGAGACCCGCCGCCACACCCGCGATGAGCCGACCGTCCTGTCGAAGCGGCGGAATGCGCAGTCGAGAAGCTCGCGTGAGGCCCACGTCCATGATCCTGATCATTCCAGTAGCCGGCCCGCGGGTCGCTGGGGATTCCCCCTGAGCGCCCCCTGAGCGTCTCAGGGCACGGCCCGTGCTTTCGCCGATTGCGGGCAGCAGCCGTGGAAGACACGATGCAGCCATGCAAGACACCACAACACCTTCCCTGACACTCCCACCGACACAGCCGCGCCGGCTCGTCCGCACCCCGGACCGCAAGCTCGCCGGCGTCGCCTCCGGGATCGGGCATTACCTCGGCGTCGACCCGACGATCGTCCGCATCGGCTTCCTCGTGCTCACCGCAGCCGGCGGCATCGGGCTGCTTCTCTACGGCATCTGCTGGCTCGTGATGCCGGCCGGCCAGGCTTCCACCCACGCGGCGACGTCACCGCTCGACACCTGGGCCATCCTCGGGGTGGTCGGGCTCGTGGCCGGCATCGCGCTCCTCTTCGGCTGGCACGGCATCGGCGACGGCAGCCGGGCGGTCGCCGCCGCCGCGCTGCTCGTCGGCGGGGTGCTGCTCGTGGGCCGCTTCCGTGGAAACGACGGCCCGCCGGGAGGCTCGAGCGGCGAGTCCGGCCCGCAGCCGGCCACCCCGACACCGCCAGCGCCGACGCCGGCCCCCGCACCCGCGGCGGACGCACCCGACGCGGAGACCGCCGAGATCACGGATGTCCTCCCGGAGACAGAGCACGGAACGGCGGCGGCGGCTTCGGCCGCCCCCGCCGTTCGCTCCAAGGGCCTGACCGCAGGCGTGCTCAGCCTGGCGGCGATCGCGATCGCCGCCGGGGTGGCAGCGTTGCTGGCGGAGGTCGGAGGGGATCTCGAGGCGGCCGACGTGATCGCCGCGTCTGTGGTGATCGTCGGGCTGGGCCTCCTTGTCTCCGCCTTCGTCGCAAGGGCGATCGGGCTCGTCGTCGTCGGAACCATGCTCACGGGGGCGCTGCTCGTCGTGAGCGGAATCCAGCCGATCCTCGACGATGGCGCCGGAGAACGCCTCTACCGCCCGCTCGCCGCCGAGCAACTGCTGCCGGAGTACCGGCTGGGGGCGGGTGATCTCGAGGTCGATCTTTCACGGCTGCGCCTCGTTGACGGAGAGCGACACGAGGTGCACGTGAAGCTCGGATTCGGACAGGCCACGGTCATCGTTCCAGACGAGGTCGACGTCGAGGTCCACGGCTCGGTCACCGGCGGCAGCGTCGACGGCTTCGGCCGTTTCTCGGAAGACATCTTCGAAGACGACTTCTCCTTCGCGGCTACCGGCACCGATCAGACCGCCGGGACACTCGTCATCGATCTCGACATCGGCTTCGGCGAGGGAGTGGTGCGGCATGGTTAGGCTCGGGCAACTGGCGTTCGGAATCGCGTTCCTCGTGATCGGGGGCGCGCAGCTCGCGGGACACGCCGGACACGACATCGGTGCCGGCTGGCTCGCCGTTGTGGCCCTCCTGGCGCTCGGCCTAGCCGGGCTGGTCGGGGCGGCGTCGGCCCTGCTGCGTTAGGCGCCCGCAGTCGGCCGCGCCTGATCGACCTCCACGCTCCGTGCGGGCGAAGCCCGCACGTAGCGGCCCCGTGTTCCGCCCCACGGGCGGGATCCTGCATCGTTTCCCGGGTTCCTCAGCGCACGTAGAGTCATCAATCCAGTGCGGCGACCACCACACCCGCGACAGTCCCACGTCAAACGTGGAGGGACACCGCTGCGCCCTCGAGCTGCTTGCGCCCCTCCGCGAAGCGGAGCCTGGCGCCCAACAAGAGCAGCCGTCCGCGCAGCGGCCGACCAGACAACTCTCGTGCGGCCAACACCGGTCTCACGGGGCTACCACGGAAACGCCTGGAGAGGCCGCACTAGATGACCCCCGCCGACGCGAGCTTCCGCAGCGACCTTCGCGCCTGGATCGCGGAGCAGCTACCTCCCGCGCTCGCCGGCTACGGCTTCGGCCTGCAGGCCGACGACGTGGAGCCCCTCCGCGCCTGGAGTGCCGCGCTCCACGCCGGCGGCTACGCGGGGCTGACGTGGCCGCGCGAGCACGGCGGCGCCGGCGGCCCGGCCTCACACCAGGCGATCCTGCTCGAGGAGCTCGCCAACGCGGCCGCACCCGATCACATGAACGTGATCGGGCTGAACATGGCCGGGCCGACGATCATCACCCACGGCACCGAGCAGCAGAAAGCACGGCATCTGCGTCGCATCCTCACGGCGGAAGAGATCTGGTGCCAGGGCTTCTCCGAACCGGAGGCCGGCTCGGATCTCGCGTCGCTGCGGACGGCCGCCCGCAGCGAGGGTGACCGCTTTGTCGTGGACGGGCAGAAGGTGTGGTCGTCGTACGCGCACCTCGCTGATCGCTGCATCCTTCTGGCCCGCACCGATCCCGGCTCGCGTGGGCACGCCGGCCTCACGTTCTTCCTGCTGGACATGCACGCGCCGGGTGTCGAGGTTCGCCCGCTGCGTCAGCTCACGGGCGAGGCCGAGTTCGACGAGATCTTCCTCACCGGTGTCGAAATCCCAGCCGAGAACGTGGTCGGCGAGGTCGGCGGCGGCTGGCGTGTGGCGATGACCACGCTACTTCACGAGCGCGGCACGTTCGGAGCCGGGCTCGTCGCGCGCCTCGACGTCGCGTTGCGCCGGCTGATCGAGCTGGCGCGCGACCGTGGCGCCTCGCCCTCGCAGCGCGAGGCGATCGCCGCCGAGTGGATCACCGTCGAGGCG
>CAVTWR010000013.1:0-835305 GCA_963738505.1 uncultured Actinomycetes bacterium | reverse complement strand
TGCGGGTCCGCTTGGGCTCTCGGGCGAGTTATCGCGTGATGATATTGGCGGGATAGCGTGTGGGAGGCTACCTTTATGTTCCCGTTTTGGGCGTCCGTGGCCCTCCGGATTGTTTGCGGTCCGGGTTCGGTCGTTGGCGCTTTTTCGGGTAGCGATGCTGTCGATCGGGAGACTCTAGACAACGGATTATCGAGCCGTTAAGGACGCTGTTCCCCTGTCGTTCACAGTTCTTGTCGATTCTTGCGGCTCCGTTTCGTTGAACCGTGCAATCCTCAATGTTGTCAGCACACACGTAAGCTTAACGGTTCGGCCGCGTCAAATTACGAAGTATCCGGCAGTCCCGCTGGCGAACATGGTGTCATGCGAGGAGCCTCCTCCGGTGCCAGCGAAGTACATTCCTGGCTCAAGTGCGGCGCAGTTGAGCGGGCTTTGGGCGAACGGTACCCAGGAATCTTTTAGACGGAGAATCTGCATTCGGGCGGTATTCGCGAACAGTCCGTCACATTCAAATCTTGAGGCACTGGGCGAAGGATCTTTGGCGCGTTCAAACGGAAGCTCGTAGACAGGGTTCCGAGAGAACCGCCCTCCACATGACGAGATCGGGATCTGCAATTTCAACTGTCGTGTTAACGGGTAGTCCCGTTGAGACAACCAGAATCGTGGAGATGACTTCGGTTCCATCAACACAAGCCCCTTTACCTTCCACATTTTGGGGCTCGCCCATCCGCCGCTCCTGGGAACACCCGCCCTGGATCGTGGGTGTGCCCGATCAATTTCAGGTTTCCGTTCGTGCCAGATAATATTCGTATGACGTTCGCAGCGTTATCCGTTCCGATGTCGGGTTTAGGATCGCGAAGACGCGGTCCGAACGCAAGCCTTCAGGCCGAAGAACGATCGATGGTTGCAGCGCCGCTAATGGAACGATGGACGGCTGCGACTCTGTCGTGGGGATTGTAGCGGGCGCAACAAACGTTCAAGGTTACCGATTGTTGCAACGGAAACAAAAATGATCGACGAGAGACACCATTTTGTTACCAAGTCTTCGACCAGACAGAACGCCCGGTTGCGTATTGGACATAAAGATGAGCTTTCCAGAAAGTCGTGAGACCGACGTCGATGGGTGCGGAGGTATCGCCAGTACGCATGTAGCACCCGCCAGGCCTTGCCGGGGTTGCCGTTGCCACATATGACAGGATGCCCGCATTCAGGCGGTTCCCGTCCCAGTGGGCCGCCGAAGTCACCGCTGTTCCCCTGGCAGACGGGCTGACGGGGGTAGAGCTAACTTGTAAAAGCCACCGGAGTCAAAGCCCTGGGAGATCCCACACGTCGACGACGCACTAATGTTGGTACCGAACTTTGCGGGCGATGTGCCTTCCAGGCAGATTAGGTGTAGGCCCGGTGTTAAGTCGAAACTCCCGTCGGTGGCTGCGGTGTACGAAGTTTGCTGAATTCCAGTGTCTCCCGGCCAAGCCTGATGTACAAACCACCCCGTCGCTGTCGATCCGGCATTGATGGACATCAGAGCAACGTCTACGCCTAAAGGCGTGTTTGGAGGGCAGGTCGTGCCAATTGACCCGGGAACATCCGTGTCACAAGTTACGTTTCGGGAGATACTTCCGCCTCCGACCGCAAACGGGCCACTCGAAGTTCCAGGTTTGGAACAGTGCCCGGCAGTCATCACAAAATCAACGTTGAACTGATCTCGAACCACCGGTCCAGTCGAGCAACCCAGAGAAGGGATTTGTTTACCGCCTCGAATGATTGAATTTGGATGTCTCCACCCGTCCGCTGAAGGTAGATGATCCGCCGGGCCAGGCAGGCGTTGCCTGCGCTTTGAAATGCGGTACTGCCCGATCGAAAGCAATAAGCGCCTGAAGCGAGGCTGGAAGCTGGGGGACACGCACCAACTCGCTCTCCTCCACCTCGACAACGATTCGTGTTCAAACGTCGGCGAACCAAGATTCGTACGAAAATGATTAGGCTGAACCTTGAGTTTGCCGAGTTGGGATCGAAGCTCTGACAACGCCGAGTCGGTATCCCGTGAGATCCGATAACCCCGCGAGTTGCCAGAGACAAGCACTTCGGACGAGTCCCGTCCATAAATCGACGATTGGAGCATGTCGTAAATGGCGAGATACGCGTCGTTGGTAAAGCTAGCTCGGCGAATCGAGACCACGACGTCGCGAAACTTCGCTCGGTAAGACGCCAGGACGCGGCCGGAGTGCTAGGACCGAGCCATACGACGAGTTGAGGCGTGTTTACGTCCAGATCCCAGTTGACCGAGATAACTCTCGGGTCGGCCTCAAGGGCTTCAATATCAACTGCGGCATTCCTTGTTATTTTTAAGTACCGTTCAGTGATGTCTGCTTCGCGATCAGTGACAACAGTGGGGCCACAAGTCTCGTAGCCTTCTCGTTGGTCGCCGCGGAGTCATTTTCATCGCTGCCAAGTTGGCACTTCACTGCGTTAGGGGGCCCGGCTGCTAGAGCTCCCCTTCCCGATATGCCGAGGGTCACGAGTGACAAAACCGACGCTGCCACTGCGATACCTGTTCGCCTCGAACGCATTTCTACCTCCACCTAGGACTCGCTAAGGGACAATACTGTGTTCGAACCCAAGTGCGAGAAGTCGGGCGAACTTGTTGCAACGGACGCAGATTTCTCGAACTTCGATTACGGATGTGACGATGCGTTGTTCGGCTCGGTGTCTGAGACGTTGGCTAGGGTCTCGGGCTGGGGCTGGGGTCGGAGTAGGTCAATACTATGCGTGCATTTGATTCGAATTGTCGAGCACTACCGGCTGCTGCGTATGACGCAAAACGGCGAGCGACCTTGCGCGGTTTAACGGCTCTTCATGATCGGGCGGGGTCGAGGGTATCCGGCGTTAGTTAGCGCGCGTAGCACTCGGTATCCCCCGCTCTTCAATCAAATGCACTGTGCGCTTAGCGTTCAGAGAGTGATCTTTTGTGCATGGCTTGGACCAGGATGCGGTGGCCTTATCCTCCGAGATCTGCTTGATATTGCGCATCGTTATCGGGCGGATGGATTCGTTCTGTTAACGCGTGGCGATGGCGATTCGTTCGTCGTCGAAGACCGCTACGAGTTCGAGTCGACCACCATGCTCTCAACAACGGAACGCACGGTTGAGAGCAAGCTTATAGTCGGCTGTGTCCATCGCGGAGACCGATGCCTGAGCTCGCTCAGGCCGCACGGCAAGCTCGACTTGGCGGTTGGCGGTGTCTGCGGAGTTCGGCAAGGTTGAACGCGACGGCATCGCGCGCTAGCTTCGTCTTTGATCGCATCGATACGGCTGCGGCGTTCGGGTTTGATGTCTCCAAGGATGTCATTGAATTTTTTCGGTGTCCCGTGTTGTTTCCTTTCATGGATTGTTCGGGTCGATGAGACCTTCGGAGCGAAGGTCGTCGAGATAGTCGCCAACTCGGCCTACCGTTTGCAGGAGGTAGCAATCCGGTATTACCATGGGTGCATGTCGGTACGGAAACTCTCTGTTGCACTCGAAAACACGACGGCGATTGCCGCCGCGTCCGCTGCTGAACGTCGCGGTCTAGTCTGTCAGCCTGGTTGAACGAAGCCGCCGAACATGCTCTCGCCGTTGAAGCAGGCTTGCGCGCTGTTGCCGAATGGGAAGCTGAACATGGGGCGTTGACTGAGGGTGAACTCGCCCAAGCAGACAAATTCTTGAACCGTAAGCAACGTCGACGCGCATCATGAGCGGGTACCTTTACGACACGGGCGCATTGATTGCTGCGGAGCGGGGCGAGCGGCTGATGTGGGCAGTCCATCGGCGAATTCTTGATCAAGGTATCCGTCCCTCCGTGCCATCGACCGTTCTTGCTCAAGCTTGGCGAGGCGGACCGCAACCGCAGCTTTCGCGCCTGTTGGCGGGGTGCGCAATTCGTGAATTTACAGAAGTTGAGGCTCGCAAGGCCGGGAAGCTCCTGGGCGCATCTCGGATGGCGGACATCGTCGACGCAAGCGTCGTGGTCTTTGCTCATCAGCGAGCAGAAGAAGTACTAACGAGTGACCCCGATGACCTCGGTCCACTTTCAGAATCCCTCGGTCACCCGAAGACCCGTATACATGCGCTAAGCGACCTTTGAGTTCGCCCACCCAATAACGCTCTCAACAAAACCTGCTTCGACCCGCCCAGTATCCGGCGTTCCTACGCGCGCGTAGCACTCGATATCATTCGGTGGTCTAATGCGCTGCGCGCTTAGTATCTTGGGAGTGATCCAGTATGCATGGCTTGGGTCATAGTCGTGCAGTCGGCATCCGGCCACCGAGCACTCCACTCTGGCTGTTAGAGCGCGCCTCGGCGGCCGCGCGTTTCCGGGCGGCGGGTAGATCTCGTCGAAGGTGCCGACGAATGTCGTCAAGAGCTCGAACCTGTTAGGTGGCCATGAGTGGGCTTCTCACGAGGCAGAGGCTACGTGCTCAAGCCGGGTGGGGCACTCGCAGTGTTCGGCGGGCTCGGGGTCGCAGGACTATTCGGTACCTCCAGCTGCACTCCATCGAACACGGGAGGGTCGAGCGGACGCTACGGGCGGAACTGGTCGCCCTAGGGTGACCGCCGTCAGCGGCTGATGAGAAGGTCGAGCATGGTGTCGGTCAGTGCTCGGCTCCCGTCGCTGTCCTTGATTTCCTGGGCCATTTCACCGGTGCGCCTTGCGTAGTCATGTTCACTCACGACGCGCTTGATCGCTTCGCGGACACCTTTTGGCGTGCTGGCGCGCCGGCCGAGGCCAAGTTCTTGGATGCGGCGCCCGTTCCATGCTTGGTCGAACAGGGACGGCACGACCACGGTTGGTTTTCCTGCGTGCAGCGCGATGCCGACCGATCCGAGCGATCCGGAGATGACTGCTGCCGTCGACCGCGCGACGAGGGACTCGAGCGGGGCGAAGCCGACGCACAAGACGGATGGGTCATTGCCGCAGGCCGCTTGGGTTGCGCCGCGCAGCGCTTCGGTGCCTGTCACGAGGAGGGCGCGCTGGCCGAGCTGAGTGACCGTCTTGGCGATGGCCGCGAACTTGGACTCGGCACCTGCGGCGCGCTGGACCCGAGAGTGACGACGACCGTGGGCTCGCCGCTCGCCAAGAACTTTTCAACGATCTCGGGCACCCGGGCGTTCGCCGGTTGCCAGGCTGAGAATCCGCCCCACACCAGAGGTGGCCAGTCGTCGAAAGCTGGTCCTGCGAATCGCTCTGGTACGAGGGCTACGAGTCGATCGGCGTCGCGGTGTCCGTGGGCGCCGGGAGCGAGCGTCTTGGGTAGGCCACATTGGACGCGCAACCGGTTGAGCGCTGGTCCGGCGTAGGTCGCGTGTAGCGCCAAGTCGGCCTGGAACCATGAGAGGCGGTTGCCGAGCCGCCCAAGACTGCGGGGTCCCGGCACGAAGGTCGGCCTGCGGTGCGCGGTGGGAATGATCATCGGGACGACAGTGCCGACCACAGTCTTCACGCCGAGGTGCTTCGCGATCGGCACGACGACCGGCGCGGGCGCAATGTGGGTCAGCACTGCCTCGGCGCCTGCGAGCAAGCGCTTCCATTCGTTCGCGACCCGCTCAGGGTCACTGAGGAAGTACCCGTTGATGTAGTAGCGGGCAAGGCGCGGAGAGTTGAGAGTCGGGTGACGCATAAGCGCTTCGTGTCGCGGATCGGCGTGCATTCCGGCGGCGGATAGATCACCGCCTGGATACTCCGCGAAGGCGAACGGTTCCGAGGCGAGGAGCGCCCGGTAGCCGGCCGGAGCGACAAAGAGTACGTCGTGGCCAGCTCTGGTCAGCTGGCGAGCCGGCTCGATGTGGGGAGCGATGTCTCCCAAGTAGCCGACTGAGGTGACCACGATTCTCGACACCCGGCCGCCTTCCCCTTCTGGATCAGCTATCTTGCCGAAAACGCTAGCTGGCCTACGGCCACGCTCGATAACACTCCTCGGTGCACGCCAAACCCACCGCATTCTGCCCGAAGTGTGCGGAGGATCGATCACGGTCACCCGCTCATAACCGGCGTTCCTACGCGCACTTAGCACATCGGGATGGCTATCTCTTCAGTACCTGGTGTCGAATCTTGAGTGCGCCGCAGGCATTTCGGATCCCAGGGCCATTGTCGCGCGACGAGACAAGGACACGAGCTCCAAGTCGCTCAGCTGCGGCAACACCCTCGGAGCCGAGCGTGGAAAGTCCAACAAATTCCTGCACCAACTGACCCATCCGCCACGCAAGATCGATCATGGGGATAACGGAAAAAGACTCCGGGAGCGCAATGAGGCCGGCAATCACCACTTCGCGTTCCTTCCCGGACCACGAGCCAAACAAAGCCCCACCACCATAACCAGCAGCACTTTTACACAAGCGCGCATACCAAAGGTTGGTCGTGGCTACATTTGAACGAGCGACCGCTCGTTTTAATGCGGGGTCTGGCCCAGCCAGCCAATCGCGCAGCAAATGATCATCGAGCAGAACTACGGCCATGATCAGGTGGTGCGAAGGTCTTCGTCAACCTCGCTCGCGACGTTCGCATAATGAACATCGCTCGGAAGGACATGATCGAGCAGTCGCCCTGCCGTGCCGGCGGGAACTGTCAACACGCCAAAGCCAAGATCGATCACGTCGACCTGTCCACCGCCACCGAGATTCCAGCGCCGCCGAACCGCAGCCGGAAGCGAGAGTTGACCAGAAGTCGACACCTTGAAACGTTCAGTCCGAGCCACTACAAAATCATACTTGGTAAAAAGTCAAGTTCACCAACCAGAATTCACCCGCGTCAGCCCCTGCCCCAACGCCGGCTCCGGGTGCACCTTCGGAGCTAGCTTCAATGCGTGCCCGCAGCCGAAAGTCCAAACATTGCTCAGCTTCAGTCAGAGGCGCTAACGCTCAAGGGCCTGTACGACGAACTTGCCCACGAACTTGCGGATTGCCTTTGGTCTGTTTTGGTACTGGCCAACGTCTACGAAATTGACATCGCCCGAGAGTTCCAGCAAACGATGCGCCAACCGACGAAGAAAATTCAATCGGCGTTGTCCGAATTGGAAACTCCTCGCAACGGCGGATCCGGGCGCACACTCCGCTCACTCAGATCCCGTCGCAGGCCGCCCGTATATCATGCGAGGCGCGGTGGCTCGAGTGGGCGGTATTGTCGACGGCTCGAATTCACTGCGCGCTTATCAGTTTCGTGAGCAGTCCCACCCCGAGAACGGGAACAGTCTGTGGTTTGGCCAGAATGGCTTCATGCGTGAAGAACTCCGAAAGCGGATTGTCACTGTATGCGAAACGAAAATAGGCCAAAAAGGTCCCGGAGTTGGGTTGTCGTTCTACGCGTTCTTTTCGAACAAGAACGGCGATCCTGAACAACTCATGGAGGTAGCAACTTGGTGGATACTTGAGCAACGTCTTGACCATTTCGAGAAGGCAACGACCGTCAAATCACTGATTGACTCGCCAAAGCGCGTTACCACCGCCTCGTAGTCCGTGCCAGACGAGCGAAGCAATTGTGCCTCGACCGAGAGGGGCTCGAATCAAGCCGTGTGCCGTCATCGGTCGTTGCCAGCAACGAGCCTTGAACTGAGCTTCAACAGTCGAGTTGGCAATTGTATCAGCGCTGATTCAATTGCCGACTCGGCCTACCGTTTGCGGAAGGTAGCAATCCGGTATTACCATGGGTGCATGTCGGTACGGAAACTCTCTGTAGCACTCGAAAACACTACGGCGATTGCCGCCGCGTCCGCTGCTGAACGTCGCGGTCTCAGTCTGTCAGCTTGGTTGAACGAAGCCGCCGAACATGCTCTCGCCGTTGAAGCAGGCTTGCGCGCTGTTGCCGAATGGGAAGCTGAACATGGGGCGTTGACTGAGGGTGAACTCGCCCAAGCCGACAAATTCTTGAACCGTAAGCAACGTCGACGCGCATGATGAGTGGGTACCTTTACGACACGGGCGTATTGATTGCTGCCGAGCGGGGTGAGCGGCTGATGTGGGCAGTCCATCGGCGAATTCTTGATCAAGGTATCCGTCCCTCCGTGCCATCGACCGTTCTTGCTCAAGCTTGGCGAGGCGGACCGCAACCGCAGCTTTCGCGCCTGTTGGCGGGGTGCGCAATTCGTGAATTTACAGAAGTCGAGGCTCGCAAGGCCGGGAAGCTCCTCGGCGCATCTCGGACGGCGGACATCGTCGACGCAAGCGTGGTGGTCTTTGCTCGGCAGCGAGCAGAAGAAGTACTAACGAGCGACCCCGATGACCTCGGTCCACTTTCAGAATCCCTCGGTCACCCGAAGCCACGTATACATGCGCTAGGCGACCTTTGAGTTCGCCCGCTCAATAACCCTCGAGCCGAAACCTGCATCGCCCCGCTCATAACCGGCGCGGCGCAGTGAATGGACCGCTCGGTAACTTTCGCAGCCCGAACGTGCTCTGTGGTCCGGTGTTCTCACGCTTCCCAAAACTGTCGTCGCGGCCAAGCTGATCGCCGCCCGGGGTCGGCGTAACATCGTGGAGTGACTGACTATCACCGTCGCCCCAACGTTGGCGTTCATGGCCGACGTGTACTCGAAGTCGGCTTCCGGAGGGTCACTATCGCCTCGATTTGGGGCCTATTCGAACGCAGCGGCAGCCAGGACCCCGGTGTGCGGCTACGAACCTAACTGATCGAGTCGAGCTTGCGCAATGGCATCGTAAAGCGCACGGAGGTTGAACGTCGGCGACTGCGAATTCGTCACTGACCAAACGTACCGCTCGGTATCTGCGATCTTGTCGATGACGCACCTCCGCACAGTTCCGGCGGAGCGCAGTGGACGAAGAGCCCAGTAATACGCAACGATTCGAAACCACGGCGCGCAATATGGCGAGCGATCTCGTGCTCCTGAATGCGACCACTGGTAGCGGCCGTTACTTGCACTCGTTCGGCCACAGCGCGATATCATTGTGGGCATGACCGATATCCTCATTCGAGATGTGCCCGACGAAGTTGTCGAAGCTCTCGACGCAAACGCGCAACGCGCCGGCGTGACGCGAGCGGAGTATCTGCGCCGGGTTCTCGCCGAACAGCAAGGACCGGCACTGACACGCGAGCACCTCGACCGTTTCGCCGAACGCACCGCTGATTTGGGTGATCCTAAGGTGATGGCAGCCGCATGGCGTTGACCAACTGGCTCATCGACAAGTCGGCGCTTAACCGCATCAACACCGCAAACGACGAGTGGCTCCTACGCATTCAACGCGGCCGCATCAGAATCTCTACCGTCACCCTGCTCGAGATTGGCTACTCCACCCGCAACGGCTCTGATCACCGCGCCACGCTTGGCGAACCGCCAGTGTCATCAATGACGGTCGAGTACATCACACCGGCGATCGAAGCTCGCGCCGTAGAAATCCAGATGCTGCTTGCCGACCGTGGTCAACACCGAGCGCCGTCCATTCCTGATCTGCTCATCGCCGCGACCGCAGAACTCGCCAAGCTCACGGTGTTGCATGTCGACAAGGACTTCGACCTGATCGCGGCGATCTCCAACCAGTCCGTCGAGCGTCTCGACGTCTGAAGATTGGCGGTTTCGACTTTGGAGGCAGGATACGAATAGGCGAATTGCAATTCGTCGCAGCGCCTCGACGCCTGAAGAACGAGCAACCGGCCCCGACAACGACCCTGCTGGACGTCGAAACGACGATCTAGAACCTCGCCGAAGCCCTCGACGGTCTTGAACCGTCGGAACTGTCATCAGTGATCGTTGGGTTATGCGACATCGTGGCCATCAGCGGCTGGTGCGCACAACGTGCCGGTGAAGCGTTCGCCAAAGCCGGGGCCCGTTCACGCCGGACGAAATGGCGAACGCCCGCCAGCGTGTCGCCCGCGAACTGACAACACCAAACAAGCGGTCAGCGTGACGACCGTCTACGACACCGGCGTCCTGGTCGCCGCTGACCGTGACGACCGAAGCATATGGGCCGACCATCGGGCAAGGCTCGAAGCTGGCGTTGTGCCAGTAACAACCGCCCCGGTTGTCGCCCAAGCAAGCCGGTCACCTCGACAGGTTCAACTCCGACGCTTCCTGCGCGGATGCGACATTGTCGCGTTTGAGGCCGCCCAAGCCCACGCTGTCGGGTCGTTGCTCGCGAAGTCGGCAACGTCCGACATCGTCGATGCCCATGTTGCCGTGACCGCGGCGCGCACGGGAGCGGTCATCATCACAAGTGACCCCGACGAACTGCGCGCTCTCGCCTCCCACGTTCGACCGAAAGTCACCATCCGAACAACGGGCTGACCGCCCGATATCACTCAGCACGTACCAGGTGTCGACCCGCCCAATAACCGGCGTTGTTACGTGCACGTAACACTCGATATTGCGCTTCCTCAATTCCACGCGCGCTCAGCATTTCAGCGAGTGATCTCGCGTGTGCACGAATGGGGCCAAAGTCGAGTGGGGCGACCCGTGAAATCGTGGTGTTGCCGAGTTCCGATATCGAGTGACCCCTATCGGCACTCTATGGCAGGGCCGCCGCCACGATCCTTCGATGTCGACATTTGCGCCCGGGGAAGTCCAATGGATTGCGCGTCTGAGCAACCTTCGAAACACCGTTCGACAAGAGCTGATGCGTCATCAGCTGGCGGAACACGCACGTTCTGGCATGCAGTCCTCGATGTTGGATGCGGGCATGGGACGCATGCGATCGGACTTGCCCGGCTCGGTTGTCGTGTGACGGGTGTGGACCCTTCAGCCGAGTTACGGGCCCGGTGCGAAGCAGCAGCCGCTGACATCGGCGTTGGTATTTCTTGATGAAACGATTGAGAGACTCGGCGACGTGCTCCGTGGCGCGTGATGTCTGCGGCGTGTAGATCCGCGAGACCTCGGAGTGATCCAGCAGCTACTGAGTACAGCTCGGAATCATGGCCCTCCCGTAGCTGGCCAAGGTGGCAAAGTAGGAGCCACATCGGTGAACATCTGACAGGTCCAAAGCACTCCTCGTCGAGGTTCGTACCCGAATCGAACTTCACCCTCGACCGGTGCACGCTCGGACGATTTCGTTGGCGAAGCTAAGGACCAACGACCGAGGAGAATGGCGCTGTGGGCGGTCGAACTGCCATTCTTAAGCACGCGTAGCGATTCTACTTTGCCGTCCGGGACACGGACGGGAGTACTGGGCCTTGTTCGTCGTCGCTCGCGCATGTATCTGCGACCAGGTCCATCAGCTCGTCGAAAACGCGGCCGGTCTCTCCCGCGTATGACAGTGCCATTCGGCCCACTCGTCCCACGGGAGCGTTCGACCTTGTAGAGTACGGCGAGGTCACGGATCAAGTTGCCGCGAATCTCACCTGCTCGGCCAGAAAGTCGACTACACCACCCGGTACCTCTGACGCCGCTCGTGGAAAACGACCCTTCCATCGGAAGAACTTCAGAAGTACAGCGAATCCCAACGCAGACACTCCACTGCGCCCCTGCAAGACACGGATATCCCACGAGTCCAACAACCAACTTTCGGCAAGCTCACCAGCAAAATCAGTCGAACGCTCCATCCACCAATTCTGACCACCCTAAGCGTTGAGGCTCATGACACATCTGTTACCACCACCCCAAGCAGCTCGACTGCCTGACTGCGCAGGCTCGCGACGGAAACCCGCCGGGGAGATTCGATCTACACATCACGGACGAAAGCATGATCAGCCCCGGGGTGCGGGATCAGATCCGGGATGCGAAAGCCGCCGACGTAACGGTGACAACCAATGGAGTCGTCCAATAGGGTCCCACCCATGACGATCGCCTATGTGACGGCTACGACCCTGGCCGGTATTCCGACCTCGGAGATGTTGGACGAGGTGTCCACGATCGTCTTCGGTCCCTTCCTCGATCTCAAGCCGATCATCAGCGAAGGTCCACAGCTCGACACCGCAACAGGTCTCGGCCCGTTGCACGCCATGCTTGCCGATCGGCCCGACATCACCGCAAGAGGGAGGAAGCACCTCGAGGTGCTGACCCGCTGGAACCCACGGACCGGTGTCGTGCCGATCCAAACCGGTTCGGTCACGCTGATCCTGGACTTGAACGAGGACACGTACGACGTCATGCTCGACGTGTTGATCTCGACGATGCGCTTGCTTAAGGCCCCGCTTGGTGACATTGATGTATTCAACGCTGGCCTGGAGATACGTTCGAACAAACACGTCACGCTGTATCAACAGGATCGGACCGGGAACGACCGGCTGTTCAGTTTGGCGAGCGGCGGGCTGAGCGGCATCGCTTGGCGCACCGTGTTCGGACCGGACCTCGTGCGCTTCTTCGGCGAGGACAAGCTCGGCTCACTACGACCCGAGCTCGCCCGTAACGTCGGCGACGGCCTCTGGTTACTGACACCATGCGAACGGTTCAAAGACTGGACCATAGACACCTGGTGTGACGGCGAGGCCGAAATCATCACGACGCTCGGTGCGGATTGCTTTTACGATCCGTCCACTTCCCGCCTTCCCGTGCGCGTCCCGCCGGTACCCGATCTTGCTCCCTATGCGGTCAAGGCCCAACGACGAAACGATGACGGCCAATCGTGGACATGGGAGTACCACAACGGCTATCCCGAACCCGCCTGACCTTCGGCCAACAAGGCGAGGTCGGCCGGCCTCACGGTGCCGGACTCGACCAGGAACTCGACGAGCTTGGTGCGTCGGTCCACGGCGACATCGCCGGGATCGCCGACCAGCCCGCTCACGCCAGCCTGTGGGTCGCCCCAATCATCCCGAACACGTCATCGACCTCCGTGCGCCAACGCGTTCGACGGTCAGCTCGTACCGCTCGGTTCCTGCTTCGAACGTGACGGTCGCTGCCCGAAAGTTCAGCGAGGTCTCTCGGCCAGACGTCAACGTTGCTGCGAACCCCGGTTGCGCACCCACCACGTGCCGTAGCGGTGGTAGAGGTGGCCGAAATGCGGTGCAGGCGCGGGTTCGCGGCGACCATGATGTCGTTGTCGCCGCCCCGGCCGAATGTCAGCACCTGGCCAGGCCGAAGCTCGACGATATTCCCGGCGTCCACCACCTGCAGGATCTCGGGAAGCGTGTGGTGAGGCTCATGAGTTGCGTTCGCCACGCGGGTCACCATAAGTGGGCCCAGTACTCCCGTCCGTGTACCACCCCGGCTACTACGGCGCCTTCATCCGCGACCCCGACGGACAACATCGAAGCCATCCACCACACCTTCGGCTAACCACTCGATATTGCTCACCGCAAACACAGGGCGACCAGCTCGGGATCCGGCGTTCCTATGCGCACTTAGTACTCGATACCGCCTGTCACGTCAGCGCAGGCCGCTGAGCTATCGACAAAGGATTCGACCCGACAACGTCATCTCTCGGGCTACTCGCTTCACGAAGCCAACGGGGAAGAAAGATTCGAGTCTTACTCGTCGCCGCGGCAGCAGAGGCGCTCAACCTCACTGTGCTCCATTACGACGACTTCGACCTCAATCGCGCCGTGACTTAACAACCGTGTCAATGGGTAGTCGCCGCAGGCTCAATTGATTGACCGACTTGTTACGCACACGTACATAACTACACCTCTCCTATCGCCGTGTCGAAATACCCGATAACACTGCCCACCTCGAACCCACCCTCGTGACAGGGAGGAGCCGAGGGCAGGCACGCTTAGCACTCGATATCGCTTGAGCAAGCTAGACCGTTTCAATGTTCAGCCGAGAGCGAACTGCATCAGCTATCGCAACGATATGTGTTGGATTTTGAGGTGACTATGCATCTCGACGACGCCGGGCTCCTTCGACAACGGTAACATCGACGATGTCATCGTGCCGCGCCTTTCCAGCAAGGACTCCAACAGGCCGGAAGCCCAGCGTTATGGCCTGGAGATAGTCAGTGCGCTTAGCACTCGATGTTGTTCGGCTTTGAAATGCACTGTGGGCTTAGCAACTCAGTGATCCAGTGTGCGTGGCTTGCCATATTGCAGTGGGGCGCTTTTGGTGAGGGCGTGTAATTGCTCTGTTCTCGAGCGTGATTCGGACGGGAAACGCAGGTTCTACGCGGGCGTGGAGTGGAGACCGATCATGTTGCCTTCGGTGTCGGTGATGATCGAGACGAAGCCGTGTTCGCCGATCGGGAACTTCGGCCGCACGATCGAGCCGCCGGCTGCCGACACCCGAGCCTCCTCCACTGCGCAGTCATCGCAAGAGAAGTAGACCATCGAGCCGCCCGGGCCCGGCTGGGCGTACTCGAGCTTGACCAGCGCGCCGCCGGCGCCGTGGGAGGTGAAGTCGTCACCGAAGGCTCGCATCTGTGCCGTTGGGTTGTTTGGGTCGTCCATCGGCGACAGCTTGGTGTCGAGCACCGTCTCGTAGAACGCCTGAGCACGCTCCATGTCCTCGACGTAGATGTCGAACCAGCCAACTTTTCGCATGAGCGTTTCCTTTCAGTAGGTGTGAAGGCCGTGTGCCTTCGTAGGACCACTGAAGCGGACGGCGTTCGCGAAGGATTGTAGATATCAGACATCGAAGGTCTTCTTGAACTGGCCGGGCGTGTAGCCGGTCAGCTTCCGGAACGAATGGGTGAAGTGTGACTGGTCGGCGAACGACAGCAGATAGTCCTGCCGGAACGAGTGCTGCACCCGCAACACCTTCCACAGATCGTGCGGAGAGAAACCCGTGGTCGCCTTCAACACCCGCTGGAGTTGGCGCGGTGACAGCGACGCCACCTCGGCCATGTCGCCGACGCTGTGGATCTCGTCGAGGTTCGTCAGGATGGCCGCGGTCACAGGGTTCGGGGCGACGAGGCCGGCGTCGAGAAGGGTCTCGACGAACTCGGAGAACACGGTCGTCTTGCCCTCGAAGTCGAACTCGGCCGCCGCCCGACTCACCTCGACCAATGGCAGGTCGCCCTCGTACGGCTCACCGACGTAATGATCGACCGATGCGTCGGGGTCACCGCGCCACACCCCGGGGAAGAACTGGATCCCGGCGTAGTGGAACGACCGGCCGAGATTGAGGGTCGTGTGGGTGGTGTGGAGCTGGGTCACCCCGGCGATGCGGGTGTCGTGCTGGTTGAACAGCAGGTTGACGCAGGCGTCGGGCATGGCGTGCAGCGTGAAGTCGTCGGCCAGGTCGGTCGTCGGTCCGCAGCTCCCAGAAGCAGTGCACGAGCTCGCCGAGCGACGCCGGAGCTGCGAGCCTCGGTGTAGACCACCGACTCGACGGTCTTCGCGACGCCGTCCTTCACCGGGTCGTACATGCACGCCGAGCCTAGGCGAGAGGTTCGGAATCGCTCATCCGAACCGGGAACGCTGCCCGCTGAACCCCGCACGATAACGCTCATCCGAAAGTCCTTCGAGACGCCCTCGATGCTCGTCATGTCGGACTGGCTCAAGTTTCTCGCCGACAATGTCCGGGCTGGCGTCAAGAACGGCGAGTTTGTTCCCACCTCTTAGGCAGACCAACTGGCCCTCCAACTCCACGGCATCGGACTCACGGGCAATTGGCATCACCAACTTTTCGGCGGCAAAACTGCCTTCAAACGAGCACGAACCGCTTGGCACCAAACACTCGAAAACGCCCGACGAGTGGGATGATTCGATGATGCGCGAAAGCCTTCGACAGCGAATCGTTACCGTGTGCGATGCGAAGATCAGTCAAAAGGGTCCTCTTGTCGGACTGTCGTTCTATGCGTTTTTCTCGAATAGAAATGATGACCCCGAATTGCTCATGGAAGCAGCAACGTGGTGGATTCTGGAACAACGCCTCGATCACTTCGAAAAGGCTGAGAAGATAAAGTCACTTATTACAGCGGATACGCAGCTTTCTTCATAGCCAACGTCGCAACTCCGAGCGATCATCGGCAGTCGACGACAAAGGCGAGGTATCGCAACATCTCGTGAGAGTACGCCTTCGTCGAGATTGAGGGCCAGCGTATTGCATCGGCGTGGGTTTGAGTCGTTTTGTAAAGACCCCGCAGTAACCAAACCGAACAGAGAACTACACCTGACCAGAGCTCGAACCGCAACTCGGACCGGAACTCGACCGCAGCGAATCCAGTGACAGGTCGAACTCACGCAGCAGATCGACAAGTTCCGTGAGGGGAAGCCCAATCACGTTGGTCACGCTGCCGTTGAGCCGACGAATGAACACTGCAGCTTTGCCCTGGAGTCCGTAGCCACCCGCTTTGTCGCGGCCCTCACCGGTACCGACGTACCACGCAATGTCGGCGTCGGACAGTTCGGCAAACTCGACTTCGGTGGTGACAACCTGGTGCTTCGTGACGCCATTGACGCACACCGCTATGCCGCTGAGAGTTTCGTGGGTGCGCCCGGAAAGTGCACGCAACATGCGAACCCCGTCGGTATCGTCGAGAGGCTTCTCGAGGATCTTGCCATCGAACGTCACGGTTGTATCGGCGGCGATGACGACGCTGCCCTCCGAGCCAACCTGGGGAGCAATCTGGATAGCAACGTGTGCGGCTTTCGCAGCACACAAACGAGCGACGTAGTTATTCGGTGTTTCGCCGGGAATGGGAGTCTCGTCGATGTCGGCTGGGCGGACGTCGAACGTCAACTCCAAACCGGTAAGAAATTCTCGACGCCGCGGCGAACCCGACGCCAACACGATGCGCACGGCTCAGCCGCCGTCGGTTGCGGTGAGTTCAGCGTCGGCTGATGGAGGCGTGTCGTCGTCGAGATTGTCGAGATAGCCGTAGGGCAGACTTACCTTGCGAGGACCATTCGTATGTCCACGTGCAATTCGACGATTCTCGGGCGGTAGCTCAAGCGTGGGGTCAAGGGTGGCGAGAAGATCGTCGAGATGGGTGAGTGATTCGACGAGGCCGAGTTCTCGGCGGATCGCCGGACCAACGGGGTAGCCGGTCATGTACCAACTCGCGTGTTTGCGGAAATCTCGAATCCCTTTGTCGTATGCGTTGTAGCTGTCGAAGTGATTCACCAACATGGCGGCGTGCTCGCGCATGGCAATGATGACTTCGCCGAGGCGTGGGCTCGGAGCCAACTCTTTCCCGGCGAACGCGTTGGCCAGATCACCGAACAGCCACGGCTTGCCGAGGCAGCCGCGCCCGACGACGACACCGTCGCAACCCGTTTCCTTCATCATCCGAATCGCGTCGTGGGCTTCCCAGATGTCGCCATTGCCGAGAACGGGAATGGAAGGTACGTGTGCTTTCAATTCGCCGATTGCGTTCCAGTCGGCGGACCCCGAGTACAACTGCTCAGCGGTTCGAGCGTGCAGGGCAACCGCCTTCACTCCTTCCTCCTCGCCGATACGACCGGCATCGAGGAACGTGAGGAGATCGTCGTTGAGACCCTTACGGAACTTGATGGTGACCGGTACGCGACCGCCCGACTCTTCCTGGGCAGCAACAACTGCGGCGCGCACGATCGATCGAAACAGGTTCTTCTTCAACGGCACCGCAGAGCCCCCGCCGTTGCGTGTCACCTTCGGTGCGGGGCAACCAAAATTCATATCGATATGGTCGACCATTCCTTCACCAACGAGCATGCGAACCGCTTCGCCCAGCGAGGTCGGCTCCGTACCGTAAAGCTGAATGCTGCGCGGTGTTTCGTCGGCCCCGAAATGCATCATGCGCATCGTTCGACGTCCGCCGCCAATGATCGCTCGTGCCATCACCATTTCACTGACATAGAGGCCCGCGCCGTAGCGACGACACATGGTGCGAAACGGCGCGTTGGTAACACCCGCCATAGGGGCCAGCACGACCGGAGGATCAACACGGATCGGGCCAATGTCAATCCCCGCGGCAATCGGTTTCGTTTCGGGAGCGGTCATGTGGTCCAATCGATTCCGGCAAGTACGTCGGCGGCGGTGAGTTCGAGAATATTGCTCGCATCGGTCTTTTCGAACGACCCATCGCCGCGTGCGTACCACTGGACGGTGTTCGTGGCGAGGTCACACACCATCTTCATACAATGCAGTCTACGAGACGCCCACGACACTCTCCGGCCGATTCCCGCCCGGCTCGGTCGGGGGCCAGCTCTTTCAAGAAACGCCACGAGCGGAGTTCTAGCCCACAAGTTGTGGGTTGAGTTTCCGTTCGTGGCGTTTCTTGTCGGGGCAGCGTGAAACACCACAAGTTGTGGTTACGTGTGTCTTGTCGGGGCAGCGTGAAACACCACAAGTTGTGGTTACGTGGCCGACGTGCCCAGGTAGGCGTGGAAATACTCGGAGGGACTTACCCACACTGCTTTACGCGTATGCGTCGAGGGGTGGACAGGAGCACACAACGTTTCGGTCACCGTACGCGCCGTCAATGCGGCTGACGGGCGGCCAGTACTTCGCGTCTCGCAGGGTCTCCACCGGATAGGCCGCCGTTGATCGTGGATAGGGGTGCGTCCAATCGTCGGCGGTCACATCCTCGGCGGTGTGTGGAGCGTTGGCCAGCGGATTATCTTCGACCGTCCAGCCGTTGGTGCCGATTTGATCGATCTCGCTACGGATCGCGATCATTGCTTCGCAGAATCGATCGAGTTCGGCAACCGACTCGCTCTCGGTCGGTTCGATCATAAGTGTACCTGCTACTGGAAAGCTCATGGTCGGGGCGTGGAATCCGTAGTCAATCAAACGCTTCGCCACATCATCCACGCTCACTCCGGTTGCAGCCGTGATCGGGCGAATGTCGATAATGCATTCGTGGGCAACCCGACCGTGGCGGCCCTGGTACAGAACGGGGAAGTGTGGGTCGAGTCGGTGGGCAATGTAGTTCGCGCTCAAAATCGCCATCTCCGTTGCGGCCCGAAGACCGTCGGGGCCCATCATGGTGATGTACATCCACGGGATCGGGAGAATTCCCGCCGAACCGTAGGGCGCACTTGTAAGCGAACCTACAGATGCCGACGTAAGTTCGCTCATGGTGGAGCTTGTTCCTTCCAACATCGGGTGGCCGGGAAGGAACGGCGCGAGATGTGCGCGAACACAAACCGGTCCGACGCCCGGACCGCCACCGCCATGAGGTATGCAGAAGGTCTTATGGAGGTTGAGGTGACTGACGTCGGCTCCAAACTTGCCGGGTTTGGCGACACCCACGAGCGCGTTGAAGTTCGCGCCATCAAGGTAGACCTGGCCGCCCGATGCGTGAACGAGATCGCAGATCTCGATGATCGTTTCCTCAAACACCCCGTGAGTTGATGGGTAGGTAACCATAAGCGCGCCGAGTTGATCGCGATGTTGCTCGATTTTTGCTCCGAGATCAGCCATATCGACGTTGCCTTGGTCGTCGCACCCAACAACTACGACCTTCATCCCGCACATGGCGGCGCTCGCGGCGTTCGTACCGTGCGCCGAACTCGGAATCAGGCAGACGTCGCGGTGAAGGTCGCCTCGTGAGCGATGATAAGCGCGAATAGCAAGCAGACCGGCAAACTCGCCCTGCGAACCGGCGTTGGGCTGAAGGGAGACGGCGTCGTAACCCGTAATTTCGACCAGCATTTCTTCCAGCTCACGGATCATTTCGAGGTAACCGGTGACCTGGCCCCGAGGCGCGAACGGATGAATACTGCCGAATTCGGGCCATGTAACCGGAATCATTTCTGACGTTGCGTTGAGCTTCATCGTGCACGACCCGAGTGGGATCATCGTACGATCAAGAGCGAGGTCTTTGTCGGCGAGGCGACGAAGGTAGCGAAGCATCTCCGTTTCGGAGTGGTACGCCGAAAAAACCGGGTGGGTCATGAACGGTGACGTGCGCAACAACTCGGCGGGAATTCCACTTTCCGTAGTCTCAACCAGAGTCTTCGCCCCAAACGCCTGCGCGACGGCGAGAAGATGCGCGTCGTTGGTGGTCTCGTCGCAGGTTATCGATACCGTTTGCGCATCGACCCTGCGAATGTTGACTCCACCGCCCAACGCGGCAGCAACCACGGAGTCGGCTGACCCAAAGGTACGTACACATAGGGTATCGAACCATGTGGTGTTCAACACCTTTACGCCAGCCGATCGAATCGTCGCTGCGAGTCGATTGGTGTCGTTCGCGACCTTCGTGGCAATTCGCTTGAGACCCTCAGGCCCGTGATAGCACCCATACATTCCCGCCATGACCGCAAGAAGAACCTGAGCGGTACATATGTTGCTCGTCGCCTTTTCTCGGCGGATGTGTTGCTCGCGTGTTTGCAGGGCGAGGCGCATTGCCTTTCGGCCTTTCGTGTCAATGCTCACTCCTACCAGCCGACCGGGAATTGATCGCTTGTGGGCATCGCGAACGGCCAGGAATCCCGCATGCGGTCCGCCGAATCCCAGTGGCACACCAAATCGTTGCGCACTCCCAACGACCATGTCGACGCCGAAAGACCCCGGCGGTTCAATCAACACGCAAGCCAGCAAATCCGTAGTCGCACATACCAATCCGCCGACGGCTTGCACTGCCGTAATCGCTGCTCGATGGTCGACGAGGTCGCCGGTCGATGCCGGAAACGACAGCAGCGCTCCGAAGGTACCGTCGGAAGCGGCCGACACGACCTCGTTCGCAGCGCAGAGCACCACCTCGAATCCAAGTGGCTCAGCCCGTGTTCGGACAACGTCAATTACCTGTGGGTGACAGGCATCGTCAACGAGAAAGCGAGGACTTGCCGATTTTGATTGTCGACGCGCCAACCCCATCGCTTCTGCGGCAGCAGTGGCTTCGTCGAGGAGCGACGCGCTGGCGAGGTCCATGCCGGTGAGATCTGCGACCATCGTTTGAAAGTTGAGAAGCGCTTCGAGCCGACCCTGGCTAATCTCGGGTTGGTACGGCGTATAGGCCGTGTACCACGCCGGGTTCTCGAGAATGTTGCGGAGAATCACGGGGGGAGTGATCGTATTTGTGTAGCCCAAGCCGATCATGGACGTCGTAATTTGGTTTTTCAAAGCGCGCATACGAAGTAACGCAACGGCGTCAGATTCTGAACGCGCCGGTTCGAGCGTTAACGGCGAGCGGAGCCGGATTGCCTCCGGAACGACCTGATCGAGAAGCTGCTCAAGATCGTGCAGACCAAGCTCTGCGAGCATCTTTCGGGCGTCGTCAGAACGCGGCCCGATATGGCGGTCGGAAAAGACTTCAGCGAAGTCTTCGGCGGGTGGAGAAAGTGGTGAAGTTGATAAAGTTTCGGACATGTTTGGCCTCGGTTTGGGTACACCTCGGCTCAACGTCAGGTTGCGCAAACGATTGTGTACATACGTATTCGGCCCCCGCTGTCCCTGGTACCTGAGAGTTTCCCTGCCTGCCCGAAAAATTGGGTGAGGCAAGTTCCACCTTCGGTGTACTCGTCGTGGCATGACGAGTCGCTCTCCAGCGTTGCCGCCCTCACGTGAGTTCGGTGACCATGCGGTAGGGGAGCCTGAGAGTTTCCGGGGTGGTTGCTCCTTCGGCGGCCGATCACGACTTCATGAGCGACGCTCTCCCGCGTGTGTCATTGCGGCGTTCCTTATCGTAGGGGATCACGCGGTCCACTGCTAGGTGCACACCCACAATTTGTGGTTGAACTGAAATGTCTCTGCTGACCAGGCATTTTTGCGTCTGATGCATTCTCCTCAGGAATTCCTCGTTTGTACGGAATACCCAACTTTGACGATGTCAT
This sequence comes from uncultured Actinomycetes bacterium, assembly GCA_963738505.1. Lineage (GTDB taxonomy): Bacteria > Actinomycetota > Thermoleophilia > Gaiellales > Gaiellaceae > Gaiella. The sequence goes on along the minus strand of CAVTWR010000013.1, from coordinate 813,752 downwards.
ACTCAACGGCATGGTTTCTTGGAGTGGCATGACGGATGCCGACTCATCTGCGGTCTTCGGACCGCAGAGTGCAACGTCAACTGAAGATCGATTACGTAATTGTCTGGCCGGTTCGTTCGACGCAGTCGTAACTATCGGTTACGACGGGAACCTCGGATTTGTCAGCGATTCTGTGCACCGTTTGCTGGGCTACCCGGCCCAGCATCTTCGAGGGTCGCTCGCCGCGGCCTTGATCCATCCCGACGAGCGACTTGATGTCGTTGCAGCATTGAATGGCTTACAGTCGTCAGACGCGGTCCCCCGAGGGGTGAGAGCGACTCGAATTCGCCATTGTGATGGGTCGTGGCGACAGATCGAACTTCTCGGAGTTCAAGGTCTCGGTGAGTTGGATGGTGAAGTTGTCGTGGGATTGCGGGCCCTTCACGATCGTCGGGTACCCGATCGTGTGATCGCGGCGGACAACGTACTGTTTCGGCGGTTGGCCACCATCTCCGGTGACCTGACGCTCATCGTGAGTGCCGAACTCGTTCCGATCTACATAAGCCCGTCGGTAACAAGCATGCTCGGGCACTCCGTGGAGTCAATGCTGGCTCGTCCGATTTCGGAGTTGTTTTCGACCGTTGATCGAGCGGCCGTGCTCGAAGCACTGTCGGAAGCGCGGAAGCAGGATGGTGTTGCCACTCGGATCGAAGTTCGAGTGCGATCCTCTGAAGACGCCTCGCGGTGGGTTGACCTCACGATTGTGAATTTGCTTGAGGACATGATGGTTCGCGGCATTGTTCTTCACGCTCGCGATATCCATGATCGCCGTTGCGCAGAAGAAGAGCTTCGATACCGTGCTCATCATGACTCCCTGACGGGGTTGCCAAATCGATACTGCTTCGTCGAACTTCTCGCGGCGAGCCCAACAGAACGAACAGAAACCAGCACGGCCGTTATCTTTTGCGACCTTGACAAGTTCAAGGCGATCAACGACCGGTACGGTCACGCAACTGGTGACGAGGTCCTACGAGAGACGGCTCGGCGACTTCGGACCGCAGTTCGACCCGGTGACCTCATCGCCCGAATAGGAGGCGACGAGTTCTGCGTGGTTTGCGAGGGTCTCACCAACGTGCGGGAAGCTTTAGAGATCGCGGAACGCATTCGATCTGCGGTTGGCGAACCGACCAGAGTTGATTCCAATGACCTTGTTGTTGATCTTGTTGTTGGCGTCAGCGTCGGCGTTGCCTGGTCTGATGGTGAATCGATCGATGGTGAGTCGCTCTTGCAGATCGCCGACCGTGCGATGTACGTGGCAAAGTCGTCCGGCCGTAACCGCGTACAACTTGCGGCTTAACGCCGTTTGATCATTCACGCGACGGCGACGCCGTAAATCCCCTACCATCGGATCCATGTCGAGTTCTCGGTGGCGGTTCTCCTTGAGCGAGAAGCTTCTCGCTGGCGCGTGCGGGCCTGAACTGCACACCAGGCGACTGATGCTGCGTCCTCTTCGCCCGATCGACGTTTTTGCCTGGCAGGAAGTACGCAATCGTTGTGCCCCATGGTTGCTGCAGTGGGAACCGCTTCGGCCTTCGGGCGGCATTGACCCAGCCCAATCGCGGGCCGCATTTGAAGCTCGATGTGAGCAGCGCGATCGTGAGCGCGCGTGCGGCGCGTCGTACGGATTTGGAATCTTTGAGAATAATCGGTTCATCGGCGAGTGCAACATCAACAATGTTCAACGCGGGGCGATGCAGGGCGGATACGTTGGCTATTGGATAGACGAGACCCGAGCGGGGTTCGGGTACATGCCCGAGAGCGTGGCGGCGGTCTTGCGATTTGGGTTTGAAGATATTGGTCTTCATCGGCTCCAGGTGTCGATCATTCCCCGCAACACGGCGTCGCATCGTGTGGTCGAAAAACTGAACTTACGCTCCGAAGGAATCGCGCTTCGCTACATCGAAATCAACGGGGTCTGGGAAGACCATGTTCGTTATGCGATCACCACGGAGGAATGGTCGCAACGGCGCCAGGAATTTGATCGTTACTTTCCTGCTTCGGGATAACGCAAAGCGCTCTAATCGGCGCTGGTGCTCCAGGCCGCGCTGATCGCTACGAGACTGATACCGCCGATCGCTAGGAACTCCACTACCGCCTGAGCCGAACTGGCGAACGTTGCGCCGTCGACACCAAGGTTGTTCACTAAACGTGCGACAGCCAAAAGCAGTGTCGTGCTGGCCGCGCCGAGAATCACGCCGCACGCGCCGTCCCGGTAAGTCGATTTACCGACTCGATCCGTCCGTGAGCGACGTAACGTCCAAGAATTGCGAAGGTTACGGCAAGAACAAGAAGCACACCCTGCTCAGATCCCAGGTTGTTCGCGGCGTCGACGAGACGATCACCGAAACCATTTGAATCGGTTGTCGCCTTGATCGTGGCGATGAGTGCCAGAATGAGGCGCAGGACGGCCACGCCGGCGAGGGCGAGGCCCGACATCATAAGCAAACGTACGATTGACAAATCGGCGGCGTTCGTTGGAGCGGGTGCCCACTTGCGAGCCGGAACAGGCGGGGTCGATGGAGCGGGTGCTGTCGATGGAGCGGGTGCTGTCGATGGAGCGGTTGCGGTCGTTGGTGCGGTTGCTTCTGCGTCGACTGACCTCGCTTTGAGTGGCGGAGCGCTTGGTGTTACCCGCTTTGCCGGCACTGGCGTTTTCTCGGGCCGATCCTTTAGCTGCTCGTCGAGGCGACTGGCCGCCAGGGCGTTCGGATCAATGTCGTCCCAAACGTCGTCGTCGATTGCCACTTTCGTGTTGGCCGCGATAGGCGCGGGTTCAACCGCTACTGGCTTGACCGGTGGTTTCGCGAGCTTGGCCAGCGGGGGAGTGGCCCGAGCTGGAACAGAACCGATTGCTGCGCGCTTTGGTGTTGGCGTTGGTTCGGGTTTTCGGGCCTTCGCTTTTGTCGGAACGCTTCCCGGAGCTTTGCGTTCATGGCGAACAAACGTAGGAAGTTCGTGATCGAGTTCTTCTGCGAGATCGAGGTCGATGCTGCGATCGAGATCGTCATATTCGTTTGCAAGAATCGACGATTGGACTGATCGGGGAATCGTGCGACGGTCGGCTTCGTTTGTCAACAACTGGTCAAGAGCCACGTCAGCGGAGACATCTTGAACAAAGTCTTCGTCGATGGAACGAACGACAGGATCGTCGGCCCAGCTTTTCGACACATCTTCGAATCCGTCGTCATCATCCCACCCGGCACCCATAATCGAGTCGGTGCTCTTGGAAGGTTGCGAGGCTCGCTCAATCGGTGGTGTGGCGATCGGTGGTGTGGCGATCGGTGGTGTGGCGATCGGTGGTGTGGCGATCGGTGGTGTGGCGATCGGTGGTGTGGCGATCGGTGGTGTGGCGATCGGTGCCGCAGTGGTTGCCGCTGGCTCCGCCGGTGCTGGCTCCGGTTCCGCGTCCCATGTCGATCCAACGGGCACCACTGGTACCGTCGGAGGCGATGCGATTGTTGGGGCGGCTGCCGGGGACGGGACAGTTTCGGCGAGCGGCTTCGCAGGCGTTTCCGGTTTAGGGATCTCGGAGACTTTCGTAGTCTCGGCCAGTGATTCAATGAGCGTGGGCTCGGACTTCGGTGTCATCACGATTCCCGGTGCGGCCAGCGGAGCCGCAGGCATGTCGACCTTTGGTACTTCTACCTTTGGGAGGTCGACTTTTGGAGTTTCGACTTTGGGTACTTCGACTTTGGGTACTTCGACATTCGGAGTTTCGGCTTCGGGTACTTCGAACTTTGGTGTTTCGAGCTTGGGAGCTTCGAAGCTTGGGAGCTTTGGGATCTCGGGGGATATGGGGCTCGTCTCGACCTTGGAAACGTCCGACAGGTCCGAGAAAAGTTCGGTGGTTGGTTGGTGGTCGAAGGCAACCGTCGGCTCTACGGCCTTTTCGGGCTCATCCCAAGTCGCACCGGGGTCAGGTCGGTTGTCGGGTACCCATTTGCGAGCGATGTCGGCGGTGGCGTCGGCAAACTCGGTTTGGTCTGATTCGAGCCAGGCGTCGACGGCGGCTGATCTCGGTGCTGCGGCAGGACGAATGCTGGCCCGGCTTTTGGGGTCAGCCCACTCGTCATTCCAGCCGTCTTCGGCCCAAGCATCGGAGGACCAGGGGTCGTCAAAATCGTTGGCTGGTTTATTGAACATGTCGCCCGTTGAACGCCCGCGACGCGGTGCCGGTTCAACTGCGGGAGTATCGATCGCGGGCGCGTCAGTTTCCGTTCGAGCACCGCGGCGAAAGAGCCCGCGCTTTGCCCCAGAATCACGTTCAGCCATAACTAGAGAGCCTACGATGTTCGACGGCCCCTGTGCGTGAGGCAGAAAATAACCCACGGAACGTGACCGTCGGGAAACTGTCATAGGGGTCCGTCACGATGGTGGCATGAGGAACGAAATGGAGTTTCGCCGAACACACCTTGGGTCATCGCTGCTGGGCTTTGCCGAGGCCGCTGATGGTGTTTGCCGGGTCGCGGACCAGCTTTCCCTGATAGTGCCCTCGTTTCGCAGCCCACCATTGCAGACCGACGTTGACCGGTCGATTCGCTGGGCCGCTGATGGTCGCGCCACGGTCGCCGTTCGGGTGCGGGGGAGGCCCCTGTCGGCAGTCGAGCGCGATCTCGTCGAGGGCGTGTTGCAAGCGAATCGGCTCGCAGGGTCAGCTCGGGAGGAAACCCGTCAGCGCATGATTTCGTTGCTCGCACGAAACGAGCAGCGAGCAGTCGAGCCAGCTGCGTAGGCTGTACTGTCGCAACCCGATGCCCGGGTGGCGAAATGGCAGACGCAGAGGGCTTAAACCCCTCGGACTTTAAAAGGTCGTACGGGTTCGAGTCCCGTCCCGGGCACCCCCTGAGCTGGCAAAACCTGAATTCGTCCGTCCTGTCCGCCTGGTCCGAATCACCGCTTGCTAACCGTTTGCTAACGGAATAGTTTGCTCGGATGGCGTCGGGATCGGTAGTGAAGCGGGGGTCCACGTGGTCGTATGTGATCGAGTTGGCTCGCGATCCTGCGACGGGAAAACGTCGGCAACAGTGGAAGGGCGGCTTTCGTACCAAGAAGGAGGCGGAGGTCGCCATGCGGGCTGCATCCGTAGCTTCCGACGAGGGCAGGCACGTAGGTGCATCGCGGAAGTCGGTCGCTGCCTTCCTCGACGAGTGGGTCGAGGCGCAGCGGCCGAATCTCGGGCCACGACCCACGCGAGCTACGTGATTGCTGTCGGACGCATCAACGCCGCGATCGGAGCGCGGCCACTCCAGTCGCTTACACCGTTTGATGTCGAGAGTTTGTACCGCGTGCTTACTTGCTGGCGGCGGGCGCAAAGGCGCAGCGTTGTCGGCCAAGACCGTTCGAAACGTTCATGCCGTGCTTCGTCGAGCGCTCGCCGATGCCGAGCGGTTGGGGTTGTTGTCTCGTAACCCCGCAGCAGTTGCAAGGCCGCCGGCCTTGTCACGGGTCGAGCAGCAGACGTGGACATCCGACCAACTCGGCGGGTTCCTTTCGTTCATGTCGAGCGATCGGCTCGGTGCCATGTGGATGCTGTTGGCGACGACGGGCATGCGACGCGGTGAGGCGCTCGGGCTTCGCTGGCGGTATGTCGACTTCGACGACGGGTCGATTTCGATCGTGTCGTCGCTCACGACGGTCTTATACGAGCCAGTGTTCTCCGAACCGAAGACGGCGAAGAGTCGCCGACGAATTTCACTCGACCGTGGAACTTTGGAGGCGCTGCGTCTCCATCGTGTTCGTCAGCGCGGTCGAGCAATTGGCGGCGGGGCCGGGTTGGTCCAACTCGCACGAGTTGGTCTTCACCGACGAAGCAGGTGCGCCATTGCATCCGGACTGGGTTTCGCGTGAATTCGGCCGCGTCGCGAGCCAAGCCGGCTTGCCCCATATCCGCTTGCATGACCTCAGGCATTCGTATGCAACCGTTGCGCTGAAGGCCGGCGTCCACCCGAAGGTGGTGTCAGAGCGGCTCGGCCACGCGACGGTTCGGAATCACGCTCGACCTCTACTCTCACGTCACGAAGGGTCTCGACGCCGATGCGGCCGACCTTGTTGCGTCGGAATCTTCGGCGGACAAAAGGGTGCGCTGTGAGTCAAGTCCACCAGCGATCTTGGCTTGAAATCCGAACGTGGCTCGCTTGGGTGTTCGGCAAGTTGAATCCAGCGTCTTCGCACGTCGTCGGCGGAACCGTAGCTGCGGGCGTCGATGCAAAACCTGCACCTGGCAACATCCATGCATGATCAGGTCTTCGCTGCCGACCGCCTCAGCCATGAAAATCGGGACTTTGGGATTTCGAAGCCATGATGATCGAATCGTTCGAGCAATTCGCTGCTCTGGTAGAGCACACGTCGCACGTCGACATTGTCGTCGTACCGACCGGCTATGACGACGATCGAGAAAGCCTCGCCAACGGCCTGATCGGCCAAGTAGTCGCTCGCACAACCGGCAACGAGGCAAAGGACATGGTTCGCCGACTTGTCAGCCTGCCTGCCGTGGAGACGCTTCGGTGTCATCTTCCTGGGTTTGGGCTGCGAGTGGGTCTCCACGACGGCCGCCTGATTGGAATCGCGATGTGCTTCGAGTGCAACAACGCAAGAATCTTCGACGGGCCCGATCTCGGGTGGTTGACGTTTGACGGCTCATCGCCCCAAGCGATCCAGATGCTTGAAGCCTTTCGCTCCGCAGCCGCGGCCTGGGCAACCGCCAGCACGCACGCTGACCCGGAATGACCGACAATCCTTTGGCTCTTTGGACTGAGGTTGCAATTCATCCGCTTCATCCGTTTGCCCTTGGTTGGCCGTTCAGCAGATCGACGATCCATGCGACCGGGATGACGATGCGGCGACGGACCCGTATGGCCGGTAGTGATCCGTCTCGGACCGCTTCGTATGCGGTGGTCCGTGAAATGCCGAGGAGTTTGGCCGCTTTGGTGACGGAGATCGTTGCCGGCCCTTCCGGGCCGAACGTGGACTGCTGGATCTCGTCGTGGGTGGGCCTTTCGGGTTTGCTCGGTGGAATGTCGTCGAGGCTCAGTTGGTAAGTGTTCATACCAGGTGTATTCAGTGCTGAGTTGCGAGATGCGACATAAGAATTCCAAGAACTCTTGAGCGGACGGACCGGACATTTCGCAGGTGGCATAGCTACCTGCCAATGTGTCGTTGGATGCTTGGGGATTGGCGTATACCAATGTGGGAAGGATCGGGGCCTGAAAGGCCTTGGTTGCCTCATCAGCGAGTAGGCGGGCGGGGGTCAAGGTGGAGCGCCCACAGCGCAGCGAGGACGAACGACCTTGAGGCACGTCGGGCGGCGAGCAAGGTTTTGGCCACCAACTCGGTCCGAGCCTTTCGACCGATCGATTGCTGTACTTGGGGGCGTGTGGGACGATATATCGCATGGCGATGAACGAGGACTGGCGGCTTTCGGGACAGGAGCGATATCTGACGAAAGCGCGATTGGAATGGCGGACCCGGAAGCAACAGCAACCGGATTGGGACCATGATCACTGTGAGTTCTGCACCGTGAAGTTTGGTCACGGTGGACCGGGCGAGGAAGTCGTCGAGGCGGGTTGGTCGACGAGCGACGGCGATCATTGGATTTGTGATCCGTGCGCCAAGGACTTCGCCTCGCAGTTCCAATGGGACTTCGCGAGTACCGATGATCGATAGTCCTTCATGCCGGTCGGACGCCCTGCGACGAACCGTGAATACGACGTCGTCGGCGATGCCCGACGGTGAGAGTCCTGGCAGACTTTGATTATGGGAAGGAAGGCATGGCGGGCGTGTGACTATCAGCAGGAGACGTTGTGGCTGCACGATCGTTGTTCGCCAGAGCAACGGGAGTCCGGTCCGACGACGGGTTTCGATGCTGCGGGATGGGACGCAACTATTTGGATTCTTCATGCCATGTACGAAGACACGAGTGGTGATTCCGCGGAATCACATGACGATCGATACCGTCGCGTCACCGATCTTTCGCATCTTCAACCCGGCTCAGTGGATGCGGTTCGCAGCGAACTAACCGTGTCGGGATCACGGCTTGGGTTGGCATCAAATCCAGGACCGGGTTGGCGTCGTCTTCGGTGGCAGGTTCTCGCTGACCGCCTTGGTGTGAACCATGCCGAGGAGCTGAATCCACCGTGTTTTAGTGGTTCCGGTTCAAGAGTTGGCCGGTCTCGATAGAGCTGCCGCCGGAAGGTTCGCTGGATGAAGACAGCACACTTGCTCTAGCTGGCCACCTCAGCCGGCACTCCGGCGCGCAGGACTATGTTGCTTCGTACGGGTTCTTGGCGTCTGGGTGGAGCGACGCTGGCGGAAGTTGTTTCGCTGGTCCCGTGCTGCAGGTCCTTGATCTGGTCGATGAGGTTGACGGACGGATCGGCACGCCAAGCAACTTGTGGCCGGTGGATCGGTCTTGGTTGGTCTACACGGATTGGGATTTGTGGGCGACGAAGGTCAGCGGATCGCAGCAGTTGATTGATGAGTTGTCGCACGACGAAACGCTCGAAACCATCCACTGGGAACCTGTTGATTGACCAACAAGCGACCTCTGGCTCGGCGGTCGAAGGTGATGCATAAACACGAGCACGATCTGGTTGTGCCGATCTCTTCTGCGTAGGCTCGTTCTGTGAGTCTTGAGACGTTTCGCCGAGAGGCTGTGATGTGGGCCGCCGGGGGCAGTGGGAAGACCTTGGTCGATGCAGCGGCCCAGGCCCTTGTTGACGGACTCGATACTCCGTCGCTTCGCTTCCTAGCTGGGGCTACCGCCGTCGCTGCGGACCGTGAAGCGCTCGATTGGGCGCCGTGCGTGTTCGCTGAGCTGGGACTGACCGTTCATGAGCGAGGTTCGACTCAGGCGATCATTGTTGCGGCGCGTGTGTTGGGAGCGGAGTTTCTGAGCTTTGGTGTCAACGCAGCGAGGTTCGCCGGTGAGCTCTATCGCATGTCCGTTCAAGCGGGCGATCCGGATGAATTGGCGAGATTCTCTGGTTTCGATGACTACTTCCGCATGATCGCTGATGGGGTTATCGATGGTTCGCTTTTCGACCTGACTGGAGACTTTTTTGCGGAGGTGCGCGCTCTTGTTGAAGGGGATGATCGTTGTAACGATGTACCGAATCCTGTGACGACGCTTGTCGAATTGCGGAACCTGATTCGGGACCTAACCGAGGATGCCGACGATCCGGCGTGTGCGTGGGAGAACCCGACGATGGAGTCGTACGTTGAAGCGCTTACTGCTTGGCTTGATGATGTTCGACATGGCCCGCTAGTCGAGTCGAATCTTGGAAGGACCCTGCCAGACGGGTCGTGGTTGGTGGTTCGCGATGTCCTTCGGTTTGGCGTGGATAGTCGACCGACCTCGATTCGGGGCTTCCTGAATACAATCTCGGAAGCCCCGTTCGACCGTTTTGGTGATGATGAGTTTTGGCTTCTGTCGAGCGCTCTGATCGCAGGGACCTCGTACGAATAAGCTATGCACACTGATTATAGATGATCAGTTTGCATATCAAAGGCTTGAAGGCGGTTGTTGCTTGCCTCCGGCGTCCGCTTGGATGGACTTTCGAATGTGCCACGTTGAGTAGGTTGAGAATTTGAAGCCGGTACCTACGGTCGAATTGTCCGAGTGCCTCGGTCCAGCCCCGTCGGCCGAGCTCGTAGCAGTGTCTGAGCGGCCGACCGTTAGTCTCATTTCGGGCGATCGAGAGGACTAGGCGGATTGAGGCGCGTTCTAGTTCGTGTAACGCTTGGTCGGCTTCGGCACTGTTGGAGGTAGCTACTCGCACGAGCTCATCCTCCTCGTTGCGCGTCAGCACAGGAATCGTTCGCAACGCTGCTGCGATCTCCGCTTCGAAGATTTCGTCGTCTGGATCGGTCATGCGTTGCTCCCTCGCTAAAGGCCGAACAGATCGGTCCAAACCGGGACATCGTCGGAGTCAGCAGCGGCCCAATCGGGCCGCGGAATGCTGAACTCGTTGGCGAAGTAGTCAGCGAGGTCGTGGCCATAGAGGATGGAGTCGGTGGCCTGCCATACCGAAAGGACTGGGCGCGGGGCGTTCGTACCTGCGACGAGGAAGCGGTGGCCGTAGATTGGGATCAGCGGCGGTGCTTTTCCAATGACCTCACGTGCCTGACCTACAGCGGCGTCGACGGATGGCGGTCGTGTGCCAAACGAGGAATGCCAGTATCCGTTGTGTCGTATGTCGTGCGTGAACGCTCCGGTAATCCACTTCTCGGCCCGTTTCGCGACGGCGGATGCGTCTCCGCTCCACTTTGCCCAGTCCTTGGACGTCGGGCATCCAGCCGACAAGAACTCCCGGAGTTCCGGTGGGAGGTCGCATCCGAATGCATGAGCGATCGCATGGAGTTGCGTTTCCGACAGTCCGTCCACGAAGTGCACACCCTGAGCCTTCAGTGCCCGTACCGTGCCGGTTGCCCATGTGGCATCGAAGGTCATAGTTCGCTCCGATGCCAAGAGCCGTCGACGTACGCATGGAGTTCATGGCCTCGTGATTGAAGAATGGCGCCCTCCGGAATCTCGTGGCCATCGACGGTCAGGACCGAGGTGGACTGAGGTTTGAAGTCGGGTCCATCGAGTACGCCGGTGACGACCCGGTTTCTGTCCGGCGGGTACCCACCGATGAGCGCGAACATGTGGAAATCGGGTTAGCAGCGCGCTGGCTCCGGCGATGGTGTTTGACCATGCCGTTCTCCGTCCGTCGGCATCGAGTCGGATGATGTCCCAGTCGGTGTAGCAACACGCCCAAGCGGTTTCTCCGTCGGTCGTAAGCGCGTAGCAGTCTGCGATGTCATACGCATCGGGAGCATGGGCGGCCAGGCCCAGATGCTGATCGAAACGGTTGATCCCGAACCGTCCAACGGGCTCGGGTCCGGGTCCACCCCAACCGAAGTTGCCGAAGATGCCTTCGTCGAAGTAGCCAACCCATGAGTTGCCGGTCGGTGTCGTGAGGATGTGTTGGATGCCGTCGCCGAACACGGCCGAGTTGGTCAAGTCGCCGTCGAAATTGAACACGAGCGCGTTGTGTTCCGCTCCGTCGGCGGCCCACTGGCATCGTGCACCCACGACGAGATAGCCGTTCGGTAAACGCTGCGTCGATATGAACGACGTGGTGATGCCTTTGAGAATCGTGGCTTGGTCAGCCCGGTGAGCATGCTCGACGACGGCAACATCGACGGGGCGTTCCGGACGGGTAACCGGGAAGGTCGCCGTGTCGAAACTGCCCGTGCGCGTGGTCAAGCGGGCGAGTCCTTCGGCGGTGGCCCAGGTGGTGATGGCGTTCCCCGACGGCGCAACGTCAAACGAAACCAGTGAATCGAAGCCCGCCGGAGGATCGATATGTCGGTGAAATCGGAGATCCATGGCCCTTACCGCTCGGGAAGCGTGGCTGGGTAGTAGGTGAATCGGTTGCCTTCACCGAGGAGGACGCCAAAACCCCGCTCCTCGGGAACGGGAGTCCTGCTCTCATAGGAGAAGCCGGAAACCTCCCAACCTATGAAACCTCGATCAAAGCCGGCGCGCTCTGCCACGATCTCTGCAACCGACAAAAGCAAAGCGTCCAACGTCGGGGTCCAGGCGCTGCCATCGTCGTCGGGCGGAAACGGGTATCCGCCGACGGCCGGGAGGATGTTCGAAAGTTCGCCGAGTGGAAGGCTCACGTAGAGCCAGTCCTCGAACGGGTCGGATTCCTCCCGAACGATGACCGTTGACAGAGCGGTCGTTCCGAAGAGAAAACTCGCCGAGCCGTAGAGCGACGCGAGTCCAGTCGAACTCGTACGCGATCTCAATGCGTTGGTCTCGGGTGCTGAACAAACGGTGCGGGTACGGGCCATTCAGGTTTGGGTGCGACCACACAGCCCTGACGGCTTGTCGGAGACGATCGTCGGCGTGCGGATCGGATACCGGTCCGAGCACCAGGCCGAGTTCGTAGTATCCGCCATGCCAGCTTTCGGCAGGGAAACGACTCTTGCTTGAAGTGCGCTCTGGGTGCTCGCCGATCACCCCGCCATTCTTCTCTCTCCGGCAACGCCGCGCGCCGATTTCTGCGTCTCCGTAGGCGTGGTCAACGGCCGGTCTGTTCTGCGATGCTCACCTCGTGGATGAGAACGAGCTACGCCAGTATCAGAATCGATGGATCGCGATCGAAGACGATGGCACCGTCGTCGCCGATGCGGACGACCTCGATGGCTTGCTGACAGCGCTCACCAGTCTTCCTGACAGCACCGCATCGATTCAGCGTGTCCCTGCCGTCAACGCTCCGCTGTGCATTGGACTCCCATAGAACACACCCGCAGTGGCTAGGGAACTGCTCTACAGCGACTGCGATTGAGCCGAGACCCAGTTGCTATCCGCGCTCGAGATATTTCGGCGAGCCGCCGTTCGTTGACCGGCCCGGGCAGGGGCCGAACATGTACGAGTCCGTCTGACACGACGTCGATCACTTCGGCAAGGGCTACGGCTGATCCGGCGCCGACAACGAGTACTCGCCCGGGTACAACTTGGGTTGGATCCGTTGCCTGGTCAACGTACGTCCAGGGGAAGCCGGTCTCCATCTTCGGTGTTCAGGTCTACGAACAGATCGATCTTCATGGTTCCTCCTGTCGGTAAGCGGGGTTGGCAACTTCTCGGTGTTCGACGGCCAGAAGGCGAGCGATTCCCTGTTGAACATCAGTGTAGAAGGTGATCGTTACGTGAGGGCTTCGGTACGTCGGAACGACTTCAAATCCGGCTTCGACGACATCGACGGTTCGATAGACGAAGAGCGTTTCGAACGCGTTCAGCCGGTCCTCTCCGAGATCGAGGACCTCGTCGTCGGATCGTGCGTAGAACGCGGAAAGCCCGTAGCGGCCCCATTCGGGAAAGCGGCGAAGAAACAATTCGGCTTGACGAATCGACGTGTCGGGTTCGATGGAGGCCGAGCCGCGAACGACCAGCCACACGTCTGCCGGAATCGCGGCGCGGCGAATTCGAGGACCAGAATCGGGATCATCGATCGACATGAATCGACGATAGCCAGTCCTCGAGTGATATTTGATCGGCCTTGTCTGCTAACCGTTTGCTAACGGGACTCGCCGATATCAGACGAAATCGCCGTGCAGCCCGGACGCTTACGGCCACAAAAGCCCAGGTCACGGCGCTGTCGACGGAAGGCGCGGCACGGTCCGGACGGTCTTCGTCGAACTTAAACCCCTCGGACTTTAAAAGGTCGTACGGGTTCGAGTCCCGTCCCGGGCACTGTTGGTTGGAGTAGTCGGCGTTGTCTTGGTGTCGAGTTGCGACAGACAATTCGAAAATCTGTTGTTTGCGCTAGTCGGACGAGCGCTTGCCGCTTCATTGAGATGTTCGCAAAGCGGCAGAACCGATTCAAACCATTAGTGCACATATCAATGTGGAATAGACGTTTTCGATGATCGGCATATGAACCGCGAAGAACGCGGAACAGCAGCTGGTCGTCAATGATCAGCGCGATTTGTCAGTTGCGAAGATCGGGATCGGACTTCGTAATCTTGTCGAGTGCTTCGTTGAGTCCACCCGATCGTTCCCATTCTTCGAGAGCTTTTGTGGTTTCGTCGCTTAACGGTTCCCACCGGCGCGCCATCACCGCAGAGTCGATAGTCGCAGCAGCTAGCAATCGACGACGAGCCTCGGTGTCGAAATGTACAGGACTACTCATGACCCTAATCTGACTCATTCCGCTCCGTTTAGAAAGGGAATGCGCTCCCGCGGGGAGGGTTTTGCGAGCCCGGCTCGTTTTTCGTTAGACGGGTGAGCGAAGGTGCGCGAAGGTGCACGGGATTTGCGAATACTGCCCGACACCGCAGTGGTCTCGTTGGACGGAACGACACGAACGCCCTGTTCTCGACGGACCACTTGGGTGCAGCACCACCCGAAACCACCACCGAGTGCGTCTTAATCCCCTCGGACTCCAAAAGGTCGTACGGGTTCGAGTCCCGCCCCGGGCGCTGTTGGGTGGTTGTACCGATTGTCGGCGTGATTGTTCTATCTATTGATCCGTCGTCTTGGTCTCGAGTTGCGACAGAACATTTTCAGAATTTCGGAGCGCACATAGGAGTCCGGTTCGTTTACTACGTACGCGTAGTGAAGGCTCTGGCGTGCGATTGGAATGGATTCCAAATTTGGTCATGGGATGGAGGGACGGGCAGTGCTGCGTCGATGTCGCGAACACCGCGATCGTTCGGCATCGTTGATCAAGCATCGTTGATCAATAAGTATGCAGCTGTTTGTGTTGGCGCGTTGCCGGTGCGTAGCCAGACGGTTTTTGCATGGATGCCATGCAAAAACGAGAGCTGGCGGAATAGGATTCCTTCGAGACGGTCACGTAGTCGCGATTCTTGGTGAAGTCCCAAATGTTTTGATGGCCGGAGCGTCGAGGGGTTCGAAAACGACTTGAGTCGAATCCGGAAAGATCGTTGAGCCGAGTAATCAGTCTTCGAGAAAGATTCTGGTCGAAGAGCAAATTTTTGCGAGTGGACGGTGAGATCGGGGCCTCGAAGGCGGAAATGTAAGTAGGCATATGAATGACTACTATGGTTTGCGAACAAACAGTCGGTAGGGTCTCGGCTCAAGGGCGAATTGTTCGGGCCGTAAGGGAAGGTTGACTTGGGTTCTCGTGAGTGTTTCAGTGGTCGTTCGACGGCGATGCTAAGGGAAACAGCCTGTCTCAACACTTAAGCTGGTCAGGCCGATCCGGTTGCTTGGATCAACAGCTCACCAGTGAGCGGGTGTTTGCCTTCGAGTACCGTTCGACACCGCTCGACACCGCTCGGTCTTTGATCGGGCCTTCAAGGTTGGTGACCGGTTACACCTCGACAGCGCCACACCCCAGCAGACGGTGGTGTGTCCGCTTAGTAACTCGTTAATGACGTATTTGGCTGCGGTTCCACCAATAGATGCGCGGCGTTGACGCTTGCTAATTCTAACGGGGTAACTTAGCGTGTCGTAAAATGAACGGCACGGTAAGCAGCATCAAACGCGGATTAGTATGTGCAGTTATATTTGTCGGTGGGTTTGGGTTGGTCCCCCTTACCCCTCGAACGGAGGCAGTGGGCGACTCACGTTCTGCGCTAGTTCCTATTGAGGATCGCCCGAGGATTGCCAGGATCGACGCGCCCTGGATCGACCGAATCGCGCTAGCCGATATCGAAGTCGATGAGTCCACGCGCCGGGTGTTTGCCTCGCTGCCTACGGCGAACCGGATCGTCGTGTTCAGTTTCGACGGTGCGCTCGTTGGCGTCATCGCAGCATCGCAACCCGGAGAAATGACACTTGATTCAAACTGGGTCTATGTCGTGGAGCAGGGTAACGGCTCGATTTCTCGGATAGATCGAAATACCTTGGCGAAGTCTCAAGTGGCTACGGGTCTTGATACCCCCCGAGGGCTCACCACTGCCGGAGGGATGCTCTACACCGCAGCAACGGGAGTGGTGCAATCGAACTCGTACGTGTACCTACATAAGGTCGATCCAGCATCGGGCATTGTTTCGATGGTCGACCCCCCAGTTGTTGCGGTTCAGTTTCAGTCAATGGTGGATCCGTCTCCTCAACCAGGAGTAATTTTTGGCTCCTCTACCGAATCTTTTCCAAACGGTCTGTCTCGAGTGGAATTGGCAAATCCAGCCAACACACTCTCCATCAGCGACTCGTTTTCGTGTACGTCGTCACTTGACGACGGAGAGTTGCTACTCGGTCTTCGTGGCGAGGTCTTTGCGGCGAGCGCGACAACCTTTCAGGACAAGCCCCGACGATGGGCAAAAGACTGGTCCGAAGTGCTCGGCTGCAGCGCTGGAGGTGGGGTGGTTGCGGTCTTTCGCCAGGGCACCGTCAATCCATTTGGAACGCAAGTAGAGATCCGTGCCCAAAAAAATCCTGGCGCGTTCATTCGCGGGTACTCCCTGGCGGACGGTTCGTACATCCGAAATCGCCTGCGGATTGGCCGCAATGGATCGTTGGTCGTCCTCCCGGCAATTCGTAACGGTGGAATCGACCTCTTTCTTCTGCCCGGTGTGCGCTTGGCCTCGGGAGCTCCGGGCAGCACAGGTACTGCGATCGCGACGACGAGATTGTCAGCGCCCGTTTCAGCGCCGATCGCAACCTCGACGGGTCGGAAGTCGGCTCCCTCGACGGGTAGTCCAGCGGCGATCGAAATGGACGTGGAGGACTGGCTTATCGACGCTGTCGGCGGCAACATCTTCACCACGAATTCCTTCCAATCTGCTGTCAACATTTTGGACCTGGACGGAAACCCGCTTGCGTCGATTCGCGATCTTCCCGGCCCGAGGGGCATGACAATTTGCAACGGAGTGGTCTACGTCTCGCTATACGGGTCGGGCGAAATTGTTCGCCTCACCCGGGAGAGTCGGTGGTCGACTCAGCTCGTGACTACAGCAGTCCCGAGGCCCGGTCGGTTGATTTGCGCAGGTGGAAGTCTCTTCGCCATTAGCGAACGTCCTCTCGGCAGTGTCACGACGCCCACAGAGTTGGTTTTCAAAATCAGCGGAAGTCAGGCAACGCAGGTTCCAATTCAGCGCTCGTCTTCCCTCCATGCCCGGTTCGGAACGGACACGGCAATATTCTCTTTCCAATCGTCAGAGTTTCAGAAATTTGACTTCACCACGAATACACATACGTCTGCCCCGTCATTGGTTGGTTATCCACGGACCATAGTGCAATTGGTCCATTTCTACCCCGATAAAGCAAAGTTCCTCGACTACAACGGAAACCGATACACCACGGCAACGATGCTGGCCGATGGCGTTCGATTTCCCGGTGTAAACGCAATCGTGTCAGAGACCTTGACGCCCTATGTTGCTGTGTACACCCAGTACCCGACCCAAACAATCATTTCTGTGTTCGATGCAAACGATCCCACCAACGCCGTTCGATCCTTTACCGTCGACGCCGAATTCCAGCCTATTGATCAAGAGTTCATTCCGGGAACCACCAAGCTTCGAATGCTCGTTCGGCAGACGGACGGCCGCTACCTCGTCTTAGCGGCTCCCGAAATCTAGGAGAAACCGTATTCAAGTCACCCAGCAACCGAAAAACGCGGAAGCGGCTCGCTAATTGCGCTTCTAGGCGAGGTTTTCGCTGCGAAAGATTTCGCCGTGGCTTCACCGTGCACGAACACGCCTAAGACTCCTCGTCGCCGCCCAACGACAGTTTTTTGTATCTAACGGCCCATTCGCCGTCGGCCCGAACTATCCAAACTTCGAGTGCTTGGTACAGATCTGGTCACGCCAAGTATCGAGGGAGAAACGTGGTGGGCCTACACGGAATCGACAGGTGGATGGATTTTTGGGATCGCTGTCGCTGCGCAATCGCAATTTCCCAGCTCGAGTTGCTCCGAAGGTGCACGGGAAAGGTGCATGGGATTTGCGCTGACTTACGTTGGGCGCAGATCCGCAAGTTTGGATTCATCCTGATCTCCGCCAACGCCGATGGCTGCGCCCGGTTCGATCGGTCGACCCTCGGCGTTGGAGTAGGGCTCCTCAGATGAGGTGGTGCGGTGGTGTTTCGCGTCTGGGTTGCCCCTCGCAAGTTCGGATCGGATCAGGATCGCGACGATGAGGCACAGGGACGTGGCGGTCACGAGCTCTGCCCAGAAGAAGCCGAGGAAATCGAAGAGTGTGCCGAACCCTGGTGCTCCGGGGGCGACGCCTCGAAGTTGGATCAACGCGAACAACATGGCGGCGAGCCAGCCCAGTACTTCGAAGGACCGTAGCCGCCATGGTGCTCGGGTAACGACGAGCCAGGTGACCGCTGCTACGGCGAGCGTCATCGCCCACATCAGTGCCACGATGATCATGGCGAGGGCTTTCGCGAGGCCTGATCGTTCGACTACGAGATCGAATGTGGGTTCGGTCTTGTTGTTGGTGAGGTCGATGGCGCTGTAGCGATAAGTGGAATCGGCTGCTTCGAACTTGACGCGGATCGGGATCTTGGTGCCATCGTCCAAGCTTGCGGACAGCCAGATCGTCGAGCGGTAGCGGTCGAACGGGTAGGACACGTCGTCGCCACGGTCGAAGGTGGTCACGAACTCCGAGATCAACGTGGCGGCTCCTAGCTCCGCTGAGATGGTTCCGGCGGTCGTCTCACTCGAGGAGTCGAAGCGGACCGTTCGTGCGAACCTTCCGGCGTTGTCGGCGAGTGTTCCTGCCGGATCGAGATAGAGGCGAAGCTTCGCTTCCTGTCGGGCGGTGTCGACGTCACGGATCAACATCAACGCGTCGACACGGTCGCCTCCCGATCGCTGCTCCCCGATCGTGTCGATGGCGACTCGGCCGGTGCGCAGCGTTGCGAGTGCGATCGCCGACGTGAGGAAGAGCACCGCTACGGCAGTAATCGCTGCGCACAGGATCGCCGTTCGCCTGGCAGAGCGATTCGTCCGGGCCGGCTGGTTCATGTCCGAGTGGATGGCTGTTGTTGGGTGGCGCAGTGGATTCCGCCGCCACCGGCCGCGAGTGCGTCGATGTTGACCTGCACAATGTCTCGGTCGGGGAAGAGGTTTTGAAGCACCCGTCGCGCCGCCGTGTCGGCACTCGCATCTCCAAATTGTGGGGCGATGACACCGCCGTTGCAGACGTAGTAGTTCATGTAGGTCGAGAGGAAGTCGTCCCCCGTTCCTCGGGTCGTGGTCGGCTGAACGATTTCGACGATCTTGTAGGGCTCACCGGAAGCGGTTCTCGCTCGCCGTAATTGCTGGCGGGTCCGGACGGCGACCTTCACCCACGGGTCCGATCGATCGTTGGAAGCCGGTTTGTCGATCATGATCGTGGTGGGATTCACGAACCTGGCAAGGGTGTCGATGTGGCCGTCGGTAATGTCGTGGCCGGCGAGTCCGTCGATCCAGACCATTCGGCGACCACCGAGCATGGTGAGCAACGCCCGCTCAATCTGGGCCCGGGTCTTTCCTGGATTGCGGTTCGGGTTCACCCAGCTCGACTCGGCGGCAAGCACGGTTCCGGTTCCATCGACTTCGACGCCTCCGCCTTCACCGGTCAGCCCGGAATCGGTCAGCACGATGCCGAGGCGCGTTGCGACGAGGCCCGCAAGTTGCTTGTCGCCTGAGAAGGTTTGCTTCGCGCCCCAACCGTTGAAGCGGGCGTGGCCGGCGCCGAGTGCGATGGTCCCGTCGGCCCGCCGGCGGGTCACGAAGTTTGGAAGGGTGTCTCGGGCCCAGAGATCGTCGACTGGACCTTCGATCACCGTCACGCCCTTTACGAGACGACGAACTGCAGCGGCCTCAGCCGGGCGGGCGAACAGCGAAACCGGTTCGAACTCGGCGATGGTCAAGGCGATCTCGATGATGGCGTCTTGTACGCCTCGAAGATCGGAGCCCCACACGACCTTCGACGACGGCCAACACATCCACGTACGATCGTGTTGGCCATCCTCGGCCGGCATCGCCCACGGTGAGGCAGCCGATCCTGGCCGCAACGCCGACGAAGCGGCTGCCTCAGCACGCGAGGATGGACCGAACACCGACCCTGCCGCACCGGCGGAAAGCGCAAGGAACGAACGTCGACTGAGCACGGTGACAGGCTAGACGCCGGGTTACCGGCAAGCGCAGCCCTGCCGTCATCGATTATCGTATGCGCGCCTTTAAAAGGGGGCCGACCCCTCACCCTGCAAGGACACCCCATTCACGTAACGTCACCCCAAGACCCAAGGTTGTGGAGGGATTGCCGGGGCGAATATACATTTGTCTTGACAGATGTATCTGTTTTGACCGATGCTTTAATGATGTCGAAGTCTCGCTCGGATATTGAAGTTGCGTCGCAGCTGTTTCATGCGCTGTCCGACCGCACCCGTCTTGCCGTGTTGGATGAGCTATCCGAAGGCGAGCTTCGGGTTTCGGAGCTCGTTCGACGCGTCGATGGCACGCAGGGAAACGTGTCTGGGCATCTTCGCTGTATGAAGGGATGTGGGCTCGTCGTCGATCGCCGCGAAGGGCGCGAGGTTTTCTATCGAATCGCCCATCCTCAGGTGATTGCTGTTTTGCGCGCCGCGACCGATCTTCTTGCCCTCAATGGATCCCATGTTTCTCTGTGCACGCATTACGAGGATCCGAAAGCGGATTGCGAACCGAAGACGCGGTCGACAAACACAACAAAGCCGAAGGTAGGCGTGCGGTGAACTCCCCAATCGGAACCGCTCGTTCCACCACATTTCGCGTGGAGGAACTTGACTGTGCCACTGAAGAAAACGAGCTTCGCGAGGTGCTCTTACCCGTCGATGGAGTTCGTTCGCTGGAGTTTGATCTCGTGGCTCGGCACGTTACGGTTCGGCATTCGCTGGCAACGACCGAGCCCCTGCTCGTGGCAATCCGGGCCGCTGGAATGCGTCCGAAACAACTCATCCCAACCTCAACGACCACGATTTCGTCGCATTCGCTTTCGAACAAGACCATCGCAATCGTGGTGGCCTCCGGATTGCTCGCCGTAGGTTCTGAAGTGCTGGTGATTGCCGGCGTCAAGGAACGATCAATTCCCGTGGCCGCGATGGCGTTTGCTGCGATTGCGCTCGGGGGACGCGACACACTTCGCAAAGGGCTCCACGCATTCGTGCACCACCGGCTCACCATGGCGTTGTTGATGTCAGTTGCGGTAATAGGTGCACTTGCTATCGGTCAATGGCCCGAAGCCGCCGTTGTGATCTGGCTGTTCGGGCTGGCGGAGTTGATCGAAGCCCTCAGTCTTGAGCGTGCTCGCAATGCAATCCGATCCCTCGTGGCGCTCGCCCCGGAAACGGCAAATGTTCGCGACGTCGACGGTACCGTGAGTCCGGTCGCTGCAAGCGATGTAGGGCTCGGTTCTGTGTTCGTTGTGAAGCCGGGCGAACGGATCGCCCTTGATGGAACAGTTGTCGCTGGAACATCGAGCGTGAATCAGGCACCGATAACGGGAGAATCGGTACCCGTCCTCAAAGAAGTTGGAGCGAGCGTCTTTGCCGGAACGATCAACGAGATGGGCATCCTTGAAGTCATCGTTACGGCCGAAAAAGGTGAAGGAACTCTCGACCGCATTGCTCGTTCCATCCAGGCCGCGCAGGCGGAGAAGGCTCCAGCTCAGCGGTTTGTTGATCGATTCGCAGCCGTCTACACGCCATTAGTTTTTGTTGCTGCGATAGCGGTGGCCGTAGTTCCACCGCTCGTCGGAACCGGTGACTGGAAGGCGTGGTTGTACAAAGCGCTTGTTCTTTTGGTCCTCGCCTGCCCCTGTGCTTTGGTGATTTCGACGCCGGTCACGGTGGTGGCGGGTCTCGGCGGCGCTGCTCGACGCGGAATTTTGATTAAAGGCGGAATCCATCTGGAACAGGCACGTCGGTTGAAAACAATTGCCCTTGACAAAACTGGCACGCTTACATTCGGCAAGCCTCGCTTTGACCGATCGTGTTGCCATCGCGAACGATATGCGCATTGACGACGCACTGAGAATCGCAGCATCGATAAATACCTCTCTCGGAGCATCCGGTCGCGCATGCGATTGTTTCAGCACACGTGGGCACACTCGATGCTGTGGATTCGTTTGAAGCGCTCCCGGGTCGTGGAGTGAGGGGTGATGTTGGTGGCGTTCAGTACCTCCTTGGCAATCATCGTCTGGTCGAAGAATTGGGTGTCTGCACCGCAGAACTGGAATCGCTCCTTCAAGGTTTCGAAATCGATGCGAAAACAGCAATCGTGTTGATGACGCCGACAGCGGCCTTTGGCGGTATTCGCGGTTGCCGACACGATTCGTCCGGAGTCGATACAGGCGATCGCTGATTTGCGGGCGCTCAGGGTGACTCCGGTGATGCTTACCGGTGACAATCAGCGAACTGCAACTGCGGTTGCCCGTCAGGTTGGCATCGACAACGCACGCGGCGAATTGCTTCCCGACGACAAACTTCGGATCGTTTCTGAACTCACCGCGAACGGACCGATTGCCATGATTGGAGATGGCGTCAACGACGCGCCGGCTCTCGCAAAGGCCAGTATTGGGATCGCGATGGGAGCAGCGGGAACGGATACGGCCATCGAAACGGCCGATATCGCGCTCATGGACGATGACCCGCGCAAGATTGCCGAAACGATTCGAATATCTCAACACACTTCGCATGTGCTCTGGCAAAACATTTGCGATCGCGCTCGGCGTGAAAACCGTTTTCTTCGTGCTCACCATGTTTGGCATTGCGTCGCTGTGGCTCGCCGTGCTGGCAGACATGGGAGCCAGCCTCGTGGTCATCGGCAATGGTCTGCGTTTGCTCCGTCGCCCGTCGCACTCGTTTGCCCGCTAACAAGTCTGGGATTGGCGCAACCCGATGCGATTCCGAAAAACATCGAGTTGCGTCGGATGTGCGCTTGTGACGAACCTTGCTGTAGATCTCAGCTTTTGCGCTTGTTTACTTCGTACTGCATAGGAGCTTTTCCGCGAGCGCCCGATTTGGTTCCGACGGCACGGACCTCACCGGACGCTACCAAAGACAAAACGGCGGTCCGAGCGCTTCCGATGGAGCCTCCAGCAAGGTGGTGGATTTGACTAATGGTGAAACGCTTCGACTGTTTACGAATAGCCGGAAAGATTTCGTCGACGCGAACGGGTGGACGGTTCTGACGTTTCAAACTTGGTTGTTTCGAGATTTCATTCGATAAACGATCGGTTGAAGTTTGCCTTCCAGAAGTTCTGGTTCGCTGGCCCAAACCCCGCTTCGGTGTCAACGCAGCGTCACCGTCGCCCAGCCCGGCTCTCTGCAGTAGCTCCGGATCAACGCCCATCGATCGAAATGCGCCGGGAACGATGTTGTTGGCCAACGCCCACTCGAATGCATTCGCTACGAAATCGTCCTCCAGTGCTTCGCGATCGGGCCGTCGTACCCGTTCGATACTCGACCGCAGCCGCAATTTGTCGATCGGATCGTCGGTGGAGGCGAACTCCTTTTCGAGTTGCGCGATTTTGCCGGAAACGAGATCGTCGTCAACCGACGCTTGGGGGTTCGCGAGAAAAACCAGGTATCGACGGACCGCTCGTTCCCTCATATCAACCATAAAGAGAAAGTCTAACGACAAAAATTGCGTAGTACGCAGAAAACGATCGACAGTTGGAACGAAAGTTTCGCGATTGAATCACGGCACGGATTCGAGACTCACGTAATTCATGCAGGACACCCCATGATGCTCTTCGCGTTCGCCGTCGCTCTCGGCCTGGCAATGCGCTCGTTGCTCCCGACCCGCCAGACACCGTTGCGCTTTCGGTGGAACGGGCTTCTTGGAGTTGCGCTGACCGTGCAACTCTTCGTGCTTCCCAAGATTCCCAACCCGGTTCGGCCTGCGACGCTCGCCGCGACGCTCTTCGTTGCTGCCGCGTGGCTTGTCGCAAATGTTGCCGCAGCGCGCTCGAACTCCGTACGAGTAGCCCTAAGCGGCATCGCTCTGGGCGCAGTAATGAATGCGATACCGATGATCCAATACGGTTCGATGCCCGTGGAACGTAAAGCTCTTTATGACATAGGGCGTCAGGAGTCCGAAAACACCGGGGCACTTGGAGCCAAACACCTAATCGTCGACAACGCCCCTTTTTTGTCCGACCGATTCGCGTTGCGGCCTTTTGGAGCAGTCGCATCGCTTGGCGACTTTGTTGAGCTTGCGGCGCTTGGGCTCTTGGTCTCCTCTGTGCCAAAACGACAGAAAATCGCGGAAGTTCGATTACGAACGTCCGGTGGTGTTGAACGAACCTGCACTCAAACGTTGCCAAAATCCTGATGTCGAAGCAACAACCTTCGCCACGGCGGCAGACAATCCGAGGCCCGAACGCAACTGTTGATGTACGGCCACCATCGCTCCAACCGTTTCGGCATCGTCGATGAGTAAAACCGGAGCCGCAACCTCGAGGGCCCCTCCGGTGCCAACAAGATCGGCGCCGTTCGCAAAAACCGCCGGTCGCCGCAGAGATGCCACAAAGCCAAACGACGACGCCATACCGGAACTATTCGCGGCCCCCAATTCACAACAAGACAGCACGACTCGGCGCGGAACCCGACGAAGCTCTGCGACCTCATAGCCCATGAGTAGCCCATCGAAGAGTTCGATGCCCGAGAAAAAAGCGCTGTCGGCGCGGCGGCTGCCGTGGGCAACGATATGAGCGACGTCAACGGTTTCAAGGAGTTCTTGAACCGCCCGAACCGTCGCCCCAGCCCCCGCGAGAATGACCGATTCGTCGTATAGCGTCGAAATCGAATTCACTTCGAGCATTCCGTGTTCGAGGCCCGGACCGCAAACCAAGCCTATTCGGTTTGCCCCTTGGGAAAACTGATCAGTCTGAGGCGGTCGAATAATCCACTCGGCAAGGGCAGGAAACAACGTGACCGTGCGGTTCGAAAAACTCGGGAGGAGATTCCAGGGTACCGCGGTCAACAGACCGTTCGCCACAATCGAAACCGATTCCGATCCAAACGTCGGTGGGCTTAGTAAAGTGTCGAGGCGCTTGAGCGATCGTTCCAGTCGATTTAGCCCAGTTGCTTCGGGCTCGGTTCTCTTATACCGAGGTCCGCGCAAGACCATGTTGGCCGCAAGCCTTACTGCTTCAATGGCGGGACTGATTTCCTGAAAACTTCCCAGCCGCCACAGACGTTCGCCACTCCTGTCGAACTGCTGAACGAGAACGCCGTCGCTCGACATGGCGTAGCAGAGCAACGTGTCGTCGCTGGCCGCTGCATGGCTACGGATGGAGTCCAATGACAATGCAAATGGTGGGGGCCCAGCCGCTGTTTTCGTTGAGAGTTTGGACCATTCGGCGTTTCGCAGGTCGAATTCTGCCTGCACTCGCAGGATGCCGGTTTGGGATTGTTCCGAACTCGGCAAACCCGTTTCTGGAACAGGTATCCGACGCGCAACCGGGCGGGTGTTTCGAAGCAGAACTCCCCGAAGGCGTTCCAACCAGAGGACGAATGAGGCGGACTCTTCAGCAACGAGGCCGACACTGGACACCACCTCCTCTATGTGCATTGATTCGACAAACACGGCTCGAAGCTCGTCAGATTCGATTGCGGAAAGATAATCCTCAAGTGCTGAAAGCACGAGTTCCATCGGCCCCACGAGCTGTGAGCGAGAGCATGTCATAAGCTCACTTAGTAGTGACTGAATTCGAGTCGTTGAATTGGAAGAAACTGCGCCGAGGCGAACAACCCGATGCAACGTAGCGATGTTTCTCATTCCGAACGCTGCTCGATCAAGAAGTCTGGCAAAGGCAACATCGACAACATGCTGAGATGCGACTCCCCTGGGTCCACGGAGAAATTGAGATCGGCAGAGTCGCTGTCCGTCAAGCGAGTGCACCACTCGGCCAGTACTGCGCTTTCCAATCGCCCCTGCCCAGAGGCAACAGATCCAAACCGAAAGAATGCTTCCCTGGCGCGATCCCAGTCACCGAGGTTGGCTTGAGCCCGCCCAATCATCAACTCGATCTCCGGGATTTGGCTCTCGTAACCGTCAACCTGAGCAAGAACCTTTGCCTGCTCCGCCGAATGGAGAGCCTCACGAAAAAGCCGTGCTGCGAGATAGAGCTCGGCTCGATCACGAGCGCCCGTAGAGGTCGCGGCCATAGCGGGACCTCCCCGGGCGTCGGCAGCCGCATACGCCTGCAGCGCTTCGGCAATCTTCCCTTGTCGAGAGAGAACCCAACCCAAGTTGTGCTGTGCTCGAGCGGCGAGTAGCGGACGTTCCGCCCGCAAAAGGCATTCCATCGACTCCCGCAAATCAGCTTCCGCCAACTGCCACTCACCACTTTCTCCCAAGAGGGTCGAACGGTTCACGAGGATCTTTCCCAGTACCGCATCGTGGCGTAGATCCCGGGCCAAAACAGCCCCCGTGTCGAACGCGTCCAGCGCAGTCCGAGAGCCGTTCAGTCTGGTGAAGTACAAAACCTCGGCAGTTTTGCGCGGCCGCCGCTGAGTCAAGGCCGAGGTCCTTCGACGCGGCGGCCAACAAACCTATCGCCCGTTCATATTGACCGGACCCGGCGAAGCACCACGCCAACTCCAACTCGGACTCGGCTCGAAGTTTGTCCAGGTTGAGCGAGCCCGCAGTCGTGATCGAATCGGAGAACCACCGAATTGCGACGTCGAAATGCCCGCAGAATCGTTGGGTGAGTCCAAGGCAGTGCTGCGCGAGCGCAACTACTTCACCATCGGAACTTTGGAGGAATGGTCGAGCGTTGTTCTCCGACGTTTGCGGATCGACCTCGACGTGTGACTTGATGAAACGCAACGCATCCAAGTCGTCGGAACGCATTGAAATCTACCGGTCACAATCGGGGTGGCAACACCCAATCAGTGACAACCCTGGACGCCCCCGACCCAACTTCAAATCGCAATGGACCGGTTCCAAAACCTGACGTAAAAAACTCGCCAAACGTATCGACGTTGAGCACGAACCGAGTGTTGGCACTGACAAACGCCACGGCGGACTCAGGCCGACCGACGAGGGTTCCGGCGATTGTCGTTGAGGAAAGACCGATGTGCAACCGCCCGGTACCGACGGCGTATTCGAGGATGCGGACATCGGAGGTTCCAGATCGGACGCCGGCCAAATGATTCTCGTCTGCGCTGTCGCGGAGCAGTTCAGCCAGAGATTCATCGAAGTTCACCATGGCAAAAGCATTGAGGGCGCGGCTCGTTACTTCGATTGGCACTCGACCGAAGCGTTTCTCGCGTTTCACGTAATTCGTCAAGCAGAATCTCATCACCGGACTCCCGATCAAAAGCACTCATGCAAAGCCCCCGTATCCGATCGCCGGATTGTCTTGAAGAGATTCCCGCAGTGACTCAAGGCACCGACGTCGTCGAGACCCAATCGTACCGACCGCTATGCCGCACTGATCGGCCACTTCGACATAACTCGGTCGAGGGTCGGTGTTGAGGAGACCTAACAAGGACTGGCACGTGTTTGGTAGCCGGAGAAACGCTTCCCAGAGCGCGCGGCTCTGTTCGATATCTTCGAGCCGGGTGAGGTCATCGGTCGGCTCGGCAGCGTCAGCAAACACTCTGGCATCGGCCACATCGACCGGTATGGTTCGCGATCGTTGCCGTGAAACCCGAAAGCATTCGTTGCGCGTCGTGAGAACGAGCCACGACTTAATCCCTTCAGGATTGGTCAAACGCCCCAGGTGTTGGGCGAGCCGAAGCCACACCGTTTGCGTGATGTCAGATGCATCGGCACTTCGAAACGAATAGCCCAGCGCAACCGACCAAACCAAACCTTCAAACCGATGCACGATTTCTGACCACGCGTCGCTGTCGCGATCGCACGCTAAGGCCACCAGTTCAGTATTTGTTAACGAACTCTTTGGCCGTACCTTTTCCGGTCCGCGAGTGACGCCCACACTCAAAAATTAGCATGGGCTTTTCGCCACGTTGACCGCCGCGTCGCGAACCGGAATAGATAGCCGGAGTGTCTACATCAGGACCCAGGGTGCCCCCGTTACTTTCCAAGCAGCCGCGGCCACACCGACCACCGTTAGAACCTGCACTGTTCGCTGAAACATTGATCGCATAGCGTCTCCTTGAGTGATTGCGTAATTGCATATCAAGTGAGCGCCCCACCCGTTCGGTGATGCAGAAGAGTCGAAAGTTTCTGACCTCGGTCGCCGAAAATCGCGAATTCGGCAGGCAGACGAGGAGACCGTCTATCCCACCAACGTGGCTCGTTCAGTTGTCGTTCGATGAAACTGGAGGGGAGCGAGCGAGACCCTCAGTTCGGTGACTAGCCCGGTAAGTGATTCGTCGACCTGGACGCAAGCTAAAAGCGCCTCTCGGAATGCGTCGGCAACAAAACCCGTCCATCGTGTCATCTCACTCCAGTTCAAACCTCGCCCATCAATCTCATGGCGCAGGGCGAAGGCAAAATGTCCGTCAGAGGCGACACGAGAGCGATCTTTCGCATGGACCCGAGCGAGTGCGGCAAAGAGGCGCCGAGCGGTAGGGTTTGCGTCCAAGGTGGAGAATACGACTGTAAGCGCGCCGAGAAATTCATCGAGCGATCCAGACGCTGACCATGCATCGATAACTACTGGAGCGAGTTCCGGTGGCGGGAACGCAAAGACGGAATCAAACCCATCGAGATGGTCGATAACTGTTCGATCTGATCGTCCAATGCAGAGCCCGATCTGGGCCTGTCGGGGTTTGGAAACGCCGGAAAGTGACAATTCAGCAGCGGCAATTCGGGCGCGGATTCGGATGCTTGTGGGGTGCACCCATGATCGATTTATCCACTCCTTTGACCCAAACCCTGCGACCACATCGGCGTCTGACACATCGCTTTGAAGCAGACCGTGGACCGGGACAACTTGGGGGGTCGGGCGACCGGTACGTTGCACGATCCGAAGCGAGTTGGGATCACCGGTGGCGTTTGGTGCCAGCAACGAGTCATTTCGAGAGTTCTGCATAGACACGAGAGTCGATGAAGTCCTTCGTGATGCGGAGTTCGCCGAATTTTCTCGAAAAAAAGTGGCCGGCGGTACCCGATTCCCGACTGATCCCTCCTCAAAGTTCACCGTCGAAACCGGAGTGGATGCTCCGCCTAACATCCGCGTTCATCGGAATGTCGACGCCAAAACTTAACAATAATCGCTGTGTCTTACCGGACTATAGGAAAAAACCGGGCCTAAGGCGAGATCATTAATAAATTGACAAATTCGGTTCAGTTATCCTTTAGGTTTTGATCCACCAGAGCCGAAACACAAGTTGACAGAACACAGGGTCTGTCTCTTGGACTCGGAGTTTGTCGTGGTTTCCTCTACCAATCAATTCGTTAACGTAACTCTTGACACTCGCACGGCCCACCGCCGCTGGTGGAAACGAAAGGGCACGGCAGCACGCGATGTCGTGGGCGTAACCAAGCGAAGCTTGGCTTCATTCACCACGCTCACGGTCTTGACGCTTGGACTTCCACTATTCGCGAACACCCCACCCGCCCTCGCCGCCGCAGCTTGTCCGACGGGCACGACGGGGGTGCCCTTCTCCTGGCAGGGAGCCGCAGCCGGCAACCAAGCTGTGTGGAATGGCGGAGACAACGGCTACTCCCAGAGTTACACGTTCGGCACCGGTGCAACTCAGGTCACGATGACCATGGCGATCAGCGATCCACTGAATCGCAACGTGGACGCAAACCACCTCTTCCTTACCGCACCGTGGAAAACCACCAACCTTTTTGGCAGCATCGGTGGCGTTACGACCAAGTCGAATGGCGCGTATGGCGCTGGCTTTCTCACGTTCGGGATCGGCACGCTCAACAGTGGCGAAGGCGCGACACTCAACATGTCGTTTAACCGGCCGGTGGTAATCAAAGACGTGAACGTCGGCGATATTGACTTCTCGGGCTACAAAGGCACGGCGATGAGCATCAATAATGATCCGGAACAGTCCTTCCAGGATCAAGTCGAACTAAGAACCCAGCGCGGCGGAGTTGACATCCCCTATACGGTCACGCCGCTTGCCGCGGGGAAGGTGACCACCGCGGGTCAGATCACGAAGGCAAAATACGTTAAGGGCGTTGGTGGTGATCTCAACCCGGCTGATCCGCTCGGCACGGTAGCGGTCAACACCGTCGATCCAATCAACAGCTTCACGATTGCGTACACCAACGGCCCCGACGACGCAGCGGCCGAACGCCTTCCGAGCGCTGACCGCAAGTCGTACATCCCGGCCGGGAACTATGGCGTCAGCGATTCCCAAGCGGTCCGGGTTTCGGGATTTACAGTCTGCGTTGGCACCGGCTCCATCGGTGATTCGGTATATCTCGACAACGATCGCGACGGATTTCAAAACTCTACGGAGAAGGGAATCGCTGGAGTTACCGTCCAAGCCAAGGATCCGCAGGGCAACGTCGTTGCCACCGCAGTAACCGATGCGAACGGAAAGTATGTGTTCCCACAACTTCCTCCGTACACATACACTGTCGCAGTTGTACCAAGCACTCTTCCAGCATCGGTGCTTCCGGTTCCAACTGGCGATCCTGACCCCACCAAAGACGGCGTGGCGACCGTCCCCGTTACTGGGGCCGCGGTAGCGAACGTTGACTTCGGATACGCCCCCACCCGCATTGCCGGTTTCGTGTACGAAGACACAAATGATGATGGCGTCGTTGCTGCTGGTGAGTCAAAGATCCGCAATACGACCCTCGAACTCGTCAACGCCGTCGGGACAGTCGTTGCGACGACGACGACCGCCACGGACGGCTCGTACGAATTTGCTGGCTTCGCACCCGGCACCTACACCGTTCGTGAACTCCAGCCGGTCGGCTACATCGACGCAAAGGACACTGCGGGAACCAACGGTTCAGCTATCGCCGCTAGTGGCAACGATGCCTTCACCGTAACCGTGGCTGCGGGCCAGCAGTCAATTGACAATAACTTCGGTGAACTTCGTGGCGGCAGTATTTCGGGCAAGGTCTACGTTGACGGCAACGACGACGGAGACGTAGCCGTAACTGGCGAACCGGCAATCGGCGGTGTTGTCGTGCGGCTACTGAACGCCGCGGGCAACGAAGTCGCGAATACGATCACCGCCGCAGATGGTACGTACACCTTCAATGGTGTCGCTCCCGGTTCATACACCGTTCAAGAAGTGCAGCCGTCGACTCATATCGACGGGATCGATACACCGGGCACAAACGCGACTGCTGGCTCGATCAACGATACGGTCGCGGTCACGCTCCCTTCGGGTGGCTCAAGCACCGGCAACAACTTCGGCGAACGCGGTGGCTCGATTGCCGGGGTGGTCTTTCATGACTCAGCCAATGGTGGAGTAAACGACGCAACAGATCCTAAGATCAGCGGCGTAAGCGTTGCACTCGTCAACCTAGTCACGGGTGCAACGATTGCCACGACTACAACCAACTCATCAGGTGCGTACTTGTTTACCAACCTGGCGGCCGGAAACTATATTGTCGTCGAAACCCAGGCCGCCGGCTTCGGCGACAGCGTTGAGCTGCCCGGTGTCGGAAATACTACGTCTTCGAACGATCGGATCGCCGTTGAGCTTTCGGCCGGAG
This sequence comes from uncultured Actinomycetes bacterium, assembly GCA_963738505.1. Classification (GTDB taxonomy): domain Bacteria; phylum Actinomycetota; class Thermoleophilia; order Gaiellales; family Gaiellaceae; genus Gaiella. The sequence goes on along the minus strand of CAVTWR010000013.1, from coordinate 782,664 downwards.
AATCAACCACCAACAACGACTTCGCTGAAGTGCTCGGAGTCATCACTGGATCGGTGTACGTCGATGCCAACAACAGCGGCGCTCGCAACGGCGCTGAGGCAGGCATCGGCGGAATTGCGATTCAACTCCTCGACGCTTCAGGTTCGGTGGTCGCCAGCGCAACCACCGATAGTACAGGCGCATATAGTTTCACCAACCTGGCCCCCGGATCCTACCGAGTGGTGGAACCGACTCAGCCAGCGGGCTACATCGATGGCGCAGAAGCCCCCGGAACGGGTGGCGCTACCAGTACGGTGAACGACAAGTTCGCCGTCACGCTGAGCCCAGCTTCGATGTCTTCGACGGGCAACGATTTCGGCGAGCGAACCCCGGTCGGCACCGCCTCGATTTCGGGGACTGTGTTCCAAGAGACGAACAACACGGGCGTGCAAGGCGCTGGCGAACCCGGGATTGTTGGCGTAACCGTCGAGCTGCTGGATAGCAATGGCAACGTTCTGAATACCACGTTGACTGACACGAATGGGGATTACTCGTTTACTGCTCTTCCCTCGGGCAACTACAAGGTACGCGAGGTTCAGCCGACTACGCATACCGATGGACGTGATCGAATCGGTGCCGCAGCAGACTCAGCGATTAATGATCTCCACTCGGTGACCGTTACGACCGGTGCCGTCACAGACGTGAACTTCGCCGAGCTTCCTCCGTCGACTTCATTTATCAATGGATTCGTCTACGCCGAAGAGTCAGGAAACACTTCGAAGGATGCGGGGGACTCACCGCTCGCGGGCGTCAGCGTCCGTCTGCTCGACAGCGTCGGTGGCCTCTACGCGGTGGCCACCACTGACGCACTGGGTGCGTACTCGTTTAACGTTCCCGCCGGTACGTACACCGTCGTTGAGGTCCAGCCGACCTCACATAGTGACGGCACCGAAACAACCGGTACCGGTGGAACATCAGAAACAATTCCGGCTTCGACAAACGATCAGATCCGCGTCGTGGTTGGCAACAACGTAACCAGTGCGGGAAACAACTTCGGCGAAGTCCCAGGCTCCATCTCTGGCGTCGTCTTCGTTGACACGGATGGCAATGGCGCACATGCTGGTGTCGGTACCGAACCTATCGTAGGTGGAGTTACGGTTAACCTTCTCGACGCCGCAGGGGCGATCGTAGCCTCAACCACCACCAACGCAACGACTGGCGCGTACTCCTTCACGAAGCTACCCGCAGGTTCCTACACAGTGGTTGAAGTTCAGCCTGGAGCATACGGCGACGGCGCGGAGGTTCCTGGTACAGGCAACACCACCCCGTCAAACGACCGCATTGCTGTCAACCTTGCTGGTGGCGAAAACAGCATCGCCAACAACTTCGGTGAAACTCCCGGTGTTGTCTCGGGAAGCATCTACGTCGATACGGACAAAGGTGGCTCGAAGAACGGTACGGAGACTGGCTTTGCTGGTGTCACCGTCAACTTGCTCGACGCGGCCAACGTCATTGTTGCCACGACTCCTACTACATCTGATGGAGGCTATTCGTTCACGAACCTCAAAGCTGGCAGTTACCACGTTGAGGAAGTGCAACCTGCCGGTTACGTGGACGCAACCGAAACCGCAGGAACATATGCGAACGTATCATCGACGAACGATCGCATTGATGTGGAACTCCCAGCGGGTGGTAAGTCGCCCGCCAACAACTTCGGTGAAGTGGCGTCTATTCCTGGAGCAATTTCAGGTTATGTATACGCTGATCGAAATGGCGACGGTGTCCGGGACTCCGCTGATGGATCGCTCGGCAACGTTACTGTGCAGCTCGTCGACTCGACCGGCGCAGTGATCGCTAGCGCCGTCACGAATGCAACTGGTGCGTACTCGTTCCCGAACGTTGCTGCCGGCACTTACCGGGTTCGTGAGGTGCAGCCGACCGGGTTCACCGACGCCACCGAAACCCCAGGCACCGGCACGGCAACTGCGGGCTCGGTATCGGCACCCGACGAGATAACTGTAGTGCTGGCCAACGGAGAAACCTCCGCGGCGAACAACTTCGGCGAAGTCGGTGCTCGCCTCGCTGGCCACGTGTACTCCGAAACGGACAACAGCGGCACCCTTGATCCCGGCGAACCGGCGATTCCCGGTGTCACTGTCACATTGAAAAACGCTGCCGGTGCAACAATTGCGACGACCGCAACGGCAGCTGATGGTACGTACTCGTTCGAAGATCTAGCGGCTGGCTCCTACACGGTCGTGGAAACGCAGCCGGCAGGATTCGCCGACGCGAAAGAGCACCCGGGATCCGGTTCCACCTCGTCACCGGCCAACGACCAGATTGCGGTAACGCTTGCGGCTGGTGGCCAATCGGTCAACAATGATTTCGCCGAGGCCCCTCCAGCTCAGGCTCCGGTTCGCATCTCGGGTTCGGTGTATGCCGATCGAGACAATGACGGCGTGCTTGATTCGGGTGAAGTCCCGCTTCCCGGGACTACGGTTACCCTTCTGAATGCAAATGGCACGGTCGTGGCAACGACTACAGCCAATGCTACGGGTGCATATGAGTTTTCGGTTCCTGCTGGCACCTACACGGTGGTCGAATCGCAGCCGGTAAACTACAGTGACGGTCGCGATACGCCGGGCACACAGGGTGCGCTCGCCACCGGAAACGACCGGTTCACCGTGACCCTGTCACCGTCGGAAACGTCGACTGGTAACAACTTTGGGGAACGTCCAGCTCGTATCTCGGGATCGGTATTTGTCGATGCCAACGATGGCGGATCACGTGACGTAAGCGAAGTATCAATCCCTGGAGTAACCGTCGAACTCCGCAACGCCGCCAACACCGTCATTGCTACAACTATCACCGCTGCCGATGGTACGTACGCTTTCGAAGATCTCCCGGCTGGCTCTTACAAGGTCGTCGAAGCACAGCCAGCGGCGTTCTCCGACGGCAAGGATCACCTGGGAACAGGCACTACGACGGCTGGTGCAAACGACGAGATCAATGTCACCTTGCCCGCTGGCGGTTCATCGATCTCCAATGACTTCGGCGAACTACCTCCTCCATCGCCTACTGGAACCATCTCCGGCATCGTGTACACGGAAGTCGACGGCACCCCGGGATTTACCGGCACCGATACCGGTCTCGGAACCACGCTGACTTTGATCGACGCCAACGGCACCGTCATCGCAACGACTACAAGTGATCCCACCACCGGTGCGTACGCGTTCCCGAATATGCCGGGAGGCTCGTATACCGTGGTGGAATCACAACCGACGGGCGTCCTTGACGGTGTCGAAACTCCCGGTACCGCAGCCGCGATTCCACCGTCAACCAACGACCGTATCGCCGTCACGTTGACCCCGGGCACTTCGAGTCCCGGTAACAACTTCGGGGAGCTTCCGCCGGCGCCATCGCCGGCCACCATCTCGGGTTCGGTGTTTGTTGATTCCGACGCCGGTGGCGACAAGGACGCTGGAGAACCGGCCATCGCTGGTGTCACCGTGATCCTTCTCGATACCGCCGGAACCGAAGTGAGCCGTACGACTACTGCAGTCGACGGCACCTATTCGTTCAGCGGTCTTCCGGCGGGCACCTACACCGTCGTTGAGCAGCAGCCAACCAAATTCGCCGATGGCGCCGAAATCCCCGGTACCAACGGCGCGACTACGCCGAACAATGATCGATTCAGCGTGACCGTTGCCGCAGGCCAGTCATCGACTACCAATGACTTCGCGGAGCTTGGCGGGACGGTACGTGGACAGACCTTTGTCGACACGAACGGGACTGGCGGCCGAACAACCGGTGAGCCGGTGCTCAGCGGTGTCGTGGTGCGGCTGGTAGACGCAGCTGCGACTGTCGTTGGAACTACGACGACAGGCGCCGACGGCAGCTACGTGTTTACGAACCTGCCGGCCGGTAACTATCGCGTCGAAGAAACACAACCTTCAACTCATGCTGACGGTGCGGAATACCCCGGTTCCGGGGCTACGTCGTCACCGGCAAACGACACGATTGCGATCTCGCTCCCGGCTGGCGGGAACAGCGTCGGCAACGACTTCGGTGAGCAGCCACTCGTTGCACCAACGGGCTCGATCACCGGTGCGGTATACGTGGACGCGGGTGATGACGGCGTGAAAGCCACCGGTGAGACACCCATCAACGGTGTTGCCGTGCAGCTTCTCGACGGGACCGGGGCGGTAGTGGCAACCACGACCACCGGACCCGATGGTAGTTATGTGTTCGCGAACATCCCGGGCGGTACCTACACCGTCGTGGAACTTCAGCCAACGGGTTACACCGACGGCAAAGAGACACCGGGTACTGGCGCAACGTCGACCACGGTCAACGAGCGCATCAATGTCGTACTTCCCGTTGGTGGTTCCTCAACGGGGAACAACTTCGGCGAACAGCCGACGGTTGCTCCACTCACGGGTGCGATCAGTGGGTATGTGTACGTGGATTCCAATGACGACGGTGCCCGCACCGGCGAAACCGGAATCAATGGGACCTCAGTGAAGTTGGTGGCTCCCGACGGTACTGTTGTGGCCACCACTACAACCGGCATTGATGGGTCGTACGCATTCCCGAACATTCCGGCTGGCACCTACCGAATCGAAGAGTCCCAGCCTGCGAGCAATCTTGACGGCAAAGACACCCCGGGTACCGGTGGAACCGCAGGTACAACCAACGACACGCTCGTAGTGACCCTCGCGGCGGGGGGAACGTCAACCGAAAACAACTTTGGCGAACAGCCGCAGGTGACCGGTGGCGCGACGATCAGCGGCAACGTTTTCCGCGAAGTCGACGGGGCGCCTGGGAAGGGCGCCACCGACACTCCAATTGCTTCAGTTATCGTACGTCTACTTAGCACCAGTGGGGCCGAGGTTGCTCGCACCGCCACGTTGCCCGACGGTACCTACACATTCTCCGGCCTCCCCGCCGGAAGTTACGTGGTGGTCGAAGAGCAGCCGGCTGGACTTCCCGACACGACCGACTACGCCGGCACGGGAACGACGCTGTTGGCCGGGAACGATCGCATTGCGGTAACCGTTGCCGCCGGTGGCACATCCACCGGCAATGACTTCTCGGAGCTCGCTCCGCTCATCGGCACCGCGACCATTCGCGGTGCGGTGTTTGGTGACAGTGACGGAAATGGAGTGAAGGCTCCAGTTGAGCCGGGCATTGGTGGCGTTGTCGTTCGCTTGGTCGATGGCAGTGGCAACGTGGTATCCACGACCACAACGGCACCGAACGGAACGTACGCATTCGTCAACGTTCCAGCCGGCAGCTACACGATTGAAGAAGCACAGCCCACGGGCTGGAACGATGGCACGGACACACCTGGAGTCGGAGCGACACCGAGCGGCAACGATAAATTCGCCGTCGTAGTCGCCAACGGCGCGACGCTCATCGAGAACAACTTTGCGGAAGTCGGTGCGCTTATTAAAGGTTCGGTCTTCGTGGACAGCAACGACGATGGAATCAACGGCGGCACAGCCGGAAACGAAGCACCGATTGCCGGTGTAACTGTCCAGCTACTCGACAGCAATGGTTCACTCATCGCCACGACAACATCAGATACTTCAGGTACATACCAATTTGGCCCTTTGCCGACCGGCACGTACACCATCGTAGAAACGCAGCCGACGGCGTTTAATGACGGAAAGGAACATCCGGGTGTCGGTGGAAACGTCGGGACAACAAATGACCAGATCATCGCCGCAGTAACCGCTGGTACGCCGTCCACCGCACACGACTTCGGCGAGCGGGAGAAGACCCCGCCATCGCTGATCACCGGAACCGTTTACCGCGATCGCTCCGAAAACGGTGCTCTCGACAGTGACGATCCAGGCGTCGAAGGAGTCACGGTTCAACTGCTTGACGCGGCGGGAACCGTAGTCGCATCCGTAATCACCGGCCCGAGCGGCGTCTACGACTTTCCGGAGGTTCCCGCAGGTGTGTATTTCATCGTCGAACGGCAACCGGAACTCTACGTCGATGGTGCCGACACGCCGGGCGGTCTGGCTACTTCTGTGGCAAACGATCGCCTCAAAGTGACCGTTGCCAACGGACAGACATCAGCAGGAAACAACTTTGGTGAACTCGCGAAGCCCGGAACCATTGGTGGTCGAGTGTTTGTTGACCTGAACAACGACGGCACGATGAACGACGGAACTGGCGGAACACCGAAGGAGGTTCCACTTTCCGGGGTTACCGTTCAGTTGCAAGACCCAACGGGCCGCATCGTCGCCACCACGGTCACTGCTGCTGACGGAACCTATCAATTCCTCAACGTTGCGCCAGGGAACTATCGCATCGTGGAACTGCAGCCGACTACTGCGCTCGACGGAATCGACAAGCCGGGTCTGAACAACACGTCCACCGTGAACGATCGCATCGACCTGTACCTTGCCGATGGCGACTCGTCAATCGACAACGATTTCGCCGAGATTGCATCGCAACCATTGAACACCCCGGGTCGGATCTCGGGCACGGTCGCCGTTGACACGAACAACGATGGTCGAGCTGACGTGAGCGAAACGGGTATCGCCGGGGTCACCATCGAACTCGTTGACCCGAGCGGCACGGTGGTGAGAACAACGGTTACAGGAGCCGACGGCTCGTATTTGTTCGTCGACGTTGTTCCCGGTACGTACGTTGTTCGTGAAGTGCAGCCCGTGACCTTTGGTGACGGAAAGGATGCTCCCGGATTCAACGGCGCAACCGCCGGTGGCAACGACACGTTCAGTGTGACTCTTGCCCCGGGAACATGGTCGCACTCCAATGACTTCGGCGAAGGCCATGGAGCCATCCTCGGCTCCGTGGTCGTAGACCGAAACGACGACGGCATACCTGACGGGCCGATTGACAACGTGACGATCGAACTCCTTGACGATGCAGGCACCGTCGTACGCACCACGACAACCAAGCCGGATGGATCTTTCTCGTTCACCGGTCTCGGTGCTGGGAGCTATCGCGTTCGCGAACGTCAACCGGTGGGTTATCTCGACGGATCTGACACCCCGGGCGATTCGGGCACCGCGTTCGGCAACGATGAAATCGTAGTTACACTTACGAATACTTCGAATGCTTCCGGTATTCGATTTATGGAAAAGCAGATTCCTATTCCTGTTCGTGTTGTCCAAGTTCGGCCTGACGTGTTGACCCCGGCGCCAGAAATGCCATTGACGCCGGTGCCGGCACCCGTCGTCCCTTCTGCCCCGCCTGTGGTTCAGCCACTACCGAGCCAACCCGTCGCGCCGGCAATCGGGAACAAAGTATCCGGGAAGGTTTGGCTCGACTCGAATCGCGACGCCGCCAACGGGTCCGCCGAAACTGGTGTGGCTGCCGTCGAACTGCGTATCTATGACAAGTCGGGGACGTTGGTGGCGACCACGCAGACAAAGGCCGACGGAACTTGGACGATTGACCTCCCCGCAGGAGACTACGAAATTGAGCCGGTCGTACCTGCGGGATTCAACCCAACTACCATTACCCGGGTCAAGTTCAGCGTGGTGAACGGTGAAGTGATCGTGGCATCGCCGATCGGTATCGTGCCTGAAGCACAAGCCCCCGCGGAATTGGCACTCGCGTTTACCGGAGCACCGGTGAAAGGGCTGCTGCGTGACGGCGGTGTGCTCATCATGAGCGGCTTTGTTTTGGTGGCGATCACTCGTCGTCGCCGTCGACCCACCAACAAGTAATCAGCTCGTAGCTCTGGGTAGCCAGGTTGGGTCCGTCCAGCCTGGCTATCTTCGCGTTTGCCGAGTTCTTCGGGAATACCAAATCCGAGAAAGAAAAGCGCTCACTCGATTCGGTTGTCTTCGGCAGCTTGGTGATGCGCGGCGGAGCGTTGTCATCGGACGAGAGATTCAGTCTTTCGCCCTATTCAAGGAGCTGAGATCGTTGATTCTTCGTTTGAGTAATCGCCCCCGACGAAAAACGCCACAAGCGGAGTCCGAGCCCACAACTTGTGGGCTGAAACTCCGCTCGTGGCGTTTTGTGTTTCGGGTGGGAATGCGCGACCCGAGATTGCACACACGTTGTGTCGGAATTCGCGCCGAAAGAACAGACATTGGGCGGCCCCGGAGGACCGCCCAATGTCTTGGGGGGAATTGTTTCGGAAAGTGCCCTCTGCCTGAGGCGCAGAGCGGGCAGTTTCGAAACGAGTTAGTGCTTGGGTGCGGGCGGGACCAGGACGGTGTCGATGACGTGGATGATGCCGTTGCTGGCCTTGATATCGGTGGCCACGACTTTGATGTGGCCGTTGAGGATGACGTTGCCGTGAACTACTTCATAGGTGACGTCTTGGCCTTGGAGTGTGGTGAATGTTCCTTTCGTTGCCTTCACGATGTCGGCGGCGGTGATGACTTTGCCGGCGACGTGGTAGGTGAGGATTTTGGTGAGTGCTGCTTTGTCGGCGAGCAGTCCTTTGATGGTGGCGTCGCCGAGTTTGGCGAATGCGTCGTCGGTTGGGGCGAACACGGTGATGTTTTGCGTCGTGCGTAGTGTCTGCTCAAGACCTGCTGCTTGTACTGCAGCGACGAGTGTTTTGAAGCTGCCGGCGCCGATGGCGGTGTCGACAACGTCTTTCAGAACCACTGGTGGTGCGGCGGGGACGAGGACGGTGTCGATGACGTGGATGATGCCGTTGCTGGCCTTGATATCGGTGGCGACGACTTTGATGTTGCCGTTGAGGATGACGTTGCCGCCGACTACTTCGTAGGTGACGTCTTGGCCTTGGAGTGTGGTGAATGTTCCTTTGCTAGCTGACACGATGTCGGCGGCGGTGATGACTTTGCCGGTTACGTGGTAGGTGAGGATTTTGGTGAGTGCTGCTTTGTCGGCGAGTAGGCCTTTGATGGTGGCGTCGCCGAGTTTGGCGAATGCGTCGTCGGTTGGGGCGAACACGGTGATGTTTTGCGTCGTGCGTAGTGTCTGCTCAAGACCGGCTGCTTGTACTGCAGCGACGAGTGTTTTGAAGCTGCCGGCGCCGATGGCGGTGTCAACAACGTCTTTCAGCACCACTGGAGCCGCGGTGGTCGGTGGAACAGTCGGCGGAGCAGTCGTTGGTTGGGTCGGGACTGCGGTGACCTGGGGAACGGTCGTTACCGGGGCAACCGGTGCCACCGTGGTCGGGGGAGCGATGGTGGTCGGCGGAGTCGGCGGTGCCGCTGGAACGAGGACGGTGTCGATGACGTGGATGATGCCGTTGCTGGCCTTGATATCGGTGGCGACGACTTTGATGTTGCCGTTGAGGATGACGTTGCCGCCTACTACTTCGTAGGTGACGTCTTGGCCTTGGAGTGTGGTGAATGTTCCTTTGCTAGTTGACACGATGTCGGCGGCGGTGATGACTTTGCCGGCGACGTGGTAGGTGAGGATTTTGGTGAGTGCTGCTTTGTCGGCGAGTAGGCCTTTGATGGTGGCGTCGCCGAGTTTGGCGAATGCGTCGTCGGTTGGGGCGAACACGGTGATGTTTTGTGTGGTTCGTAGTGTCTGCTCAAGACCTGCTGCTTGTACTGCAGCGACGAGTGTTTTGAAGCTGCCGGCGCCGATGGCGGTGTCGACAACGTCTTTCAGAACCACTGGTGGTGCTGGTGGGACAAGCACGGTGTCGATGTAATGGATGATGCCGTTGCTCACCCGTACATCGGCGTTAATAACTTTGACGTTGCCGTTCAAAACCAAACGTTTCGCTTTCCCCGACACGCTCACCGTTGCTCCGTTAAGGGTTGCCACACTCGACGCCTTCGCCAGCGACTTGGCCGATGCGACTTTCGGCGACACGTGATACGTGAGAATGCTCGTCAACAGCGCCTTATCTCCAACAATCTTTGCGAGTTGGTCCGAAGGAATCTTCGCGAACGCGGCATCGGTCGGCGCAAACACGGTCAGGTCCTTCGTGTTCGCCAGAGTGTCACCCAATCCGGCGGCTTGAACCGCGGTGATCAAGGTAGTGAACTTGCCCGACTTCTGAAGCCGCTCGACCAAATTTGGCGCCGGCTTCGTGGCGGTCGCCTTAAACGCCGGCTGAGACTTGGCCACTGCCACAGTTGAAGCAAACAAGCCTGAGCCGGCCAAAACGCTGGCCAGTCCGAAGGCTAAGAGACGATGTCGAGATCTACGCATGGGGGCTCCTGATCGGGTTCGTAACGGAGAACTTTTTGTTCTTCCGTACTTCTTCGGATCAGGAGCCGCGAACGGATGAAACTTTTGTCAACGTTGGTGGAGCGTTCACTTACGTTGCAGACGACGCAGACGACGCAGCTGTGACCAGGTTTTCTTGCTAGTCGCGACCCTGCCAGGTGCAAACGCAAATCTCGTTGCCTTCTGGGTCGGCCATTACCCAGAATGCCGGGGCTTCATCGGAACTCACGAGGGTTCCGCCGGCAGCAAGCGCGCTTTGGATCCGGGTTTCGGCTTCATCGTGGGGAACGAGTAGGTCAACGTGAATACGGTTTCGTTGGGTGCGTGGTTCGTCCATCTGTTGGAACCAAACCGACGGTCCGAGTCGCATGGGATCAACAATGGCGTCGCCAATACTTTGGGGGTCACCCGGTCGTTCATTGGCGTATCCAAGAATCGATCGCCAGAACGGAAGCACCAATGGAATGTTCATTGCATCGATAGCAATTTCGACCATGGACACCGTGCTCGGTCGGGAAGCATGACCGCGCCTTTTCGCAAGTTCGCTAATTGTTGTGGCGAGGGTTGCATCGACTGAAGTAAGGCCTTGCACCCCGTGAGTCATGAGCGTCAGCCGAACTTTGCCGGGATAGCGGATCTCGATATCGGGATGATGACCGGCCAGGTTCGCGGCCCGCCCCACTTCGCTCGCGAACTCGATTGCTTCAGCAAAGTTCGCGGTCTGAAAATCAGCGACGATCGTGTGGCGAACGATTCGCCAATCGGTGAGGGGGAACTGGAACGCAAAAAACGACCGTGCGATTCGCTGTGTTTGAACCATGACCAACAACATAGGCATTGCGGTCGGAGGGTGAACTAGATCTGACGAAAAATACCAAACAATGCACCATCTGCATACTTACCAGCCGGTCAGGTCTTGCTACGTGAGCCTACGAAACACCACTACTTCCGACCCTGCAGGATGGCGTTGAGTCGATCAAACCTCGGGGCCACAACTTCGCTGAGCAATGTTGGTCGTTGTTCGGGTGCCGCGACTGCGGCCTCACCCCAGAGGGCACGACCGACCATAAATCCCGAGCAACCTTCGCTGACGGCGATCGACAATTGATGCTCGAATCGTTCGAAGGTCCCCCCGCCCGACAGGACGGCCCACGGAATGTTTCGCTTTGCGCAAATGGTGGTGATGTTGCGGCACGCTTCGCGTGCCGCAACGCTGTCGGCATCGCCGGGAAACGGAATCTTCAGTACGCCCGGTGACATGGCCGCAAATCGCCTTACCGTTTCGAGAATCAACTCGCTCTGTTCGGCACTGGTGGCCACGCCCCACAGCAACGGCTCCAAAACCAACGGGACTCCGGCGGCGTCGCACTCGTTTATTACACTCGCGGGCAACTGCTTCCTGGGCCGACGCCGTGGTCGAGCCCGGTCGGTACGGAAGCAGTAATTTGACCATTGAGGCACCGGCGGCAAGGGCCAACGTGGGTGACCATCCATCGAGGACGCTAGTGACACTTGCTGCCGGGTCACTCAGATAGCCCTGGGATTCCAGTGCGGCAATGACTCCAACGTGTGGTGGAACCAACCCAGCATCAATGACTTGAGGTATCGAGAATTCTGGCTCTAACATCACGCCGCTTGCTTTATTAACAAGTGCACCTACGATGTCGATTTTGAGTTCCGTTATCTGGGCGGCGTCGATTCCTGCGGGGTCGTTGGGGGACAGGAACTGTCGCATCGAGTCCCGGTGGTCGATAGCCAGTACGCGTATCGAACCATCAGCGTCGGATATGGCATGCACTCCAACCGCACGGGTCATGGCTTCACGACAGGAAGAGTCCATGCTCCGGCATCCCAATCGTCCTGAATCCAGGTGTACTCACTGTGGAAACACGGTGGCGTCGAGCGAGCGTCGCCTTCCAGATCACCGGCCAGGTAGTTCAGGAAATACATATGCGACGTTGGGCACACGACGGTTGAGTGAAACCCCTTCGTCACCAAGACTGCATCACCATCACGGGCGACGAACTGCTCATCGAAGCCTTCATCCTCACGCCAGTTTCGATGAAGGATGAAGCCGTTGTCGGGCTGCATGCGAAAGTAATAAACCTCTTCCAAGTACGGCGAACCATCACGGCCGTCGTGGCAGTGCGGAGCCCAACCCGCCCACGTGCCACGCGGAACATAGACCTCGTACAGAATCAGATGTTCGGCCGGTAGCGGCATCGCCAAAATGTGGTTGACCTGTCGACGGGCGGTGCCGCCGCCGCGTATTTCGCTTTTCATTTCCGACGGTTCAAAGACCCGCGCCGGATACTTACCGACGGCTGGCGCCGAGCCAATCGCGAACGTGAACGACGAATCGATGGCCGTTACGCGGACCGTGGTTTTTGGCGGCGCGTAAAGAACCGTGGGCATCTGCGTGAACACACTGTCGCGTTGCATCGTGGTGTTGATCGGACCGGCTTCGACGTTGGCCGATCCTTCGATCGGGACGATTGCCAGTTCGCGCCCTTCCAACGTGAGTTCGTGGGACTCGCCGGCCTCGAGTTTTACGACGCTGAAGCTCGTATCACGCCACCCGGCCGACTCTGGTGTGACGTTGATATGTACGCTTGATGATGAGTCTGGGCGGATGTGGTGGGGGTTCATGACAGTGCTCACGCTAGTGGGCTTGCGTTCAGCAGGGCGGTGACCTCCGCGAGTGTTGGCATATCGTCGGCGCACATCAAGCGAGCAGCCACGAGTGCTCCCGCGGCGTTGCCGAATCGCGCGCATTCGGCAAGGTCCCAACCCTCGAGGATTCCGTGGCAGACGGCGGCCCCAAAGGCATCGCCGGCTCCGACGCCACAAACAACGTCGACGCTGATTGGGTCTACTCGAGCCCGAAGGCCCTGACGATTACCGACGAGAACGCCATCACCACCAAGCTTCACGACCGCGGCATCTAATCCTGACGCTAGGAGCCGGTCGAGGGCGTCGTTTGGGTCATTCGTGCCAACCACGATTTCGCACTCTGTACGGTTTCCGATCACCATGCTGAATTGGTTGAGTAGCGGGGTGATTTGGGCGGCGGCGTTGGCGGGGGACTTCCAAAACATTGGTCGCCAGTCCAGATCCAAAATGGTGTGTCGAATCGCGTTGGTTGAACCCGATGAGTTGCGGATTTCCAGGAGGTGATGCATCGCCGTTCGACACGGTTCGTAGGCGAGATTCGATGCGGCCATCCACAAGATGGGTACCTCGGCCACGGTCAACGGATCGACGTCGGAGGCAGTGATATTCATGTCGGGAGCGCGGGGCTCGCGGTAGAACACGACCCTTGGGTCTTCCGGCGGATCGCGGAACACAAACGCGAGGGGGGTTTTATGCGCCGGGTCCTTCGTAACAAAACGGGTATCGACGCCAAACGTTTCGGTGAGTGCTGTGGTTATGTATTCGCCGAATTCGTCGTTGCCGACCCGGGTGCACGTCGCCGCTCGACGACCAAGACGGGCCGCGGCAACGGCAACGTTGGTCGTCGTTCCACCGAGAGACTTTCGAAAGGACTGAACCTGCGTCGCGTTGGCCGACAATTGTTCTGCGTACAGATCAACAGAAACTCGACCGATGGTGAGTATCTCAAGTGGGTCGTTTACGTTCGGGGCCATTCGGAGAGGCTAGGTGCAGGTTTCGGAATTGCCGGGCATTCTCAGGACGAGATGGCGAGTCGTGTGTCCAACCCGGTGGCTCAAGTGGCTCGAGGGTCGCGGTACGTTAGATGTGGCTCAAGGGTCGCGGTACGTTCGACTTGGTCGCGGTGCAATAGTCGGGCGACAAACGCACCGCAACCACGACAGAAGCACCGCGACCCACAAAAGAGGGGCGGCACGAGCACACACCATTTCTTAACGTTTGGGGTATTAAGTCGCAGTGTGCCCCTCGACCGTCGATCACATCGCCGCTTTAGGATGGCCGGGGTTCCGGTTCTGCTGCCGGACTCGAGAGGAGCGTCGATGCGAAGTCGTTGGGTTTTGATCGGGTCGCTGCTGACCGTTGCTTTCTTGACGGCATCGTGTGGGTCGAAGTCGTCAGAGTCGTCGAAGACATCGGCCACTGCAAGCGAGGGCGCCGCAAACACTGTCGCACCGGTTTTGGAAACGACGCGGCGGGAAAAGTTTGCGCCGTTGAATCAAGCTGTCGGCTTCGGCAGATTGCGAGTCATGGGTGGTCAGGAGCGCCCGGCGGGGCGCGACGTCGTGATCTACCGATCGCTACCCAACGAGGTTCCACGAGTCGCCGGGATCATTACGACGGTTTCGCAAACACCGCTGTCGCACGTCAATCTCCGTGCGGTCCAAGACAAGGTGCCGAACGCGTTCATTGGCGATGCCATGGAGAGCGAATCGGTGAAGGCGCTGGTCGACAAGTTGGTCCGTTACGAGGTGACTTCGGCGGGATACACCATCGAGCCGGCGACCCAACGCGAGGTGGAGGATCACTTTGCGAAGCTTCGACCGGATGCTCCACTCGTTCCTGCTCGTGATCTATCTGTACGTACGATCTCCGCGCTGCGCGACATCTCGTTTGAACAATCCAAGTCGTACGGGGTGAAGGCGGCAAACGTCGCTGTGCTTGGGAGGTTCGAAAATCTCAATGCCGACGTTCCCGACGGATTTGCCATTCCGTTCTACTTTTACGATCAGTTCATGACGTCCACCGGTTTAACCGACCGGGCGAAACGGTTGTTGGCTGAACCGAAGTTTCAGAGTGATCTGGATCGCCAAGAAGCAGACCTTTCGCAGCTACGAGACGACGATCAGAGACTCGACTATGCCTGCTTGGATTATGGAAGAGCTCGGCAACTGGCAGAAGAAGTTTCCTGGCGTTGCGTTGCGTTGTCGATCGAGCACCAACACTGAAGACCTCCCAAACTTCAGTGGGGCGGGTCTTTATGATTCAAAAACCCAGCGTGTTGACGAGGGTCACCTTTCAAAGTGCGTGAAACAGGTGTACGCAAGTCTGTGGAGTCATCGAGCGTATCTGGAGCGCGAATTTTACCTGATTGACCACTTCGCCACGGCCATGGGGGTGCTGGTTCACCCGAACTATGACGATGAGTTGGTAAACGGTGTGGCGGTATCGGGCGATCCGCTCTACGAAAGCGATGCATACTATGTGAACGTACAAATGGGCGAGGATTTGGTCACTAACCCGAAGGATCTTTCGATTCCGGAGGAGGTGTTGATCTATCCCGACGGGAAAACCTACGTGGTGGCCCGTTCCAATCTGGTGAAGCCGGGAACGCTGGTCTTGAACGAGGCGCAGATCGCCGCGCTTCATTCGGATTTGAAGATCATTCACCAACGTTTCGCTGATCTCTACAAGGTTCCTGACGGCGAAAAGTTCGCCATGGAGATCGAGTTCAAGATAACCGTGGCGGGCACGCTGGCGATCAAGCAGGCGCGACCGTGGGTGTTCAGTTGAGACAACGCAATCTGGCAGGAATTGCCATGATATGCACGCTTTCTTTTGGGTTTTCTTCAAGTGAAGCCTCGTTGTTGCCTGCCACTTCTTGGCCGGGTTCGCCCGTTTCGGTAGCCGACGTCGAGAGCGCGACCGGCGGAAACATTTCGGGCTTGGTCGGTGTCAGTGCCGAACAAGTTTGGGCGGTTCGTGACAGTCCGAGCGAGCTCCTCTCGTTGGCCAAAACGAATGAGGTTTGGGCGGTTGGGTCGTCACGAGCGCTTCGCAATTTGGGCGGCCGCGGGGCTCCTGATGCCGAAGGTGTCACGGTGTCGCCCTTTGAAACTAGTGCGGTCTACGTTGCCGCCGAACGAGACAACTCGGTAGCCAACGTCAGCCGAAACTCCATTCTTCGCTACGACATCACGGGCTCCGGGGCCGTTACGCCCACTGCGGAATGGCGATTGGATCGCGTCCTCCCGGAAACTTCACCCAACGGTGGCGTCGAAGCCGTTGCTTGGGTCCCCGATATTGTCGCCGCCGCATTGCCTACAGCCGCAAACAGCATGGAAGAGCCGCGGATGGTCTTCGCCGTTGGCATTGAGGCCGACGGAAACATTCGGCTGGTTGAACTTCGAGGCAACGGCGATGTGATCCTTGTTGGGACCGTGTCAAGCGGACTCCCGGCGGTAATGAGTTTGGAGTGGGACGCCGACGGGAATGCCCTGTGGGCAGCATGCGATGACAGTTGCGGCACCAAGATGGCGGTGCTTCGCGTTCGTTCCGGAGCCTTTACCGCCGGCCGGGTGATCGAGCCTCCGGCTGGTGCGAGCGGACTGAATCACGAAGGGCTCGCCTTTGTTGGAGCATGCGGTGATGCAACTCGACGCGCCCTGTGGTCCGACGACTCCGCGACGGATGGTCACGCCCTCCGAACCGCCTCGTTTCGTTGTGACGTGTCACTTGCGGCAACGGGTAACGGAGCGCCAACCACCAAAACGAAAACCACCACAAAATCGAAATCGAAATCGAGACCTTCAACGAAGAAGCGAAGCGGGTGAGGTCGCGAGTCTGCGCTCGTCCGTGAAGTGCCGACGGAGGGTCCGGGACCATCGGTTTGCGGGGAGCTCGGCGAAGAGCGCAGCGAGGCTTGTGGTGTATTTAGAAAATGGTACGGCCATGATCGAGTGATCCCGCAAGGCCCGATCCATGGCACATATTGGTCCGCGCGTTTTCGTCTCGACAATCACGCGATCAAGTCTCAGACCTCGGCCGCTCGCGTGGGTTGCTTGCAGACCCTGGTCGATAGTTGTCCGACTGCCGTCGGCCAGGAGCAGTGTGGTTCGTTCGTAGGTGGTGGTTAAGACCTGATGCAGGTTCGAAACGTGCGGCGCCACTTCTCGAACTCCGAGAAGGAAGGACCGTTCTCGATCGCTAAGTTCACGTACTGTGCTGGATTCGCGAGGCATTCGCTGTTTGATCGTGAGCCCGTTGGCCGATCGCGTCTTCACCTCAAGAAAACTCAAACCGCTCTCTTGGTACGTGCGGTAACGCAGTTTGAACCGATGGCGTCGTTGGTAGGCGGCGAGGTAATACGAAGCGAGGTCCGAGGTGTCGGAGTATTCGGACTCGTACCGGAAGGTGCGCAACCCCGCCATTTCCAATGCTCGCGGTGCAGCTGGGATCTCCATGAGCGATTGGAGTACTGACGCCAACACGGAGCGTTCAACGACGTATTTCCTGTCAACTCTCGACAGGAGTGACGCGGTTTGAACGAGTTCGTCAAGCCCGACTGCTTCCATCGAACCAGTGAGGTCGGATGCTCCCGTCATTTGTTTTCGAAGGCGACGTGTACGACGGTGGTGTCTTGAACAAGGTCAACTTTATCGACGAGCACCTTGTATACCTTGGCGTTGAGAAGGGTTTCGAGATGTTCGATAAGTGCGGGTTCGCTCACAAAAGCCCGGTCGAGCGTCATCATTTGGTGACGCGACTTGGGGAGGAGTCTCGGGTGATCGCCGACGAACAGGGCGATGATGATCGCCACCATCAGCGCGGGTCCGAGGTACCTGGGGTCGGTCGGCAATCCGCCGAGCACGCCTAGGGAAAGTGCGGCAAAGTAATACGCCACTTCGTGCTGGCTCACTTCCGATGAGCGCAGACGGATGATTGACAAAATGCCGAAGAGCCCAAGACCAAGGCGATCGGCGACCGACGACGCCTGCATTGCATGCACGCCTCCCAATACCCCCAGGTTCACGATAAGTAGACCTACGATCAGGTCGCGCCGGCGGTGACGGCGGTAGTAAAGACCAAACACCACGAGGAGAATCGCGGCAAGGTCGATGAGAAGGAGGACGAGGGTGTTCATGTGCGGTCAGCTTTCGTTGTTCCCATTAGCCTCAACGAGGGGGCTTTGGTTTAACCGCATTTTGCGGCGAATTCGCTTGTGGGTTCGGGTGACTGTTCGTTCTGTCTCCGAAAATGTAACGCCGTTGAATCTGGAAACTGAAAGAAAACAGTAAAAGCTCAGTAATTGTTTTGGCGAGCAATACTGGCGCACCAACGTCGACGATAAGTAAGCGCATCAGTCCGTAGTTGCAAACAAGGACGATGCCCACCAGCGTGAAGTACCGAGTTGCGGCCGCAACCAACGACGACTGATGCGGGTCGGCGGCGCGCTTACGAAACACCAGATGGCGATTCACGGTGAAGTTGAATAGTGCGCTGAGACATCGTGCGACAACTACGGAGAGCAGCAGCTTTGAAGTCATCGCGAACAGGATCATGAGGCCGATGACGTCGATCAGGAACGCCACGATCGATGATGCCCCGAACTTGACGAGAGGCGCATACACCCGAGCGGAGTCCACAATCGGACGAAAGTGCGACGAAGCGTTTTCATCGAGGTAAACCGTAGCGATTGGAACCTCCTCGATGGCGACCCCGGCGCCCTCGGCGTGGAGGAGGAGGTTCAGTTCGTATTCGAATCGGTTGCCGGGGACGGCGCAAAGCCAGGGAAGCACGTCGGGGGAGTAACCGCGCAAACCGGTTTGTGTGTCCTGCAGGCGCGTGCCGGTGGTAACGGAGTAGAAGTACTTCGTGGTCGAATTTCCGAGCCGACTCCGTGCGGGTACGTCACCAGTAAAGTCCCGTGACCCGAGGATCATCGTGGCGGTCCGGCCGTGAAGCGCTCGGCCAACTGTGGTGATTGCGTCGACGTCGTGCTGGCCGTCGCAGTCCGCACAAACCACTTCGCACCCGGGGAAGTTCTGGTGAACATACGCGAAACCGTGCTTGAGTGCGTATCCTTTGCCAAGATTCGGTTCGGATCGAATCACGATGGCACCCCCGGCTGCTGCGTCATCGAACACGTTCCGGTACCTGCCGCCGCTGCCATCGTCAACCACTACGACGGCATCAATCTTGAGGCGACCTGATCGGATCGTCCGTAGGTCGCGGACCAACGCAACGAGGTTCGCACCGGGTTCGTACGCAGGGATCAGGACGACGGTCATCTACGAACTTGGACGGTCTATGTACAAAATGTCGCTCGTTCCGCGTTCGCGATTCCTTCCGAGTGGGTTGTTCACGACCCGGCCGTTAAACCACATGGTTGACGAACCGCCGCCGTCGAGATTGTACGCGTGCGTAGCTCCGAGGTCCTTAAAGATATTGGCAAACTCGGTCATGGTGACGCCGCGGCTGTACCCGCGCTTCCGACCGTCGACGACCACGAACACAAAATGATTTGTACCTATCATTCCCACTCCGGTGCGCGGATGCTGACCTTGCACGGAGTGGTTGCCGAAGTTCGTGTCAACTTCGACGTCGTCGATGCCTTCGGGAATGATTCCGTTGTTGACGAGCGTCGGTCCGAACGAGAGCGTGTTCCAGACGCCCGCTTTGACGAGTTCTTGACCGGTCGTGGTCTTTTCGTCGAAAATCTTTACCGTTCCGTCACGATACATAGCGAGCCCCTCTCGGGGGCCGGTGTTGCGATACACGACCCCGTTACGCACCAGAATGCCGGATTCACGAAAACCGTAGTAGTCACCGTTGATGGCCAGCACGGCGTTGTTGGCTTCGGCAATCGTTGAGGTGTTCTCGATGATGTTGGTGCCGTACTTGTTTTCGGCGAACCCACCGCGCAGCACACGAGTATCGGAAACTACGACGTCGGCGACGAAGTACACCAGTGGTTCGCCCCCAGGGTCGCCGCAAACTTTGTGATCGAGATCTTTGATGACGAACTCGAATACGACGTTTCGGTGACCGTAGGTTTCAGGGCGGGTTTCGCTACGTCTTTCGTTGTGGGTTTGGCGGCCGCTTTCGATGTTCGCTTCGCCGCGAGGCTCGAGGAGGAAAACCCCGGTAGAAAAACGGTCGCCGCACCCGACACAGCAACCAAGAGAACGATGGCCCCGGGGCGGGCCCGGATGCGCGGAATTTTCGTGGTGTTCGGGTCCATGGTTCGGTCGTTTCGCCAAAATTTGATTCTTCGTAGCAAAACGAACGAGGGTAAGACGAAGGAAAGAGTGGGCTCCTCAACGAAATCGAACAATTGGGACCTACTGTGTGGCGATGGCTTGGAATCTGTGGCTATGGCGCCGATCCGGTGACCCGAGAAAGCCTCCCGGCACCCGTCGGAGGTCGGTCCGAATCGCCATTCGGGTTGTCCTGGTGCTTCTCCTCGTCGCCGCGATTGTCGCGGCGTGGGCGTTGAATCGCTACGTCATCGACCACGTAAAGATCGGCGACGTCAAGAAACATGAATCGACGCTTCCCTCGGACGTACCGATCGCCACGTTCGCTCCGTAGGGTCAGATTCTCAGCCGTTGTCGTGAAGTGCTTGCAGGATTGGATAGTTCAAATGCTTGGCGCACATATGAACTGTCTTGCGCTAGTCACTGGAAGGGATCTAACACCTCAAGGAGGAGCAAACCTATGTCCGTCGGGTGAAGCGAAGCTTGTAAGCGCACAACTCGGCGATGTTGAGCGCTCACTGAGCTAAGCGCTAGCCAACAACGTTGTACGGCTGCCTCGTCGGTCACGGTGAGGAGCGCGCGATCAAGTTGACCATCGGATATGGCTTCGATTGTGGCGTCTCGAAGTATGGAGCGCCCCTCGTCGAGGGCCCCAGCCATCTTTTCTAAATGAGTTCGGACGAGTTCGCTCGTCACAATAAGCCCAACCCTCAAGACCGCGCCGACAAGCGCCCGTCGATCCCCGCGTTCCAACGAAGACGGATGCAAGCCGGACTTCGCAGTCTGAAGTTGGGCACGCAAAGTCAACACCTCGTTTTCGGCCGAGAGCAGTCCCAGGCCTCGAAACGTCGCAGCAGCGGAATCGAGGTACGTTTCCGCTTGTTCGCGTGCCTGGACTGAGAACGTATGGTCGTTCGTTCTCAGGACACGATTAGCGTCGGCGAGACAACTGGTCAGTTTTGCGACCCGGTCATGGAGGAACGGCAACATTCCTATTCCTGCTTAGTCAAACTCGACGATCGTGCGCCGGGTGCCGGTTTCTTCGTCATGAATCGTGCGGGAAAGAAGAATGTTTCCTCGACCAACTCCGCCGTCAAGGCGAATACGCTGGCCGTCCCGCCCTCTCCCACGGCAGCAGTAATGGGATTGACGAACAAAGATTCGATACCTGCTCGCGGCAACCCGGAGCGCGGTTCTTCGAAACAGATTGGCAATCGCCAAACCCGTCTCCGATACCGTTTTCGCATCTCTTTCGGTGCTTCTGGAGTTCTCACTAACTCCGTCGACTCGAAGAAACGACTGGGCAAACGCTCTGCAAGCGGACAGTAAATTGCCGCTCTCCTGTTCGGAGACGAACACGCTCAACTAAGGCTTCAACTTCGATTTGGTCCTCGGCGACAAATGGGCGAAGGTCAACGCCCGAAGCTCCGACGACACGGAGCATTGCGGTGATGTGTTCACTGATAGCCGCTGTAGTTCACCCACATCGAGAACCCCCAGCTCCTTAAAGGTGGCACGTTCCACTACCACCGGGATGTTCAGTGTCACTTTCGGGATACGGAAACGTGGGACCGGGAAGTGCCGGAGAACCTCGTCGCTCGCATACGCCTCCGCAACCAACTTTGAATGTAAATCAGAGAGTTGTCGTGCTCGAACTACCTCCTGAAAGAGGTGGCCCGTGTATTCGCCGAGCGTTATCTCTTGCACGTTCCCGGCCCCTTCGTCACGAAGCCAACAGCCCGAAGATCTTCTCTAAACCAGCGGGTATCTCATCTTGCACGGCCTTCACGTTGACGTTGATCGAGTACTCCTTTTTCACCTCGACGTTGGTGCTTGTCCGACGCTGGAAAGATGCGGATACTTTGAAGTTCACGGGACCCCAGCCGCCTTTCGCTTCCGCCGCAAGACCTATCGTGTTCGAGACCTGAGACGATTCGACAGAGTTCAGCTTTGCGTTGAAGTCGATGATCACATGTTCTATCCGTAGTGAAGGAACCGGGAGCATGGCGAGAAGCGGTACTCGCACGTTAATGTTGGTCTCGACCGGTCCACCATCGGCGTCCACGTCAGATCGCTTATGGGAAAAGTCAACCATTACCAGCTGAGGTGCGCCGTTCGGGTTGTTCGGGTCTGCTGCGAAGCCAACTTCTTTAATGAAGTTCACGGTTGCAAGGGAAGAAGCGACTTGCGCGTCGACCGCCGCCTGTAGGGGGCCGCCGATCATCTTGCGGAAATCGATGTTGTTGAGTTCCGAAACGAGATTGGTGTTGAGTGCTGCAGAAGGTGAGACAACTGCGGAGCGAGCGGCAGCTGTCACCATCGCAGCGGAACGCGAACAGGTGCACCATTGGCGATTGGGGCGGGGACTGCTGTCCGAGTGGCGGAGGTTCCTGTACCGTGCGACAGCTTTTCGTGCTGTGGCTTTGGTCGTTGTGTTGGTTGGTCGTTTTGCCGTTGCCATGATGATTCAATCTCCTTTTGATAGGTGTACGTAGGATTTCGTTTACGCTGTTCGGCGAACTCGGATTGAATATTCGCCAATGCCCTGTCGTCGAAATGACGGACCTGAGCGACATACGTTCCAGCGACAAGCGACGCAACGATGCGCGCATTGCCCCCTGCGCCGCCGTCGTCGTCAGTAGCGACAAGTGCTGTTTGGTTGTTCGGCCCGAAAAGGCTGAGCATCACATCGGTCGACCCGTTGGTGTCGAGTACGTGTTTCCCCGGCGTCAAAACCTCAAAATCGAAAAGGTCCTGTTCGCCCGGCGTCGAAATCGACGATCGGGTTCTGCGTGTCGCACCCACCTTTATTTTGATCGGGGCGATTGTTGATTTTGGGTACGCGTTCGCTCCGCCAATGAAGGTCTTGTCTGTGATGGAAAGAGTGTCGTTCTGAGAGGTCCCGGTGCCGCCCACGACCCATGTATCAGGGAAGAAGTACAACATGATCGACTTCGGGTCGAAGTCCGTGCCGTTCACCTGGCTGGCTGAATATTTGAAGAAGACGTTGTGTCGAATTTGGTCCTCGGTCCAGTTATTGGGCGGACCGGATAGGTCAGCAATCACCTGTGCTTCGTTCCATACGATTCCCCCAAATGGACTGGAGTGTTCGTGCGCAAGGCCGAGGGCGTGGCCAAACTCGTGCCCCGCAGTTCCTCCGTCGAGAAACCCGAGGTTCATTGTGGGCTGCCCGAACGGAATCTCCGCACAATCTAGGCCGACATACGACCAAGCCCCGTCCGCTGGATCGAATGCGATGCGAATTTCCGATTGCGGATCGGTGCCGAACTCAAAAGTCACGTTTGCAACCTGAGACCACCATTGCGCCTGCTCCCGTACCTTCGCCTGCTGAGCGGCGCTGCCACCGAGAAATTGAACTCGAAGTTTGGAACCATTTGGCCAAACGCGATTGGGGATGATGATGGCCCGGCTCGTCTGTGGAGTCCCTGAACGTGCCGCTGCTTCGGTGACTTCTTGATGCCGCAGAATGTCTCTCGGAAGCAGCCGGTCGATGCATACCCTCGGTCGGTCTACCGTTGGGGTAGGAGTTGCGTATGTCATTTTCATTTCCTCCGGAATGTAAGTGAACTGACCAAATGACCTTTGGCCGACCTTCACCGCAAAAGAGCGCGATCTCGCCCCCCTGATACATACTTTTGATAAGTCACTCGATCCATCAAACGCAATTGTCCAACGAATCCTTAGACCGTGGCTTCGGAGGCGACATCGGCGAGCGAAGGAGTCAAGCCGAGTTGTTACAAATCCCAAATCGGTGGTCTGCCGCGAAATTCGAAGTGGGCTAAAATAGCCTTCCGATTTCAAGTGTTTTCTAGGTTTAACGTGTGATCCAGGTGGTGGAAAACGGGGCGTCTTCGATGGCGAACCGAAACTGGACGGGTCCTTGTGTGAGCACACACCGGAAGCGTCCGATGTCATCGGTCCGGATGGATTTCTGGCCCGCAAATTGGGTGACCGTAACGTCCACCGACCCATGGGCCGGAACCAAATGCCCAACCAGCGTATGACCGTCGTCCAACATATCGATTTCGAGGGCCAGCGTTTCGCTTACGAATGTTACCGATCGATGTTTTGTCGTGGTTGCGTCTCGAAGGAGAACTTTGTCCTCATCGAAGAGCGAATCGTATTCGAGGTGGGCGAGATCTTCTCGGGCTCCGACGAGTATCGGCGACGCGAGCGCCAACCGAAGTGCTTCGGGGTCGACGTCTTCAGCGAGAGCGTCGCGAATGAGGTCTAGGAGTTCATCATCAGTTGGGGGAACCGAATTCATATCAATCCTGATTTCAAAAATGGCGTGAGCTCCGGACTTCGACGAATCCGAGCGAGGCATCGTTGACGTGTCGGGCCAATGGCTCCAATTGGCATTCGTAGCCGTTCAGCAAGTTCGGCATAGGACATAGGTGGGTCGGTGACGAGGAGTCGGAGGAGGTCTTGGCATGGCTTCGGCAAGCTCACCCAAGCAGAGCGGACGGCGACACGTTTCCGACGGTCTTCGTCAGCGTTTTCGACGTCGGCAAAGTTATCGATCGTGACACCCGATTCAGGATTCCTTTGCTGTATCCGCATACGTATCTCGTCGTGGCGTCTTCGAGCCCGCGAAACCGCAATCGCTTCGTTGCGAGCTACTTTCGCGACCCATCCGGGTAATCGTTCTGGGTCACGTACGAACGCAAGCTGCTCGTAGAGTTTTAGGAAGGTCGCAGCAAAAGCGTCGTTGCGTTCTTCCCTGCTGAGATCGAACTCTAAGGTGGCCTTGATCACGAGCCCGGTAAGACGCTCAACGAGCAACTCCCACGCCGCACTGTCGCCAGCGATAGCACGCAACACAACAGGAGAAAACATTTCCCCGGTCGTGTCGAACTCTTCCTTCGACGGCAAGGTGTTCATCGACTATTGAACACTGACCCGAGCCCGTCGATTTTGACGCGACGCGTGTCGACGCGCTCTTTGACGATGCGATTCATGGGAAGAGCGGAGTGCATCGCTTCCCAGATCAACTCGGCTCCGACAATCGGGGTAGCGAACGACGTTCCACTCCATTTGACCCACCCTCCGAAGGAGCCGAGATCCGACGTCGGTTCAGCGGCTTTGTGGACATCGCCAGGATCAAGTCCGGCAAAGAAATTGCTTACGATATCAACGCCCGGTGCGCATGCCCGAGCGTGGGCGCCCCAGTTCGTGAACCGCGCCGGACCGTTGCTGTGTAGAGCTGCGACGCCGATCACTCCAGGAATCGTGCTTGGCCACGTTGGTCGACACGTTCCTTCGTTGCCAAGACAGCCAACAAAAGCAACCGACTGTTGAGGGTCGTCGACTACCAGTTGGATGGCTTCGGAAAGAGCAAGGGGTGGGTCGTCGTCTTCGTAGAAACCAGCAAACGACATGTTTACGATTCCCGGTGTGACGATTCCCTGTGCCTGGCGCGCCGCGATCCAGGCGTCGATTGCTTTCGCTGCGTCTGCGTCGTCAACGTCACCGAATGTTCCCATCACCGCATCGTGTGTGACCACCGCTCCGGGGGCAAGTCGTGCGTAGATCCCCGCGATGAAGATGGAGTGCCCAGCGTAGGGATCGAGCAGGTGGTCCCCATCACCATCGAAAACGTTGGGGTCGGTGTCGAGAATAAGCACGGTTCCTGGATCCGCTGGGCCGACTCGAACGGATGGTGCCGCAATCGCCGCTTCACTCGCCGCGACGGGAACAGCACTTGTCCGGGTGAGCGCGTGAAGCGTCGGGAGGGGCGACAGACACGTCGGGCCACACCACAACACAGTCGTTTCGCACGAGCAGCCGGATGGAACGCAACCGCGACATCCACCACACACTCCGGCTCCGCCTAAGCCGGTGGGTCCGCCTAAGCCGGTGGGTCCGCCTAAGCCGGTGGGTCCGCCTAAGCCGGTGGGTCCGCCTAAGCCGGTGGGTCCGCCTAAGCCGGTGGGTCCGCCTAAGCCGGTGGGTCCGCCTAAGCCGGTGGGTCCGCCTAAGCCGGTGGGTCCGCCTAAGCCGGTGGGTCCGCCTAAGCCGGTGGGTCCGCCTAAGCCGGTGGGTCCGCCTAAGCCGGTGGGTCCGCCTAAGCCGGTGGGTCCGCCGTGGGCAAGTGCTCCCGCAAAGGCCACGTGGTTCACACGAGCCCGAAATCCGCGTTGCCGAAGCCGTTTGGCAACGTCGACCGGATTCGGAACTTCTCGGACCAGAAAGAGACTCAGAGTTTGTATTCGTTCTGCTCGACCGACTTGTTCTGTGTTGAGACCGATCATCGACGCAAGGGCGTTAAGGGCCTCGCGGTCGACGATAAGTTGGTTCGGCCGGTAGGCAAATGGCCGACCTGCTGCGTCTTGGGCAACCGCAACTCGTGCTCTGTCGCCACCTTGACCGTCCCACCGCGTGTTTTCTGCCACCGTTTCTCCTAATGTGGAAATGAATTGTCAAACGAATAGAGGCAACTTGGTGGGCTCTGATACATGGAATTTGGACCCGTCCGCGGTGTCGGTACCTGTGTTCTACACGCGAGTCGACCTGCTCGTCCAGCAGGACCCCAAGCGAGTCCTCGGAATTCTGAGTTCGCACCAACGCCGATCAAACCAATCTGTTGAAAGTCGTGCCCTTTTGTTTTGGGCGCTCGGACGTGCGAATTTCGAACTCGGCAACATAAGTGCCGCGGTGAATCTCCTGACACGTTCAAGGCGGACCGCTGTCGACTCGACGATGCAGGGCCGCTTCTCTATAAGTTTGGCCCTGGCCTTGGCCGAGAGCGGACGACCCAAAGCTGCACATCTCGAGCTGGACAATGCACAGGAGCTTCTCGATGACAACGCGACGGGACGCATTTTCGCTCAGCGAAGCCTTCTGTACTTTCATACGGGTCAGTTTGAACGTGCACTTACGTTTGCTGACCGCGCGGTTGCCCGAGCGATCATTGACAAAGACCAAATAACGACGCTTCGTTCGATCGTCAATCGCAGCATTATCCATCTCCGCCGAAATGAACTCGGAGCGGCTCGAGCAGATTGTGAACGGGCGGCGTCGCTGGCGAGCGCTTTGGAGCAACCCCTTTCGTCTGCCGCGATTGCTCACAATCTCGCACTTGTGCACGCTCGCTCTGGTCGATTATTGGAGGCGCTTCGAACATTGGACCGAGCAAGCCTTATGCTTGAGGAATTGGGGTCGCCGCAAAGGGTTGTTGCGAACCTCGAACGAGATCGTGCCGAAATGCTCCTGTTGGTTGGCCTCTCGGAGGAGGCGAGCGAGGCAGCGTCTGCCGCAGAGGATCTGGCGCTCCGTATTGGGCAACTTGCGGCAGCGGCTGAGGCGGCGCTCCTCAGCGCGGTCGCCCTTGAAGCGTCGGGTGCAAGGGAGGGAGCATCGCACGCCGCAAAACGGGCCATGAACTACTTCCGCCGGAGTGGTCGACCAGGGTGGGTTGCTTATGCGCGATTTGTTTCGTTTCGTATTGAGTTAAAGCTTGGCGATCAAGTCGGGCTCACGCCGAGGGACCGATCTCGTTCGCGGCGAATCAGAAACGAGCTGGAAAGTTTCGGATGGCTCTCGGAGGCGGACCAACTGTTGGTTTTTCTCGCTCAACGTCAGGTGAGTAGCGGTGAAGTTGTAAGTGCGCGAAAGATTATTTCGTCGCGACGTTTGGCTTCAACCTCTAGCAGTCTCGTGGGGGATCGTGTCAATGCGTGGCTTGTTGAGGCAAAAGTGCGTCGGGCCGAGGATGATTTGGTTGGGGCAAGACGTGCCGTGCGTTCAGGAATGACGCTGGTCGAACGGCACGCGAACTCGGTATCCACAGTTTTGCAACCCTGGGCCGCGCACCTCGGAGATGACTTGACTGCCCTTGCAACGTCAATGGCGTTGGACACGGGGAACGCTTCCGAGGTTCTCGTGTGGGCGGACCGTTGGCGTGCGTGGACCCTGGTGAGGGATCGATCACCGAATACAGATCCGCAGCTTGGTACCGCGCTAGCGGAATTTCGCCGAATATCACGGATGCTTGGTACGAATGCGCGAATTGGCGCTGAAATGCGACGGGCGGAAATCGAAGTGAGCCGTCGAAGCCGGGTCAGCGTGGCCAATTTGGTCCGTAGTACTTCACTAGACGTTCGTAAGCTCCAGTTACAGCTGGCTGACCGATGGTTACTGGAGTTCGTTATCGATCAGCAGAATCTGTGGTGCGTCGTTTTGTCACCGGGCCATCACCGGCGGCTGGTCCGGGTAGGCAGTCTTGATGCGGTTCGATTTGAGATTGACCAATTGATTGGCGTTCTCGAACGTGCGATGCGAAGTCGTGGCGATACAGTGCCAGATTCTGCCCGTGACGCAGCGCGTCGCCTCGATGAACTTCTACTCCGGCCGTTAAAACTCACCGGGTGTTCGGACTGTGTGATTGTTCCGATTGGTCCGCTTCATCTAGTCCCCTGGAACGTTTTGCCATCGTTCGAGACCCGAGCGACTTCCGTGACGCCAAGCGCTGTGCACTGGATGCGGTCTACTTCAATAATTGCCAGTGAGCGTGTTGGTTTCGTCGCCGGTCCGGGTTTGGCGGATGCAGAGCGAGAAGTTCAATCGCTCGCTCTAGATGCCGACGATTCGTTGATCGGAGCATCGGCCACGGTCGAGGCTTGCCTGGCTCTCGCGTCTCGATCAAGGGTTCTTCACATCGCTTCGCACGGACGTTTCCGAGAAGACAATCCCTTCTTCTCCGCTCTTGCGCTTCACGACGGTTGGTTGACTATTGATGATTTGGCCGAACTGGAACACGTTCCCGAAGTTGTCGTTCTTTCGGCGTGCGACACTGGCCGTGTCGCAGTGGTTGGCAATGAGGTTGTCGGTTTCGCATACGCCCTCTTCGGGCGTGGGGTGCGGCTGGTGATTGCGTCGTTGCTCGCGGTTCCTGATCGTGACATGGTAAGTGTTATGACGGTTTTCCACGCCGGTCTCCGTGCCGGACTCAAGCCGGAGGAGGCACTTCACCAGTCCATCGCTAAAGCGAAGGGACGTGCGGCTCTTTCCGCCGCACTCTTTGTGTGTATAGCTTCCGAAACTCGTTGAACCGATCAGCCGTTGTCGTGAAGTGCTTGCAGGATTGGTTTGAGTTCGCGGCGCAGCAGTTTGCCGGTGTCGTTGTAGGGAAGCTCTGCGCACATATGAACTACCGTGGGAACGCGGGCGGAGCGTAACTGGGTTGCGACCCATGCCTTCACGTCAGTTGCCGAAATATGCGAGTTGAGATCGACGACGATCGCGCACGCCGGCACTTCGCCCCACTCGGTGTCGGCAATTCCAACGACGGCGGCCTCCCGAATTCCGGGGAAGTGCAGAAGGACGTCTTCGATTTCGCCAGGGGAGAGATTTTCGCCGCCACGAACGATCACATCATCGATACGGCCAGCGAGGAACAGGTACCCTTCGGCGTCGAGGTAGCCCGCATCTTTGGTCGCAAACCAGCCATCGGCATCGAGCGACGAGACCGAACCGTATTCACCTGACACCTGCTCACCGCGAACGCACACTTCACCGGTTTCCCCAGGAGTCACCTCGCTTCCATCAGGATTGCGAATGATTACTTCGATCGTGGGAAGTGGACGCCCGACCGAGCCAAGCCGCGCCCGCACGAGAGGATCATCCGTATGCATAGCATCTCGGTGGTCTTCAGGTCCGAGAACGGAAACTGACGACGATGTTTCGGTGAGTCCATAGGCATTCACAAAGTTGATGTGGGGGAGAAGACCCAAGGCCTTTTCGATGACCGGAATCGGCATGCGACCGCCGCCGTAGGAAAGGTGACGCATTGAGGGCAGCCCCTCCGACGATGCACCTTCGGACTCAAGGGTTTCGATAATTCGGGCCAGCATCGTGGGAACGACCATCGCATGGGTGATCGATTCCGGCGCGTACGGTCGCGATCCACTCGGTGGGTTCAAACGACGGAAGCTGCACGAGCCGACGCCCGCCGTAAACCGCCGTGAGGATGGCCGCCATTCCGGCTGATGTGATACGGCGGAACCGACACCAACGTGGCTTCGTCGGGCTCTGCGGAAAGAAAATCAACGGAACCCAACACGTAACCGACGAGGTGCTTTTGCCGGAGGACGACGGGCTTCGGAGCACCCGATGTTCCCGACGTGTGGAGCACGATGGCGATGTCGTCACCGTCATAGGACCACTCATCCGTCGAAAGATTTGAAGCTGCGATGGCGTCGGCGGCTACCGCTGTTCTATGCGCGCTGATGTTTGGTCGTGACAGCTGGGGGCCGACGAGCACGCCGGGCGACTGGGTGTCGATAAGTGCCTCTAGCCGGTCTTGCGCGAGTCGATAGTTAACGGGCACGAACGGTTTGTTCGCCCACGATGATCCGAAGAGGAGAACGGGAAGCGTGGGTGTCGCAATGTCGCCGTAAACGACTCGATCCGGGTGGTCGGAAAGCCAGGTGGCGCATCGACCGGCGAGCTCGTGGAGTCGACCGAAGGTCAATCCGTCTGATCGCCGCCCCAACGCAAGTCGATCTGGATCGGCCTGTGCGGCCATATCCAGCAACATCATTAAGTTCACGAGTGACCTCTGGTGTCAGTCAGACGAGGGGAGGGCTTTGGCCCCCTTGATTTCGAGTTTGGTTTCGCCGATCGAGAGTGAACCGGCTCCGGGTTTGCTGCAGAGCAGTTCGAGCCCGGCCTCGTCGTCGGCGTAGCGCTTTCCGAGAAGGGTTCCGTCGGCGAATGCCTCGTTAATCGAGATCTCCCCGCTGGGGTTTCCCGACGCCTCGATGAGGTCGACGCCACCGCAACGCACGTCAACGGGAACCGCGGGTGCCTTCACGACGACGACTTGCGTTTCACAGACTTGCGATTTCAAACGCATACCCGGCTTTAACTGCATTTTGTTGTCCTCCACGACATGTTCGGACTCTCATCTTGTCACGCTCGCCGGAAAGGAACCAACCCGTTTCCTGGCGTCAACTCCCCATCATGTAATTACACACCAAGAATCTCGATTGTTGCTCGGAGTGAAGCACTACTCTTGCGTTCTGTGCAAGAGATTGATTTGAACCTGCTGCCGATACTGCGCGTCCTTCTGGAGGAAGAACACGTGTCGCGGGCAGCGGAGCGGTTGCATCTTTCGATACCCGCAACAAGCCGCGCGTTGGATCGCTGTCGACGCACGTTCAACGATCCGCTTCTGGTTCGTCAAGGTCGCGGCGTCGTGGCCACGCCGCGTGCTCGTGAGCTCGTCGTCCAATTGACTGAGCTCCTGGAGAACTTGGAAGTGTTGCGCGTCCCTGTGCCGACCTTCGATCCGAAAGTCGTCCGGCAAACATTTGTTGTTCGGGCGAACGAAGCGGTAGTCGCGGCACTTGGGAGCGCGCTATTTGTTGGATTCCATGCTGAGGCTCCGCACGTCGAAGTCCGCTTCGAGTCTGAAGCGACCGATGACCTTCGAGCGCGTTGCTGACGGAGGAGTTTCGCTGGCGATCGGTTCCTATGCTGCGATTGCGAAGGAGTTGGTCGCCGAGTCGTTGATTGCCGAGCAGATGGTTGTCGCTATGCGCGCGGATCACCCGGCGGCAAAACAAGTTCTTACGCTGAAACGCTTCGTGGCCCTCGATCACGTTGTTGCGTCGCGTCGAGGGAAAATTCGCGGACCTGTCGATCGCTATTTAAGCGAGTTTGGTTTCGATCGCCGGGTGGTCGCGGTTGTTCCAACGTTTTCGGCGGCACTTGCAATGGCGTTGTCGAGCGACGCCATCGCGCTCGTGCCCAAGCGGCTCGCGATGCTACTCACCGGCGATGGTGTAGCCGCACTGCGAAAGCCTCCACTCGCGCTTCCTGACATTGACGTGCAGCAGGTCTGGCACGGTCGACTCACCAGCGACCCCGCGCATGCGTGGTTCCGAGAACGCGTTCGGGCCGCTGCGAGTATCGTGAAGTCAAACGATCGACCGTTGCGTCGAAAGTAAGAATTGCAAGATTTTGTTCTTTTAGACGAAACTATAAATAGTTGCTGCCTGGAAGGTTTGAGGGCGGTTGCAGTGCTGGCTGGCGTGGTCACGTCCCCGTAACACCTCGACTCTCCGGTTGTACGGATCTGGTTGACGTTCCGTAGTTGAAAGTTTTTGGGAACTAAACCGGGGTGCACCGTCGTCTGAGAAGTACCGTCGAACTCCAAGCGCTACCAAGCGAGGCATTATGAAGCTTCTGAAGTCAAGATTTACCGCAGCCTCTGCAGCAATTGCCGTGCTGGTCAGTGGTTGTACTAGTTCCCCGGAAAAGCGTGTGCCGGACTCGATTCCGGCTTCAAGCTCGGCGGCTCCTTCCTCGGGCTCACCTTCGACCGAGACTGCGGCGAGCACCGTGGCGACGGGAGTTGTGGGCGCGGTGAGCAGTGGGCCTGCGCCTCGACTGTTCAACGTCAGTCTCTCCGAAGGCGTCGTCCCCAATCTTGCCGCCGTGAATGCGGTGGTCACGAAGGGTGACGAGCTCGGTCCGGATCGGACTGCGGAATTAGTAAGCAAACTTCCGAAATGGGATGACCCCTCGCTGCTTGCGACACCATTCAACTGGCCTGCTCAGTCGTCACCGCCGCCCCGCACAGGCGCGACCGTTAACGAGGTGTTCCCACCAACGTCGATGGCCGACATTCCGGTGGTCGACAACGGTCCACTCAAAGTTCTTCGAGTTCAGCCCGAGGGTAACGTTCCCATTGCGCCCTACCTTGCCGTGACCTTCAACCAGCCGATGGTTCCAATCGGCACGGTGACTCAACTTGCTCCGTCCGATGCCCCCGTAAAGGTCACCCCCGATGTGCCGGGCCGTTGGCAGTGGATTGGTACGCGTACATTGCGTTTTGACGTTGATGCCTCTGCGAACGTTGATCGCCTGCCGATGGCCACGACCTTCACGGCTACGGTTCCCGCGGGAACAAAATCGGCGACCGGGGCAGCGCTCGGTGCCGACGCAACGTTCACCTTTACCACCCCCGCGCCGGTGGTGGAGTCGTTCTCGCCGAGCGAAGAAAACGTTGCGCTCGAGCCAGTGTTCGTTGCCACCTTCGATCAGCGAATCGATGTCGACGCGGTGTTGGGCACGGTCACATTGAAGGCCGGTGCGGCGAACGTGCCGATCCGAATCGCGACCGTCGCGGAGATTGCGGCCGATGAGCGAGCTAAGAACAGAACGACGAATGCTCAGAAGGGCCGCTGGATTGCCTTCCGACCCGTGCGTGCGCTTCCAAAAGATACGGCATTTTCGGTGCAGCTCGGCCCGGGTACTCCTTCGGCTGAGGGTCCGCTGACTACCAAAGACGCGAGGGTGTTCAACGGTCGGACCTACGGCCCGCTCGTGGTGCGTGGCGTGTCGTGCGACTCGGGCGACGGTTGTCCTCCGGGAAGTGGCTTCAATGTCGAGTTCTCCAACCCGATTGACCCGAAGGCGGCGGGATCGAAAGCGGCCGTGGTCACGGTGAGCCCGAAGCTGGCGGCCCAGGCGATCACGGTGAACTATGGCGTATCGATCGAAGGTTCCGCTCAGGCTCGAACGACGTATCAGATCCTGCTCCCTGCTTCTTTGACCGATGTGTTTGGTCAGACCCTTGGTGCCGACGTCGAGAAGACCGTGAAGGTAGGCGCCGCCCGTCCATCGCTTCGGGGTTTGGATACCATCACGACCCTCGATCCGTTCGCGAAGGACCAGAAGCTATCCGTACTTAGTACCAACGAACCGGAACTTCGAGTTCGCGTATTCGAGGCCGACCCGGAAAAGTTCTCCGAGTTCACCGACTACCTTGAAATTCGCGATTCCCAGGAAACGGGAGTGCCGCTGCCGAATTGGAAGCTGCTCAGTGATACGAAAGTTGCGCCGAAGGCTGACATTGACGCCACGGTCGAGACCGCAATCGACCTGGGTCCACAACTGGGCGGCAAACCGGGGCAGGTGATTGTGCTGGTGGAAGCGCTACCGGTGCCTGCCCGCAATAGCGATCGTTACTGGGAGAGCCATCCCACTATCTCGTGGGTCCAAAGCAGCTCGATGGCGCTTGATTCGTTTGCCGACACAAAACAGATTCGGGTTTGGGCGACCGACCTTCGAACCGGAGCTCCGCTGCCCGGTGTTGCCGTGAGCTCTTCCTCTGGCACGACGGCCACCACGAGTGACAGCGGTGAGGCCATTCTCCCGTTAACCGCCGGTGAAGTCACCAGGTTTGTTCGTGGCCGCAGGGGAGCAGAATCGTTCATTCTGCCGGTGGCGGCGCAAGGCAACCTTTCGGCAAAGACCTCACGCTGGTACGCCTTCGACGATCGACAGATCTATCGGCCCGGCGAGACGATTAGTGTAAAGGGTTGGACTCGGCTGATCGACGAAGATACACGTGCACTTATCAAAAGCGCAGCGAGCAACATGACGTTTGTGATTAGAGATTCCAATGGTGTGGAAATCGGCACGGGCACTGCGGCCGTTGGGGCACTCGGCGGGTTTCATTTCACCGCTCCCATTCCGAAGACCGCGAACGTTGGCCCGGCCACGATTGAGTTCTCGTCGGGGGGCGCACAGAACGGTGGTCATGCATTTCAGATTCAGGAGTTTCGTCGCCCGGAGTTCGAAGTAAAGGTTGAGCCGATCACCACGGATCCGTTCGTGAGCACCTCGCCGGTGACGATGTCGACGACCGCGTCGTACTTTGCCGGTGGTCCACTGCCGAACGCCCCCGTCGAATGGTCCGTGTCCACGGGGGAGACCACGTTCTCACCAGTGGGTTGGGATGCATTCACGTTCGGGATCTTCCGACCTTGGTGGTGGGCCGTGGATTTCGAAGCATCGTCCGATTTTGTGGTTCGAGGCCGATCGAGCGGGCCGGCGTTCAATCAGGTGACGAAGGCGTATTCGGGAACGACAGATGCCAGCGGACGTCATGCACTGCAGCTGGACTTCAAAGGTGACGATGGCGGCCTTCCCGATCTACCGGTGTCGGTCAGCGTTGCCGGGACCGTCACCGATGTGAACCGACAGGCGTGGGCCGATACCCGCAATATCATTGTCCATTCGGCAAATCGCTATGTGGGCCTACGATCTGAGCGATCGTTTGTGAAGCAGGGCGATCCGCTCAACATCGAGGTTGTTGCCACCGATGTAAACGGCAAAGCGCAGAGCGGTGCGAAGCTCACAGTCACGGCGGGGCTTCTCCGCTCGAACTACGTCGACGGAAAGTTCGTGGAGGAAGTTGTCGATGCGCAGAACTGTGCGATCACGAGTGCCGATGCCCCAGCAAAGTGTGAGTTCAACACTCCAGTTGGTGGTCAGTACCGAGTTTCCTCGACGATCACCGACGATAGAGGTGGACGAAACCGTTCCGAGCTTTCGGTTTGGGTGAGCGGTGCGACCACGCAGCCGACGCGCAACGTGGAGCAGGAAGAACTCACCCTGGTTCCGGACAAGAAGGAGTACGTCGCCGGCGACACGGCGAAACTGCTCGTGCAGGCGCCGTTCGTGAAGGGCGAAGGTTTGGTCCTTGTTACTCACGGCAATGGCGTTCGTGAGACGAAACGGTTCAGTGCCGTCGATGGCAGTGCGGAGATTTCGGTGTCGGTGACGGAATCCGACGTGCCTGGTCTCGGCGTGACCGTTGAGGTTGTCGGCGCGGCGGATCGAGTTGGGTTCGATGGCAAGAAAGTCGCCGGTGCTCCTCAACGCCCGGCCTATGCCGTAGGTGCACTTACTCTATCGGTGCCGCCGATTGCTCGGACGCTTAAGGTGACGGCAAAACCAGCGGTCGCCGAGCTCGAACCGGGTGGAAAGACCACCGTAGCGGTCACGGTCAACGACGCCGGTGGTGCCCCCGTGACTGGCGCCGAGTTTGCCGTAGTGGTAGTCGATGAAGCGGTGCTGGGACTCAGCGACTACAAACTGCCCAACCCGATCGAGTTCTTCTACGACTTGAGCTTTGACTCCCTGAGCAGTTTGTTTGGTCGAGCCCAGGTTCGGCTCGTTGACCCGGAGACGTTGGCGGCGAAGTTGCCGGAGGGTGAATCCCGCTTTCGGCAAAACTCTATTCAGACGGGCGCAGCCGAAGCCCTCGAAGCGGCTGCACCGGCTGCCGACGCAGGCTTTGCCGCTCCAGGGCGGAGCGCAAAACTGGCCGCCCCGAAACCGGGCGGCGGCGACGGAAGCCCGACAGTAAGTGTGCGTTCTAACTTCGATGCGCTCGCACTGTTCGCGCCAACCGTGGTGACTGACGCAGCGGGCAGGGCCACCGTAGAGGTAACCCTCCCTGACAACCTGACCCGCTACCGGATCATGGTGGTCGCAGCAAGCGGCGTAGAGCGATTCGGTACTGCAGAGAGCAACATCACCGCTCGCTTACCGCTGTCGGTTCGTCCGTCGGCTCCGCGATTCCTCAACACCGGTGACCAATTCGAGTTGCCTGTCGTTTTACAAAACTTGGGTAGGTCACCGTTGGCGGTTGATGTCGTGCTGCAAACCGCAAACCTCGACGCCACCGGTGGAACTGGCCGCAAAGTCACCATTCCTGCCGGCGACCGAGTGGAAATTCGCTTCCCGGCCAAGGTTCGCTCTGCCGGAGTGGCTCGGATTCGACTGAGCGCCTTTGGCGAGAAGGTGGCGGACTCCGCGGAAGTTTCGATTCCAGTGTTCACGCCCGGAACAGCCGAAGCATTTGCGACCTACGGAACAATCGACAACGGGGGAGTGAGGCAACCACTGCTGGCTCCAAAGGGTGTCATCGACTCTTATGGCGGCCTTGAGGTTTCGACGTCGTCGACGTCTCTACAAGCGCTCACTGATGCGCTCCTCTACGTCGATACGTACTCCTATGACTCGACCGACGCATATGCCTCTCGAATTCTTTCGATAGGCGCGCTTCGTGACGTGCTGAAGGACTTCGGGGCAAAAGATCTTCCCAGCGAAGCGGAACTCAACGCGGCTGTCGAGCGCGACATCGCGAAGCTGATTGCTTTGCAGAATGGCGATGGGGGATGGTCCTACTGGCGCCGTGACGAGCAGAGCGAACCGTTCGGTTCCGTCGAAGTGACGCATGCTCTGGTTCTTGCCAGGAACTCGGGTCTTACCGTGTCGGCGAACACCGTCGAGCGGGCGCTGCAGTACTTGAACGACGTCGAGCAAGTTCTTGACCGCGATCGATACGGCGAGGAAAGTCGCGACCGGATCCAGGCATACGCTCTATGGGTTCGAGCACTGGCCGGGCAGCGTGATCCCGGGAAGGCGGCAACGCTCCTCGCGGCTCGTGGTGAGAAGCTGAACCTCGATGCGCTCGCGTGGTTGTGGGGTTCTATTGATAACCCACAGTCAAAGGCCACGATCGAACGTACGATTACTAATCGTGCAGTGGATACCGCCGGTGCGGTTTCGTTTACGAATTCCTACACCGATAGCGACTATCTGACGCTGAGCAGCGATCGCCGCACCGATGCGTTGGTCCTTGACTCACTGATTGCGAACGCACCCAAGAGCGACTTGGTGGAAAAGGTTGTTGCTGGTCTGCTGGCCAACAAAATTAAGGGGCGTTGGAACAACGTGCAGGAAAACACCTTCGCCTTGTTGGCCTTCAAGCGGTACTACGACACCTACGAATCGACGACACCGAACTTTGTCGCTCGTGCGTGGGTTGGCGATCGGTTCGCTGGAGAGCATGTATTCAAGGGGCGAACTACAGAGCGTTCAAACATAAGTGTGCCTATGAAAACACTTCTGGAAGGCGGCAATCGCGATCTCATTGTGGCCAAAGACGGAACGGGTCGGCTCTACTACCGCATCGGTTTGAAGTACGTTCCTGCTGATCTGAAGCTGAAGGCGCTCGATCGAGGGTTTGTGGTGGACCGGATCTACGAGGGCGTCGACAATAAGAACGACGTGACCCGCGATGCCGACGGTACGTGGAAGATCAAGGCGGGAGCAAAGGTGCGTATCAAATTGACGTTGGTGGCGGAAAGCCAGCGCACCCACGTCGCACTGATAGATCCCCTTCCCGCGGGTTTGGAAGCGTTGAACCCCGATCTAGCCGTCACGCAACCGGTGGTTGATCCACAGCAGGCGGAGCCCACGAAACGGTTCTGGTGGTGGGGCAACTGGTACGACTTCCAACAGTTCCGTGACGATCGAAGTGAAGCGTTCACCACATTCCTGCCCGCGGGCGTGTACAACTACAGCTATATCGCGCGAGCGACGACACCGGGATCGTTTGTCGTGCCGCCCACTCGAGCCGAGGAGATGTACGCGCCAGAAACGTTCGGGCGAACGTCGACCGACAACGTCGTGGTTACCGCTCCTTAGAGCGCGACGAAGAGCGACGACGAAGAGCTCCGAGGAGCTCCGAGGAGAGTTACGAAGCGACGTTGACTTTCGCGGTCACGGTGGTGGGCGTGACTCGGACGACCATCTCGGGTGGCGCCGCGTTGCGTTTCCCGTAGGCGTCGGCTTGATCGGCACCCATGTATCGCCCTCCGATTCGTGTGCCCCAGTAGAGGAGGTCGTCGGGATCGGTTGAAGTGGTGACCGTGCCGGCGATGGTGACAAAGCTGAACGGCGGTTGCTCATCGTCCCAACACAAACAAACGCGGCTATCGCGAAGGATGGCCTTGCCCTTAATGGTGTCAGCCGATGTCATGAACACGATCGTGTCACCGTCGAGATCTACCCACACGGGAGCGATATGCGCGCTTCCATCTTTGCGAACAATCGCCAGTTTGGCCGTGCGAGCGGGCAGGGCCCCGACAAATTCTTGCCACCAGCCATCGGGGGCGTTGTTGTAACCCATGTGATCTCCTCATTGTTTTCTGTGGTCGACAACCACCTTGGAAGTTCCGCGATTGCTCATGCATCATCGAGCCAGGGAAAGCCATCCGGATTTCGGGCGGAGCACGCGGCGAGTGCAGTCTCGTCATACGCGTGAATGCGGTCAAGAAATGGAAAATCGTTGGGCCGAACAGGAACCCGGAACGCAGGGCGAACGGATTCGAGGCTGGCGAGGTGGTGACTTTCGAAAATCATGCCGAGTGACGTATCTGCGGGTTCTCGTTCGAAACTTACACCGGGGAGCAGGTAGACCCATCCATCGCGGAACGCCCCGAGTTCCAGCGCCGTGCGACTCGCCCCGAAGAAGTAGCGCGGCTCGAGTTGGCCGTTCAGCGACACACTGATCGCGGAGTTGACAATCCGCATCCGAATCGTTGGGCGATTCATGATGGCAAAAAACATTGCCCACACCGCATCCGAGGACGCATAAACCGCCCGGCGGTTGCCAAACCAGCCGGTGTCGTTGGACTGACGCGGCTCGAACTCGTTGATGTCAGCATGTCCAGTGCCGTGGGCAACGAAGCCCTGTGCTTCACACAGCCAACTCAGCCAGGCCCACACTGGGGCATTTGGCGCCGCCCCAACACCGGTGGTGAGGGCCTCGGCGAGGGCGGACTCAAAATCGTTTTGGTGCGAGTCGAAATCAAATTCCGGCCGGGCGAGCCAGTACTCGGGAAGGGTCATGTCCCTTTCTAGCGCTCCCGAATTCGCGAAAACGGAATCAACCATTGTTGGGACGTGTGACGAGCCCGGCGAGCTTCTTCGGGGCCATGACGCAAAAACTGTCGACGACTAACTCCCGGACCTCGTCCCAGTCGGTGTCGTCGGATAGCACCATCCCCATCGCGTCTCGGCCCCATCCAAGGACAAAGAACGGGTGACCGGCATGGCGAAGCATCTCAAGTTCCTCGCCTGCCGAGCGGAAGGAAAGCACGACCAACGGGCCCGTGGTTTGCTCGACACCGAGCACGTGCGCAAACGTTTTCTTGCGCACCATCCACCGTGTCCCCGCCCACGCCCGTTCTTCGTAGGCGTTGGGCAAATCGATACACCACTCGCGTAACCGGCACAGAATTTCGTCCGGCACTTCATCGGTGTAGCGGCGCTTCGTGTCGGCCATCGCCCGAGGCTAATCCGGCCTCTTCAAAGCAGATGACTTGATTCACTTCGTCTTGATTCGTACTGCCTTGATTCATCCGGCCTTGCGACATAGGTTAAACCTATGTTACGATCTTGGCCGTGGCAACCAGCGAAAACCGCGAAACGAACGAACAGCGCTGGCAATCCAGCGGAATCGTTCTCCCACCACCGTTGCCAGCGTTTGGTCAGTACACACCCTACGTATTGAACGGCGAATTGCTCTGGCTCAGCGGACACTTCGGAACAACAACTCCCGATACGGTTCCCTACACCGGCAAGGTGGGAGGCGATGTCGATGCCGATCGGGCTCGCGAGGCTGCGAGGTCGGCGGCGATCAACATGCTGGCGACCATTCGAGACGCACTCGGCACGCTAGATCGAGTAGAGCGTGTCTTGAATGTGAACGGCGTTGTGAACGCGACACCGGACTTTACCGATCACACGCGTGTCATCGATGCCGCGTCGGAAGTCTTCGTCACCGTGTTCGGTGACGCCGGACGTCATGCCGCGGCTCGCCGTTGGTGTGGGGTCGCTGCCCGGCAACCTTTGTCTGGAAATTCAGGCAGTCGTGCAGTTATCTCAGAGCCAATCGCGATGAACCCATAGAGGCACTGGTGATGAGTCCGCCAGAGTTCTTTCCGTTCGAGTTCGGAGGACGACTCTGCCTCGATTTTACGTGGACCCTTCGATACCGCGCCGTGTTTCCGACCGAGTTGCTCACCAGCCCGGACCGACTCGCCGAGTGGTTGACATCCGTCGGTTTGCCATCGGGCCGAGCGACGCCCGATCAGCTTCATGCCGCCCTGCGGCTACGCGAAGCGATTTACGCAGCGGTGCTCGACGCCATAAACAGGACGACCCTACGGGCGACCCACGTCGCTACCATCAATCGATGGGCGAAAGCCGAACATGCCAGCCCACAATTGCGACCTGACGGCACGAAAACCTTTACCGTACGACGCGGACACGAAACTCGAGCTGGACTCACGGCGATCGCCTGCGACGCCGTCGAACTATTGTCGATCGGCGAGGAAAGACTCCGGCGGTGCGAAGGACTGAGCTGCTCTCTGCTGTTTCACGACACGTCACGGCCCGGCACACGACGATGGTGTTCCGCAGAACGCTGCGGCAACAAGATCAACACCAAGAACTACCGGACCCGGCTCAATTAACGAAGCGCGCGTATTTCTTTGGTTGTGGTCCGCCGGAGAATGAAGGTGGAGATTGCTGCGGCGAGTACTGACCCGGCCAGGATGGCAAGCTTGGCGTTCGACTGTTCGACCGGATCGATCAGTGCCAGTTCGGTGATGAACAGCGCGACGGTGAAACCTATGCCCGCAGTGGTTCCGACTCCGACGATTTGTAATGGTGCAGTGCCTTCTGGATTGTCGGCAAATCCTGCTCTGATCGTTGCGCTGGTTGCGATAACGATTCCGAGTGGTTTGCCGAGGACGAGACCCAAAAGCACTCCCCACGTGATCGCAGACCCAGCCGCGTTGCGCAGCCCTTCGATAGAGATCTGTATCCCACTGTTGGCGAGCGCAAAGATCGGCACGATCACAAAACTGCTCCAGGGATGCAATACGTGCTGAAGCCACTCGACAACCGAAACCGAACCTTTTGCCAGTTCGCTCGTCGTTCTCGCATGTTCCGCGTCGAGAGATCCGAAAGTTCTTCAATATCGATGAGTTCGGTTTGGAACCGGGGAGTTGAGGGTGTCAGCACCCCCATCACCACACCGGCAATTGTCGGATGAATACCAGCCTCATGAAGGCTGAACCACACAGCCATACCGATGGCGACGTAGAGC
Source organism: uncultured Actinomycetes bacterium (assembly GCA_963738505.1). Classification (GTDB taxonomy): domain Bacteria; phylum Actinomycetota; class Thermoleophilia; order Gaiellales; family Gaiellaceae; genus Gaiella. Next base: position 740,808 of record CAVTWR010000013.1, on the reverse strand, counting down.
CAAGTTGAACGTACTCCCGCTCGCCGGACGAGCAGGGTCAGCGGTATGCCAATCGTCGCGGCAGCAAACCAGCCGTAGGCAACTCCAGTCGAATAGACGGCCGCAATAATGACTATTGCTCCGACATCATCAACGATGGCAAGACCGAGGAGAAACGCCCGCAGTGATGAGGGGATTCGGCTTCCCGCGACAGCGAGGACACCAACCGCGAGCGCAATGTCGGTGGCCATGGGAATCGCCCAACCCCGAGGAGCGGTGGAACCGGCAATCACGAGATACACGAGCGCCGGAGCGATCATGCCCCCAAGCGCGGCGACGCCCGGCAAGACCGCAGCGCGGCGGTGCGAAAGGTGACCGTCCGTGAGTTCTCGTTTGATTTCGAGCCCTACGACGAAGAAGAAAATCGTCATCAGTGCCTCGTTGATCCAATGGCGCAGATCAAGATCGAGAGTTCGGCCAGCAAGAGTCAACGATGCGCGGCTCGTCCACAAATCCTCATACGACGCCGACCACGGCGAGTTCGCCCAAACGAGCGCGACCCCCGCACCAACAGCGAGAAGAACCGCGCTCGCAGCTTCGGTAGCAAGAAAGTCGCGAAGGGGAGACAAAGCTCGAACAATGGGCGGACGGGAACGACGAAGGTCGCGAAGCATGGAAGTCTCCTAACATCGCCGACCCGACTTCCCGGCACACCTCGAATGTTGTGCAAGAAGCTAGCAGCTGAACCCGCTGCATCGCTGACCTTACGTGCACGTACTATTCTAGGGCGTGGAGTGCGTGGCTCAACGGTACGCGCTGGCCTGGATTGTATAAAGCTCGGAGTAGGGGCCGCCGGTCGTCATGAGTTTGTCGTGGGAACCCTGCTCGACAACGTGAGCGCCGGAGAGCACCACGATTTCGTCAGCCATTCGCACCGTAGAGAACCGATGCGAAACGAGGATCGTGACGCGCCCGTCTGCTTTCGCCGCGGCGGCCTGAGCAGCGAAGCGTTCAAAGAGCGCATGTTCTGTTTCTGCGTCGAGCGCTGACGTTGGTTCGTCGAGGACCACGAGCAACGGATGGTCGCGCACGAGTCCGCGCGCTAACGCAAGTTTCTGCCACTGCCCGCCCGAAAGATCGACGCCGCCCGGCCAGCCTGGCCCGAGCTGCGTGCGGAGGCCTTCTGGTAATCGTTCCAACACGTCGTTGGCCCCGGCGCGAGAAACGGCATCGAGTGCCGCCGGTTCGTTGTCTAACTGCGGAAGATCACCAAGCCCAACGCTGCGTTGCGCGGCAAACTCGAAGCGCACGAAGTCTTGAAATGCACCAGAGATTCGCTCCCGCCACGCCTCCTGATCAATCGTGGCGAGGTCAACGCCATCAATTTCGATCCGACCCGACGTCGGCTGATACAACCCGGCAAGCAGCTTCACCATCGTCGACTTCCCAGCACCGTTCTCACCGACCACGGCAATCACCGAACCCGCCGACAAGGAGAGGTTCACGTTTTCGAACACCATCCGATCCGAACCCGGGTACGCGAATGAAACATCACGAAGCGAAATACCGTTGGCGAGTCGCTCCGGCGGCACCGCAGTCGCCCCATCTCGTCGGGTACTCACCATTTGCTCCAGCCAGAGAAGCCGCTGCGCGCCCTGCACAAAAAATCCCCAGCCGTCAATCTCGGTTGCAGCAGCACCAACGTAGGCACTGAGTCGAGCACCCGCGGCAACGACAACCAACGCGTCAGCGGCCCGAGAACTACCCGAGCCCAACGCAACGAATCGGATTGCGAATACAAACGCGCCCGCGAAGATCGCCCACGCGCCAGCTTGAATTACTGCGGAACGAACACGGGACTTTTGAATCGTCGACGCAAACTCTGCCCACGCGTTCTCCCGTGCTTTCGTCATTGACTTGATGGCGCCGGTAACGCGCAGTTCTTTCGCGGTTGCGGGATCAGAGTGCAACATAAACAGGTGTCGAGCAAGGCGACGCTGCGACGCAACCGACTCCCACACTGCCGACTCTGCTTTTCCGCGTCGTGCCGCGGCCCATGTTGGCGGAATTGCCGCCAACACCAAAAACAACATCGCCGGCTTGATGGTGGCGAGCACGAACATCACCACAAGAAGCCGCAGAAGTATCGCGACCCCACCGAATATCGAGAGGAAGACGTGATCGAGGGTGAACACCTGATCGCGAAGCATCGCCAGGCGATCAAGAACTTCGGGGCGCTCATGTTGTTCGATTCCGGGCGACGTTGCCTGCAAACGAGCAACATGGGTTTCGAGGGCAACGGCAAGGCGCTGACGAAACCGCATCGCCAAACGGTCACCACCCGACCGCAGCAACCAGCCACCAACTGCAGAAAAGCCAACCCCGCAAATCGCGATCACCAGCTTCGTTCGGTCCGGTTGTCCACCCGATCGAAACGCGTCGGCCAGAATGCCCAGCCAGAGCGCGAATAGGGCGTCGGGTAAAGCAGCGGCGATCGTGACGCCCACGGAGATCCACAGCAGCCGGGGTTGATACCGATTGGCCAAGCGAACCAGAAACAACATCGCATGCCACGGCCCTGGCATCGGGCCAACCGCTGAACGCTCGGCAGTCTTCGGTTGGCCAACGTCGACTGAACTCGCGATTGCGCTCATCGGGACCCTTCCAGTGCGTCAACCGCGTCAAGATCCTCTTCGAGATCGCCAAGTCCTTCATCGAACCGAGCCGCTTGCAGTTCAAACATCGTTTTGTAGCGGCCACCCGATGCCATCAACTCATCGTGGCTTCCCGCTTCGACGACCTCACCTCGATCGATCACCACAATCCGGTCTGCGTGGCGCACCGTTGAGAAGCGATGCGAGATCAGGATCGTTGTGCACCCGCGTGTTGCTTCGACCAACCGTTCAAAGATCTCCGCCTCGCCGCGAACATCCAACTGCGCAGTCGGTTCATCAAGGATCACCACCCCGGCGCCAAGCTTCACGCCGGCAATCGCTCGAGCCAAGGCCACACGCTGCCACTGCCCACCGCTGAGATCAGTGCCACCAACATGGGCTTTGGACAACGGTTGATCGAGCATGGCTAAACCATGCGCACCGGAAATCGTAAGTGCATCAAGAATCAGTTGATCGTGGAGTGTTCCGCGGTCACCGGCCGACATCGGAGCGACGTTGTCGCGGAGTGATAACTCGAGGCGCACGAAGTCTTGGAACACACACGCAATGCGGGAGCGCCACTCCTCGGGGTCGAAGTTTCGAATGTCGATATTGTCGACGCGCACCGACCCCGACGTTGGGTCATACAGCCGACACAGCAGTTTGACCAGCGTGGTCTTCCCCACACCGTTTCGACCGACGATCGCGAGGGATTTGCCCGCTGGGATCGTAAGGTTCAAATGCTCGTAAACCGGTGCGCCGCCGGCAGGGTACGTAAAGCCAACGTCAACGAAACGGATATCAGAAACAGGAAGTTCACCGATGCTGGCCACGGATCGACGCGAGTTGGCCGAGTCCTGTGGTGTCGAGTCCGGTGGTGCCGAAAGGTTTCCCTCTTTCGCCATTCGATCGCGCAGGCCTTCAATCGCCTTTACTGGAGCGGCGGCGGCATCGAGAGCCCACGAGAAACTAACTCCAACACCAAGCGCCGCAATCCCAACAATGGCCTGCACCGCGACGACGATGGCGGAGAGCGAATACCGACTGCTAAGCGCGCTTTGAAAAAGGGGAACCAAGACCGCAACGTGTGCGACGGCCAGCACCGCAAACACCGACGCCAACGAGCGCTGCTGCAGCTTCATTGCCTTCCACTGCATATCCAACAAACCCATGCGACGCGCTGCGAAACGATCAACAACCCAACCGCCAATTCCAAACACCCGTATCTCTTTCGCGGGTGCGGCATCAACGGCAAGTCGGTATGCGTAGTCAGCATGACGCTGTTCCTGCTGCACGTCAGAATCTCCACGATGAGCCCAAAATGACGAACCGCGCAACAGCCAGTGCGTCGACAACCATGCCCCGGCAATCACGATCGCGCCCCACCACGTAACCGTGGCCAACGCAAGAGCCTGTGCTGCGCCGCCCAACAGCATCACCAGTCCGCCCCCGACAAACCCCATCGACACGGCGATCGGTGGACCCATAATTCCGAGATCGAAATCACGGGCAGCTACGAGTTCGGCCGCCAAACCCGGACGTTCAAGGTGGGCGATCCCGGCGGGTGTCGAGCAGGCGCTGACGAGTTCCGACTGTAGATGGCCCGACGTTCGATCCCCGAGAATCGCCCCGAGCTGAGTGTGAAGCGGCCCAGATACGCTGAATACCGCGAAACAGACCGCCACCAACAAGAGCGAAGAATTGACGCTCCGGCCACCAGATATTGCTTTCACCAAAGCGCCCAAACCGAGGGTGATGCCAGCGGGCAAGGCTGCCCGAACCAAGAGCATCACCCACCACACAATGCCGAGTGCTCTTGACGCCCGAAGATTGGCTCGCAGCAACGCCCCAATCGAACTGCTTCGCAACTTGGCCATATCAAAGACTAGCGAGCGCGTTACCGGGGACCCGAGCGCGTAAAGGTGTGGTTGTTCCGGCGCAAAAGACGCATTGAACTTCTAACCAGCATCGTGTTCTTGTCCTCAACCGTTTAGCGGCTCCGGCGTAACCAGACCTGTGGGCAGCGGGGGAGCGGAAGCCCGCGGCGAAGACGCGACTCTGTCCAGGTCGTTCGTTCGTCGCTATCGAATGGGTGAACAAAGGCTTCGTTGAAGTCTGAAACCTGCGAGTACACCTGTGGGGCAATGTTTGTCGGGAGCTCAAACGCTACGGTTCGCAGGCCAACCGTTGCCGACGCATGTGGTCCGACTTCATCGGCCCGCAGAACCCATAGGACTGCCGATACCCATCGAGCAATTCCGCTTGGATCGTTCTGCAACAGTGCGGCGATATCGCGAGGACGGTCGCAGGCAAGCTGAACAAAACGATTTCGTAAGTGAGCAGATGTTTGCGCGAAACCCCACGCTGCCGAAAGCATTGCATCGTCTAGCAACGGAGCAGTTGATCGCCGCCTGATGAGTGGGGAACCGCTTTTCAATTCGACCAGCGTTTTCCGTTCGCTTTCGGTCCAACGCGCATCGAGTACGAGAGCGTCGAGTGGGTTGGCAACCAGAAGTGGCCAAATGTTTGCTCCTTGCGTTGCCTGCTTCTCAAATCGACTCTGGATCGATGCGAGAGGAAGCCGCTGGATTCGGGTGATGGTCTCGACCCAACTCTCCGCCGGTGATCCACTATCGAGGGACTCGGCTGCTCGAACCCAGTCAACCGATGCCTGCTGTTGAACGTTTCGGCAGAGTTCGTTAACCCGTTTGGCGGTCCAGGTTCGAGACACGTGCTTTGGGCGGACGGACGGTCTGACTTGCGGCTCCCGAACCGGAGCCGGTTTGGGGGTTTTGTGTTCACGGGTCGCGGCGAAAATGAGACCTTGAATCAGTGCTTCTACGCCCGGTTCAACCTCGTTGTCGTTGAAGCGACTATTGACCTCCCACACGGAGCCTTCGCTCCCTTCGCCAGCGAAGGCCCCAACGTTGTAGACAAGGGTGTCGCTGCGAAACAGTCCGAGTATCACCCGTTTTCCCGAATGCACGTCGTCACCGAAAATGGAGTGGACGCAGTTGCCCATATACGTTCCCCAAAGCGCAAGTTCGCGCATATCTTTCGGCGCGCGAACAATGAGATCGGTCGGCGCAAGTGCTGCGCCGTCGATCTTTCGGATCCAATTTGGATGTTGGATCTTGATCTCTACGTGAACGTAGTACGGCTCTACCAGTTCGAGAACGAACGACTGCCAGGTTTTCGGTTTACTTGGAAGCGTTGCTCCCATGCGAACGAACGTCGCCATTTCCGCAATGCCGCGGGGAAGCGTTGTGGCGGGTGGCGGTCGCCGTTGGATCGCCTCTGGTCCAGTGTTTATTTCGACGGTGGACCCAATGCCGTAGTACAGCGTCCCCGGTTCCATCCACGTGGCCGCCATCGTTGCGTCGATTCCGTCGATTCCGTCGATTCCGTCGATTCCTTCGATGACGCCCGGAAAACCGCCGAGGCGGCACATGCGAAGAATCCGAGAGCGCAATCGTTTCCAGCTTGGTGACCAGAGCCGGTGGGAGTATTGCTTGGATAGGTCACCGAGATACTTCCGATCCGGCTTCTGCGCTGGCAAGACTCGGGCCAGTTGGTCATATGCCCCCAACAGGTCGACGGCAGCCTGCAGAAGTTTCGTTTTGCTGGCCACGGAGGTTTTGGTCTGTTGGGCCCGGGGGCCCCCGAATGCAAGGAACGCGTGACCCTGCACGATCCGTTTGGCGCACTGGGACTCGGCATTGAGAAACCGCTGCACCAGCCATTCGAGCAGCATGTGTTTCGAATCGGCGGGCGAGAGGCCGCGAACACCTACCTCGATTTCGGATACCTTCCCGGATTTTGCCGATTCGACGTTCTGCACGAATTCCCCGGCCTCGGCTTGCCCTCGGTGCCACGCCGACGTTTGTGCCCAGAGAGACGTGAGGAGTTGTAGTCGTCGGTTTGCGTCGCGATAGGAGCCGACGACGGCCCCGACATCGTCGGTAAAGGAAGTCAAGTCCAGGTCGGGGACGAGGTTGTTCCCACCATCGTCGAGCGCAAGAATTTTGGCCAACCTTTGTGGATCGAGCACCTTGGTGCACGCAATGGCGAACGCGATACTTGACAGAGCGGACGCGCCGTTTGTGGAACGCGCGAGACCGCGGACCAAAGCGTCGCCGAATGGTTCCACGAGGGCCTTGTTGCCCGACTCACCAAAAAGTAAGCGTACGAGGTTTGCCGGACTTCCAATAGCGAGAACCTCATCGAGGTCGCGACAGTTCCCAATGCGAGTCAACGTTTGTTCGGGTGTCGGTCCGAGCGTCAGAATCTGTGCCGCCATGGCGACGAGGCTAGAAGACTGGGCGGTCTTAATCCAGGGATTTTGACCAACGTGCAAAGCTATGGCGGTGGCTAGCGTCGAAATTCAGCAACCAATCAGCGTCTTCGATCAGAATTACTACAAACGCTTTTACGGAGGGCGCGGAGCGGTGCATTCGAAAGTCGCAGTCGGACACCTTGCCGGAGCGGTGATGGGTCTTACGAAGTGGTGGGGTTTGCCGATTCGGTCTGTGCTCGACGTTGGCGCCGGGCCCGGTTACTGGCGCGACTGGTTCGCGGTGCATCATCCGAAGATCCGCTACGTCAGCACCGACGTAAGTGAGTACGCGTGTAAGAAATATGCGCACATGCAATGTGACATCAGTGAATGGGTTCCAAAGCGCCCGTCGGATCTTGTCGTGTGCCAGGGGGTGCTCCAATATCTCGACAATCGCGCCGCGACGGAGGCGATCGCCAACCTCAAAACTGCGACCGGTGGGTTGCTCTATTTGGAGGTTCCGACCACAGAAGACCGAGCGGCAACACTCGACCTCGACCGATCAGACCTCGACGCGCACTGGCGGCCCGCGTCTTGGTACCGATCACGACTACGCAAGGGCTTTACGCAAATCGGAGCGGGGCTCTGGATCCGCCCCGGACAACTGCGAATGTACGAACTCGAAGGCGCGCCGAGCATGCGTCCGCTCTAGTTCGTCGAGCGGGCTGGCTTGGCAACACTGTTATCCGTGAAAAACTGGGCTCGTGCCGTCGTCGTATGCCAAAAAGAAGCAGCAACAGCGTGAGCTTGGCATCGAACCGGTGGTGGTGCCGATGTTGGCGGGCGACGACGAAAACGATGTTCGAGCCATCCCACCGTCACGGGCGACGAAAACGTATCGCTGCCCAGGCTGTGACCAGGAGATTTGGCCCAAGGTCAGCCACGTTGTGGTGGTTCCGCGGTCCGCTCCCGATTTGCGTCGGCATTGGCATCGGGCCTGCTGGCTCGCCAAAGACCGTCGACGTTAGGTCCAGTTAGCTCTTGTCGAGCAGGAATTTGCTCGGTTCAAAGTTGATGGACCAGTCCGCGTAGATGCCAATATCGGCGCACGCAACACACTGCCCGCCGACGATCATCCATGACACTTCGCCCCTATCGGTGAGGCAGTATCCGACTGCAATCTCGAACACTTTGGTCCCACACGGACACATTGCGTCGCCGGTGTCGGCGTCGGCCCACTGTTCATCGCTGTCGCCGATGTAGGCCTGCAGTTTGCATGCGGTACAGGTGCGCATGGCGACGCCGTCTTCTTCGCTGCACTGCATCCAGAACTTGGTTTCACCACAGGTGCACGTCGATTGGATCACTCGGTCCGCCGGAACCTCCGTGACGTCACCAAACTCGGTGACGTAGGCGAAGAGAGCGTCGAGGGGCTGAGACATGTCGCCAATGGTAGGTCGCGTGCCCGCGACTTGTCTGTTTCGCGTTGTCTACAACGAGTCGGCGAAACCCTTGATGTCACGGATGGTGCCGAGGTACACGTCAGGGAGAGCCTCGCGGAAGATGCAGTCACCGGCGTGGCAGGTTCCATTGACCGTCCGGCTGGTGGCGCGCACGCCAGCGTCGAGCAGCTTGCGAAAATAGGCCAGGCCCTCGTCGCGCAATGGATCGAGTTGGTTCACCGAGATGACGTGCGGTGGTAAACCCTGGAGATCCGAGACACTTGCGTGATACGGCCAAGCAAGCGGATTCTTGGCGTTCTCTCCGCTCGGATCGTAGACCTTCGTCATGATGGCCATCTGTGGCGACGTCAGGAAGTACTCGTCGTTTTCGTACAGCGACGTTAGAGCTGGATCCTTATCGGCATACAAACCGGAAATGTATGGGCACTGAGCATAGACACCGTCGATCTGACTGATGCGACCGTCGGCTTTTGCTTTCAGCGTCGTGGCGATCGTCAGATTTCCACCACCCGATTCACCGGAAACGACGAGTTTGGAAATACCTAAGCGCGCTTTGTTCTCCGAAATCCACTGAAGCGCAGAGGTGCAATCGTTCAAGCCAGCCGGGAACGGGTTCGGCCCCAACTTGCCGCCACCGTTTCGAAATTCGACACCCACCACGACCATCCCGGTCGCCGCGAGTTCATCGCGCCAGCGCCCGTAACCCGCACTCGCCGCTTCGAGAATAACCATGCCGCCGCCATGTAGATGCATGACACCCGGAAGTGGGCCGGTCGAGTTGGCCGGTCGGTGAATGAAGAGGGTGATGTCGTTGTTGTCGGCGCCGCGGATCACCTCAACGGTTGACGTCACACCGCTGACCGGCGGAAGGGCTCCGATCATTGTTTCGCCCAAACCGCCAAAACCGACTTCGGCCGCATCGCAGTAGGCGAGGAGTGCTTCCGGCGGAGCAGTGTGATCCAGGGGCAGCGGCTCGGGGGCAACGTCGAGACCAAACGGGGCCATGGCCGCAACCATTCGCGGATCGGATCGTGGATCGTTTTGGATCGACATGCCGGGCGTACCAAGGCGTCCGGGAAGGATGGGTGCAGACGAAGCAGGCATGAGGATCCCCTTTGGTTGAAATTGTGACGAGCATATGCCGAACGTTGGCTTCGGCGCACATCCGCTCCTTGTATGGATGCGCGAAGACATGCGCTGACACATACGCTAAGAATGGACGATAAATCGAGGAGAGCAAATGCCTACCGGGACCACCCCGGGAACCACGTTGACCAACGAACAAGTGCACGACGCAGCGCAGCGTTTACGCGAGGCAGCAAAAAACCGTACGCAAATGGGCCAGCTGTCGCTCCAGTACCCAAACATGACGATCGACGATGCCTACGCGATTCAGCGAGCGTGGGCCGATATTCGTTACGCTGAGGGCCGAAAGCTCCTCGGTCGCAAAATCGGCCTCACTTCACGCACGATGCAGGAGGCCCTAAAGATCGATACCCCCGATAGTGGGCTGTTGCTCGACGATATGTTCTTCGCGGACGGGTCCACCATCCCGCTCGGCAATTTTTCAACCGTAGGTGTACGTATTGAAGTGGAGTTGGCCTTCGTGCTCGGAGCTCCACTTCATGGCCCGAACTGCACGATCTTCGATGTTCTTCGAGCCACCGAATTCGTCACGCCGGCGCTCGAAATTCTTGACGCCCGAGTGCAAATGTCGGACCCGACAACCGGACACCAGCGAACAATAGTTGACACGATTTCTGACAATGCGGCTGATGCCGGAATCGTAACCGGAGGTCGTATTGTACGTCCGCATGATATTGATCTTCGGTGGGTGTCGGCACTCTTGTATCGCAACGGTGTCATCGAAGAATCCGGCGTTGCTGCTGCGGTGTTAAATCACCCCGCGAATGGGGTGGCCTGGCTAGCGAACCAACTTCATGGATTCGGCGACGTTTTGGAAGCGGGCCAGGTCATTCTTGCTGGGTCCTTTACCCGGCCGGTGTGGGCAAAGGCCGGCGACGTGTTTCACGCTGACTATGGCCCAATGGGTGCGATCACATGCACGTTTCGCATAGCCGCAACGTCATGAGAGATCGTTGACCGGAACATCCGCTTCGGCAAAGCGAACTGGTTGGCTGTTTGTTGTCATTCAGCTGGTGCTGCTCGTTCCTCTCCTCCTCATGAGGGGACGCAACGACTGGTCAAATCATTCGGTGATTACGCTGATCGCTAGAGTTGCGGTGCTCAGTGGACTTACTATTGTCGGTCTGGCCGCGGTCAACCTAGGCACTGCACTAACTCCGACTCCGATGCCAAAGCACGAGATGAGTCTGCGCACGAACGGGCTGTACCGGTTCGTAAGTCACCCCATGTACTCGGGTGTGCTGTTGGCGGTGGTGGGGACAGTTATTGGCTCTCGCAGTTTCGTGAAAGTAGCGCTTGGACTTGTGGTGATTGTGTTCTTTGCACTGAAAGCTCGTTGGGAGGAAAAACGACTGAGAGAGACCTATCCGGAGTACGCAGAGTATTGCGCCGTCACGCCAAGATTCGTTCCGCGGTTCGTGCCGGGGCCAGACCGTCGGTGGAACCGCTAGAGAGACACGGTTTCCAAGTTGTACAGTCGAGCCATGTCCTTGCTCCATAAGACCGACGCGGAACTGCTGAACAGGTTCCCGAGCGTCCACTACCTGCAGAAGCGCGCCAGGTACCGGATTCCCAAGTACTCGTGGGAGTACCTGGACTCGGGGACGGGTCTCGACGAGTCACGCGATCGAAATCTGGAGTCGATGCGAGCAATCACGTTCACCCCGAAGTTCATGCAGGGTGTGCTCGATCCGCAAATTGAAACCGAGCTGTTCGGCACGACCTACTCCGCCCCATTTGGCGTGGCGCCGGTGGGATTGACCGGAGGCATCTGGCCGGGCGCGGATAAGGCGTTGGCGACCATGGCGGCGAAGCGTCGAGTGCCCCACGTGCTGAGCACCGTAGGTACCGAAAAGCCCGAAGTGCACGGCCCCCTCACGCAGGGGATGGGCTGGTTTCAGCTCTACCCACCGCGCGATTTCTCCATTCGCGATGACCTTCTGGATCGAGTCGCCGATTGCGGATATAAAGTGCTCGTCGTCACCGCTGACATTCCGGCGGCCAGTGCCCGCGAACGACAGAAGCGTGCGCAGCTCACCGTGCCGCCAAAGATAGGTCCACTTATGGTGTTCCGCTCGGCGATCCGCCCGATGTGGTCACTAGCGATCCTTCGCAATGGTGCGCCCCGATTTAAGACTCTCGATGCGTATTCAACACGAGCCACGATGGCCAATACCGCCGGTGTTGTGGGGAGCGCGCTTGGGGGAACACTCTCGTGGGACTATCTTGCCCAGGTGCGCGAGCAATGGAAGGGCAAGCTTGTGGTGAAAGGCCTGCTCGACCCCGACGATGCTTCGCGAGCGATCGAGGTTGGTGTCGACGGTATCTCGGTTTCGAATCACGGGGGCCGTCAGCTCGATGGGGCCCAAGGTTCCATTGCTGCGCTACCCGCGATGGTTGAGCGCATTGACGGACGGGTCAAAGTGTTGTTTGACGGGGGAGTGCGCAGCGGCCTAGACATCGCTCGTGCGATCGGACTCGGGGCCGATTTTGTGTTGTGTGGACGCGCCTACATGTTTGGGTTGTCGGCCCTTGGTGACCGAGGCGCCGATCACGTCACTACGTTGCTTCACAACGGGCTGATCGAAACGATGCACAACCTCGGGTGTCAGACCCTTGCCGACATCCCTGGCCGGATTACTCGCTGAGAAGCGACTCCAACGTGTGCATACGAATTCCAAAGTAATCCTTTAGTGCGGTTACCTGCTGCAGGAGTTCGGCTTCGCGTTCGGCCGTAAGGGTCCCGGGTCGTTTGATGCCGAGAATCATCTTGTTCTTGCTCGTCTCTTCGGGCGAGATGAACTCAAACACCTTCGTTTCGTAACCGTGGGCCTCAAGGAGTAGCGCCCGGATGCCGTCGGTCAGCATTTCGGCCTGAACACCTTGGTGCACGCCATGCGCCAAAAGCGGTTGTAGCACTTCGGGCAGCGCTCCCGGGGCAGACAGTTGTGGGCGGAGCTCTTTGTGACAACACGGGGAACAAACGATGATGTTCGCCCCGGCGCTAATGCCGTAGTGAATCGCGTGATCGGTGGCGGTATCGCAGGCGTGCAGCGCAACCATGATGTCCGTTTTTACCGGGGCAAATGAACTGACGTCGCCGCAGACAAACGAAAGACCATCCAGTGCTGCTGCGCGGGCCGCGTCTTCGGTGAGTGTGACGAGCTCCGGGCGGAGTTCGACACCAATCACGTCCGCCTTCTTTTGCAGGGTTCCCGTGAGGAGCGCGTGAAGCGCAAACGTGAGATAGCCCTTCCCAGAACCGAAGTCCACGGCCGAAACGGCAGCACGATCGCTGAGGTGTGAATGCTGGATTGCTTGATCCAAAACCTCAGCGAACTTATTAATCTGCTTCCACTTGCGTGACATGTTTGGGATGAGTCGGTGCTGTTTGTCCGTGATTCCCAGCGTGGTGAGGAACGGCTGATCAAGGGTGAGATACCGCGACTTCGTTCGATCGTGGCTCGGGTTGGCGTCGACCTCGCGCTTCACGGGACTACGGCGAAGTGTCCACGCCCCCTTTTTCGTTGACGCAAGCTCGAGATCTTCGGTGGAGGTGAGCAGGTGAATCCTGGAAAATCCGGTTCCGATAAGCGCGCGTAGTTCATCGACACCGCGCTCCTGCTCCGAGTTTTTCGTGATGTCTTTCGTTCGATAACTCCACACAAACGACAGCGATGGCACTTCCTTCAGCACAAGGGGGCGCACGGTTACTCGAACCAGTCCCTGCTCCGTGCCGCTGTACTTCGCGAGAACTACCTTGCTCACGGAATCGGTCGCCAAACTGCTCCGGAGCTCCTCAAAAAAGGTGTCAGTCGGATCGGCAAAGTTGGTGTTCACCCAACGATTCTACGGGCATCCGAGAACCAGTGAACCAGTTCCCAAAAACGACTACTGGTGCGGGGTTGGGAGGATCGGCTTGGGTCGGCTACGGTCGGCAAATGCGCGACTCACAGGTTGACCTAATAACTCGAGACGGTGTGATGCCAACGTTCATCACCCACCCCGAGGAAGGTGGTCCGTTTCCCGTCGTTTTCTTCTATATGGACGCGCCGGGAATGCGTGAGGAGCTTCATGACATGGCTCGTCGATTGGGCACTGCTGGGTACTACGTCGTGTTGCCAAACCTCTACTACCGCACCACGACCGAAGAGAACTTCGACCTTGGGGCACCTGGTGCACGCGAGCGCATGTTTGAGCTCATGGCCACCTTGAACGACGATCTCATTGCCCGTGACACGCAAACTCTGTTTGCACACATAGATTCAGACTCGAATGCTGATGGCAGCAGTGTTGGTTGCCTCGGTTACTGCATGAGTGGCCCGTTTGTTTTCGCAATGGCTGGGATGTTTCCCGATCGTATGAAAGCTGCAGCGTCGATCTACGGCGTGAGGTTGTTCGGTGAGGGATCGCCAGCACACCTTGCGAGCGCCGTGAAAGGGGAACTGTATTTCGCCTGCGCGGAGCACGATACGTATGCGCCGAAGGAAATGATTGATCAACTCGAAGCGCACTTAGTATCGAGCGGAGCGAACGCACGAGTCGAGTGGTACCCCGGAACTCATCATGGGTTTGCCTTCCAGCGGCGCGGCGCAGTGTACGACCGTGACGCGGCTGAACGCCATTGGGAACGGGTGAACGCATTGTTCGATCGAACCCTTCGCCGTAGCAAGTAACCTTAAGGAGCTTTATGGTCGCCTACGCAATAAAGACTCCACCCCAACACGGGGAATGGGAAGACTTTCTCGCCGTTTGGAAAGCCGCTGACGATATCGACGTATTCGAGTCAGCCTGGACTATGGATCACTTTTATCCACTGTCCCCACCGCTCGATGGCACGCACCTGGAGAGTTGGACATTGCTTGCCGCCCTCGCCCGCGAAACCAAGCGATTGAAGTTTGGCTGCATGGTGAACGGCATGCACTACCGCCACCCTGCGGTCACGGCCAACGCTGCCGTGACGATGAACCATCTTTCCAACGGTCGCTTTGCGTTGGGACTTGGTGCTGGATGGTTCGAGCCGGAAAGCAACGCGTATGGCATGCCGCTCGGATCGCTCACCGAGCGGTTTGATCGGTTCGATGAAGGGCTTGAAGTCATTGCGTCATTACTCGGCAATGAACTTACGAACTTTCACGGTCGGTTTTACGACCTAACCGACGCCCGCTGCAATCCCAAGCCACGGACGAAGATTCCGATCGTGATTGGCGGCAAAGGCCCGAACCGAACGTTGCGATCCGTTGCGAAGTGGGCCGATCATTGGGATATGACTGCGCCCGAAGACACGGCGCATTGGGAATCTCTTTGCGACACCCTCCATACGCGGTGCGCCGAAATTGGGCGAGACCCGTCGTCCATTCGTCGGTCGATTCACTTGATGTGGCAACCCGACGCCGACCCGGTGGCGTTGGCTGCCCGCGGTGCCGAATTTGGCGCCGCCGGTGTTGACCTGGTGATTTATTCGATGCGGGGCCCGTACGAGGTGCGGTTACTGGAGCCTCTGGCCAACGCGTTGCGCTCGGTCTGACGACCGCCGCCGATTTTGACGACCTCCGAGCACGGGAATGAAAAAAGCTCTACGTCCCCGTGAGTACGGAGACGTAGAGCGCGGAGATTGAGGCGCTTTCGGTGTTACGAGTTTGCCGGGGCGTTCGTCGTTGTTGTTGGTTCGGCAGGGGTAGTCGCCGGCGGGGCCGTTGTGGAGGATCCAGGAACCGTCACCGGAGCAATGGTTGTTGAGGCCGGAACGGGAACGGTCGTCGAAGAAGCCGAGGTGCCCTTTCGCTTCGCCTTCGCTGCGTCACGCTCGGCCTTTGCTTTTGCTTTTGCCGCTTCGCGATCGGCTTTGGCCTTCGCTCGAAAAGCTGCACGTTCTGCTTCAGCTTTGGCTCGCGCCGCCTGGCGTTCAGCTTTGGCCTTATCCCGTGCCGCTTCAATTTCGGCCTTGGCCGAGGCCTTTGCCGCCTGGACGCCCGCAATGCCCGTCGAAGTTGTCGAGTCTGGAATCGTGCTCGATGAAGGGGTCGTGTTCGTAGCGCCCGGGATGGTGGATTCGCCGACAACGGTGGTGGGAGTTACCTGATCCGATTTCGCCTTTGCTGTTGCAGCTTCGACCTCCGCCTTGCCTTGGTCCTTTGCGGCATCCATATCGGCTTTGGCTTTGGCCTTTGCCGCCTCGCGCTCGGCTTCGATCTTGGCCCTCATGGTGTCGCGCTCGGCGCGAATCTTTGCTTCAACCTTCGCGCGTTCAGCCGAACGGGGCGCTGGCGTGCCAGGCGATGGCGCAGGCGCCGCGGTGGAGGAGGGGTTCGTCGCGAGTGTCGCCGTGTCGGCGGCCGACGCGGACGCCGAGCTAAGAACAGCAGCGATTACGGCGCCCGAAATTACGGCGGAGAACTTGAAGCGTTGACGTTTTGACACGGAAAGAGATCCTCCGAACACACAACCGCACTTTGCGGTCATTAATGCATCGTCAACTACTTTCCGTGACTTGAGGCTTTTCCCAATGACACCGACATCCCGCCGGTCGCTTCGAGCAGGAAAGTTCACGATCGAACGAATTTTTCCGTTCCACCGGTAACCCGAATCCTCGGGGCCTCCAGTTGTTTCTGGTGAACCCAATTTGTGGGCAGCCTACGTAAAACTCCATTTCGATCTTCTATCTAAGTGCGATATAAGCCCTCAAACATATCTTTTAGGTCAGAACTTTCAGATTGTAGATCTAATAGAGAACCATTGGATGAGGAGTTGTTCCCGGGCTCGCTCTCCGATGGGATGTGTCGCTACTTGAGAGGTGCCGTCAGTTTGGCGCGTCCCGTCAAGGGTCGAACCTTCGTGTTCACTCGGTGGCGAGTATGGGTTCCGGTCTTCGATTCTGGTCCCGTGGAATCCCGCGTCTCCTATAGTTCCTGTTCAGAGATGCCATCATACCGAGTTAACCGTTCGCAAAAGTCTAACTAGAAAATAATGGTAGGAGCGTTCGGTTGACGATACCCGCTTCCAACGTTCGTGGTCGAGGTCGAGGAATGGAGGACCAGAATCGGTTGAACTTCTTCGCGGCCGTTTGAGCGAGTCACTCTGTTAGATATTAGCAACTATTGCTGATAGCAGTTATTCACATCAAATAAGTCTAACAGCGATACTCTGAACTTCTGAATGAAATAAGTGTACAGATGAAAGCTTCGCGCTGTTCGATCTGGTCGAATATCGCGGTTAGTTATGAATCTAGGAGCGGAGCGATCTCTAAACCTCCGGACTGTTCCGTTGGAACGAAGTGTCTAAAAGATGTGAACATGAGACAAGGTCTCGAAATAGTCGCAATTTCGCCCCGTGCTCGTTAGGAACGTTTGTTCGAATCGATGTCCGCATATTATCGCTAAAAGTAATGCCGATTTCAGGATTTGTCCAAGGTGCCGTCGTGCAAAAAAGCGCGGATTTCGACGAAGCAGATGTCACCACTCGGAACATTCCTAGGTGTCGCAACCTGAGGGGTTCATACCTAACAGGAGTGAATCGGTTCGCTGGTGGCCACGGTACAGATGTCGCTGAAAGTAGTTTGAGGTCCGGTTGAAGCTCGCACATTCAGCGTTCTCCTCCGGAAAACCAAACCCCTCGACGGAAGGTCCCCCTGCCTAGAAATCCTCCCGTTCGGGCGAGATCTGCATACCTAAAAGGAGTAATTAGTTCATGGAACGTGGTCGATGGGCAACGTGAAAGCCCACGGGGTTTCTTGCCACGGAAATGAGACGAGTTTGCCGAGCGCGAAAACGCGACGATGGGACACTTTGGCCCGCCCACCGAACCAAAGTGTCCCATCGTCGCGTGAAACAAGCCCGCTCCGAGCTAGTTCTGGTGCCCGGCGCGGGCGTCGCGAAGTCTTGCTGTTGCGCCGGAAGGTCATCGAGGTGGAGTTAGCGGGTGCGCAGGGTATTCATTGGGTTAAATGCCCAGTTTTGTGACGTCAGAAAGGCGCGCTTTCATGATTGGCCGCTCAGTGCCTCGGAGATCGATCGGACCCCCATTTGGTCGCCGTGGTTCACAAACTCCCGTGAAAATTGCCGAAATCGGGACGTTTCGCCTCAGATTGGTAGGCCCACATAGTTTTCTGCGAGCGATTGCTGGGCGGCGCGGGAGGTTTTGAGATACTCCAGTTCCGCAACTTGCAGTTTGGGTCGGATATCCGGGTCGTCGGGAAAGCGATGGAGCAGCGTGGTCATGGACCAGCTGAACCGGACGGCCTTCCAGACCCGTGCCAAAGCTCGATCGGAGTAGTGGTCGATACCGTTTGTCGAACCGGCGTTGAAGTACTCGTTGAAGGCTCGCGACAGGTAGGTAACGTCCGAGATTGCAAGATTGAGACCTTTGGCTCCCGTGGGTGGGACGATGTGAGCGGCGTCGCCGGCGAGGAACAGATTGTCGAAGCGCATCGGCTCGGCCACGAAGCTGCGGAGCGGAGTGATCGATTTCTCGATCGCCGGACCGGTCACCAGGGCCTCGGAGACGTCGTGGGGGAGGCGTTGGCGCAACGTGTCCCAGAATCGGTCGTCGGACCAATCCTCGACCCGCTCGTCGGTCGTACACTGGACGTAGTATCGGCTCAGCATCGGGTTGCGCATGGAACAGAGCGCGAATCCGTCAGGATGGCTTGCGTAGATCAGTTCCTCGTGGCATGGGGGCGTCTCGGAGAGGATCCCGAGCCACCCAAACGGGTAAATGAGCTCAAACGTGCGCAGAGCGTCACTTCTGACGCTCTGGCGTGACGCTCCGTGGTATCCATCGCACCCTGCAATGAATCGTCCGGAGACGGTGTGGGGCTGTCCATGGCGAATGAACGTGACAAACGGCGAATCCGTCGATATTCCGTGTAATTCCACGCCCTCGGCCTCGTCGAGAACGATGCCGCCCCGGCGTTCACGGGCGTCGTAGAGGTCCTTGGTGATTTCAGTTTGGCCATAAACCATGACGGACTTGCCGTCGGTCAGCTCTTTGAAGTCAATGCGTACGGGTTCACGATTGACGGCAAATACCGTGCCCTCGTGGACGTATCCTTCGGCGTCCATGCGGGCCCCGACCTCGGCATCGCGCAGGATTTGGGCGCTCCCGTGTTCGACGACGCCAGCTCGGATTCGGGCCATCACGTAGTCCTTGGAGCGCTGTTCGACCACGACCGAGTCGATGCCGTGAAGGTCAAGAATTTGCGAGAGCAGGAGGCCGGCGGGGCCACCGCCGACGATCACAACTTGGGTTTTTAGGACGGTGGAATCGGTCATATTTGGTGGGGTTTACGGTAGACGAAAACGCCGGGAAATCCACCTTTCGATAAGTGATTTCTGGCAAGATTTCGGCGGCGAAAGTGGGTTGGATCGCGGCGAAGCAGCCTCTCGCTCGCAGGTGATCTGCCGATCCTTGTATCTTGCGGTCTTGCAATCTTACCAACCTGCCTGCTTTCCTTTTTGCTTCTATCCCCGTCTAAAGGGCGACGTGGGCCGTCGAATCGGGATTGAATTTATATTCAGTCTCGACGGGACCTACGAGTCTATCAATCTTGCAATGTTTGCAGGGCTCTAGCGGCTTTCACCCCTTTTGAGTACGTCACGTATGAACCGTGATTCAGTAAACAGAAATTTAGAAGCTCGGGAGCTAAGTTCTGCAGCCCCCAGATCGCCTGCGGCAAGACGAAGGTGGGGTGGGGGGCCGAGTGCATTCCGAAGTCGACAGAACGCAAAATAGGGCCGAATGGTGACAACCAACGAAATACCCTAAAAGGGGCGATCGTGTCCTGTAAAACGGATTGAGAAACCGCTTTCTCCCTATCTTCTTCCGGGGGACTCAAATCAATAGGTCTTTCGCACATTTAGCCCTCTATTGACTCAAGTGTCACCAATGGTCCGTCGAATCACTGGGTGCCATGTTTTGGATTTTCACGCGCGCTTCTCGCCATCGAGTCACCCCGACTCGTCGTTTGACATCGTTTTTGGCGATCCTGTGCACCCTGTTCACGGTTCTGGTGTTCCAAACGGTGGCGGCCCCCCGGGCCAGCGCGGTCACGGCGTTCTCCTCGGTGTTCTCCGCCAACATCGAAGGTGACATCACCATGGCAGCGAACGCGAACATGACCTGCCCGACGGGCTGTACGACAGCCAACAGCGCCGCCATGGTGATGGTCGATGCCGACGGTGCGGCAGCCAGCCCACTTCTTGCTGGCGGAACAATTGCCACGTTCAACTCCTCGAGCGCAGACATTGTTGTTCCGGCCGGTTCGACGCTTCTTTACGCCGGGTTGTTCTGGGGCGGCAACACCCTGGCCGGAACCGGTGGCGCCAACGCCCCGGCCGTTGCCGACACCAACAAGATCATGTTTCGTCTTCCCGGCTCGGCGGGCTACCAACAGCTCACCGCTACCCAGACCGACGTGGACACCAACTCAAGCGCGGCATTTCCGGTGTACCACTCCTATCGCGATGTCACCGCGCTTCTGGTCGGTTTGCCAAACGCCGGTGCGGGAACGTATTGGGGTTCGAACATCCAGGCGGGAACCGGATCATCGGGCCTTGGCGACTGGGCGGGTTGGTCGCTCGTTCTCGCGTACTCGAATCCTGCCGAGCAACTTCGGCACCTGAATGTGTTCAATGGATTCGAGCGCGTATTCGGCGCCACTACGGCGTCGAGCGCTGATGTTCTCATCGGCCCGTTCGTAACGCCAGCCGTTGGTCCGGTTCGGACCAAGATTGGTCTCGTTGTTCAAGACGGCGATCCCGGGATCTTGAATGACTATGTCACGCTGGTGCCCGGTGGCGCGGGGAGCTGCTCGTCAGCGACAACTGCTCCACCCGCACTCACCGATGCCGCGAATCCAACCACCAACGTTTTCAACTCGTCGATTTCGACCCTCGGAGCCGACGTTACGACTCGGAATCCGGCGCCGGCGATCACGTGGGGATACGACGCGGACATCATCCAGGCCGACAACTACCTGACCAATGGGTCGACAAATGGCTGCATCCGGCTCAACACCACCGGCGACACGTATTACGCCGACGCGGTGTTTCTCTCCACCGAGCTTCCAACTCCAGAAATCGTCGCCACCAAGACGGGATTCGATGTCAACGGGGGAAACCTCGATCCGGGTGATGTTATTGAATACACCGTTGCGTTGACCAATAACGGCAACGATCCTGCAATCAATCTGGTTCTCACTGACCCGATGCCGGCCAACACGACGTATGTTCCGGGGTCGCTGCAGATAGCGACCGGCGCGAATGCTGGAGCAAAGACCGATTCTTCGGCCGACGCGGACGTCGCAAACTTCACCGGCTCAACGGCGACGTTCTATCTCGGCACCGGAGCAACGAGTACCGCAGGTGGCTCGCTCGCGCCAACCGCGAGTACGTCGATAAAACTCCGGGCGACGGTCAACTCCGCCACTCCCGGCGGCACGGCGATCGTCAACACCGCGAACGTCACTTATCGCGGCGCCACGATTCCGACCCAGGTGCTTGCGCCCGTCTCGAGTCCAGCCACAACCCCATTGGCGTTGCAGACCGATCTGGTCGTGACGAAGACCGACGGTGTCGGCTCGGTCATCGCCGGCTCGGCCCATAGCTACACCGTCACCGTCAAAAACAACGGCCCGCAGGCCGTCACGAATACCGCAATCACCGACACGATTCCGACAATGCTCCTCACTCCGACGTGGACTTGCTCGGTGGCCGGCCAGTCAGTGGCCGCAGCCTGTGGCGCGGCGTCGGGCTCGGGCAACATTGCCAGCACGGTTAACCTCGGTGTCGGCGACACCGCTACCTACACGATCAATGGCACGATTGATCCTGCGGCACCGGCCGGCACGGGTACCCTCGCCAATACTGCGCTCGCCACCGTTGCTGCTGGGGTGACCGATACCAATCTCACGAACAACACGGCGACGGATACTGACAACGTGACGCGCAGCTCGGACATTGCGGTTACCAAGACCGACGGCATCACCAACGCCGTGCCCGGCACCAGCGTGACCTACACGGTGACCGCGACGAACAATGGCCCGTCGAACGCAGGCCTTGTTGCCATCGCCGATACGGTGCCGGCCGCGATTACCGGTGTGACGTGGACCTGCACTGCAACGGCAGGTTCGGCATGTACCGCGGCGAGCGGTAGCGGCAACGCCATTGCCACGTCGGCCACGCTGATTCGCAGTGGGGTAGCGACGTACACGATCACCGGCACGCTGGCCCCCGGAACACCTGCGGGCACTGGCACACTCGTGAACTCTGTAACTGCGACGTTGCCCGTTGGCGTGACCGAAATAAATGCGGCGAACAACACGGCTCAAGACATCGACAACGTGACGCCACGCGTCGATCTCAGCACGACGAAGACTGATGGCCTCACCGACGCCGTTCCCGGAACTGTATTGACCTATACGGTCACGGTCGCCAACGCCGGACCGAGTACCGCCACGAATGCCACCATCACCGATACCGTGCCCGCGGCGATCACTGGCGTGACGTGGACGTGCGCAGCGACTGGTGCGGGCGCAACGTGTGGCGCGGCGAGCGGTAGCGGCAACGCCATCGCCACGACGGCAACGATGCCCACCGGCACGAGCGTTACGTACACCGTGAGCGGCACGCTGAACCCGACGACGCCGTCGGGCCTTTCGACGCTGGTAAACACGGCGACCGCCGCAGCGCCGAGTGGCACGACCGAAACCAATGCCACCAACAACGCGGCCACCGACACCGACAACGTGAAGGCCACCGCTGATTTGGTGATCACGAAGAACGACGGTTTGACCAATGCCGTCCCGGGCACCGTCGTTACGTACACGATTGTGGCCAGCAACCTCGGTCCATCGACCGTCACCGCAGCGTCGATCAATGACACGGTTCCCGCGAGCATCACCGGTGTCACGTGGACGTGTGCCCCGAGCGGTGCGACGGCAGCATGTGGTGCACCGTCGGGTACGGGCAATACGATCTCGACAACGGCCACGATTGCTGCTGGCGCTTCGGTGACCTACACCGTAACGGGCACGCTGCTTGCGGCAACGCCGTTTGGAACCAACACCCTGGCCAACACCGCAACGGCAACAGCTCCGGTAGGCGTTACCGAAGCAATCACGACGAACAACTCGGCAACCGATACCGACAACGTCACGCCGACCGTTGATCTCAGCATCACGAAGACCGACGGCATCACCGCAGCAGTTCCGGGCACGCCAATCACCTACACGATCGTTGCCTCGAACGCCGGCCCGTCGACGGCCACAAACGCCACAATCACCGACACGGTTCCCGCAGCAATCACCGGTGTCACCTGGACCTGTTCGGCCGCCGCCGGTTCGAGCTGTGGCGCCCCAAGTGGCTCGGGCAACACAATCGCAACGTCGGCAACGATCGTGACCGGCGCGCCGGTTACCTACACGGTCACGGGCACCGTTGCGGCAACCACGCCGGCTGGCATCGGAACGTTGGTAAACACTGCAGTCGTAGGTGCACCTACGAATACGGTCGAGCTCACGCCGCTCAACAACTCGGCCACAGACACCGACGACGTCACCCCTCGCGCTGACCTGGCGATCACGAAAACGGTGGTGCCAACTTCGGGCATTCCGGGTACCGCAGTCGCCTACACCATCGTTGTCACAAACAACGGTCCGTCAACGGTGACGGGCGCGTCAGTTGTGGACAATGTCCCGACAACAATTAATGGAGTTGCCTGGACCTGCGCCGCGAGTGGTGTTGGTGCGGCATGCGCCACTGCAAGTGGCTCGGGCAACGCAATTGCGACGACCGCGAACCTCGCGACCGGTACCAGCGTTACGTATACGGTCAATGGAACGATTGCCGCCGGCACTTTGGCCGGCACAATTACGAATACGGCTTCAGTAAGTGCACCTAGTGGTACCACCGATCCAACGCCGGCCAACAATTCGGCGTTTGCAGACGTGACCGTGGGTTCAACAGCTGATCTTTCGATCACCAAATCTGACGGGGTCCTAAACGCCACGCCGGGAACATCGGTTACCTACACAATTGTTGGCACCAACGGGGGACCGAACCCGGTTACCGGCGCAACGATTGTCGACAACCTTCCCGCGCAAATTACCTCGGCAACGTGGACGTGTGTCGCCAGTGCGGGATCGTCGTGTGGTGTCGTGAGTGGTTCAGGCAGCATAAATCAGTCGGTAAATCTTCTCGCGGGCGGCACCGTCACCTACACCCTGATCGCCGCGATCGCTCCTGGGGCAACTGGGAGCCTCGTAAATAGTGCGACTATTGCGGTTCCGGCGGGTGTGACGGAAACGAACACCGGAAACAACATCGCTGGTGACACGGACACGCTCACGGCGAGTGGTGATTTGGCCATCTCGAAGACCGACGGTGTGCTCACAAAGATCCCCGGTACACCTATTACCTACACGATTGTTGTCACCAACAACGGTCCATCCACCGCGGTAGCGGCTGCAGTGAACGACACGATTCCGGCGACCATTCTTAGTCCGACGTGGACCTGTGTTGCTTCCGCAGGTTCGAGTTGCGCGCTCGCCAGCGGTAGCGGAAACATTGCCTCAACGGTCACGCTCACCCCTACCGGTACTGCGACCTACACGGTGAACGGCACGGTTGATCCAGATGCCACCGGAACGCTCACCAACACTGCGACGGTAACCGGCGCGGTTGGGTTCGACGGCACAGTGATTAACAACTCGGCCCAAGACGTCGACACGCTGACCCCGACCGGCGACCTCACGATCACCAAGACCGACGGCATCACGGACGCCGTTCCCGGCACCAGCATCACGTACACCATTGTTGCGACCAACTCGGGTCCTTCGACTGTTGTAAGCGCGCCTATTACTGACACGCTGCCTGCTGCGCTGACCGGTGCGACGTGGACATGTGTGGCCAGTGCGGGTTCGAGTTGTGGGGCGCCGAGTGGTTCAGGCAACCTTGCCACCACGGCGACGCTCCGCACCGCAGGCACCGCGACCTACACCGTTACCGCGACGGTGTTGCCGTCGACTCCCGCGGGCGTCAACTCGCTGACGAACACGGCAAACATCGCGGCACCGGCCGGCTTCACTGACCCGGCACCGGGCAACAACACGGGTGTCGACACCGACAATGTCACGCCACGCGTCGATCTCATCTCAACCAAGACGGACGGCATCACTCAGGCAACGCCGGGCACGCTGGTCAATTACGCGATGACGGTGACAAACTCCGGTCCGTCGCAGGCAACGAACGCAGCAATCACCGACACGGTTCCGGCATCGCTCACCGGTGTGACGTGGACCTGTACCGCCACCGGTGGAGCAACGTGTGCCGCCCCGAGTGGCAGCGGAAACATCATCGCCACGAACGCCACCATCCCTACGGGCGGCATCGTTACCTACACGGTTACCGGCACGCTCGACCCAACGACGCCGGCCGGAACCGCGACGTTGATCAATAAGATTCTTGCGACGCCGCCGCCGGGAACCACCGAAACAGACAACTCGAACAACGAAGCTACAGACACCGACGATGTGACGCCGAGGGGTGATCTCAGCATCACGAAGACCGACGGCCTCACCAACGCGGTTCCTGGCACGAACGTCGTGTACACAATTGTGGCCACGAACTCGGGTCCGTCAACGGCGACCGGTGCAACCATCACCGATACATTGCCAAGCGCGCTTAGTGGTGCGACGTGGACCTGTGTGGCGACTCTTGGCGCCTCCTGTGGTGCGGCCTCCGGTACCGGAAACCTGGCCACCACCGCAACGCTGCCGACCGGTGGCGTCGCGACGTACACCGTTACCGCGCTGCTTGCGGCCACCACGCCAGCAGGTACCGGAACCCTTGTAAACACTGCAACTGTGGGTGTTCCGGCCGGTTTCACCGACACCGGAGTCACTGCGAATAACTCTGCGACCGACACCGATAACGTCACGCCTCGCGCCGATCTCAGCGTCACGAAGAACGACGGCATCACCGATGCGGTTCCCGGTACCACCGTTACGTATACGATTGTGGCGAGCAACGCGGGCCCGTCGTTCTCCACCGCAACCGCAATCACCGACACGGTTCCCGCCGCCCTCACCGGCGTTACGTGGACCTGTGCAGCAACCGTGGGTTCGACGTGTGCCGCGGCTAGTGGCAGCGGCAACACCATTTCCACTACCGCAGGCATTGCGGTGGGCGGCACGGCAACCTACACCGTTAGCGGCACGCTCAACCCGAATACTCCGGCGGGAACGAACACGCTCATCAACATCGTCAACGTTGCGGCCGGTGCGGGCACCACAGACCCGGTCACCACGAACAACCAAGCAACCGATACCGACAACGTGACCCCACGTTCCGACATCGGTATCGCAAAGACTCGCACGAGCGCGGCACCGGTGGCTGGGCTTCCGGTAACGTATCAGGTTGTTGCTTCAAACGCCGGTCCGTCGAATGTCATAGGCGCACTTATCACTGATACCATTCCGGCCCACATTCTTTCGCCGACGTGGACGTGTGTGTCGTCGGGTGGATCCGGTTGTGCATCGTCGGCCGGTAGCGGCAGCCTCAGCACAACCGCCAACCTTCTCGTCGGTGGGACCGCTACCTACACAATCACTGGCACTGTCGACCCGACGTACGTGACGGGAAATGTCGCCAACACCGCCACCATTGCTCCGCCGGTCGGCACCACCGATACCACACCGCTCAACAACTCCAGCACGGTTACCGATCCGGTAAGCGTACGTACGGACCTCGCAGTTGTGAAGAACCGCGCCGCGGCCCTCGTAGCGGGAGCGAACGCTACGTACACCATCGACGTTACGAACAACGGTCCATCGAGCGCCATCAACGCCACGCTGGTTGACCCGATTCCGGCCGGTCTCACGTCATTCTCGTGGACCTGTTCGACAACTGCGGGTGGCTCCTGTGGTGCGGCGACTGGAACCGGTGCGATCAACACCACGTACTCGCTTCCGCTTTCGGGAGTTGCGACGTACACGGTCACGGCCGCGGTCGCACCGGGCGCAACTGCGGCTATCACCAACACCGCCACCGTTGCCGCGGCCGTTCCGGCCAACGACCCGATCACCTCGAACAACGTGGCCAACAACGTTGGTACGCCGACCCAGGCAGTCGATCTCAAGATCGTGAAGACTGATGGCAAGACCACGATCGTTGCCGGAACCGCGAACTCCTACACACTTACCGTTACCAACACCGGTCCATCAGATGCGGTTGGCGCCACGGTGTCCGACACCATGCCGGCGAACTTTACCGGAGCGACGTGGACCTGTACGGCGTCGGCCGGTTCGAACTGTCCGGCGAGCGGCAGCGGCAATGTCAGCGCCACCGTTACTGTCCTCGTCGGTGGCACGGCAACGTTCACGGTGAACGGAACGGTTTCGGCAACGTCTCCGCTCGGACCGACGGCGCTTGCCAACACCGCGACGGTCACCGCCCCAGCGACATCGACAGAAGCAACGCCGCTCGACAACACGTCGACCGATACCGACGCGGTTACCGGTGCTGCTGACCTTGCGATCTCGAAGACCGATGGTTCACTTACGGAAATCTCCGGAACCAGCGTGACCTACACAATCGTCGCCACGAACAACGGGCCAAGCTTCGTAACCGGCGCAACGGTGGTCGACAATCTTCCCGCCACCATCACCGGTGCCACATGGACCTGTGCGGCAAGTGCCGGTGGTTCGTGTGCGACGGCGAGCGGCAGCGGCAACATCAACCAGACCGTGAACCTGCCCGTTGGTGGAACCGCTACTTACACGCTCACCGGCACGATCGCTGCTGGCGCAACTGGCTCTCTCGCTAACACTGCGACCGTAAGCGCACCTAGTGGTGTTGTCGACGGCACCCCTGGAAACAACCAGGCAACCGACACCGACACACTGAGTGCAACCGCTGATCTTTCCATCGTCAAGTCGAACGGTGTGAACGGGCTCATTCCGGGCAACGCCACGACGTACACGATCACGGTTTCAAACGCTGGCCCGTCGACCATCTCCGGAGCAACCGTTACCGACACCTATCCCGCCACTCTGATCGGGGCAACGTGGACCTGTGCTGCGACGGCCGGCGCATCGTGTGGGACGGCAAGCGGCAGTGGCAACATCAACCAAACGATCAACATCGCACCAACGTCGACGGTTACTTACACCGTGACCGGTACCGTTTCGGCGGCCGCAACCGGAAGCATCGCCAACACTGCAGCCGTTGCCGTTCCGGCGACAGCAACGGATCCGACACCGCTGAACAACTCGGCAACCGATACCGATCCGCTCAACATCACCGCAGACCTCAGCGTCACGAAGACCGACGGTCAGACAACCGCTGTTCCCGGCGCACCGATCACCTACACGATGGTCGTCACCAACAATGGTCCAAGCAACGTGACCGGCGCAACGGTTGCCGACACGTTGCCGGCCGACCTTGTTTCGCCGACGTGGACCTGTGTGGCGTCGGCCGGCTCCACTTGTCCGGCGAGCGGTGCCGGCAACATCAGCCACACCGTGTCGTTGCCAGTGGGCGGAACAGCCACGTACACCGTCAATGCAACCGTGAGCTCAAGCTCAACGGGAAACATCACCAATACGATCACCGCGGCAGTTCCGAGTGGCGCGACCGATCCGATCGCGATCAACAACAGCGCAACCGACGTTGATGGATCGACGCCGACTGCAGACATCTCCATCTCGAAGACCGACGGTACGCTCACCGAGACCCCGGGTACTCCAGTTACCTACACGATTGTGGCCACGAACTCCGGCCCGTCATCGGTGACTGGTATGACGGTTGCTGACACGTTGCCAAGCGCGCTTAGCGGTGCAACCTGGACGTGTTCGGCAACTGCTGGTTCGACGTGTCCCGCTAGCGGCACTGGAAACATCAACGCTTCGGTCGATCTGTTGACTAGCGGAACCGCAACGTTCACGCTCACTGCCAACATTGCCGCCAACGCAACCGGCTCACTTTCCAACACCGCCGCCGTAACGCTCCCGGTGACGGTCACCGATCCGACCCTCGGAAACAACTCGGCGACAGACGTCGACACCCTTGGTGGCATTGCTGATCTCCGCATCACGAAGACTGACGGCCAGACGACGGACACGGCGGGCACGAGCATCAGCTACACGATTGTGGCTTCGAACCTCGGCCCGTCAAACGTCATCGGCGCAACCGTGACCGACACGATTCCCGCGACCCTTTCCGGAACAACGTGGACCTGTGTTGCGACGGCCGGTGCCACGTGTGCCGCAAGTGGTACGGGCAATATCAACGACACGATCAACATCGCAGTCGGTTCGACGGCCACTTACACCGTGACGGCCAACATCGTTCCTGGTGCAACCGGCGTGCTCTCCAATACGGCTGCAATTTCGGTTCCAAGCGGCACGACCGACCCGACGAGCCTCAATAACTCGGCCATCGACACCACGACGCTTTCCGTTTCGAATGACCTTTCAGTTACGAAGACCGACGGTTCGCTTACCGAGGTTCCAGGCACGCCCGTTACCTACACGGTGGTCGTAACGAACAACGGCCCGTCAGCTGCAGTCGGTGCGACCGTGACCGACACCCTGCCGGCAACATTGACCGGTGCAAACTGGACCTGTACGGCTTCGGCCGGTGGATCGTGTGCGGCGAGTGGCACGGGCAACATCAACGATACGGTCAACCTTCCGCTTGGGGGAACTGCTACGTACACGTTGAATGCCAACGTTTCACCGTCCGCCACAGGTTCAGTTGCGAACACTGCTTCGGCTTTGGTTGCCGCAACTGCCACCGA
This sequence comes from uncultured Actinomycetes bacterium, assembly GCA_963738505.1. Classification (GTDB taxonomy): domain Bacteria; phylum Actinomycetota; class Thermoleophilia; order Gaiellales; family Gaiellaceae; genus Gaiella. The sequence continues at coordinate 711,496 of CAVTWR010000013.1, read as the reverse complement.
TCCAATCTCGGCGAACAACTCGGCCACCGATCTCGACACGCTCAACATCAGCGCTGATGTGGCTATCACGAAGACTGATGGCTCGGCGACTGAAGTTCCCGGAACTCCGGTGACCTATACGATCGTGGCGACGAACAACGGCCCTTCGGCCGTGACTGGCGCAACCGTATCTGACACGCTTCCGGCGACGCTTACCGGTGCGACGTGGACCTGTGTCGCAAGCGCCGGGGCAACGTGTGCCGCGAGCGGTACGGGCAACATCAGTGACACCGTCAACCTTGCCCTCGGCGCGACGGCGACGTACACACTGACGGCAAACGTCTCGAGCAGCGCAACCGTTTCAATTGCCAACACGGCCACGGTTGCGGTCCCCGCTGCGGTCAGTGACCCGACCCCGCTCAATAACTCCGCAACGGATACTGACACCCTCAACGCTTCGGCCGACATGTCGGTCACAAAGACCGATGGTTCACTTTCTGAGATCCCGGGTACACCGGTGACCTACACAATCGTGGCGACGAACAATGGCCCTTCGGCCGTGACCGGTGCGACCGTGACCGACACGCTGCCGGCAACACTGACCGGTGCAACATGGTCATGTGTGGCGTCGTCGGGTGGAACGTGTGTCGCGACCAGTGGCACCGGCAACATCGCCACAACAGTGAGTTTGCCAAACGGTGGCACGGCAACCTTTACGCTGACCGCGAACATCGCGAGCACGGCGACGGGCTCGCTGGCCAACACCGTAACCGTAGGTGTACCTAGTGGAACGACCGACTCGGACACTCTCAACAACGCGGCGACGGACACTGACACGCTGAATGCAACTGCTGATGTCCAGATCACCAAGACCGACGGTGTGGCAACAACGGTTGCCGGCAACACCATCGTGTACACGATCGTGGCTAGCAACAACGGTCCGTCGGCCGTGACCGGGGCAACCGTGACCGACACTCTCCCGGCAACGCTCACCGGTGCTACCTGGAGTTGTGTCGCCGCGGGCGGAGCGACCTGTGCGCCAACCGGTGCGGGAAACATCAGCGACACGATCAATCTGCCGGTTGGTGGCACCGCAACCTACACACTGACCGCGACACTCGCATCGAATGCGACGGGCACCGTGGCCAACACCGCCGCGATTGCCGTTCCCGCAACGGTTACCGACCTTTCGCCACTCAACAACTCGGCGACCGATACCGACACGATCACCAGGATCTCTGATCTCGCGATTTCCAAGACTGACTCCTCGGCAACTGCGGTTCCGGGTAACACGGTCACCTACACGATCGTGGCGAGCAACAACGGTCCGTCGAACGTAACGGGCGCAACCGTCACCGACACGCTTCCCGCAACCCTGACCGGGGCAACGTGGACCTGTGTAGCAACCGTGGGCGCGACCTGCGCCGCATCGGGTTCGGGCAACATCAGCGACACGGTGAACATCGCCGTTGGCTCAACCGCAACCTACACACTCAACGCTACGGTCTCGAGCAGCGCAACGGGTTCGCTCGCCAACTCCGCAGCAATAGGTACCCCTATCGGTACGACTGATCCGATTGCGCTGAACAACTCCGCTACGGACACCAATACGCTCACCCCGCGTGCCGATATGGCCATCACGAAGACTGATGGTTCACTCACCGAAGTCTCCGGCACGAGTGTCACCTACACCATCGTCGCCACCAACAATGGTCCGAGCTTCGTAACGGGCGCAACGATCGTCGACAACCTTCCCGCCGCAATCACTGGCGCCACCTGGACTTGCGCGGCCAGTGCCGGCGGTTCATGTGCGGCCCCGAGCGGTTCGGGCAACATCAACCAGACAGCCAATCTCCCGGTTGGTGGCACCGCGACCTACACGCTTACGGGCAACATCGCCGCAAACGCGACCGGGTCACTCGCCAACACCGCAACCGTAGGTGTACCTACTGGTACGACAGACCCGAGCGCTCTCAACAATCAAGCGACTGATACCGACACCCTCGGCCAAACCGCCGATGTGCAGATCACCAAGACCGACGGCATCGCCAGCACCATCGCCGGCAACGCAATCACCTACACGATCGTGGCCAGCAACGTCGGTCCTTCGAATGTCGTCGGCGCAACCATTACCGACACTCTTCCGGCAACACTGACCGGAGCAACGTGGAGCTGTGTTGCTGCCGGCGGCGCGACCTGCGCAGCCACCGGTACCGGCAACATCAACGACACGATCAACCTGCCAATCGGTGCGACCGCTACCTACACGCTCACGGCAACCCTCGCATCGAGTGCGACGGGTACCGTGGCGAATACCGCAGCAATCGCGGTGCCAGCAACGGTCACTGATCCAACGCCGCTGAACAACTCGGCCACTGACACCGACACCATCACGCGCACCGCCGATCTGCGCATCACGAAGACGGACTCGTCGGCGACCGCAACGGCCGGTAGCCCCATCACGTACACGATCGTTGCGTCGAACCTCGGCCCATCGAACGTCACGGGCGCGACGATCGCCGATACACTTCCGGCAACCTTGACCGGTGGAACGTGGACCTGTGTTGCCACTGCTGGCGCAACCTGTGCCGCTACCGGCACCGGCAATATCACGGACACAATCAACCTTGCCGTCGGTGCGACGGCCACGTACACGCTCACCGCAACCCTGAGCGCGGCCGCTACCGGCACGATCGCCAACCAGGCAACCGTCAGTGCACCTACGGGTACGACTGACCCATCGACGCTCAACAACTCGGCCACGGATACCGACACCGTTACGAAGTCAGCTGATCTTGGCGTTACCAAGACCGACGGCGTCAACACCGTCGTTCCCGGTGGACCAATCACGTACACGATCGTTGTCAACAACAGTGGTCCGTCGAACGTGATCGGTGGCAGCGTCACAGACACGATGCCGGTTGATCTCGTGGCGCCGACGTGGACCTGTGTCGCTACCGGTAGCGCAAGCTGCGCGGCGTCGGGCACGGGCAACATCAATGACACGGTCAACATCGCGGTTGGTGCCACGCTCACCTACACCGTTGATGCCACAGTATCGGCGAGCTCATCGGGCAATGTCGTGAACACGGTCGACGTTGCGACGCCGGTCGGCACGACCGACCCAGCGCCGGGGAACAACTCCGCAACTGACGTTGATGGTTCGACTCCAACCGCCGATGTTCAGATCACGAAGACTGATGGTTCGCTCACCGAAACGCCGGGCACCACCGTTACTTACACGATCGTGGCCCGCAACGTTGGCCCGTCAGCAGTTTCGGGTGTGACGGTTACCGACACATTGCCAAGCACACTTAGTGGTGCAACTTGGACTTGCGCCGCTTCGGCCGGCGCAGCCTGCCCGACCAGCGGAACCGGCAACATCGGTGCACTTGTGAACTTGCCGGTCAACGGAACCGCCACCTTCACGCTCACTGCAACCATCGCGGCGAACGCCACCGGTACGCTCAGCAACACTGCGGTGGTTACCCTTCCGGTCGACGTGATCGATCCGACAACGGGTGAACAACTCGGCTACCGACGTCGACACGCTTAACCCGGCCGCGGACCTTGCCGTAACAAAGACCGATGGTCAGCTGACCGACGTTGCCGGCACCGGAATTACCTACACGATCGTCGCTTCGAACAACGGACCGTCGAACGTGGTTGGCGCAACGGTGGCCGACACGCTTCCCGCTTCGCTGACCGGTGCAAGTTGGATCTGTGCTGCGTCGGCCGGGGCAACATGTCCGGCGAGCGGCTTAGGCAGTGTCAACGCAACGGTGAACCTCGCCGTTGGCGCCACGGCAACCTTCACGGTCGCAGCCACAATCGCTGCGAACACGACCGGCGTGTTGTCGAACACCGCAACGGTAAGCGTGCCGAGCGGAACAACGGAAACGACGCCGCTCAACAACTCGGCGATCGACACCACCACGCTTTCAGCGGTGAACGACCTTTCAATCACGAAGACCGACGGTTCGCTTACCGAGGTTCCCGGTACACCGGTGACCTACACGATCATCGTGGGCAACACGGGCCCGTCAAATGCTGTCGGCGCCACAGTCACCGATACGCTTCCGGCAACACTGGCCGGAGCGACGTGGACCTGTGTGGCATCAGCCGGGGCAACCTGTGCTCCAACCGGCAGCGGCGACATCAATGACACCGTAACCATCCCGGTCGGTGGCACCGCGACCTACACGCTCACGGCCAACATTTCGCCGTCCGCCACGGTTTCCGTTGCGAACACGGCTTCAGTTTCCGTCGCCTCCCCAGCCACCGACCCGACATCGGTCAACAACTCCGCGACCGACACCGACACGCTGAATCCGTCGGCTGATTTTGCCGTCACGAAGACCGATGGTTCGCTCACCGAGATCTCCGGAACCAGCGTTACCTACACGATCGTGGCCACGAACAACGGCCCGTCAAACCTGACGGGCGGAACGGTCACCGATACATTGCCAAGCGCGCTTAGCGGTGCAACCTGGACCTGTGTCTCTTCAAGCGGTGCGACCTGCGCGGCCTCGGGCACCGGCAACATCAACGACACCGTCAACCTGCCCCTCGGCGCAACGGCTACGTACACGGTGACGGCGAACATCTCGCCGACGGCAACCGGCTCGCTCGTCAACGTCGTAAACGTAGGTGTACCTTCGGGAACAACCGACCCGATAGCGCTGAACAATCAAGCGACCGATACCGACACGCTCGGCCAGACCGCTGATGTGTCCATCACGAAGACTGACGGTTCACTCACCGAAATTCCGGGTACCGCCGTTACATACACGATCGTCGCCGCAAACGCGGGCCCGTCGGCCGTTGTCGGTGCCACGGTGACGGACACGCTGCCTGCTTCGCTGAGCGGCGCAACGTGGACGTGTATTGCTTCGAGTGGGGCGAGCTGTGCCGCAACTGGTTCGGGCAACATCAACGACACGGTCAACCTCCCGATCGGCGGTACCGCCACGTATACGCTGACGGCGACCATCGCCGCTGGTGCAACCGGTTCGCTGGCCAACACCGCAGCCGTCACCGTTCCAGCCACCGTTACCGACCCGACGCCGCTCAACAACTCCGCGACGGACACCGACACGCTGAACCGATCCGCCGATCTTCAGATAACAAAGACGGACTCGTCGTTGACGGCCACCGCGGGTAACACGGTCACCTACGTGATTGTTGCCTCGAACAACGGCCCGTCGAATGTCACCGGCGCGACGGTTTCCGACACGATCCCTGCGATCCTGTCCGGGGCTACGTGGACGTGTGCTGCAACTGCAGGCGCAACGTGTGTGGCGAGTGGCACGGGCAACATCACCGATACGATCAACCTTGCCGTTGGTTCGACAGCCACCTACACCCTGATCGCAACGCTTTCTGCGGCCGCGACGGGCACCTTCGCCAACAGCGCGGTCATCGGTGCACCGAGTGGCACGACGGATCCGACGCCACTGAACAACACCGCAACCGACACCGACACTGTCGTCAAGTCGGCTGACCTCAGCATCACCAAAACCAACGGCGTGAGCTCTGTCGTCCCCGGCCAGCCGATCACGTACACCATCGTTGTTGGCAACGCCGGTCCTTCCAACGTGATTGGGGCAACGGTCTCCGACACCATGCCGGTCGATCTCGAATCCGTTAGCTGGACCTGTGTCGCCTCGGTCGGCGCATCATGTGCCGCGACGGGTGCGGGCAACATCAACGACACCGTGACCGTCCCCGTCGGTGGCACCGTTACGTACACCGTGAATGGGTCAGTGGCGGCGGGCTCGTCGGGAAATCTCGTGAACTCGGCGACCGTTACGCCACCGACGGGCACCACGGATCCGACACCGGGTAACAACACCGCCATCGACAATGACGGTTCGACGCCGATCGCTGATCTCCAGATCACGAAGACCGACGGTTCGCTCACCGAAATCGCGGGCACGACCGTTACCTACACGATCGTTGCGAGGAACAACGGCCCATCGACGGTCACCGGTGCGACGGTTGCTGACACGTTGCCAAGCGCGCTTAGTGGTGCGACGTGGTCATGTGTGGCTTCGGTCGGCGCATCGTGTCCGGCCAGCGGCACGGGCAACATCAACGCCTTGGTCAATCTGCCAACGAACGGCACCGCCACCTTCACACTGACCGCCACGATCGCGGCCGGTGCAACGGGCTTGCTCGACAACACCGCAACGGTCAGCTGTTCCTGCGACCGTTACCGATCCGGTTCCTGGCAACAACTCGGCGCTTGACTCCGACACGCTCTCGGGCTCGGCTGATCTCGCCATCACCAAGACCGACGGGCAGACAACCGACATCGCCGGTACCTCGGTTACCTACACGATCATTGCTTCGAACAGCGGTCCGTCCAACGTGGTTGGCGCCACCGTGACCGACGCCCTTCCCGCCACCCTTACCGGCGCAACGTGGACCTGTGTTGCTACGGCCGGTGCGACCTGTCCGGCCAGTGGTGCCGGCAATGTGAACGCAACGGTGAACCTCGCCGTTGGTGCCACCGCCACCTTCACGGTCAACGCCACGATCGCATCAACGGCAACCGGCGTGCTTTCGAACACTGCCGCGATTGCTGTGCCGAGTGGCACGACCGATCCGAGCGCTCTGAACAACAGTGCAATCGACAACACCACGCTCACCGCCTCTATGGATCTTTCGATCACGAAGACCGACGGTTCGCTCACCGAAGTTCCGGGAACACCCGTTACCTACACTGTGGTTGTCGGTAACGCTGGCCCATCGACCGCGGTCAACGCAACCGTTACCGACAACATGCCAAGCGCGCTTACGGGTGCGACCTGGGTCTGTGTTGGCACCGCAGGCGTGACGTGTGCCGGAGTCGGTTCGGGCAACATCGCCGACACCGTTACCATCCCAGTTGGCGGCACCGCGACGTATACCGTCACCGCGAACGTGGCGGCGAACGCTACCGGCTCGATTGCCAACACCGCAACGGTCGCTGCTGGCCCGAGCGCCACAGACCCGAGCGTGCTGAACAACTCGGCGACCGACACGGACACGCTCAGCATCACCGCGGATCTCGCGATCACGAAAACCGACGGCACGGCTTCGGCAACTGCCGGTGGGTCGGTAACCTACACCGTCGTCGCCCGCAACAACGGTCCCTCGAACGTGGTTGGCGCAACAGTGACCGATGCGCTGCCTGCTTCGTTGAGTGGTGCAACGTGGACGTGTGTTGCGTCTGCTGGTGCGTCGTGTGCGGCGACTGGTACAGGCAATATCAATGACGCGGTGAGTCTGCCGGTCAATGCCACGGCGACGTACACCCTGACTGCGAATATTGCTCCGGGTGCGACTGGTTCGTTGGTCAACGTCGCAAACGTAGGTGTACCTAGTGGCACGACCGATCCGGTTGCGTTGAACAACCAGGCGACCGACACGGATGCGTTGGGTGCGTCGGCCGATCTGAGCATCACGAAGACCGATGGTTCGGCGACGGAGATCGCGGGAACGACCGTTACGTACACGATTGTGGCTGCGAATGCTGGTCCGTCGAATGTGATTGGTGCGACGGTGGCTGACCTGTTGCCAAGCGCGCTTAGTGGTGCGACGTGGACGTGTGTTGCGTCGGCTGGAGCGTCGTGTGCGGCAAACGGTTCGGGCAATATCAATGACACGGTGAATTTGCCGCTGAACGCAACGGCTACGTACACGTTGACGGCCACGATTGCTGCTGGCGCGACGGCGAACCTGGTGAACACCGCGACTGTCACTGCTCCGGCGACAGTGACCGATACGGTTCCGTTGAACAACTCGGCCAATGACGTTGACACGCTGACGCGTACCGCGGATCTCACGGTTTCGAAGACCGATGGCACGGCGACTGCGGTTGCCGGCAACACGGTTACCTACACGATCGTGGTCGGTAACAACGGCCCGTCGAACGTGAACGGCGCGACGGTGACCGACACGCTTCCGGCAACACTGAGCGGTGCGACCTGGACATGTGCCGCGACTGCTGGTGCGACGTGTCCGGCGAGTGGTATCGGCTCGATTGCTGGAAGCGTCGACCTCACCGTTGGCGCAACGGCCACGTATACGATCACGGCAACGCTGAGCGCTGGCGCGACGGGAACGGTGGCAAATACGGCAACGGTCACAGCGCCTGCTGGTACAACGGATCCGACGCCGCTGAACAACTCGGCGACCGATACCGACACGATCACGAAGACGTCGGACCTGAGCATCACGAAGACTGATGGTTCGGCAACGGCTGTTGCGGGCACGACCGTTACGTACACGATCGTGGCGAGCAACGCCGGTCCTTCAAACGTGGTTGGGGCCACGATTGCCGACACGCTTCCCCCAACGTTGACCGGTGCATCGTGGACGTGTGTGGCTACGGCTGGTGCAACGTGTGCGGCGAGCGGTTCGGGCACGATCACCGACACGATCAATGTTGCTGTGGGCTCGACCGCCACGTACACGCTCACCGCCAATCTTGCCGCTGGTGCGACGGGGACTGTGGCGAACTCGGTAGCGATCACGGCTCCGGTCGGCACCACGGATCCGACCGCGCTGAACAACACTGCGACCGACACCAACACGATTGCCAAGGTCGCCGACCTTGCGGTTACCAAGACCGACGGCAGGACGGCGGCGACACCGGGCTCGCCGATCAGCTACACCATTGTGGTCACGAACAACGGCCCGTCGACGGTGAGCGGTGCAACGGTTACCGACGGCATCTCGTCGGCCCTAACCGCCGCAACATGGACCTGTATTGCCTCTGCCGGATCGACCTGTGCGGCGAGTGGTTCGGGCAGTATCAACGACTCGGTCAATCTGCTGGTTGGCGGAACTGCTACGTACACGTTGAATGCCACTGTTCTCTCAACGGCCACGGGCTCACTGACCAACACCGCAACTGCGACCGTTCCCGTGGGAACCACCGATCCGATCGCACTGAACAATCAAGCAACCGACACCGATGCCCTCGGAGCGGAGGCTGATCTCCAGATCACGAAGACTGATAGTTCGGCCACGGAGGTTGCGGGAACGACGGTGACGTACACGATTGTTGCGACGAACGCTGGTCCGTCGGCGGTGACCGGTGCGACCGTTGCCGATACGCTCCCGGGAACGCTTAGCGCGGCAACGTGGTCGTGTGTTGCTTCGGCGGGTGCATCGTGTGCCGCATCTGGTTCGGGCAACATCAACGACACGGTGAACCTGCCGGTCAATGCAACCGCGACCTACACGCTGACCGCAACGATTGCGGCAGGTGCGACTGGCACGTTGGTAAATGCGGCTTCGATCGCTGCTCCGGCCACTGTTACGGACACGACGCCGCTCAACAACTCGGCTACGGACGTCGACACCCTTGCCGGCAACGCCGATTTGTCGATCACCAAGACCGATGGTGCTTCTTCGGCAACGGCTGGCAACGCGGTCACGTACACCATCATCGCTTCGAACGGTGGCCCGTCCAACGTGGTAGGGGCAACCGTTTCTGACACGTTGCCAAGCACACTTACGAGTGCGACCTGGACGTGTGTCGCTTCGGCCGGTGCGAGCTGTGCGGCGAGTGGCACCGGCAACATCAGTGACATCGTGAACCTCGCCGTCGGGGCAACCGCCACCTACACGTTGTCGGCGACGCTGGCCGCGAACGCCACCGGCACGGTCGCCAATACGGCCACGATCGCTGTCCCGGCTGGAACAACCGATTTGACGCCGTTGAATAACTCGGCGACGGATACGGACACGATCAACCGTGTCACTGATCTTGCGATCACCAAGACTGACGGCGCGACGATCGAGATTGCCGGAACATCAGTTACCTACACACTGGTCGCTCGGAACAATGGGCCGTCGGTTGCCACCGGTGCGACGGTTGCCGACACGCTGCCAAGCGCGCTTAGTGGTGCGACCTGGTCGTGTGTTGCGTCGGCTGGTGCGTCGTGTGCGGCCGCTGGAATAGGCGACATCAGCGATTCGGTGAACCTCCCGGTCAATGCAACGGCGACGTATACGCTCACTGCGAACATCGCGTCGGGGGCGACCGGTTCGCTCGTTAACGTCGCAACGGTGACTGCTGCTGCGGGCACGACGGACCCGGTTGCGTTGAACAACCAGGCAACGGACACCGACGCGTTGGGTGCGTCGGCCGATCTGAGCATCACGAAGACCGATGGTTCGGCGACGGAGATTGCGGGAACGACGGTTACGTACACGATCGTGGCTGCGAATGCTGGTCCGTCAAATGTGATTGGTGCGACGATTGCTGACACGTTGCCAGGTGTGCTTAGTGGTGCGACGTGGTCGTGTGTTGCGTCGGCTGGTGCGTCGTGTGCGGCAACTGGTTCGGGCAATATCAATGACACGGTGAACCTGCCGGTGAACGCATCGGCTACGTACACGTTGACGGCCACGATTGCCGCTGGTGCGACGGCGAATCTGGTGAACACTGCCACGGTTACCGCTCCGGCCACGGTGACAGATACGACGCCAGGTAACAATTTGGCCAGCGATGTTGACCCGCTCACCCGAACTGCAGATCTCACGATCACCAAAACAGACGGAGCAACTACCGCGGTTGCCGGAAACACCGTTACGTACACGATCGTGGTTGGTAACAATGGTCCGTCGAACGTGAACTCGGCAACCGTGACCGACACACTCCCGAGCGCGCTTACGAATGCGACCTGGACGTGTGTCGCCACTGCGGGTGCAACGTGTGCCGCATCCGGCGCAGGCAACGTCAGCGATACGATCGATCTCGCCGTTGGTGCAACCGCGACGTATACCCTTACTGCAACCTTGAGTGCGGCAACTACGGGAACGGTTGCGAACACGGCAACAGTTACTGCGCCGGCGGGTACGACGGATCCGACGTCGTTGAACAACACGGCGACCGATACCGACACGATCACGAAGACGTCGGATCTCCGTGTCACGAAGACCGACTCCTCGGCAACGGCTGTCGCTGGTAACACGGTCACGTACACGATCGTGGCGAGCAACGCCGGTCCGTCAAACGTGGTTGGGGCCACGATCACTGACACGCTTCCCCCAACGTTGAGCAATGCATCATGGACGTGTGCGGCCACAAGCGGAGCAAGCTGCCCGGCCACGACTGGCACCGGTACCATCGCGGGCGCAGTCAATATCGCCGTTGGTTCGACCGCAACCTTCACCCTCACCGCAACGCTCGCTGCCGGTGCTACCGGTACGGTTGCGAACACCATTTCGATCACCGCTCCGATCGGCACAACAGATCCGACTCCTCTCAACAACACGGCGACCGACACCGATACGATCACGCAGACCGCCGATCTGGCAATCACGAAGTCTGATGGCAAGACCAGCGCGGTTCCTGGTGGCACGGTCAACTACACGATCGTGGCGACGAACAATGGTCCGTCCAATGTCGTTGGTGCCACCATCGCCGACACATTGCCAAGCGCGCTTAGCGGTGCGACGTGGACGTGTGTTGCGACTGCCGGGGCAACGTGTGCTGCAACTGGCGCAGGCAACATCAACGACACCGTCAACCTTGCCGTTGGTGCGAGGGTTACCTACACACTCACCGCCAACGTGAGTGCAACCGCAACCGGTTCGCTCATCAACGTCGCAACGGCAACCGTACCCGTTGGCGTTACCGATCCGATCGGCTTGAACAACTCGGCTACCGATACCGATGCCCTCGGTCCCGAAGCCGACCTCCAAATCACCAAGACCGATGGTGCGGCCACGGAAGTAGCGGGAACGACGGTTACGTACACGATCGTGGCCATGAACGCCGGCCCGTCGTCGGTAACCGGCGCGACGATTGCCGACGTGCTTCCAAGCGCGCTTAGTGGTGCGACGTGGTCGTGTGTGGCTTCGGCCGGCGCAACCTGTGCGCCAACCGGCACGGGCAACATCAACGACAGTGTGAACCTACCGGTCAACGCAACTGCGACCTATACGCTCACCGCCAATGTTGCCGCAAGCGCAACGGGCACCCTGGTGAATGCCGCAACCGTGACTGCTCCTGCCACCGTGACGGACACGACGCCGCTCAACAACTCGATCACTGACGTTGACACGCTCGTTGGGATTGCTGACCTGCGGATCACCAAGACCGACGCGGCAACGTCACTGACCCCGGGCGCTCCGGTTACCTACACGATTGTGGCCAGCAACTTCGGTCCGTCAAACGTCGTCGGGGCAACGGTCACCGACACGTTGCCAAGCACGCTGAGCGGGGCAACCTGGACTTGTGTCGCCAGCGCTGGCGCAACGTGTACGGCGAGCAACGCCGGAACAATTGTTGACACGATCAACCTCGCCGTGGGTGCGACGGCGACCTATACGCTTACCGCCAACGTGAGTGCTGCAGCTACCGGCACCGTGACGAACTCCGTCACCATCGTCGTGCCGACCGGTGTTACCGACCCGACCCCGCTGAACAACACGGCCGTTGACTCCGACACCACAGCACCAATCGCCGATCTTCGAATCACCAAGACTGACTCGTCGGTAACGGCGATTGCCGGTGGAACGGTTACGTACACGATTGTGGCCAGCAACGCCGGACCGAGCAACGTGATCGGCGCCGCAATCGCCGACACTTTGCCAAGCGCGCTTAGCGGTGCGACCTGGACCTGCGCGGCAACCTCTGGAGCAACCTGTGCCGCCACCGGTACGGGCAACATCGCGGACACGATCAACCTGGCCGTCGGTGCGACGTCCACGTACACGCTCACCGCAACGCTCAATGCTGGCGCAACGGGCACGGTCGCCAACACCGCAACAATCAGCGCCCCCACAGGAACCACCGATCCGAGCACCCTGAACAACTTGGCTACCGATATCGATAGCGTCACGAAGACCTCCGACCTCCGCATCACCAAGACCGATGGCAGCGCCACGGCAATTGCTGGCGGAACCGTAACGTACACAATCGTGGCCAGCAATTTCGGCCCGTCAAACGTGATCGGTGCGACAGTCACCGATACACTACCCAGCGCGCTCAGCGGTGCGACGTGGACCTGTGTCGCATCGGCCGGAGCGACCTGTGCTGCTGGTGGTAGCGGAAACATCACGGACACGATCGATCTGGCTGTGGGCGCAACTGCGACGTATACCTTGGCCGCCAACGTGAGCCCGGCTGCCACCGGCACGTTGGTTAACGGCGCGGCGATCACCGCTCCGATCGGAACAACTGACCCGACGCCGCTCAACAACTCAGCGACCGACACCGACACGCTTTCCGGTGTTGCCGACCTCCGAATCACCAAGACCGACAGTGCAACCACTTCGGTCGCTGGCACCACGCTGACGTACACGGTGACGGTCACCAATGCCGGTCCGTCGAATGTCAGCGGAGCGACAGTTGTCGATGCACTTCCAAGCACACTTACCAATGCCACCTGGACCTGTGCGGCGAGCGGCGGCGCAAGCTGTGCTGCGAGTGGAACAGGCAGCATCAGCGATACGGTGAATCTGCCACTCAACGCAACGGCTACGTACACTGTCACCGCAACGCTCAGCGCAGCCGCCACCGGAACAATTGCCAACACCGCAACGGTCGCCGCGCCGGTTGGCATCGTCGATCCGGCGCCAGTCAACAACTCGGCCACCGATACCAACACCGTGACCCGCACGGCCGATCTTCAGATCACGAAAACTGACTCGGCGCTCACTTCGGCTCCGGGCAGCACGATTACCTACGTGATCGTGGCCAGCAACGCCGGACCGAGCAACGTGACTGGTGCGGCGATCAGCGACACGCTACCCAGCGCGCTGAGCGGTGCGACCTGGACCTGTGCCGCAACGACGGGCGCAAGCTGTGCCGCGACCGGTACCGGCAACATTTCTGACACGATCAATCTTGCGGTTGGATCGACGGCGACGTACTCGATCACCGCGACGATCTCGGCTGGCGCAACGGGTACGGTCGCCAACGCAGCAGCGATTACGGCACCCACCGGAACCACCGATCCATCGACGCTGAACAACTCGGCCACCGACACCAACACGCTGGTACCACGCGCCGACCTGAGCATCACCAAGACCGACTCAAAGACAAATGCTGTTCCCGGCAGCACCGTTACCTACGTGCTGGTCGCCCGCAACGCTGGACCGAGCAACGTGATCGGTGCCTCAATCAGTGACACGCTACCGAGCGCGCTGAGCGGTGCAACCTGGACCTGTATCGCAACGAGTGGCGCAACCTGCGCGGCCAGCGGAACGGGCAACATCACCGACACCATCAACATCGCCGTCGGCGCAACCGCCACGTACACACTCACGGCGAACATCAGCCCAACGGCATCTGGCTCGCTGGTCAACGTTGGGTCAATCGCTGCTCCGGCGGGAACCACTGATCCAATCGCCTTGAACGACAACGCTACCGACACCGATACGCTGCTCCCTGAAGCTGACGTGCGGATCACCAAGACTGACTCGGCGACCAGCGAAGTTCCGGGAACTTCAGTCACCTATACGATCCAGGTTGGCAACGCCGGACCGTCAAGTGTGAATGGTGTTTCGGTTACCGACGCACTGCCAAGCGCGCTTAGCGGTGCAACATGGACGTGTGTTGCATCGGCCGGCGCGACCTGTGCGGCGAGCGGCTCGGGCAACATCAGCGACACGGTGAACCTCGCCGTTGGCGCCACTGCTACCTATACCCTTACCGCTAATGTGAGTCCGGCCGCCATTGGCACGCTGGCCAACACCGCCAGGGCGACCATGCCGTCGGGCACCAGCGATCCAGCGCCGCTGGACAACATCGCAACGGACACCGACGTGCTGAATGGTCAATCTGACCTTTCAGTTACGAAGACCGATTCATCACTGAGCGCCGTCCCGGGCACCCAGGTCACGTACACAATCGTTGCCACCAACTCTGGGCCGTCGAATGTGATCGGTGCGTCGATCACCGACTCGCTACCCAGCGCGCTTACGAATGCGACATGGTCGTGTATAGCGAGCGCCGGAGCTACCTGCCTTGCGAATGGTACGAACAACATCAGCGACACCGTCAACCTCGCCGTTGGCGCAACCGCTACATACACCCTGACGGCAACAGTTCGGGCAAAAGCAACAGGCACGATCGCCAACACCGCCACGATCATCGCACCGAGCGGAACCAGCGATCCGACCCTCACCAACAACAACGCCACCGATACGGACAACCTCACCCCGCAGGCCGCCGTGTCGGTCACCAAGACCGACGCGAAACTGAACGCCATCCCGGGCACCAACAACGTGTACACAATCGTGGTGGCCAACGCTGGTCCGTCGGCTGCACCCGACGTGTCGGTCATCGACACGCTGCCAAGCGAACTTACGAATGGCACCTGGACCTGTGTCGGAACCGTCGGCGCAACGTGCGCTGCTGCGAGTGGCACTGGCAACATCAACACCACCGTCGATCTGGGCGGCGCGGGTAGTACCGCCACGTTCACCGTGACCGCAAAGGTCCTGGCCACGGCAACGGGCACCGTCGCCAACACCGCAACAATCACCGTGCCAGCCGGCATTGTCGATGCAACGACCACTGATGATCTTTCGACCGATACCGACACGCTGATCCCAACGGCGGACCTTGCGATCACGAAGACCGACAACTCACCGGCTGGTGTGGTTGCCGGTGGACAGGTTACGTACACGATCCGGGCCACGAACAACGGTCCGTCGCAAGCGAACGGCGTCACGGTCATCGATACTCTTCCGGCCGCGCTGAGTGGAGCAACCTGGACCTGTGTCGCGACACCGGGTTCGACCTGCAGCACCGCAACGGGAACCGGTTCAATTCTTGAAACCATCGACCTGGCGCCAAGCGGTATCGCTACCTTCACGCTCACCGCGACCTTGGCGACCAACGCCACCGGCACCGTTGCCAACACCGCTTCGTTGACCTACCCAATCGGTCTCACCGATCCGACTCCCGGACCGACCACCGCTACCGACACGCTCCCGGTCATCATCAAGGCTGACCTCAGCATCACGAAGACCAATGGTGTCACGACGCTGACTCCGGGTCTCCCAACCACGTACACCATCGTTGTTACCAACGCCGGCCCATCGGTCGTTGCCGGTGCAGTCGTTACGGACACGCTCCCAAGCGCGCTTATCAATGCGACATGGACCTGCGTTGCCTCGGCTGGCTCGTCCTGTGCTGCGGCCAGCGGCTCCGGTAGCGTTGCGACAACCGCGAACCTCGATGTCAACGGCACGGCCACCTACACGGTGACCGCGACCGTTGATCCCGACACGCTGCCCGGCACGTTGGCGAACACCGCAACGGTGGCAGTGCCAGTGGGCGCCGTCGATCCAACAAGCACCAACAACTCAGCTGTCGATACCGACACGGTCGTTCCGTCAATCGACCTTGCGATCACGAAGACCGACAACCAGACCACGGCAATTGCCGGATCCGATACGACGTACACGATCACGGTAACGAACGCCGGTCCATCGACCGCGACGGCGGCAAAAATTACGGACAACTTCGGCACCACGCTCATTGGGGCAACGTGGACCTGCTCAACGACGCCAAGCGCAAATCCGAATGCCTGTGGCGCGGCCAGTGGCACGGGCGTGATCAACACCACCGTTACGCTTGCCGCCGGTGCTTCGGCGACGTACGTGCTTTCCGCCAAGATCAACCCGACACAACGTGGTGTGCTCACGAACACGGCCACCGCAACTGCCGCCACCGGCGCGATTCGACACCGACACGACGAATAACACCGGCGTCGATACGACGGATATCACCGTGTTGGCTGATGTGTCGATCACGAAGACCAACGGGCAGATCGACAGCGCACCGGGCGAAACGGTTGCCTACGTACTTACGGTTGCGAACGCCGGTCCGTCAGCCGCCACCAACGTGAACGTTGTGGATACGCTCAACGCCGAGTTCGCTGGTGCCACGTGGACCTGCGCCGCTGCATCAGGGGCCACGTGTCCAAACCTCACTGGAACGGGATCGATCAACGAAACCATTCCTGCGGTTGGCCCTGGCGCAACGGTGACCTACACCCTACGTGCACAGATCAGTACATCCGCTCGTGGCAGCGTGACCAACACGGCCACCGTTACCTCGAACGAGCCAGACCCCGACACCAGCAACGGTGAAAGCGTCGATACCGACACGCTCACGCCGAAGGCTGACCTTCGGGTCACGAAGACCGACGGTTCCGTCGTCCAGTCCCTGCGCGAGGCGATCGCGCGCCAGCAGCAGTTCGCGCTCGGCGTTGAGCACGGCGAGGAAATCGATCGCGCCGGCGTCGAAGCGCGCGCGCGCGATCTTCTCGCGTTCTCGGCGGCCTTGGCCGCGGCGAAGAGGTGTGCGCTGGCTCCTGCGCTCGCGTGTAGCTGACGAGCGCAGCTTCAGTGTCTTCGAGCGCGGCGAGCAACGGCCTGTTCCTATAACGCGACGCGGCTTCGCGGCGCGCATCGGCGGCGTCGATCTGCGAGCGGCGCTGGCCGTTGTCCAGCACCGCCCACAGCAGATTCGCACCAAGGCTGGCGACGAAGCTGCCCCGATCGCCGAGATCGCTGACGCGCCTGGCGTTCAGCCCGAGACTGCCGCTGAGTGTGAGGCTCGGCCACAGGCGGCTGCGTGCGATGCCGGTCTGCTCCTGCGCACCGCGCAGCTGCTGCTCTGCGGCCGCGACATCGGGGCGGCGCTGCAGCAGCGTCTGTGGCGAGCCGATCGAGGCCAGCGGCGTTGGCGGCAGGCCGGGCAGGGGCTTGTGCTCGGCCAGGCGCGCATCAGGGGGCCCAGCCGGTGCGACGCCGGTCAGCACCGCCAGGCGCATGCGCGTGCGCGCCAGCGTGGTTTCGAGTTGCGGCACGGTCGCCGCGGTGCCTTCGACCAGAACGCGCGCGCGTTCGACGTCGAGCGCGGTGCCGCGCCCGACCGACAGGCGCGCATCGACCAGCTTCAAAGACTTCGCGCTGCGTGTTCAGGTCCAGCCGCGTGACGCGCAATTGTTCCTGCAAGCCGCGCAACTCGAAGTAGCCGCGCGCCACTTCGGCGGCCACGCTCACCTGCACGCCGCGCCGCGTTGCGTCCGCCGCTTCGACGCGGCAACATGAGCACACCGGCCAAAGACCCCTTCGTCCTCGCCGTGGGTGCGAGCGACTCCAACGGTACGACCACGATGAGCGACGACAAAGTGGCGCGGTTCTCCGCCAAGGGCAGCAAGAAGAGGCACGTCGATCTCGTGGCGCCGGGCGCGCACATCGTCGGCCTCCGTGTCCCCGGCTCCTATCTCGACCAGACGTACGGATCCACTGGATTCGTGACCAACGCCCTCTTCCGCGGCAGCGGCACGTCGCAGGCAGCCGCCCTCGTCTCGGGGGCTGCAGCGCTCGTCATCCAGCAACGGCCCTCGATCACGCCCAGCCAGCTGAAGCTGTTGCTCATGAACTCCTGCGTTTCACTGAGTGCGTCGAACTCCTGGCAGGGCCGAGGCGAGCTCGACCTGACCAGGGCGCTCAATGCGCCCTCGACCGCAACCGACACCGCGCACACCCCGAGCACCGGCACCGGCACGCTGGAGCTGAGCCGCGGCCTTGATCACGTCTCCCGTGACGGTGTTGTCCTCAGCGGCGAGAAGGACATCTTCGGCAAGGCCTTTAGCGCGGCGGCGATGGCCAGCCTGGAGGCGGCGGGGAACTCGTGGTCGGGCGGAACCTGGAACGGGAACAGCTGGTCGGGTAACAGCTGGTCCGGCAATTCCTGGAGCGGCAATTCCTGGAGCGGCAATTCCTGGAGCGGCAACAGCTGGAGTGGCAACAGCTGGTCTGGCAACTCCTGGAGCGGTAACTCCTGGAGCGGTAACTCCTGGAGCGGCAACAGCTGGTCGGGTAACTCCTGGAGCGGCGGCGTCTGGGCCGGGGGCTCCTGGAGCTGACTCGCGAGTCCGACCTACCGCGGTAGCCACAAAGATGGATCGGCAGTCGGTCGGACGGCGGAGCGGGTTCCACGCAGTGGGCTCACGCGACACACCCCGGAGCAGAGCGGCGTTCTTCCCTCGGCCGGCCCGGTCCCGGGAGTCCAGCGATGGCGAACGCGGCCGATAAAGGACGTAGATGTCGAGCGTAAGCGTGCCCTTCTCGGTGATCCGCCACCGGCTGGCATCCGGCCAGGTCAGGATCTGGGCCCTCGTGGCCTCGATCGCCGTAGGCGCCATCGCCGTCTGGGTCGTGGCGGCGGCGACAGCATGGACGACGTTCTCGGGTGAACCACAGCTCTCCTGGCTCGCCCTCGCGGCTCTCGGGTTTCTCGCGGAAGCGTGGGTCGTGCACATCCACTTTCGACGGCAGGCGCACACGCTCTCGTTCAACGAGCTCGTCATCGTCCTCGGCCTGTTCTTCGTCCCGCCGGTCGGGATCATGCTCGCGCAGCTCAGCGGCCCGACCCTGGCACTGGTGTTCAGCAGGCGCCAGCGATCGGTGAAGCTCGCGTTCAACGTCGTTCAGCTGCTCTTCACGACCGGTGTGGCCGTGCTCGTGTTCTCCCTCGCCCTCGGCTCCGCGCCGACCGACAGCGCCAGGGCCTGGGCTGCAGCGATGCTCGCTTTGTCGGTTCACTGTGTGGTGGGCGTGGCTCTCGTGGCGGCGGCGATCGGCCTTGCCGAGAGGGAATGGTCGCTGCGCGGCACGGCCAGGACGACGCTGCTCTCGCTCGTCGGGACGGTCGCCATCGGCAGCTTCGCGCTCGTCGCCGTCGACCTGCTGCACCATCACGCCGCCGCCCTGTTTCTCCTGCTCATCCCTGTCGGGGTCTGCGGATTGGCGCTCCGGTCGTACGTCGACCAGCGGCAGGAGAGCGCGCGTGTGGAGTTCCTCTACGAGTCCATGCGCAAGACGCAGGAAGCCGGAGACCTCGGTCTCGCGGTCGGGGAGCTGCTCCTGGCTGCCCGCCACCTGCTGCGGGCCGAGTACGCGGAGATCCTGCTTGTCAGTTCGGACGGGGCTGGGCGCGGTAGCTACCGCTCGCTCAGCCGTCCCACAGGCAACCTGCTCATGGAGCCGGCGGAGCTTACCGACCTGGAACGTGCGGCGCTCAGCGAGACGACCCGTGCCCGCGGAGGAGTCCTGCTACCCCGGCGCCGCCGGCCGGGCGCGCTCGATCCCCTTCTCGACTCGCGCGGACTGGCCGACGGGATCGTCGGCGCTCTTCGCGGAGAGAAGGGGGTGCTCGGCATGATCGTCGTCGGAACGCGGGCCGGAGACGTCTCGACCTTCGCGGAAGAGGATGTCGCGCTGTTCGACACCTTCGCCGGGCACACGAGCGTGATCCTGGAGAACGGGCGCCTGGAGCAGTCGCTGGCGCAGGTCACGACCCTGAAGGAGCAATTGCACCATCAGGTTCGCCACGACCCGTTGACCGGACTCCCCAACCGCGTCCACTTTGCGGAGATGGTCGGGGCGGTGCTCGCGACCGAGACCGACGAGGAAGTGGTCACCCGGGATGCGGCCGTCCTCTTCCTCGATCTCGACGGATTCAAAGCCGTGAACGACACGCTCGGGCACGCGGCCGGCGACGAGCTGCTCCGTGAGGTGGCGGCTCGGCTCCTCCGCGCGGTCCGGCCCGGAGACACGGCCGCCAGGCTTGGAGGCGACGAGTTCGCCGTCCTTCTGGTCGGCGCCTCTGCGGATTCCGCGCGACACGTCGCCGACCGGATTCGCGAGTCTCTCGAGCGCCCATGCAAGATCGCCGGCCACGAGGTCGTCGTCCACGCCAGCATCGGCATCGCCCTCGCACGCGACGCACAGACCGCCGACGAGCTCGTGCGTAATGCCGACATCGCGATGTACATGGCCAAGGCCGAGGAGAACTGCGGACAGGTCTTCTACGAGTCGAGCTTCCACGCACGCCTGAGACGCCGCCGAGAGCTCGCTCTCGAGTTGGAGCGTGCGGTCGAGCGGCAGGAGATCGAAGTGCATTTCCAGCCCGTGATCGCACTCGCCGACGGCAGCGTGCACGCGTTCGAGGCGCTCGCCCGCTGGCTGCATCCCGGCCGAGGCCTCCTGCTGGCCGGCGAGTTCATCCCGGTCGCCGAAGAGAGCGGCCTCATCGTCGAGATCGGGAAGACGATCCTCTCGCAGGCCTGCGCTCGCGCCGGAGCCTGGCCCGACGCATCGCCCTCGGGGGACCAGGTCGGTTTGTGGCTCAACCTTTCACCCGCGGAGCTCAGGAACGAACGGATCGTGGAGGAGCTCGCCATGGCCATCACGCGCGCTGGAATCGACCCACGATGTGTCACGCTCGAAGTGACCGAGTCGAGCGTGATCCGCGACGAGGCGCGCGCAACGAAGACGCTGCTCCGCCTCCGTGAGCTGGGCGTGTCGATCTCGATCGACGACTTCGGGACCGGATACTCCTCGCTCAGCCGGCTCGGCGAGCTGCCGATCGACATGCTCAAGATCCCCAAGCCGTTCGTCGATCGGCTGGTCGGGCCGTCACCCGATGTCGCCGTCGTCGATGCCATCCTCCGGCTCGCCTCCTCGCTCGGACTGACCGCCGTCGCCGAAGGGGTCGAGAGAGAGGATCAGGTTGCTCTCCTGCGGGAGCTCGGGTGCGGCCTCGCCCAGGGGTACCTGTTCGGTCGCCCAGCCGATCCGGACCAGGCGCTGCGCATGCTACGGACCGGTATCAGCCGGGTCGCGCTCCCTCCGCTCTCGTAGAACCCCGTCTCGGCTGTGATACGCGAGGCCGGGTAGTCCGCAGCCACTGACAACAGCCGGCTTCCAGGTGGGACTCAGGCAGCGGCGCCGAGCGCGGCCAGCAGCTGCTCCTGGCTCGCCAGCACGAATGCGTTCCGCTCGGTGAGCAGCCGGTCGACGTACGCGCGCGACTGCCGTCCGAGATCTTCCGGCGAGAACGTGCGAGTCGCACCGTCACGGCACACCGCCACCAGGTCGTCCACGACCTGCATCAGCGTCTCGTTGCTGTCCCGCGTGAGCCGCCGCAGCCGGGTCGCGTACGCATCGAGCCCCGGTAGCGACGCATCGAAGCCACGCATCACGGCCAGCTCGTTCCAGGCGAACTTCAGCTGGGGGGACAGCGCCTGCAATCCGTGGATCCAGCCCGTGACGTTGAGCGCCTCGTTCACCAGGCGGAAGAAGCGTTCGATACGGGGGTCGAGGAAGTCGTAGTCCGGGTTGCAGACGTCGCCGCGGAGCCGTCCTTCCGCAGCCAGCTGATCCTTGATCGGCGTCCCGTCGTACGGCACCATCCGGCAGAATTCTGCTGCCGCGCTGCCGTCGCCGACGATCCGGCGCAGGAACGCCACGTTGTCCTCGATCGACTCGAACGTGCTGGACGGGTCGAGCATCATGAACCCGAAGTCGAAGAGGATGCCGAGCCGTTTCATCGTCTCCACGGCCGCCTCGTTCTGCGCGACCGTCGTCTGCTTGTGCAGCGTGGTCAGGCTCGTCTCGCTGCCGGACTCCAGCCCCATGTAGACCATGTACAGCCCGGCGTCCCGCATCTCCTCGAGCAACACGGGATCGGCTGCGTCGGCGCGGCAGTTGACCTTCCACAGCATGCGTCCAGGCAGGTCCTGGGCGTGGATCTCCTCCAGCAGCTCGCGCGTCCACCGGTGCCAGGCCGGCCCGAACATGGGGAAGTCGTCGTCCTGGAACAGGACGACGGTGGCGTCGAGCTCGTCGAGCACGAAGCGCATGTCGCGCGCCACCTCCGCCGGCCGCCGCGTGCGCACCACCTTGCCCGGGGCGACGCGGTAGAACATGTGGATCGAGCAGAACGAGCACGTCCGCGCGCACCCGCGGGAGGCGATCAGCTGCGCGACGTTGCGGCCGAGGATGGGCCGGGTGGCCACGTCGAGATGCGGGCGCGGCAGCTCGTCGAGGTCGGCCAGCAACGGTCGCATCGCCGTCAGCCGCAACTCACCGCGCTCGAGGAAGCCGATGCCCTCGACGTCCCTCCAGTCGCGGCCCAGGCCGATACGGTCGCACAGCTCGAGCAGCGTGAGCTCGCCCTCGAAACGGACGACGCTGTCCAGCTGCGGGACGAGCGTCAGCGTCTCCGGCGTGGACAGGCTCGGGAAATGCCCCCCCATGGTGAAGTGGCAGTCGACGCCGTCCGCGCGGAGGCGGCGCGCCAGCTCCTCGAAGCGGTGGACATAGAACTGGAAGATCAGCGAGAAGCCGACGACCACGGGGTCGGCGCGCCGCACGGTCGCCAGGATCTCGTCATAGGGAGCGTCGATGTCGAGCACCACCACGCCGTAGCCGAGGTGCTCGAGCGTCGTCGCGAGGTAGCCGAGGCCGAGGTTCCCCTGCTCCTTGAAGCCGACGAGCACGACTCCGCGCGAGACGTCCCGTTCGCGCCCGCAGGCGAGCGCGAACGAAGACGGCTCGGTGGTGGATCGGGTGGCCACGTGGCGGCCGATTGGCAGCGCGTGCTAGGCGCCGGCCTTCGAGATCACCGTGTGGATCTTCTGCAGCCCTTCGACATGCGCCTTGGCCGAGGCGATCTGGGTCTCGAGCACCACGGCTGCGACACGGACCTGGACGCGGTGGTCGAGCTCGTCGATGATCCGCCAGATCTCCGGGGCTGGGTCACCGGGCGGCCAGGGCCGCCAGCGAAACAGCGGAGCAAGCTGCTGCGGTTCGATTCCGGACATCGTTCACTCCTTCGGAAGGGGACGTGTCGTGGGACCAAGATTGTGCACCCGCCTCGCTCAGGGTTCATCAACCGCGCCGGGTGATTCTGGCTACCCCTTTCAGAGGGACGCGACACCGCCCGGCGTCTCGGGCAGACGCCATGGAGGGTCGGCGATCGCCGCGATCCTCATCCCGCCCCTTCCGGCATCTCGATTCCGTCGCCGTCGGGGATGCCGAGACGGTCGATGTCGGCAGCGCGAGTGGGGTGCGAGCGCTGCAGATCGGAGACGAGGCCGCCCTCGAAGCAGGCGGGCGTGAACCCCGGGGCCATCGTGCAGCCGAACAGCGCCCACGTGCCCTCGTCTGCGACGTGGCCCGCCTGCCACACGCCGGACGGGATCACGAGCTGCACGTGCTGCCCGGCGGCGGCATCGGGGCCGAGCCAGGCGTCCTCGGAGGAACCGTCTGGGTGGAGGAGCACGAGGCGGATGGGATCGCCGCCGTAGAAGTGCCAGATCTCGTCATGAGTGAGCCGGTGGAAGAGCGACAGGCTGCGCGGGCGGTGGGCGTAGAGGCCGACGATGGCGCTGCCGACGGGCTCGCCGGTCGGCCCGTCGAGGCGCGAGCGGTAGGTGCTCGCGTACAGCGTGCCCTCGACCGGCAACGGTGTCAGCCCGTAGTGGGCGATGAGTCTGGTCACCTCGGGGTGGACGTCGTCCATCGCGCGAACCTAGCAGCGGCGTCAGAATGGGCTCGTGGGCGCGCCTCCCGTCAGTCAGCTACTCGACCTCACGGGACGCGTCGCCCTCGTCACCGGAGCCAGCGGCAACATCGGCGCCGGGATCGCGCGACGGCTGCACGAGGCCGGCGCCTCGGTCGGGCTCCACTGTCATGAGCGACGCAAGGTGGCCGACCGCCTCGCCGCCGGACTCGGCGCCCGCGCCGTTGTTGTGCAGGGCGACGTCGAACGCGACGCGGAGCGGCTTTGCGACGAGGTCGTGGCCGCGCTCGGCCGCCTCGACCTCGTCGTCAACAACGCCGCCATCCAGCCGGTGAAGCCGCTGCTCGAGATCACGGCGGAGGAGACGGCGGAGATGCTCCGCGTCAACGTCGGCGGGGTGGCGGCCATTACGCGCGCCGCGGTCCCGCACCTCCCGAATGGCGGAACGATCGTCAACATCGCCTCCATCGAGGGCCTGCAACCCGCTGCACTCCACGGGCACTACACGACCTCGAAGGCAGCTGTGCTCATGCACACGCGGGCGGCGGCGCTCGAGCTGGGGCCGCTGGGGATCCGCGTCAACGCCGTGGCGCCCGGGCTGATCCACGCGGACGGGATCGAGGAGGGCTGGCCGGAGGGTGTGGCGCGCTGGCGGTCGGCCTGCCCGCTCGGGCGGCTCGGGACGCCGCAAGACGTGGCTGACGCCGTGCTGTTCCTCGCCTCGCCGGCCGCCCGCTGGGTAACCGGGGCGACGCTCGTCGTCGACGGCGGCGTGCTCACTCACAACACCTGGTGAGCCTTCCGTCAAGTTGCATCTCGAGCCGCCGGCCGACAACCCCTGGCGCTCCGCAGGTCGCGGTTCACCAGGGCAGCTCGCGGTCAAGCAGCCGCTCCAGCCGCCGGTTCGGCTCGGCGAAGCGAGCTCGCAGCTCCGTGCGGGTCGTCTCGGGCATGGCCTCGTAGTCCCGGTCGAAGACGCGCGGGAAGCCCTGGCGCGGCGTCCACTGAGGCACGCCGAGGAAGTCCAGGACGCGTGCATAGGTCGCGGCTGTGTCGTCGGCCAGCTCCTCGTTCGTCAGCACCAGCAGCTGCTCACGGGGGAACACGGCAAACCATCGCTCCAGCTGGTCGGCATACATCCCGCGTGCGGTGTACGTGTGATCCCACCACGCGTGGGAGAAGTAGCGGGGGTTGACGAGCATCCGGTCGATCTCGCCTCGTGTCCGTTCTTCCTCGGCCGCCAGTGCCTGCTCGAAGGACAGCGGCTCGCGGCCGAGGGCGACCTCGTGTTGATAGTGCGAGAAGGCCCGCGCGACGGGGTCACGCACCAGCACGATCAGCTTTGCATCAGGCAGGAGGGCGTGTACGCGCTGCGGTGCGAGCGGGTGGAAGAGGTAGCTCGGGCTGGCCTCGCCCACGGCCAAGAGGTTGCGGGACGAGCGCAGCGGGAACTGCCCCTGGTACCAGCGCAGGCCCCGCCAGAAGTGGCGGTCGAAAAAGCTGACCTCCTTCCACGACGGCCCCGAGACGTTGGGATGCCAGCGCAGGTAGGCGTAGAGCGCCGTCGTCCCGGCCTTTTGCGCGCCTAGCACGAGGAAGTCCGGGCGGCGGCGGGCACCGGCCGTGGCCGCGCCGACCCTCCACACCGCGTGGCGGACGACTGCCTTGACCGGCCGGGGCAGCAGAGGGATGCGTTCTGCGGGCAGGCGGCGCATGCTGCGCGAGGGTACCCTCACGCACCGGGCGTCGTGGGTTCCTTCAGGGACTCACAAGGAACACGCCATGCATGCGCGTCCGGAACAGGTCGGCCAAACCACGCAACTCCTTCAGGGGATCAGCTTCGCACCGGCATTTGGCCGCTCACGGGAACGACCGGTACGACCCCTGAAGGGGTTGCCTGCCGGGACTACGCGGCCAGGGGGAGCGGCCTGGAAGCAGCAGGCGACGGCTCGAGCCGGAACACGACGACGGGCAGGTCGCGACGGTTCTCCACCACATAGCGGATCCGTGCGCGGCGCAGGTGCGCCTCGAACATCGTGATCCGCCCGACCTCCTCGGCCTCGAATACGACGCTCAGGCCGGCGAGCAGACGTTCGGTCTCCTGCTCCATCCAACTCATCCTGTGGATATCGGCACTCCAGGGGCGTTTCTTGATCCAAACGGACGCCGGAGTCAGGCGGCCAGCGCCCCCCGCAGCCGCTCCAATGCTCGCTCCCGGTGCTCGTCCTGCAGCCGGACGACGCGCGATGTGTCCCTGGCCTCGACTGCTTTCACGATCGCCTCGTGCGACCGATCCGCGCGCCGGCTCTCACCGGGGAGCGAGTAGTACAGCGCCCGATAGGCCTCCGTCGAGTCCCACAGCTGGTCGATCAACCGGGCCAGCGGACGGCTGCGCGCGAGGCCGTGTAGCGCGGCATGGAACGCCCGGTTCGCCTCCAGCCGACCGGCAACGTCTCCGGCGCGCCCCGCCCGGCGACAGAGCGCCGCGCTCTGCGTCAACAGGCGGACGTCCGTCGCGGTGACCAGAGGAACGCCACGCTCCAGAGCTTCGGTCTCCAGCAGGCGGCGCAGACCGTAGATCTCCTCGAGCTCGGAGAGATCGAGCTCGGTCACGGCGTAGCCGCGGCGCGGCCGATAGGTGACGAGACCCTCTCCGGCCAGCGCCTGCAGCGCTTCACGCAGCGGAATCAACGAGACGCCGGTGCGGGCCGCCCACACCTCCTGGCTGATCCGCTGACCGGGGGTCAGCTCCCCCTCCAGGATTGCCGTGCGCAGAGCTGCTGCGGCCCGGTGCTGCGCCGTCGGCCGTCGCTCTTCGACCACGCTCATCGGCTCAGCGGAAGGCGGGCGTACCGGTCACGGCCCCGCCGACGACCAGGGTGTGCACCTCGTGCGTGCCCTCGTACGTGATCACCGACTCCAGGTTGTTCATGTGGCGGATCACCGGGTACTCGAGCGTGATGCCGTTGCCACCAAGCACCTGGCGGGCCGAGCGGCACACCTCGAGCGCGCCGCGGACATTGCCCATCTTGCCCATGCTGACGTGCTCGTTCCGCAGTGTGCCTGCATCCTTCATACGGCCTATGTGCAGCGCCACGAGGGTGCCGCGGTTGACCTCGAGCGCCATCTCGGCCAGCCGCTGCTGGATCAGCTGATACGCCGAGATCGGCTTGCCGAAGACGATGCGCTCCTTCGCATACTCGAGTGCGGCCTCGTAGCTCGCGCGGCCCGCGCCGACGGCACCCCACACGATCCCGTACCGCGCCTCGTTCAGGCAGGAGAGCGGCCCGCGCAGCGAGCGGATCTCCGGGAACACCGCGTCACCCGGGACACGCACGTCCTGCAACACCAGCTCCGACGTGACCGACGCGCGCAGGGACATCTTCTTGTGGATCTCGGGCGCCGTGAAGCCGGGCGTGTCCTTCTCGACGAGGAAGCCCCGGATCTCCCCGTTGTCGGTGCGTGCCCACACCACCGCGACGTCGGCGATGGTGCCGTTGGTGATCCACATCTTGGCGCCGTTCAGCACCCAGTCCGAGCCGTCGCGCCGGGCGTGGGTGCGCATCGATCCCGGGTCGGAGCCGGCGTCGGGCTCGGTCAGGCCGAAGCAGCCGATCGCCTCTCCGCGGTGCATCGCGGGCAGCCAGCGCTGCTTCTGCTCCTCGGAGCCCCAGCGCCAGATCGCGAACATGGCGAGCGAGCCCTGCACCGACACGCAGCTGCGGATCCCCGAGTCGCCCGCCTCCAGCTCCAGGCACGCCAGGCCGTACGCGACAGCGCTTGCTCCCGGCAGGCCATAACCGTCCAGGTGCATGCCGAAGAGACCGAGCTTGGCCAGCTCGCCGATCACCTCCCGCGGCAGGACGCCCTTCTCGAACCAGTCGCCTACTTCCGGGATGATCTGTTCGCGCACGAACTGGCGCACGGTGTCCCGGATCGCGCGCTCCTCGTCGTCGAGCAGCGCGTCCAGCGCCAGGAAGTCGAGCGGGTTGACGGGGGGCAGTTCGGTTGCGACGTGCACGTGTGACCTCCGCGCGGTGAGGGCGTGGCCGTTGCCGGACACGCCAATGTGTCGTGGATTCTATAAAAAAGTTGGAACCAAGACAACCGGACGTGCTAGCGTCGCACCGCTGATGGGCTCAGGATCCGTGTTCATCGAGGGCGAGTACGTGGCGCCGGAAGAGGCGAAGATCTCCGTCTTCGATCCCGGTTTCACACGCGGCGACGCGGTCTACGACACCGTCTCGGTCTGGAAGGGGCAGTTCTTCCGGCTCTCTGACCACATCGAGCGGTTCTTCCGCTCCTGCGAGCGCGGGCGCCTCGTCTGCCCCCACGCACCGGACGAGGTGGAGGAGATCCTCGCCCAGTGCGTTCATCGCGGGGGGCTCGAGAGCGCCTACGTGCAGATGATCGTCACGCGCGGGCCGTTTCCTTCGCTCGAACGACGCGACCCGCGGCTCTGCGAGAACCGGTTCATCGCGCTCGCCGTTCCCTATATCTGGGTGGTGCCGCCCGAGCGTCATGGAGAGGGCATCGACCTGGCGATCGCGTCCACACGCCGAACGCCGGTCGAGGCGATCGATCCGCGCATGAAGAACTTCAACTGGCTCGATCTGCAGGGCGGTCTCTTCGAAGCGCTCGACCGGGGAGCGGACACCGTCGTGCTCTGCACGACGAGCGGCCTGCTCGCGGAGGGCCCCGGCTTCAACCTGTTCCTGATCTCCGACGGCAAGCTGTTCACGCCACGCCTGAACGTGCTCGAAGGGATCACCCGGTCGACGGTGTTCGACCTTGCCAAGGAGCTCGGCCTGCCCGCCAAGGAGGCCGACATGGAGCCCGGCGAGCTACGGGACGCCGACGAGGCCTTCATCTGCTCCACGGCGGGAGGCATCATGCCGGTGGCCAAGGTGGACGGCGAGCGCCTCGGAAACGGCCGGGCGGGCGAGATCTCGCTGCAACTCCGGGAGCTGTACTGGCGCAAGCGAGAAGACGGCTGGCTGGGGACGCCGGTCTCGTCGCTCGTGCCCGCTGCGACCGCGTAGTCTGCCGCGCAACCGTGCGCTTCGGTCTCTTCTTCGCCTTCCAGAACCCGCCACTGGCCTGGGGCGGTGGGAGCTTTTCGTTCGACGGGCGCTTCTTCTCGGTTCCGGAGTGCTCCGTCACCCCGAAGCCCGTGCAACGGCCCCATCCGCCCATCTGGTACGGCGTGTCCGGCCCACAGTCGATCCGGCGGGCTGCAGCGCGCCGCGCGGTGCTCGTCGCATCGCCGCGCCACGGGGTGGCCGAGCTCCGTGAGCACTTCGCCATCTACGACGCGGCGTGCGCCGAGGTGGGGTGGACGGCACCGGAGCGGCCGGTGATCCGCGAGGTGTTCGTGGCGGAAACCCGGGCCAAGGCCGAGGAGCTGGCGGCACCCGCGCTGACCTACCTCTTCCGCGAGCTGTACGGCGCCAAGTCGGCCCAGGGCGAGCGAGTGCTGCGGGCGGACGACGGCACCGTCGTCACCGAGAAGGCCCAGGTGGACTTCGAGAACTTCAAGGGCCGGTACATCATCGGGACGCCCGACGACGCGATCCACGAGATCACGCGCTACCGCGACGAGGTCGGCGCGACGGAGATCATCTCCTGGATGCACCTGCCGGGGATCCCAGGCGAGGCGGTGATGACCTCGGTCGAGCTGTTCGCCCGCGAGGTCATACCGGGCTGCGCGTGAGGTCGCTCGAGGGACGGATCGCGCTCGCCACGGGCAGCGCCACCGGGCTCGGGGCCGAGACCTGCCGGGCGCTTGTTGCGGCGGGCGCGGCCGTCGCGATCAACTACGCGACGTCTGCCGACGCGGCCGAGGCGCTGGTGGCGGAGTTGCGAGCCGGCGGCGCCAGGGCCTTCGCGCTCCAGGCCGATGTCGGAAACGAGGCCGAAGCGGAGCGGCTGGTGGCCGAAGCCGAGCGAGCCCTCGGGCCACTCGACCTGCTCGTCAACAACGCCGGCGTGACCAAGTACGGCCCCTGGTCGGATCTGGATGCGGTCAGCACCGACGACTGGAACCGGCTGCTGCGGGTGAACCTGCTCGGCGCCTGGTACTGCACGCGGGCTGCGGCCCGAGGCATGCGGGAGCGCGGTGGGGGAGCGGTCGTGAACGTGACGAGCGACAGCGTCTTCACCTTCGACTCGACCTCGATGCCGTACGTGGTCACCAAGGCGGCGCTCGTCAGCCTGACGCGCACACTCGCCCTCACGCTCGCTCCCGCGATCCGCGTCAACGCCGTGGCCCCGGGCTGGATGGACACACCCTGGCTGGAGCGGAACATCCCGGCGGAGGTCGTGGCCGGGATCACCGCCGATCCAGCGCAGATGGTGCCGCTGCCGGAGGTGGCTGCGGAGATCGTGCGGCTGCTCGGCTCACCCGAGGAGACGGGGCGCGTGATGCTGATGCTGCCGGGAGCTTCGCCCCGCGACATCCCTCCCATGTGACTCAGCCGTCGACGACCTCTCCCCACACGGCGACGCACTCTCCGACGTACTCGGCCCATTCCACGAGGAGGGCCTCCAGTTCCTTGTTACCGTCGAGGCTCGCCCGGTACTCCTCGATCGACGTCACCTCGATCACCTCGAGGTACTGGCACGGCAGTTCGCCCTCGGCGTCGGGGCTGAGATGGCCGTCCACCCGGGTCACGACGTAGGTCTCGATCGCTGGCTGCGCACGGGCAACGGGGTAGTCCACGCGCCGCACCCACTCCTCGTAAGCGGCGGGATCGACGCCGGGCTTGAGGGTGTTGAGGAAGAAGACACGTTCGGCCATCGCGGTTGCTCCTTGCGGTCGTTGGCGGTCAGAGCCTGGGGAGGACGTCTCGAGCGGTGAGCTCCAGCACCGCATCGCCCTGGTCGAGCGGAAACGGCCAGAGGCCGATCGAGTCGGAGCCCGCCGCGAGGAACGCGCGCAGCTTGTCCGAGACCTCGTCCGGGTCGCCCGCGATCACGAGATCGTCGAGCCAGGCCTCGGGCATCTCGCGCGCCACCGTCGCCGCGCCGCCGCGCGAGAGCATGTCGGCCACCTCGTCGACGATCCCGTACACCTGACCCAGCGCGTTGTCGGGCATCGCCTCGAGGTAGAACGCGGTGACCTCCCGCAGGGCCTCCTTGGCCTTGCGCCCGTCTCGGTCGCACGCGTAGAGGACATACGTGGTCACGGCGTGCTCGCCCGCGCGAGCCCCACGGGCCTGACCGAGGCCGATGTGCTCGCGGGCGTAGCTGATGTAGTCGACCCCCGCGAGCACGGAGAGGACGGTGCCGTCCGCGATCTCGCCGGAGAGCTGCAAGCCTTTCGCGTTGACGAGGCCCATGTACATCGGCACCCGCTCCTTCGGCTTGTGCGTCAGCTCCACGCCGTCGAAGGTGAACACGCTCCCCGCCTCGGTGACGTTCTCACCGGCGAGGAGCCGCTGCACGCCGGTCACGCACTCCCGCAGGGCGGTGAGGGGCGAGCGGGGCATGAGGCCCATCTGCTCCAGCCAGAGCGGCACGCCGAGACCCACGCCGGCGCGCAGGCGGCCTGGATGCAGCCGGGAGATGGTGGCGATCTCCATCGCCAGGAGAGCGGGGTGGCGGGTCATCGCGGCCACGATGCCCATGCCCACGGGCAGCTCGGCCGTGGCGTCGAGCGCTGCCGTGATCCCTGCACCCGCGCCCGTGAAGAAACAGTCCTCCGAGAACCACAGTTCGCCGAAGCCCAGCCGCTCGGCCTGCTGCGCCGACCTGCCGATGCTCTCCGGGGTCATGTGGCTGCCGAGAACGACACCCACGGGCGGGCGGGACCCGCGATCTCCTCCGATCCCTGTCACAGCTTTCAGGCTACTGAAGGTCGAGCAGCAGGTTGCCGAAGTGGTCGACCGTCATCCTCTGACCAGGATGAACGACCGTCGTGGTCGTCTCCTCCTCGACGACGACAGGCCCCACCGCCGTGAAGCCGGCCGCCAGGTCCGAGCGCTCGTACACCGCCGTCTCGTGACGTCCGTCCACGTCGAAGTCGACCGCGCGACGCCCTTTCACGGCCGGCCGGCGCGAGCCGCCCGACCATGCGACAAACGGCGGCTGAGGCAGCCTGCGACGGGCCTCGACGTGGAACGTGACGAGCTCGACGGGCGTGTCGTCGAGCGCGAAGGTGAAGCGCTGCAGGTGATGGGCATGGAACGACGCCTCCAGCTCGGTCACTGCGACCTCGCCGAGTGGGACGGGGACGCGGACGGCGTGCTCCTGCCCTGCGTAGCGCATGTCCACCGAGCGGGTGAGGGCGGCAGTGATCGCCGCGTTTCCTGCATCCCGGACGAGCCCGGCCAGCGCCTCGCCCTCGAGCCCGGCGAAGAGCTGCTCCAGCTCGCCCGGGACGACGGCGCCGAGTCTCAGCACCCGGGTCTGGACGACGTCCACTCTCGGCTCGGTGAGAAGCATGCCCCAGGCCGAGAACACACCCGAGCGGGGCGGTACGACGATCTGCCGCACCCGCAGCTCGGCCCCGAGGGCCGCGGCGTGCATCGCCCCGCCCCCGCCGAACGCGACGAGCACGAAGTCGCGCGGATCGTGGCCGCGGCGCACCGAGACGAGCTTGAGGGCGTTGATCATGTTGGCGTCGACCAGCCTGATCACGCCGTTCGCGAACTCCGCGGCGGGTATCCCGAGAGGCCGGGACAGCCGCTCCATCGCCTCGTGCGCCAGCTGCGGATCGACGTGCAGGCGCCCACCGAGGACGTACGCGGGATCGAGGACACCGGCCAGCAGCTTCGCGTCGGTCACCGTGGGGCTCTCACCGCCCTTGCCGTAGCAGGCCGGTCCCGGCACGGCCCCCGCGCTCCTCGGTCCCACCCGCAGCGCCCCTCCGTCGTCGACCCAGGCGATGCTGCCTCCGCCAGCCCCGATCTCCACGATGTCCACCACGGGGACGAGCACCGGGTAGCCCGCGAAATCCGGCCGCCACTCGATCTTGTACTCGGTCGTGGTCGGGACGACCCCGCCCTGGACCAGCGCGCACTTCGCAGTGGTGCCGCCGATGTCCAGGGAGATGATGTTGGGCTCTCCGATCAGCTCGCCGATGCGCGCCGCACCCACGATCCCCGCCGCCGGCCCGGACTCCACGAGGTAGATGGGCGCCCGCCGGGCGGCCGCCGCCGAGGCGAGACCCGCGTTGGACTGCATGACGTTGAGCCCCGCCTGCACCCCCGCTCGTCCGAGGCGCTCTTCGAGGTCGTCGAGATAGCCCGCCGTCGCCGGCTGGACGTACGCGTTGAGGACAGTCGTGCTCGTCCGCTCGTACTCGCGCCATTCGCGCGTGATCTCCGTGGAGGCGGTCACGGTGACGGTGGGCAGGAGCACCCGCAGGTGAGCGGCGCACGCTCGTTCGTGCTCGGGATGGGCATAGGCGTGGAGCAGGCAGACGGCGACGGCTTCGACCTGTGCCTCCCGCATGGCGTCGGCGATGGCGTCGAGCTCGCCGACGACGAGTGGCACGAGCACGGCGCCCTGCCGGTCGACCCGCTCGCTCACCTCGAAGCGCAGGCGCCGCGGGACAAATGGCACAGGCTTGCGGGAGACGAGGTTGTACATATCGGGCCGATTGCCCCGGCCGATGGCCAGCACGTCGCGGAAGCCGCGCGTCGTAAGCAGTGCGGTGCGCGCACCTGTGCGCTGGGTGAGTGCATTGATCACGATCGTGCTGCCGTGCACGAGGTGGACGATTCCTCCGAGCTGCACCCCGGAGTCGTCGAGGGAGTCGAGCACGCCGTCGGCCAGCCTGGCCGGGGTCGTCTCCGCTTTGGCCACGCGCAGCTCCCCCGTGGCGGGATCGAACGCGACGAGGTCGGTGAAGGTGCCGCCGATGTCGGTGGCGACGTGCATCTAGTACGGCGCCTTCAACGTTTGCCCTGGAACTTGTCTGGGGTGGTCGTCACCGCACTACGTGGAGTAGGCGTCGGCCGCTGCGCGGCCGGCTGCTCTTCTGGCGATCAGGCTCCGCTGCGCGGAGGGCCACTCCGTGGCCGGTGATCGCACGTCGAAGTTCCCGGGTAACGTTTGGAGACACCGCACTAGCCTTCCACGCGCAGTGCTGCCGTCGCCCGCTCGTCGATCCGGCCGTCGCGGACGGCGACGCCGTAGACCGCCTCCGCCTCAATCGGCGTGACGATGCCGTCGAGGACGTCTGCGAGGACACGCTCCGGCTCACGATCGCGGGGGCACCCGTTGCCGCCGCCTTTCCCGGTGATCACGCGCACCCGGTCGCCGGGGCCGAGCGGGACGTGCGCGATCCGGCCACGCTTGAGAACGCTCTCGCCGACACGCTCGTACTCGAGGTAGTTGTTCGACCCCTCCTCTGCTCCGTTCCGCGCCCACGGCCGGCGCTGCCAGCCGCCCAGCGATCCGTACCCGGAGACCTCGGCGCCGTCCAGGATGCGGTACTCGCGGACGACTCCGAGGCCGCCGCGCCTGCGTCCGGCACCGCCTGGAGCGCGCGTGTCGAGCTCGTAGCGCTCGACCAGCACCGGGAACCGCGCCTCGGCCACCTCGACCGGGAAGTTGTACGTGTCTCCGTCCGTGGTGGCGATCAGCGCGCTCTCTCCGTCCTCCGTCTCCGTCGCGCCCCAGCCGCCCACGGCCGGCTCGGCCAGCACGAACGTCTCGCCGTCCACGTCTCGACCGACCAGGTAGGCGACGGAGAGGCTGGCGTAGCTCCCAGCCGAGAGCCGCTCCGGCACGACCGGAGCCAGCGCCTTCCAGACCAGTTCCGTCGCGAACGCCGACGCCTCGTAGTACCACCCGGTGGCGGCGGGACGCTGCGCGCTGAACACCGTTCCCGGCGGGACGACGAGCGCAAAGGGACGGAAGAACCCGTCGTTCGAGCGCGCCTGCGGACTGGTGATCGCGCGCACCACGGTCTTGCAGGCAGACAGCGTCGCCCCCTCGGTGCAGTTGACCGGACCTCTGGTCTGCGGCGCGCTTCCGGTGAAGTCCACCGTCAGCGCGTCGTCGTCGACGGTGACGGAGACGCGGATGGGGATCGGGTCGTCGCTGATCCCGTCTCCGTCGATGAAGTCATCGGCGGTGTAGACCCCGTTCGGGATCCGCCGGAGCTCGCTGCGCGCGATCTGCTCGCCGTGCTCGAGGATCGCCGCAAAGGCCTCCTCCACGACCGGCAGGCCGTAACGCGCGCAGGCCTCGCTGACGCGGCGTTCGCCGATCGCCGCCGCGGCGAGGCCGGCATTGACGTCACCCATGGCCGTGGCCGGCAGCCGCACGTTGGCCCGTATCAACGCGAGCAGTGTCTCGTCGGGGCGACCGGCCGTGTGCAACCGGACGCACGGCAGCTGCAGGCCCTCCTGGAAGATCTCCGTGGCGTCGGGCGAGATGCTGCCGGGCACCTTGCCGCCGATCTCGATCCAGTGTGTGACCGTGACCGCAAACGCGATCACCTGCTCGTCGAAGAACACGGGCTTGATCAGGCAGACGTCACACGTATGCGTGCCGCCCTCATACGGGATATTGGTGGCGAACACGTCGCCCGTGCGCATCGCCTCGAGCCCGTGGCGCTCGAGGGCCGAGCGCACCTGCGCGCCGAAGGTGCCGGTGAAGAGCGTGAGCCCGTTGGTTTGCGCCACGACCTGGCCTTCGCGGTCGGTCAGCCCACAGGCGAAGTCGAGCACCTCGTAGACGATCGGGCTCATGCTGGTACGGGCGAGCACGACCCCCATCTCGTCCGCCGCCGCATGCAACTTGTCCTTGACGATCTCCAGCGTGAAGGGATCCGATCGCATCACGCTGCGACCCTAACGGCTGCGCCTGAGAGAGGTGTCCCGAAGAGACACCTTGCGCCGGCGGGCGCTCATGGCCAGGCTTCAGCCACGCAGAGGGATCGTTCGAGAGCCCCCGAAACCCCAAGGCGATATGCGATATGCGATATGCTCAAGCCATGAAGCGGACGACGGTGATGCTGTCAGACGACGTCGACGCGCGTCTCCGGCTCGAGGCGAAGCGGCGGGGCGTGCCCGTCTCACAGATCGTGCGGGATGCGGTCGAGCGGCACCTTCCCGCACCGGAGCCGGGTCGCCGGCTCGTGTTCTTCGCGGTCGGCGAAGGCGATCCCAGCAATGCCTCAGAGCGGGTCGACGAGGTCGTCAGGCGGGGTGTTCGGCGGCGGAACCGCACCAGATGATCGTCGTCGATGCCGGGCCGCTCGTGGCGGCGGCGGCAACCCGCGACCGGCACCATCATCGCTGTATCGAGATGCTCTCCCGATCGCTCGATGCCCTCGTCGTGCCTGCTCTGGTCGTGACGGAGGTGGCGTACTTCCTCTCGGATCGCATCGGGCCCCACGCCGAGCTCGCGTTCGCGCGGTCGCTCGAGCAGGGAGAACTCCTCGTGGAGCCGGTCGAGCCGGCGGACTGGCCGCGGATCGTCGAGCTGCAGGGCCAGTACATCGACCTCGGGCTCGGCATCGTCGATGCCTCGATTGTCGCTGCTTGTGAGCGCCTCGAGGTCGAGACGCTGGCAACGCTCGACCGCCGTCATTTCGGGGCCGTCCGCCCGCGTCATTGCGACGCGTTCACCCTGCTCCCTGCCTAGCACACGGGTCCGCAAGTACGGTCGGCCCGGCGGACACCAGACGCTTCGCAGGCCGTTGTCCTCGGTCGCGCCGTTCCAACACCGGGAGCGGCGGCTCCCTGCGTCCTAGGCCTGCTCGGTCTGGAGACCGCCGACCAAGACCGTACGTACGGACGCGTGCACTAGCCAGAACGGCGTGCGACGACCGTGGAGTGTGGCGCCCTACGCGCTCGCGGCGGCCAGCTCCGGTTCCGCCTTGGCCAGGAAGGCATCGAGCCCTGCGCGCACGCCATCGGCGAGGATGCCGATCTCCTCCCGGGTGATCGTGAGCGGCGGAGACACGGCCAGGGAGGAGAGCATCGGTCGCATGAACACCTTGCCCACGTCGCGGATCGACACGTACACCTCGTTGACCACGCCCTTGCGGCGCTCGAGCAGGCTCGGCTGCAACTCGATGGCGGCCATCAGGCCCGTGCCGCCACGTACCTCCGCCACGAGCGGATGGTCGGCGAGCGCGGCCAGCGCGTCGTAGAGATCGCCCTCGAGTGTGCGGCCGCGCTCCACGAGGCCCTCCCGCTCCATGATCTCGATGTTGGCCAGGCCGGCGGCGCAGCAGGTGGCATGGCCGGCGTAGGTCTGGCCGTGACGGAAGACGTTGCCGGGCGTATCCCAGAAGGGCGCAGCGACGCGCTCCCCGACCACGACGCCGCCGAGCGGCAGATAGCCGCTGGTCACGCCCTTGGCGAAGACGATCATGTCGGGCCGCACGCCCCAGCGCTCGGCGGCGAACCAGCTGCCGACCCGGCCGAAGCCACAGATCGTGGCGTCGAGCACGAAGATGATGCCGTGCTCGCGGCAGAGCGAGGCAACCCCCTCCACGTACCCGTCCGGAGGCGGGTAGACGCCGCCCGCGCCGATCACCGGCTCCATGAAGAAGGCGGCCACCCGGTCGGCGCCGACCGCGGCGATCTCGCTGCGGAGCGCATCCACCGAGTCCCAGGCGATCGTCGACGTCGAGGGGATCAGCGGGCCGACGCCGGCTCGGTTCGGCTCGATGCCACCGATGCTCGTGCCGAACGCCTGGCTGCCGTGGTACGCCTTCGAGCGCGAAATGATGTGGATGCGCTCCGGCCGGCCGACGGCGTTGAAGTGACGGCGAGCCAGCTTCGCCGCTGCCTCGATCCCGTCGCCTCCGCCCGAACCGAAGAACACGCGAGCGCCGTCCACCGGAGCCAGCTCGGCCAGACGGTCGGCCAGCTCGAGCGAGGGGAGGGTGGCGGTGTCGCCGAAGATCGACCACGCCTCGAGCTTTTCGAGCTGCGCGGCGACTGCGTCGGCGATCTCCTTGCGGCCGTGACCGACGTTCGCGTACCACAGCGCTGCTGTGCCGTCGAGATAGCGATTGCCCCGGTCGTCGAACAGCCAGATTCCCTCACCGCGCTCGAGGATGAATTCGTTCGCGCGGACATTCGCCATGTCGGCGAACGGATGCCAGAGACGCGTGTCGATAGCCATGTCCGGGAGTGTGGCAGACGTCGTCCCGGCATGGCGCACACCTGTCGTTTGCGGAGGCCGGCTCGGCGCGCGACGATGGCGGCGTGACCGACGTGTACGCCCCGGCGATCGAGCTGGCCGACCGCGACGCGATCGTGGCCGCGCAGGAGGCACGGCTTGCGGCTCAGGTCGACCGAATTGCGTCTGCGTCGACGCTCTACCGGGACAAGCTTGCCTCAGTCGGGGCCGAGCTCACCGACATCCGCACGCTTGCCGACCTGGCCCGGCTCCCGGTCGTGACGAAGGAG
This sequence comes from uncultured Actinomycetes bacterium, assembly GCA_963738505.1. Lineage (GTDB taxonomy): Bacteria > Actinomycetota > Thermoleophilia > Gaiellales > Gaiellaceae > Gaiella. The sequence continues at coordinate 672,790 of CAVTWR010000013.1, read as the reverse complement.
GAGCTTCGGCTCGACCAGGCGGCCCGCCCGCCCTTCGGATCCTTCGCGGTGGCGCCGCCGGCGACGTTTCGCGAGCTGCACCCGTCGACCGGCACGACAGGCACGCCGGTCGTGACGATCTGGTCGGAGCGCGACGTGGAGACGATCACCGACGTCACGGCCCGCATGCACTGGCAGCTCGGGATGCGCCCAGGGGACGTGATCCAGAATGCCTTCGCGTACGGCTTGTGGGTGGCCGGGATGAGCTCGCACTACGCCGGTCTGCGGCTCGGCTGTCTCGTCGTTCCCACCGGCACCGGCATCTCCACGGAGCGGCAGATCGATTTCCTGACCACGGTGGGCTCCACCGCGCTCCTCTCGACACCGAGCTACGGCCTCCACATCGCCGAGGGCCTGCAGGCCCGAGGCGTCGACCCGGCGGACCTCCCGCTCCGCCTCGGAGGGTTCGGAGGCGAGGCGGGCGCGGAGAACCCCGCCACGCGCGTCGCTCTCGAGGACGGGCTCGGGATCCGTGCCCACGACTACTACGGGCTGGCGGAGGTTGGCCCGACGTTCGGCGCCGAGTGCGAGGCGCAGAGCGGCATCCACTTTGCAGAGGACTACGTGATCGTCGAGGCGCTCGACCCTGACACGAGACAGCCCGTTGCCGAAGGCGAGCTGGGGGTTCTCGTCTTCACGCACCTGACCCGTGAGGCGACCCCGGTGATCCGCTACTGGTCGAACGACTACGCCCGGCTCTCGCGTGAAGCGTGCGCCTGCGGGCGCACACATGTGAGGGCGGTGGGTGGCATCGTCGGCCGCCACGACGACCTGGTGGTCTTCAAGGGCGCGAAGTTCTATCCGAGCCAGGTGGAGAAGGTCGTGCGCTTCGCGGCCGGCACGTCACACGAGTTCCGCATCGAGATCCGGCGCTCCGGGCCGGCCGCACCGGTGGAGCGCTGTGTCGTCGTCGTGGAGTCGGTCGACCCTGTCGACGAGGCGGAGCTCGTGCATGCGCTGCGGGCGGAGCTGGGGGTCACCCCGGAGCTCCGCGTCGAGCCGGCAGGAACGCTCGAACGAACGGAGTTCAAAGCCAAGCGCGTCGTCGTCCTCGATTGAGCCACGGTGTGGTAGAAGCGGCCATGGCCTACCGCATCTCCGTGGACACGGGCGGCACCTTCACCGACGTCGTCGTCGCCGACCTCGACGGGCATGTGCTGATCGGCAAGGCGCTGACCAACGCCGAGCGCGCCTTCGACGGGATCCGCGAAGGGCTGGCGCAGATCGCGGAAGAGCTCCGCGTCGACGTCGAGGCAATTCTGGCCGGCGCCGAGGTCTTCACCTACGGCACCACCAGGGCCACCAACGCGATCGTGGAAGGCAAGACGGCACGCACCGCGTTCTTCACCACGGCGGGCTTCCCCGACGTGCTCCTGCTCCGGGAGGGCGGGAAGCTCGATCCGTTCAAGCAGGTCCCCTACCCGCCGCCGTACGTGCCGCGCTGGCTCACGTTCGAGATCGCCGAGCGCATGGACTCGGAGGGCACTCCCTTCCGCTCACTCGAGGACGAGTCGGTGGTGGCCGCGATCCGGCACGCCCAACACCTGCGGGCCGAGGCGGTCGCCGTCTGCCTGCTGTGGTCGATCGTCAACCCCGCCCACGAGCTGCGGGTGGGGGAGTTGCTGGAGGAGCATTGGCCGGGCGTCCCGTACACCCTCTCCCACCGGCTCAACCCGATCATCCGCGAGTACCGCCGCGCCTCCTCGGTCGCCATCGATGCGTCGTTGAAGCCGCTGATGCAGGAGTACCTGACGACGATGGAGCAGGATCTGCGCGCGGCCGGGTTCGGCGGCCACCTGTTCGTGGCCACCTCCTCGGGTGGCGCCTGGCGGCCCGCCCAGGTGGTCGAGCGCCCGATCTACTCGGTTGGCTCCGGCCCGTCGATGGCTCCGGTGGCGGCGGTCACGTACGGTCGCGCCGAGTTCGGCGACGGCGCCTCGGATCTCATCGTGTGCGACACAGGGGGGACGACCTTCGACGTCGGTCTCGTCGCGGGCGGGTCTGTCACGACGACTGCGGAGACCTGGCTCGGCGGCCGCTGGACGGGCCACATCACCGGGATCCGCTCGGTCGACGTCAAGTCGATCGGCGCGGGCGGCGGCTCGATCGTCTGGCTGGACGCCGGCGGCCTGCTCCGCGTCGGTCCGCGTAGTGCCGGCGCGTCGCCCGGGCCTGCGTGCTACGGGCACGGTGGCACCGATCCCACGGTCACCGACGCCGCCGTCGTCCTCGGCTGGATCGAGCCTGACGCCTTCCTGGGCGGGCGCCTGCAGCTCGACGCCGGTGCGGCCGAGGCGGCGCTGACCCGCTCGGTGGCGCCGGTCCTCGGCATGAACGCGCGTGAGGCGGCCCACGCCGCCATGACCGTGGCCTCGGAGAACATCGTCGGCGCGATCCGGGAGATCACGATCGCGCAGGGCGTGGATCCGCGTGAGGTCTCGATGCTGGCGGGCGGCGGCGCCTCCGGTCTCAACATCGTCCCCATCGCGCGCGAGCTCGGCTGCCGGCGGGTGCTCGTCCCGGCCACGGCAGGCGCGCTGTCTGCCTGTGGCGCGCTCTACGCCGACGCGGTCACAGAGTTCTCGCGCAGCCTGTACGCCGAATCGCGCACGATGGACGTGCGCGCGGTGGACGAGGTGCTCGCCGCTGTCGAGGCCATGGCCGACTCGTTTCTCGACGACCTCGCCGACGTCGGCACACGTGGCACCCGCAAGGAGTTCCTGGTCGATGCCCGCTACCGCGCGCAGGTGTGGGAGCTGGAGGTGCCGATCCCCGCCCGGATCACCGATGCCGAAGGCGTCGCCACGCTGGAGGAGGCGTTCCACTCGGTGCACGAGCGGGTGTTCGCCGTCCGTGAGAGCGGCCAGTACCTGGAGTGCCTGCTGTGGAAGGTGCGGGCCACGGCGGAGCTCGAGAAGCCGGGCGTTCGGGCGCGCCCGCTGCCGACCGGGACTGCGCTCCCCGCCTCGATCACGCCCGCGTACTTCGCCGAGACCGGCCTCGTCGACATCCCACGCTTCGACGGTGCATCGCTGCCTGCCGGCACGCACATCGAAGGCCCGGCCGTGGTGCGCGAGCCGACGACGACAATTGTCGTGTACCCGGGCTCGTCGGTGACCGTGACGCCGCTCGGCAACTACCTCCTGGAGGTCGACCCGTGAGTGGTTTCGATCCCGTCCTGCTTGCCGTGATCGCGAACCGGCTCGACTCCATCGTCCGCGAGATGGAGAACACCCTCCTGCGTGCCGGTCGCTCGGCGGTGCTGAACATGGCCCGCGACTTCTCGTGCGCACTCATCACCGGTGACAACCGGTTGCTCGCCTCGGCCGAGGGCCTGCCTGTGCACGTGATCGGCATGGAGTTCCTGGCCGAAGCGGTGACCGACCTCCACGACGACATCACCGAAGGCGACGCGTTCCTGCACAACGATCCCTACCTCGGCAACACGCACCCGGCCGACCATGTGATCCTCGTCCCGGTCTTCTGGGAGGGAGTGCACCTCTTCACCGCCGCCGCCAAGGCCCACCAGGCCGATTGCGGCAACGCCCAGCCGACCACGTACATGCCGTACGCGCGCGACGTGTACGAGGAGGGAAGCCTGATCTTCCCGGCGGTGCGGGTGCAGCGCGACTACCGGGACATCGACGACATCATCCGCATGTGCCGCCGCCGGATCCGCGTGGCCGACCAGTGGTACGGCGACTACCTGGCCATGGTCGGCGCCGCCCGCATCGCCGAGGCGCGCCTGAAGGAGCTGTGCGCCAAGTACGGGCGCGACCTGCTGGCCCGCTTCGTGGAGGAGTGGTTCGACTACTCCGAGCGCCAGGTCGCGCACGTCATCTCGCAGATGCCCGCAGGTGACTTCGTCGGCCACGGTTCGCACGATCCGTTCGGCCCGGCGCCCGACGGCATCCCGATCACGGTCAAGGTCTCCGTCGACCCTGCAGCCGGGATGATCGAGGTCGATCTCACCGACAACATCGACTGCCTGCCCGCCGGGGTCAACGAGTCGCGCACCTGCGCCATGAACAACTGCATGACCGGTGTCTTCAACTCGATCGATCCGGACATCCCCCACAACGCCGGGACCTTCCGCCGGGTCAAGGTCAAGCTGCGCGAGAACTGTGTGGTCGGCATCCCGCGCTTCCCGCACTCCTGCTCGGTTGCCACCACCAACGTCGGCGAGCGGCTCGTGGTGACCACCCAGCGGGCCTTCGCCGACGCCTGGGACGGGTACGGGCTGGCCGAGGGCGCGTGCGGCATCGGCCCCGGGTTCGCGGTCGTCTCGGGGCGGGACTTCCGCAAGGGCGACCAGCCCTACGTCAACCAGAAGTTCCTGGGCTCCCAGGGTGGCCCTGCAGGCCCGGAGATCGACGGGTGGGTGACCTACGGGAACGCGGTCACCAACGGCCTCATGTTCCGCGACTCGGTGGAGATCGACGAGTTGAAGTATCCGATCCGGGTGCACGAGTTGCGCGTGCGCGAGGACTCCGAGGGCGCGGGTCGCCGCCGCGGCGCACCGGGCACGCGTGTCGCCTACGGGCCCAAACGGGACCTGATGACGGCCGCCTACGTGACGGACGGCAACCGCTTCCCGCCCCGTGGCACGCGGGGTGGGGGAGACGCCGCCGCCTCGATCCCCTTCAAGATCGGGACGGACGGCGCCGAGTCCTCACTCGACCCGATCGCCCAGGTCGACCTCCAGCCCGGCGAGCTGCTCGGGCACCTGCTCTCCGGCGGGGGAGGATACGGCGACCCGGCCGCGCGCGAGCCGGAGCGAGTGCGCGACGACGTGCTCGCCGGGTTCGTCAGTCGCGAGCGGGCACGCGACGTCTACCAGGTCGCGTTCCGGGGCGAGCGGCTGGACGACTCGCTGGAGCTCGACGGCCCCGCGACCGCGAAGCTGCGGGGAGGCCGCGCGTGAGGATGGGGCTCGACGGCAAGGTCGCGATTGTCACCGGTGCCAGCTCGGGTATCGGTCCGGCGACTGTCAACGCCTTCGCCGCAGCGGGTTCCTCGGTCGTGCTCAGTGGACGGGACGAGGCACGCCTGGCCGACGCGGCGGCGCCGCTGGCCGGGGAGCGCGTGGCGATCGTGGCCGGCGACATCACGGAGGAAGCGGTGGTGGAGCGGCTGGTGGGGACGGCGCTCGAGCGCTTCGGCCGTGTCGACGCCATCGTCTGTAGCGCCGGCCTCTTCGAGCCCGCGCCGGTCGAGGAGACGGCGATGGAGTCGTACGACCGCCAGTACGCGCTCAACGTGCGTGCCGGCTTCATGCTTGTGCGCGCGGCGCTCCCGCACCTGGGTGCGGGAGCGTCGATCGTCTTCATCAGCTCGATCGCAGGTCACGTCGCCTTCCCTGATTCGGCGGCGTACTGCGGCACGAAGGGCGCGGTCGAGCTGATGGCGAAGGCGATGGCAGTGGAGCTCGCACCTCGCGAGATCCGTGTCAACTGCGTCGCTCCGGGGAATGTCCGCACCCCGATGAACGAGCAGCTGCGCGCGGTTCCCGGGTACGAGGATGCGTGCAATGCGAGGACACCCATGGATCGCTTCGGCGAGCCTCGCGAGATCGCCGACGCCATCGTCTTCATGTGCTCCGACCACGCGAGCTACATCACCGGGTCGTCGCTGCTCGTCGACGGAGGCTGGACTGCCCAGTAGTGCGGCGACTCTGGAACGCCGGTCTGGAACCGTAATGGTGAGGTGGTCGCCGCACCACCTTCGTCGCGCCCTCAAGGGAACTGCCCGTCGACGGGCCGGAACGTCTTGCGAGGCCCTGAAGGGCCCCGCTGGCGTTCTCTCGTGTCGGACCTACATACGAGGCGCGGGGGCGGCTCTCGGCGTAGTGGTTCCTTCAGGGACTCACAAGCAGTTCGTCCTGGCATCGCATCCGGAACCCGCCGTCCCCAACCTGAATCGATCATCCGCAGTCTCGCCCACACTGCCGCTGCCGGCCTTTACGTCTCGACCGCGAGGCTCCGGCGCGTCGTCCGGTCGGCGGCAGTGGCGAGATGCAGATCGACAAGCGTCGGCAGCTCGCGCAACGACGCGCCCACCAGCGCTTCCACCCGTTTGATGCGGTAACGCAGCGAGTTCTCGTGGAGGTGAAGCGCCGCGGCGGTCTCCTGGATGTCCATGTCCAGGTCGAGGTAGGTGAGGAGGGTGCGGAACAGCTCCTCGTTGGCACGCAGCGGCGCCAGCCAGCTCGAAGCGCGCTCCTCGACCATCCCCGGCTCGGCCGACGCGAGTAGCCACTCGGCGAGTCCGAAGTCCTCGTAGCGGAGGCTGGGGAGCCGGTCCGTGGCGCCGCTACGGCGGACATGGTCGAGGGCGAGCTCGGCGTCGCGCAGCGAAGCCACCGCTCCGCCGCCACCGTGGCGGAAGGGCCGGCCGATGCCCGCCGCCGGCGCGAAGCCCGCAGCGGCGAGGCGCGCGATCCAGCCCTCCGCGTCGCGCTCGCGTTCCTGGAAGAGCACCGTGATCCGGCCGCGCCGCCGTGCGACGATGGCGGCGCTGCCCGAGGCTTGCGCCGCCAGTTCGACCGTGCTCTCGGCACGGCTCAACTCGGCCGCACGCTGGGTCGTGCCGCCACGCAGGCGTTGCGTGACCTCGACGAGCGCGACGCGCAGGTCGCGCTCGGAGTCGAAGCCGGCTGCCTGCAGCCGCCCGTCCGGGACGTCGGCCGCTCTCGTCGGGTCGAGCAGGAGGTCGAGCAACTCTGCCCGCACGGTGCGTTCGCCGACGCGGATCGCCTCGCGCGCGAGATCGACGACGCCGAGGAGGCGGGCGGCCGAGCGGGCCGCTGCCCGCGTCAGCTCGTCGACGCCCCCATGCTGGCGTGTCGCCACCGCCAGCAGCCCGTGTGTGTCGTCGCCCGCGAGCACCGGCTCGACGACCACGTCCCAGCGGCCGACCGTCAGCTGTGTCCGTGCCGGATCGTTCCCCAGCTCCCGCCAGATCGCCTCGAGTGGCGCGGCGCCGACGGACGTGACGACGCGGCCGTTCGGCCGGTAGAGAACGGCCGAGGCGTCGACCAGCGACCCCAGCCGCCGCACCAGCCCTTGCTCGGGATCGTCGCCGGCAAGCGAGTCGACAAGGCTCGTCTCGATGTCGAGCCGCCGCTTGAGCGTTCGGAATCCGTCGGAGGCAAGGGCGCGGTCGACGAAGCCGATGATCTCGCGGAAGGGGGTTTCGGGAGCGATCGCGAACAGGGGGAAGTCGCGGCTCCGGGCCTCCTCGAGCAGCGCCGCGGGAACCTTCTTGAAGACGACGCCCTCGCCGAAGCCGATCGCTGCGAGCCGCCTCGCTCCCGCCTCGCGCACGAGCGCCCGCTGGGCCTCAGCGTCTCCCCGCAGGCGAAGCCCCGTCGTCAACAGCACCCAGCCCCGGTCGAGCCAGCGGGTGGGGTCGGGGATCTCGATCGCGTGCGCGCCTGCGACGGTGCGCCGCAGCGCGGCCGGATCGCCGCTCACCAGCTCGAGCCCGAGCTCGCGCTCGGCCAGGAGGTCTCGCAGAACCAGTGTCACGGACACCACCCTAGGGGATGCTGGTGGATTCCACTAACAAACCAGGGTCTGTTCTCGGAAACCCTGATTGCGGCGACATCCGCCCTGCGCAATGAATACCTGTCATGAGCACCACGACACCGAACCTGCGCGTGGCGGTCGACGTCGGCGGCACCTTCACCGACGTGTTTGTCTTCGACGAGTCGACGAAGACGACGCAGGTGGCCAAGGTGGCCTCGACCCCCGACGATCCGATGGAGGCCGTGCTCGCCGGTGTGCGTGCGAGCGGGATCCAGCTCGCCGACGTCGCTCTCTTCTCCCATGGCACGACCGTGGCCACCAACGCGCTGATCACGCGCCGCTTCCCCAAGGTGGCGATGGTCACCACGCAGGGCTTCCGTGACGTGATCGAGATCCGCCGCGGCACCAAGGACGACCTGTGGGATGCCTACAAGGACGTCGCGCCACCGTACGTGCGCCGCCGCGACCGGCTCGAGGTGCCGGAGCGGGTCGACTTCACCGGCCGCGTGATCGAGCCGTTGGACGAGGTGAGTGCCCGGCGGGTGGCCGCCGTCCTGCGCAAGCGCGAGGTGGAGACGATCGCCGTGTGCTTCATCAACGCCTACGCCAACCCTGAGAACGAGCGCCGCATGCGCGAGATCCTCGAGGAGGAACTGCCCGGCGTCGCGCTCACCACGTCGAGCGAGGTGCTGCCCGAGATCTTCGAGCACGAACGGTTCTCGACCACGGTCGCGAACGCGGTGCTCTCGCCGCTCGTCGGCGGATACGTGAGCCGGCTCGGCGAGCGGCTGGCCGAGGACGGCTACACGGGAGACCTACTCGTCCTGCATTCGGGCGGCGGCGTGATGACGCCCCGTACGGCGGGCCGGCTCGGCGTGCGTCTCGCCGCCTCGGGGATCGCGGCCGGGGCCATCGCCGCCCGTCACGTTGCCGCGCAGTGTGGCTTCGAGAACGCGATCGGGCTGGACATGGGTGGCACCTCCACCGACATCTCCCTGGTCTACGGCGGCGAGCTCCGCGTGACCAAGGAGTGGTCGGTCGAATACGGCTATCCGATTTGCTTCCCGTCGATCGAGGTGCTGACGATCGGCGCCGGCGGCGGCTCGCTGGCCTGGATCGACGCGGCCGGGTCGTTGCACAACGGCCCGCAGTCCGCCGGTGCCGACCCCGGGCCGGCGTGTTACGGGCGCGGGGGGGAGCAGGCCACGAACACCGACGCCAACGTGTCCCTCGGCCGCCTGGGCAACACGCTCGTCGGCGCCATGGCGCTCGATCCGGATCGTGCCCGCGCCGCCGTGCGGGAGCACGTGGCAAGGCCCCTCGGGTTGGAGCCCGAACAGGCGGCGGCGGCGGTGATCCAGGTGGCGAACGCGAACATGGCGGACGCCGTCCGGTTGATCTCCATCCGCCGGGGGTACGACCCACGCGACTTCGCGCTCGTCGTCTTCGGTGGTGCCGGCCCCCTGCACGGTGCCGCCCTCGCCCGGGAGCTCTCGATCCCGACAGTGCTCGTCCCACCGAACCCTGGGATCACGTCGGCGCTCGGCTGCCTGCTCGTCGACGTCCGGCACGACTTCGCCGAGATGTACCTGAAGCGGACGACCGAGGCGGATCCCGCGATGATCGAGGCCGAGTTCAAGCGCATGGAGGCGGAGGCCCGCGAACGGCTGGCGCACGAAGGGGTGGCCGAGGAGCAGATGACGCTCGAGCGCCGCATCGCCATGCGCTACCTGGGGCAGTGGCGCTCCCTGTCGATCGCTGTGGAACGGCCGATCAGCTCTCTCGAAGCGTCGGTGGCCACGTTCCACGCCGAGCACGATCGCGAGCACTCCTTCCGGCGAGACGGCGCGCCCGTCGAGATCTACCAGTTGCAGCTCACCGCGATCGGCGTCACGCCGAAGCCGGAGTTCCAGCGGCACCGGCCGGGCGGTGGGACGCCCGTGCCGATCGCCCGCCGCGGTGTGTACTTCGACGAGACGGCCGGGTCCGTGGAGACGCCGATCTACGCCCGCGGTGACCTGCCGGCCGGCATCAGGCTCGCCGGGCCCGCGGTTATCGACCAGCTCGACTCCACCACGCTCGTCCCACCCGGCTGGACGGCCGAGGTCGACGAGTGGCTGAACATCCGGATGCAGATGGAGGAGGCACGATGAGCGGCACCATCGAGAGGCGCCCCGGGGCCGGTCGCTCGCTCGACCCGGTTACGTTCGAGGTGCTGAAGAACGCCTTCGCCACCGCCGTCGACCTGATGGCCGAGCAGATCCTGCGCACCTGTTACTCCTTCGTGATCTACGCGCGAGACTTCTCCTCGGCGCTCTGCGACCGCGAGGGGAACACGATCATGCAGGGCTCCCAGGACATCGCCGTCCACGTCGGCACGCTCCACTTCACGTGCAAGGCGGTGATCGAGGACTTCGGGGACGACATCCATCCCGGCGACATCTTCGCCGTCAACGATCCCTATCGTGGAGGCACGCACTTCTGTGACGTCCGCATCATCAAGCCGATCTTCCACGAGGGCGAGATCATCGCCTTCGCACAATCGAACGGCCACTGGGCCGACGTCGGCGGGTCGGTACCGGGCTCGTTCGACATCAATGCGCGCGACCACTTCGGCGAGGGGCTGCGCATCCCGCCGATCCGCATCTGGGACCGCGGCGTTTTCCGTGAAGACATCGCCAAGATGATCGCCTCCGCGAGCCGCGCGCCGGCGGACATCCTGGGTGACCTCGCCGCGCAGACTGAAGCAACCCGGGTCTGCGAGCGCGAGGTCCTGCGGCTCGTCGAGAAGTACGGGGTCGAGACGGTGGTCACGGCCTTCGGCGAGGTACAGGATTATGTCGAGCGCCTCACCCGGCAGCGCATCGCCGAGCTGCCGGACGGTGTCTGGGAGACCGAGGACTACCTCGACTACGACCCCGCGGGCGGCGAAGGCCTGATCCCGATCAAGGTGAAGCTGGAGATCGAGGGCGACCAGTTGCGGTACGACCTCACCGGCACGCACGCCGCGGTCGGCAGCTTTCTCAACTCCGGGTTCGGGGCGACCTTCTCCGGGCTTGTGGCCGGCACGAAGACGTTCTTCCCGGACATCCCGCTCAACTCTGGCTTCTACCGCGTCGTACAGGCGGAGCTCGGGCCTGTGGGGTCGGTCGTCAACGCGCCGTGGCCGGTCGCGGTCACCGGCTTCTGTGCCGGGCCCTACGAGAAGATCATGAGCTCCTGCTTCGAGATCTGGTCGAAGATCATCCCGGAGCGGGCGATGGCGGCCTCTTTCAACCTCGAGTACCTGCTCGTCGGCGGCCGCGACCTGCGCTCGCCCGAGAGTCCGTACTTCATGTGGTACGACTGGATGGTCGGCGGCTGGGGCGGTCGGAACGGCAAGGACGGCTCCACCGCGACCGCCCCTGTCTTCGGGGTCGGGCTCGCGGTGCAGCCGCTCGAGGGGCAGGAACGGCTCTGCCCGGTGATCACCTCGCAGCACGCGATCCTGGCCGACTCGGGGGGGCCCGGGAAGTGGCGGGGCGGCTGCGGCGTCGAGAAGGGCGGCACGCTCACGGACGCCCACCAGACGGTGATGTCCTACTGCTGCGACCGCGCCCGCTCGGTCACCTGGGGCATCGAGGGCGGGCTGCCGTCACTGCCACACGGGGTTTGGCTGAACAAGGGCCGCGAGGGCGAGCGCTTTCTCGGTGCCGTGTTCTCGGGGGTACCGATCGTCCCCGGCGACTACTTCACCCGACCGTCCGCAGGGGGTGGGGGCTTTGGCGATCCCCTCGACCGCGACGTGAAGGCGGTGCTGGCGGACGTCGAGGACGGATACGTGACGATCCCGGGAGCAAAGCGCGACTATGGTGTCGTGGTCGAGGAGATCGACGCCGACCTCTGCGAGTACCGGCTCGACCTGGCCGCGACGCAGACCGCCCGCGAGGCGATTCGCAGTTCGCGCCGTGGGTGGCTGGAGGAGGATCCCGCCTCCGTCGCCGCCCGCTACCAGGCAGGCGAGGTGGACGTGATGGAATGCGTGCGCCGTTACGGCGTGATCCTGCACTGGGGCACCGGCGAGCTCTTCCCGGAGACGACGCGCCAGTTCCGCGAGATGGTCGGCCGGAGGTCGGCCGCACATTGGACGTGATCCGGAAGACCGAGGAGGTGTGTCGAGACGGACGACTTGAACTCTGACACGACACCGTTCTACGATCGTCGGCACTTGTCGCCGAACAACGCACGTCACGCTCGAGGAGGGCAGATGAAGAAGCGAATAATCGGAGTGATCGCCGCGATCCTGGCCGCCACGGCTGCATTCTTTGCGGCCACGGCAACGGGTGGCAACAGCCAGAACCAGATCGTGATCGGCATCTCCGCCGCCAAGACGGGCATCCTCGCCCCGTACGACCTGCAGGCGGGTCAGCTCTTCCAGATGCGCATCGACCAGGTGAACGCGGCCGGCGGTGTGCTCGGGAAGAAGATCAGCGTGCAATGGATCGACACCAAGTCGGACAAGGCACTTGCGGCGACCAACGCCAATGAGCTGATCTCCAAGGGCGCGGTGGCCATCATCGCCACCTGTGACTTCGACTACTCCTTCCCGGCGATCAACGCCGCCAAGGGTAAGAAGATCCCGGGCATCGCACTTTGCGCGTCGTCGCCGAAGGTCGCCACGCCTGCGATCGTCGGCCCCTACGGCGGCTCCATGGGCCTCGGGTCCGACACCGAAGGCTCCGCTGGCGCCGAGTGGTGGTCGGCCAACAAGAAGAGCCTGAAGAAGGTGTACGTGTTCAAGGACACGTCGCTCGAGTACTCGAAGGCGACCGCAGACTACTTCGCGGCACGCTTCAAGGAGCTCGGCGGGACGATCGTCGCCACCGACACGTTCGTGGGCGGCGCCAACCTCGATCTCTCCTCGCAGATCACCCGTCTGCGGAGCAAGATCAGCGGCGTCGACTTCATCTACGACGGCTCGTGGAACCCGTTCGGGGCGCAGCTGATCCGCGCGATCCGTGACGCGGGCATCAACAAGCCGATCCTCACCAACGCCTCGGTCAACGGCACCCCGGTGACGGAGACGGCCGGCAAGGTGTCCAACTTCTGGGCGCTGGGCTTCGTCTGCCTCAACACCTACTGCACGGGCAGCAAGAACCCGAAGGTGGCCAAGGTCAACGCGCAGTTCAAGGCGAAGTACGGTCAGCAGATCGGCAACCACTACGCGACGCGCGGGTACGACCTCGCCGACGCGCTGGTGGCGGCTATCAAGAAGGCCGGCAAGGCCGACGGCCCGTCGATCGCCAAGGCGCTGTTCGACTCGAACCTGGTGATCAACACGCTCAACGGGAAGCAGAAGTTCTCGAGCAAGTGTCACCGGCCACAGCCGGCGACGTACACCGTCGAGCAGTTCACCAACGGCAAGAGCAGGCAGATCGCCACGGTGTCGGTGAAGAAGGTGCCGAACATCGGCGACGGGAGCCCCTGCACGGGCGTTCCGCCGAAGGCGTAGCGAGAAAGGGATGACGCAGGTCGACGGCACGAACACCTCGCAGCTGGTCGCGGAGGGAATCCACGTCCACTTCGAAGGCGTTCGCGCCGTCGACGGCGTCGACCTGACCCTGGAGCAGGGTCGCATCATGGGCCTGATCGGCCCGAACGGTGCCGGGAAGACCACGTTCATGAACGCCGTGTCGCACTTCGTCCCGCTCACCGCAGGACGGGTGCGGATCGACGGTGCCGACGTGACCGCGCTGTCCCCCCAGAAGCTGGTCAAGCTCGGGCTGGTGCGGACGTTCCAGGACGTCGCCACCTTTCCGCAGCTGACCGTCTTCGAGAACGTCGAGCTGGGCGCGCTCGGGGCGCACCGCAAGCGGCGTGAGGCGCGCACCCGCGCTCGCGACCTCCTGGCCCGGCTCGAGCTCGACCATCTCTCGCACCTGCGCGCCTCGGCCTTGCCCCACGGCGACGAGCGCCGGGTGGGCATCGCACGAGCGGTGGCCGCCGCGCCTCGCTTCCTGCTCCTCGACGAGCCGGCCGCCGGCCTCGACGACGACGAGAGTGTGGCGCTGGCCGCCACCATCTCGCGCCTGCGAGACGAGCTCGGCTGCGGTGTGCTCCTGGTCGAGCACGACATGCGGATCATCTTCGGCATCTGTGAGCACATCCAGGTGCTCGACTACGGCAAGACGATCGCCGTCGGCTCACCGGCCGACGTTCGTGCGAACCACGCCGTCGTCGAGGCCTACCTGGGCAAGAGAGGGGCGGAGATTGCTGAAGCTCACTGACGTCTCCGTCAACTATGGCCGGGTTGCCGCCCTCCAGAGCCTCTCGCTCGAGGTCAACGAGGGGGAGCTGATCGGGCTGATCGGTCACAACGGCGCCGGCAAGACGACCACGTTGCTGACGATCACGGGCGCACTCAAGCCTGGTTCGGGGCAGATCGAGTTCCTGGGCGAGCGGATCGACGGGCGCACGCCGGACCAGATCCTGCGCCGCGGGATCTCGCTGGTGCCGGAGGGCCGCCGCATCTTCGGCCGGCTGACCGTGGGCGAGAACGTGCGGATCGGAGCGACGTCACGGCGCGACAAGGCGGGCGTCGAGGCGGACATCAAAGCGCTGATCGAGCGCTTCCCCGTGCTCGCGGAGGTGTGGGATCGGTCAGGCGCGAAGCTCTCGGGCGGTCAGCAGCAGCAGCTGGCCATCGCGCGAGCGATGGTCTCCCGTCCGAAGCTGCTCCTGCTCGACGAGCCCACGCTGGGCCTGGCGCCGCTGATGGTCGACCGTGTGTTCGAGATCCTCGAGGACCTGCGCCGCGACGGCACCACCATCCTCCTGGTCGAGCAGAACGCCGCCCGCACGATCGAGGTCGCCGACCGCACGTACGTGCTGCGCAGTGGCGGGCGCATCGCCTTCCACGGCACCGCCGAGGAGCTCTCGCAGCGCCACGACTTCGAATCCGCCTACATCGGGATGGGCTAAGGGAAACATGCCTGAGTCCGGGACCACCACGTGTCATCTTGCGTTGTGGGGGGCATGTTTCCCTGCGGAAGAGCTGGGAAATTGTTCCTTGCATCTTTGTGACTCATTCTTGCTCCCACACTCCTTTGGTGGTCGATGCGTCGCTCGCGGGGAGCGCGAATGAGTCAGACGATCCAGTATGTCGTGGACGCCATCGCCTACGGCAGCTTGTTCGCGCTGATGGCGCTCTCCCTGTCCCTGTTGTTCGGGGTGATGGGGCTGATGAACTTCGCCTACGGCGAGCTGATCATGATCGGTGGCTACACGATGTACTACACGCGCGACTGGGGCTGGCTGGCGATGGCGCTCGCCACGATCGTGGTGATCACCGCCGCCGCGCTGCTGATGGAGCTGATCGCCTTCCGCCCGGTACGGCGCGGGACGGCGGTGACGCTGCTGATCACCTCATTCGCCCTGAGCTACGGCCTGCAGCAGCTCGGCTGGATGACCGTGGGTCGGGGGCCGCAGAAAGGCGTCGAGCCCTATCCCGCCCTCACCGTTCAACACAACATCAGCGGCGTGCTCATCTCCAACCTGGCGATCATCACGCTCGTCGTCACCCTGCTCCTGCTCGGCGGCATGGTCTTCCTCCTGCAGCGCACGGCCCTCGGGATGCAACTACGGGCCTCCACCGAGGACTTCCGGATGGCGCAACTGGTCGGCGTCAAGGCCAACCGCGTGATCTCGGCGGCCTTCGGGATCACCGGCCTCCTGGCCGCCGCCGTCGCCCTGCTGTACGTGCTGCGAACCGGCCAGGTCGTGCCGGACATGGGCCAAGGCCCGCTCCTCGTCGCGTTCGTCGGCGGGGTCATCGGCGGTCTCGGCTCGTTGGTGGGTGCGGCCGTGGGCGGGTTCGTGCTGGGCGCGATCATCAACATCTTCCAGGCGTCGCTGCCCACGACCCTCAGCTCGCACACCCAGATGTTCGCGTACCTGCTCGTGATCGGCATTCTCGTCTTCGCGCCCGACGGGGTCGTCGGCCTGGTGCGCAAACTGCGCCGCCGGGCGAAGCCCAGGATCGACGACCTGCAGCCGACGGAGGTCTCTGCGTGACCGGCGGCACCCTGCACCGGGCGCTCCGCCTGGCCTGGACGCCACTCGTCCTCGGTGCCGTCCTCACCGCCACCTGGTGGCTGATCAACGGGCACGGCAGCTCCTTCTACAAGGACACGCTCGCCAAGTTCCTGCTCTTCCTGATCATCGTGCTCGCGCTGCAGATCTTCTCCGGCAACTCCGGGGTGCTCTCGTTCGGACACGTCGCCTTCGTCGCTCTCGGCGCCTACTTCTCGGCGCTCCTGACGATCCCGACGTCGATCAAGGAGTTCACCTTCCTCACCATGCCCGGGTTCCTCAAGTCGTGGATCTTCCCGGCGCAGCTGTCCGGTGACCAGGCCGTTCCGACCGACGGCTTCTTCGAAGGGGTCTTGGGGACGCTCGCGGGCGCAGGCTTCGCGGCGCTGTTCGCGCTGCTCGTGGCGTTCCCGATCGTGCGCATGATCGGCGTGGCCGCCGGCATCGGCACGCTGGCGGTGCTGGTCATGGTCAACGTGTTCATCGTGCAGACCACCTCGATCACGCGCGGTACGAGCACGATGATCGGGGTGCCGCCGACGACCACCCTCACCTCACTGCTGATCTGGTCGCTGCTCTTCGTCGTCGTGGCCTATGCCTTCAAGCACTCGCGGTTGGGGTTGCGCCTGCAGGCGACCCGCGAGAACGACCGCGCCGCCCGGTCGGTGGGCATCTCCATCCCGGCGCAGCGTGGCATCGCCTTCGTCGTCTCCGGCTTCGTGTGCGGCGTGGCCGGTGCCCTCTACGGGCACTACTTCGTGACGTTCAGCCCCAACGACTTCTACTTCGACATGACCTTCCTCACGATCGCCATGCTCGTCGTCGGCGGCATGGCCAGCGTCACAGGCGCCGTCGTGGGCACGTACTTCCTGACCATCGTCTTCACCGCTTTCCAGCGGCTCGAGGTGAACGGCCTCTTCGATCAGAAGCCCCCGTCGGGGACGGCCAACCTGGTGATGGCGCTGGCGCTCCTGTTGACGATGATCTTCCGGCCGAGCGGGCTGCTCGGCACACGTGAGATCCCCTGGCCGGGCGACTGGTTCCGCAGGCGCTCCACTGAGCCGGTACGCCGAGCCGAGCCGTCGGCTCCGGAAGCGGAACAGGTGGAGGCATCGACGGGGTGAACCGTGAACATGGGCCGGCGGGGCGAGGGCGAGCTCAAAGAACCGTCGGCTCGGCGTCTACGATCCGACCGTGGAGACGAGCCTCGAGCATCTGCCCGGCGGTGACCTGATCGCCAAGGGGCTGGACGACATCTCGCGGGGGATCGAGTCGATTGAATCGTTGCTGGTTGCGATCGGGAGACCCCGGCTGTCGATGCTCGGGGTGGAGATCGCGCCGGCGGACTGGCCGGAGCCTGAGCATCGCCTTTACGAACGCCTCGCGGCGGAGGAGCCGGACGCCGCCCACGGCCGCTACAACGCCCTGGTGCGCCGGCTCGTCTCGTTCGAACGGGCGCTGGCGTGCGCTCGAACGTAGATCTCGACCGGCTTCGGCGGTTCCTCGAGGCCCTCGGCGCCCGGGGACGTCGTGACACGACCTGCTTCCTTGCCGGTGGCGCATCGGCGGTGTTCGAGGGCTGGCGCGACTCGACAGTCGATGTCGACCTGCGGCTGGAGCCGGTCTCCGACGATCTCCTGCGCGCGATCTCCGAGCTGAAGCATCTCAACGAGATCAATGTCGAGTTCGCGGGGCCGGCGGATTTCATCCCGATGCCCCCCGGCTGGGAAGAGCGGAGCCCGAGTGTCGGACGCTTCGGTGTGCTCGATGTCAGGCACATCGATTTCTACGCGCAGGCGCTGGCCAAGCTCGAGCGCGGTCACGCACGGGACGTCGAGGACGTCCGGGCCATGTTCGATCGCGGCCTCGTCGAGAGGCAGCGGCTGGTTGAGCTCTTCGACGCGATCGAGCCGGAGCTCCACCGCTTTCCGGCCATCGAACCTTCGGCCTTCCGCGCCGCTGTCGAAGCGGCATAGCGCGCGCTGGTCGGGCGTGGGCCGATGGACGCCGGCCCGGAGGGTTGGCGTAGGGTGGAGGCGGAACCGAGCTGAAATCCGTCGCTGGTGTGTTCGGTGCCGGGAGATGTGACTCGAGGCGATCGCTTTGGCCACGGACTGGAGGCCGCGAGCTGCCTGGTGCTACCGTGGCCTCGTGTGGTGCGTACGGGCGGTCATGCTGCTCCCGGTGCTCGTCGCACTTGTCGTTGGTACCTCGCGCGGCGAGCCAGCTGATCGCCGGCTGAGCGCTGTTCGCTCGACGACAGCAGTGCCCGTCGCGGTGCCTGTCCGCTCTCTCGCCGGAGCCTGGTGTGCCGAGCCGACAGGTGCCGACCGTCCCGGGAGCACCCTCGGCCCCACCGTGCACGTCGTGTATGCGATCCCGGCGGACGCGCCGGACGGCTTCGCCGAACTGGGACCCGCGATCGCCGCGGACGCCGAGGCGGTCGACGGCTGGTGGAGGCGGCAGGATCCCGGCCGCGCACTGCGCTTCGACCGCTACCCGGCATCGTGCGGCGACCAGCTCGACCTGACGCTGGTCAGGCTCTCCGAGACGACCCGGTACTTCCAGCGGTTCGCGGTGCAGGGCGACATGATCTTCGAGGACATCGTGGCGAGCGGCGCCGCAGCCGACAGCGGCGTCACACTCGCTTACTACAGCGGCCCGGTCGCCGACTCCGACGTGTGCGGGGAAGGGTCGGGCGATCCCGACGAGATGGTTGGCCGGGTCGTCGTCTTCGTGGCGAACTGCACGGACCGTGATCGCGCGCGGATCGTCGCCCACGAGCTCCTGCATGCGTTCGGAGCGCTGCCGGAAGGCGCCCGGCATCCCTGCCCGGACGACGGCGGCCACCCGTGCGACGACGAGTCGGACGTGCTCTGGCCCAGAGTCGATCTCCGGCCACTCGAAGCTCTCTCGCTCGATGTCGGCCGGGACGACTATTACGGCCACGGCGGCAACTGGCCGGACGTCAGGGACTCCCCGTTCCTCGTCCGGCTCGACGAACAGCGAACCAGGGTCACGGTGGCCATCCGGGGCCGGGGAAGCGTCCTGAGCTCGCTCTTCGGACTCTCCTGCGAGG
Organism: uncultured Actinomycetes bacterium; assembly: GCA_963738505.1. Taxonomy (GTDB): domain Bacteria; phylum Actinomycetota; class Thermoleophilia; order Gaiellales; family Gaiellaceae; genus Gaiella. Next base: position 654,073 of record CAVTWR010000013.1, on the reverse strand, counting down.
CGACCTGCACCACGCAGTGGGACACACGGCTGGATCTGGCACTCGAGGCGCGGCCGGCAGAAGGCATGCGATTCGTACGCTGGGAGGGCGACTGCGCGTCGCGTACCTGCGTCGTGGCCCTGGCGGGGAAGCCCATCACGGTTCGCGCCTTGTTCGCGGAGCCGACGTTCACGCTGACCCTGCAGCGATCGGGGCGCGGGCGGATCGTAACGGGCGCGTGGCAGTGTGCGGCCAGCTGCTCCCGTTCGGTCCAGTCCTACAAGAAGGTTGTCGTACGCGCGCTTCCCCAGAAGGGCTGGCGATTCGCGCGATGGGACGGTCCGTGCCGCGGCAGCGACGGCCGGTGCGCGCTCGAGCTGACCCAGGACACCGCGCTTCGCGCCGTGTTCGAGCGAGCAGCGGTGAGCTGAGGCGGCGGCCGGCTAGACGAACGGCCGCGCCTGGATCGTGGCGGCGGCCGGGATGACGTCGGCCGCGAACCGCTCGACGATCTCCAGGTACTCGGTCATCGTGCCGGAGCGCACGTCGAAATGCATGGTCAGGTGCGAGTAGCCGGCTCGGGCGAAGCGCTCGACGTCTTCGAGAACCTGTTCGCCTGTGCCCGTGAGGATCATGCGCGGGTCGCGGCGTGTGCCCGCGTGGTCGGCGTCCGTGATGAGGCCGGAGCAGAAGGCAGCCATGCGGAAGCCGGACAGGTCGCGCCCGATCCGCTCGCCCTCTCGGAGCGCGGACGCGCGGACGTGCTCGAACCGCGCCGGGTCGCCGTAGCTGTCCAGGAACATGGGGTAGACGCCGTCGGCGACACGGGCGGCCCGTCGCGCGCCCTTGTCCGTGATCGTCCCGAAGAAGATCGGCGGGTGCGGCTGTTGCAGCGGCTTCGGCTCCATGGACACGTCGGTGATTTCGAAGAAGCGGCCGCGGAAGTCGAGCCATGGCTCGGTCCAAGCGTGCTTGAAGATCTCGATGCATTCCTCTGTGATTGAGCCGCGATGCGCGAAATCACCCGCCACCGCTGCAAACTCCTGGGGATCCCAGCCGCTGCCGACGCCGACGATCAAACGGCCGCCGGAAAGCACATCGACCGTGGCCAGCTGGTGCGCGGCGACCAGGGGGTGGCGGTACGGCGCGATCCACACCGAGGGCGCCATCCGGATCGTCGTGGTCGCCGACGCGATCGCGCCCATCGTCGCGATCAGGTCCAGCATCACCGGCTGGTCGGGGTACGCACGCTTGCCGGACATGTTCGCCGTGTGGAACGTGCTCTCGTCACGGCCCATGCACACGTGGTCGGAGAACCACACGGAGTGGTAGCCGAGCCGCTCGGCCAGTTGCGCAACCTCCACCGGGCGCATCTCCGCTGCGGGGATCTTCTGCAGGTAGAAGTCCTGCTCGTCGCGCAGCAGCAGGCCGTGGGTGGGCATGGTCAGACCGAAGTCCATGGTGGCTCCTTCCCGGCGGGCCTCCAGCCAAGCGTCCGCTCGCAGGTGGCGGCAATGGCGAGCAGCCGGTCGTCCTCGAAATGACGGGCGATCAGCATCACGCCGACGGGCAGACCCTCCACCTCCGCCAGCGGCAGCGAAATCGCCGGGTGCCCGGTCATGTCGCTGGGGTATGTGTTGCCGAGGTTGCCCCAGCCGCGCAGGACACGGTCGGACATCGTGAGCCCCGGTGGGTCGACCTCGTGGGCACGCCATGGAGTGGTCGGCATGAGCAGGACGTCGACTCCCTCCAGCGCGTCGTCGTAGGCCTGGCGGAGCCACGGCCTCAGGTTCTGCGCGCGGGCGTAGTGCCAGCTGCCGAAGCGCTCGCGCAGGTGGCGGCCGACGACGAGCACGGCCTTCATCTGGAGCGACAGCGACTGCCCGTGCTCCCGCAGGCCGCTCTTCAGCGCGGGCGCGAGCTCCTCCCAGTAGCGGCCCGGCCAGCCGTAGCCGTTGCCGCCGCTCGTGGCCAGCTCGTACATCCCCTCGACGAACCCGGCGAAGGCAATCCCGCCCGCCTGCAGGTGCGCGGGCAGCGAAACGTCGACCGCGGTCGCCCCGAGCGCCTCCAGCCTGATGACCGTCTCGTGCACCGCTGCCACCGTTTCGTCCTCCGCCCCGACCCCCGCGCCGAAGCCCTCGGCGACGACGCCGATGCGCAAACCGTGGAGCCGGTCGGGGGCGTCGCGTGCGGCTGCGACGTAGTCTGCTGTGTGCACCTCCCGCTGGCGCGGGTCGGCTGGATCCGGCCCGGCGACTGCTGTGAGCAGCGCCGCCACGACCGCGGTCGTTCGCCCCAACGGGCCGCAATGATCGAAGGTCTGGTCGATCCCGGTGATGCCCACGTAGGAGACGAGGGAGTGGGTCGGCTTGAGACCGATCACGCCGCACCAGGAGGCGGGCGCGCGGATCGAGCCGCCCTGGTCACCGCCCAGGGCCGCGTCGATGCCGTCGTAGAACAGCGCCGCCGCCGAGCCGCTCGAGGAGCCGCCGGCGGTGCGTGTCACGTCCCACGGGTTCAGCGTCGGGCCGTACCAACCGGAATCGCCACCTCCCGAGAAGGCGAGATCGTCCATGTTCGTGATGCACACGATCTCGCCGCCGGCGCGCAGGACACGGTCTGTGACGGTGGCGTCGATCTGTGGCACGAACCCTTGCAGCGAGCGGGAGCCGCAGGTCAGCGGGATGCCGGCGATTGCGATCGCGTCCTTCAGCGCGATGCGCGAACCGGAGAGGACGCCCTCCGCTCCGTCGGCGCGGATGCGGCAGTGGCGCACGATCGCGTTCAGCGGGTCCTCCCCGCGGGCCGGCGGACGGCCGGGATCGCGGGTCGCCTGGACGGGTGGCTCGGTCTGCGGGATCTGCGTCTCGAGCCCGTCGAACGCCGCCAGCATGGCGTCGGCGACGAGGCCGAGCTCGCGCTCGTCGTCTGCGGTGAGTGCGAACCCCGCCTGGTGCGACAGCGCCCGCAGCTCGGCGGCGTCGATCTTCGCGACCATGCGTCAGTCGTTCCAGAACGGCTTTCGCACCCAGCCGTCCTCGTAGGGCGTGACGCACTGTACGTCGAGCAGCACCTCTGAGAACTGCCAGCCGGCCGGCCCCCGGCGGTAGCGGTCGGCGTAGCGTCCCGTCAGCCACACGGCCTTCGGGCCGTCGGGCGTACTGAGGGTGCACGGTTGCCACAGGTACCACGAGCCGGTCGCGGTCTCGGCGTCGTCGGCAACCTCGATCGAGGGGGCGATCATGTAGTGCAGCGCCCACACGATGTCAGCGCTGACCGCTCCGAAGAAGTCGCAAATCGCGTCGACCCCTTCGTAACGGCCGAAGCGCCCACCGTCCCACACGGCGTCGTCGGTGAACAGCGGGCGCATCCCTTCCGGCAGGTAGCCGGTATCGCAGACGCCGGCGTAGTGCGCCTTGAGCTTGCGAATCTCCTCGGCTGCTTGGAGCCTGGCAACCGAGCGCTCGAGTCCGTTCACGACAACCTCCTCATCGGTCACGAGATCTTTCCACGTCCCGCGCGACGGTGTCAGGTGACCCCGGAGGCTCACGCAACCTCGAGGGCTGCGCCGCGACGCGCCTGCCCCGGGCGCCTGACCGGCCGCGGGTGCGAGCCCCGTGCTCATCCGGTGCGGATCTTCCCAGCTGGCGGCGCCGCCTGTGCGTTAGGGTCGCAGCATGGCCATGCGGATAGGCATCGACACGGGCGGCACCTTCACCGATCTGGTCGCAGTGGACGAGGCGAGCGGCACCGCCTTCCTGGCCAAGGTCCCATCTGATCCCGAGAACCCCGTCGCCGCGATCTCCGCGGCACTGTCGCAATCGGGACTGCCCGCGCAGGACGTCGAGCTGGTCGTCGTCGGGACGACCATCGGCATCAATGCCGTGCTCACCCGCCGTGGTGCGCGTGTCCTCTATCTCGCGACCGAAGGCTTCGAGGACATCCCCTACATCCAACGGATCAACCGCAAGCACCACTACGACTTCCACTGGCGCAAACCGACGCCGCTCGTCAGGCGTCGCGACTGCATCGGGGTGCCGGAGCGGATGGACGAGGAAGGCCGCGTCCTCATACCTCTGGACGAGCAGGCTCTCCGCCTGCGGCTGCGCGAGCTCGACGTCGACGAGAGCTGCGCCATCGCCGTGTGCCTGCTCTTCTCCTACGTCAACCCGGCGCACGAATTGGCCGTTCGCAGGATCGCGGAGGAGGAGCTCCCGAGTGTCCCCGTGTCGCTCTCTCACGAGATCGCACCGATCTGGCGCGAGTACGAGCGAGGCACCACGGTCACCGTGGACGCCTTCACGAAGACGCTCTTCGAGCGGTACGTGGACGGTGTGACAACGGCCCTGCGCGACGAGGGCGTGTCGTCCAGCTGGTCGCTGCTCAAGTCGAACGGTGGGCATGCCCTGGCTGACGAGGTACGCCATCGCCCCGCGCATCTCCTGCTGTCGGGGATCGCCGGTGGTGGCATCGGCGGTGCGACGATGGCGCGGGCTGCAGGCGTTCCCGACGCGATCGCGCTGGACATGGGCGGCACGAGCTGTGACGTGTGTGTGGTGCTCGGCGGTGAGCCGCTCTACGGCTCCGATTTCGAGGTCGAGTTCGGCTTCCCCGTCAGCGTGCCCAGCGTCTCCACGCGCACCATCGGTGCCGGTGGCGGCTCGATTGGCTGGGTCGATCCGGGTGGGTTTCTGCAGGTCGGGCCGCAGAGCGCCGGCGCGGCTCCGGGTCCCGCGTGCTACGCGCACGATGGGGAGGAGGCGACGATCACCGACGCCAACGTGGCACTCGGTCGCCTCGATCCGGGATTCTTCCTCGGAGGTCGCGTGCCGCTCGACGCCGGCCTGGCCCTGGCTGCGCTGTCGCGCCTCGGAGAGCGGCTCGGCCTCAGCGCTGAGGACGTCGCATCCGCCATGGTGCGCGTCTGCAACGAGAACATGGCGAACGCGATCCGCATCGTCACCGTCGAGCAGGGGATCGATCCGCGCACCCTGGCGCTCGTCGCCTTCGGTGGCGCCGGCGCCACGCACGCGTGTGAGATCGCCGACGTGCTCGGCATGACGCGGGTCCTCGTGCCGCCGGCTCCCGGCCTCTGCTCGGCCTTCGGGGCGCTCGCGGCCAGCGTACGGGTCGACGCCGTGCGCAGTGTCTACCTGACCGACCAGCGCCTCGACCCGGGTGAGCTGCACACGGCGTTTCACGAGCTGGAAGATCAGGCCCGCGCCGACTTCGCCGCGCAGGGCTCGGGCGAGGCGCCGACGGTGCGCCGCGCGATTGCGCTCCGCTACCAGGGCCAGAACTACGAGCAGGAGGTCCCGCTCGCCGACGGGCCGGTCGACGCCGGCTCCGTGGCGAGGCTGTTCGAGGGCTACGGGCGCCTCTACGAGGAGTTCTACGGCTACCGCCTCGACGGCATCCCCGTCGAGCTTGTGCGGCTGTCCGTCGTCGCGCACGGTGAGGCGCCGACGTTCGCGACCTTCCCGGGTGTCCCGGACGGCGCGGCTGCCGATCGCGCTCCGCGCCTCGTCTCCTTCCCCGGGCCCGGCTTCATCGAGACGTCCATCGTCGACCGCGAGGCGCTCGGCGCGGGTGACACGCTCCAGGGGCCTGCCGTGGTCGAGTTCGTCGACTCCACGGCCGTTGTGCCACCCGGGTGGACGCTCACCGTGCAGGCGACCGGAATCCTGGAGGTGGTGAAGACGTGAGCGAGATCGACTCCGTCACGCTGACGGTGCTCAACAACGCCTTCGTCAACATCTGCCGCGAGATGGGGATCACCATGATCCGCACCGCGTTCTCGCCCATCTTCAACGAGGGCCTCGACTTCTCGTGCGTGCTGTTCGACAGGCGCGGGAACATGATCGGCCAGGCCGAGTTCTGCCCGGCCCAGATCGCGGCCAGCCTCTTCATCGTGCGCTGGACGCTCGAGGAGCTGGGCGTCGACTCCTTCGAGCCAGGCGACGTCGTGCTGCACAACGATCCGTACCGCGGCGGCGCGCACATCCCGGAGCACTCGGTGATCCGCCCCGTATTCCACGAAGACGAGCTCTTCGGGTTCGTCGCCAACGTGGGGCACCTCGCCGAGATCGGCGGCAAGGCCGTCGGCTCGTTCGCCGCAGACGCCACCGAGGTCTTCCAGGAGGGACTGCGCATCCCGCCGGTGAAGATCGTCAAGCGCGACGAGCACGTGATGGACCTCTGGAAGCTGATCATGTCCAACCACCGCACCCCACGGAACACGTGGGGCGACCTGAACGCGCAGATCGGGTCTCTGCGCGTCGCCGAGCGTCGTGTGATGGAGCTGCTCGACCGCTACGGGCGCGACTTCGTGGATCAGGCCTCCGACCAGCTGATGGACTACTCGGAGCGCTGGATGCGGGCCGAGATCTCCGCCATCCCGGACGGGGTGTACGAGTTCACCGAGCGGATGGAGGACGACGGCGTGGTCGCCGAACCCGTCACCTTCCACGTCACCGTCACCGTGGTCGGCGACGAGCTGGTGGTCGACTGGACGGGGACCGATCCGCAGGTGCGCGGCCCGATCAACGCCACCTACGGTGTGACCGCGGGCGCAACGTACAACGCCGTCTTCCACCTCACGGACATGAACATCCCGAAGAACTCCGGCGCGTACCGTCCGATCCGCATCATCGCCCCGCCCGGCTCCGCGGTGAACGTCCAGTATCCGGGGCCGTCGGTGGGGGGCAACACCGAGACCCATCCCAAGCTGGCGGACATGGTCGTGGCCGCGCTCGCGCCGGCTCTGCCGGAGCGGGTGGCGGCCGCCGAGGGTGGCACGGCCTGCAACTTCCTCTTCGGCGGCGTGCACCCGAAGAGCGGCGACTACTACGCGAACTACCACCTGGAGGGTGGCGGCTGGGGCGCGAAGTCCTACGACGACGGCAACGACGCGATCATCGTCAAGAACGGCAACTGCCGGAACACACCGGTGGAGATCTTCGAGACCCGCTACCCGCTGCGGGTCCTCGAGTACTCGCTGATCGACGACTCGGGTGGCCCTGGCCGCATGCGTGGGGGGCTCGGGACGCGCCGGATCTTCCGTGTCGAAGCGCCCGAGGTCACGGCGAATGCGCTCTTCGATCGCACCAAGGACGGGTTCGGCGCGTTCGGGCTGGACGGGGGGCTGCAGGGCGGGCCCGGCGCGATCCGGGTCAAGCGGGCCGGGGACACGGAGTTCCGCTCGTTCTCCGAGGTGTACGGAACGGTTTCGCCGTCCAAGTTCACGAACATCCGCCTGCTCCGCGGTGACGAGGTGCTGATCGAGTCGCCGGGTGGCGGCGGGTTCGGCGATCCGCGCGAGCGTGATCGTGCGCGGGTGGCCGAGGACGTCGACCAGGGGTTCGTCTCGGCCACGGCCGCCGCAGAACGGTACGGGTGGAAGCCGTGACCGGCCACTGGATCGAGCTGAAGCCCGCCGTGTGGGAGACGGTGGTCACACCGTGCGACTGCTGCGGGCAGGTCGTCGCACGCAACCTCTGGGTCGTCGACGTGGACGGGAAGGAGCAGCGCTTCTGCGGCCCGGCGTGCGAGGAGTTGTTCCGCACGTACGTACTGCCGAAGCGCTGGGAGACACCGCGCTAGCGGTCTCAGCTCGCCCGCACGGGCCATCCCTGCGAGAGATCCACGAGCACGCGTTCCGCCGTCTTCGGGTTGAACGCGGTCAGCATCATTCCGTCCGGGGAGACTCTCAGCCGCCACAGCCTGTCGGTCGGTCGCTCCCGGGCGTCTCGGGGCCGCAGATCGATGCAGGCCGCAACGCGGTTCCGAGTCCACAGTGCGTGCACGAACGGCCCGGCGTGGCCGCCCCGGTACAGCGTGAAGACCCAGCCGCCGTCGGCGGATGACACGCGCGCCACGGCGTACCCTGCCATCGGCTCCGCTTCCTCTCCTTTCTCGAGCACCGGTTCGGCCTGCAGCCGGTTTCTGACCAGGTCGTAGGCGCGCACGAGGTAGTGGTCATCCGTGCCGGGGAGCATCTGCGTGAGGAAGAGCATCCGGCCGTCGGGGGACAGCGCGTCGTATTCGAACCGGCCCACGAGGCGCACGAGCCGCGCGGGACGGGTCAGCGCGCCGTCGAGGACTGCGTAGCTCGAGCCTGTCGCCCCGACGCCGCCCTGCAGAACGACCGTGGATCGATCGTGCGAGATTCCTTCGGCGACGCCTGGAACGACACGCGGCCAGCGGAAGGCGCCTTTCAGCCGCTGCGTACCGACCGTCTTGCCGGCCGGCCCCAGGGTGGCCCGGACGAGGGTGTCCGGTCCGACGCGGGAGATCGTGTAGGTAAGGCGGCCGTTCGCCGATTCGGCGCCGGCGGATCCGGCGGGCGCGCCGGCCACGGCGACTGCCGCCAGGACGAACGCGAGGACGAGCGAGCGACGTACCATGACATGCCTCCTCGGGACAGGGTGTACACCTGGTACACCGGGCACAGCGAGTAGGTTCCCCGCTCAGCGGGAAACGTGAAGCGGCGGTACGCGGCCGCGCCACGGCAGCGCCCCCTCCAGCTGCGCCGCCAGCCGGAGCAGCGTGGCCTCCTCCCCGAAGCGCCCGACAAGCTGCATCCCGATCGGGAGCCCACCCTCCGATTGGTGCAAGGGCAGGCTGATCGCCGGCTGGCCGGACGCGTTGAACACCGGCAGGAACGACTCCAGCTGCGACCACGAGTCGAAGATCTCGCGCGGCTCGACCTCCACGTCGGGCTCATAGGTCCCGAGGCGCGCCGGCAGCGCGCCGAGCGTCGGGGTCAGCAGCACGTCGACGTCCTCGAAGAAGCGTCCGACTCGCCGCACGACTGCCCCGGCGCCGTCGAGCGCGTCGAGAAGCTGCTGGGAGGTGACGGCGCGGCCGTACTCGAGCATCCGGAATGTCGGGAGCTCCAGGTTGTCCGGTCCCGGGGTGCGCGCGACCGCGGCGCCGAAGCCCGTGATCGTGTGCGCAGTGTCCGCCGACCAGATGTCGGTCATCGCGTCCAGGAACTGCTCCCAGGAGAACAGCGGGCAAGCAGGTGTCACGTGGTGGCCAAGGTCTTCGAGGAGCCGCGCCGTAGCCTCTGTGCGCAGGCGCACCTCGTCCACCACCGGACGGCCCGACCACGGCTCCCAGCAGACGGCGATCCGGAGCGAACCCGGGTCGGCTCCGACCTCCGACGAGAAAGGCGCACCCGGCGACGGTGCGAGCGCAGAGTCCCCGGGGAACGGCCCGGCAAGGAGGTCGAGGCAGGCGGCGGTGTCGCGCACGCTGCGAGAGAGCACGAAGTGCACGGCCCAGCCGAGCAGCGGCTCCCCGGCCAAGGGCCCCCAGGTGACCCTGCCCCGGCTCGGCTTCAGGCCAACCACACCGCAGGCCGCGGCCGGGATGCGGATCGATCCGCCGCCGTCGGAGCCCGTCGCCACCGGGACGATCCCCGAGCCGACAACTGCCCCGGCACCGCCACTCGAGCCGCCGGCCATGTGCTCGGCACTCCACGGGGAGCAGGTGCGACCGGCAGCGAGCGTCTCCGTCGTGCCCATGATCCCGAACTCCGAAGTGGTCGTTCGTCCCACCGGGACGAAGCCTGCAGCACGCACGCGCCGCACCAGCTCGGAAGGCGTCTGCGCGACCCAGCCTTCCGCCAGGCGGCTCCCCGCCTCGGTCGGCCGCCCGACGTCGCCGTGGAAGAGATCCTTGAGCAGCGTCGGCACGCCCTGGAACGGCCCCTCCTCGGCCTCCGCTGACGACCCGGGGTCGCCGTAGAGCGCCACGACACCGTTCACCGCCCCGTTCACGTGCTCCACGCCCTGAACCACGAGTTGCGCCAGCTCGGCGGAGGTCACCTCGCCCGCCCGCACGAGCTCGGCGAGTGCAGTGGCGTCGAGGGCTGCGTACTCGTCCAGGCGCACAAGCGGGATCGTAATGCCGATCATCCGGGAGGGGCCAAGTGGGCTATAGGCATCGGCTGACCCGGGAGCTACGCTGAGGAGATGAGTACGGAGAGGATCAGGCAGGGAGAGCCCGTTCCGCACGAGGCGGCGGTGACCTTCCGCTCACTCGTCGAAGAGCGACCTGACGCGGCCGTCCGCGAGCTGTTCGGCGCGGCGTGGCCGTCCTACCGCCGCTGGTTCCTCCGCGACGGCGAGCACGCGCGGCCGTCCTACGCTCATTGCCTGCGTGCGCTGCGTACCTACGTGCCCGAGCTCGTTCCCGCCTACGAACGGCTGGTCGAGTCGGTGGGTGGCGGAGACCTCGAGGCCCGTTTCCTCTCGCTCTGGGAGCCCACGCCGTTCTTCTCGGGCTGCTCGATCGCCGCGCTGCCGGGGACCGAGCCGGGGTTGGTGCGGAACTACGACTACGTGCCGGCTCTGTGCGAGACGACGCTGCTGACCACGCGATTCGACCACACCCGGACGATGGCCATGACCGACTGCACCTGGGGTGTGCTCGACGGCGTCAACGGCGACGGGCTGGCCGTGGCTCTGGCCTTCGGTGGCCGGCGCGCGGTAGGACGCGGATTCGCGATCACGCTACTCCTGCGCTACCTGCTCGAGGTCTGCGCCGACGTGCCCCAGGCGATCGAGGCGGCCTGGGCCGTGCCCGTCAACCTCGCCTACAACGTGATCCTGGCCGACGCGACGGGAGATTCGGCGCTGCTGCAGCTGTCACCCGATCACGACCCGGTGATCAGCCGCGGCACGGTCTTCGCGGGCAACCGCCAGGGCAAGACCGAGTGGCACGAGCACGCCGTGATGACCGAGACCGTGGCGCGGGAGGGCGCGATGGCGGCAGCCCTCGCAGAGTCGGATCTCGATCGAATGCGGCTGGAGCAGGTCTTCCTCGCCGAGCCCGTGTACCGCCCACACCTGCGGCACACCTGGGGCACCGTGTACACCGCCTCCTACGACCCGGCCGCGCGCAGCGTCCGTCTGCTCTGGCCCGACGACGTCTGGGAGGTGCGCCTGGCCATGCCCGAGGCGGGCGAGCGGACGCGTCACACCGCGGTGGCCATGCCCTCGCTCTTCGAACGGAGCTTCGACGTGCCGCGCGCCCCTCAGGTGATCTTCGCCTAGAGGCTTGATGTGGGTTATTGGCACGTCTGGATACGCGCCTGCGCGCGGCGGATCGCGTCCGTCGCTGGCACCACCAAGGCTTCAAGCCTTGCCGGAGCCAGCGCCGAACACGCTTCTTGGCGCAGACACGTCCCAGCCGCACCCCCAACCCACATCAAGCCTCTAGTCCGTCGGCCTCCAGCCCCTGCACTTGAGAACGTCCCTGTGACCTTGTAGCGTCGCCCTATGGGGAGCCTCGCCAAGGGGAACGGATCGTCGCGCAGGCGCACGCCCCGGGTCCAGCTCCGTGGGCTCTCGCAGATCTTCACGTTCATGCGGACGAGCCCGACGCCGGTCTACTTCGTCTCGCCGACCCCTTACAACATCCTCGGCATCGACCAGTGGGTGGGCGCGTTCGAGTACATCTCGTACTTCGACGCGTTCGACGGACATCACCCGCACGTGTTCGTGCCGCGGCACGAGGGCATGCCGGACTTCTCCTCGTTCGAGGCTGTCAACACGTACCTGCTCGCGCACAAGGACGTGGCCGACCGCGTCCGTGCGCGGGGCGGTGGCAAGGCGCTGTTCGTGATGTTCGAGGAGGAGACGGAGGTGCTGGCCGCCGAGCTCGGACTGGAGATCGCGCTGCCGCCGCGCGAGCTTCGCGAGCACATCGATTCCAAGATCCGGACCACGGAGATCGCCAACGAGGCCGGAATCGCCTCGGCACCCAACATCCTGGCGCGGGCGGCGGGCTACAAGGAACTGCTGGCGTTGGCGGGGAAGGCGAAGCTCGGCACCGACCTGGTGGTGCAGACGCCCTACGGCGACTCCGGGCGCACCACCTTCTTCATCGCGTCCGAGGAGCAGTGGAACGAGCACCAGAAGCAGTTGGTCGACGAGGATCTGAAGATCATGCGCCGCATCGAGCACCTGCCGGGCACGCTCGAGGCCTGCGCCACGCGTCACGGCACGCTCGTCGGCCCCATCCAGACCGATATCACGGGCTTCGAGGAGCTGACGCCCTATCGGGGCGGCTGGTGCGGGAACGACATCTTCCACGACGTCTTCGACGAGAAGATCCGGACGAGCATCCGCCACATGGCGCGCCGGCTCGGGGACACGCTGTACGAGCACGGCTATCGCGGCGTCTTCTGTCTGGACTTCCTCGTCGAGAACGTGACCGGCGAGGTGTACCTGGGCGAGATCAACCCGCGCGTCTCCGGAGCCAGCCCGCTGACGAACCTCGTCACCTCCAAGTACGGGGGCGTCCCGCTCTTCCTGTTCCACCTGCTCGAGTTCCTGGACGTGGACTGGGAGGTCGACCTGAAGAAGGTGCAGAAGCGGTGGAACCAGTACGACGAGTGGAGCCAGCTGGTGCTCAAGCAGACCGAGGACGTGGTCGAGCTGATCACCCAGGCACCGCCGACCGGGCTCTGGCGGATGGACGGGGCGGGGGCGGTCGAGCATCTCGCGCCCGTCACGACGTGGCACACGGTCGGCCATGACGACGAGGCCTTCTACCTGCGGGTCTACGGGAACGGCGAGTACCGCTACAAGGGCGCCGACCTCGGCGTGATCGTCACGCGCGGACGGATGCAGACCGACGACCGGCAGCTGACCGACCGCGCCAAGCGCTGGGCCGAGGGCATCACCTCGCTGTTCTCGGGGGTGCCCGCGGACGAGGTGCCGAAAGTGCCCGAGCCGCTCTACACGAAATGGTTCTGACCCGATGGAGATGAGAGGACGGATGACGATGGCAGGGTGGGTCATTCCCACGATCGGGTACGCCGTGCTGCTCGGCGCGGCGGGCGTGACCATCAAGCTGGCACTGGAGACGATCGACTGGCGCCAGCTCGTGCTGTGGGTGCCGATCGCCTACGCCGTGTTCTGCGTGATCTTCATCGTGACCAGCGGGACGACGCTGCCTCTCGGTCGCGGCGGCTTCTGGGCGGCCATCACCGGCCTCTGCGCCGCAGCCTCGCTGATCCTGCTCTTCTACGCGCTGACCAAGGGCGAGGCCGGGGTCGTGATCCCGGTCGGCTCCGCCTACCCGATCGTCACCCTGGCCGGCTCCGCCATCTTCCTGGGGGAGGGGATCACCACCCAGAAGGTGGTCGGCGTGCTGCTCGTCGTGGCCGGCGTGGTGGTGATCAGCCGCTGAGGGCAACCTGCGCGCCGCCCGTGTGGGGCGCGATGGTCTGTACGTGCGGGCTTGCCCGCACGGCGCGTACACGCGGGCTCTGCCCGTGCGGCGCGCCTCAGAGCGGAATCGCGCCCCACGTCTCCTTACGGCCGGGGAGGTTGTAGCCAAACGCGTCGGGGTCGGTGCCGAGCTCCTCGGCCAGGTCGAGCGAGATCCGCTGGATGGCCACGGTCAACGGGAAGATCGAGAGCGCCTCTCCGAGGCTCGGCTCCTTGATCCGATGCACGACGGTGCCCGTCGCGGCGGCCGCGGCCGCCACGGCCTCCAGCCGCTCAGCTCCAGGCCCGCCGCCGTCGAGGCAGACGAGCGTGCAGCCGTCGCCGCAGGCCACCGACGGCCCATGGAAGAACTGCTCCACGGAGAGCCCCTGCGCGATCACGAGCGCTGCCTCGCGCACCTTGAGCGCACCCTCGGCAGCCGTCCACTGGTTGGGGCCGGCGCCGATCAGCTCGAGCGCCCGCGCCGGCGCGCGCACCCCCGGGCCGGGCCCGGCCAAGGCTGCCTCCACCGCCTCGGGCACCTGCTCCAGGGTGGGCAGATCAGCACCGAGCGCACGCGCCAGCTGCGCCAGTCGCAGCAGGGCGCCCAGATGGCTGGCCGTGAAGGTCGGTGAGCGTTCCTGCTCCACCGTCTCCAGGTCGGCGCCCTCCGAGCCGACCCCCGAGACGACGACAGTGGGCACGCCCGCGGCGCGCGCCCGCTCCAGCTCCTGCGAGGCGAAGCGCTTCCAGTTGCGGTGGCTGAGCAGGAGCATCGCGTCGCCCGTGCCCGGCCGTGGGCCCCACAGCGCCGCGTCCATCGCCTGCACCGCGAGCGCGTCGACGCCCGCTTCCCGGAGCAGCCAGGCGCCGTGGTTCGCCGCGTGCCAGCTCGTGCCCGTGCCGACGAGGAACACCCGTCGCCCACGGAGCCGCTCGGCGGCAGCCTCGACCGGCCCAGGATCGGCGACCAGGCGGCGCAGATCGGCCGGCTGCCGCCACATCGTCTCCTGCATGATCGAGGCCATGCTTCAGCGCCCCGTCGCGCCGGCGGCGAGCAGGGACTGCTCGAGCAGGTCGAGGCCCGTTCGCAGCTCGTCATCGGTCAGGTTGAGCGGCGGCAGGAAGCGGATCACGTTGGTGTAGAGGCCCGAGGACATGAGCAGCAAGCCGCGGTTGAACGCTTCCGCAATCGTCTTCGAGACGAGCTCGGTGGCCGGGGCTTTACCTGCGCGGTCGGTGACGAGCTCGATCGCGAGCATCGGCCCGATCCCGCGCACGTCGCCGATCTCCTCGATCCGGGCCTGTAGGTCCGTGAGCCCAGCGCGGAGCCGCTCGCCGAGCCGCACCGCGTCCGCCAGCACCTCCGGCTTCGAGACCTCCTCCAGCACCACGTTGGCCGCCGCGCACGAGAGCGGGTTGCCGGCGAAGGTGCCGCCCAGCCCGCCCGGGGTCGGGGCGTCCATGATCTCGGCGCGTCCGGTGACGCCCGCCAGCGGCAGGCCGCCGCCCAGCGTCTTCCCCGAGATGAGCAGATCGGGCTCGACGCCGTACTGCTCGATCGCCCACATCGTCCCCGTACGACCGCACCCCGTCTGGATCTCGTCGTCCGCGTAGAGGATCCCGTGGCGCTCACAGATCTCCTTCAGACGCTTCGGGAAATCCGGCTCCATGGCGATGAAGCCACCTTCGCCCTGCACCGGCTCGAGCACGGCGCAGGCCACGGTGGCAGGGTCGCACTCGCTCTTGAACAGCCGCTCGAGGCCGGCGATCGCGTCGTCGGTCGAGATGCCGCGATAGGGATAGGGAGCGGGCGCGCGATAGATCTCCGGCGCGAACGGGCCGAAGCCCTTGCGGTAGATCAGCTTCGCGGTCATCGTCATCGTCAGCAGCGTGCGGCCGTGGAAGGCGCGGTCGAAGACGAGCACGGCCGGGCGACCCGTGAAGGCCCGGGCGATCTTGACCGTGTTCTCCACGGCCTCGGCACCCGAGTTGACGAGCATGCTCTTGACCGGGCCGGAGATGGGAGCGCTCTCGTTGAGCCGGCGGCAGACCTCGACGTACGGCTCGTAGGAGCCGATGCCGATCTGCTGGTGCAGGAAGAGGTCGGCCTGCTCGTGGATGGCCTGGACGACCGCGTCGTTGCCGTGCCCCAGGTTCTGGCAGCCGATGCCGCCGACGAAATCGAGAAACTCGCGGCCCTCGACGTCGATCACCTTCGCACCCTCGGCGCGCGCGACGACGAGGCGGGGATTCGGGACACCGCGTGCGACGATGTGCTCTCGGGCCTCGTGTAGCACTGCAGCGGTCTGGTGTGTCGACATGAAGGGTCCTCCTCGGATTCGCTCCTGTGGATTATCCCGGCCGGAGGCGGGCGATGCGGCAGCGTCGGTCGACGTTCTGGTCGACCGACCCCGCAAGGCGGGTAGCCTCTGGAACGTCGGTAGTCCGGAAAGGAGTGGCATGAAGATCAGAGCCGCAGTGCTGGAGGAGTTCGGCCGGCCGCTCGTCGTGCAAGAGGTCGACCTGGCCGAGCCGAGGGCCGGCGAGGTGCTCGTCCGCCTCGTGGCCTGCGGCGTCTGCCACACCGACCTCTACACGGCTTCGGGGGCCGATCCCTCCGGGTACGCCCCGTGTGTGCTCGGCCACGAGGGCGCCGGCGTCGTCGAACGCGTTGGGGAGGGCGTCACCCTTGTCGTCCCCGGCGACCACGTGGTCACGCTCTTCGCTCCGGAATGCGGACGGTGCGTGCACTGCAGGAGCTCCCGCACGAATCGGTGCGTGGCCATCCGTGAGCAGCAGGGGCTCGGCTTCCTGCCTGACGGCACAGCACGCCTCGCCCGGGGCGAGGAGCCGCTACGCCACTTCATGGGAACGTCCACGTTCGCGGAGTACACGGTGATGCCGGAGATCGCACTGGCCAAGGTCAACCCTGAAGCTGCACTCGAGGGTTGCGCGCCGTTCGCGTGCGGTCTGTCCACCGGCATCGGCGCGGCGCTCTACACCGCGAAGGTCGAGCCGGGATCCACGGTAGCGGTGTTCGGGTGCGGGCTCGTCGGACTGGGGGCGGTGATCGGCGCGCGCCTGGCCGGCGCGGAGCGGATCATCGCGCTCGACCTCGCCGAAGGCCGTCTGGCGGAGGCTCGCCACCACGGCGCCACCGAGACCCGAATCGCAGATGCCGACACCGTCGACTGGCTCCGCGCCGAGACAGGTGGCTTCGGTGTCGACTACACCTTCGAGGCGACCGGGATCGTGGCCGTGATGCGCCAGGCGGTCGAGGCCGCCCGCGAAGCCTGGGGGCTGGCCACCATGTGCGGCGTGGCCGGTAAGGGCGAGGTGCTGGAGGTGATCCCGCGCTTCCTGATCACGGGACGCCGTGTCACCGGCTCCTCCTTCGGCGGCGTCAAGGGCCGCACCCAGGTGCCGCAGCTCGTCGATCGCTGGCTCGCCGGCGAGATCGACGTCGGCGCGCTCATCTCCCACCGCCTCACACTCGACGAGGTCAACCACGGCTTCGAACTGATGGAAGCCCAGGACGGAATCAGGAGCGTGATCACATTTTGAATGCAGGGATGATCGAGCGGGCGGAGCACCCACAATGGCTGTCCAACGCCTTTCTCGTCGCCGAAGGGCCTGGCGGGAAGGGCGTGCTCGTGGACGGGAACGGCGTCGTCGAGCCGCTGCTCGCCCGCATCGAGCGGGAGCGGATCGAGATCACCCACGTGCTGCTCACGCATCACCACATGGACCACGTCATCGACGTATCCGACCTCGCGAGGCGCTTCGACGTGCCGGTGCTGGCCCACGCGATCACCGCTGCCGAGCTGGATCCCGGTCTGGTCACGGGCCGGCTGGACGACGGCGATGTCGTGCGCAGCGGCGAGCTCGAACTCAGGGCGATCTTCACCCCGGGGCATGCCGCAGGACACCTCGCGTTTCTCGTCGGCGACGACTGCCTCACGGCCGATGTGCTCTTTCGGGGCACCGTTGGCGGGACCCGCGGGCCTGGTGGGAGCTACCCGGACCTTCGACATTCCGTGATGGAGCGGCTACTGACGCTGCCGCCGCACACCCGTGTCCATCCTGGCCACCGGGAGGCGACGACCGTGGCCGCAGAGTGGGAGACAAATCCCTTCGTCCGTGTCTGGCGCGGGCTCGACCCGGAAGGCGACGTAGCGTGCCTGGTGCGCGGGGAGCCGGCCACGCTGCTGCTCTGGGCCGACGACTACGACGGCGGGCACAAGGCCCTCGTGCGCTTCGCCGGTGGCGAGGACGCCATCGTCGGCGGCTCTCAGGTGACGCGACCGTGAGGGCCGTCGACATCAATTCCGACTGCGGTGAGAGCTTCGGCAATTGGAGCATGGGGCGCGACGACGAGTTGATCCCGCTGATCACCGCGGCCAATGTCGCCTGCGGGTACCACGCCTCCGACCCCTTGATCATGCGAGACACGGTCGCGCTCTGCAAGGCCAACGGGGTCGCGGTCGGCTCGCATCCCGGGTTGCCCGACCTTCTCGGGTTTGGCCGCAGGGTGATGAAGATCACGCCCGACGACGGCTACGCGTATGTGATGTACCAGACCGGCGCGCTCAAGGCGTTCCTCGACGCCGCCGGGCTCGCGCTCCACCACGTCAAGCCGCACGGCGCCTTCTACACGATCCTGCGCGACGACGATCCGCTGGCCGAGGGTTTCTGCGCTGCGGTCAAGGAGCTCATGCCCGACCCGGTCGTCTACTGGCCCGACCCGACCGACGCCTCGCTGCCGCGCGTGGCGCGCAGCATGGGCATCCGCGTCGTGCTGGAGATGTACGTCGACCTCCGCTACGCCCCAGACGGCTCGGTGATCCTGCAGCGCTCGAAGGAGGTGACGGATCTCGACTGGGTGCGCGGGCAGATCACGCGCTGGCTCACGGAGGGTTCGGTCGAGACGAGCGACGGGTCGCGCTTCCCGATTGCGGCGGAGAGCGTGTGCGTGCACGGCGACGGGCCGAACGCCGTGGACATCGTGCGCTCGGTGCGGGAGACGATCGAAGGCTGCGGCTGCACGGTGGCTCCGTTGTGAGCCTCCGCCGCTCGAGGGCTGAACCCCTTGCGAGGCCCTGAAGGGCCCCGCTCTGCCGGCGGCGAGTTCCACGGCCAGGCGAGCGACCCACCCGGGCGTAGCGGGTTCCTTCAGGGACTCGCAAGGAACCCATCCCGGCACTCGCACCCGGGAACCAGTCGTGCCACCAGGAATCGATCATCTATGCGGGTGTGCTTCTTGGCCCCCTACTCCAACTCGAGGATCGCCTGACCCGCGTCCACGAGATCCTCGTTCTCGACCAGGAAGCGCCGCACGACGCCGGCCGTGTCGCTCGTCACCTCGAGGAAGTTCTTCATGATCTCGACCAGTCCGACCACGGTTCCGGGCTCGACCGTGTCCCCGACCTCGACGTACGCATCGGCTCCCGGTGTCGGGCGGCGGTAGAACGTCCCCGGGTACGGGGTGGCGATCGTGGTCAAGGTCTCAGACCTCCTCGAGGCTGTCGGATGTCAGGCGCCGGTCGAGGTCGCGTTCGAGGTCGGCGGCCTCCTCGATCGTCACCTCGCGGAAGCGGACACGGTCACCGACCGGGCGCAGCTGGCCGACCTTCCACAGGCCGGCGTGGGTGACCGTGGCGGCACAGATGAAGCCGCCCGCGGTAGGTCCGTCGAGCGCGAGGATGACCGGCAGGTCGCCGTTGATGTTGATCGCGCCCACGGGGTAGCTGTTGTCGAGGATGTTCGAGGGGTGACCTCCCGCCACACCTCCGGTCGTCCGCGCCCATTCGAAGAGGTGCGGTTCCAGACGAATGCCCGTGCGGTTGGAGTTGCGGTCGACCGACCACCAGCGAGAGAAGAAGTACTCGACGTCCGTCTCGGTCAGGAAGTCAGGTGAGGCCTGTGGCCCTCGGGTTGCCTCGATCTCCCAATCCCGCTCATACCCCGGGCGCGCCGGCTCCCGGAAGCGCAGCGGGGCCCGCTCGCCGGCGTCGGCGCCGAGGGGAAGCACGTCGTCTCTGCGGACGGCTCGTCCTTCGAAGCCACCGAGCGCACCCATCGTGTACGTGGCCCGCGATCCGAGGAGGAGAGGCACGTCGATCCCGCCGGAGAACGCCACGTAGAGGCGAAAGCCGGGCCCGGGGGAGATGGCGATCCGCAGCTCGGAGCCGGCCGGGGCTCGCCGGCTCTGCCACGGCGGGACGCGCTCACCGTCGATCGTGAGGTCGGCGGTGGCGCCCGTCACGGCGATGGTGGCGTCGGCGTCGAGCCGGAAGCCGGCGTTGCCGAGTGTCACTTCGAGTGTCGCGGCCGTTTCGGGGTTGCCCACGAGCAGGTTGGCTGCCCGGTGTGCGAAGTGGTCCATCGGCCCGGCCGGGAAGAAGCCCTTGGCCTGCAGGCCGAGTCGGCCGGGGTAGTCCTGGACGGTGGTCTGGAGCCCGCCGTCGAGCACGGTGAGGGTACGGCTGCTCACGGCACCGGGGTCGCGGCGGCCGCCGCCTCGCGCGCTTGCCTGCGCTCGTCGGACTCGCCGGCGATGGAGGGGAGCCAGTCGAGATACGCACCGACGTCGAAGACCCCGTCGTCGATGCGGTAGCGGTAGCGGTCGGCGTGCACGTCCGCCCACATCTCCTTCAGCTCCGGTTCGCTCACCTGGTGGAACTGGACGCGATCGCCCGCCCGCATCAGCAACGGGTTGCCCTTGAACGCCGAGTTGCGCTCAGCCAGATCGTAGATCGGGATCGTGCGGCCCACGAGCTGGTAGCCGCCTGCCGACTCGACCGGGTAGATGGCCCAGCACGGCCCGCCGATGCCGACCGCCCCCTCGGGCGTCCAGGTGCGCGTCGGGTTGTACTTCGGCACCGTCACCGCATGCCGGGGGTCGAGCGGGAACATGAAGGGCAGACCGGGGAAGAAGCCGATGAATCCGGTCCACTGCTCGGTGGCGATCACCGCCTCGATCAGCGACTCGGCGTCGTCCAGGCCGTTGTAGCGGACGATGTAGTCGAAGTTGTAGCCGCCCTCGCAGTTCGGCGCGTCCTTGCGGATGGTGTTGATGTAGCGCTGCACCGAGGCGATCGTCTGCTCGTCGTGGAAGGCCACCGGGAGATGCACGAGACGGCTCGGGATGCGCATCTCGCGCTGCTCACCGAGACCGTCGTGGATCGCCCCCATCTCGGAGATCAACTCCGTCGGCGACAACACGCGTGGATCGACCCTGACGAGGATGGAGCGGAAGCCGGGCGCGGTCTCCATGACGCCGGCGAGCGCGCGGGCGCGAAGGGCGTCGTCCACCGCGTGCACCATGAAGTTGAGCGTCAGGTCGAACGCCATCTCGCCGTACTCGACGAGCATCGCGCGGTCGCCGGCCTGGCGATACGTGATGGCGGGCTTCCCCGCCTGCGGCTCGCGCCGCTCGATGATCGCCGAGGTCGTCATCCGACTGCACGTGATACTGCACGGGTCTCCCCGGCCCGGTCAAGCGGGACCCCGCCTTCAGCAGCAGGAGGGAGCGGCCCCCGTGGATGCGGGGGCCGTGTGGAGCTCGGTGGCAGGTACGAGCTCGAACCCTGGTCCGGCGAGGCGCCGCCCGGCGGCGACGAGCAGGAGTCCTGCACGACGGCGCACGGGGCGCCTGTGTCGCGGAGCGTACGACCGGCGCAATGACTCTTGGCGGTCTCGTACGAGTTGCCACGCGACGCTCTCATGGAGTAACACCGTTCTCACCACCTTTTGTCGAACGAGAGTATCTTGATTACGAGATACTTTACGATAAGATACCAAGAAGAGATGCTTGACGTCAAGACACCTGAGATCCAAGATCAAGCTGTGAGCCGGCCTGCAGTGTCACCGCCCGTCCAGGACTCCATCGACAAGCGGATGGAGCAGTGGCTGGAGGAGATCCCGGCGCTCGATCCGCAGGTGGAGGGGATCGTGCAGCGGGTCGGCAAGCTCGAGCGGACCTTCAAGCGTCTCTACGAGGAGACGCTCGATGCGTTCGGCCTCTCGTGGGGAGAGTGGAAGGTGATCACGTGCCTGCGCTACGGCGGCTCGCCCTATCGCAGCTCGC
This sequence comes from uncultured Actinomycetes bacterium, assembly GCA_963738505.1. Classification (GTDB taxonomy): domain Bacteria; phylum Actinomycetota; class Thermoleophilia; order Gaiellales; family Gaiellaceae; genus Gaiella. The sequence goes on along the minus strand of CAVTWR010000013.1, from coordinate 632,773 downwards.
CGTCGCGGCTCAGTGACGAGTGCGACCTCTCGACCGGGGCGATGACTGCGCGGCTCGACAAGATGGAGGCGGCGGGCACGATCCGCCGGCTGCCCGATCCCGACGACCGTCGGGGCGTCGTGATCGAGCTGACCGATCAGGGCCACGCTCTCTGGCAGGAAGTGATCGATCTGGAGATCGAGAAGGAGTCGCTCGTCACGTCGGCCTTGACGCCGGCGGAACGGTCGGAGTTGAACCGGCTGCTGCGCTCGCTCGTCGTCGCCTTCGGCGAGCACCACGACCGCCCCTCGAAGCCCTAGCCCCGCCGTCCCGCATGGGAGACTTCGACGGTGAGCATCCGGTTGCATCGGTTCTCGCCGGGCCTGGTCAGCGGGGCCTGGACGTCTCCCTGGATCGAGCCGGTCAGGCCGTTCACCGAGCTCGTGCCGTCGTTCGCCGCGCAACTCGCGCCGAAGTCCTGGTTGCGCCTGGAGGCGCAGGTGGAGGAAGGCGTGACCCGCGATCCCTGGCTCCCGGTCTGCGACTGGGCGCTGGCGGACGACGCCGTCCGCCGCACGTCACTCGCCGGAGCCGGGCCGCTGGCCCGTGTCGAAGTGGACACCATCGTCACGGCGCGGCCTCTCACGCGGTTCCGGCTGCGGGTGACGGTGGTGGGGGGAGCAGGGGAGCTGCCGCTGGTTGCCGCCGTGGCCGCCCCGGGGCGGGGCGGGATCGGGCAGTCGCCCACAGGCGTGCGCCGCGCCGTCGAGCTGGATGTTCCGCCGATCTCGCAGGACGCCCACGCCGGGTTGCACCCGCTGTGGGGCGGAGGCGGCGCTTCCTGGTGCAGCCCCGCCTCGACTGCCATGGTCGTCTCCTTCTGGCACCGCGCCCCGGCGCCCCGGGACCTGCTCTGGGTCGATCCGCTCTGCCCGGAGCCCTTCCTGGCGCACGCCGCGCGGTTCACGTACGACGAGGCCTACGGCGGCTGCGGCAACTGGGCCTTCAACACGGCATATGCGGCGACCTTCGGTCTCGAGGCCTTCGTTCACCGGCTCGACTCGTTCGCCCATGCTGAGGCGTATCTGCGCGCCGGGATTCCGCTCGTGCTGGCCATCCGCCCGGAGCCCGGGGCCCTCGCGGGGTACCGTGGCACGAGCGCCTCCGGCCATCTCCTCGTCCTCACCGGTGTCATGGCCGATGGGCGACCCATCGTCAACGACCCCGCCGCGCCGACCGTCGAGGGTGTGCGGCGCACCTATGACCGGCTACAGCTCGAACAGGCGTGGCTGGCCGGCACCGGCGGGACCGTGTACGTCATCCATCCCCGCGAGCTGCCCGCGCCCGGCGAAGCGGCGGCGTGACGCGGGGCGCGACCTCCACAGGCTCCGCGCGGGATTGCACTTTGACGCTGCTGCAGGCCGAACCGCCCGGGGGTGCCACCCCTTCACTGATTGCCTCCTCATTCGACACGATCGGGCGATCCCCGGCTCGTCGCGGGGCTGGCGCGCTGCCGAACGTGGGCTGAACGCCTTGCGAGGCCCTGAAAGGCCCCGCGCGGCGCTGCCGCGCTGCCGATCGGTGGGACGAAGGCCTTGCGGGGCCCTGAAGGGTGAGCGTGGGCATGGCGTGCCGGCGGTCGGTGGGTTGAAGGCCTGGCGAGGCCCTGAACTGAAGGGCCCCGCGTGACCATGGGGTGTCAGCGGCGAGCTCCACAGCGCAGCGAGCGGCTCTCGGCGTAGTGGGTTCCTTCAGGGAGTCACAAGCAGTTCGTCCCGGCACTCGTATTTCGGAATCACTTCTTCACCACCTGAGGCCGCGCGAACTTCCTGGCCTCCGGGATCACCGCAGCGGCGTCCCCACCCAGCCAGTCCTCGATCAGCGCCGCATACAACCCGCGGTAGTCGGATGTCGCCCGCAGGTTTCCGTCCTCGTCGAGCTTCTCCAGGCCGGGGAACTCTCCGATCATGCCGCCGCTTGCCTTCGAGCCGACGAGGAAGCCGACGCCGGCTGCGCCGTGGTCGGTGCCGCTCGAGGCGTTCTCCTCCGCCCGGCGGCCGAACTCCGACCAGACGTGGACGAGGACACGGTCGTCGAGCCCTCGTGCCTCTAGATCACGTTGGAACGCTTGCAAGGATGCGGCGGTGAGGCGGAGGCCGGCGTCGAGTGCTTTCGGCTGTGCATCGTGGGTGTCGTAGGCGCCGGGGGCAGTGAGGGCGACGCAGCGCAGCGGCAGGCCGGCGGAGAGCATCGCGGCCAGCCCGGCGAGGCGGCGGGGGAAGTTCTCGTCATCGTCCTGCGGGTACTCGACCGTGGTGCCAAAGCTCGGTTTCTCCTGGCCTTCCTTGGGCCGGAACGGGGTGAGCTGTTCGAAGAGACGGCGGCTCTGCTCGGCGGCGCGACCGGCCTGGCGCAGGGCGTCGTCGCCGCGGTGCGGGAGCGACCCGAGGGCGCCGATCGTCTCGAGCATGCGCTCGTGCACCGGCCCCCACACGCCGCGCGCCCAGAAGTCGTAGCGGTCGGGTGAGTCGATGGAGGCCACGGGAACCTCTCGCGAGGCCAGCGATGGCGCCAGGCCCCAGTCGAGCGCCAGGCCTTGCAGCGGGTTGTCGCGCTCGCCGTAGCGGTCGAGGTAGCGGCCCATCCAGCCGGTCACGAGCCTGTCGTCGGTGGCGCCGACCTCCCAGTAGTGCCGCGAGGTGAAGTGCGATTGGTTGGCATCGGTGTAGCCGACACCGGGGAGCACGGTGACCTTGCCCTCGCCGTGGAGCGTGGCCAGCGGCGTGAGCGCCGGATGCCAATGCAGGCGGTCGTCTCCGGTGAAGACAGGCCCTGCTGCCTCGCGCAGCCCGAGGCGCGGCCGGTGCTTGCGGTAGAGCGGATCTCCGGCCGGGTACAGCATGTTCAGCGCATCGGCACCCCCGTCCAGGAACACGGACACGAGCACCCGTCCGTTGCCGCGGGCCTGCGCCGCTGCGATGCCCTGCTCGAGCGCGCGCGAGGAGAGCGAGGCGCCTCCGTAGACCGCGAGCCCGAGGCCGACCGAGCGAGCGAGGAAGCTGCGGCGGGTGAGCCCGGTGCCTGCCGGTTGTGGCATGCCGGCCTCGATCGCCGGGAGGCCGCGGCCCGCCTGGGCGATCGAGCGGCGCATGAGCTCGGAGCGTGAGTGTTCCCGGCAGGCGCCCATCAGCTTGTCAACACGTCCGGGGAGACGGCCAGGAGCTGGCGGACGGCGTTGAGCACGAGCGGGCGGAAGGCTTCCTGCTCCCACTCCTCCTTGGCCTCGGCGAGCGCGGCGCGGGCGAACTTCTCGAGTGCGGCTCGGGTACCGGGCTGGAGCGTGGGGCTGCCGAGGAGGAACACGGCGTTGTCGACCAGCCTTCTCGGGCTGCGCGAGACCTTGGGCGGTTTCTTCTCGCCACGCTTCTGCTCGACCACCGCCTTCTCCAGGGCGGCGTTGGCGATCTCCCAGCGGGCCCGGAACGTCTGGGTGTCGAGCCAGTGACCATCCTCCCACCCGGCCACGTTCGGCGGCTCGAACAGCCGTTGGCCGGCGTTGTCGCAGAGCCACGTCCAGGCCTCGGTGTCGACGCCGCGTCCGAGCGCGCGCAGCAGCCCGGCCACGTACACCACGGGCGGCTTGACCATCCGGGGGCCGGTGTGGAGGGCGGGATGCTGGAGGATGGCCTCGAGCACGGGCGCCACGTCGTAACGCGAGCGGTAGAGCCGCTCCAGCGCGACCCGCGTCGTGGCGGGTGGCGTGGTGGGGATGAAGTAGCCCCAGAGCTTCTCCACGAAGAAGCGCGAATGCTGCGGGTTGGTCAGGCAGAGGTTGCAGGCGTCTCGCCAGTCGAAGCGTCCGCGCTTGCCGAAGACCGTCTTGACGCCTCCGTCATGCCGTCCCCGGTCGTAGCGGAAGTTGACCGCCCCGCGCCCCTCCTTCCAGTCGTTGCGGAACCCCGTCAGCGCCCGTGCCTGCCCGCGGACATCGCTTTCGGTGTAGCCGTTGCCCTCGCCCAGGGTGAAGAGCTCCATCAGCTCGCGTGCGAAGTTCTCGTTTGGCGCCTCCTTCGTGTTCTCGACACCGGAGAGCCAGAGCAGCATCGCCGGGTCGGCGGTGACGGCGTGCACGAGGAAGCGGAAGTTGCCGGTGGCGTGGCGGCGGAAGAGCGCGTTCTGCGCCAGCATCAGCTTCTGCGAGCCGACGCCGTCGTTGGAGGTGGCGAACCAGTCGTGCCAGACGAGGGTCATGCGCTCGGTCAGCGGCCGGTTGGTGCGCACCATGCGGTCGAGCCACCACAGGTGGTCGTGGCCCCATTTGTCCCTCGGGGCCAGGCGCCTGCCTTTCTCGGCACGCGGTCTCGGGCCGGACAGGCGCTCGGGCGCCGGGTGCAGCAGGGCTCGCACCGCTCCCTGCAGCCCGAGCTCGGCGAGCTGGCGGGCCTCGCCCTTGCGCGGCCCGAAGCCGGCACGCCACAGCAGCCGTTCTGCCTGGGCGGGGCCGAACCGACCGCGATAGACGGGGACGCTCATGCCTGTGCCTTCTTGGCCACGACGCGAAGCTTCGCCTTCATTCCTTGCGCGCGGTGGCCCGGCAGGGTGCACCAGAGGTCGTACGTGCCGGCGGCCAGCCGCAGCTCGCGCTCGACGCGCCCGCCGCGCGGGCTGCGCGGGATGCGAAGCGTGCGCGCGCCGGGGGCACGCCGCCGCAGGGCGAGGTCGTGGTCGTCCATGCCGCCGTTGACCGTTTCCAGCACAACGAGCCCCGAGCGCACGGTTTGGCGCGAGAGCTGCAGGAACCATTCGTCCTGCGTCACCTGCAGGAACGACGGCCCGGGAGCCGTGTGCGGGGTCGGCGGCGCCGCCCAGGCAGGCAGCGCAACTGCGCCGCCGAGCGCCAGGGCCGTGGCGATCGGAATCGAAAGGAGCGGCGTCATCCCTTGCATGTCATTCGACACGCTACGCCGCGTCCCCGCATCGCTGCTATGGGGGATCCGCCCCCGTCGGTGTGGGGGATGTCCCGGGGGTGGTGGGGGCCGTGCCCCTCAGCCCCGGGCGGCAATCCCGCACCAGGCTTTGGCCTGACATCTGAGGTTGTGTCCGGGTAGCTCGCCCGGGGACAGTCCCGGGGGGACTGTCCCCGGGCGAGCCTAGAACGCTTCGAAGATGCGGAAGAGCGCCGGCCCCAGGATGACGACGAACATCGCCGGGAAGATGAAGAAGCCGGTCGGGAGAAGCATCTTCACGGGGGCCTTCATGGCCTGCTCCTCGGCTGCGAGCTGACGGCGCTTGCGTGCCTCGGAGGCCTGCACGCGGAGCACGCGCCCGAGCGGAGCACCGTGCTGCTCGGCCTGGATCACGGAGTGCACAAAGCCCTCCATCTCCGGGAAGCCCGCACGCTCGCCGAGCTTGCGCAATGCGTTGGTGCGGGACTCGCCGACGCGCAACTCGTTCAGCACGAGGTCGAACTCGTCGATCAGCGGCCCGTGCAGATGCTCTCCCACCCTGCTCATGGCTGCCTCGAAGCCGAGGCCTGCTTCGACACTCACCGCGAGCACGTCCAGCGCGTCCGGCAAAGCGACCCGCATCTCGTCACGCCGCGTCCGGGAGCGCATCGTGAGATACGCATCCGGAAGCAGAAAGCCGACGACACCCATGCCGATGGCAACGAGGAGCGCCTTGCCGAAGCTCCCATAGGCCACGGCGACAAGCCCGCCGAGACCGACACCCATCGCCGCCAGCACCGTCTTCGTAGCCAGAAACGATGTTGGTGTGACCGTCCTGGCGATCCCTGCGGCGACCAGCTTGAGACCGACGCGCTCAGGCGTGGAGCGAGGGTCGACCCGCTGAGCCAGCCGGGCGAGAAGTGGGGCACTTGCCGTGAACGACGCACCCAGCCGCGAGGGTGTCTCCCCCAAGCCGTCACCGGCGTAGGTGCCGATCCGCCCCAGCGACAGCCTGCGGTCGCGGTCTGAGACCCACACCGCGTTGGCGGCGTAGACCACGGCGCCCGCGACGCACACGAACGCGAGGATGAGAAGCATCACCATCGGTCACTCACCCCTTTACCGTGACGATTCGCCTGAGCATGAAGCCGCCCACGATCAAGCCCGAGGCCGCCAGGGCGAGCGCTACCACGCCGCCCGTCGTGTGCAGCATCGGATCGAGATATCCCGGGCTCAGCGTCGAGATGGCAAGCGCGGTGAGGAGGGGCAGCCCGGTCAGGAGCTGGGCAGTCATCCTTCCCGTGGCGGTCAGTGCCCGCACCTTGGCGTGGAAGTGGCGCCGCTCCTGCACGACCTGCGCCACGGTCTCGAAGAGATTGGCCAGCGTGCCACCGACCTGACGCTGGATCTTCACCGACATCAGGACGAACGCGAGCTCGCGCGAGCGCACGCGGGTGGCCATCGTGCTCAGCGCCTCGTCCATCGTCTGGCCGAGGCGGGTATCGGATTGCAGCCGCGCGAACTCCTCACTGGTAGGTGCCAGTCCCTTGTCCACGATCGCCTGCACGGCGTTGTCGAAGCTGTGCCCCACCTTGAGCGACGAGGCGATCGAGAGCAACGTGTCGGGCAGCTGCTCGTCGAAGCGGCGCTGGCGCCGGGCCGCTTTGCGTACGAGGACGAGCGGCAGGACAGCAGCACCGGTGACCACTCCGAGCAGGGCAGCGCCGCCGGGCAGGCCGAGCGCGAGGGCGAGCGTGGCCAGCCCGATGCCAGAGGCCGCCGCCAGGTACAGCACCTCGACGGGCCGCAGGCCGATCGCCGAGCGATCGACGAGGCTCTCGAGCCGACGCCAGGGGCGGGTGCGGTCGAGTCGGCGCTCCGTCAGGGTGAACAGCTGGTCGACGCGCGGTCGCATCCCCATCCCCGTGGCCCCACCCTCGTCGCCGGTGTACACCGCGATACGGTTGCGCATCCACGCGGTCCGAGGCCGGGCGAAGGCAGCGAGCGCCGCCAGCAGGATCAGCGATCCCACCGACAGCCCAAGAGCGACAGCGCCCCAGTTGGATTCGAGCAGCGCCGCCTTCATGCCGCGTGCTTCCCGTTCAGCACCGGCGTGGCCTCGCCCGGAAGACCGGGCGTGACACGCCGCAGGTCGACCCCGTTGGCCGCCAGCTTGTGCTGGAAGTGCGGCAGGAGGCCCGTCGGCTCGATCTGCCGCAGGAGCGTGTAGCCCTCGATCGCCGGCCGGGACTCGTCCACCGGACGGGCCACGAACAGATCCTGGAGCGTGATCAGCTCGGACTCCATGCGCAGCACCTCCGTCACGTGCGAGACGCGACGGCTGCCGTCCACGAGTCGAGTCAGGTGCACGATCAGGTCGAACGCGCTGGAGATCTGCTCGCGAATCGCGTGCAACGGCAGATCGATGCCGGACATCAGAACCAGCGTCTCCAGCCGGTTGAGCGCGTCTCGCGGCGAGTTGGCATGGATCGTCGTCAACGACCCCTCGTGACCGGTATTCATCGCCTGCAGCATGTCCAGCGTCTCGCCGCCGCGAACCTCGCCCACGATGATGCGGTGAGGCCGCATGCGAAGGGCGTTGATGACCAGGTCGCGGATGGATACCTTCCCCTCGCCCTCGATGTTGGCGGGACGGGACTCGAGCCGCACGACGTGGGGCTGCTGCAACTGGAGCTCCGCGGCGTCCTCGATCGTGATGATCCGTTCGTCTGCCGGCACGAAGGCGGAGAGCGCGTTCAGGAGCGTCGTCTTGCCGGTGCCGGTGCCGCCCGAGATGAGCACGTTGAGCTTGCCCTCGACGCAGGCCTTGAGGAACTCGACCGAACCGGGCGTGAGCGTCCCGAAGTCGATCAGGTTCTCCACCGTGTACGGATCGCGCGCGAACTTGCGCACCGTCAGAGTCGGGCCGTTGAGCGCGAGCGGGGGGACGATGGCGTTCACCCGCGAACCGTCGGGCAGGCGGGCATCGACCATCGGCGAGCCCTCGTCGACGCGCCGTCCGACCTGCGAGACGATGCGGTCGATGATCCGAACGAGATGGGTGTCGTCCGCGAACGAGGCGTCCGTCAGCTCGATCTTGCCGTTGCGCTCCACGTAGATGCGGTCGGCGCCGTTGACCATGATCTCCGTCACGGTGTCATCGGAGAGAAACGCGTCGAGCGGGCCGTAGCCGAGGATGTCGGCCGTGAGCTCCCGCACGAGCCGGTTGCGATCAGCAGCAGAGAGGGGTGTCTCGTCGTGCTCGAGCTCGTCGGCGACCATCCGTCGCACCTCGTCGCGAAGGTCAGCGCTGAGCCGGTCGTTGAAGAGGCGCGGGCCGAGCCGGGGCACGACGGCGCCGTGGATCCGGATCTTGAGCTCGGTGAACGGATCGGTTGTGTGCCGCGTCAGGCGAGCGGGGCGGCGCAGGCCGTCCTCACCCGTTGTCTCCGCGGGCGTCTCCTCGGCGATGCGCTCGTTCAGGCGGGCGCTGCCGAGACCGCTGACGTCGCCGCGAAGCTGGTCTCCAAGTTCCATCACGCTCTCCTTTCGAGCAGGCGGCGGGGGACGGTCAAGCGACGCATCCGGGATGCGCGGCTGGTGGACGGATGTGAGGCGCTCGCGGTCGGCTCGCCACGCAGCTCGGCCTCGATGGCGCGAATGGCCACCGCGAAGCCCGAGTCGGCATGGAGCACGACCGGCGGTGTGCCGCGGTTGACGGACGTCGCGACGACGACGTCGTCGGGAATCTCGAAGCGCACCGGCGTGCCGAGCGCCTCCTCCACGTCGGTGCGGGTGATGCCGACGCCGTCGCGGGCCCGGCTGAGGACAACGCTCGTTTTTTCGGCCGGGAAGCCGAGACGAGACAACGTCTGCAGGCTGAGGCGCACGTTCTTCAGCGTGGGCACATCCGGGCTGGACACCACAAGCAGCTCGTCCGTGTGGTCGAGCAGCGCGATCATCGGCCCGTAGAAGAAGGGCGACGTATCCACCACGACCGTGTCGTAGGCCTGAACCGCCACCTCGAGGATCCGCTTGACGAGGCTCTCGGTCACGAGCTCGGCCTGCTCCGGCTTGAGGGGTGCGGCGAGGATGTCGAAGCCGACCGGGTGCCGCGTGACGTAGCCGGCGAGCTTTCCGGCGTCCAGCTCCCCACCGTCGATGACGAGATCGGCCATCGTCCGCTTGGGGTCGATGCCGAGCATGATCGCCGCGTCCCCGAACTGAAGATCGAGATCGACGAGCAGGACGCGTTCCTTGCGCCGCGTCGCCAGCGTCGCTGCGAGGTTGGTGGAGAGGACGGTCTTGCCGGTGCCACCCTTGGGCGAGAACACCGTGTAGACCGGTCGCGTAGAACCGGCCGAAACGTGCTCGGCCGCCGCAGCCGGCGCCTCGACCGGGCGCAGCCGCTTCGCCTTGGCCACGGCGAAGGCGAGTGAGGTCAGGGCGGGCCAGACGATGACGTCGTCGACGCCGGCCTGGTTCGCCGTGTCGACGAGGCCGGGATGATCCTCTTCGGCGAGCAGGATCACGGGCGCCGCGGTGTGGCGGCGGATGTCTGCGATCTCGCCGCGGAGAAGCTCGAGGTACGTGTCCGCGCCCTCCTCCGGGATCGCACACATGCAGTGGAGGACGACGTCGAGGTCGGCCGAGGCGAAAGCCTCGGCCGCCCCCTTGACTTCAGCAGCGGCTGCCACGACGACGATGCCGTGCTCGGCCAGGCCGGCCGCCAACTCGCCGACATCGCCGTCAGCGACGCCGGTGACGACAACGCAGCTCGTGTCGGGTGTGTCGGTCATCGAGCTTCCCTCGCGAGCACCGTGACGGCGTTCTCGACGAAATGAGAGCTCTCGGCCGGCTTGCGCACCGGGACGAGAAGCAGCGACCACTCACCATGCTGCTCGGCGAACATCATCCGGCGAGCCTGATCGTCCTTCATGGCGAGGATCACGCTGTGCGCGTCGTCGGAGCCAAGACCCTTGTCGTCGCTCGACGGGAGGTCCAGCACCTTCAGGTTGCGCAGGATGATGGTCGAGGTCTCGGTGGGGCTGACGCCATCCTTGAAGGCAGCCAGCACGTCGACGCGATCGCCGACCTGCAGCGTGTCGTGCAACACCTGGTTTGCATTGCCGGCCACGCGGAACGCGCGAAGCTTGCCGGCGAGCTGTGAGCGGATGCCCTGCTCCTCCACCGTCGCGAAGCGATTCATGGTCAGCTGCTCACCCGAGTACACGGCCTGGGTGCTGACCAGGCCCTTGATCTGCGCTACCTTCTCGATCGCGCTTGGCGCTGCGACGCGCCGTTCGACCTGCATCGGCTCGAGCGCCCCCTGGATCTTGGCCCCGGTGGTGCCGGCCGGGAACGAGCGCTTGAGCACGAACACGGTCACGTTCTCCTTGGCTGTGGCCTCGGAGTCGCGGGCCGACCTGACGTACACGATCGTAAGGAGCGCGGCGGCAACCGCCAGCGCGACCGCGATCGCGATGTTCCGCATCTGATAGTTGATCGTCATTCCATTCGCTCCGTTGTCGTGCTCGTCAGGCGTCCGGACTTGACAACAAGGCCGAGCAGGCTGATCGAGTAGGGATATGTGGCCGTGACTTGGATGTCTCCGCCCTGGCGCCAGTCACTGGGGCTGCCGGGTGTCACGGTGATCTCGAGCTTGGAGCCGTCGAGGTGATCGGCAGCTCCCATGATCCGATTTGTGGTCGCGGCGATCGGATTCGGCGTCTGCCGGCTGACGGCCGCCTGGCGTGCACCGACGCGAACGGCATCGGTGAGCGTGAGATAATTGTTGAAGAGAATCCCGAACTGAATGATCCCAAAGACGACGAGCAGCAAGATCGGAATGACGAGCGCAAACTCGACCATCGCCTGACCTCTTTCGTCTATCGTCTTTCGGAAGTTCACTCGCTTCATCTCCTTGATTGGTTCTTGCTCTAGATCGAGCTCGGGATCGGATCAGTCGATAGATCCGATCCCGAGCGAGGTTCGTTCGACTCAGATCGCGTCCACGACGGCCTGGAAGGCGTTCTTGATGTCGGTGCCCAGCAGGGCGACAACGGCGATCGCCACGACGGCGATGAGCGCGAGGATCACCCCGTACTCGGCCATTGCCTGGCCCTCCTCACGACGAGTTGCCGTGTAAAGCTTGGCGAAGAGACTGTTCAGCATATTTCGTTCACCCCCTTCCAGAATTCCCCGAGTTATCCAGAAACACAAGGCGTGTTGCCTTGACTCACTGTGACCCAATCGGGGGAGAAAGCAAGGCCATATGTGTCCCTCGTTCGAGTGATTTCATCACCCAAAATGATGCACCCGAGCGCATGTTCGCTGCGACCGCCACTCAAGCGGGACCAAGGGTGCATCAGAGATCGATCGTGCCTGGTGAAGGCTTGATCTACTACGACGCGTTGTCGTCAATGAGCCGTGACGACGGGCGGAGGATATCCGCAGCAATCCGGGTAAAGATGGTGTTCAGCTGACCTGGATTGGGCTTCTCGTAAAAGTTGTCGATCTCGCTGGCGATCCCCTGTCAAGGCCTCGGTCGCCGTAATCCGCGGATCCTCGTCGGTCGGTGGACGCGCATCGTCGTCGGAGTAGAACCTCGAGCGCTCGCAGCGCTGCGCTCCGCCGCCGAGTGCATCGAGGTCGTAGCCGATCGAATAGATGATCGTGCCGGCACCGCGCGCGGCCGCCGCCGAGTCGACCCCGCGATGGCAGGGTCGCCGGCGATAGTCGGAGCCGGGCGGGATGGACACGCCATGGTGGGCCTTCGGCCCGAAGTTGGCGGCGCCGTCGGAGAAGAACACGATCACGTCCGGCACGTTCGGCCGTCCGCTGCGGCCGAGCTCGGCCTGGGCTTCCTCGATCGCGTGCGCGTACGCGGTCATGCCGTTCGCCCGGATACAGCTGACGGTCGAGACGAGGCTCGAGTTCGTGTTGAGCGTGCCATCCGGGTTGCGGAAGTCGTCGGAGAGCGGCACCAGCACGTACTTGGCCTGGAGGGCGTGGTAGTTGGTCGTCTGCGGTTGGTCGCACGACGAGCCGTTGCCGCTCTCCGCCGGCGGGAACACGGTCAGGCCGACTTTCGCCTGTGTCGGGTCGAAGAAGCGCAGGAAGTTGTTGACGCCCTGCTGCATGTTCTTGAGGTCGGTGCAGTTCGGGTCCCCGCCACCACCCGAGAACTGGCACATCGAGCCGGTGCGGTCGAGCACCAGCATCACGTCGACCGGCTTCGTCGAGCATGGAGAGCACGCGGTTGCGGTGGCGTGGACGTCGATCGTGTCGATGCCGAGCACGCGAGCGAACCAGGTGTCGACGGTCGACGTACCCTCGACCCGGACGGCGTTGATCGGGATGCAACCCGGCGCCGAGGTCAGGCAGCGCGTCGTCACGTTGAGCGTCGTCGAGCGGCCGGTGCGCAGTGGGTTCTTACCGCCCGTCTCGGGCCCGTACTCGGCGGCCAGCGTGCGGATCCGCGCTTCGTCGGGCAGTTCCTGAGCGCCCGCCAGCGCGGCGGCGTCCACCGCGCGCTGCAGCTCGCGCTGCGCGAGGAAGGCGTTGCCGATGTCGATCGAGAAGGCTGCGAACCCGAGCAGCATGACGATCAGGAGGGCGCTCAGCACGAGCGCCTGTCCCGATTCGTCGCGTAGTCGTCCAAACCACCCGTTCCGCACTACGGTCCTTCCCCCTGGAAGTCGCTTGAAACCCTGCACACAGTGAACGCGCATTCGGGTGATGCTCCTATCCCTCGAACGAGTGATTCCGTCCCCCATCAGGTGGCCGCGGGGACTGTCCCCCAGGGCATGGTCCCCAGGCCGTCTATCCTGGATCGCCATGCACGTAGTCCTCCCGGACGGCAAGGAGCTCGAGCTCCCGGACGGCGCCAACGCGCTCGATGCGGCGCGCGCCATCGGCCCCAAGCTGGCCGAGCAGGCTGTGCTGGCCAAGGTCGACGGCGTGCCGCAGGATCTCCGGCTGCCGCTCCCCGACGGAGCGCAACCTGGCGCTCCTCACCACACGCGACCGTCTCGACCCGGACGCGCTCGCCGTGCTCCGCCATTCCACGGCCCACCTCCTCGCCGAGGCCGTGCTGCGCCTGCACCCGGGCGTGAAGATCGCCATCGGGCCACCGATCGACGACGGCTTCTACTACGACTTCGAGTTCCCCCAACCCATCACCGACGCCGATCTGGAGGCAATCGAGGAGGAGATCCGCAGGGAGATCGCCGAGAGTCGCGAGTGGGTGCGCGAGGAGTCGACGGCCGAAGAGGCGACGGCACGCTTCCAGGCCGAGGGCCAGCCCTACAAGGTCGAGCTCGTCGGCACGGCAGACGGCGCCATCTCCCTCTACACACAGGGTGGCTTCACCGATCTCTGCCGCGGCCCGCACCTGCAGAACGCGGCGCCGATCAAGGCCGTCAAGCTCACGTCGCTCGCCGGCGCCTACTGGCGCGGGGACTCCAACAACACCCAGCTGACGCGCATCTACGGCACCGCCTTCTTCGACCAGAAGGATCTCGACGCCCATCTGGAACGGCTGGAGCAGGCGCGAGCGCGCGACCATCGGCGCCTGGGACGAGAACTCGACCTCTTCCACTTCGACGAGCACTCGCCGGGATCGCCGTTCTGGCACCCGAAGGGGATGCGTCTCTACAACGCCCTCGAGTCGGTGCGCCGCAGTGAGAACCTGCGGCGTGGCTACCTCGAGGTCAAGACGCCGCTGATCTACGACAAGGCGCTGTGGGTCACCTCCGGCCACTGGGAGAAGTTCCGCGAGAACATGTTCCTCATCCCGGGCGAGGACGATCGGCAAACCTACGGCATCAAGCCGATGAACTGCCCCGGGCACATGCTGCTCTTCGGTAGCCAGCTGCGCAGCTACCGCGACCTTCCGCTCCGCTACTCCGAGGCGGCTCCGTTGCATCGCAACGAGCTCGCCGGGACACTCCACGGCTTGACGCGGGTGCGCTTCGTCACCCAGGACGACGCTCACATCTTCTGCACCGACGACCAGGTACCCACGGAGATCGACGGGTGCATCGACTTCGCCAGGAAGCTCTACGGGCTGTTCGGGATGGAGCCACGGCCCATGCTCTCCACCCGTCCCGAGAACCGCTTCGGGACGGAGGAGCAGTGGGATCGCGCCGAGGCGGCGCTGCGACTGGCGCTCGAACGCCACGAGATGGCCTATGAGCTCGACGAGGGCGGCGGTGCCTTCTACGGGCCCAAGATCGACCTCTTCATGGACGACGTGCTCGGTCGCGCCTGGCAGACCGGGACGATCCAGTACGACATGCAGATGCCCGGCCGCTTCGAGCTCACCTACATGGGCGCGGACAACACCGAGCACACGCCGATCGTCATCCACCGTGCTCTGTTCGGGTCGTTCGAGAGGTTCATCGGGATCCTGATCGAGCACTACGCCGGGGTCTTCCCGTTCTGGCTGGCACCGGTCCAGGTCGTGGTCGTGGCCGTCGGCGAGCAACACCGCGCCGCAGCGCAGGATCTCGGCCGGAAGATCCGCGAGGCCGGCTACTGGGTCGAGGTGGATGACCGCGACGAGACCGTCGGACGCAAGATCCGCGACGCCGAGCTCCAGAAGGTGCCGTACATGATCGTCTACGGCGACCGCGAGAGCGACGCCGCCCTCGCCGTTCGCGAGCGCGGCGCGGAGCAGTCGACAATGTCGCTCGAGGAGCTGCTGGCCACGTTCGCCTCGCAGCTTCCGTCTTGAGCAGCCGCCGAGCGGGGTAAGCACCCCTGATCCCTGCTACGCTTTCCTCCTGCAAGAAGGGACGGCATCGCCCCTCACCTCGCCGGCGAACGGTCGCGCGGGGTTCAACCGAGTCGTCAGACGAGGATCCGATGCCGCTGCTTGCAGCGGTTTTGTCGTTTCAAGAGAGGATCAGCGCAACTTGGTGAAGAGCCTTTGAGACCCCGCCGGCGTCCCGAGGACCGAACGCGGCCCGTCGTTCACCAGGATCGGATCAACGAGATGATCCGGGTGCCGCGGGTGCGTCTGGTCGACTCGGACGGATCGCAGATCGGCATCAAGCCGACCAAGGAGGCGCTCGAGTACGCGATCTCCAAGGATCTCGACCTCGTCGAGGTGGCGGCCAGCGCCGACCCGCCGGTGGCCCGGGTGATGGACTACGGGAAGTGGCGGTACGAGCAGGAGCAGAAGGCCAAGCTCGCGCGCAAGCACCAGTCGCAGGTTCTCGTCAAGGAGATCAAGCTCAGACCGAAGATCGGAGTCCACGACTACGAGACGAAGAAGGGGCACGTCACCCGGTTCCTCAACCAGAGGGCGAAGGTGAAGGTCACGATCATGTTCCGCGGGCGCGAGAACCTGCATCCGGAACGCGGTCGAGTGCTCCTCGAGCGGCTCGCGGACGATGTCAAGGAGCTCGGCGCGATCGAGCAGCAACCCTTGATCGACGGCCGCAACATGGTCATGGTGCTCGGCCCAACCAAGAACGCAGGAGTGAAGATCGATGCCAAAGGTAAAGACAGCGAGCGGGGCGAAGAAGCGGTTCAAGGTGACGGCCACAGGGAAGATCCTGCGCCGCCACGCGATGAAGAGCCACAATCTGGGCAAGAAGACGGCGAAGCGTAAGCGGGCCTTCGGGAAAGACTACGAGGTCGCCGCCAACGACACCCGGTCTGTGAAGAAGCTGCTCGGCCTGTAAGGGAGAGGGAGGATCAACCATGCCACGCGTCAAGCGTTCCGTCCACGCGCGCAAGAAGCGCCGCAAGGTTCTCGAGCAGGCGAAGGGGTACTACGGGCTCAAGAAGTCGAACTACACCTACGCCAAGGAGCAGGTCGAGCATTCGCTCGTCTATGCCTACCGTGACCGCAAGAACAAGAAGCGCACCTTCCGCTCCTTGTGGATCGTGCGCATCAACGCCGCCGCCCGCGCCAACGGCCTCTCGTACAACCAGTTCATCAACGGTCTCGGCAAAGCCGGGATCGAGCTCGACCGCAAGTCGCTCGCCGACCTCGCCGTGTCCGATCCGGCCGCGTTCACCGCGGTTGCCGAGAAGGCGAAGGCGGCGCTGTAGCGCCGCCTCCGCTTTCCGCGGAGGTCGTCGGCGCGCTCGAGCGCGCCGGCACGATCGGTATCACGACGACCGGCGCCCGGTCGGGTAGCTGGAACGACTGGTACTTGGCCGAGGAGCCACTGGAGACGCTCGTCGCCGGAGCGCCGATGGTCGAGGTCTTCTTCGAGGGTTGACGGCCCGGGTTCGGGGTCAGGCCTCCCACGTCCCATGGCTCAGCTTGCCTCGCGTGCGGGTTCGTTCCTGGGACGTGGGAGACCTGACCCCAGCGTCCCACCCGCGCATACGATCCCGCGGTGATCACGTCCAAGGACAACGACACCGTCAAGCTCGCGCGCAAGCTCCTCGCCCAGCGCAAGCACCGGGTCGAGACCGGCCTCTTTGCGGTGGAAGGGGAGGATCTGCTCGAGGCCGCCGCGGCCGCCTGGATGGAGCCGGTCGCGTTGCTCGTGGCCGGGGAGACGGCGAGCCCGGAGGTTGTGGCCTCCGCCTCCACGCTTCCGCACCCCGCGCGTGCGATCGGCATCTACCGCGCGGCGTCGCTCCCGAGCGCGCCACGGCCTGTCTGCCTGGCGCTCTGGCAGGTGTCCGATCCCGGTAACGTCGGCACCCTGATCCGCACCGCCGACGCCTTCGGCGCCTCCGTCTCGCTGTCGCCCGGCTGCGCCGACCCGCTCTCCCCGAAAGCCACCCGTGCCTCGGCCGGGGCCGTCTTCCGTGTGCCGCTCGTCCCGTGGTCGACCGCTCCGGAAGGCACGCGCATCGCTCTCGACGCCCATCACGGCGTCCCCCTGCAGGACATCGCCGCCACCCTCGAGCTGCCCGTGACCCTGCTGCTCGGCGCCGAGCGGGCGGGCCTCCCCGAGGAGTTCGCAACAGACTGTTGTAAGGTCACGATCCCGCTCCCCGGGGAGGCGGAGTCGCTGAACGTGGCTGCTGCGGGAGCAATCGCGCTCTATGAGATCTGCTCGCGCGCTTCCCGCGGCTGAGCTTCCCGATCTGCGCGCCCGCGCCGCCAGCCCGTTGACGCGAGACGTCCTTGACGCCAGGCGGAGGGAGACCGACGATGCGTCCTCAGGTTCCGACATGTCTGCGGCCCGACTCACCCTTCCGCGTCACCACGTGGCCCGACCACGGCTGGTCGACTTGTTGCTCGACGCCCCGGTCTCCCTGCTCGTGGCGGGAGGGGGCTACGGAAAGTCGGTGCTGGGCGCAGAGCTGGCCGGCCGGCTCAGGGTGGCGACTGTGGTGCTGCCGCTCGATCCGGGCGACGGTGAGCCGGAACTGCTGATCGGCCGTCTGGCCCGGGCGTTCCGCCGGGCCGCGCTCTCCGACCTGGCCGAGGCGGTCACGTGCGCCGGCCCGAATCCCATCGCAGCTGTCGATCGCCTGCTCGACGCCATGCACGACGCCAACGACTCCGTCCTCGTGATCGTCGACGAGGTCGGCAACGCGAGCACCGAGGGTGCACGCCTGCTCGCGTACCTGGCGGGGGAGCTGCCGACGACCCACAAGCTCGTGCTCCTCGGCCGGACGCTGCCAACCCCGGTCCTGCAGCTCGGTGGAATGCCCGGGGTCGCCGAGCTCGGCACGGCCGAGCTCGCGTTCACGCTCGAGGAGATGGGTGTGCTGCTCCGGGAGCGCGACGTTCCCCACGGTCTTGCATCCCGCCTGGTAACGCTCTGCGGCGGCTGGCCGCTCGCCGCGACGCTGGCGGTCGAGCGCCTCGCGCGTGCCGCCGACGTCGAGGAAGAGCTCGAACAGCTCGCCGCCGGGCGCTCGCTGATGACGACGCTTGTCGACGGCCAGTTGCGAAGCCTGGAGCCTGGCGTCCTCGACGCAGTGCTCCAGCTTGCGCATCTGCCCCACCTCACGGCGGAGCTCGGCGAACGGTCGAGCGGCGTGCCGGGCGTGATCGAGACCGCAGCCACCGCGGGTCTTCCGTTCGAAGCGGCTGAGGATAGCCGCGTCACGCTTCCGGACACCGTGCGTGAGGTCTTGATGACGCGGGAGGCGCTGCGCCCCGACGTGGCCCTTCGTGCGGCGGCGGCGTACGTGGAGGCCGGGCTCGTCCGGGAGGCGATCCGGGTGCTCGTCGGAGCCGGAGCAGACGACGCGGCCGCCGCGACCGTCGCCTCGCTTCGCCATCAGGACGTCAGTCGCTTCGACCTGCGAGAGTTGAGAAGCCTGCTGGCGACGATCACGCCGTACGCGCTCGACAGCCATCCCCGCGCGTGGCTGCACCTGGCCCGGGCCTGCGAGGCGGCTGCTGAGGCGAAGCTGCGGACCGAGGTGCTGGAGCGGGCCGCCCGAAACGTGGACGGCGAGCTCGCGCTGCAGCGGGAGATCGAGGCCGAGCAGGCCCGTGACCTCGTGCGCGACGGTCACGTCGAGGAGGCGGCGGCGCTGGCGGAGCGACTCCTGGCCTCCGCAGGCCCCGAAGAGCTGCAGACGCGCGTGCGCGCGCTTCACGTGCTGGGGAGGACGCACGCCTGGCGCGGAGGCGAGGACGGCCTCGCGTTTGCCGAGCCGCTGCTCGTCGAAGCTGCGGATCTGTACGGGAGGCTGGGCCTCGACACCCACCGGGCACACGCGCTGCTCGCCCTGGCCTACGACGTCCAGACGCTGGGCGGCCGCTTCGGCGACGCCGTCGAGACGCTCGAACGGGCGCTCGCCGGGTTGCCGGGCCGCTCCCGGCTGCGCGGCATCCTCCTCGTCTTCCACGCCGAGGCCCTGATCGACCAGGGCCGGCTCCAGGAGGCCGAGGCCAGCCTCGTCGAGGCCGAGCGACTGGGTGCACTACTCGGAGACGCGCGCACGCTGGGCTACACGGCCTGGTTGCGCGCCCGGGCCGCGGCTTCGAGCGGCGACGCCGGGGCCGTCCGCTCGCAACTCGCGGAGGCTGAACGGCATCCCGGCGAATGGCTCGCCCACCACTCGGGCGTGGAGTTTCTGGCCGAGGCGGCAGCCCTGCTCGATCAGGTAGGCCTCGCGGAGCCCGCGCAGGCCTATCTCGGCCGCGCACGGGCACGGCGGAGCGAGGCGCCGCGGTATGTGCTGCTCGCCGAAGGCGCGATCGAGGCGAGAAGCGGCGATCCTGCGCTCGCCGAGCAGATTCTCGCGGAGGCCGAGACGTCCGCCTCCCTGGAGGTGCGGGAACGGTGGCGCGTCGCGCTGCTACGAGCGTGGGCGGCGCATCGCGCGGGAGACGCGGCCGCCTGCCGGGCGTTCGTGCATCAGGCCTTGGGCCTCGTTGAGCGCATGGGCAGCCCGGAGCTGCCGGCCCGGCGCGAGCCCGCTGTGACGGAGGTGCTGCGCCGGGCGGGCGCGTTCCCGGACGACTCGTCGGCGGATGCCGGAGATGTGGGATCGGCGAGCGTCGTCGTTCTGGGGGCCTTCGCGATCAGGCAGGGTGGGGCCGAGGTCGGGTTGCCTTCGGGCCGACCGACTGCGCTTGTCAAGCTGCTGGCGGCGCTCGGTCCCCGGCTCCCGGCCGAGCGGGCGATCGAGGCGCTGTGGCCCGGCGTCGATCCCGTCAGCGGCCGCAAGCGGCTGCGCAACGTGCTGAATCGGCTGCGGGACGCTGCGGGGGATCTGATCTTGCGGGATGGAGAGGTTCTGTCTCTTCAGGCCGCCGAGATCGACGCCCAGCTGTTCGCGGTGACGGCCGTCGAAGCGCTCGGGTTGCACCGGGGGACAGGCGCGCCTGACCGGGCACGCGCAGCGCTCGCGTTGTACGGGGGCGATCTGCTTCCCGACGATCGCTACGAGGACTGGACGATCGAGCCCAGGGAACGGCTGCGGGGCCGGGCATTGGCGTTGCTCGACCTTCTTGCCGAGCACGCGGAGACCGAGGGCGACGTGGACGAGGCTCTGCGACTGCTGGCACGGGCGATCGAGGCCGACCGGCTCGACGAGAGCCGCTACCTGCGGATGGCGCGGTTGTTGCTCCGTCAGGGGAAGCGTGGCCGGGCGCTGGAGACGTTGCGCGTCGCGGCCGGTGCTTTGCGCGAGCTGGCGATAGAGCCGTCGCCGGAGCATCGCGAGCTCGTGCGTTCCGCGCGTTCCTGACGGGCGCTGCGTCCCGTGGGACGCTGGTGGGACGCCTGGCTTCTAGCGTCGTTCGCGTGACGATCTCGGTGGTGTTGCGGTTGGTGGAGCGTGCGCTTGCGGGCGGGCGTCTGGCCGGGGAGGCCGAGATCGTGGAGACAGGCGAACGGGGGACGGTGCGTGACGGCGCCGAGCTGGTCGATTTCCTCAACCGGAAGCGGCCTCCAGTGGCGTCCGTGCGGACCGGTGAGACCGAGATGTTCGCGGACTCGCAGGATGAGGGAAGGGGTGGATCATGCGGTTGAAGACCGGTTCAGGGGCGGCGCGCAAGGTTCGCGGGTGCGAGGTTCGCGGCGTGCGACGCTGGGTGGTGGGTGCGGCCGTCGCTGTGGTCGCTGCCATTGGCTTGGTCGGTTCTGCGCCGCGGCCAGCGCAGATCACCGTGCAGGGAGAGCTGGTCTACGACTTCTTCACGTATGCCAGCACCGGCCCCTTCTTTGGGAACCCGGGGCAGCGTCTGCGACTACAGCCCGTATGTGCAGATCCGGCAAGTCCCGGGGGCGACCCGTGTGGTGGTCACCGCGACGCATCCTGTGTGGTCGGCTGGGCAGCCCTTGGAGTACCCCTACCTTAGCCAACCGCCGTGGAACTCGTTCGCGGCTTCCGAAATGGGGAAACCAGGTCCGTACCGCTCCTGAGGGGATGAGCTGGATTCCACTCGGGTGGGTCGCTGAACGCCCCGGTCGGGCCGAACGGGGGTTGCAACGAATGGCTTGACGGATTTCGCACTTTGGACGGTGCAGTCCGTGGTGGTGGAGACCACCAATTCGCCGCCCGCCGCCGGGTATAGGTGGCAGCCGTCGGCGACGGATCCGCTGACAATCGACCTCGACGGGTCGTTCTCGAATGACGACAAGGGCATCGCCTCTCGCTACGCATGGAGCTTCAGTGACGGTGGCATCGGCCTCTGGCATCACGACGAGCCACACGTTCGCCACGTCAGGCACATACGGCGTCACCCTCACCGTCACCGACGAGGAAGGGCTGAGCGACCCGCATAGCGCCGACGTGACAGTCGGGCTGGGAGCGCTGGAGATCTTCCTAGAGACTCGGCCCACCGGCGACGCGACGGTGTTCTCGTTCGGCGGCAGCGGCCCAATCGGGTCGTTCCAGCTCGACGCGAACCCGGAGACGGCGCTCCCGGACCGGATCTCAGTTGATCAGCTCGACTCGGGCAAGTACACCGTGCACCAGGATCTCCCGGACGGCTGGCGGGTCGGCTCGCTCTCCTGCACAGATCCAACGTTCGACTCGTCCACGAGACCCGCGGACGTCTCGGTCGACGTCGACATCGCACCGGGAGAGACAGTGAAGTGCACATTCGAGCTCGTGCCATCGGGCTCGCTCCTCGTCAACTCGACGGCAGACACGCCCGACTCGGACGCGAGCGACGGCGTGTGCTTCACCGGAGACCGCATCACCCGTGGGACGGCACAGGAGCCGGAGTGCACTCTCAGGGCCGCGATCGACGAGGCCAATAAGCGTGACGGCCCCGACATCGTCGGCTTCGACGTTCCGGGGGCGAGCATCCCGGTGATCACGGTCTCGGAGGTTCTCGTCTCCAAGCACCAGATCACGATCGACGGAGCGACACAGCCCGGCGGCGGCAAGGTCGAGCTGGATGGGGGCCTCCACGACCCTGTCGCGGCCTGCGGCGCCTTCGATGCCTTCCACGACGGACTGATCCTCGACGGCTCCGCGTCCCTCGTGAGGGGCCTCGTCCTGCACAGCTTCCCCGGTTACGCGCTCGTGCTCGGCGAGAACGGCGGCCACACGGTCACGCAGACCTTCGTCGGAGTCGACGCCGCCGGGACGAGCAGCCTCGGCAACGGGCTCGCCTGCGACCTGCAGGATTCCCCCGGGACGAAGTACGGGGGCGGGATCCTGATCGGCTCCTCTGCGAACACCGTCGGACTGCCGGGCGCGGGCAACGTCATCTCCGGGAACAGCATGCGCCACCCGTATGAGGGGGTCAACCACTGCGACACCCTCCCTCACGTCGGCGTCGAGATCGCCACAGGCGCGAGGAACGTCGTTCAGAGCAACATGATCGGGTTGGACGTCACCGGCCGGGTCTTCGTGGGGCCTGCCCGCAACACCAGTTGCGGCGCGGGCACACAGACCGGCGTCTGGGTACGAGGCGGCTCCGGCGCGCGGATCGGTGGGGCATCGGTGGACGCACGTAACGTGATAGTGAGCGGCGACGCCGGTGTTATCGTCTCGTCGCTCAGCACCGGGACGTCCATCGAAGGCAACTACATCGGCGTCGACGCGACGGGCGTGAGCGATCCCATCCCGCCGGGTTCGATCTCGGACAAGGCGGTCGGGATCTCCTCGGCCGAGGACGGCACGCGCATCGTAGGCAACGTCGTGTCGGGGAATGAGAGCGGGATCGGCCTCACGGGACGCGATGCGCGGGTGAGCGGGAACCGTATCGGTCTCGCTGCGTCGTCGGAAGCGCCCGTGCCGAACTCGCTGTACGGGATTTCCGCGTCGGGGTCGGGTGCGCTCGTCGCCGACAACACGATCGCCTACACCTCCGTCGGCGCGGGCAGGTTCGGACATGGGATCCTGGTCGACGCGGGCTCCGGCAACACGCTCTCGCGCAACGTGCTGTTCGGCAATGCCGGACTCGGTATCGACCTCGCCACGATGGATGAGAGCATCGGGCCGACGCCGAACGACTCCGCCTTCGATGCCGACTCCGGGCCTAATGGCCTGCAGAACCATCCGCTCGTCGGCGGCGCCGTGGTCGGGGCGGAGTCGGTCCTCAGCGGCAGTCTCGACAGCGCGCCGCTCGCCACCTTCACGATCGAGGTCTTCGCCTCGCAGGCGTGCGACCCGTCGGGCTACGGCGAGGCAGAGCGATTCGTCGGCGCGTTCGCTGTCGCGACCGACGTGCTGGGAACGGCGATCTTCCGCCAGCCGATCCCGGGCGGCTTCCGCGCCGGGGAGTTGATCACAACCACCGCGACGAACGCCGACGGAAGTACCTCCGAGCTGTCGCCCTGCCGCCTCGCCACAGAGGACATCCTGCGGTTGATCTCCCCGGCGGTCCCGCAGGCACCTCCCGGCTCGATGTCAGCACGGCCGTGGGCCTCGTCGGCAAGGTGGTTACGATCGGGTCAGCGGCGCCACCGCGGAGACGAACTACGGTGCCGCGACGGGCTCGCTGATCCTGGCGCGTCCGACGCGGTTTGCCCACGCAGCAGGCTGAACCGGTGGTCGCTGCCAACGCCACGCTGTTCGTGTCGGTCGACAAGGCTGTGGTCACGCGGTTGCCGCGGGTGCCGGATCTTTTGGTGCTGTCGGGTCGTTTGCGACCGATCGAGGGTCGGGCGGTCGCTTGCGGCGACGACGTCACGCTGGCCTTGGCAGCACGATGGTCGTGCAGCGGGTGCCGGGCACGCGGTTCGCACGCCAGGCCGGCAATCGCTGCGTGTTCGCAGCGAAGACCGACAACGGCATTGGCCGGCTCGAGTTCGACCTCGGCAAAGGCACCTGGAACGCGCAGGTGATCCGCCGCGATCTCGAGCTGCTGACGAACCCGCTCGAGATCGGCCTGCGTATCGGTGACGACGCGGGCAGCGAGGCCCTCCGCATGGTCGAGAAGGGCTCGATCTGGTCGTACAAGCGCTAGGCAGACGAAGCGGCGGGCCGTCCGCGGAAACGGGGGCGGCCCGCCGCTGGTGAGGCCGGGTGACCGCCTTGCACACTCTGTTGCAAGGCCCGCCTTCCGCTTCCGGGGCGTGGCCGAGTCGCCCACGATGTCGGCGGGCGGGACGCCTCCGTCGTCTCACTCGCGGGTCTTGTTTCTCAGCTCGCGCGCTTCTCGGTGCTGCGTTTCTTGAGCTGCTCGATGCGAGCCGCTAGCCGCCTGGTTAGGTCGTCGCGGTAGGCCTGCTCGGCGGCCCACTCCTCACGCGTCTTCTTCTTGGGTGCCTTCATCGTCGTCCTCCGGATCGAAGATCAGCGCATAGACGGCGGACAGCATCGAGCGGATGTCGAACAACGCCTCGAGCATCAGCCGCTCCGTTTCGTCCGCCTCCTCCATCTCCCGAGGGTGCCTGTGTTGCCAAACCTCGTCAAGCCGTCCTTTGCGGACACGCGGCTCTAGCCGAACCCGCCCCCGCCGCCGCCACCGCCCCCTCCACCGCCACCCGAGAAGCCGCCCCCACCGCCGCCCGAGCCCGACCCCGGAGGTGCGAGAGCCGAGCCGAACCCGGAGGAGAGGTCGCCGATCGAGATGGAGCTGGCGCCCGAGCCGAGGTCGCCGCCCGGGGAGATCCAGTAGACGCTCGAGGCCGTCGCCAGCTCCTCCGGCATGTACAGGTGTGCCGCCTGCAGCACCCGGTCGGCGATACCGAAGGTGATGCCGTACACGAGGAACTTCTCCCACAAGGGCAGCGAGGCCACCGGCGCCTCGTCCATGCGCGGGAAGTCGCTCAGGTAGCGGCGGAACGCCTCCCACCGGCGTGCCTCGAGATCGGCCGCGGCGGAGCGCCGCCGCCATAGCTTGCGCCTGGTCAGCGCGCCGAGCACGACTGCGGCGTTGATGAACGACGCCACCGCCAGCCCGATCAGCACCACATCGCCCCAGCGCGGGTAGACGGGGCGCCAGCGCTCGCTCGCCTGCCATGCCAGGATCACGCCGAGCCCGATGAAGCCGAGCAGTGCCAGCACCAGGGGGAAGGCGCCGATCGACCGGAACCACTTGCGGGACGACACCGCCTTGCCCACGTCCGACTTGAAGCTCGTGAAGCGCGGCGCCATGGTCGTGCGTTGCTTCTCGATCTCACCGCGGAACTTGGAGAGAGGGAAGGCTCCGCCGTCGAGCACATCGTCGACGATCCGCGTCACTTCCTCCTCCCACTCCGTGAGCCCCTGCTTCTCCCCGGCCGAGATCTCCAGGTCGTTGACGAGCTCGGTGCGCAGGCCCGCCCAGGTCTTGCGCTCGGTCTGGATCGGCTTCGCCGCATACACCTTGCGGCGGATCAGGTCGAACAGCGTCGCCGTGAACTCGAACGACCCGGCCTGACCGCCCTGGTTGAGCAATGTCGGGACCAGCGCGGGCTCGGTCTCGGTGGGAGGCTCCTGCTCGTACTCGCGGTCGTACGCGTTCGGGAGCTCGCGACCGAACAGCCAGTACACGGCACCGACGACGCCAAGCGCCGGGAGGAGGCCGAGCACGCCGATCAGCGCCAGCCACTTCCAGGGATTGCGAAGGGCAGCGTCGATCTTGGCCCGGCCCTTGTCGAAGTCGGCCGCGTCGCCGGCCTCCTCGGCGACGATGCGATCGAGCGCGTTGCCCTCCCTCACCTGCATCCCGGCGGTGGAGGTGAACGAGGCGCGCGGGTACAGCGCCCGCAGCTCGACGAACTGCTTGCTGGCGATGTCCAGGGCCCGCAGGACGGCAGCATTCGCTCGCAGGGTCACGTCGCCACGGACCCACACCGGGTGGCCCCACGCCTTCTGCACCTGACCAGGCCCGGCCATCACCGCAGTCAGCTTGCCGAGCCGCACCGTCCACTGGTCGCCCCACACCTTGAGGTTGACGTCGACGACGTCGTCGTAGCCGATGGCGAGCCCACGCAGGCGGTAGCGGATCGTGAACGTCCGCACCTGGTTGGTCGCCTCGAAACGCCACACGATCCGCGTGGCCTTGCCGATCTCGGTGACGCCGAACGTCCCCGGCGGGCCGCCGGGTTCCAGCTCGACCGGAGCCCCGGGGCCGAAGCGGGTTCCCCCTTCCAGCACCTCGATGTCGCTGATCGACTCGCCGGAGCGCAGCGGGATGTCTCGGTACCCATAGGTGAAGCTGCCGGAGAACGAGACGGAGATGCGCTCCTCGACCCCGACGCTACCGTCCGGGTCGACCCGGACCTGGACGTCCGTCTCGGGCAGCGCCACCGACTGCGACTGCGCGGCAGCGCCCGAGACAAACGTCGGCGCAGCGACAAGCGCGACGAGGAGGACCGCAGCGAGGTGCAGGCGCCGCCGCGCCAACTTGAGCTGGCTCAGCTCGCGGGAGTGCCCGCGGGTGGGTCGGCCGCGGGAGGCTCGGCGGCCGGGGGCGGTGTCACCTGGAGCCCGCCGGCGGAGGGCCGGTCGAAGTCGACCTGCGGTACCTCGCGCTGCGCCTGTTCCTCGACCTCGAAGAACTCGCGCTTCGCGAAGCCGAAGGGGCCGGCGAGGAGCACACCCGGGAACACCTGAATGGCGTTGTTGTACGACAGCACCGTGTCGTTGTAGACCTGGCGGGAGACGGCGATCTTGTTCTCCGTCTCGGCCAGCTCGCTTTGCAGCTGCCGGAAGTTCTCGTCCGCCTGCAGCTCGGGATAGGCCTCGGCGACCGCGAACAGGCGACCGAGCGCGGCGCCGAGAATGCCCTCGGCAGCCCCGGTGGCAGCCGGACCCTGCGCCCGCTGGGCGGCCGCACGGGCTTCGGTCACGGCCTCGAAGGTCCCGCGTTCGTGCTCGGCGTACCCCTTGACGGTCTCCACGAGGTTCGGGATCAGGTCCCAACGCCGTTTGAGCTGCACCTCGATCTGCGCCCACGCGTTGTCGACGCGGTTGCGCAGCCGGACGAAGTTGTTGTACATCGCGATCACCGCGAGGACGATCACGGCGAGCACCACGAGAATCACGATCAGCCACACCATTGCGCCGGGACTCTAGCGGCTCTCGGGGTTACCGTCGAGCGGTTTCGGCTGCGAGTGTCGGGACGAGTTCCTTGTGAGTCCCTGAAGGAACCCACTACGCCTGGGGGTCGTTCGCCCCGCTCGGGACCTCGCCGCCGCCCAGGTCGCGGCGCATGGAGGGCAGGGCAGGGCGGGGCAGGGCGAGGCAGAGCGGGGCGGGCTCAGAGCGCAGAGCGGGCCAGAGCGGGGTAGAGCGGGGCGGGCCAGATCGGGGCGGGGCAGAGCGGGGCAGGGCGGGGCAGAGCGGGGCGGGCCAGATCGGGGCGGGGCAGAGCGGGGCAGGGCGGGGCGGGCAGAGAGCGGGGCCCTTCAGGGCCTCGCAAGGAGTGGAGCCCACCTCAGGCCCGGGCCAGGCTCCGACCCGGCCTTCGAACAATCACCCCAGCGGACGTCGGCAGACCCAGATCGAGTCCTCGCCACCGAGGTAGGGACGGCGATCGAACCAGCCGTAGCAGGCCTCGAGTGCGAGACCGGCCTGCGCGATCAATCCCCTCCAGGCGGCTGCCCGCAGCCAATGCAACTCCATCGTGGCGTGGGCTTCGGAACCCCGGACCGAGAGCACCAGGGTCTGCGAGATGTCGTCCCAGTCGGCCCGCTCGAAGATGCCCGGCTCGCGCTCCAGCCAGCGTCCGTGTGTCTCCTCGATGTCCTCGCGGCTCGGGGTGAACACGTCGAAGACGAAGCGCCCACCGGGAGTGAGGAGCCGCTTCGCCGCTTGCAGGGCACGCAGCTTCTGATCGGCCCCGGGAAGGTGCAGGATCGACCGGAAGGGACAGGTGACGAGGCTGACCTGACCCTCCACGGGCGGATCACACATGTCGCCGAGGCGCAGATCGACGAGCTCCGAGACACCGTGCTCGGCGGCGTACGTCCGCGCCACGTCCAGCATCCCCTGGGAGAGATCGATGCCGATCACGGACACGCCGGCCCTGGCGATCGGGACGGCGATGCGCCCGGTGCCGACGGCCAACTCGACAACGGGGCCTCCCGCGCGGAGCGCTTCCTCGACGTAGAACTCGACATCCTCGGTGACGGAGCGAGACCAGGGGTCGTAGATCGAGGCGATTGCGTCGTAGAGGGCCACCGCGATCGATTCAAGCACGCGCAGCCGGCGTTGCTAGCCTCGTCGGATGGACAGCGAGGCTCTGGAGAAGCATGCGCTCGAGGCCGTGGCGGCGGCGTCGACAGTCGACGAGATCGAGGACGTCCGCGTCGAGTTCCTCGGCCGTAAGAGCGAGCTGAAGCTCGCGCTCCGCGAGGTTCGCGATCGTGAGACCGGCATCGCGCTCAACACGCTGCGCGAAACGATCGAGGTCGCGATCGACGCACGCATGGAGGTGCTTGCGCGCGGTGAGCTCGACCGGCGGCTGCGCGACGAACGCGTCGACGTGACCCTGCCCGTGAACACGACCGCGCGGGGCCATCACCACCTGATCACGCAGATCCGCCGCGAGGTGGAGGACGTCTTCCTCGGGCTCGGTTACCGCATCGTGGACGGTCGCGAGGTGGAGACCACGCGCTACAACTTCGATGCGCTGAACTTCCCCGAGGGACACCCTGCGCGCTCGAAGCTGGCCTCGCTCTTCCTCGACCAGGAGACGGTGCTGCGTACGGAGACGTCGCCCTCGCAGGTGCGAACGATGGAGGCGCAGCAGCCACCGGTGTATGTCGTCTCGCTGGGCCGCGTGTACCGACGTGATACCCCGGACGCCACGCACACCCCGATCTTCCACCAGGTGGAAGGACTTGCCGTCGACGAGGGCATCACCCTCGCCGATCTCACGGGGACCCTCGACTTCCTCCTGCGCAAGCTCTTCGGCGAGCAGCGGCGCACCGAGTTCCGCACCCACCACTTCCCCTTCACCGAGCCCTCGATCGAGGCCTACGTGTCCTGCCACGTTTGCGACGGCGCGGGCTGCGGCGTGTGCCGGGGCTCGGGCTGGATCGAGGTGGGCGGAGCGGGCATGGTCGACCCGGCGCTATTCGAGTTCGTGGGGTACGACCCCGAGCGCTACAGCGGCTTCGCCTTCGGCTGGGGCCTCGAGCGCATCGCCATGCTCCGCCACGAGTTCCCCGACCTGCGCGAGCTGTGGCGCAACGACCTGCGCTTCGTGGAGCAATTCTAGTGCGGGGGATCAGTGCGACCGGCTCGGGGCGATCTCGGGCTTGGGAGTCCCCCGCACCGGGGAGGGCACGGGCGACCGCTGCGCGGCCGGCAGTTGCTGATCGGGTGCCTTGCTCCGCTGCGCGCGGATGCCGCTTCCCGGCCCGGGGCACGCTGCAGGTGGGCTTGTGAAGGCGCCGTTCTCGTGGTTGCGCGACCACGTCTCCGTCGAGGCTTCGCCGCAGGAGGTCGGCCGCCGGCTCTCCGTCGCCACCGCCGAGGTCGAGCGCGTCACCGCGGTCGGCGTCCCCGATGTCGAGGGGAACCTCGGGTCATTCGTGGTCGGACGCGTGCTCTCCGCCGAGAAGCACGCCAACGCCGACAAGCTGCAGCTCTGCCAGGTCGACGTCGGCAACCCCGACCCTCAACAGATCGTGTGCGGCGCCTGGAACTTCGCCGCGGGCGCCACCGTCGCCGTGGGGTTGCCGGGCGCCCTGCTCCCCGGATTCCCCGCACCGCTCGACGAGCGCAAGCTCCGCGGCGAGTGGTCGCGCGGGATGATCCTGGCCGAGGACGAGATCGGGCTCGGCGGCGATCACGCGGGGATCATGCTGCTGCCCGACGGGATCGAACCGGGAACGCCGCTCCGCGACGTCCTGCCCATCGTCGACCACGTACTCGACGTCACCATCACGCCCAACCGCGGCGACCTGCTCTCCATGGTCGGGCTCGCGCGCGAGATCGCCGCGCTGTACGACGTGGAACTGCGCCTCCCAGACGTCGACGACCCTCAGATCACACGGCCGGAGCTGGTGGAGGTGGCCATCGACGATCTTCAGGGCTGCCCGCGCTACATCGCGCGCCTCTTCCGCGGCGTGACCGTGGGGCCGTCGCCACAGTGGCTGCGGAGCCGCCTCTACCTCGGCGGCATGCGACCCATCTCCAACGTCGTCGACGTAACCAACTACGTCATGCACGTCTGGGGCAGCCCGCTGCACGCCTTCGACCGGGCCAGGCTCGGCGCCGGCATCGTCGTGCGCCGCGCGAAGCCCGGTGAGGAGCTGCGGACACTGGATGGGACGCTACGCACGCTGGAGACCTCCGATCTGGTGATCACCGACGGTGAGAAGCCCGTTGCGCTCGCCGCGATCATGGGCGGGCTCGAGTCGGAGGTGGGGGAGGAGACGGTCGAGGTGCTCCTGGAAGCCGCGAACTTCGAGCCCCTCGGGATCACGGGCACCTCGGAGCGCCTCGGGTTGCGCTCGGAGGCCTCCAACCGCTGGGAGAAAGGGGTCGACCCTCACGTTGCCGGCCCCGCCGCCGAGCTCGCGAGCCGGCTGCTGGTCGATCTGACGGGGGCGACGATGGTCGGTGCTACCGACAGGCACGACGAGTTGGCAGGGCGTCCCTCCGTCTCGCTGCGCACCGAGCGAAGTGACCGCATCATCGGCCTTGCCGTGGAGCCCGGCGAGCAGCGCGCGATTCTCACACGATTGGGCTTCGCTGTCGACGACGACTGGCTGGTCACGGTTCCCACCTGGCGTGCACGTGACGTGACGCGGGAGATCGACGTGATCGAGGAGGTGGCGCGCGTCGTCCTCGACCGCGTGCCCCGAACCATGCCCCGCCGGACGCTGGTCGCCGGGCATCTCTCCCGGGAGCAGCGCCTGCGGCGCCACGTGGAGGACGTCCTCGTCGGGGCGGGTCTCAGCGAGGCATATACGTGGAGCCTGGTAGCGGTGGACGAGCATGCGGACGCGCTGCGGCTTCCCGACCCCCTGAGCCCGGAGCAGGCTGTCCTGCGGACGACCCTGCTTCTCGGGCTCATCGAATCGGTCGCGCACAACGTCGCCGTGGGACGCCCAGACGTCCGCCTCTTCGAGATCGCCCGCGTCTACCTGCCGAGCGGGGAGAATCTCCCGTCCGAGCGCTGGCGCCTCGCCGGCGTGGTGGCCGGAGGGTTCGACGCGGCGCGGGCCGTCGTGGACGTCCTCTACGGCGCACTGCAGACCGGGGTCGTTGCCGAGCGGACGGAGCACCGCCTACTCCACCCGGGCAAGGCCGCACGGACACCGGCCGGCTGGTTCGGAGAGCTGCACCCGACGGTGCTGGAAGGCTCTTGGGGGGCGTTCGAGCTGGATCTCGCGACCCTGTCCGAGGCTCTCCCGGAACGGATCCTGTACGAGGATGTGATCACCTTCCCGGCCGTGCGCCAGGACATTGCCGTCGCGGTCCCCGAGGAGGTGGAGGCTGCGGCACTGGTGCGCACGATCCGCGAAGCGGGGGCGGAGCATCTGCGCCAGGCGGAGGTGTTCGACGTCTATCGGGGCGAGCAGCTCGGTGCCGGCCGCAAGTCCGTCGGGATCCGGCTCGCCTTCCAGTCCGCGGAACGCACGCTCACCGACGAGGACGTGGCACCGCAGCGCGAGCGGATCGTCGCTGCACTCGCCGAAGCGCACGCAGCCGAGCTTCGCGGCTAGACGGACAGCAGCCAGGCCTAGCGGGTGGATCCTGCGGGCCGGCGGGCAGACCGGTGGCGCCGCCGCCTGTGCCAATCCGGTCCGAGCGTTTGTGGCGTATCCCCTGTCATGAAACGACTTGCCGCCCTCATCATTGCCGCGCTGGTAGCGGCCGCGCTTGCTGTCACGGCGACCGGAACGTCTAGCCAGGCGACGAAGATCTTCGGCTCGGTCGGGCCGGGATTCTCGATCAGCCTGCGGGACGCCGCCGGGAACCGCATCACGAACCTCGCCCCCGGGAGTTACGAACTCGTCGTCGACGACAAGGCCACCGAGCACAACTTTCACCTCACCGGCCCCGGCGTGAACGTCTCCACCGAGGTCGACTTCGTCGGCCAGCAGACATTCCAGATCACGCTCTCTGAGGGCACCTACAACTACATCTGCGATCCCCATGCGACGCGCATGAAAGGGGCGTTCACGGTTGGCACTGCCACGAACCCGCCTCCGCCCTCGCCACCGGCGTCGCCGCAGAGCCCGCCGGCCCCCGTCGGTGCCCAACTGACCCTGACGGTCGGGCCTGGCTTCACGATCACCCTCAGGACGAAGGCCGGCCGGGCAGTGCGGACGCTGCGTCCCGGTGGCTATGTGATTGTGGCCCGCGACCGGTCGGCGAGCCACAACGCCCACATCCTCGGCGCCGGCGTCAACAAGAGGACGACCGTGCCGTTCGTCGGCGCCGTCACGTGGAACGTACGGTTGAAGTCAGGAACGCTTCGGTTTCTTTGCGATCCGCACGCGTCCACGATGAAGGGCTCGGTCAAGATCTCCCGGTGAGCCCTGGGCACCCGGCCTGTGTGCCCCGGCGTTGGCCGGGGCACACCCGTCGCCATGGGCGTACGATCCAGGTGTGGCACCCGCGTATCCCCGCGACCTGGTCGGCTACGGCGCGACCCCTCCCGACCCGCGCTGGCCGGGCGATGCCAGGGTGGCACTCAGCCTGGTGCTCAACTACGAGGAGGGCGGCGAGAACACCCCGCTCGACGGCGATGCCGCGTCTGAGGCGTTCCTGCACGAGGTGATCGGCGCGCCGCCGCGGATCGGCGCGCGTGACCGCAACGTCGAGTCGATGTTCGAGTACGGGAGTCGCGCCGGGTTCTGGCGCATCCACCGCCTGCTCACCGCGAGGGGCATCCCGCTCACGGTGTACGCAGTCGGTCAGGCGCTCGAGCGGAACCCCGAGGCGGGACGGGCGATGGTGGCGGCCGGCTGGGAGGTGGCGAGCCACGGCTGGCGCTGGATCGACTACGAGGAAATCCCGGAGGAGGTCGAGCGCGAGCACCTCGCCAGGTGCATCGAGACGATCGAGCGCATCTGCGGCACACGTCCGGTCGGCTGGTACACCGGCCGTACCTCTCCCAACACACGGCGGATCGTGGCGGAGGAGGGCGGCTTCCTGTACGACGCCGACTCCTATGCGGACGAGCTGCCCTACTGGGAAGACGTGGACGGGCGAGACCAGCTGATCCTCCCGTACACCCTCGATGCCAACGACTTCAAGTTCCTGCTCGTCAACGGCTTCGTCACCGCCGACCAGTTCGCGGACTACCTGATCGCGGCGCTCGACCAGTTGCGGGCCGAGGGCGGGCGGATGATGTCGGTCGGCTTGCACTGCCGGATCGTCGGCAAGCCGGGGCGCATCGGCGGCCTCGCCCGCTTCCTCGATCACGTCGCCGCCTGCGACGACGTCTGGGTGGCAACGCGAGAGCAGATCGCTTTGCACTGGCGCGCCGTGCATCCAGCTCCCGCCAGAGCCGCCCCATGAGCGGGCTCCGCGAACGCTTCGAGGGTGTGATCGACACGCTCGAGGAGCTCACCACCTACCACGGCGCCCCAAATGCCCTCCCGCAGGCCAAGCTCATCGACCACCTCGATCAGCACTGCCGCGACTTCATCGCGCGCTCGCCGTTCTTCACCCTGGCAACGTCCGATCTCGACGGCCGCTGCGACGTCTCGCCGCGCGGAGGCCCCGCGGGCTTCGTCGAGGTGCTCGACCCGAAGCACCTCGCGTTCGCCGACGCCAAGGGGAACCGGCTCGCCGACTCGATGCGGAACATGGTGCAGACGGGTCGCGCCGGCCTGCTCTTCCTGATCCCGACCCTGTCGGAGACGCTGCGCGTCAACGGTCGCGCCGTCCTCACGCGCGATCCCGAGCTGCTCGCTCGTCACGAGGTGATCGAGGGCAAGCCGCCGCGCATCGTGATCGTGCTCGAGGTGGAGGAGGCGTTCCTGCACTGTGCGAAGGCGTTCATCCGCTCCGAGCTCTGGGAGCCGAGCTCCTGGACGACTCTGGAGGGCCTCGCGCGCCCGGCGCAGATCTGGAAGGACCACGCAGAGCTCCACGAGCTGCCGGTGCAGGATCTTGAGGATCAGCTGGCCGTGGACTACAGCGAGAACCTGTACTGGGAGCCGCGCGAGGCGTCGTAGGGGTTCACTCCCGCCGGGCCGAGAGCAACTGACCGGCGAAGGCGAGGAAGACGCCGGCTGTGATGCGCTCGATCCACACGCGTACCCGAGCGTTCTCGAACAGGCGTGACGCTGCGCCGATCAGCAACGCGTACACCGTCAGCCAGGCGATCCCCATCAGCAGGAACACACCCGCGAAGAGTGCCGTCCGCGGCACCGCCGGGTCACCGGGCTCGATGAACTGCGGGAGCAGCGTGGTGAACGTCGCTGCGATCTTCGGGTTGAGCAGGTTCGTCGTCAACCCTGAGCGGAAGGCCGCCCGCGGCGCGAGTCGTGCTGCCGCCCGCGGCTCGCGGAGGATGAAGCTGCGGCTGCGGAACGAGCCGATCAGCATGCGGAGGCCGACGTACCCGAGGTAGAGCGCACCCACGACCTTGAGCACCGTGAAGGCTGTCGCCGAGGCCGCGAGCAGCGCGGCCACCCCGAGCGCCGACGCGGCAGCCCAAACAACCAGGCCGGTGTTGATGCCGTAGGCGCAGGCCAGCGCAGCACGCCGCCCACCCCTGAGCCCGGCCCGCAGCACGGACATGGTGTCCGGGCCCGGCAGCACCACGAGGATCGCGGCGACACCGACCCAACCCCAGAAGCGACCGTCGATCATCCCGCGATCCTCTCACAGGCCCTTAACGATCCCGCAATCCGGGTCTCTCGGCTGTCCGTCTACGCTCACCCGTACCGCACCCGAGCGAGGAGGCCCCGATGCCCGTGAGCAAGGAGAGCGCGACCGTGGTCGACGACCCACGGTCGCTGCTCGAGGAGGCGCTGGTCGAGATCAAGCGCGTGATCGCCGGCCAGGAGGAGATGCTCGAGCGTGTGCTCGTGTGTCTCGTCGCCGGCGGCCATCTGCTGATCGAAGGTGTACCGGGACTGGCCAAGACACTGACGATCAAGACCACCGCCGCCGTGCTCGGCGGATCGTTCAAGCGGGTGCAGTTCACCCCTGATCTCGTCCCCTCCGACCTCGTCGGCACCCGCATCTACCGGCCGGACACGGGTGCGTTCGACACCGAGACCGGCCCCGTGTTCTGCAACTTCCTCCTGGCCGACGAGATCAATCGCGCACCGGCGAAGGTGCAGTCGGCGCTGCTCGAGGTGATGCAGGAGCGCCAGGTCACGATCGGGCACAACACGATGCCCGTGCCGCAGCCGTTCCTGGTCATGGCCACGCAGAACCCGATCGAGTCGGAGGGCACGTATCCGCTGCCCGAGGCGCAGGTCGACCGCTTCATGCTCAAGGTGCTGGTTGGCTATCCCACGCGCGACGAGGAGCTGACGGTGGTGCAACGCTCGCTCGAGCCGACAGCGGAGGTGCGGCAGGTGCTGTCGTTGCCGCAGCTCCAGGCGTTGCAGCGTAAGGCGCTCGAGGTGTATGTCGATCCCTCCCTGATCGCCTACGCCGTCACGCTCGCCGAGGCCACCCGCACCCCCGCTGCGCGCGGCCTCAGCGAAGTCGCCGAGCTCGTGGCGTACGGGGCCAGCCCACGGGGACCGATCGCGCTCGTTCAGGCGGCTCGCGCACTGGCCCTCGTGCACGGCCGCGAGTACGTCCTCGGCTCGGACGTGCTGCAGCTGGCCAAGGACGCGCTGCGCCACCGTCTCGTGCTCACCTATCGGGCGCTGGCCGAGGAGCGCTCGGCGGACGACGTGCTCGACGCGGTCCTCAACGTCGTGCCCGCGCCGCCGCTCGAGCTGGGACGGCCGATCGCGGCGTGACCGCCAGCCTGCGCGTGCTCGGCGCTGATCCCACGGCCGAGCGGCCGGGGCCCGGGCCCATGCCCGACGCGCTGCTGCGGGCGCTCGAGCTGACGATCGGCCGGCGCGTGGACGGACTGCTGGCCGGCGATCACCGCTCCTCGGTGCTCGGGCGCGGTTCCGAGCTCGCCCAGATCCGCCCCTACGAGCCGGGGGACGACGTTCGGCTGATCGACTGGAACGTCACGGCGCGCACCAGGCAGACGCACGTCCGGGCACACCTCGCCGAGCGTGTGCTCGTGACCTGGCTGGTCATGGATCGCACCGCCTCCATGCGCTTCGGGACGGCCGATCGCCGGAAGGACGACGTGGCGCTGGGAGTCGGCCTCGCCATCGGGCACGCCGCCAGCCGCCGTGGCAACCGCATCGGGCTGGTCGCGTTCGGCGGTGGTCCCGCCGTTCCCCAGCCGCCCCGTCAGGGACGCGCCGGGCTGGTCGGGCTGATGGCCGGTCTCGGCGAGGGCGGCAGCGGGGTGGGCGAAACGCTCGACGACGCCCTTGCTGCTGTTGGTGCGGTGGCGAAGCAGCGAGCTCTGGTCACGGTCGTGTCGGACTTCCGCGGCTCGCAGACCTGGCGCAAGCCGCTGCTCGACCTCGCGGGCCGCCACGAGGTGCTCGCGGTCGAGATAGTCGACCCCAGGGAGGGCACGCTCGAGGACGTGGGGGAGATCTGGTTCACCGATCCGGAGACCGGCCGGCAGCTGTGCGTGGACACCGGGAACGCTCGACTCCGCGAGCGATTCGCCGAGGCCGCCTATCGGGAACGACGGGAGATCCTGGACGCCCTGCGGAACGCGGGCGTGGCCCACGTCGTCCTTTCGACCAAGGGTGACTGGCTGCGCAGCCTGGCCCAGTACATGAGGAGCAGGCGATGAGCTTCGCCTGGCCGCTCGCCCTGCTCGGGCTGCTGGCGCTGCCGCTGGTGGTCGGCGCGTACCTGCTCACCGAGCTGCGCCGGCGGGCGCGCGCGGCCCGGTTCGGATCGCTGCCGCTGCTCGAGGGGATCCTCCCGGCCCGCCCGGGCCACCGCCGTCATGTCCCGTTCGTGCTCGCGCTCGCCTCGCTCACAGCACTGCTCGTGGGGTTGGCCCGGCCGCATGCCGTGCTCGCCACCAAGCAGAACGAAGCCACCGTCGTCCTCGCGTTCGACACCTCGTTCTCGATGGCGGCCACCGACCTGCAACCCTCGCGCTTCGCGGCCGCGAAGGTGGCGGCCAACGCGTTCCTGGACCTGGTGCCCGAGGAGTATCAGGTGGCCATCGTCTCCTTCTCCACGAGCGCGCGGGTCGTGCTCGCACCCACCCCCGACCGCGAGGCGGCAAGGGCAGCGCTCGGCGAGCTGCGGCTAGGCACGGGAACGGCAATCGGGGACGCCGTCGTGCGCGCGCTCCGCCTCGTGCGGCCGAACGCACGGCCGGGGGAGCCCGTCGGCGAGCAGGCGCCCGCGGCCATCGTGCTGCTCTCCGACGGAGCACAAACGGGGGGGAACGTGACCCCGGCCGGTGCCGCACGGCAGGCCAGGCTGCGGAGCATCCCGGTGCACACCGTCGCCGTGGGGACGCGCGACGCGGTGGTCGAGGTGGCGCTGCCGGGTGGGCTCAAGGAACGTGTCACGGTCGCGCCGGACATTCCCACGTTGAAGCAGCTGGCGGCCCGGAGCGGTGGGCAGTTCTTCGCCGCGCCGGACGCGGCCAGGCTCGAGGCGGTGTACAAGGACCTCGGTTCGCGCCTGGCCACGCGCAAGGAGAAGAAGGAGATCACGGCGGCGTTCAGCGCGGCCGGCGGTGTCCTGCTGCTTCTCGGCTCCGGGCTCTCCACGCTCTGGTTCCGGAGGCCCCTGTGAGGCGGACGCTGCTGCTCGGTGCGGCGCTCGTGGCAGCGGCGGCCGTCGCCGTGGGGGCGGCGCGCGCGGCGGACGAGTGTGCGGGCCTCCTCGTCTGTCTGCCCGCCGCCGGGCCGTGGGTGGTGATCCCGGCCACGACCGGTGTCGTCGAGTACGAGCTTCGGTGCCCTCGCCGCAACTACGTCGTGGCCGGGACCGACGTGCGGCTCTCGGATCCCGCGATCGACGTCTCGCTGCGTGGCGAGACCGGTAGTCCTGTGGCGCCGGGCGTGACGACGATGGAGGCGGTCGTGTTCGTGGCGCGCTACGTCGGTCGCCGTAGGCGCGCCGTCACGTTCCAGCCGTTCATCGGGTGCGTCCCCACCACGGGTGGTGGCGGCAGGGCGCTCACGGCGTACACCCAGTCCTCGCCGGGGTGGCAGCCGACGAGGCCCCTTGCTCGCGTCGTCGTCAACCGGCCGCTGCGCGAATCGCCCGTCACGCTGCGAGCACGGTGCCCAAAGGGCTCCAGGCTCGTCGGTCGTGGGGACGCAGTCGGCTTCCGCACCAAGGCGCCCCCGCCGGCCGGTGCGCTCGGAGGTGTGCAGCTCACCAGGTCACGCCGCGGAGCGACGGTGCTCGTGAAGGCCCGGGCCCGCGGCCAGGCGCGCTCGCTCCCCGTCGTGATCCAGCTGCACGCCCTGTGTGTGAAGGAGAAGCGTTGAGCCTCGCATCACCGTTGATGTTGTTGACGCTGCTCGTCCCGGCGGGTGGAGCCCTGGCCCTCTTCCTGCTCCGTCGCCGCGCCCCGCGTTACACGGTGCCGTTCACGAACCTCGGCGTCCTCGCCGCCGTGGCGTCGCGTTCGCGGCCCTGGCGTCGCACTCTGACCACCGCTCTCGTGCTCGCCAGCCTCGCCTCGCTGTGTGTCGGGCTCGCCCGCCCGAGCGTGAGCCTCGCCACACCCTACGAGCGGGCGAGCGTCGTGCTCGTCGTGGACGTCTCCGGATCGATGCAAGCCGAGGACATCGCGCCCACGCGCCTCGACGCCGCGCGTGAGGCCATGGAGCGCTTCCTCGACCGCCTGCCACGGCAAATCCGCGCGGGCCTCGTCGCTTTCTCGAACACCGCAGACGTCATCGCCGTGCCGACCACGGATCGCGAGCGTGTCAAGCAGAGCCTGCAGACGCTGTTCGCCGATTCGGGGACGGCGATCGGCGACGGCGTCGCACGCGGCGCGCAGCTCGCGCGATCGGCGATCGCCGACGAAACGGGCGCCGTGCCTCCCCGCAAGAAAGGCGATCCCTCACCGGCCACCGTGCTCTTCCTGTCCGACGGCTCGCAGTCACGCGGTGTGCTGACGCCTGACGAAGGCGCCGAGGTCGCGCGCAAGGCCGGCGTCCCCGTGTACACGGTCGCGCTTGGCACCGACGAGGGCGTGATCGAGATCACCCGCTTCGGCGAGCGCCGCGTGATTCCCGTCCCCCCGGACCGGGCCACGCTCGCCCGCATCGCCGAGCTCACCGGCGGCAAGTCGTACGACGTGCGTGACGCGGACCGTCTGCGGGAGGTCTACGAGACTCTCGGCCGCTCACTCGGACGCGTCGAGCGCCCGCACGAGGTCACCGTCGCCTTCGTCGGTCTCGGTGCCGGGCTCCTGACCGCCGCCGGCCTGCTGGCCGGGCTCTGGTCGCCGCGCCTCCCCTAGTAGAAGGCGTTGATGCGGATTGCTTGTGGGCCTATCCCGCTAGGCGTCGGCGTGCTGCGGGGCCCTTCAGGGCCTCGCGAGGAGTGGAAGCTCGATGAGCAATTGGTCATCCGGAGCGGCGAATCCGGCCCTCGTCACGGGACGAGCTCCTGGCGAGGCCCTGAAGGGCCCCGCAGCGCGCCCGGCCTACCGGGAGAGGCCCCACTGGGTGCGCCCTCGCCCGGCCGTGTAGAGGCCGAGCGTGCCCTCGCCCGGCTGTGGCGGGTGAGAGGGCGGAGCGGGGCCCTTCAGGGCCTCGCAAGTAGTTCAGCCCATCTGCCGTGCTATCGCGAGACCCACGACGCCCTCTGCGCATCCCCGGCGCCCGACAACTCGGAATCAGAGTTCTCCGGTCGCCTCCTGCCGGCAGTACGTGCGGTAGGAGGACGGTGCCTTCGCACACGCCCGTGCCAGCTGCGAACCCTTGCGGTCGAAGCCCGAGACGATGGTGCCGATCCCGTAGTAGCAGCGCGGCTTGGCGTCCGTCTCGACACCGTCGCAATAGGCGAGGGCCCGGCCCGGGGCCGCGTCCTGCGAGGTGATGTCGCGCACCGCCCCGTAGACGCACTCGACCCGCCAGCGCATCTCCGTAACGGTGCCGCAGTAGCGGTCGAGCTGGTCGCGGTCGAGCCGCGCGTTGCCCGACGCGCTGCGACCGAGTGACTGGAAGCACGTTGCCCGCCAGTTCGCCTCCGCCGTCTCGCACGTGGTCGCCGCCTGGCCGAAGTCGAAGCCGTTCAGCTCGAGGATGCGATCCGTGACCTGGAGATAGCAGTAGAGCTTGTGCCGTTCGGCGATGGCGTTGCACGGGTAGATCGGATCGTCGTCCTTGAGATAGCTCGACTTGACGCCGTAGGAGGTGTTGTAGTTCTCCATGAACACCCCGCCGTCGCACGAGGTCTGCTCCCAACTGGTGGCCAGCTTCTCGCAGAACTCCAGCGAGGTCCGCAGGTCGAGACCCGTGTGGATCATCAGACCGTGTCCGAGCCCGTGGACGCACTGGTACGCGATGAACGATGCGTCGTTCGCGAGAATCTCCTGGCAGAGATCCTTGATCGCGGCCTCCAGGAGCACGTCACTGGTCGCCGTCTTGAGCGCCCGCTCCAAGATCCCGTGGTAGTAGCCGGACCAGCAGGTGGAGTCCCCCTGTGTGAAGGCGCGCCCGACGTCGCCCTTGTTTCGCGCGAGCGACGCGGAGCCGATGGCGTGGGCAATGCGGTGGCAGCCGCTCTCGACCGTGGGATCCGCAGCGATGTCGGCTGCGAAGCGGG
Source organism: uncultured Actinomycetes bacterium (assembly GCA_963738505.1). Taxonomy (GTDB): domain Bacteria; phylum Actinomycetota; class Thermoleophilia; order Gaiellales; family Gaiellaceae; genus Gaiella. The sequence continues at coordinate 592,292 of CAVTWR010000013.1, read as the reverse complement.
CCATCGCCACCTCCGCGCCCTTGTCGAACGCGAGATTGCCGAAAGCCTGCTCCAGGCAGCTCTGCGACGGCGCGCCGCCGTCCTTGCGGCAATCCTCGAGCGCCGTCCCGTCGCGCTCGAAGTTCCCGGCCACGGGATGGGGGTTCGAGGTGTCCGCCGTCTCCACGCCGCCGGTCGTGCCGGTCTGCGAGCCCGTGCTGCTCGACCCCTGCGACGCCCCAGCCCCGCCGCCGCAGGCGGCGCCGAGCGCAGCCAGCGTCAGGCCGAACGCCGCAAGCAGTGCCAGTCGGCGTCGTCTGCGATCCAGGCCGAAGCTCATCGTCTCAGGGTATCGGCCGGGGGCTGCTGGAACGCAAGTCTTTTCGCCACTTCCCTCACGGGCCTGGGGGAAGTAGGCTCCCGAACCACGTGGCCGCGCTTCTCTCCGTTCGTGACGTCGCGCTTCGTTTCGGCGGGATCCTGGCTCTCGACGGGGTCAGCATCGATGTCGAGGCGGGCTCGATCACCGGGCTGATCGGGCCGAACGGCGCGGGCAAGACGACGGCGTTCAACGTGGTCACCCGGCTGTACACGCCGGACGAGGGGGCGGTCGATTTCGACGGCGAGTCGCTCCTCGCAACAGCACCGCACGACGTGGTCGGGCGTGGCATCGCCAGGACGTTCCAGAACATCAACCTCTTTCGCACGATGAGCGTGCTCGAGAACGTGATGGTCGGCGCGCACGCTCGCGGCCGTGAGGGCGTCCGCGGGGACGCTCTCGAGATCCTCGAGTACGTCGGGCTCGAGGGCGAGGCCGGCCGCCCGGCTGCGTCGCTGCCCTACGGGATCCAGAAGCGGGTGGAGATCGCGCGGGCCCTGTCCGCACGACCCCGCCTGTTGCTCCTGGACGAGCCGGCCGGCGGGCTGAACCACGAGGAGGTGGAGGAGCTCGGGGTCTTCATCAAACGGCTGCGCGACGAGCGCCGGGTGACCGTGCTCCTTGTCGAGCATCACATGGGCCTGGTGATGGGCATCTCGGATCAGGTGAACGTGCTGAGCTTCGGCCGCAGGATCGCGAGCGGCACCCCCGCCGAGATGCAGGCCAACCCTGCAGTGATCGAGGCCTATCTCGGAGCGGCGGAATGACCGCCGTCCTCGAGCTGCACGAGGTCACGGCCCGCTACGGGCCCGTACAGGCACTGCACGGAATCTCGCTCGACGTGCCCGAGGGGGCTGTGGTTGCCGTTCTCGGCGCGAACGGCGCCGGGAAGACGACGACGTTGCGAGCCGTGTCGGGCACCGTCAGACGGGGCGGCGAGGTGCGCTTCGCCGGCAAGAAGCTGCGCCGGGGCCCGGAGGCGGTGGCGCGGGACGGCATCGCTCACGTGCCGGAAGGGCGCGGGACGTTCACGGAGCTGACCGTGACCGAGAACCTGCGCCTCGGCGGATACACGCAATCCAGCCGGTCGTTCACCGCCGAGGTGGCGCGGATGACCGCCTTGTTCCCCTGGCTCGTGGAGCGTGGCGAGCAGCGGGCTGGCACCCTCTCGGGCGGTGAGCAGCAGATGCTGGCTCTGGCCCGGGCGCTGATGGGGCGGCCGCGCCTGCTCATGCTCGACGAACCGTCGCTCGGCCTGGCGCCGCTCATCGTGCGTGACATCTTCCGGATCGTCCGCGAGCTGAATGCGCAGGAGGGCCTCGCCGTGCTCGTGGTCGAGCAGGATGCGCGGGTTGCGCTCGACGCGTCGTCATCTGCGTACGTGCTCGAGGTCGGGAAGGTCGCCCTGTCGGGTCCGAGCGAGCAGCTGCGTGAGGACGACGCCGTGCGGCGGAGCTACCTGGGGTACTGATGACGACTGCGCTGCCTCACACCGTTCAGGATCCCGTAAGGCCAACCCCGACCTCACGGATCTCCTGGGACGCCGGCAGGGGCCGTGCTCGTGCGGTGTCTCCCGGCGTTGCGCCCGGAGCCTCCAACACGCGATCACCGGCCACGGAGTGGCCCTCCGCGCAGCGGAGCCTGATCGCCAACAGCACAGCCGGCCGCTCCGCGGCCGACACCAAGAAGCTAGTGCGGCACCCACACTGCCGGAGTCACAGGTCCAGCGTTAGGAGATGCCGCACTCGCTGATGTCGGACTTCTTGCAACAGATCGTGGCGGGGCTCGCATCCGGAGGGATCTACGGATCGCTGGCCCTCGCACTCGTGCTGATCCACCGCGCGACCGGCGTCATCAACTTCGCGCAGGGTGAGATGGCGACGTTCTCCACGTACATCGCGTGGACGTTGACGACCAACCACGGCTGGCCGTACTGGCCGGCGATCCTCGCCACCATCGGCCTGTCCTTCGCCGGTGGCATCGGTATCCACCAGCTCGTGATCAGACCCAACGATCGCGGTTCCGTTCTGCGCGTGGTGATCGTCACCATCGGGCTCCTGTTGTTGCTCAACGGGCTCGTCACCTGGATCTGGTCGGGTGAAGTACGCGCCATCGCGAGCCCCTTCGGGAGCGGAACGTTCGCGCTGGGCAACGTGACCTTCGCCTGGCACGACATCGGCACGATCCTGGTCATCCTGGGCGTGGTCGTGCTGCTCTGGCTCTTCTTCCGCTTCACCAAGGTCGGCCTCGGGATGCGCGCGGCGGCGACGAACCCGGCCGAGGCGCGCCTCGTCGGCGTGCGCGTCAACTGGATGCTCGCCCTCGGCTGGGGCCTCGCCGCGGCCCTGGGTGCGTTGTCCGGTGTGCTCGCTGCGCCCACGCTCTTCCTCGACCCGAACCTGATGGTCGCTCTCCTCATCTACGCCTTTGCCGCCGCCGTGCTTGGTGGGATCGACTCGCCGTTCGGCGCGGTCGTGGGTGGGCTCCTGCTGGGCGTCGTGCTCAACCTCGTCGGGACCTACGTCGACTTCCTCGGCGTGGAGCTACGGCTGCCGGTGGCGCTGGCGATCATCATGGCCGTCCTGCTGGTCAAGCCCACCGGGCTCTTCGGCCGGAAGGTGGTTCGCAAGGTATGACGCTCAGGCGTCCGCTCCTCACCTTCGCGGCTCTGGCCGGCCTCGCTGCCGTCCTGCCGTTCTTCGTCGGCTCGTTCCGGGCGCAGCAGTTCGCGTACGTCGCGATCTACCTGATCGCCATCATCGGGCTGAACATCCTCACGGGCTACACCGGGCAGATCTCCCTCGGGCACGGCGCGTTCATGGCCGTCGGCGGGTACACGACCGCGATCCTCGTCGGCAACCACGGGGTCAAGGACCTGTGGACGATTCCGCTCGCGGCGCTCGTCGCCGGGCTGGCAGGCTTCCTGTTCGGGTTCCCGGCGTTGCGGCTGACCGGCCTCTACCTCTCACTCGCGACGTTCGCGGTGGCGGTCTCGATGCCCGCCGCGATCAAGCGCTTCGACGGGTTCACCGGCGGCTCCTCCGGCATCAACATGTTCGGCAAGCCCGAGCTGACCGGTTCGCTCAAGGGTGTCTCCATCCTCGGGTTCGACCTGACCTTCAACGATTGGCTGTATGCGCTCTGCACGACGATCGCCCTCGTGCTCTACCTGGTGGCGTGGCTGCTCCTTCGTGGCCGCACCGGGCGCGCGTTCAGGGCCCTCCGAGACAGCGACACCGCCGCCGTCTCCTTCGGCGTGAACATGGCCCGCTACAAGACGCTCGCCTTCGGCATCAGTGCCGCCTATGCCGGGGTGGCCGGGTCGCTCTTCGCGATCGCCACCACCTATGTCAACCCGGACACGTTCCCGGTGACGCTCTCCATCTTCCTGCTGGTCGGAGTCGTCGTGGGCGGTCTCGGTTCGCTGACCGGCGTGCTGGCCGGGGCTGTTCTCGTGCAGTTTCTACCGCTCTGGTCGCAGGAGGCGTCCAAGGCGCCTGGGGTTCCGGGGGTCGTGTACGGCGTCGTCCTGATCGGGCTGATGTTCCTGCTGCCGGGAGGCGTCGCCGGTCTCCTGGCGCGAATTCGTGGGATCTTCGTCCGCTAGTGCGGCATCTCCCAACGCCTGACCTGGAACTTTGTTGGCGTTGTGGGGGCCGCACTGGGCTACCATTGTTTCCTCGACCTGACCGCTGACAAGGAGCCGAACCGATGCGCCGCACAGTCCTTCTCGTTTTGACCATTGCGCTCATCGTCTCGACCGCGGGCGTGGCGGCCGCGCTTGCCGGTGGCTCACGGGCGACTGCGGATCCGGGTGTCACGGACACGTCCGTGCTGTTCGGCGGCACCTCGCCCCTGTCGGGCGCGGCTTCGGCCTACGCCTCCGTGGCGCGCGGGGCGGACGCGTTCTTCAAGTCGATCAACGCCAAGGGTGGCGTCGCCGGTCGCAAGCTCGAGTACAAGTACGTCGACGACGCCTACAACCCGGCCCAGACGGTGCAGCTGACCCGTCAGCTGGTCGAGCAGGACAAGGTCTTCGCCGTCTTCAACTCGCTGGGCACGGAGCACAACCTGGCCATCCGCGACTATCTCAAGGCCCAGGGGGTCCCGCAGCTCTTCGCCGCGTCCGGTGCGACCACCTGGGGCCGCGATGTCGCCACCTACCCTGGCCTGATCGGCTTCCAGCCGAGCTACCAGGCCGAAGGCTGGATCTACGGCAAGTACCTGGCGCGCACGCTGCCCGGCGCGAAGGTGGCCGTCATCTTCCAGAACGACGACTACGGCAAGGACCTGCTCGTCGGGTTGAAACGAGGTTTGCAGAAGTCCAAGGTCAAGGTGGTCGCCGCCCAGCCGTACGAGGTGACGGCCGCCGATGTCGGGTCGCAGATCGCCAAGCTGAAGTCCTCGGGCGCGGACGTGCTGGCCATCTTCGCCACGCCGAAGTTCGCCATCCAGAGCTACGTGTTCGCCAACAAGCTCGGGTGGAAGCCGAAGCAGTCGATCGTGAACACCGTCTCCTCGGCCTCGAACATCATGCTGCTGGCGTCCGAGGGCGGCGCCAACAAGGTCACGCCGAACTCGGTCTCTGTGCAGTTCCTGAAGGACGCTTCCGACCCGCGCTGGAAGGCGGACGCGGCGATCAAGCAGTACCGCCAGATCCTCAAGCAGTACGCGCCGGGCGCGAACGCGAACGACGTGTACCACGTGTACGGGATGGCGGTCGCGTGGACGACGGTCGAGGTGCTGAAGAAGATCGGCAAGAACCTCACGCGGGACGCTCTGAACAAGGGCGTCTCCAACATGAACCTCTCCAAGAACCCGTTCCTGATCCCCGGCATCGAGCTGAAGACCGGGCCCGGTGACCACTTCCCGATCGAGCAGGTGTTCACCCAGCGCTACGAGAAGGGGATCTGGAAGGCGTTCGGCGGGATCTGGGGTTACCGCGCAAGCTGACGCTCCCGCGGATGGATCGCACATGAAGGCTGCAGTCTGTAGGGCGTTCGGCGCCCCGCTCGTGATCGAGGACGTCGAGCTGCGCGCGGCAGGTCCGGGTGAGGTGCGCGTCCGCATGGGCGCGACGGCGGTCTGCCACTCGGACATCACCTACGCGGACGGTGGCTGGGGAGGAGACCTGCCCGCCGTCTACGGGCACGAGGGAGCCGGCACGGTCGAGCAGGTGGGGGCGGGCGTACGGTCGGTCGCTCGCGGAGATCGTGTCGTCGTCACCCTGATTCGCTCGTGCGGGTCCTGCCACGGGTGCGGGCTCAGGCAGCCGGTGATGTGTGATGCCTCGTTCCCGCTAGACGAGCAGAGCCCGTTGAGCGATGCCGGTGGTGCGCCGATCGCGCAGGCGATGCGGACGGGTGGGTTCGCCGAGCACGTCCTGGTGCACGAGTCGCAGGTCGTGACCGTCCCTACCGATCTCGGCTTCGACGTGGCCTCGCTGCTCGCCTGCGGCGTGATCACCGGCTTCGGCGCCGTCACCAACACCGCGCAGGTGCCGGCCGGCAGTCACGTGGTTGTCGTCGGGACCGGGGGAGTCGGTCTGAACGCCGTCCAGGGTGCCGCGGTCTGCGGCGCCAAGTCGATCATCGCCCTCGACCTCTCCGAGGCCAAGCGCGAGGCGGCGCGTCGGTTCGGGGCAACTCACACGATCGATCCCGCCGCCGAAGACGTGCCGGGCCAGGTCCGGGCCTTGAGCGACGGCCGCGGAGCGGACTACGTCTTCGTCACCGTCGGTGCGAAGGCGGCCTTCGACCAGTCCTACGGACTGCTGGCCAGGGGCGGCGCCGTCGTTCTCGTCGGCATGCCCCCGATCGGTGTCACCTCCGAGATCGATCCCTCGACGCTCGCCGCGTCCAGCCAGCGCATCATCGGCTCGAAGATGGGGTCGGCGCGGATCTCGATTGACGTCCCCTACCTCGTCTCGCTCTACCGGCAGGGCCGCCTGTTGCTCGACGAGCTGATCTCCGCCCGCTACCCGCTCGAGGATATCAACGAGGCGATCGCCTCCGTGAAGCGCGGGGAGGCGCTACGCAACGTGATCGTCTTCGACGAGGGCTGAGGATCGGAGCATGGTGCTGTTGGAAATAACTCGCTTCCAACGGTAGTTGACACGAGAGTACGACCGTGTAACGCTGGGGCAGCCTGATGACCACGATCGTCGGCCCGCAGGCGACGGCGCGCCGGCTTGGAGGACGGGGAATGCGCACGAGTCGGCTCGGTGTCGGTATTGTCGCTGCGACCCTGGCGGTGCTCGTGATCGGCCTTCAGCGCAGCGACGCGCGGACGACAGTCGTGACACTGCCGCCGGTCGTCTCGAACATCCAGATCGCGAATCTGCTGCCCGGGGCTGCCGCATCGGTGACCTTCTCGGTCGACGATGCCGGCGCGTCGACTTCGTGTCAGTGGCAGACCGCGGATACCGCGGCCGTGCCGGGGGTGTGGGTTGATCTTGTGGGTGTGACGTCGTGCGGGAGCTATACGGCACCGCAGGTGGATGCGGCGAAGTGGCATCGGATCTTGGTCACGGCTTCGAACTCGGCGGGCGTCGGGTCGGCGGTGTCGCGGGCGTATCGGCTTGGCGGCGATCTGATGGTGAGCCCGGGCTGCTCTATCGTCGACGGCCTGGCCAACGATTCGCGGGTCACTATCACTGTTCCGCCGCCTGGCGGTGGCGGCTGCAACTCCCAGGCGGATGTGTCGCCGGATGGGTCGATGATCGTGTTCACCCGAGGCACCGATGTGTGGCTAATGGATGCGGGTGGAACCTGGTCGCGTGCGCTGACGGTGACCACGGATGTGGAGGCCGATCCGCGGTGGAGCCCGGACGGAACGCGTATCGCCTTTCTGCGGTACGCGGCGGCGGGTGCGACGACACGCAGCATCGTCATTCACGAGGCCGAAACGGGGTTCGAGAGAACGTTTGGCCCGTATGCGGGATTCACCACGAATTTTCACGCTTTGGACTGGCAGACGAACTCGACGGTGATCTTTGGCTCCCACGGCCGTGAAGGTGGGGTGATGTCCGGGTTACCGTGGCGGTATTACACCGGCTGGCCGGGTCTTGGTCACGGCCGGACGTCGAGCACGTCGGTGACGTGCCCGTATAGCTCCCCGCCGCAGCAGTGCATCTTCATACACGAGCTGTGGGGCATCAACGCATATACGGGTGTCGCGACGCAGCTTTCTGACAGCGCCCCGCCGACAAGCGCTGCTGAGTGGAGCAATCTGTGGTGGTACAAGCTGAACCCGTTGATGGTTCGCGTGAGCCCGGATGCGCAGGCGACTGTGCATACGAACAGCCAGAACGGCTACTTGTCTCTGTTCAATGCGTCCTTCGCCCAGACGTGGACGACGACGCTCGCGGCCGGTGATGCGTGGCGCTCAGACGGCAAGTTGTTCTACGGGGGCCTGGCTACGGTGTACCTCGCGAACGCTGATCTCACAGGAGCGACCACGTATCTTACGGGCGGCAGTCTCTTCCCGACCGATTTCGGGTTCCTGGATCCGGCCGGGCATCCGGTGATGCCACCGGGGCAGGCGTATGGGCCGCCGGGGTTTGACGGGCCGGGGCAGAATCCGACGGGGGCGCAGGCGGAGCCTGTGAACACGGCGACCGGGTCGTATTACACGCAGGTGACCGACCTTGACCTGCCGGGTATCGGGATTCCCTTCGCGTTTGAGCGCACCTACAACTCTTCGGATGCGACGGTGGGTGAGTTCGGGCAGGGTTGGACGCATGCCTATGCGGCGTCGTTGACGGTTGTTGGAAGCGGGGATGTAACGGTGCGTTGGGGGACGGGACAGCTGTTCACGTTCCGGCTCAACGCTGATGGGTCGTTCACCGGTGCGCCTGGGGCGCTGTCGACGCTCACCGCCGTCTCGGGCGGTCACGAGCTGTTGTTGCGTCGCGGCCAGCTTCGCTATGGGTTCAACACCCAGGGTCAGCTGACGTCGATCAAGGATCGCAACAACAACACGGTGACCCTGGCCTACACGGCCGGTGTGTTGTCGCAGATCACGGACACGGTAGGGCGGCTGGTCACGGTCAGCCATACGGGCGGGAAGATCAGCTCGGTGGCCTCGGGCTCGCGCCAGGTCGATTTCGCGTACACGGGCGATTTGTTGACCTCGGTCGTCGATGTGCGCGGGCAGACGTGGTTGTACGAGTACGACACGGCCGGGCGCTTGTCGAAGATCACCGACCCCAACGGCCACTTCCTCGTCAGGAATACCTATGGCAGCGATGGGCGCGTGTCGGATCAGTACGACGCCCGCAACTTCCACACCACGTTCTCCTGGGATGTGAACACGCAGACGGCGACGATGACCGACGCGCGCGGAAAGCAGTGGAAGGACGTGTACCGAAACGGGGTGTTGTGGAAGCGGCTGGATCCGCTGAACAACACGGTCGAGATCAGCCACGACGGTAGTTTCAACGTGACGAGGATCATCGATGCGAAAGGCAATATCACGCGGTTGTCGTATCAGGGGTCGAACCTGGTTTCGCGCACCGCCCCGACGCCGCTCTCCTACGCGGAGGCGTGGACGTACACCTCGTTGAACGACGTCGCGACGTACACGGACGGGCGTGGCGGCTCAACCACTTTCGCGTACACGAGTGGGAATCTGACCTCGATCACGCATCCGGATCCTGACGGGACAGGCCCGCTCGTTGCGCCGATCGACCAGTTCGGCCGCGACCCCGCCGGCACAGGGCTGCTTACCTCCTATACCGATCCGAGATCGAAGACGACAACGTTCCAATACACGACCGGGCTGCCAACCGAGGTGCTGAGCCCCTTGGGCTTCAAGACCACCTACACCCACGACAGCGCCGGTCGGGTGGCGACGATGGTGGAGCCGCGAGGTTACGCCGCCGGGAACGTCCCCATCGACTACACCACGACCTACACGGTTGACGCTGCCGGCAACCCGTTGACGGTGACGACACCCGACCCCGACGGCGCCGGCAGTCTCGTCGCGTCGACCTGGACCTGGGCCTATGACCTGGCCGGACTGCTCGACACCTCCACCGACCCGCTCGGGCATCTGACCAACTACGACTACGACAACGCCAACCACCTGACCACGGTGACCGCTCCCGACCCGGACGGGGCGGGTGCGCTCACTTCCCCCGTCACCCAGTACGCGTACAACGAGGTCGGGGATCTTTCCTCGCGCACGGACGCGAACACGCACCAGACCACGTACGTGTATGACGACGCCCGCCGGTTGACGTCGGCAACGGCGCCGCTGTCTCGGGTGTGGTCGTACACGTACGACAACAACGGCAACCTTGCCACGGTCACGGATGCGAACGGCAACGCCACCCCCGCGATCGGGGACGGCAAGACCACACTTGGCTACGACGTGCTGAACCGGTTGACGACAATCGATTACAGTGACACCACTCCCGATGTCGGGTTCCAGTACGACGCCAACTCGAATCGCACCCAGATGACGGACGGGTCGGGCACCGAAACCCACGCCTGGGACGCTCTGGACCGCTTGACCTCGATCACCCGCGGCAGCGATGTCTTGGGCTACGCCTATGACGCGTCCAGCAATCTCACGCAGCGCACCTACCCCGGCGCGGTCGTCTCCGATCTCGCCTACGACAACGACGGCCGTCTACAAACGGTCACCAACAGCGGCCTTGCGACCACCTACGGGTACGACCAGGCATCGAACCTGCTCACTACGACCGTACCGTCGGGGAACGGGCATGTCGAGACGCGTACGTACGATCGCGCCGGACGGCTGACCACGGTGCTGAACAAGAAGAACACGACCACGCTCTCGCAGTATGTGCTCACCCTGGACAAGGATGGCAACCCCAGCAAGATCGTGCGCTCCGGCACACCCGCCGAAACACGAACCTACAAGTACGACGGGCTCGAGCGGTTGACCGAGGTGTGCTTCCAGGCAGCCGCCTGCACCGCCGGCACGAGTCCCTTCATCCGTTGGACCTACGACCCCGTCGGCAACCGCTTGACCGAGGCCCGTCCCTCCGTCGCGACCACCAACTACACGTACGACAACGCCGACCGCCTGCTTACCGCCGGCGCCACCAGCTACACGTTCGACCTGAACGGAAACCAAACCGGGGCTGGCACAAGAACGTTCACCTATGACCTGGCCAACCGGCTGAAGACGACCACCTTGAGCGCCACCACCACCACCTACACGTATGACGGGCTCGGGAAGAGGTTGAAAGCGAGCACCGGCGCTGCTGCGAACCAGAACACGAACTACCTGTGGGATCCCTCCACCCCACGGGTGCCGGAAGTCGCTCTCGAGAGGGATGGCGCGAACGCGCTGCTGCGCCGGTACCAGTACGGCTGGGACACGATCAGCATGGCCGCCCCCACCAGCCTTTACTACTTCCACTACGACAACCTGGGCAGCATGAGCAACCTCACCTCCACCAACGGCGCCAAACAATGGACATACGTCTACGAGCCGTACGGCGCGGTGAAGACCGAGACCAAGAACAACGCCAGCGCACCCCCGAACTTCCTGAAATTCACCGGCGAATACCTCGACCCCACCGGGCTCTACCACCTCCGTGCCCGCCAATACGACCCCACCACCGGACGCTTCGAAGCCACGGACGCGTTGCCCACCACTGGATCGGCCTATGCGTACGTTGGAAATCAGCCGACAACCCTGGTTGATCCCTCAGGGCTGGCAGGAGAGCCCGGCACATGTAGCTCAATCAAGTGCTGGATGCAGGAGGGTGCCCTGCTCACCTTGCCACACTGCAGCCTGAAGGCCGGAGTGTTGTCCCTCGGTGGTACCGCTGTCGCCGTTGGAGGGACGGCAATTGGAGGCGCGCGGATCATAAGGGGCGCAGCTGAACTCGCGGCAAGCGAAGTCGCGGGTCCCGCGGCCCCTCTAGTCGCTCTCACTGGTGTCCATGACGTGCTCATAGGAGCAACCTTGGTTGGAGGCAGTCAAGCTACCGGCGTAGCGCTGGTCCGTCTCGCTTATAACGAGTGCGAATAGGAACAAGCGGTGACTGAAGAGAATCCTGACGAATATCTGGTAGCTCTGACCAAAGTGGAGGCGGCATGGAAATTGACATGGTCGGGCTTTATGGCGGAACTTCTGAATAGTGGGCAGCAGAGCATGTTGGATGTCGCTTCACGAGCCGAATGGGCAGCGGGTCTGCTATCTCTACCGCCAACGCCGAGGCACGCTGAGGCGGCACACCGCGAGTATGTTGACGCGCTGCTGGCCTGCTCTGAAGCAGCGCGCAAGGAAGCCAGCAACGGGCGAGGCGGCAAACGCAAGCGGCTGAAAACAATTCGGAACACGGGAGTCCTAGACCGCATGGCTAGGGCGCATAGTGAGCTGCGGGCCTCGCTCGAGGGCAGCGCGCCACAACGCTGATGGGTCGTTCACCGGTGCGCCTGGGGCGTTGTCGACGCTCTCCGCCACCGGTCTGCAACGGAAGGGCAATTCTTAAGACAGGGCTTGGATACGTGGTAACTGTCGCAGGATCAGTGATTGGTGCGGTCCTTATCACTGCCGGCACCGCGGAGATTGCAGCTAGCGCAGCGGCCATTCCCGAGACTGGTGGGCTCTCAACCTTTGGTGTTGCCGTCGGTGTGAAGGAGGTTGGTGAGGGCGTTGCGGCGGCCGGGCTTTTCTGGGGCGCGGGGGACGCTTTGATCTACGACGCCTACACGGATTGCCTCTGATGGTAGGGCGCACCTCATGCCCAACAAGGCCAGTTGCACAAGAGTTCTGCTAGCGAGAGAGTAGGTCGATGCTGGATTCGAGAGCGTATGCGGGTGTGCTGGACAGCTATCAAGAGACGTGGAAAGCTACGCCGAAAAGCACCATTTACGCCATTCTCAAGGGGAATAGACGAGCACTCTTGGATGCTGCTAAAGCAGCAGAATCCGTTGCGGACGGGTTATCTCAGCACGGCGCGCTGCCAGGCATCGAATCACTGCACGCGGAGTACATTGACGCGTTGCGCGAAGCGGCGTCGACCGTTCGCGCTGAGGCGAACGGGTCCCGTGCGCACCGCGGAGTAAGGAAGTCCCGAGCATTACGCGAGACCGGGGTGATGCAGCATGTTGTCCGCGTTCACCTTAAGCTCAGAGCCGCCGTCTCTGCCGAGTGAGCGATTGTGCGACAGCAACGCCGTCACAGACGCCTGGTCCGCCGCCCAGCAACACCTCCCACTCATCTGGACCGTTTGACCTCGATCACCCGTGGTAGCGATGTCTTGGGTTACGCCTATGACGCGTCCAGCAATCTCACGCAGCGCAGCTACCCCGGCGCGGTCGTCTCCGATCTCGCCTACGACAACGACGGTCGTCTACAAACGGTCACCAACAGCGGCCTTGCAACCACCTACGGGTACGACCAGGCATCGAACCTGCTCACTACGACCGTACCGTCGGGGAACGGGCATGTCGAGACGCGTACGTACGATCGCGCCGGACGGCTGACCACGGTGCTGAACAAGAAGAACACGACCACGCTCTCGCAGTATGTGCTCACCCTGGACAAGGATGGCAACCCCAGCAAGATCGTGCGCTCCGGCACACCCGCCGAAACACGAACCTACAAGTACGACGGGCTCGAGCGGTTGACCGAGGTGTGCTTCCAGGCAGCCGCCTGCACCGCCGGCACGAGTCCCTTCATCCGTTGGACCTACGACCCCGTCGGCAACCGCTTGACCGAGGCCCGTCCCTCCGTCGCGACCACCAACTACACGTACGACAACGCCGACCGCCTGCTTACCGCCGGCGCCACCAGCTACACGTTCGACCTGAACGGAAACCAAACCGGTGCCGGCACAAGAACGTTCACCTATGACCTGGCCAACCGGCTGAAGACGACCACCTTGAGCGCCACCACCACCACCTACACGTATGACGGACTCGGGAAGAGGTTGAAAGCGAGCACCGGCGCTGCTGCGAACCAGAACACGAACTATCTGTGGGATCCCTCCACCCCACGGGTGCCGGAAGTCGCTCTAGAGAGGGATGGTGCGAACGCGCTGCTGCGCCGGTACCAGTACGGCTGGGACACGATCAGTATGGCCGCCCCCACCAGCCTCTACTACTTCCACTACGACAACCTCGGCAGCATGAGCAACCTCACCTCCACCAACGGCGCCAAACAATGGACATACGTCTACGAGCCGTACGGCGCGGTGAAGACCGAGACCAAGAACAACGCCAGCGCACCCCCGAACTTCCTCAAATTCACCGGCGAATACTTCGACCCCACCGGGCTCTACCACCTTCGCGCGCGACAGTACGATCCCGCCACCGGACGCTTCGGTGCTAGAGATCCACTGCCCACCGCGGCCTCCGCGTACACCTATGTCGGAAACCGGCCGGCCGTGCTGGTCGACCCTTCTGGGCTGGCGGGGGAGCCCCCACATGAGTGCGGTTCACCGCGTTGCTGGCTCAGCCGGATTCTGGGCAATGATCCGGAGCCACCCGACACGTGCGGCTCATTTGAGTGCTGGGTCGCGAGCCATGAGGGGCGGAAGGCAATTTCGTGCGCGACGTATGCCGCATCGGTCGTAGGGACTCTAGGAGAAGGCCTCGTGTATCGCGAATCGGTCGGTGTACTGCGAGGCGCATTGTCCGGAAAGGCTCAGCGACTCGGTCGGAAAGAACTCGAGGCAATCAGCAAGGTCGGAACGATAGCTGGCGGAGGGTACGCGGTCGGCCACGACTTGTTCGGAGGTTGCAGCACTGCCGAACTCATCGAGCATATCCCTGGCATGTGATCGTTCTCGGACTGATCTACGGTCTGGCGCAGCTACTTCGAGCGGCGGCGTTGGCGCGGGCCCTCATATCCCATACTGTGGATCCAGTGCAGTTGCGTCCCTGGTTCCTGGCGCGCTTCGCTCTGCAGGCACTAAGCGGGATGGGGGCGCTTCTTGCCGTCGTGGTGTTCCCCAATACGCGAGGCGTTTTCGGCCTCGCGTTCCTCATCGGACTGCTCGACGTGGGTCTTGCGTTGATATCGCGGTCGCGGCTGGAGGCTCGGAAGCGGACTGTCCGTTCGTAGCCGGGGCTCACTCAGGGCGGTTCGGCGCGATGGATCCGTTGCCGACGATCGGATCGGCATACGCCTACGTCGGCAACCGGCCCACCACCCTGATCGACCCCACAGGGCTGGCCGGTGAGCCGAGCTCGTGTGGATCGATCAAGTGTTGGTTAAAGGATTGGGGTCCACTGAATCTTCCCCATTGCAGCGTCAAGGCCGGCGTAACTTCCTACGCGGGCCGGGCGTCGCAGTCTCGCTTGTCGGAACTGCAATTGGCGTATTCAAGATCATTGAAGGTGGAGCGGCGGTCGTGGCCGGAGGTGCCACTTCTGGGATGGGAGGCGCTGGTCTCGTCTTCTACGGCGTCACGAACGGGTGAGCGAGAGCCAGAGGGCGGTGCGCGCAGCGCTGGAGGGGTGAATGTGGGTTGGTAGGCGCGTCACGGAGGCAACCTGACCCAGCGCACGTATCCGGCTCGGTCGTGTCGACGCTGGCCTACGACGACGACAGCCGGCTGCAGTCGGTGACGACCAACTCGCTGACGACGACGTACGGCTACGACGAGGCGAGCAACCTTCTCACGACGACGCTTCCGTCCGGGAACGGGGATCTGGAGAGCTGTTTCTGTGACCGGGCGGGCAGGTTATCGGAGGTGTTCAAGAGAAGGGCACGACGACGCTGTCGCACACAAGATTCCGCCGTGTTCGTTGTAGTTCCGTTCGGAGGCAATGAGGCTGTTGCTGACCAAGGGGTCGGCCGGTGCCGCAGCTGCTCTTGGGGTGTCGGATCAGTCGTCGCGGACGCGTGCTGCATCGTCCGCTAGCATGGCACCGCCGAGCGAGGAGACCGCCCGGGCCGACCTGCACCTCCGTTCGACCCGATCTCATGCTCGATTCCGTCTCCGACCTCCTCCACACGCCCCTTGACGACCTCCTGGCCGAGGCCAGGCGTCTGGCTGCGCAGCGGCCCACGCCGAGGCTCGTCACCTACTCGCCGAAGGTCTTCCTTCCGCTGACCACGCTTTGCCGCGACGTGTGCGGGTACTGCACCTTCGCGCATCCACCAAAGCGCGGCGAGCGGGCGTTCATGACCGAGCAAGAGGTGCTCGCCGTTGCCCGCGCGGGCGCGGCGGCCGGCTGTACCGAGGCGCTGTTCACGCTCGGTGACAAGCCCGAGTTGCGCTACAAAGTTGCCCGCCAGGAATTGGCCGCGCTCGGCTGTCAGTCGACCGTCGCCTACCTCGAGCGCTGCGCCCGCCTCGTTCTCGAGGAGACCGGGCTGCTGCCTCACCTCAACCCCGGCGTGCTCGAACGCGAGGACATCGAGCGGCTGCGTCCAGTCAGCGCCTCCATGGGGATCATGCTGGAGACGGTCTCCGACCGGCTCTCCGCACGCGGGCAGGCGCACTGGGCCTCCCCGGACAAGGTGCCGGCCCGTCGGCTCCAGACGATCAGGCTCGCCGGGGAGCTCGCCGTCCCCTTCACGAGCGGCATCCTGATCGGGATCGGCGAGACCCGCGAGGAGCGGATCGAGTCGCTGCTGGCGCTCCGCGCACTGCACGAGGAGTTCGGGCACATCGGCGAGGTGATCGTCCAGAACTTCCGCGCCAAGCCCGGGACGCGCATGGCCGCGCACCCGGACGCAGCCCTCGACGACCACCTGTGGTCGATCGCTGTTGCCCGCATCCTGCTCGGCCCGACCGTTCACCTGCAGGCGCCGCCCAACCTGGCCTACGACGACTTTCCCACCCTGCTCGAGGCGGGCATCGACGATTGGGGCGGCATCTCCCCGGTCACCGTCGACCATGTCAACCCGGAGGCGCCGTGGCCCGATCTGGATCGGCTTCGCGAGGGCACCGAGAGCAAGGGCTTCGAGCTGGCGCCCCGGCTGCCCCTCTACCCAGAGCACGTCGTCGAGGCGGGCCGCTGGCTCGATCCCAACATGCGCTCCCACGTGGTCAGGGCCTCGGACGCGATGGGTCTCGCCCGTGAGGACCGCTGGGCGCCCGGCGAGCCGGTGGCCGTCCCCTTCCTCATCGGACGCGATCCGCTCCCGCTCGAGCCGGCGGGCGGCCAACTCGGCGAGGACGAGCTCGTCCGGCTGCTTCAGGCTCGCGGCCGCGAGCGCGAGCGTGTCTGCGCCGCCGCCGACCGCCTCCGCCGCGAGGTCTGCGGGGACGACGTCAGCTACGTGGTCACCCGCAACATCCAGTACACCAACGTCTGCTACTTCAAGTGCGGCTTCTGTGCCTTCTCCAAGGGCAAGCTGGCCGAGAACCTCCGTGGCCCGGCCTATCTCGTGCCGCACGAGGAGATCGTGCGGCGCGTGGAGGAAGCCTGGGCGCGAGGCGCCACCGAGGTCTGCCTGCAGGGTGGCATCCACCCGTCCTTTACCGGGGACTACTACGCGAGCGTGGTCGAGGCGATCAGGGCAGCAGTACCCGAGATCCACATCCACGCGTTCTCGGCGCTCGAGGTGTGGCAGGGTGCGGCCACGCTCGGGCTCGAGCTCACCGGCTATCTGGCGCGCCTCCGTGACCTCGGGCTCGGCTCGCTCCCCGGGACCGCCGCCGAGATTCTCGACGACGAGGTGCGCGCGATCATCTGCCCGGACAAGGTCTCCACGGAGCAGTGGCTCCAGGTCCACGAGGCGGCTCACACCGTGGGCCTCTCCTCGAACGTGACGATGATGCTCGGTCACGTCGAACGCCCCGTCCACTGGGCGCGACACCTGATCCGGGCCCGCGAGCAGCAGCAGCGCTCGGGTGGCTTCACCGAGTTCGTGCCGCTCCCCTTCGTGCCGATGGAGGCACCGATGTACCTCAAGGGGTACGCCCGCCGCGGGCCGACGTTCGGTGAGGCACTCCTCATCCATGCGGTCGGGCGGCTCGCGCTCCACCCGCACATCACGAACATCCAGGCCTCCTGGGTCAAGGTCGGTCCCGACGG
This sequence comes from uncultured Actinomycetes bacterium, assembly GCA_963738505.1. Taxonomy (GTDB): domain Bacteria; phylum Actinomycetota; class Thermoleophilia; order Gaiellales; family Gaiellaceae; genus Gaiella. The sequence goes on along the minus strand of CAVTWR010000013.1, from coordinate 574,952 downwards.
GGTCAGGCAGCTTCTCGCCGCCGGTGTCAACGACCTCGGTGGCACCCTGATGAACGAGTCCATCTCCCGCGCCGCAGGCTCCGAGTGGGGTCAGGAGATGCCGCCGGAGCAGATGGAGAGGATGATCCGGTCGGCGGGGCGCAACCCGCGCCAGCGCACGACCACGTACGGCTCGGCACCGGCGGAGCAGGTGCGCCGGTCGTTCGGAGCGGCGCCGCTGGCCGATCCGCTGAACCCGCCGGTCAAGGATGCCGGGCTGCGAGCTCCCGGCAGGCTGATCCGCCCCGGTGTGCTCGCCGGCGTCGGCGCCAAGTAGACCTGCACGACGATCGCCCGTCTCGTCGTCGCGGGCGCCTCCGCCATCGAGGGGCGGGTCAGCCCGAGCGGGGGAGCGCGAGCAGTGCCCGGGGTAGGTCTCGGCGAGACCGCTGCAGGGCCGTCGTGATCGCGTCCTCGACCCCGTCGCCGTGCAGGCCTTCGCCGTGGCCGACCAGCAGGTGCTTCGGGTCGAAGCCCGCCAGACGGCGAGGCGGCGTGAGCCGGAGCAGGAGGTGCACCCCTAGTGCGGCGGCCCTGAACGGTCGACCTGGAACTGGCCGTGTTGAGGCCGCCGCACGAGGTAACAGGTCGGCCGCGGAGCGGCCGGCTGTCTCTCTCTTGCGATCAAGCTCCGCTTCGCGGAGGGCCACTTCGTGGCCGGTGATCGCGTGTTGCAGTTCCGGTCGAAACGTTGGGAGACACCGCACTAGCGCTCTCCGTCTGCCCGTGAACAGCGTCGTCGTCCCGAGCGCCTCGGCGACGACGAGCGTTCGCGCCTGCGGCCACCACAGCGCGTGCTCAGTCCAGAGCCGCCGCCGGAGGACGGCGATCACCTCGAACGGCGTGCCCGGCAACGCGCCGGGCAGGCGAAGATGCGGGACGCCGAGTGACGCCGCAACCTCGGCTGCGTCACGGCGGTGCCGGTCGAGCAACTGGATCACCGCGGCCGGCTCGCCCAGGGTGTGAACCCGCTGCAGCGGTTCGGCGGAGGCGACCGGGTCGACGAGCCAGACCTTCCCTTCGCTCGCGAGTGCGTGCGACGCGCGACGCATCGGCTCCTCGACCACCCAGGAGAAGCCGGCGGTCCCGCGGTCGTCCGTGATGTGGACGCTGGGTGCGGCCTCCGTCACCCGTGCTCCGCTGTCAGCTCCGCGACCGCCCGTTCGAAGAGCTCCTCGGGCTGTGCGCCGACCAGGAGGTAGCGCTGCCCGACGACGAAGGCCGGGACACCCGTGGCGCCCGCGGAGACCGCTTCTCGCGTCGACCGGGTGATCTCGTCCTGGAAGCGCTCGCCGGCGAGCACCTCGTCGACCTCGTCACCCGGCAAGCCGACCTCGGCAGCGACGGCCCTGATCACCTCGTCGGACCCGATGTCCTGCGACTCGACCCAATAGGCCTCCATCATGCGATCGTGGTACGGCCGGTGCAGGCCGTGCTCGCGTGCCAGCTCGCCGACGCGCAGCGTATTCCGTGTGTTCGGGACGATCGTCGGGTGCGGGGCGTAGGTTCCGGCGCCTCGCGCCTCGAAGGTCGACCGCATGCGCTCCACCATGTCGGGGCCGTAGCGTGCGATCAGCTGCTCGCGTGGCAGTCCTTCGGGTGGATACTCGGGATGGAGATCGAACGGCAGCCATGTGACCTGAGCGCCGAACCGGCGCTCGAGCCAGGTCGCGGTCTGCTCCGCGACCCGGCAGTACGGTCAGATGTAGTCCGACCAGACGAGCACTTCCAGCTGGCTCACGAGCCAACCGTAGCGAGTGCCTCGGCAAGCGTGAAGCGCCCGGCGAGGAGCGCGCTGCCCGAGATCGCCCCCTCGCACCCGAGATCGCGCACGGTGAGCAGGTCCTGCAGCGAGGCGATCCCTCCTGCTGCCAGCACCGGCAGCCCGAAGGCGACGATGCTGCGCAACAGCTCTACGTCCGGGCCGGCCAGCGAGCCGTCCCGTGAGGTGCTCGTGACCAGGAAGCGCTCGACACCGACCTCCACGCAGCGAGCGGCGAGTTCCCGGCCGGCCAGGTCAGAGGTCCTGGTCCACCCGTCGACGGCGACCTTGCCGTCGCGGACATCGATGGCCACCACCAGGCGACTGCCGAGGGTACGGACGGAATCGCGGAGGAACGCGGGTGCCAGGGCGGCGGTTCCCACCATCACGCGATCCGCCCCGGCGGAGACGGCCTGCTCCAGTGCTTCGATCGTGCGGAAGCCGCCGCCGATCTGCACCGGGAGGCCGGTTGAGGCGACAGTCTCGATCAAGCCGGGAGTGGGGTGGCCGTTGAAGGCCCCGTCCAGGTCGACGACGTGGAGCCGCGCCGCTCCCTCGTCGGCGAACCGTCTCGCCAGGGCAGCGGGATCCCCGCCCTCGATGGTCACGGTGTCACGATTGCCCTGATGCAGCCGCACCACCCGCCCCTCGAGCACGTCGACTGCAGGCACCACCTCGAAGGTCACCGGACGACGCCGTTGCTGCTGTTCAGGCGTCGTCACTGCCCGATCTCGGTCGTCCCCGCGGGTCTTCTGTTCGCCTGTGCTTGTGTGTTAGCACGTTACCATGATAGCATGGTGCTATGAACAGGGCTACGTCACGCAGTACCGCCAAGCCGGGGGTGGCCGCACGTGCGGGCGGCTCGTCCCCGGGCGGGAGCGCGGGAGCCGACACCGGCGAGCTCCCGGGGCTCCCGGCGCTGGCCGACGCGCTGCTCTCGCTGACCACGCGGGACGACGTCATCCGCTACCTCCGCGACCTCTGCACGTTCGCCGAGCTGGAGGCTCTCACCCACCGCTGGGCGATCGCGCGGCTCGTCGATCAGGGTACGCCGTACCTCGAGATCGCAGAACGGGTGCCGACCTCGACCGCCACCGTCACGCGCGTTGCCCACTGGGTCAGGCACGGCACGGGCGGCTACCGCACCGCCCTCGACCGGGTCGGGGGCGGCCGGTGAACGCGGCACTCGGAAGGCCGGGTGCGGACGGCCGCCTGACGATCGGCGTGCCGGCGAAGGGCAGGATGTCCGAACCGGCTCTCAACCTTTGCGCGAGCGCGGGCCTGGCCTTCGAGGTCACCGAGCGCTCGCTCGTCGTGCCGTGCGCCAACGCGCCCGTCGACCTGCTCCTCGTGCGTCCGAGCGACATCCCCGAGTACGTTCAGGACGGCGTCGTCCACGCCGGCATCACGGGTGCGAACCTGGTGCTCGAGGCGGGCGTCGACGTCGCCACCGTGGCCGAGCTGGGCTTCGCCCGCTGCTCGCTCGACGCCGCCGTGCCCGAGGACTCATCGGCGGCGGCGATCGCCGATCTGGCCGGCCTGCGCGTGGCAACCGCCTACCCGGTGTCCACCCGGGCGCTACTTGCCGAGTTGGGCGTCGACTGCCAGCTGGTCGGCATCTCCGGGTCGGTCGAGGTGGCGCCCCGGCTGGGTCTGGCCGAGGCGATCGTCGACCTGGTCTCGACCGGCACGACGCTGAGCGCGAACGGTCTGCGGAGAATCGGCACGCTGTTCTCCTCGCAGGCGGTGCTGATCGCCTCGCGCTCGGCACTCGCCGAGCAGAGCGAGGAGATCGGTCGCCTCGAGCTGATGCTCTCGGGCGTCGTTGCGGCGCGCCGCCGTCGCTACGTGATGATGAACGCGCACGAACGCGATCTGCCCGCGATCCGCGCCGTGCTGCCGAGCATGGGGGCGCCCTCGGTACTGCCGCTCGCGGATGCCGGCGAGATCGCTGTCCATGCTGCCGTCGACGTCACCGAGATCTGGTCGGTGCTCCCGGCGCTCAAGGAGGCCGGGGCCTCGTCGATCCTCGTGCTCCCCGTCGAGCGGCTCGTCCCGTGAGCACGCGCCGCTCGGCGATCCTGGACGACGCCGTCGCCACAGTGACCCCGATCATCGCCGACGTACGCGCGCGCGGGGATCTCGCGTTGCTGGAGTGGACGGAACGCTTCGACGGGCCGCGGCCCGGCGGCTTTGCCGTCCCGGCGGATGAGATCGCGAACGCCGCGATTCCCACCGAGGCTCTGATCGCGCTGCGGCGCATGATCGAGGCGGTGCGACTGTTCAACGAGGCGAACCGGCCGGCCGACACCTCCGTGGAAGCGGCGCCCGGCATCGTCTCGGAGCGCCGCTGGCATGCCGTCGACTCGGTCGGTGTCTGCGTCCCGAGCGGAACGGCGCCCCTGCCCTCGTCACTTGTGATGACCGCCGTCCCGGCTCGGGTAGCCGGCGTGCGCCGCATCGCCGTCGTCTCGCCGCGACCCGACGCGGCGATCCTCGTGACCGCCAGAGAGCTCGGCATCGACGAGGTGTACGCGGTTGGTGGCGCCCAGGCGGTGGCGGCGCTCGCCTACGGCACAGCATCCATCTCGCCCGTCGATGTCATCGTCGGGCCCGGCAACGCCTACGTGACGGCGGCCAAGCTGCTGGTCTCGTCCCGCGTTCGGATCGACCTGCCGGCCGGGCCCAGTGAAGTGCTGGTGCTCGCCGACGAGACCGCATCGCCTCGCGAGGTGGCCGCCGACCTGCTCGCCCAGGTCGAGCACGGGCCCGACTCGGAAGCCCTGCTCGTGTCGATCGACAGCGCGCTGTCCGATGCCGTCCGTATTCTTGTTGGCGGTTATGACAACATCGAGATTGAAACGGTTGCTTCGCTGGATCTGGCGCTGGCCCGGGCGGAGGAGTACGCCCCCGAGCACCTCGAGCTCAAGATCGCCGAGCCGGAACGGGTGCTCGAACGCGTGCGGAACGCCGGCTCGGTCTTCCTCGGCGGTTCGGCGGCGATCGGGGACTACGCGGCGGGTGCCACGCACGTTCTGCCGACCAGCGGGCTCGCGCGCTCCACCGGAGGCCTCGGGCTGGAGACGTTCATGAAGCCGCTGCAGATCGTGCGCGTCTCCCGCGAGGGGGCGGCCCGCGCGGCGGAGGTCGTAGGCCCGCTGGCGCGGCTCGAGGGCCTGCCGCTGCACGCTGCCTCGGTCGAGCTTGCTGTCTCCGCAGTGGCGGCAACGGGAGCGGACACGTGACTGGCGGTGGCACCGACCCAGGCGCGCTCGCACTGCCCACCGGCCCGACCTACGCCCCGTACGCCTGGGCGCCCAGCGTGCAGGAGGTTGCCGCCCGGCACGGGCTTCCGCCCACAGCCGTCCTCAAGTTCGACCAGAACACCCCACCGGTCCCCGGCGTGCCGCAGATCGCCCTCGCCGAGAGCTTCGCCGCGCTCTGCGACTATCCGGAGGGGTCGTATCTCGAACTGCGCGAGGCGGCGGCCTCGTACGCCGGGCTCGACGTGGGCAACGTCACGATCGGCGCGGGGGCGGACGATCTCATTCTCCTGCTGGCGCAGGTCTTCCTCGGGCCGGGGCGTGTCTCGAGCATCGTCTCCCCGACCTACGTGATGTACAGGCTGGCCACCGACCTGCGGGGTGCCACGTGGGTGGAAGGCTGGCCCGACGCCCAGCGCGTCGACGTCGCGTGGCGCTGCAACCCCAACAACCCGACCGGCGAGCGCTGCAATCCCGGCCGAGCTCGCCGCCCTCGCGCGAGCCAATCCTGGCACCGTGGTGGTGGTCGACGAGGCCTACTACGAGTTCTCGGAGGCCACGGCGGCCGTCTTCGTGGACGAGTTGCCGAACCTCGTCGTGATTCGCACGCTCTCCAAGGCCTTCGGCTTCGCCTCGCTGCGCGTCGGGTACGCGCTGGCACACCCCACGATGGCTGCGTTGCTGGAGAGTCGCCGCGCGCCGGCACCGATCGCGGGGCCTGCTGCGCGCATCGCCGCCGCCGCTCTGCGTGAGCCGCGTTGCGACGTCGGTCCCACCGTGGAGGAACGAGAGCGTGTGCGGGGGGTGCTGCTCACGGCGGGTTACGACGCACCCCCGACCCACACGAACTTCGTCGTCGTCCACAGCGAGGAGCCGCTGCTGGAACGCCTCGAGCAGCAAGGGCTCGTCGTCCGCGGCATTCCGGGCGGCATCCGCATCACCATGCGCCGCCCCTCCGAGAACGACGTGCTGCTGCGCGCCCTCGGCCTCTGTCCGCCACCGCGCTCGACACGCGAGGTGACGTCCGTCCGCACCACCACCGAGACCTCCTTCCGCATCACGCTCGGTCTGGATGGGCCGGGTCGCGGTCGGGTCGCGACTGGGATCGGTTTCCTCGACCACCTGCTCACCCTGCTCGCCTTCCATGCCGGCTTCGATCTCGAGCTCGCTGCCGGGGGCGACCTGGACGTCGACGACCATCACCTCGTCGAGGATGTGCTCGCGGGTCTGGGGGGCGCGCTCTCCCAGGCGCTTGGCACACGTGAGGGAGTGTCGCGCTACGGCTCGGCGGTGGTGCCCATGGACGAGGCGCGCGCCACCGCAGCCGTCGATCTGGTGCGGCGACCGCACGCGGAGATCGCGCTGGCGTTCGGCGAGGGGCGCGTGGGTGGCCTGGCCGTCTCCCTGCTGACCCACGCCCTCCAGCGCTTCGCCATCGAGGCGGGATGCACCGTCCACCTGGAGGCGGCCGGAGCGGATGACCATCACGTCGCGGAGGCGGCGTTCAAGGCGCTCGGACAGGCGCTGCGACAGGCCGTGGCGCAGGGTGACGCGGGCATCCGCTCGACCAAGGGCGCAGCGTGAGCGGCGGTGCGACGTGAAGGTCGTCCTCGCCGACCACGGTGCCGGCAACCTGCGCTCCGTCTCCTCGGCGCTCCGTCGTGCCGGCGCGCAGCCCGTCGTCTCGAACGATCCTGCAGAAGTGGCAGCCGCGCCGCTCGCGGTGATCGCGGGGGTCGGCCACACCGCAGCTTCCGCCGCGGGGCTGGCCGCGGCGGGCCTCGATCTCGCCCTCCGCGAGCGGGTCGCGGCCGGACGGCCGGTCTTCGGGATCTGCGTGGGCCTGCAACTGCTCTTCGGCGCCAGCGAGGAGGGGGGCGAAGGGCTGGGGCTGCTGGCCGGGCGCGTCGTCCGCGTCGAGGCGAAGCGCGTCCCGCACATGGGGTGGAACACCCTCGAGCTGACGAGGCCCTCGGCGTTGTTCGAGCCGCTTGAAGGAGCCGACGTCTACTTCGCCCACAGCTTCACCGCTGTCCCCGAGGAGCCGGAGGTCGTCGCCGCCGTCACCGACCACGGCGGTTCCTTGGTGGCGGCGGTGGAGGCGGGGCCGCTCGCCGGCGTGCAGTTCCATCCCGAGCGAAGCGGTGCGGCCGGCCATCAGCTGCTGGTCGGGCTGCTCGAGTGGGCCACGGTGGGAGCGCGGACATGGTGAAGAAGCGAGTCATCCCGTGCCTGGACGTGAGGGACGGCCGGGTCGTGAAAGGTGTCCGGTTCGAGAACCTGCGCGACATGGGCGACCCGGTCGAGCTGGCCACGCGCTACAGCGAGCTGGGCGCAGACGAGCTCGTCTTCCTCGACATCACGGCAACTGTCGAAGAGCGTCGTCCGATCCTGCAGATCATCGAGCGGGCCTCCGAGGAGCTGACGATCCCCTTCACCGTCGGCGGCGGCATCTCGACCCTGGAGGACGCACGGGCGGTACTCCGCGCGGGCGCCGACAAGGTGGGTGTGAACAGGGCGGCTTTCGACGATCCGGAGATCATCGGCCGGCTCAGCGCGGAGTTCGGTGCGCAGGCCGTGGTCTGCGCCATCGACGCGCGCGGTGGGGAGGTGGTCACGCACGCCGGCACCCGACCACGCGGGATGGACGCCGTGACCTGGGCCCGCGAAGCGGTCGAGCGCGGAGCAGGGGAGATCCTGCTCACCTCGATCGACACCGACGGGACCCGGTCGGGATACGACCTCGGGCTCACCGGCTCCGTGGCCGAGGCGGTGAGCGTGCCCGTGATCGCCTCCGGTGGTGCGGGGAGCTCCGAGCACATGGCCGAGGCTTTTCGGGTGGGTGCGGAGGCCGCCCTCATCGCCTCGATCGTCCACGAGCGACCCGAGAGGCTCCCCGAGCTGAAGCGGGAACTGGAGGCGTGCGGATGGCCGATGCGAAGGTGAGCGTTCCGCAGGGAGAGCTCGTGCCGGTCGTGGTGCAGGACACGGCGAGCGGGGCTGTGCTGATGCTGGCCTACGCCGACGAGGAGGCGCTCCGTCGCACCCGGGAGAGTGGCGAGGCCTGGTTCTGGAGCCGCTCACGCGGCGAGTACTGGCACAAGGGCGCAACCTCGGGCAACACGCTTGCCGTCGAGGAGATCCGCGACGACTGCGACGGCGACGCCCTGCTCTACAGGGTGCGCCCGAACGGCCCGGCGTGCCACACGGGCGCCGAGTCGTGCTTCGCCCCGTGGCTGTGGAGAGTCGTCAAGCAGCGGCAAACCGACCGCCCAGAAGGCTCATACGTCGTCCGCCTGCTCGAGGGAGGACCCGCCGCTTCGGCCCGCAAAGTCGGGGAGGAGGGGGTCGAGGTGGCACTGGCCGCCGTCGGCGAGAGCGACGAGAGGCTCCTCGAGGAACTGGCCGACCTGTGGTTTCACAGCTATGTCCTGCTGGCCGCTCGCGGGCTGACGCCCGAGGCGGTGGAGGACGAGTTGCGCCGGCGTCACGGCGCAGGCGGCGGGCGATGAGCACGATCGAGCCCTTCCTGATCGAGCAGTGGTACGACCGGTTCGAGTTCACCACCGAGTACATGCTCTCCTCGAGCGACTGTGAATCGTGGTCGGTCGCCGATCTGCTCGCCCTCGAGCCGGACGCCCACGCGCGGCTCCAGGCTCTTCGCCTCGGCTACACCGAAGCACGCGGCTCGCTGGAGCTGCGAGAGGCGATCGCCGCGCAGACCGAGCGCTGCACCCCCGACGATGTGCTGGTCTTCGCTGCGGCCGAGGAGGCGATCTACGTGGCCGAGCGGGTACTGCTCGGGACCGGCACGCACGCCATCGTGGAGAGCCCCTGCTATCAGTCGGCGCTCTCCGTGGCGAGAGCGACGGGCGCGTCGGTGACACCCTGGCAGCGGACGTTCGACACGGCGTGGGCTCACGATCTCGACGCCCTCGCGGCCGCGTTCAACGCGCGAACGAGGATGGTCTACGTCAACTCGCCCCACAACCCAACCGGGCTGCAGATGGAGCCGGCGACGTTCGAGGCGATCGTCGCCACCGCGGCGGAACGCGAAGCCGTGCTCTTCAGCGACGAGGTCTACCGCGGCCTCGAGCACGACCCGCAGGCGCGGCTACCGCTCGCCTGCGACCTGTCACCGACCGCGGTCTCGCTCGGCGCCCCTTCCAAGGCGCTCGGCCTCCCAGGATTGCGCCTCGGCTGGCTCGTCACCCGCGACCGGGACCTGCTGGCGCGCCTCGCCGACTACAAGCTCTACACGACGATCTGCTCCCCGTCCCCCAGCGAGCAGCTCGTCGCCCTCGCGCTTCGGCACCACGACCGCCTGCTCGCGCGCAACCGCTCGCTCGTGACCGCGAACCTGGCGCTGGTCGGCGGGATGGTCGGGAGCTCCGAGCTCTTCGACTGGGTGTCACCCACGGCCGGCCCCATCGGCTTTCCCAGGGTTCGCGGTGTCGCGGACACCCGGGCATGGTGCGAACGAGCCGCCCATGAAGCCTCGGTCCTGCTGCTTCCGGGCGACGCCTACGGGTGTCCGGCGCACGTCCGCCTTGGCTTCGGCCGGGCCGATCTCCCGCAGGCGCTCGAACGCTTCACCGGCTGGGTGCGAGAGCACCCGAACGTGGACGATTGACCGGTAAGCAACGGATCCTGACAACCATCCTCCATTGCGGGCGTCGGCGCTCGCGATTGCGGGTCGGTGGGCTGAACGCCTTGCGAGGCCCTGAAGGGCCCCGCTGCCCTTCTCGCGTGGGGCTATGCGCAAGGGACGCGCTCCACGATGCAGCAAGCGGCTCCTGGCGCAGTGGGTTCCTTCAGGGACTCACGAGAAGTTCGTCGTGCAGCTCGCCCCTGGAACTACCAGCCGGGACTCGATCACTGGAGCGGCGCCGCAGGGCGGCGGTCAGCTCTTGGTCGCCGCCCGCAGGCCGAACAGCAGCCCCCGTCCGGTCAGGCCGGGCTCGTCGAACGACGGTTGCAGCCCCGCCCTCTCGACCGCGTCCACCAACTCGTCCACGGTGGACAACCGGAGCTGCATGCGCTCGCGCCACGTCACGGTGCGCTTGGACGTCGCGTGGACGAAGGCGAAGTCGAGCCTGCTGACCCGCCCCCGGCGGCTGCTCACGCAGATCCGGGCGACCGCGACACCGGACGATCGCGCGGTGTCGACCGAGATGTTGCCGTCACGCCAGTCTTCCGGCCGGATCCAGGGCTCGACGATCAGGAGGCCTCCTGGTGCCACGTGCTCGGCCATCTTGCGGACCGCCCGACGCAGGTCGCCGAGCGTCGTCATCATGCCGACGGCGCTGAACAGGCAGCTGACCACGTCGAACGTCCGCGTCAGCCGCAGCTCGCGCATGTCGGCCCTCGTCAGCCTCACGCCTGGAAGTCGCGAGCGGGCGATCCGGAGCTGCGCCGCGTCGAGGTCGGTGCCCTCGACCTCGTACGTCTGCTGGAGCAACTCGAGGTGGCGGCCCGTCCCGCACGCCACGTCCAGCCACGTCGCCGCCCCGGGCCGGAGCCGCCCAACGTGCGCCTGCAGCAGCGCCACCTCGCCCTCGTAGTCCTTGGCGCCGTAGACGAGGTCGTAGAGCGGCCCGGCCTCGCGCATGGCTAGGCAGCCGAGAGCACCACGAGCGGGATCTCTCGTTCGGTCCGCTCCGCGTACTTCGCATACCCGGCGTAGAGCCCGACGAGCGCCGGCCAGAACCGGGCGTGCTCTTCGGGGCTCGCCGTTCGGGCCACGACCGCTCGACGCTCTGAACCGGTCTGCACCTCGGCCGCGCCGTTCGCCTGCAGGTTGAGGTACCAGGCAGGATGGCGGTCGGCGCCGCCGTTCGAGGCCACCACGACCAGATCCACGCTGTCCTTCAGGTAGAGCAGCGGAATGGTGCGACGCCGGCCCGACTTGCGCCCCGTCGTGGTCAAGAGCAACACAGGCGCTTTGCCGATCCGGCCGACGAGTCGCCCGCCGAGGAGCCGGTACAGCCTGACGTGCAGTGCGGTGAAGGCTTTCTTCATAGCCGAAGTGTGCCTTAGCCGGTACACTCCGCGCCGCCATGCTCGCCTGGCTTTCGAGGATCCGCGCCTGTAACGGCTGATCGCCCGCTTCCGACCCAGCGTCCAGGGAAGCGGGTTCGAGGGACGCGCCACGGTTCGCGGTAACGCGTCGGCGTACGCGCTGCCGGCGGTGCGCCCAGCCCAGAAGATCGAAAGGCAGGTGGTAGCGATGCCCATGCCGCATCGCACGTTCGCGCAGGTGGCACGTCGCAGGCTGGTCGGCAAGGTCGGGTCCGAAAGGATCGCGGTGATCAGGGCACTCATGGCCGAGCTGCCCGACTACAAGAACGGCCCCTACGCCGACCTGCGCAAGTGGCTCCAGGAGGAGCTCGAGCGTACACGCGTCCGGGCCAAGGTCACACATCGCGACTCGCTACAGGTACGCCGGGAGGGTGCGGCGCAGATCGCCCTCGTGGGTGCGCCGAACGCGGGGAAGTCCTCCCTCCTGCAGGCCCTCTCGGAGATCCAGATCAAGACCGGCGACTATGCCTTCACGACCCTGAGGCCAGTGCCGGCGTTGACCCGCATCGGAGGCGTGCTCGTGCAACTCGTGGAGATCCCGGGCCTGATCGCGGGTGCCAACGAGGATCGGGGCGGCGGCCGCGCCCTGCTCGGAGTGCTCCGCAACGCCGACGGCATCGTGTACTGCCACAGCCTGCTCTCGGGCGTGGACGACCTGCGGGTCGTACGCCGTGAGGTCGCGGCCGCTGGGATCGAGCTCCCCTCCATCCTGGCCGCGACAAAGGCCGACGAGGCAGATCCGTCCGATCTCGCGCGGGCGATCGCGGCCGTGGCGGATCTCGATGTGCACCCGGTTTCCATCATCGACGAGGACAGCCTTGACGAGCTGCGAGAGGCGATCTGGCGGCTGACGGGGCTGATCCGCGTCTACCTGCGGCAGGGTAAGGACATCGATCCGGAGCCGCTGGCGCTCGAGCCTGGGGCGACGATCGCGACGGTCGCCGACGCCATCCACCACGACCTCGGTCGCGCGTGCACCGGGGGCCGCATCTGGGGCGTCTCGGCCAGGTTCGCCGGACAGCACGTCGGGCGAGACCACGAGGTGGCCGACGGCGACGTCGTCGAGGTGGTCACCCGTTGAGTCGTCGCGATGCGCAGGGCGCGGTCTGTACCGTGAGCAGGATCAGACACGGCGACCTGAGGAGAACCCCATGACACTCGAACGGCCCGTCATCGAGCAGCCGAGCGGAGACATCCCGTTCACCCTGGGGATCGACGATCTCGTCGTGGGCGAGGGCTTGGAAGCGGTGGCCGGCACCAAGGTCTCGGTCCACTACGTGGGCGTGGCCTTCTCCGACGGAGCAGAGTTCGACGCCTCCTGGAACCGCGGCGCGCCGTTCGAGTTTCGGCTGGGCAAGGGTCAGGTGATCCTGGGCTGGGATCAGGGTGTGGCGGGAATGCGGGTGGGTGGCAGGCGCAAGCTCACCATCCCGTCGGCGATGGCCTACGGGGCACGGGGTGCGGGTGGCGTGATCAAGCCGCACGAGCCGCTGGTGTTCGTCGTCGATCTGCTGGCGGTCGACTGAGGGCGAACCGCTCTCCCTGCAGGCCTTTCCACCCAGGATCGCCCTCTGACGGCTAGGCTGGTGGGATGACTTTCGCGATCGGAGACGTGCTCGTGTACGCCAACCATGGTGTGGGACACGTTGCCGCACGCCGCACGACGACCATCCTCGGCGCCGAGCAGGACATCGTCGTGCTGCAATTCGAGGACGGTCTGACCGTATCGCTGCCGGTCGAGCGAGCCCGCGAGCAGCTCCGGCCCCTGGCCTCCGAGGCCGAGCTGCGCCGCGTCCAGAAGACGTTGCGGCAGAAGGTGGTGGTCGACACCGAGCCCTGGCAGAAACGGCAACGTGCCGTGGCCGCCAAGCTCTCGGGTGGCGGCGCGGAGACACTGGCCGAGCTCGTGCGTGACGGGGCCACTCGCGCCCAGGCCTTCGCCACCGAAGGGCAGGGCAAGCAGTTGTCGCCCGGTGAGCGGGAAGTGCTTTCCAAGGCGCGCCATCTCCTGGCCTCGGAGGTTGCCCGCGTTCGAGGGCTCTCTGACGACGATGCCGAGCGGTGGATCGACGACCAGCTCGACCACACCGCGGACATCGTCGAGGGCGCCCCAAGCGACGAACGGCCGCCCAGGACCGCGGCGGAGTTCCGTGCGCGACTCGCAGGCCTGCTCACAGCAGCCGCGGTGACGCTGCCCGAGCGTGAGCTCCCGTCGCTCGGCGTTGTCGTGCGCGAGCGGCGCAACGCGATCCGCGGTCGCACGCAGACGCCCGCGCCCGCCAGGGTCCGGCGCTGCGCACAGGAGATCGTCACCCTGCTCGAGGAGGCCTCGCGGGTTCTCCGGCCTCGTGAGACGCAGGAGCTCGACGACCTCGTGGCCGGCAAGACCCCGCCGCCGGTCGTCGTGCAGCGCACGCCGGTGCGCCGCCACCGTCACTGACCGAGAGGCCGCGGACGGCTGAGCGCCCCGTCTGACCTCGACTCATGTCGGCGTGTCGCCGAGGACGTCGCCCGCGACTGGAGCCTCCTGCTCGGCGCACCGTTTCCGCTCGCGTTGCGATCGTTCGTCGCGCCGGCCGGGCGCGGAGCCGTGTTGAAGGTGACACCCGCTGACGACGTCGAGGCCGATGAGGAGGCTGAGGCGCTTCGGTTGTGGAACGGCAACGGGGCCGCCCGGCTCCTGCGCCGCGATCCGTCCCGCCGCGCGCTCCTGATCGAGCGGATCACGCCGGGAATGGACATCTCACAGCTTCCCGAGGACGAGGCCACCACGATCGCCGTCCAGGTTGGCATGCGGCTCTGGCAGCCGGCCGGATCGCCGTTCCGGAACGTTCTCGACCACGTACCAGGCTGGCTCGACCGAGCCGACGGGGCCGGTCGCGCGCTCGTGCCCCTGGCGCGGTCATTGCTCGTCGGTGGAACGAGAGCCTCGACCCTCGTTCACGGTGATTTCCACCATCACAACATCCTCGACGGCGGCGGAGGGCGGTACATCGCGATCGACGCGAAGCCGATGCTCGGGGAGCCCGAGTACGACGTCTTCTCGTTTCTCAGGAACCCAGTGGGTACGGTGATGTCGCTCGACCGGACGGAGAAACGCCTGGCAGCGTTCGCCGCGGCCGGTCTCGACGGGGACCGAATGCGCGCCTGGGCCGTGATTCGGGGCGCATACCTGAGCGACGACCCAGGGGAGGTCGCCCTCCTGCGGCAGCTTCTCTGAGATACGGGGCGAATCCGACCAGGTCAAGGTGGCGTACCTTTGAGGGAGGGAGGGGTGTTTGCACGATCCGACGAAGGGAGCCGTCATGCGTTTCGCACTTGTGGTTTCGCTCACCGTCCTCGTCGCCGCCGTCACGATCCCGGGGGCGTCCGGCGACAAGGGCAAAGGCGAGGACAAGAACGTGCCGTCCCCTATCGCCTTGCCAAACGGCTGGCAACCTGAGGGCATCGCCATCGGCAAGAAGGCCACGTTCTACTCGGGGTCTCTGGCCACGGGGGCGGTGTACAAGGGCAGCCTGACCACCGGAAAGGGTGCAATCCTCGTTCCCGCCCACGCCGGCCGGGCCGCCGTCGGGCTGAAGGTCGATCACCGCGGCCGGTTGTTCGTGGCAGGCGGCGGGACCGGGCAGGCCTACGTGTACGGCGCGGACGGCTCCGACGTCGCCTCCTTCGCCCTCTCCGCCTCGGGCAGTTTCATCAACGACGTCGTCGTCACCCGCAGCGCAGCCTGGTTCACCGATTCCTTCCGCCAGGTCCTCTACAAGGTTGCGATCCAGCCGGACGGCACGCTCGCCTCCACGGCGCAAACGGTGCCGCTGACGGGCGACCTCGTGGTCACCGACGGCTTCAACGTCAACGGCATCGACGCCACGGAGAACGGCAAGACGCTCGTCATCGTCCAGTCCAACACGGGCAAGCTGTTCAAGGTCTCGCCCGTGACCGGGAAGACCGACGAGATCGAGCTCGCCGGTGGAGACGCGGCCAACGGCGACGGCATCCTGCTCGAGGGCAAGACGCTGTACGTCGTCCAGAACCAGCTCAACCGGATCGCCTCGATCAAGCTGTCCCCCAAGCTCGATCGTGGCGAGGTGAGACGCCACCTCACCGATCCCGGATTCGACATCCCCACCACGATCGCCCGCTTCGGCTCGCGGCTCTACGCCGTCAACGCGCGGTTCTCGACGCCGCCAAGCCCGACCACGAAGTACTCGATCGTGGCCGTCAAGACGAGTTAGGTGCGTCCCCTCAACGTTTGAATTTTAGCTCCCTTCGGTGTCGTGGGCGCCGAAGGGTCGGCCGCGGGGTGCCTAGGGCCTATCCCGGTGGGCGTCGGTCGCAGTAGTCGCGGGGCCCTTCAGGGCCTCGCAAGGAGGTCGTCCGCCACGCAGGTTGCGCTTCCGCGGCTGCTTGACGACGCAGGTCGCTGATCAAGGCGACTGCTTGCGAGGCCCTCCCGGACCTCGCATGGGACCCCGACTCGCCTACCGGGGTAGGCTCCTAGCATCCTGCGGTTTCTGCGGGCTCAGACGTCTTCGACGGCGAGCAGGTCGTCCACTGTCTCGCGTCGCCGGATCACGCTCGCCTCCCCGTCGTCCACCAGCACAGCCGCCGGTCGCGTGGTCGCGTTGTAGTTCGAGCTCATGCTCAGGGTGTACGCACCGGTTGCCGGGACCGCCAGCAGGTCGCCGCGCCGCGCGTACGGGAGGGCGACGTCATCGATCAGCACGTCGCCCGACTCGCAGTGCAGTCCCGCGATGGACACCGTCTCGCCGGGCGCCTCGCCCGCCCGGCCGGCGGACAGCGCCGTGTAGCTCGCGTCGTACAGCTGCGGTCGCGGGTTGTCGGACATGCCGCCGTCGATCGCCACCCACGTGCGATCGGGCAGCCGCTTGACGGCGCCGACGCGGTACAGCGTCACCCCGGCCCGGCCGACGAGTGACCTTCCCGGCTCAAGCCACACCTCGGGCTGCGGAAGCCCGGCCTCGGCGAACGCGGTCTGCGCCGTAGCGACGGCCGTGACGGCCAGGCCGGCTGCGTCCGGCGCGGTCTCCTCGGCCACGTGGCGGATGCCGAAGCCGCCGCCCAGGTCGGCCACCTTGGGCGACCACCCGAGGTCGCGGCGGCAGCTCGCGGCGAACGACGCGAGGCGCACGATCGTCTCCTGCTGCGCGTCAAAGTCGGCGAGCTGTGATCCGATATGGACGTGGAGGCCCAGCACGTCGAGGCCACGGTCGAGCGCGTCCTTGATCAACATGCTCGCCTGGGAGGGAGGGAGGCCGAACTTGGATCCGTGATGCCCCGTGCGGATCGCCTCGTGTGTGTCGGCGTCGACCCCTAGGGTCACGCGGACGAGAACCCGCTCGACCCCTGCGTGGGCTGCGAGCTCCGCCTCGTCGGGCGCGTCGAGGACGACGGTGGCACCGTCATGAGCTGCCTGGGTGAGAAGCGCCTCGTCCTTGTTGTTGCCGTGAACGACGAGCTCGGAGCCGGTAAAGCCTGCGGCGCGGGCGAACGCGAGCTCTCCCGTGCTCGCCACGTCCGCGGACACGCCCTCCGCGCGCAGGAGCCGCAGCAGGGCGACGTTGGGGAACGCCTTGGTCCCGTACACCACACGGCCGCCGGCGAGGGCGGTTCGCATGGCCTGAACCCGTCCGCGAAGGGTGGCCTGGCAGTACACGACGAGCGGCGTGCCGAACCGGTCGGCCAGCTCGGCGGTGCGCAGGCCACCGAGCCAGAGGTCCTCGTCCTTGATCTCGGCGCTGTCGGGGAAGAGGTCGAGCACGACGGCGACGCTACCACCCACGCCTCGCGGAGCGGACGTGACGCGGAGCAGCGGCGTCACGGCGCCGCTGCTCCGCCACGAGCTCAGCGCTCCGAGGGTGCGACGCGCAGCAGACGCGCTGCGCCCGCAGGCAGCCACCAGTTCCAGCGACCCATCATGCGCATGATCGCCGGTACCAGCAGAGCTCGGATGATCGTGGCGTCGAGGATGATGCCGGCCGCCAGGCCGATCCCGAACTGCTTGATGTCGACGCCCGGACCGGTGGAGAGCACGAAGAAGGCGAACATGAGCACGAGCGCCGCGCTCGTCACCAGCTTGCCCGTCCGCGCCAGCCCGTGCGCGACCGCGGTGGGCGTGTCGGCGCCCTCGTCGTAGGCCTCGCGCATGCGGGTGAGCATGAACACCTCGTAGTCCATGGAAAGCCCGTAGAGGAAGGCGAAGACCATCAGCGGGATCCAGGAGACGATCGAGTCGGTGGCCGCCACGTTCCAGATCGCCTCGCTCCCGTTCCCCTTCTGAAAGATGAAGACGATCACGCCGAAGGCCGCCCCCAGCGAGACGATGTTCAGCAGCACCGCCTTCAGGGGCAGTAGCAGCGAGCGGAACGCGCGCGCCAGCAGCACGTAGGTGAGCAGGACGACAAAGAGCAACACCCAAGGGAACGTCCCGTAGACAGCCCGGATGAACTCGCGTTCGATCGGTGGGAGGCCGGACAGGGTGACGGTGCTGCCCTCCGGCAGCGACGTGCGGAGCGCGGGCACCGTTCCCTCCTTGAGCCGCTTGATCGTGTCGCGTGTGGGCCTGGCCGAGCCGTCGGTCGTGGCGTAGGCCTCGATCAGCGCGATGCCTGGCTCCCTGGCGGAGGGCGGGGCGGAGGCGCCGGCGATTCCGGCCGTGCCGGCCACGGCCTCGACCAGCGTTGTCAGGTCGCCGTCGGCGGCCGGGCCTTCGATCACGACCTGGAACGGCTTCAGCACGCCGGGGCTGATCCCGGAGGACACCAGGGTGGTGAATCCCGCATGGGCGTCGCCGGCGCCCGGCAGATCCTTGGCCTGGGCGTCGCTCGGGTTCATCTGGACGCCGAAGAAGAGCAGCAGGGTGACGACGGCGCCGCCGGCGAGCGCGACGGGCAGCGGCCGTCGCATGACGGTGCGGGACCAGCGGTTCCAGAAGCCGGCGTCCGGGTCGTCACTGCCTTCGACGAGCCGTCTCGGCATCACCCGGAGCCGGTTGACGCGATGGCCGAGCGAGTAGAGGAGCGCGGGCAGGAGGGTGATCGCGACGAGCACCGAGACGGCAGGGATCAGCATGCCGCCGATTCCGATCGAGCGGATGAACGGCAGCGGGATGATGATCATGCTGAGCAGGCCGACGGCGACCGTCGTGCCGGAGACGATGACCGAGTGCCCCGCGTGCTGCATCGTGCGCCGCGTGGCCTCCTCGCGATCGGCGCCGTGGCGTAACTCCTCGCGGAAGCGGAAGATCATCAGCAACGCGTAGTCGATGGCGACGCCGAGACCGACCAGCGCCACGAGGAACTGGACGACGATCGAGACGTCGGTGAGGTAGGTGAGACCCCAGATCAGGGTGAACGTGTTGAGGATCGACACGATCGCGACGACGATCGGCATCAGGATCGCCGGGATCGTCCCGAAGGTGAAGAGCAGGATGATGAGCGCCCCCAGGCCGCCGATCATCGTCTCGGCGAGCACGCTCGGCCCTCCCGTCTCGCCCTCGGCCGACTCGGCGAACAGCGGGATGACGCCGGTCAGGTGGGAGGTGACACCGTCCGGCGTGGCCGCGCGCAGCGCGGCGCGGGTCGGCCCGTCGTTGAAGGTGTCGAAGCTCGACTGGCCCGCGGGGTAGATCGTGGCGAACGTGACGCTTCGGTCGGACGAGACGTACGCGTCGCTTCCGGTCGTGAAGAACGAGCTCGTCCGCGATCCCGGCGAGGCGGCGGCAGCCGCGGCGATCGCTTCCTCGACCCCGGGCGCCTTGGTCACGTCACCCGGCGCCTCGAAGACTGCGACGAACGGCTCGATCTCGCCGTTGCCGAGCGCCTGCACCGCGCGCTGGTTCGCCTCGTAGGCCTCGTAACCGGGGATGGAGAAGTCCTCGAGCCAGCGGTCGGCGACCTTCACGGCCGCGACGCCACCGATGAAGGTCAGGATCATCCAGGCGCCGATGACGACGCGGCGGTGGTGGATCACGTAGTCGGCGAGGCGATCGAGCACGGTCTGGCTCCTCCTGAGACGGTGGGATGGCAGGCACTTCTGAACAGGGACTCTGCGACGGCGGAAAGTACTGAGAGTGGAGTCTACGGAAGCGGCAGTCGCCCGAATCGATGTCCCGCCGAGCCAGGTGTCAGATCCGGAGCCGGCGGTCTGGCCACTGACCCCCTGGACGCACGCGTGGCTGGACGCTTCAGCGTCCTGCGGTGCTTCGATCTGCGGCGCCGGCTCGGACTCGAGCCTCCTGTGCTCGTACCTGCGCGCGACCAGTCCTGCGAGCCATGCGACAGCAGCACTTGTGACCGACCGGTGGTTGGCGGTAACACCACTCAAGGGACAGCACGCTGGCGCAGGTCATGCTGGGTGTCGGTTCAGCTTGATCGCGATGCCAGCCAGTCGGCGCATTGCCGGAGGTCGTCTCCGAGCGACGAGGCGTCGGAACGTCGTACTTGCGGGGCCCTTCAGGGCCTCGCGAGGAGTGGAAGCTCGACCAGCAATTGGTCACCCGCGGCTGCGAATCCGGCGCTTGTCACGGGACGAGCTTCTGGCGAGGCCCTGAAGGGCCCCGCAGCGCGCCCGGCCTACCGGGATAGGCCCCTTAGCCCCGTAGCCCGCGGGTCAAGCCTCACTATCCGTCACGCGTCATCCCCGCACGCTGCCGAAGCCGGGAGTTGAAGAGTCCGATCTCATCGCACGCACACACGGTGGAAGGCAATGCGGCCAACGTTCGGGCTATGGCGACCGCATCCTTCGGCCACCGCCCCGGACGAAGGGTCGGGTGCGAGCGTGACAGCAGGAGACTGCGGCGGCGTAGGCATGGTGTGAACGCAAGTCGTAGCGCGCGCCAGCTGGTTGCAGCGGTGCTCCTCAGCGCCTCATTCGCCGGCCTGCTCGGTGCGGCTGCCGATTCTTCCGCTGTCGTCAGGTCGGGGGCGCCGATCGTCGTCGTGACTCGCCACGGCGGTCACTGCGTCACCGGAACGGAGTGCCGGTCGACGTTACGGATCGACGACGCATCGATCTCCGGCGACGGCTTCGTACCCCGTCGCCTCAAGGCGAGCGAGCGGCACGCGTTGCTGCGCGCGATCGGCAAGCTCAATGCGAAGGTTCTCCGTGCCCGTCCGTTCACCGGCACCTGCCCGACGGCCTACGACGGCACCGAGTCGATCTACCGCTTCCGTGGCTTCCCGCGATCGTTGCCTTCCTGCACATACGACGTGCAAGGCGTCGAGGCGGTGCGGCTCACCGAGCGGCTTCTCGGAGCCTTGAAACCGAGGTAGCGCCAGCAACGCGCTCAGCCCGAGGTCGCTACGTCGCCTGCCCCGCAGCTGGTCTGGCCCGGCCCGCCTCGGCTCGGACGATCGCCACCACCGCCCCGATCACCAGGCAGGCTCCCACGATCGCGGCAGAGGTCAGCGTCTCGTCGAGAATCAACGCTCCGAGTGCCAGCGCCACGAGGGGGTTCACGTACTGGTGCGTGACGACCGTAGAGATCGCCACGTTCTGGAGCAACCAGAAGTACGCGCCGTAGGCGATCGTGCCGGCGACCACGAGGTAGCCGATCGCCCAGGCGGAACGGCCCGACACACCGTGCAGCCGGTCACCGGCGAGAAGCCCGGCGCCGAGCATGACCGTGCCGGCCACCAGGCTCTGCACACCGATCGAAACCCAGAGCGGCGGCGTGGGAAGCCGCCGCCCGTAGAACGACGCGGTCGACCACAACAGCGCCGAAAGCAGGTTCAGGCCCAGCCACCAGGGCGAGACCGAACCCCCTCCGGCCGAGAGCAGGAGCGCAACACCCGCGAATCCGACCACGACCCCGAGCAGCGTCGCCCGGCCCAGCCGCTCGCCGGCGAGCACACGCCACACGCAGACGCTGATCGCGGTGGTCGATGCCAGGATCGCCGCCAGGTTCGAGGGGACGCGGGTCTCCGCGAGCGTCAGCAGGCCCGGGCCACCCACCAGCAGCCAGATGCCCAGCACCGACGCGCCGCCAAGCTGAGCGCGCGTGGGACGCCCGCGGATCGCGAGCGGCAAGAGCAGCAAGCCGGCCACGACGTAGCGCAGCCCGGCGCTGAGCAGAGCGGGAACCGACTCGACGGAGATCTTGATCGCGAGGTACGTCGAGCCCCAGAGCACGTAGACGAGCGCCATCGCCATGACGACTCGCACGGTCCGGCCGGGCAACCGTGATCGTGCGCCTCCCGGCGCGCCCACTCCCGGTCTACGCGGATGCGTAGCCGGCACGCATCTGCTCGAGCGAGAGCGGCTCGTAGTCGCCCGCGTGCCCGGCCTGCCCGAAATCGCGCATCCGCTCCGCGATCAGCGCCTGCATCGCCGCCCGTGCCGGCTTCAGATAGTCGCGCGGGTCGAACTTTTCGGGCGACTCCGCAAACACCTTGCGGATGGCGCCTGTGATCGCCAGCCGCGAGTCCGTATCGACGTTGATCTTGCGCACGCCGTGCTGGATCCCGAGCTGGATCTCCTTGACAGGCACGCCCCACGCGGGCTTGAGAGCGCCGCCGTACCTGTTGACCTCGTCCACGAGCGACTTGGGGACACTCGACGAGCCATGCATCACGAGATGCGTCTCGGGCAGGCGCCGGTGGATCTCCTTGATCAGGTCCATCTTCAGCACTTCGCCGTCCGGCTCCTTGGAGAACTTGTACGCCCCGTGCGAGGTGCCGATGGCCACGGCCAGCGCGTCGATACCCGTCTGCTCCACGAAAGCGACCGCCTCGTCCGGGTCGGTCAGATGCACCTCGCCCGAGCCATGCCCGTCCTCGATCCCGCCAAGCGTGCCGATCTCGCCCTCCACGGTCACGCCGCGCGCGTGCGCGTACTCCACGACCTCCTTCGTGACGGCGGCGTTGTACGCGAACGAGGCCGGGGTCTTGCCGTCCGCCTCGAGCGAGCCGTCCATCATCACGCTGGTGAAGCCGAGGTCGATCGCGGAGATACAGGTGGCAGGCTCGTTGCCGTGGTCGAGGTGCAGGCACAGCGGGATCTCCGGGTACAGCTCGTTGGCGGCCTGCATCAGGTGCCACAGAAAGCGGTCGTTGGTGTAGGAGCGCGCGCCGCGCGAGGCCTGGATGATCACGGGCGACGCGGTCTCGCGGGCGGCCTCCATGATCGCCTGGATCTGCTCCATGTTGTTGACGTTGAACGCACCGACGCCGTACCCGCCCCTGGCGGCCTCGTCGAGAAGTTGGCGCATCGACACGAGTGGCATACGTTCCCGTCCTTTCGTCGCTGACCTACACGCAGCGTAGTCCCGCGGGCGCCGGTCGTGTGTCGCTTGCTCAGTCGAGCGTGCCGCGCGGGGCGAGCCACTCCATGGGCTGGCGCGTGATCTCCGCGATCACGTCGAAGTGGTGGTCGTAGTGGATGAGCACAAGATCGTGCACCTCCGCCGCGGCAGCGATCAGCAGGTCGATCGGGCGAGGGCCGCGATGACGTCCCGTTGCAGCGAGTGCACCTTGGACACCCTCGGCGCGGCGGCAGGTGCGCTCTGTCACGGGGACATCGCGAATGCTCCGGAGCTGGTGCTGGAGCGCTTCCGCGTCGGCAGCGGACTGAGCGCTGAACCCGAGCTCGAGTCGTACCGGCGAGCAGACCCGCATCAGGTCACCGACCAGCCACTCCTCGAAGCGGGCGTCCACGCCCGGCCGGCCGCTCCGCACCCAGGCGGAGGTGTCAGCGAGAATCGGCTTCACGGCGTCCGGATCTCGTCCAACTCCTCGGGAGTCGGGCCGACCCCGCCGTCGCGCCTGATGCGACCCATGAGCTGACGCATCGCATGCAACCGGATGACCTCGGAGAGCGCACCGTCGACGGTCGCCGCGATCGTCGACGTGCCAAGAATCTCGGCGGCCTCCCCAAGCTTGTCGCGATCGATGTTGAGTGATGTCTTCTCTGTGGCGATGGCGGTTTCCACTCCCTCAAGATATCGGTCAGGGAACACGAACGATATCGTCGTTTCGGGACGTGTCCACTATGGCCGCCGCCGCTCCACCTGGCTACACTGCGTCCAGAAGATGCGTCAGCTTCTTGCATAACCCAGGGAGCCAGCGCGGCGCAGGCCGCGGCACCTCCCCCTGAAGCCTCTCCCGCGAGAGGCTTTTTTGTTCCCCGAGTCGAATGAGTGAGCGCGATGGAGCGGTACGACCCACAGACGATCGAGGCCAAGTGGCAGGCCACCTGGGAGGCGGAGCAGGCGTTCGTCGTCCCCAACCCGCCGCCGGGCGAGGCCGCCGACGAGCACACCACCTACGTGCTGGAGATGCTTCCGTACCCCTCCGGGGACCTGCACATGGGTCATGTCTTCAACTACACGCTCGGCGACGTGTTCACCCACATCCGGCGTCGCCAGGGCATGCGTGTGCTGCGGCCCATGGGGTACGACGCCTTCGGCTTGCCGGCGGAGAACGCGGCCATCCGCGAGGGTGGCCATCCGCGGGCCATCACGAACCGCAACATCGACGCCATCCGCCGGCAGATGCGCCGCATGGGCTGGGCCATCGATTGGTCGCGCGAGGTCTCGACGTGCGAGCCGGAGTACTACCGCTGGACGCAGTGGCTGTTCCTGCGGTTCTTCGAGAAGGGCCTCGCCTACCGCCGCGAGGCACCGGTCAAGTGGTGCCCCACCGACCAGACGGTGCTGGCCAACGAGCAGGTCGTGGATGGACTCTGCGAGCGCTGCGGAGCCGAGGTCGAGTCGAGGAGCCTGACCCAGTGGTTCTTCAAGATCACCGACTACGCCGACGCGCTGCTCGACGAGATGGAGTTGCTCGAGTCCTGGCCCGAGCGCGTTTTGACCATGCAGCGGAACTGGATCGGGCGCTCCCAGGGGGCCAGCGTGGTGTTCACGGTGGAGGGCTCCGGCGAGGAGTTGCCCGTCTTCACCACCCGGCCGGACACACTCTTCGGCGCCACCTTCTTCGTGATGGCGCCCGAGCATCCACTGGTCGCCGACCTGGTGCGCGGCTCGGAGCACGAGTCCGACGTGCGCATGTACGCGCAGCGCGCCAGCGCCCACTCGGCGGTAGAGCGAGAGACCAAGGAGAAGGACGGCGTCTTCACCGGCCGCTACGCGCTGAACCCGGTCAACGGCGAACGCATCCCGATCTGGATCGCCGACTACGTGCTGATGGAGTACGGCACGGGCGCGATCATGGCCGTCCCTGCGCACGACGATCGCGACTTCGCCTTCGCCGAGCGCTTCGCTCTGGAGATCCGGCAGGTCGTGGAGCCCGCCGACGGCTCGCCGGTGGCGTTGCCGTGGACGGACAAGACCGGCGCTGCGCGATCGGTGAACTCGGCCCAGTTCTCCGGGTTGCCCACACCCGACGCCCTCGACGCGATCGTGGCCTGGCTCGCCCAGACCGGGCGCGGGGAGGCCACCATCGGCTACCGGCTACGCGACTGGCTGCTCTCCCGCCAGCGCTACTGGGGCTGTCCGATCCCCATCGTCCACTGCGAGAGCTGTGGTGTGGTCGCGGTGCCGGACGAGCAGCTGCCGGTGCCGCTCCCCGACGTCGAGGACTACAAGCCGAAGGGACGCTCGCCGCTCGCCACCGCCGAGCAGTGGCTGCACACCACATGCCCGGGGTGCGGCGGGCCGGCGCTCCGCGAGACGGACACGATGGACACGTTCGTCGACTCCTCCTGGTACTTCCTGCGCTACACCGACCCGGTCAACGAGACCGCGCCGTTCGATCGTGCGATTGCGGACTACTGGATGCCGGTACGCCAGTACATAGGCGGCATCGAGCACGCCGTGCTGCACCTATTGTATGCGCGGTTCTTCACCAAGGTGATGAACGACCTCGGGCTGCTCGGGGTGCGTGAGCCCTTCGCCCGACTCTTCACGCAAGGGATGATCTATCGCTTCGGCGCGAAGATGTCCAAGTCGAAGGGCAACGTGGTCTCGCCCGACGAGGCTGTGGAGCGTTACGGCGCGGATGCGCTGAGGCTGTACATCCTCTACATGGGGCCTGCCGAGGCCGACAAGGAGTGGCAGGACGAGGGCATCGACGGCACCGCCCGCCTGCTCGATCGCATCTGGCGCGTGACACACGAGGTTGCGGCCCGCGGACCGGTAGAGGCACCGGCCGACGGCGAGCTGATCCGGGCCGCCCATCGCGCGATCGAGAAGGTCTCCGACGACATCCTGCGCCGGTTCCAGTTCCACACGCCGATCGCGGCGTTGTTCGAGCTGGTCAACGACATCTATCGCGTGAAGGGCGATCCCGGCCGCGCCGGTGAGGTGCGCTTCGCGGTGGAGACGGCGCTGAGCCTGATCCAGCCCTACGCGCCGCATGTCACGGAGGAGCTCTGGGCGCTGCTCGGGCGTGAACGGCTCTGGCAGGAGCCGTGGCCCGTGGCCGACGCCCGACTTCTTGCCCGCGACCAGATCGAGGTGGTCGTGCAGGTCAACGGCAAGGTGCGTGACCGGTTGCAGGTGGCGCCCGGAACGGCCGACGGGGAGCTGGTGGCGCTCGCGCTCGCCTCGGAGCGGGTGCGGGCGCTGGTCGAGGGCAAGGAGCTGCGCAAGCAGATCGTGGTTCCGGACCGGCTCGTCAACCTCGTCGTATGACAGCGCCCGTCGTCGAGACCCTGCGCTCCTCGCCCGTCAAGGGGCTCGCGTTGACGGCCGTGCCGGCGCTCGAGCTCGTGGACGGGGGAATCAGGGGCGACAGGCGCTTCGTGCTCGTCGACGGCGACGGCCGTGTGCGCTACGGCGCCGAGCTGGACGGGCTCGCCCGCATCTCGGCAACGTGGGAGGAGTCGTCGTCCACCTTGTCGCTTCACGGCCCGAATGGGCCGATCGCCACGGCCGCTGTCGAATGCGATACGGAGACCATCCGCCGTGCGACGACCTCCGGCCGCGCGGTCGAGGGCCGCCGGGTGCATTCGCCTCTGGCCGAGGTCCTGTCCGAGCTGGCCGGTGAGACGCTCTGGCTGCTCCACGTCGAGCCGGGGCACGGTGGGCCTGGGCCGATCACCGTCCTCGGCGACGGTTCGGCACGTCGTGTGGCCGAGGCGGTCGGCGTGCCCGCGATCGACCCGTGCCGGTATCGCATGTCCATCGAGTTGGCGGGACTGGAACCGCACGAGGAGGAGACGTGGACCGGGCGAGCGGCCGCCATCGGGACGGCGGTCATCCGCTTCGCCGGCCAGGTGCCGCGTTGCGTGCTCATGACCAAGGATCCCGACACGCGCCGGCGCGATCACGACGTTCTGCGCGCCATCCTCGGCTACAGGCCGCGCATGGCCACCGGCGAGGCCCCGCTCGGCGTGTACGCCTCGGTCGTCGAGCCGGGGTGGATCTCTGTCGGCGACGGCGTTCGCATGCTCGAGGCTTGACCTGTTCAGCGTGGCGGTCGTTTCGTCACTCTCGGTCGCTGCGCCGATGAGCCGCATTGGCGCCTGGTACGCGTGCTCGAATTCGTGGACAGAGCCCCTTCGGATGGTTGATTCCCGGTTCACACCATCGGCAGGTACACGATTGATGCGGGTGCTTTCGATCGCCGAATGGGGCTGAACGTCTTGCGAGGCCCTGTAAGGCCCCGCTTGGCCTGCGGGGCTACGCGGGCGACGAGTTCCACAGCCCAGCGATCGACCCCCCGGGGGTAGTGGGTTCCTGCAGGGACTCACAATGAACTCCGTCCCGGCACTCGCACTCGGAACCGTGGTTCCTGACCGCAAGAGGGCGCCAACCGACGCCAAACGCATCGATCTCCA
This sequence comes from uncultured Actinomycetes bacterium, assembly GCA_963738505.1. Lineage (GTDB taxonomy): Bacteria > Actinomycetota > Thermoleophilia > Gaiellales > Gaiellaceae > Gaiella. The sequence goes on along the minus strand of CAVTWR010000013.1, from coordinate 548,048 downwards.
CGATGCCTGGCGCGCTCCTTCGCACTCAGCGGCCGTCGCACTTCTGGCACGGAGTTGGCACACTTCTGCCACACATGCGTCGTCAGAATTGACGACAGATGATCAACCTCGAACGCCGGCACCTCGCTCTCGCGGTCGTCCCCCTCGTCGTGTTGCTCGTGGTCGCGGGACAGCGGATCCGCGACGGCCAGCGCTCGCCGAGCCGCCCCACGGCTGCCCAGCAGGTCAGACTCAGCCCACAATCGCCGGACGGCCAAGGAGCGCCACGCCTGGTCGTCCACGTGTCCGGGGCGGTCCGAAGGCCAGGCCTCTACCGGCTGCCTGAGGGAACGCGCATCGCGGACGTGGTCGAACGGGCCGGGGGCCTCAAGCCGCGTGCCGACCTGACGGCCTTGAACCTCGCCGCACCGATCGCCGACGGGCAGCACGTGATCGTGCCGCGCCGCGTGGCCGCAGGCTCCGGCACCGGAGTCCTGGATCCGTCCGCCACGGGAGCCAAGGTGCAGCTCTCGACGGCCACCGTCGATCAGCTGGACGAGCTGCCGGGGGTCGGCCCGGTCACGGCCGAGAAGATCGTCGAGTGGCGAACCACGCACGGGGGCTTCCGGTCGGTGGACGATCTCGACGCGATTCCCGGGATCGGCACGGCACGCATCGAGCAGCTCCGGGATCTGGTGATCCCCTGAGCGCGGTAGCGGTGACTGCAGTGATCGCGCGGAACCGCTCGACCGCTGCCCTGACTGCACTGTGCGCAGGGATCGCGGCCGCCAACCTCGACCGGGCAGTGGTGGCAGCGACCGCGCTGGCCGGAGCCGGGATCGTGCTTTCCGCAATCAGGCCCGAGCTCTCGCGCGCTGGGCTCGCCGGGGTGCTCTTGGCGCTGGCCGGACTGGCCTGCGGGACGGCGCGCCTCGATGGGCTCGACCGGTCACACCTCGCATCGCGTCTCGGCGTCCCCGAACGGGCGGTCGTCACCGTGACGGGCAATCCGCGCGCCACCCGGTTCTCGGTACGCGTGGAAGCGGTGACCCGCGCGTACGCAGGAGCGCAGTTCGCCGAGCCTGTGCTGCTGCAGCTCCCGGCGGGTCGGAGCCCGCCCCGCGGCGCCATCCTGCAGCTTGCGCGGGCGTGGCCGGTCGAACCGCGTGGGCCCGAGACCGGATTCGACGAGCGCGCCTGGTTGGCCCACAAGGGGATCCACGTCGTCCTGCGGGCCGGCGAATGGCAGATCGTCGGCCGGCGGGGTGGGATCGGAGGCGCCGCCGACCGGCTTCGCGCGCGCATCGCGCAGGCTCTCGCGAGAGGGACGGACGGAGAGCGCAGGGCGCTGCTCCAGGGGATCGTGCTCGGCGACGACGACGCTCTTCCCGGCGGTTTGCGCGACGCGTTCCGCGCCTCCGGACTGGCGCATCTGACCGCGGTCTCCGGCCAGAACGTCGCGCTCATCGTGGGCGGCGTGGTCGGGGTGGCGCGGCTGCTGCTGATCGGACGCCTCGGCGCACAGCCGCTGGCGGCGCTCGCGGTTCTCGCCTACGCCTTGGCGGTCGGCTGGCAGCCGTCCGTTGTTCGCGCGACGGTGGCTGGCCTGCTGGTCTGCCTGGCCTGGAGCACCGGTGCGGCCCGTCAGGCGTGGCACTTCATGGCGCTCGGCGCCCTGGCGCTCCTGGCGTGGAACCCGGCCACGGTGCTCGAGCCGGGGTTCCAGCTCTCCTTTGCCGCGGTCGCCGCCATCCTCCTGCTCGCCCGGCGCTGGCAAGCCCGCCTCGAGGGGTACCCGCTGCCCCTCACGCTTGGTGCAGGGCTCTCCGTGGCTGCAGCCTGCGGAATCGTCACCGCCCCGATCGTGTGGATCCATTTCGGGGTCGTTCCCACCTGGACCGTCCCTGCCAACCTCGCCGCAGAGCCTGCCATGCCTCTCGTCCTCGCGCTCGGTTTGGCGGCAGCCGTGTGCGACCCGTTCTCACCGGCGGCGGCCGCGACACTGTCCTGGCTCGCCGGCTGCGCGGCGTCGTGGATCGCCTGGTGCGCGCGGTTCTTCGCGGCGCTGCCACACGCCCAGATTCATTCGGGGTTGGCGCTCGTTGGCGTGGCGGTCGTCCTCGCTCTCGGCGTCTCGCTTTGGCGACTTCCGGTGTACCGGCGCCGTCGCCTCCTACCGGCCCTGGCAGGATGTGTCGCCCTCGGGTTGGTGGCGCTACTCGTGTTCAGGGAGCACACCGCACGCGAGCCACCGCAAGGGTTGAGGGTCACCTTCCTCGACGTGGGCCAGGGGGACGGCACGCTCCTCGAGGTTCCGGAAGGGGCCATCCTCGTCGACCAAGGCCCTCCCGAAGCCCGCGTGGCCTCCCAACTACGCCGCCTCGGAGTCCGGCGGCTCACCGCGCTCGTCCTCACCCACCCCCAGCGCGACCACATCGGAGGCGCCGCGGATGTACTCCGATCGCTGGAGGTCGGCGAGGTTCTCGATCCCGGCATCCCGGCAGCCTCACACGACGAGGATGCTGCGCTGCGTGCCGCTCGCGAGCACTCCGTCCCCGTCCGGCTGGCGCGCGCCGGCGATCGGTACGCCATCGGCGGCCTCCACCTCCGGGTGCTCTGGCCCGACGGCGACCCGCCGCCGGGTCGTGACCCGAACGACTCCGCTGTGGTCATCCTGGCCACGTACAAGTCCTTCGACCTCCTGCTCACGGCCGATGCCGAGTCGAACGTCACCGAACGGCTCCGCCAACGCCCGGTCGAGGCGCTGAAGGTGGCGCATCACGGATCGGCGGACGGTGGACTCGCGCGCATCCTCAGCTTTCTGCGACCGCGGGTCGCGGTGATCTCCGTCGGTCTCGGCAACGACTACGGCCACCCGACGAAGCAGACGGTCGAGGCGCTACAGGCCAGCCCCGGACTGCGGCTCTACCGGACCGACCTGGACGGGCAGGTGACCGTGGAAACCGTGGACAGCCGGTCGTTCACGGTCACAACTCAGCGTTGAGTGGCACGAGGTACGCTCGGTCGATGGCGGACGTCGACCTCAAGCCCGTGTATCTGATCTCGGGGAGCGACCGCCCCAAGATCGAGAGTGCGCTCGAACGGCTGCGGCGCCACTTCGACGAGAGCGCCGTCGAGCGAGTCTCGGCAGCGGAGGTCAACGGGGCCGATGTCGGTCGCGCTCTGCAACATGGGAACGCTGTTCGGTGGGCGCCGCCTCGTCGTCGTCAGTGACATCGACGGCCGGCCGAACAGCGACGGGCAGCTGCGCGGCGGATGGAAGACGGGAGACGTGGACGAGGTCGTGGCCTACCTCAAGTCACCCGCGCCCGACACGGTTCTCGCGCTCGTCGGCACGGCGGTCAAGAAGGACGCCCCCGTGGCCAAGGCTGCCGGGAAGCTGGGTGACCTGTTGCTGTTCGAGGTGGCCAAGCGCGGGTTGCAGCAATGGGTGGCCGAGCGGTTCCGCGCTCAGGGTGTGCGCGCGGAGCCCGACGCCTGCACGGCCCTCGTGCACCTCGTGGGCGACGACCTGCACGCACTCGCGGGCGAGATCGAGAAGATCGCGACCTGGGCAGGCGACGAACCGGTGGGACAGGCCGAGGTCGAGCAGCTCGTGGCCGCGTCGTTCGACACCCCGCTGTACTCGATCTCCGACGCCTGGGGGAACCGCGAGGCGGGGCGTGCGCTCGCGGCATCGGAGGCGCTGCTCGAGCGCTCCGGCCGGCCGGCCGCGGCCACCGTGCCGATGATCGCCAACCAGCTGGCCCGTCACGCCACCACGGTGCGCCAGGCCAGGCGGCTCGACGAAGCGCGCGTCCCGATCAAGGAGGCGATGAAGTCGCTCGGCGTGCGTTTCGAGTTCCAGGCGCAACGCGCGTACGAGCATGCCCGGAACTTCAATGCTGCGGAGCTCGATACGGCCCTCGTGCGCATCGCCGCGCTCGACCACGCGCTCAAGGGAGGAAGCAGGATGACACCGGAACTCGAGCTCGCCCGGGCCCTCGCGGACGCCTCGGACCAGGGCCGCCGCGGATAAGCCGCGGCTACTGCGCCGCGAGGCGTGCGGCCTGCGACTTCTTGCGGGCGGCGGTGTTCTTGTGGATCGCCCCGCGGGCAGCCGCGCGATCGATCGTCTGCACGAGTGAACGGAACTCCGAGGCCACCGCCTCGGTGTCGCCGTCGCCGGCGGCCGTCTCCAGGCGCCGCGTCAGAGTCTTGATCGTCGAGCGGTAGCGCAGGTTCTCGAGCCGCTGGCGGCTTGCGATCTTGACGCGCTTCTCTTGTTGCTTGATGTTCGGCATAGAACGACGCCCACCGCGGCGGGCCGAAGGAGGGTAGCAAAGCCTGGGCGATGAGCGGAGTGTGAGGTGCGCCCGTGCGGCACCCACAACACCAAAGGGAGTTCCAGGTCGAGCGTCACGAGGTGCCGCACGAGTCGGTCGACCCTCCCGCGGCGGCCACACGTCGCCTGAAGCCCTCGAGCTCGTCCGCCCCGTCCAGAGCGCCAAGCTCCAACTCGTACGTCCGGGTCTCGCCGTGCTGGAGCACGATCAGCTCTCCGCGTTCGCGTGCGTCGAGGCGCCCGCCGGTGCGGTTCGTGGACGGCTCGATCCCCACCACGTATGTGCCCTCGCCGAGCATGCGCCACACGAAGTGATGCGGGAGCTGCCGCTTGTCGAAGATCTCGTAGAGGCCAACCGCGAGCCGATCGTTGACGATGGCGGCCGGGACGCGCCCATCAGGCTCGCCGCCGAGCTCATGCTCGAAGACCTGCTCGACCACGGCCGGCGCCGGGGCCGCCAGCCGTCGATAGCCCTCGACGGCATGGTCGCCCCGCGCCGCGACACCCGTCGCGGCCACCAGGATCTCAGAGCCCTCGTCTACGACCGGGAAGCCCGCGTTGACGTGGTACAGGAGCATGTGCGGCGTCGGGTCGTGGCCGACGTTCTCGACCACGTCGGTGATCCTGAGACGCGACTCCCCGACGACCGCCTCCACGCGGCGGCGGACTTCCAGCTGCTCACCGAACACCGCGGCCACCTGCGTCACACCCTCGGCCCACAGCACGCACCGATCGCCCTCCCAGGTCTCGCCGTACCCGGCCAGCCGCGCCGGACGGTTGGAGATCCGGCCGTGCAGACCGAACATCTCACGCTGCTTCGGCGGGTAGTGGTACTGCTCCGCGGAGTCCTCGGCCATGAACAGCGCATGCTCGATCCCGCAGGTGGTGAGAAGTCCGCCCCCGAACGTACGAAAGAACCCGAGACCACCCTGCTCTGCGTACCACGGCCCCTCAGCGCCGACCCCGGACAGCCACGCAAGAGGAAGCCCGCGCAGCTCACAGCGGCCGATGTCGAAGGCCCGGTCGACGACCACGTCGAACGCGAAGCCCGTCCCCGTGCGGAACTCGAGGAGTCGCACACCACGACCTCCTCCGTCGCCCAGGGTCACCAATCGCACGCCAGCCACCTGTTCGAGCCGGCCCACGCGCCCTGCCAGGTCGCTGCGTGACCAGGAGCGCCCGTACAGATCGGGCATCAGTGCATCACCCAGCCGCCGTCGATGTTGATCATCTGCCCCGTGATGAACGCGGCGGCGTCGCTCGCCAGGAACGCGGCGAGATATCCGACCTCCTCCGGCCGGCCCCGGCGCTTCAGCGCCTGGCTCTCGAGGATGCGCCGCGTGTACCCCTCCGGATCGGGATGGATCTTCTCGGCGTCCGTCGGAAAGGCGCCCGGAGCGATGCAGTTGACGGTGATGCCCTCGGTACCGACCTCGCGCGCGAGTGCTCGCGTGAACCCGAGCACCCCACCCTTCGAGGTGACGTACGCGAGGAGGTCGGACCAGCCGCCGGACAGGGTGATCGAGGCGATGTTGACGATGCGGCCGGCCCCACTCGCCCGGAGCGCCTCGTGACAGGCGCGGGCACAGAGGAAGTAGCCCTTCACGTTCACGCTCTGAACCGCGTCCCACTCCGCCTCGTCGACCTCGGTCCAGGGCCGGGAGGGATAGATCCCGGCGTTGTTCACGAGGATGTCGATGCGGCCGAGCTCGCTAACCGCCCGGCCTGCCATCGCCGCGACCGACGCGCCGTTCGCAACATCGGCGGTTATCGCCACGGCCCGGCCACCGGCCGCGCGAACCTGCGCCGCGCGGGCCTCGCTCCGCTCCTCGATGAGATCGACGCAGGCGATCGCCGCGCCGGCCTCCGCGAGCGCGCTGCACAAGCCTTCGCCGAGGCCACCTCCGGCGCCGGTGACGAGCGCGACGCGGCCGTCGAGCCGGAACGCGGCTGCGCTCATGCGATCGAGAACTCGGTGAGGATCTCCGCGAGCTCGACGGTCCGGCGCTCTTCGACCGAGCGGTAGGCGGCCTCCACCAGCGCCATCGTGTGGAGGTTGTCCCGGCCCGAGACCGGGGGCTCGGTCCCGTTCTCGATCGCCTCCATCACCTGAGCCATCGTCCCCGAGAACGCGTGTGGGAACCAGCGGGCATCCCAGCGGGGCCGATGCCAGGTCTCGCCTTCCGAGCGCAGGTGATAGTCGATGGTCGACGGGCTGCCTGCGGGGTAGTCGGGCCAGCCGATCGTGCCTTTGGCGATACCGTCTGTGCCCTCAACGCGCCATTCGATCCGACCGTCGGCCCATGAGAAGCACCCATCAGAGCCCACACAACGCAGTCCGCTGTCGTACTCGAGAACGTAAAACGCCATGCCGTCGGCGTGAGGGAAGTCCCAACTCGGATCGCTACGAACCGAGCACATGATCGCCTTCGGATCGCCGAACTGGAAGCGGAACACGTCGAGGTGGTGGATCGACATGTTGAGGATGGCGATCCGCCCGTAGTCCCGGATGAACTCCTGCCAGTGCGGGCGTGCGTTCATCACGATCTGCCCGACGACGGGCGTTCCCAGGTGCCCGCCGGCCAGCAGCGTGTGCAGCGCCCGCATCGACTGGTCGTAGCGCATGTTCTGGTTGACGGCGAGCACCTTGCCGGACTCCCTGCAGACCCGCTCGATCTCGATCGCGTCGGTGAGCGTCGCAGCGATCGGCTTCTGCGCCAGGATGCCCTTGAGGTGCGGCCGTGCGCAGGCCGCACGGATGATCTCGAGCTGCTGGTCCGGCGGGTAGGCAACATCGACGATCTCCACCTCGGGGTCGTCGAGCAGTTCCTGCCACGTGTCGTACACCCTGCCGATCCCGTTCTGCTCCGCCGTCGCGCGCGCGTTTGCAGGTGTGCGAGAGGCGATCGCCACCGTCCGGAATCCCGCCTCGGCGTAGGCCGGCAGCTGGATGTCCCGCACGATGAAGCCGGCGCCGATCACGCCGATAGCGAAGTCCGTGCGGGTCGGAAGCGGCGCAGTGATCTGGAGGTCGATGTCTGCCATGGCTCGCGTCACGCGCGAACGCCGAGCTCGCGCATGATCGCGGCCGTCCCGTCGTAGGCGCGCTGCGTCCACTCCACGATCTTGTCGGGATCGGGGGAGTACTCGAGCTCGATCGACACCGTGCCGTCGTACCCGGTGTCCCGGATCGCGGCCAGGTACTCCTTGATCGGGGTCGCACCCATGCCGGCGGGCAGGTCGCCGTGCACCTTGCCGTCGCAGTCGGAGAGGTGGATATGCCCGATCAGGCCCTGCAACTTGGCCACGTCGTCGAAGGAGGCGCCCGCCAGATGCAGGTGCGAGATGTCAGCGTTGGCACGCACGGCGGGGTGGTCGATCTCCCGGACGAACCGGGCGAGCTCGTCGACGTCCTTGAGCAGCGCCGTCTCGAACGGCTCCAGCTCCAGCACGATCTCGAGGCCCTTCGCCTGCGCGTACTCGCCCGCGCTCTTGACGGCGGCCTTGGCCATGTCCCAGATCGCCTCGCCGGGGAACACCTCGTTGTCCCAGTAGTACTCGCCGACGACGAGCAGAACGTTGCGCGCGCCGAGGAACGCGCCCTGGTCGACGTAGGCCTTGATGCGGTCGAGGGTGAAGCGCTGCACGGACGGATTGAAGTCCACGAGGCCGAAGGCCACACACACGACCGAGCGGATCGGCAGGCCGACCTCTTCGGACGTGGCCTTGATCTCGGCCCGGTCCGCGTCCGTCAGGTCGAGCGGGTCCTCGAACACGTCATACGTGTCGAAGCCGATCGCCTTCGCCTGGCGGATCCCGTCCAGGCGCCCGATCTTGGTGTCGAGCCAGGTCGAGCTGATCATCCCGAGTTCCATCACATACCTCCTTGTGCGTTGTTTGCGTGCCAGGTGAGTCCTGCTTCATCCTCTCGCGCCGCGCCCGAGCGGACAAGTGCGCGCAGGTGCGCGCGCAGCGACCCGGCCAGCTCGTTCGGCATCGACGTGAACGGTCCCAACGCCGCATCCCCGGCGGCGAGGACGTCAGCCAGCGTCACCGTGCCCCGTTCCGCGAGGGCCGACGCCACGACTGCGCCCGCATCCTCCACGAACGCGGCCGTGTCCTCGAGAAAGCGCTTGACCGCATCGCCCTCGATCACGTCGTAGTGCGCGGTGAGAAGCCGCGCGGGAGCAAGCGCCTGCAGTGTCCGCACCGACCCCAGGTAGGCGTCGATGTCGAAGTACGGAGGAGGATGGACGACGTTTCCCTCGGTGTCGAGCAACCCGCCTGCCATCACCGCGTCCATCACGATCGCCGTGCGCGATCGTGGTTCCCAGAGGCCGAGGTGCCCGTCCGTATGGCCGGGCAGGTGGAGTACGTCGACGACGAGCTCGGCACCGAGTCGGATCTGCTCACCGCCGCGGACGCGGATGTCCACCGGCGTGTCCACCCCCATCGCGTCCCGGAGCCAGTCGAACACGTCCGGCGGGTAGGCCAGCCCGTGCGCTTCGTACCAGCCGTAGCGTTCGCGGAGGATCCGGTCTGCGCTCTCGATCCACGGCACGTCGAGCACGTGTGCCAGAACCAGCGCCTGCGGAAATGAGCGCAGGATGGCGGCAGTTGCCCCCGAAGTGGTCGACGTCGGCGTGCGAGACGAGCACGAGGTCCGGCTCGAGACCCGCGGCACGCAAGAAGGGGATGATCACGTCGTCGGGCGTCGCGGAGACACCGGTGTCCACGAGCAGCGTGCGCTCACCCCGGAGCACGTACTGCGAGAACGGGCGCGGGCCGAGGACGCTTTCGATGCGATGGATGCCGGGTGCAACCTCCACGGTGCGATTCAATCACCTGTCGCGCCGGCGGGTTGCGGGATCACGCTTCCGGTGCGGCGGCACGCCGGACGGCGTCGAGGATCTTCAGATACGAGCCGCAGCGGCAGAGGTTCCCGGACAAGGCGCTGATCGTCTCCTCCCGCGTGGGAGCGGGGTTCTCGTCGAGCAGATTGCGAACCGTGAGTGCGAATCCGGGTGTACACCAACCGCACTGGTAGGCGTGGGCTTCCTCGAAGGCGGTGACGACCGGATCGCCGTCCAGGCCCTCGGCGGTGACGATTGCCGAGCCCTCGGCGAGCGGGGCGAGCAGCAGGCAGCCCGAGATCGTGCGGCCGTCGACGATGATCGTGCAGGCCCCGCAGACACCGATCCCACACGTCTCCCGCACGCTGGAGCAGCCCAGCCGGCGCAGCACCGCCAGGATCGGCTCTTCCGGGGCGGCCACGGCCGTGGTGGGGGCGCCGTTCAGCGTGAAGCTCAGCTCCACCGGCCGGCCTCCCGGGCTTCGTCGATCGCCGCGAGCACCCGCTCGGGTGTCAGCGGCAGCGTGTCGACGTCGATGCCGAGCGAGAAGAGGGCGTTCCCGATGGCAGCCGGCACGGGGGGCAGCGCTGTCTCCCCGAGGCCGTGCACCTCGGCGCCTTCGCGTTCGAGCAGTTCGTGTGTGAGGAGCGGGAGGTCGGTGAGCGAGGGGATCTCGTAGTCGGACAGGCTCGCGTTCACCACCTGGCCCTCCACATAGGCGACCTCCTCGAAGAGCGCGCTGCCGAGCCCCATGACCAGCGATCCCTCGTTCTGCAGCTCACCCCCTGGCCGGTTGACGACCACGCCGGCATAGACGGCGGCGTGCACGTGGGCGACGCTCACGACGCCGGTCTCGCCGTCCACCTCGACCCTGGCCGCTGCGGCGCCCTGGTGCCAGTGGGACGACGCGACTCCCTGGCCGGTGAAGGCGTCGAGCCCACCGTCGTCTTCGATCTCGCCGAGGCCGCGCGTGCCGTCACCGGCGCGGAGATCCGCGACGGCCGCCGCCAGCGCGCGCCCCATCATGTGCGTGGAGCGGCTCGAGGTCGTTCTCGTGTCGTACGGGACCGTGTCGGTGTCGGGATCGGGGAAGGAGACAACCGACAGGTCGACGCCGAGCAGGTCGGCGGCCATCGTGCGAATCGCGGTGCGCGCGCCCTGCCCCATCTCCGTCGTCGCGCAGAGGATCCGGTACCCGCCGTCCACCGCTTCCAGGGCGATCGAGGCGCGGCTCGGCGTCTGCATCCCCTTCAACAGCACGCAGAGCCCCTTGCCGCGTCGATCTTCGTGCCAGCCGACGGCGTGGGCTGCGGCGTCGAGGCACTCCTCGAAATGCACGTCGTGCATCGTCTCGCCGGTCGCGAAGACGTCGCCGTCGCGAAGCAGGTTGCGGCGCCGTAGCTCGAGGGGATCGATGCCGAGCCGGTCGGCGAGACGGTCCATGAGCCGCTCGGACGCCCATACGGCCTGCGTCGCGCCGTACCCGCGGAAGGCCCCGTTCGGCGGATGGTTCGTGTACACGCAGCGCGCGTCAACCTCGACGTTGGGGATGCGGTAGGGCCCGACGACGGTGTAGCCGACTTTCTGCGCCACACCGGGGCCGCAATCGGCGTAGGCGCCGGTGTCGAGCCACACCTGGGCCCTCTTGGCGACGATCGTTCCGTCTGCGGTCGCCCCGATCGCCACCGTCGCGGTCGCCGGGTGGCGGTTGAGGGTGACCCACTCGTCGACACGAGGCACCACGACCTTCACCGGGCGACCGGCCTTGCGCGCCAGCGCCGCCGCGATCGCCTCCACCCGCACGAAGGCCTTCGAACCGAAGGCGCCGCCCATCGGCGGCACGACCACCCGAACCCCCGTCTCCTCGAGACCGAAGACATGGGCCAGGTCGGAGCGGACATTGAACGGGGTCTGCGTGCCGGTCCAGACCTCGAGCCGGCCTCCCTGCCAACGTGCGACCGCGGCGTGGGGCTCCATCGCGACGTGCTGAGCGGCCGGCGTGCGGAACGTTCCCTCCACGACGACGTCCGCTGCTGCGAGCGCAGCGGCCACGTCGCCCGTGCGCAGGCTGAACACGTGGCAGGTGTTGCTCCCCGCCTGCGGTCGCATGCCGAAGTAGGCAGCCTGGTTGCCCGAGATGTGGTGGGCGTCGTGGACGAGCACTGCGCCGCCGGCGGCCGCGGCGACTGCATCGAACACCGCCGGGATCTCCTCGTACTCGATCGCGATGAGGTCCGCTGCGGCCGCGGCGGCACCCGGGGTCGCTGCCGCCACGGCAGCGACCGGATCGCCGACGTGACGCGCACGGTCGCCGGCGAGGACGCTCTGGTCGGCGATCTGGCAGCCGTAGAGCGGCAGATCACGGACATCGTCCGGGCCGAGGACGACGACGTCCCCTGGAACGGCGCTCGCATCGAACCCGACGATGCGTGCGTGCGCGTACGGCGAGCGCACGATGTGCGCGTGCAGCATTTCCGGCAGCTCGACGTCGACCGCGTACCGCGCACCTCCCGTGACGACGTCGCGGCTCACGGCCAGATCCCGTCTCGCCGGAGATCCTCGAGAGCCCGCCGCACCTCGACCGCCACGATGCGTCGGCGGTAGGCCGCCGAGCCGCGAATGTCGTCGACGGTGTCGATCGCAGCTGCGTACCCGTCGGCGATCGCGCCAGGGTCGTCGAGACGGCAGAGCTCCGGGAACCAGGCTGGGCGGGTGCAGGCGGCGCCGACCACCACGCGGAGCTCCCCGCCGGCGACGACTGCGGCCACCCCGACGCAGGGCAGGTCCTCGTGGGAACGCGTGCGGAACTTGCGATAGACGCCGCGCACATCCTGAAGTGGAACCCGGATCTCGGTGAGCAGCTCGTCGGGCTCGAGCACAGTCGCGTACGCACCGACGACGAGCTCGTGCAGGGGCACTCGCCGCGTTCCGCGCGTGCTTCGCAGGGCCGCGCTCGCGCCGACCGCGGTCAGCATCGTCGGCGGGTCCGAGGCGTAGTCGGCGTGCGCAACGACGCCACCGACCGTCGCCTGGTTGCGGATGCGCGGCGTCGCGACCACGGAGAAAGCCTGAAGCAGGGGTGGGCACGAAACCGCCACGAGCGGCGAGCGCTCGACATCGCGGTGCGTGGCCATGGCGCCGAGCACGAGATCCGTACCGTCCTCTGCGATCGCCGAGAGGCCGGCCACGTCTCGCAGAGAGAGAAAGCACTCGGGTACTCCCAACCGCTGGTTGAGCAGGATCGAGACGAAGGTGCCGCCCGCGACGACGGTGGCGTCCTCGCCCCGCTCGGAGCGCGCCGCCAGCGCCTCCTCCAGCGTGCGGGGCGACAGCCACAGCGCCTCCGGTGCGAGCGCGGTCACTCTCCGCCCTGCGCGAGCGCCTGATCGAGGTAGGTGCGTGCGTGGTGCCGCGCCGGCTCGTGGCGGATGCGGTCGAACATCCAGCGGTGCTGCGCGCGAGCGCGCTCGAGGTCGCAGCGACCCTCCCGGTACCACGTGTAAGGGACGTCGACGTTGATCTCGAGGAAGGAGATGGAGTCGGCGGCTTGCAGCAGGTCGGCGTCCGCGCAGCCTCCGGTCTCGTGCAACAGGATCAGCCGCTCGACCTCTGTGCGGAGGGTGTCGACCGCGCCCTGCTCCAGCAGCCACGCGCCGACGATCTCGGCGGAGCGGCGGGAGTGAGCATCACGGTAGGCGAGATCGTCGCCCGCCGGAAGCGTGAGATCCTGGGTCGGCCCGCCCGGGAAGTGCCGCTCCATGTCGTGTGTCAGCGCCGCGAGCCGGAGGGCTTCCCCGGCGTCCGGAGCGAGCACGAGCAGCCAGTCGAGCGTGCGGCGGAGGTGCTCCGCGTTCCAGTAGGGGTCGATCCAGGCTCGAGCGAGCGCGATCACAGCGTGGTCACCGGCCGTGACTGAAGCAGGACGACCGCCCCTTCCGCGTCGATCGCCCATTCCACATCCTGGGGTGAGCGGAAGTGCTGCTCGAGGGCCACGCCGAGGCCGGCCAGCTCGACCAGCTCCTCCCTCGTCAAGACGCCGCCGTGCGTCAGGCGCTCGGTCTTGGTCGTGCCGGCGCGGTCGACGATGTAGTGGTCTGGCGTCACCTCGCCTCCGACGACCTGCTCGCCGAGGCCGAACACGGCCTCCACGAGCATCCGGTCTCGGCGGCGGCTGACGGGGTCGACCGTGAAGAGCACGCCGGCCTTGCGGGCCGGCACCATGCGTTGCACGACGACGGCCATCTCCAGATCCTCGAGCGAGCCCTTCTGCGACCGGTAGAAGAGCGCGCGCTCGCTGAAGAAGGAGGCCCAGCAGTCGACGACGCGGGCGCAGACGTCCGCGGCGCCGCTGACCTCCAGGTACGTCTCCTGCTGGCCGGCGAAGCTCGCCTCGTCGGAGTCCTCCGCGCACGCCGACGAGCGCACCGCCACCGGGCCGCCGCCGAGCCGGCCATACGCGGCGGTGATCTCCTGGACCGGGGGCGTTGCGATGCACACGAGTCCCTGCGCGCGAGCCGGGTCGGCCGCAGCCGCCGCCACCCCGAGCGCGCCCTCGTCGACGGAGCGGCGGAGGACGCCGGCCGTGACCACGAACCCGTGCGGCACGCGCAGGCCGGCCGCGGTCATTGCCGCGAGGCTCGCGCCCTTCCCGCCCGCGACCCGGACGTCGCGGCACTCGGGCTCGTCGAGCCAGACGATCGGCTCAGTCATCGAGGATGGCGACGGCGCGGACCGGCGCGGCCGTGGTGCCGAGCCACTTGATCGGGAACACCGAGAGCTTGAACCCGTGCCCCGGTAGCTGATCGAGGTTCGTCATGTTCTCCAGGTGCCAGTAGTCCTCGTCCATCATCACCAGGTGGGCCTCCCAGAAGTGCTTCTCCTCGAACATCGCCCACACGGGCGGGTCGAAGGTGATGGCGTCGATCCCCATCAACCGCACGCCCTGGGCGATCAGGTGCCGGGTCGCCTCGGCGGTCATCCCGCAGTGGTCGGTGCGATAGCGCTCCTCGTCCTGGTAGGCGCCGGCACCCGTGTGGAGGAGCACGATGTCGCGTTCCTTGAGGGTGTAGCCGATCTTGGCGAGCGCCTCGTCGATCTCGTCCGGGAAGATGCGAGAGCCGCTCGGCTTGTGCCGGAAGTCGAGGCACACCCCGTCGGAGTAGCAGTACTCGAGTGGGATGCCTTCCACACCCGGCGCATCCGGGCCACGCAGGTGCTTGACGGCGTCGACGTGGGTGCCGACGTGGTCGTTCTGGGAGATCATGTAGCTCGCGGTGAGCCACGTGGCGCCGTGCTCTGCGGCGCCGATCCTCTCGGCGAACTCCTCCCACGTCTCGTGGATTCGTATGTCGGGGGGCGGAACTCGGGGAAAGGTCAGCATCCCGGGATGGACGGGCATCGAGAGGTCGACGAGACGGGTCATGAGCGGGGCTCCTCGAGGTGGCGGTACAGGAACAGGAAGTGGTCGGTCAGCGCTCGGGCGGCGAGTTCGCCGTCGTGGTCGCGAAGCGCCTCCAGGATCGGCAGGTGGATGGCCACGACACGGTCGAGTTCGATCCCGGCGTGAAGCACTGTGACGAGGGTGCGTGCCTCGATGCGGAGCGAGCGCCACACGTCGCGGAGGATCGAGTTGCCGCAACTGTCGACGATCGCCGCGTGGAAGGCAACGTCCGCCTGCACCTGGTCGTGCACGTCGCCGGCGGCGGCCGCCTCCACCATCGCCTGGTAGGAGGCCTCGAGTGTCTGCAGCCAGGCGCCGGGGCGACGGGCCGTCTCCCGGACGGCGATCTCCTCGAGCGCCGAGCGCACCGGGAAGATCTCGAGCAACTCCTCCCGCGACACCTCGCGCACCCGCGCACCCCGAAACGGCTCCGACTCCACGAAGCGGAGCATCTCGAGGTCGCGGAGCGCCTCGCGGACCGGCACCTGACTCGTCTCGAACTCCCGCGCGAGCCGGGTCTCAACGAGCCGTTCACCGGCCGCATACTCGCCGCTCAGGATGCGCTCCAGGATCACCTCCTTGACGTGCTCGCGGAGCAGCAGCCGGGGCGCCCTCATGTGGCTGCAGGTCCGAACAGCTCGACGGTGCCGGTGGTCCCGTTGACCCGGACACGGTCGCCGGTGGCGATACGCTCCGTCGCGATCGACGTGCCGACGACCGCGGGGAGCCCGAACTCGCGGGCGACCACCGCGGAGTGGGAGGCCACACCGCCGGCGTCCGTGACCAGACCGCCGATCTTGGTGAACAGCACCACCCACGCCGGGTTCGTCATCCGGCAGACGAGGATCTCCCCCGGCTGCACCTGGTCGAACTCGTCCAGTGACGAGACGCACCGCGCGATTCCTTCGACGACTCCGGGCGAGCCGGCGAGCCCCTCGATGAGGTCGCTGCGCTCGGGGCGCGGACGGTGGAACTTCTCCGGGAAGCCCCACAGCGTGTAGTAGGGGAAGGCGAGCTGGGCCTCGGTGGCGGTGCCGATCCACTCCGGTGGCCGCAGCGCAAAGCTCCGCTCGCGGTCGTCCCGCCGGTCACCGACGAGGTCGCGTGCGGGGAACGCCGACTGGTCGGCCATCAGCACCCTGACCTCGTTGTAGCGCAGGAAGATCACGTCTTCCGGGTCGTCGAGAGCCCCGGCCTCGACCAGCCTGCGGCCGATGGCGACCGCCACCAGCCGCAGGTACGCGTTGGTGCCCTGGTCGATGTAGAAGTGGTGGTCGGGCGTGAGCGGGTTCATGCGCTGGGCGAGCGAGAGTGCCCGCTCCAGGCGCTCGCGCCCCTCGCCGGCCGCGACGCCGGAGAGGAGCTCCTCACCGGCCGAGGCCAGATCCTGCTCGACCGCGGCGAGCGTGGCGGGGTAGTCGTAGTCGGTCTCGAGGTATCCGCGAACCGCTTCGAGCGCGGGCGCCGGGTTCTCGCGCCAGGTCGGGTAGACGAACTCGTGCGACCAGATCGTCTTGGCGCCGAACTCCGCGCGGTAGGGGTCGAGGTGCTCGGCGAGAAAGCGCCGGCCGCGGTCAGACCCCGCCAGCGCGCGCAGCACCTGGGCGGCGGTCTCCCCGCTGAAGGCCGATCGCAGCTCGCCGTCGACCTTGATCTCCTCCTTCATCACCCACAGGGCGCGGATCGAGTCCCAGTTCCGGTCGTCGGTCGAGCTCTGCAGCCGCCCCACGAGCGCGGGGTCGACCTCTCCCACGACCTCGGCGATCGTCGCGTTGAGGCCGATCGTGGCCGAGAACTGCGCGAAGTTGAGCATCCAGTGGATCTTCCAGTGGCGGTCGTGGATGTCGATCGCGTCCTCGAGCAGCACGGACAGCTCGAGCAGGGAGGGCTCGCGCGCAAGGGCCTGGTCGAGGATGGCGAAGTTCCGTTCGATCTCCGGGCGCAGGCGGTCGCGCCACCAGTCGTAGAAGTTCTCCGCATAGTGGGGGAGCACGAAGCCGAGATAGGCGCCGATCTGGTCGGGCCACTCGCCGCGAGGCACGCGTGGCACGTAGCGCGCCTGGTACTCGGTCGACTCGACCTGCACCGCGGCATCCGCGCCGACGGCAGCGTGGTAGACGTAGCCGTTGACGTTCTTGGCGAGCCAATCGGCGGCGAACGGCGTGCCGAAACGGCGGAACATGTGGTCGCACGTCAGCCACCAGCCGCCGATGTCGAAGAACAGCGGCGAGACGGGGTTCGGGATGTGGAGGTCGTCGAGAATCCACAGGAGCTCGCGCTCGCCCTCCGACCACTCGATGGGGAACGCCTCGTCGCCGAACCGGGTGCCGAGGATGGCATGCTGCTCCGTGCTCATGGGGGCTCTCTTTCCTCGTGGGTCGAGGGCGTTATAATCGATTATCTCGTACCTGTCCAGGAAGGGGTGGAGGATGGCGGATCTCGAGGCACACCGGCAGCGGTTCCGGCTCGACGGCCGCGTCGCACTCGTTCCCGGTGGGGCCGGCGGCATCGGCACCGCCGTCTGTGAGGCGCTCGCTGCCCATGGCGCGACTGTCGTCGTCGCGTCACGCGACGCGTCCTCCGCGGGCGCCGTGGCGGGCGCCATCACCTCGGCGGGCGGCAAGGCCGAGGCGCTCGCCCTCGATCCGTTGGAGACGGCCGCGATCGCCCCGGCAGTCGGGGGGATCGTCGAGCGCCATGGTCGCCTGGACGTGCTGGTCAACTGCGTCGGCGGCCACATCGAGGCACCCGCGCTCGAGTACCGCGAAGAGGACTGGGATCACATCCTCGCGCTCAACCTGAAGTCGGCGTTCTTCCTCTCGCAGGCGGTGGCCGGCGTGCAGGTGGAGCGGGGAGGCGGCAAGCACGTGCACCTGAGCTCGCTGCGCGGGGAGCTTGGGCTGCGTGGCCGTGGCTACGCCTCCTACTGCGCGAGCAAGGGCGGGCTCAACCTGCTCGTCAAGCAGCTCGCCAGCGAGTGGGGCACCCTCGGCATCACCGTGAACGCGATCTCGCCCACCTTCACCCGTACCGAGCTCGTACGGAAGTACCTCGACGATCCCTCGTTCTATGATCCGCTGGTGGCCCGGATTCCGCTCGGTCGTGTCTGTGAGCCGGACGAGGTGGCCTCCCTCGCCGTCTACCTCTCCGGACCGGGTTCCGACTTCATGACCGGGCAGATCCTGACGCTGGACGGCGGCATCAGCGCCTCGCAGTGACGTTCGACGTCCTCACGATGGGCCGGGTGGGGGTCGACATCTACCCGCTCGACCTCGGTGTCCCGCTCGAGGAGGTCACGCACTTCGGGCGGTTCCTCGGCGGCAGCGCCACCAACGTTGCCGTCGCGGCGGCGCGCCACGGACGCCGCGCCGCCGTGATCACGAGGACCGGGGAGGACGCGTTCGGCCGCTACGTGCATGCTGCCCTGGCCGAGCTCGGCGTCGACGACTCCTATGTCACGGCGGTCCCGCACCTGCCGACGCCGGTCACCTTCTGCGCGATCATGCCGCCGGACGACTTTCCGATCACCTTCTACCGCTACCCGAAGGCACCCGATCTGGAGATCCACCGCGACGAGCTGCCGGATTCCGCCATCCGGGATGCGGGCGTCTTCTGGGTCACGGTCACGGGTCTCTCGGCCGAACCGAGCCTCGAGGCCCATCGGGTGGCGCTGACCCGCCGCGACCGGAGGGGCCACACCGTGCTCGATCTCGACTACCGCCCGAGCTTCTGGCCCGGCCCGGACGAAGCCCGCCGTCAGGTGGAGTGGGCCCTCGGCTACGCGACCGTTGCGGTCGGCAACCTCGACGAGTGTGAGGTCGCGGTCGGCACGCGCGACCCGCACGAAGCGGCCGAACGACTGCTCGGGGCCGGCGTCGAGCTGGCGATCGTCAAGCAGGGACATCTCGGGGTGCTCGGAGCGACGCGTCACGAGCGCTGCCAGGTGCCGCCGTTCCCCGTGACGGTCGTCAACGGCATCGGCGCGGGCGACGGCTTCGGCGGCGCCCTCTGCCACGGCCTGCTCTCCGGCTGGCCGCTCGAGCGCATCCTTCGCTTCGCGAACGTCGCCGGCGCCATCGTCGCCTCCCGCCTCGAATGCTCGAGCGCGATGCCGACCTCCGCCGAGGTCGACGCAGCCCTGGCCGGGGCGGTCGTCGCGTGACAGCCCCCGACCTCGCCGGCCTGACGGCGCTGCGGGCGGGCGATCCCGACCTCGTCCTGCGCCGGGCTGCGGCACGCCGGCGCCGCCCGCTGCTCGCCGACGACGGCCGCGTCTTGATCGTCGCAGCCGACCACCCGGCGCGCGGCGCCCTGGCCGTGCGGGGCGACGCGACGGCGATGGCCGACCGGCACCGGCTGCTCGAGCGGCTCGTGGCCGCGCTCGAGCGGCCGGGCGTGGACGGAGTGCTCGGCACCGCCGACATCCTCGAAGATCTGTTGCTGCTGGGCGCGCTCGAGGACAAGGTCGTGATCGGGTCGATGAACCGAGGCGGGCTGCAGGGCGCGGTCTTCGAGCTCGACGACCGCTTCACGGCCTACGACGCCGCTGGGATCGAGGCGATGGGCTTCGACGGCGGGAAGATGCTGACACGCGTCGACTACGACGACCCTGCGACGGCGTCCACGCTTGAGCAGTCGGCGCGGGCGGTCGACGACCTCAACGAACGGGGCCTGGTGGCCATGGTCGAGCCCTTCATCTCACGCCGTACGGACGGCAAGGTGACCAACGACCTCGGCCTCGAGGCAGTGATGCGATCGATGGCGATCGCCGCAGGCCTCGGTCGCTCGAGTCGCAGGACGTGGCTGAAGCTCCCTGTGCTCGACGAGATGGCGGTGGCAATGCGAGCGACGACACTGCCGACCCTGCTGCTCGGGGGCGACCCGTCGACCGCGCCCGAGGAGACCTACGCCCGGTGGGGCCGGGCGCTCACCGCCCCCGGCGTACGCGGGCTCGTCGTCGGGCGGGCGCTGCTCTATCCACCCGACGACGACGTCGTCGCGGCGGTCGACATCGCAGCCTCGCTCGTGCACCGCTGATCTGGCGCCCGCCCTCTAGGCCTGGATCCACCGCCTGCGCCAATCGGTGGATCCAGGATCAGGGCATATCGCGGTGGGCCGGGCGCGCTGCGGGGCCGTTCAGGGCCTGGCAAGCAGCTCTGGCAAGCAGCTCTTCCCGGGACGAGGGCCGGATTCGCTGGTTGCGGATGACCGATTGCTGGTCGGGCTTCCACTGCTCGCGAGGCCCTGAACCTGGATCCACCGATTGGCGCGGGCGGTGCATCCTGCCGAGCCCGCCAGGCCGCTTCCCGCCAGGGTGCAAGCCCTCCGAAAAGGCGTGGAGGGCTTGCACCCAGGCGGTGCGCTCCGTGCGCGGACACCGTCGAACAGGCAACCAGCCTGCCCGACGCTGTCCGCGCACGTCCTGACGACCCCGGCAGGCGCCCCGCGATCACGCCAATCGGTGGATCCAGGCTGAAGGGCCCCGCAGTACGCCGTGCCGACGCCCAACCCGGATCGGCTGCTAGTCGGTGCGGGCGTGACCGACGTTGCCGTTGAGGACGATGCCCCCGTCGGCGACCAGTTCGAGACCGGTGACGTAGCGGGCCGCCGGTGAGGCCAGGAAGACGATCGGCTCCGCGATCTCGGCCGGGTCGGCGATACGCCCGAGTGGGATCCGCTCCTCGTACCGGTGGCGCACGTCGGAGGTGTAGGCGTCCTTGTTGAGCGGGGTGTCCGTGGCACCGGGTGAGATCGCGTTCACGGTGATCTGCTGCGGCCCGAACTCCACGGCCAGCGTCTTCGTCAGCCCGAGCACGCCCGCCTTGGCGGTCACGTAGACGGACAGATCGGCGATCGGCTGGATGTCGACGACGGAGGTGACGTTGATCACCCGTCCGCCGGCGCCCTGCGCCACCATCTGCCGGATTGCAGCGCGGCACCCGTGCACGTACCCGTGGAGGTTGAGCGCGAGCAGGTCGTGCCAGTCGCGCTCGTCCGTCTCCAGGAACGGCTTGACGAGCAGCCGGGCCGCGTTGTTGACCCAGATGTCGATGCCGCCCCAGGCCGCCACCACCCGGTCAGCAAAGGCCTCGACGTGCCCGACGTCGGCCATGTCCCCCGGGACGACCATCGCGCGACCGCCGGCGCCGGAGATCGCCGCCGCCGTGGCCGCGCCGTCCGCCTCGTCACCGAGGTAGGTGATGGCGACGTCGGCGCCCGCGGCGGCCAGGGCCGCCGCGGTTGCCGCTCCGATACCGCTCGAGCCGCCCGTGACGACGGCCCGCTTCCCGGACAGGGAGAACGGGCCCGTCACAGGGTTCTGTATTCCAGCTTTTGCCGCTGCCCGGTCTCGTGCGACCGCACGATCGCGTCACAGATCTCGGCGCAGCGATACCCGTCTTCCAGCGTCGCCGCCCGCGGGGAGACAGGTGTGTCCTCCTTGATGCACGTGAGCAGGTGGAGGAGCTCGTGCACGAAGTTGTCCTCCCAGCCGATCATGTGCCCGTGGGGCCAGTGATGCTCCCAGTACGGGTGGTAGGCCTCGGAGACGAGCACGGTGCGGAAGCCCTGTGCATGTGCGCCGGGGGTGGAGCCGACCAGGTTCACCAGGAGCTCGTTCTGCCGCTCGGCGTCGAAGACGAGCGTCCCTTTCGAGCCGTTGATCTCCCAGCGCATCTGGTTCTTGCGGCCCGCCGCGAAGCGGGTCGCCTCGTACGTTCCGTTGGCGCCGTTCTCGAACTCCACGGTGGCCTGGAAGGCGTCGTCGACGTCCACCGTGCCCCCCGGACGCTCGGTGATGAACGTCTTCAGCAACCCACTGACCGAAGCGACCTCGCCGCACAGGTAGCGCGACTGGTCGATCACGTGGGCACCGAGATCGCCGAGCGCGCCGGAGCCGGCGACCTTCTTGTCCAGCCGCCAGACCTTGGGGAACTGCGGATCCATGATCCACTCCTGGTGATAGCGGCCGCGGAAGTGGTAGATCTCGCCGAGCTCGCCCGCGTCGATCATCTGCTTGGCGAGGATGATCGCCGGATAGAAGCGGTAGTTGAACGCCGTCATCGCCTTCACGCCCGTGGCCGCCACGCCTTTCCAGATCTCGAAGCTCTCCTCCGCGGTGCGCCCGAGCGGCTTCTCGCAGATCACGTGCTTGCCCGCCTTCGCCGCCGCGATCGTGGGCTCGAGGTGCACGTCGTTCGGCCCACCGTTGTCGAACACCTGAACATCCGGGTCGTTGACGATGTCCTCCCAGCTGGTGGTCCACTTCTCGTAGCCGTAGCGGCGCGCCGCCTCCTTGACGGCGTCCTCGTTGCGCCCCGCTATCGAGACGAGCCGCGGCGTGAAGGGGGGAGGCCAGGTCATGTAGGCGATCTTCTTGAGCGCGTTCGAATGGGCCTTGCCCATGAAGGCGTACCCGAGCATCCCGATCCCGATCGAGGGGATCTCGACGTCCGCCCGGGCGTCGCCCATCGTCACGAACCCGACATCCGGTTCCTCGGTCATGGTCTGCCTCCTCGCATCCGGGTGGCGGTCACGCCAGCCACCACGCCTGGCCGGGCACCAGCGGCTTCTTGATGAGCAGCGGCTTCAGGTGCGCGATCGCCTGCTCGATCCCGTCCTCCTCGGACATCACGGGGTCCTCGTGCTCGAACGAGAGCACGTAGTCGTACCCGACCTCGAGCAGCGCCGTGATGATCCGGCGCCAGTTGACGTCGCCCCACCCGGGAACGCGATAGCGCGCCGCGCGGTCCTTGCGCTGCCACGAGCCGGTGCCGGTGACGCCGTCGATGTGCAGGATGTCCTTCTGCAGCTCCCAGTCCTTGGCGTGGACGTGCAGGATGCGGTCGCCGAACTCCTTGATGAACACGACCGGGTCGATCATCTGCCACACCATGTGCGACGGGTCGAAGTTGAAGCCCCAGTCGTCACGGCCGAGACGGGTGACGGCCTCGCGCGCGGTGTGCACGTTGTAGGCGATCTCCGTGGGGTGGCACTCGTGGGCGAACCGCACGCCGAGCTCCTTGAAGCGGTCGAGGATCGGCGTCCAGCGCTCGACGAAGAGCTCCCAGCCCTGCTCGTAGATGGCGAGTCGCTGCGGCGGCCAGATGTACCAGCTCTCCCACACGGTCGAGCCGAAGAAGCCGCAGACGGTGTTGATCCCGAGCTCGCTTGCCACCTCGGCGGTCTTGATGATGTGGGCCGTCCCGAACTTGACCATCTCCTCCTTGTCGGAGGTGCCGGCCCACTCGTCGAGGCTGGAGTCCGAGAACGGCAGCACCATCTGCGAGGAGAGGTGGTTGGAGAGCGCAGAGATCTCGATGCCGTACCCCTCGAGCATCCTCTTGATGCCCTTGGCGTACGCGGGGTCCTCGGCGGCGCGGTCGGTGTCGAAGTGATTCGAGCCGCGCCAGGCGGCCAGCTCGAACGCCTCGTACCCGAGCCCCGACGCGTACTTGGCGACGTCCTCCAGCGGGCGGTCGTTGAGCACGACCGTCAACAGTCCGATCTTCACGGCAGCCTCCCTCGATGTCGACTATGGGCCCGAAGCCTCACGTCAGCCCCGGGTCGAACACGATCTTGATCGCCTGGCCTCCCCGCAGAGCTGCGAAGGCCGCCTGCCATTCCGTCAGCGGGACGATCTCGCTGATCAGACTCTCCAGATCGAGCACCCCGGTCTTGGCGATGGCCAGCGCCCGTCGCCACGACCGTGGGGTCGATGCGTATCCGCTCGTGACCACGAGCTCCTTCTCGAGAATGCGGTCGAGCGGCGCCGTCACGTCCGTGCCGAAGACACCGACCTGGACGTAACGTCCGCCTCGGCGCACGGCTTCCAGGCACGTGACCGTCCCTCCCCCTGCGCCCGAGCACTCGACGACGACGTCAGCGCTCTCGCGCGCAGGCGTGGTGCCGGTCTCGAAGCCGAGCGCCGCGGCGGCGGTGAGCCGAACCTCGTCCGACGGCAGGCCCGCAACGAAGACGTTGCCGCCGGCCGCGCGCGCGAGTTGCGCGGCCAGCAGCCCGATCGGTCCAGGGCCCCGTGACGAGAACGTCGTCCCCGGGCGCGATCGCGTTCGGGTCGAACAGGCAGTTGGCGAGGCAGGCGATGGGCTCGATCAGGGTGCAGGCCGCGTCGCCGAGCGCGGCCGGGGCCTGGTGCAGGTTCAGCGCGGGGACGATCAGCCGAGGAGCGAAGGCCCCGTCCGCGAACGACCCGATCGATCGTCGCTCGGGACAGAGGTTCCTGCGCCCGTCCCGGCAGAGCCCGCAGCGGCCGCAGGCCGAGAAGTAGGTCTCGCAGACGACCCGCGCACCGAGCCAGGAGGGGTCGACTCCTGCTCCGACCTCGGCCACCACACCGCACACCTCGTGGCCCATGGTCACAGGCGGTGCGCAGGGGAACTCGGCGGCCTCGATGTGGAGGTCGGTGCCGCAGATGCCGGCTCGGCGAACGGTCAGCAGCGCTTCGCCCGGGCCGGGGAACCGCTCCTCGCGCTCGGACAGCTCGACGTTGCCTGGTCCGGCAGCGAGCTTGGTGAGACCGATCACGGGCTTCCGTCCCGGTCAGGAGGCGTTGGCGTCGATCATCGCGTACAGCCCGACCACGAACTGCTCGTTGCGCTCGAGGGTGGCGAGCAGGGCCATCCCGGCACCCTCGACGTCGCGTCTGCACACGCGCTCCAGCAGCTCGTGGTGCAGTGCAAGGCTGCGCTCGAGCGAGCCGGTCCGGTGGAACGCCGTCTCCACGCTCAGGCGCATGTCGTCTCGCAGCAAGCCGCGCAACTCGTGGAGCACGGAGTAGAGGTAGCGGTTGTTGGCGGCCGCGGCGACGGCAAGGTGGAACGCCACGTCCGCGTCCACGAAGGCCTCGGGGTCGTGTGTCGCGGCCTCCAAACGGTCGAACGCTCCACGCAGAGCGGCCAGCTGGGCAGGCGTGGCCCGCTCCGCCGCGAGCTGCGCGACACGGGTCTCTACGACTTTGCGCGCCTCGAGCAGATCCTTGATCTCGGCCGACGAGACGGGTCCCGGAGGCCCGGCCGCAGGCGGCTGGGCCCGGGCGAAGGTGCCTCGTCCGGGCTTGATCTCGACGATGCCCTCGCCGGTGAGGAGGCTCAGCGCCTCACGGACGGAACCGACACTGACCCCGAACTGCCGCGCCAGGCCACGATGACTGGCGATCTGTTCGCCGGGCGCGAGCTCGCCGCCCGCGATCTGCGCGCGAAGCCGTGCCGCGACCACGGTGGGGATCTTTTCACGCCTGATGAGAGGTGCGGTTCTCGGCACGGGTGGTTCACTGTTCGGAACGGACGAGGCCCGAACCTACGCCGTCGCCCTTGGCTTGTCAAACATCGGCGACAAGCCGGATTCCCGAACCCGCTGGACATCGTTGGCCGTCACTGTTATGAATCGCACCAGCTGCGGTGCTCCGATCAGTGAACCGGCCCGAGAGGTGCCGAGCACAACGATCGTGGCGTCGGGCGACGGGATAGACCCACCAGCACGAGGAGGGCAGGAATGTTCGAAGATCGAGAGGAGTCCGCGACGACCGCGGACGAGGGAGCCTCGCCGGAAGGTCGGCGCGGTTCGCTCAACCGGCGCGACCTCGTGGTCGGCGCTGCAGTGGTCGGCGCGGGCCTCGCCGCAGGGGCGATCCCCGGAGTGGCGGCCGCACGGCCGTGGTCTCCGACCCATCGCAACCGCGCGCTGCAGACCGGACTTGCCTCCGGCATGATCGGCGGCCCAACCGGTTTCAAAGGTGCCGAGCGGTACCAGTACGGGCCGAACACCGAGGAAGGTCGCGCGGTCAAGGCGGCCAAGGCGCTGCGCAAGGCAGGGAAGGCCCCCGACACGCTCGTCGTGCAGGCGCTCGACTTCGCCCGCCCGCAGTTCGAGAACCGCTTCCCGAAAGGCTCGACGGCGTCGATCGCCGAGCAGTGGGAGAAGGAGACCGGGATCAAGCTCAAGTTCGTCGAGACCGTTCCCGCCACCGAGTACCAGACCAACATCCGCAACGCCTCGACGAAGAACGGCAGCTTCGACCTCGTCACCGGCGCCATCGAGGACACCGGCGACTACGCCGAGGCCGGCCTGTTGCGGCCACTCGACGACTTCGTCGCCAAGTACAAGCCGAGCTGGAACGATCCCAAGTTCGGGTACGCCGGCGGCAAGTCGGTCGTGCAGCTCTTCACCCAGTACAACGGATCCACGTACTGGGTCGCGTTCGACAACGACACGCAGCCGTTCGTCTACCGCTCCGACCTCTTCAACAACGCCAAGGAGAAGGGGGCGTTCGAAGACAAGTACGGCCAGCCGCTGGCACCGCCTGCCACCTGGGAGGATCACGCCAAGATCGCGGCGTTCTTCCATCGACCGAAGGCGGCGACGCCGCTGTACGGCGCGGTCGAGCGCAAGAGCCCGTTCTGGGGCAAGGTCAACTGGCAGCATCGCTTTGTCTGCTCGGCCGATCCGAACATGTACTACTTCAAGCCGGACGGCTCGGCGAACATCAACAACGAGGCGGGCATCCGGGCGGCCACCGAGCATCTGCAGTCGCTGCAGTGGTCGGAGCCGGGGGCGCTCTCCAAGGACTGGATCGCGCAGTACCAGCTGTTCGGGGCCGGCAACGGCGTCATGGGCGGCACGTTCGCCAACGTGACCAAGCTCGTCGTCGCGGCGAACAAGGATCTGGACAAGGGCTTCGGCAAGTACCTGCGCACGGATGTGCAGCCGGGCCGGGTCGTCAACGGCAAGCTGGTCCGCCGCACGGTGATCCACTACAACATCTCCTACGGCGTCAACGCGTTCTCGCCGAAGTCGCACCACGAGGCGGCGTACCTGTTCCTGCAGTGGGCCGGAGGCGGCCGCATGTACACCTACCTGACCGCCAACCCGGGCGGCTATCAGGATCCGCACCATGTGTACTCGCTCAACGACCCGCTCGTGGTCGCGAGCTACGGCAAGCAGCCGATGCGGGCGATCAAGGAGATCATCCCGCGCACCGCTCCGCCGATTACGCTTCGCGGCGCCGGCGAGTATGGGGCGGCGCTCGACGAGGAGCTGCAGAAGATGCTCACCAAGCAGCAGTCGCCGGAGAAGGCGATGGCCAACGTCGAGAAGCGCTGGAACGCGACCACGAAGCGTCTCGGCACCGCCAAGCAAGCGAAGGCGGTCAAGGCGAGCTACGCGGCGTTCCCGCCGAAGGGGCGCTACGGGCCGAACAAGCCGATCGCGTAGGGTCACTGTCCTCCGTGGCCGACGAGACCACAACCGATGAACACGTCCGGCAGGCGCCCAAGCGGCGCCTGCCGGACTTTGGCGGCCGCTCACAGAAATTCGTCTCGAGCCTGCTGATCGCCCCAGGGCAGCTGCTGATGCTGTTCATCGCCGCCTTCCCGGCGGCCGTGGCGATCTACATCGCCTTCACCGAGTGGTCGCCGACCTCGGGTGACAACGTCTGGGGCGCGTACCGCTACTGGCACTGGTTCGACGGGTTCTGGGAGGCGCTTTCGTCGAGTGGTTTCTGGGGCGCGATGTGGCGCACCGTGCTCTTCATGGTGGTGGCGGTGGGGCTCGAGTTCCTGCTCGGCTTCCTGCTGGCGATGCTCTTCGTCGAGGAGTTTCGCGGACGCGGCGTCCTGACGTTGTTCTTCCTGCTCCCGATGATGGTGGTGCCCGCCGTCTCCGGATTCATCTTCTTCATGCTGTTCCAGGTCGACGGGCCGGTGAACCAGGGGCTTTCGCTGATCCTCGGACACCCGGTCACCGTCGGCTGGCTCTCCGATCCGAGCCTCGCGCTGTGGTCGGCCATGGTCGTCGACATCTGGCAGTGGACGCCCCTCATGTTCCTGATCCTGCTCTCGGGCCTGGTCGCGCTGCCCGAGGATCAGATGAACCAGGCGAAGATCCTCGGTGCCTCCTTCTGGCACCGCTTCCGTTACCTGGTCCTGCCGATGCTGAAGCCGATCATCCTGATCGCCCTGATCATCCGCTCCATCGAGGTGTTCAAGGTCTTCGACGCCCCCTACCTGCTGACCGGCGGTGGCCCCGGCAGTGCCTCCGAGACGATCTCCATCTACCTCTACCGGCAGACGATCGAGAACAGCCGCTGGGGCTACGCGAGCGCCGTGGCCATCATCGTCTTGATCTTCGTCTCCGCAGCCGGTGTCTTCGCCGTGAGGCCGATCGAGGCCGCCCAGGAGGAGACGCTCGAGGAGCTGGTGGGCGGCGACGTCGAAGCGGCACCGGTCGACCTCGAGACTGCAATCGCGAAGGAGGCCCGCCTCTGATGTCGGCCGTCGAGACCCCCCTCACGACAGGCGTCAGCGGCGACGAGAAGAGCAAGGCCGGCGCGGTGCTGCGGCGCATCGGCCGCTGGTTCGTGATCCTCCTGCTCGGCGGCTGCTTCGGCTTCCCCCTGTACTGGACGATCACGATGTCGTTCAAGCCGCTCGAGGAGTGGAACCCGCCCGGCAAGGTGTTCTGGTGGCCCGAGACGTGGACGGTCACGAACTTCACCGACGTGCTCGGGCTGCGGACGGTGGACAGCATCTTCGGCACCAGCCGCGCGAAATCCGCGGTCGACCCGATCGTCAACAGCCTCATCGCTGCGGGCGCCGGCACGATTCTCGCGCTCGCCATCGGCGTCTTCGCCTCGTACGGCATCGCGCGCTTCCGCGCCGGCGGCCGCATGCTGCCGTTCCAGATCCTGCAGCTTCGCATGTTCCCGCCGATCGCCGTGATCATCCCGTTGCTCTTCATGTGGGTGTACCTGGGCCTCTGGGACACCCATCTCGGCCTGGTCATCATCTACGCCGGCGTCACCTTCCCCTTCGTCGTCTGGCTGATGCGGAGCTTCTTCCAGGAGGTGCCGCGCGAGATCGCGGAGGCGGCGATCGTGGACGGCTGCACGCACTGGGGCGCCTTCTTCAAGGCTGTGCTGCCGCAGGCCAAGGGCGGGCTGGCCGCGACCACGCTCTTCGTGTTCATCCTCAACTGGTCGGACTTCCTGATCGCGCTCGTGATGACCCAGGACAACACGAAGACGGCGCCCGTGTACCTGCAGGCACTGCAGGGCGGCTCCTCCGGCCAGGAGTACGGCCGGCAGGCCGCACTCGCGATGATCCTGATCCTGCCGCCCGCCGTCTTCGGTCTGCTCATCCAGAAGTACCTCGTGCGTGGCCTCACCTTCGGGGCGATCAAGCGCTGATGGCCGAGATCCGCATCGAGAACCTGACGAAGGACTTCAACGGGCTGCTCGCCGTCAACCAGTTCGAGCTGACGGTGGAGGACGGCACGTTCATGGCGCTGCTCGGCCCGTCGGGCTGTGGCAAGACGACGACGATGAACATGATCTCCGGCCTGGAGAAGCCGACGAGCGGGGAGATCTACTTCGACGGCCGCCCGATCACCAAGATCGACCCGGGTCGTCGCGGGGTGGGGTTCGTCTTCCAGAACTACGCGATCTTCACCCACATGTCCGTGTACGACAACCTCGCCTTCGGCCTGCGTGTCCGTAAGCCCCGGCCGCCGGCTGAGGAGATCGACGCGGAGGTGAAACGCGTGGCGGAGGTGGTCGGTGTCGGCGAGCAGTTGCAGCGCAACGC
Source organism: uncultured Actinomycetes bacterium (assembly GCA_963738505.1). Taxonomy (GTDB): domain Bacteria; phylum Actinomycetota; class Thermoleophilia; order Gaiellales; family Gaiellaceae; genus Gaiella. The sequence goes on along the minus strand of CAVTWR010000013.1, from coordinate 518,831 downwards.
AAACCGCCTCTCGGTCAACGACATGCAGAAGGTCGCGCTCGGGCGTTCGATGATCGTGCGGCCGTCGATCTTCCTGCTGGACGAGCCGTTCTCGAACCTCGACTCCGCCTTCCGTGCCTACATGCGCGCCGAGCTCAAGCACATCCAGCGCGACCTGGGCCAGACGATGGTGTACGTCACGCACGACCAGGTGGAGGCGATGAGCATGGCCGATCGCATCGCGGTCATGCACGAGGGCAAGCTGCAGCAGTACGGCAGTCCCGACGATCTCTACAACCGGCCGGCGAATACGTTCGTGGCGGGCTTCGTGGGATCTGTCCGCATCAACTTCCTTCCCGTGGAGCGTGGGGCGGGACCAGCGCCGGCGGGTGCCACGCAGGTGGCGATCCGCCCCGAGTACGTCGAGCTGACGCTGGCGGACGACGCTGCGTCCTCGGCACGCGGCAAGGTGACGCTGATCGAGCCTCTGGGGGCCAAGGACGTCGTGCACGTCGACATCGGCGGCGACGACGTCCGTTTCGTGGGCGTACCGGGACGAAGGCCGCGGATCGGTGACGAGGTCGGTCTCGTCTTCCCACGCGCACACGTCCTCGCCTTCGACGCTCAGGGGCTGGCGGTGACCGCCTGATGGCCACCCTGCGCCTGGACAACGTCACCAAGCGCTTCGGCCGGGTGACCGCGCTCGACCGGGTCTCGCTCGAGATCGCCGACGGGGAGTTCTTCGCCGTGCTCGGGCCGCCGGGCGCCGGCAAGACGACGCTGCTGCGAACGATCGTGGGCCTGGAGCAGCCGGAGGAGGGCGACGTCTATGCCGACGGCGAGCGGATCACCGACACCTACCCCGGCGATCGCGACATCGCAATCATGTTCCAGAACCTGGCGCTCTACCCGGACAAGACGGTCGCCGGCAACCTCGCGTTCCCGCTCCGTCAGCAGAGGCTGCCGAAGGCGGAGATCGAGCAGCGGGTCGCAAGAACGGCGGAGACGCTGCGCATCACGCACCTACTCGGCCGCAAGCCCGGCAAGCTCTCCGGCGGCGAGCGTCAGCGTGTCGCGCTTGGACGGACCCTCGTGCGCGACCCGCGGGCTCTGCTGCTCGACGAGCCCCTGTCTGCGCTCGATGCGCTCCTGCGGCTGGAGATGCGGAGCGAGCTGAAGCGGCTGCAGGCGGAGCTCGGACGGACGCTCGTCTACGTCACGCACGACCAGATCGAAGCGATGAGCATGCCCGACCGCGTCGCCGTGCTGCGCAACGGGGCGGTGCAGCAGGTCGATGCGCCGGAGACGGTGTACCACCGGCCGGCGAACCAGTTCGTGGCGACCGTGATCGGGAGCCCGCCCACCAACTTCATCAGCTGCACGGTCGGCTCCGCCGACGGTCGCCTGCGGCTGGAGCATCCGCTGTTCACGGTCGACGTGCTCGGAACCCCGAGCGCCGTGCCGGCGGCGGGCAGCTCCTGCGCCATCGGTATCCGGCCGGAGGACATCAGCCTGGCCGCGAGCGGCGGCATCCCGAGCAGGGTGTTCGTGACGGAGCCGCTCGGCGGCGAGACCGTGCTCGATCTCACGTTCGAACATCAGATCGTGAAGGCGCTCGTCGCCCCGACAGTCGGCGTGCAGCCGGACAGCGCCGTCCGTGTCGTGTTCGACCCGTCGCGGCTGCACCTGTTCGGCAGCGACGGCCAGACGCTGCTCTCCGCCGCAGGAGAGCCCGGTCTGTTCGAGGTCGAGGCACGGGGGTGAGCGCCTCGATAGCGGGTGCGCGCCTCCCGCACCTTCGAGAACGGAGTCACGCGTGAAACTCGGCTTCATCACCGTCCCCTTCGGCAGCTGGTCGCTCGAGCAGGTCGCCCGCTGGGCCAAGGACAACGGCTTCGACGCACTCGAGGTGTGCTGCTGGCCGCTGGGATCGGGCGACAGCCGGCGGTATGCCGGGATCACACACATCGACGTCGACACGCTGGACGCCGCCAAGGCGGCCGAGATCACCACGATGCTCGCGGAAATCGGCATCGAGATCTCCGGTCTCGGCTACTACCCGAACAACCTCCACCCCGATCTCGAGCACCGGGGCATGGTGAACGAGCACACGAAGAAGGTGATCAGAGCCGCCGCGCTGCTCGACGTGCCGGTCGTGAACAGCTTCGTCGGGCGCGACCAGGACCGCTCGCACGCGGAGAACATGGAGCAGTTCATGCAGGTCTGGCCCGGGATCGTCGCCGAGGCGGAGGCTGCGGGGGTCAAGGTGGCGATCGAGAACTGCCCGATGATCTTCTCCGGCGACGAGTGGCCCGGCGGCGTCAACCTCGCCTATTCGCCGGCCATCTGGCGCGAGCTGTTCGAGCGGATCCCCTCCGCCAGCTTCGGGCTCAATTTCGACCCGAGCCATCTCGTGTGGCAGATGATCGACTACGAGCGGGCGATCTACGAGTTCGCCGACCGCATCTTCCACGTGCACGCGAAGGATCTCGAGGTGCGCCGGGACGGGCTCTACGAGCACGGCGTGATGTCGCTCGGCGTCGGCTGGCAGGTGCCGCGCCTGCCGGGTCTCGGCGAGGTGCGCTGGGACCGCTTCTTCGGGGCGTTGCACGGGATCGGCTACCGGGGCCCTGTGATCATCGAGCACGAGGACCGGAACTTCGAAGGCAGCGAGGAGGCCGTGATCCGCGGCTTCCACCTCGCACGCGACGTGCTTCGCCCCTACGTCGTCTGATGACGGCACTCGAGACAGCGGCGGCCGCGGACGTCGAGCGGGTGGCCCGGGGCATCAGGCGGCGCGCGCTCGAGGTTGCCGTCGCACGGAACGGGTCGTATCTCGGCCAGGCCTGCTCGGGCGCGGAGATCCTCGCCGTTCTCCACACGCGTGTGCTCACCGACGATGACGTGTTCGTGCTCTCACCGGCGCACTACACCCTTGCGCTGTGGGCGGCGATGATCGAGACCGGTCGGCTTGCTGCCGATGCGCTCGACGACTACGGTCTCGACGGCGCGCGGCTGGAGATGATCGGTGGCGCGGGCTCGCCGGGGATGCCGTTCACGACCGGATCGCTCGCGCAAGGGCTGTCGCAGGCGATCGGGCTCGCGCTCGGGCGTCGGATCAACGGCCAGCCGGGCCGGGTCTTCGTCTACGTCGGCGACGGCGAGCTCCAGGAGGGACAGACCTGGGAGGCGCTGATGTCGCTCGCGCACTTCGCGCTCACCTCGGTGGTCGTCGTGCTGGATCTCAACGGCAGCCAGGTGGACGGCGACCCGGCGCAGATCATGGGCGTGGAGCCGGTGGTCGACAAGCTCCGCGCCTTCGGTCTGGACGCGGTCGAGATCGACGGCCACTCGGTCCCCGACCTGGAGGCAGCGTTCGGCTCGGTGGGCGACCGGCCGCGCGCCATCGCCTGCCGCACCCGGGTCTGGCAGGGTCTTCCCTCGCTCGCCACGCGCAGCAATCTCCACTTCGTCCGCTTCCGGGAGGGCGAGGCGGAGCAGGCTCGCCGGGAGCTCGGGCTGTGAGGACGGTCAGCCGTCCCTATGCGACGGCCCTCCTGGCCTACGGCGGGAAGCGATCCGATGCCGTCGTCCTCTCCGGCGACCTCACCGCCTCGTGCGAGGCCGATCTCTTCCGTGACGCGTACCCGGAGCGGTTCCTCAACTGCGGCATGGCCGAGCAGAACATGATGGGCATCGCCGGCGGCCTGGCCAGGAGCGGGCTCCTGCCGATCGTGCACACCTTCGGCGTCTTCGCCACACGCCGGCCGCTCGACCAGATCGAGATGGCGATCGCCCTGCCGCGCGCTCGCGTGCGGATCATGGGGTTCCTGCCCGGCGTGACCACTCCGGGCGGGCCAACCCATCAGGCGATCGACGACGTCTCGATCATGCGGTCGCTGCCGGGGATGACCGTCGTCGACTGCGGTGACGCCACGGAGATCGCCGGTGTGCTGGACGCGGTGGACGGTGTCGACGGCCCCGTGTACTGCCGCCTGATGCGCGGCGACGTGCCGGTGCTGTTCGAGCCGCGTCCCTCGTATGCCACCCCGCGTATCCTGCGTACCGGCGGCGAGCTCGTCGTGCTCAGCAGCTCCGTGGCGACGGCGGAGGCGCTCCGCGCGTGCGAGGCCCTGGCGCTGGGCGGGATCGAGTCGACGCTCGCGCACGTGACGACAGTCGCTCCCTTCGAGCTCGGGGAGCTCGCGCCGGTGGTCGAGGCCGCGCGCGGCGTGATCACGCTGGAGAACCACCTCGTCACGGGCGGTCTCGGCTCGGCGGTCGCGGAGCGGATGGCGGAGGCCGGGCTGGGCACACCGCTCGTGCGGCTCGGCCTGCAGTCCACGTACGCCGTGGGCGGGACGCAGCGCTATCTCTTCGACCGCTACGGCATCTCCGCGAATGCCGTCCTCGGCGCCGCCGAGCGTCTGCTCGACGTGCCGATCGACGTGCGGTTCGACGGTGCGGAACTCGTCGGCGCGGGCGACCTCGCCCGGCAGGAGGCTTTGTAGCGAGAAACGGCCGACCCGGCGAGGACACCTTCGCCGGTCGGGTACACCCAAACGAGAAGGAGGGTCGGTGTGTTTACCGCAACCAAGGATCTGCTGCTTCCGGCAACCGTCACCGGGTCGTGGCCGAGGCCACGCTGGTACACGGCGAACATGTGGGGGCGGCCGCTGGACACCGCGATGATGGATCCGTGGTTCCGTGAGCAGTTCACGGACGCCCACGCGCTGGTCGTCTCCGACCAGGAGCGGGCCGGGCTCGACATCCTCACCTCGGGTGACTACCACCTCGACGAGGACGTGGCGGGGAGGTCGTGGCATCACTACCCGCTCCAGCGCTGGCAGGGCCTGGATCACGAGGAGCTGCAGACGCGGAACACCCGCTCGCCGCTGCTCTCCTATCCGGTCGGCACGATGCTCGACTCGATCTACAAGACGTGGCGCTGGCCGCGGGTCGTCGGCAAGGTCGAGCACGATCCGAGGAACCCGCTCGAGTACCCGAAGATCTGGCGCATCGCCCAGCAAGCGGCAGCGTCCGGCAAGCAGGTCAAGTTCGGCACCTGCTCCGCCCAGGTGCTGTCCTTCTTCCTTGACTCGCACACCTCGCATTACGACCTCGACGACAAGAAGCAGCTGATCTGGGACATGGCGGAGGCGATGAACCTCGAGCTGCGGCAACTCGTCGCCTCCGGCTGCAAGGTGATTCAGATCGAAGAGCCCACCCTGCATTTCATGGCCTGCTACTACCCGGAGATGACGGACTTCATCGACTTTCTCGTCGACGCCTTCAACCGCGAGATCGAGGGGCTCGACGACGCCGAGGTCTGGATCCACACCTGCTGGGGCAACCCGAACATGCAGAAGGTGTTCACGGACGAGAGCTACCGCAACTCGATCGAGATCTATCTCGACCGGCTGAAGGGCGACGTGTGGACGATCGAGGCGGCCGAGAACGACTTCAAGGAGATCCCGCTCTTCAAGCCGCACGCTGCCGGGCTCACGAAGAAGATCGCGGTCGGCGTGATCAGCCACCGAACGTTGCAGGGCGATTTCCCGGAGACGGTCGCCGATCGCATCCGTCGCTGCCTCGAGGTGATTCCCGCGGACAAGCTCGTCCTCTCCACGGACTGTGGGTTCGGCAGGCAGGGCTTCAACCGGCATCTCGCGTTCTACAAGACGACAGCGATTCCCCAGGCCCGCAACATCGTGCTGCAGGAACTGGGTGTCGAACCGCGCTACATCGCCGCGCAGGACGAGGGCCTGGCCTGGGACCAGCTGCCGGACGACGAGCCGCTCACCCACTTCAAGCCGCTGCGCTGAGGAAGAGCGATGCGGAACGTTGTGATCGTGACCGCGATGATCACCTTCGCGGTCGCGATCGCAACTCCGCTCGCGTTCCCCGCGAGTCACATCCAGGAGGAGATCGTGTTCAGCAGCGCGCGAGCAGGCACGGTCTCGCTGTGGACGGTCGCTCCCGCGAGCGGTCGCCTGCGCCGGCTGACCTTTCCGCCGGCGGTCGTTGCGCCGTGCCGGTGCACGAACGGCGATGCGGACGCCCACGCTGTCTGGGCTCCGACCGGCGAGCGCCGTCTCGCGTTCACGCGTGGCCGGCACGTCGTCGTCCTCGAGGCGATCGCGGGCACGGGGCGGGCCGTGCCTTCCCCGCCGCCGGCGGAGGACAGCGAACCCGTCTGGTCGAGCACGGGGCGGCTCGCCTTCGTGCGCCGGCTGGAGGTGGACGGACGGCCGCGGCACCAGATCGTCGCGGCGAACACGCGTGGCGGCGAGCAGCGCGTGCTGGTCCGGACGGGCCCGTTCGCGAGCCGGTCGCTGGCCTGGTCGCCTGATGGACGGACCCTGGCCTACGTGGCCGCCTACCCCGACCCCGCCGTACGGCACGTGCTCGGTCTCTTCCTCGTCTCGGCCCGTGGCGGACGTCCGAGATTCCTGCTCCGCGCCGCCGGCATGGACGATGTCTCGTGGTCGCCCGATGGCCAGAGGCTCGTTTTCGCCGCTTCGGTGCCCGGCGCGGAGGCGTTCGACCCGTACCGCATCTTCACGATCACGCGCGTCGACCGTCGCATCGTGCAGCTCACGCAGCAGCGCTCATCGGCGATCGCCGACGCGACGCCGCGCTGGTCGCCGGACGGCACGCAGATCGCCTTCGTACGCACCGGACGCAGAGGAAGCACGATTCACACCATCCGTCCCGACGGTAGTGGGTTGCGACTGGTCGCCCGCGATGCCACCGGACCGTCCTGGTCCCCGAGCGGCGACTCGCTCGCGTATGTCGACGGCTACTCGGGTCAGGGCCGGCCGCTCGCGCTCAGCGTCGTCGCGCCGGGCGAACCTCCGCGTGCAATCGTGTATCTGCGACACCCGGCCGACGGCAACGACCTCGGCCCCCAGGCGTGGCGATGAGCCCCGCACACCCCGCGACCCCGGCGCCGTGCCGGAGGAGGTACGCACGATGACCACCCCGCAGTTCTCCGTCTCCGAGATCACCACCGTCCACCAGACGTTCGCGGAGGATCTCGACGTCTACGCCCGGGCGGGTGCCGAGGGGATCGGCGTCTGGGAGTTCAAGCTGCCGGCGGGTGAGGACGCCGAATCGCTCGCGCGCCTGCGCGACAGCGGTCTCGTCGCGACGACGTGCATCCCTGGCACGTTCAGCATCTTCCCGGTGCCGCTCGAGGGCGGCGCGACCGAGCCGGCCGGACGGGTGGAGGAGTACTGCTCCGCGGTCGAACGCTTCGCTCCGTTTCACCCGCAGGTCGTTCTCGCCGTCACCGGCAAGCCGCCGGCCGGCTGGGATCCCGGCGAGGCTCGGCGCTTCCTGGTCGAGGGCCTCCGGCGCGCCTGCCGAGTGGCAGCGCAGCACGGGCTCACGATCGGGGTCGAGCCGTTGCATCGGGACCTCTACGCCGAGTGGACGATGATCGGCTCGATCCCCGAGGCGATCGAGCTGCTCGACGAGGTCGGTGAGCCGAACGCAATGCTCCTGTACGACGTGTATCACCTGTGGGACACCCCGAACGTGATCGAGGACACGGTGCGCCACGGCTCGCGCATCGTCCCGAGCGTCCACGTCTGCGACTGGCGCCGTGAGACGCGCAGCGACTTCGACCGTGTGCTGCCGGGTGACGGCATCATCGATCTCCCAGGGCTGCTGGGCGCGCTCGAGGCCGGCGGGGTCGTGGGGTGGTTCGATCTCGAGATCTTCTCCGAGGATGGCACCTTCACCGACCAGCCGCTGGAGGACTCGCTGTGGAAGCTGGATCCAGCCGAGGTCGTGGCGCGTGGCAAGGCCGGCTTCGACAGGGCCTGGGCGGAGCGGCGACCACCGGCGTGAGAACCGACGGGGAGGGGCTTGACGGCGAGACCGTCCCGATGTAAAAGACCGTGTCGATTTCACCATGCGAACGATCATTTCATAATGCGGAATCAGGCGATCCGGCTCGAGCGGCCGGGAATACAGGTCATCGATCGTGCCGTAGCGCTGCTGACGGTGCTCGCCGACGAGCCGCGTGGGGTGTCGCTCGGCGAGCTCGCCGCGCGCACCGAGCTGCCGAAGCCGACAACACGGCGTGTGCTGGCCGCGCTCGAACGGCACCGTCTGTGCGAGCGGAGAGCCGTCGGTACCTACGAGCTCGGCCTCGGCGTGCTGGAGCTCGGTCTCCGGCTCTACCACCGGCTCGACGTGCGGGTGCGGGCCCGCCCTGCCCTCGAGGCGCTTCGCGACGACACGGGGCTCACCGTCTACCTGTGCATCCCACGGGATGACCACGCCGTCTGCATCGACCTGCTCCTCGGGAAGTTCGAGCACACGTTCGGTCTCAGGCTTGGCGGCACGCTGCCACTGCACGTGGGAGCGGCCGGGAAGGCGGCGCTGGCCTGGGACGCGGAACCGGCGATCGAGCAGTATCTGGAGAGGGGGCCGCTCGCGCGGCTGACGCCGCAGACCGCGGTCGACCCGGAGGTGATCAGGGCGGAGCTGGCGCAGGCACGCCGGGATGGGGTCACCGTGTCTGACGGGGACGTGATCGAGGGCGCGGCAGCGATCGGTGCGCCGATCTTCGACCACACAGGCGAGGTGATCGGAGGGCTCTCCGTGTCGGGCCTCCGTCCGCAGATCCTCGGCACGGAACGGCTCCGGCTTGCAGGTGCAGTGCGCGAAGCCGCGCAGGTGGTCTCCGCGAGTCTCGGTGCGGGGCTGGAGCTGGAGAGCGCATGATCAAGCTTGCGTGTGCGGACGACACGTTCCGATTGCTCGAGCACGAGAGCATCTGCGAGCTGATCGGCCTGCTCGGGCTCGACGCCGTCGACGTCTGCGTGATGCAGAGCCGGTCGGCGCTGCGCCTCGAGGACGTCCGGGCGGATCCCGCCGGGTGGGCGGGGCGTCTCGACGAGCGGATCCGCGGACGGGGCCTCGAGGTCGCAGACGTCTTCGTGATCCCCTGGACCGACTTCCGCACGCTCGCACCGAACCACCCCGATGCCGAGGAACGCAACGCGTCGCGGGCACTGTTCCTCGATCTCCTCGACCTCGCGGCCCGCCTGGGCTCGCCCGGCATGACGATCCTGCCGGGGATCCCGTGGGAGCACGAGCCAGAGGAGTCGTCGTTCGGCCGCGCCGTGGAGGAGCTGTCCGCCCGTGTCGAGCTGGCCGGCGAGCGGGACGTGCGACTCTCCGTCGAGGCCCATCTCGGCTCGATCGCGCCCACCCCCGCCCGCGCGCTGGAGCTCGTGGCCGCCGCGTCGGGGTTATCCCTGACGCTGGACTACAGCCATTTCGTCTATCAGGACATCGATGAGGACGAGATCCACCCACTCGCGGCTCATGCGCGCCATTACCACGTGCGCGGTGCCCGCCGCGGACGGATGCAGTCGTCGCTCCGCGAGTCGACGACGGACATCGAGGCGATGGTGGAGGCCGCGCGGGCGGTCGGCTACCAGGGGTACCTGGGGCTCGAGTACGTGTGGCTCGACTGGGAGCACTGCAACGAGTGCGACAACGTCGCGGAGACGATTCTCCTGCGCGACCGGCTGCGCGCAGCGCTTGCCGGACGGCCGTGGTCCTATCCGGAGCTGGCGGTGTAAGTCCATGGCGATCAGCGGCTTCCATCACTTCTCCCTCACCTGCTCCGATGCCGACCGTTCGCTCGCGTTCTACCGGGACGTCTTCGGCATGGAGGTGGTCGGCGATCGCGTGGTCGAGCCCGGAGGGTTCGTGGCGCGCGTCACGGGTATCCCGGGCGCCGGCGTCCGCATCGTCCATCTCACGGGACACGGCGTCAACCTCGAGTTGCTCGAGTTCTCGGAGCCACGGGGGGAGCCGCGGGCGTTTCCCTTCCAGCAGACCGGTGGCGCGCACACCTGCTTCCTCACGGAGGACATGGATGCAGGAGGTGGCTCGGCTGCAGGCGCTCGGCGTTCCCGTCCGCTCGGCGGAGGTTCCCGTGACCGTGGTGGGGGGGCCAAACGACGGTGGCAAGGGCCTGTACGTGGAGGACCCGGACGGGATACCCGTGGAGATCATCCAGCTGGCGCGGGCGTGGCCCGGGGCGGTGGCGCCGTGAGCACCGGAGAGCTGGCCGGACGCTGCGCGGTGGTCACCGGGGCCGCGAGCGGAATCGGCAACGAGTGCGCACGGGCGCTGGCTGCGCGCGGCGCCGCGGTGGTGCTGGCCGACCTCCCCGGCGAGGCGCTGGAGCGGTCGGCCTCCGGGTTGGGGACGGCGGTGGCGACGGACGTCACCGATCCCGAGCAGTGCCGCCGGCTCGTCGCCGAGGTCGTCGCGCAACACGGCACCGTCGATGTCGTCGTCACCTGCGCCGGCATCTTCAGCGACACGGCGTTCGACGGGCTCTCGCTGGCCGAATGGCATCGTGTGCTCGCCGTCAACCTGACGGGCACGATGCTCGTCGTGCAGGCGGCACTGCCGGTGATGATGGAGCGGCGCCGGGGCAGGATCGTCACGATTGCCTCACTGGCCGCGCAGACCGGTGGCCTGGCCGCGGGGGCCGCCTATGCCGCGTCCAAGGGGGGCGTGGTCGCGCTCACCAAGTCGATCGCCCGCTTCGCCGGCCCTCACGGGATCACGGTGAACGCGGTCAACCCCGGCGTGATCGAGACGCCGCTCATTGCCGCCTGGCCGGAAGAGGCCAGGCAGCGTACGCTCTCCGCCACGCCCCTTGGCCGTGTCGGAACCCCGGCCGAGGTTGCGGCCGTAGTCACCTGGCTCGCGTCGGACGGCGCGGGCTTCGTCACCGGAGCGCACGTCGATGTCAACGGCGGCCTCCTCATGGACTGAAATGTCAAACCGAAAGGAAGGTAGAGGGTGATGGCTGAAGCAAAGGTGTGTCGCGGCAGCTGGTGCATGGCGTTCGGGTTCGACCCGCCGGCGACGCTCGAGCAGGTGGTGCAGCCGCTGGCGGCGTGGGGGTACGACGGCATCGAGCTGGGCGGGTTCTTCGACCATGCGACGGTGGAGCGCTATCCCGACAAGGACAGCCGCAAGCAGCTGAAGGCGCATCTCAACGGCCTCGGGCTGGAGATCGCCGGCATCGCGCCCGGTCCCTACGGGGATCTGTTCCGCCTCCCGTGGGCGACGGGATCGCAGGAGGTGTACGACGAGTACCTGGAGTACTTCGAGAGCTACCTGCAGCTCGCGGCAGACATGGAGATCCCCGGGATGCGGGTCGATCCCGGCGCCGCAGGTCCTCTGCCGTACGACGCCGACTACGACGCCGTCTGGGACCGGGTCGTCAAGACCTTCCAGCACCACGCGGAGAAGGGCGCCGAGGTCGGCTGCGTGATGCTCTGGGAGCTGGAGTCGCTGCAGCCGTTCAACAAGCCGTCGGAAACGGTGAAGATGCTCAACGACGTCGGGCATGCCAACTTCAAGCTGATGTACGACACGGGCCACTTCCAGGCCTGCGGGGTGATCGGCCACAACCACGTGCAACCTGCAGAGACCCTGCCCAACCAGATCGAGTTCATCAAGATGCTGCCCAAGGGCTCCATCGGCCACATGCACATCTGTGACACGGACATGAACACGTGCCTGAACATGTTCGGGACGAAGTCGAGCTTCGGGGAGGGCATCATCGACTTCGAGGAGCTGATGCCGGTGCTGGCCGACGCCTACGACGGTGTGTGGTGGGCGGTCGACTCGATCCCGATGGGCTCGAAAGCCTGGCAGGACACGTGGGACGGGCTGCCGATCCTCAACGACCTGCTCGACCGACACGTCCGGAACCGGTAGGAGGCGACGATGAAAGCAGCAGTCTTCTACGAGGCGGAGGATCTCCGGCTGGAGGACGTTCCCGAGCCCGATGCCGGACCGGACGAGGTCGTGGTCAGGGTGCTGGCCTGCGGTTTCTGCGGATCCGACGTCGAGTACTACTACGGCAAGAGCCCGCTCGGCACCGCCGACGGCAAAGGCCCGCTCGTGCTCGGACACGAGTTGTGCGGCGAGGTGGTACAGGCGGGGAAGCTGGCGGAGCAGTACGGGCTGGTCGAGGGTGATCGGGTCGCGGTCAACCCGGTGCAGAGCTGCAACGCGTGCAACATGTGCCGGGCGGGCAAGCTCCAGTTCTGCCAGAACCTGACGGTCCTCGGCGTGACGATGAACGGTGGCTTCTCGGAGTTCGCAAAGACGAAGATCGCTCACGCGTACAAGCTCCCCGATTCGCTGTCGGACGAGCAGGGCGCATTCGTGGAGATGCTCTCCTCGGCCGTGTACGCGGTGAAGCGGGCCGAGGTGGAGCCGGAGAACTTCGCGGTCGTCTACGGGCCCGGCCCGGTCGGCCTGTCGATGGTGCAACTGCTCCGCAACGAGGGCGCGCGAGTGGCCATCGTCGGTACACGCGACTACCGGCTGCAGTTGGCGAAGGACCTGGGCGCGGATTTCGCGTTCAACATCGCCGACGAGTCGTCGCCGTTCTACGTCGAGGATCTGGCCAAGTCGATCCAGGATGTCAACGGCGGGCAGCTCGCAGACCGTGTGCTCGTGGCGACGGCGGCGGTGAACGCGAACCAGCAGGCCATCGAGATCTCGGGCCCAGGCTCGGTCGTGGTGCTGATGGGGTTGGCCGGCCCGAACGACGCGATCTCGGTGCCGCTGCTCTCCAATCTCTACATGGACAAGACGATTCGGTTCTCGCTGCTGTACCCGCTGCAGTGGCCAACGACGATCCGCATCCTGCAGGACGCGAAGGTGGACACGGCCAAGATCATCACCCACTCGGCGACGCTCGACGGCATCGCGGGAGCGATCGAGCGTGTGCTCAACCGTGAGGACGACGTGATCAAGACCGTGATCAAGCCGGGCTGAGGAGCGGGTGCGATGAGACTGAAAGGCAAGGTGGCGCTGGTGACGGGCGCATCCCACGACCGGGGTATCGGTCGTGGGATCGCGCTCGCGCTGGCCGAGGAGGGAGCGGACGTGGCGTGCGCCGACGTCGCGTTCGCCGAGCAGGGCGAGGAGCTGGCGGAGGCGATTCGCGGGCTCGGCCGCCGGGCCGCGTTCTATCAGGCGGACGTCAGCGACCGCGCGGCGGTGGACGAGCTGATCGCCGACGTCGAACGCGATCTCGGCCAGCTCGACATCGCCTGCTCCAACGCGGGAACGGCGGACTGGCAGCCGTTCCTCGAGATCACCGAGGAAAGCTTCGACCGGATCGTCGCGGTCAACCTGACCGGCGCCTTCAACGTCGGGCAGGCGACGGCACGGGCGATGGTGCGCGGCGGTCGTGGCGGGCGGATCGTCTTCACCTCGTCGGTGCACGTGCAGATGGGGTTTCCGAGCATGGCGGTGTACGGCGCGACAAAGCAGGGGGTGCGGGCTTTGGCGGAGACGATGGCGATCGAGCTGGCGCGGTACGGGATCACGGTCAACCACATCGGGCCGGGTTGGGTGAAGTCGCAGCTCAACGACAATTCACCCAGCCTGCAGACCGCCGAGGACGAGGCTGTCACCCTCGGGATGATCCCCATCTCACGGCCCTCCGAGCCGATCGAACAGGGGCGCGCCGTGGTCTATCTCTGCTCGCCCGACGCGTGACTACGTGACGGGCGAGTACCTCCGCGTGGACGGCGGCCTCGTCGTGGGGAAGTTCTGATGGCGCGCGTCAGTGGAGTCCCCTCGCAGCTGGCGGCAGCCCTGGCGGGCGTCGGCGGTGACGACGTCGCCGTCGCCGGTACGGGTTCGCCGGCGACAGGTCCGTTTCTCGAGATCACTCAAGCGCAATGGGAGGAGACGATCGCCGCCGTACGCGCGGCGTTCCTTGCCGCACAGCAGGCGGCGCGGGACGGGGCACGGAGGATCATCTTCGTCTCGTCAGCGACGGCGCTTCGGCCCGTGCACGGCGCCGCGCTGCCGGCAACCGCCGGGGCGTTCTTCCACACGCTCGCCCAGGTGGCCGCGGCCGAGCTCGGCCCGACCGGGACGACCGTGAACGTGGTGGCACCGGGCTTCGTCGGCGACGAGCGGTTCGTGGAGGCGACCCCCGCCGGTCGCGCCCCGACAGCGCAGGACGTCGCGGCCGCCTGTGCGCTCCTCGCCTCGCCCGACGCCGGCTTCATCACGGGCGCGATCGTGCCCGTGGACGGCGGCTTCTCCATCACCAAATCGGCGGGAGGCAGTCCACTGGTTTGACATGCCCGGTGAAGGGGGGAACCCTGGGCGGTAAAGTGCTATAAATAGCACATGGCTCTCTCGATCGGAATCCGCGAGCTTCGCCAGAACGCCAGCCGCTACCTCCGCCTGGTCGAGGAACAGCGTGAGCCCATTCAGATCACCGACCGCGGCCGACCGGTCGCCATCCTCACCCCGGTCCCAACGGGGGGCACGAGGGAGAGGCTCATCGCGAGCGGACGGTTGCGGCCCGCGACTCTCTCTTGGGAGAGCCTGCCCGAACCGATTGCCTTGAAGCCCGGCGAGCAGACAGCGAGCGAGATGCTCGAGGAGATGCGTGCCGACGAGCGCTGAGCGAGCGACGTATCTCGACTCGTCGGCGCTCGTGAAGCTCGTGATCGAGGAGGGCGAGAGCAAGGCGCTTCGGGTGGCGCTCGAAGACACGCCTTCTCGTGTGTCATGCGCCTTGGCTCGTGTCGAGGTCGTTCGAGCCGTCCGCTCGAAGGGACTACGAGCGATACGCGCCGCTCACGACACGCTGGAGAGGATCGAGCTCATCGAGCTCGACCACGAGCTACTCGATCTCGCCGCAGTGCTCGACACTCCTGTGCGGTCGCTCGGCGCCATTCACCTCGCTGCTGCGCTCGAACTGGGCGACGAGCTCGAGGCGCTCATCACCTACGACGTCCGAATGGCGTCCGCGGCGCGGGCGCTCGGGCTTCCGGTTCTCGCTCCCGCGTAGCCCGTCGGGCGTGGCTTCAGCCGCGCCCGCCATCCCAAGCAATCGGTGCGCGTCCGGTGCCGCGCCTTCACCTCGACCACGCCTTCGCTCCCCCGGTGTCCGTAGCGGACGTGGGGATGTTGAGGACCGATCCGACGGCCCCGTCGGGTCGGGCGGAGGTCAGGCCGTGTGGGTGATGGGGCCGGCGGCGCCGTAGGTTGTGTAGCCGCCGTCCACGACCAGCGTCTGGCCGGTGATGAACCGCGCCTCGTCGCACGCGAGAAGAAGTATGGCGTCGGCGACGTCTTCGGGTGTTGCGAAACGACCCGCGGGGGTGCGGCTGATCACCGCGGCAGGGTCGATGATGCCGTCGGCGATGGCGCGCTCGACCATCGGCGTCAGCACCGGGCCGGGCTCGACGGTGTTGACCCTGACCCCGCGTTCTGCCCACTCGACGGCAAGAACCCTTGCTAACCCGATCAGGCCCGCCTTGCTCGCCGCATATGGCGCGCGGCCCGGCAGGCCGACACGTGAGCCCATGATGGAGCCGATGTTGACGATCGAACCGCGGCCCGCCTCGAGCATCAGCGTCCCGAAGATCTGGCATGCTGCGAAGACCCCGGTCAGGTTCACCTCGAGCACGTCGCGCCAGTCGTGTTCGCTGACTTCTGCAGCTGGTGCGATCCGGTTGATCGCCGCGCTGTTGACGAGCGTCGTCGGCACGCCGAGCGTGGCGGTGACCTCCGCTGCCGCGCGTTCGATCGACGAGCGCGAGCGCAGGTCGAGGACGACACCGGCGTGTCCCGAGCCGAGACGGGCTGCCACGTCGGCACACACGGCGGCGTCGTGATGGGTGACCGCGACGCGGGCGCCCGCAGCGGCGAAGCGCTGGGCGACCGCGAGCCCGATGCCGCTTCTGACGCCGGTCACGACGGCAACGTGGTCGTTGTCGAGGGTCAACCCCACGGATGCAGGATACGCCGAGCGCTGGCCGGCATCACGTGAAGCACGTTGAGCCCCGGCCCTTGAGCGCGAGGAGATGACGCGCCTCGTCCGGTGTTGCCACCTCGAGCCCGAGGTTCTCGAGCAGCCCGCGGACGTGCGTGACCTGCTCGGCGTTCGACCGTGCCGGACGCCCCTTGCCGAGCCAGAGGCTGTCCTCCAGACCGACGCGGACATTGCCGCCCAGCACCGCGGACTGGAGGGCGATCGGCATCTGCGATCGTCCGGCGCCGAGCACCGACCACACGTAGTCCGACCCGAACAGCCGGTCCGCCGTGCGCTTCATGTGCGCAACGTCCTCGGGGTGCGTGCCGATGCCACCGCGGATCCCGAACACCGACTGGATGAACAGGGGAGGCTGGAGCAGGCCGCGTTCGACGAAGTGCGCCGCTGTGTAGAGATGCCCGATGTCGTAGCACTCGATCTCGAAGCGGGTGCCGTTGGCGCCGCACGCCGCGAGGATTGCCTCGATGTCCGCGAACGTGTTCTTGAAGATCCGGTCGCGGGAGCCCTCGAGGTACGGAAGCTCCCACGGCGCCTTCCAGCTCTCGTACCGCGGGATCATCTCGTACAGCCCGAAGTTCATGGAGCCCATGTTCAGCGAGGCCAGCTCCGGGGCGAGCGTCACGGCCGGGGCCATGCGGTTCTCCACCGTCATCGCCGCCGAGCCGCCGGTCGTGATGTTGATCACGACATCGCCGGCGTCGGCGATCGCCGGCAGAAACGCGCCGGAACAGCTCTGTGTCCTGCTTCGGCTCGCCGGTCTCGGGGTCGCGAGCATGGAGATGGACGATGGCCGCCCCGGCCTCCGCCGCTCCCAGGGCCTCAGCCGCGATCTGCTCCGGGGTCACCGGCAGATGCGCCGACATGGTGGGGGTGTGGATGGATCCGGTGATCGCGCACGTCACGATCACCTTGCGGTTGTCGCTCATCCTGCTCCGTTCGCTGGTTCGGGTACTGGAACGTCACCATCCGCAGCCGCCTTGTGCGCGATCAGTTGCGCCAGGCGTGTATCGCGCCACGCCTGCCGCTGGCCGAGCCCACCCGTGGGGAGGATGGCACGCCGTTCGGCGGCCACGACTGCGATGACCTTGTCCGCGAGGGGCTCGTAGCTACCGCCCACGACGAGCTGCTGCAGGTTCCGTCCATAGAGTCGGGCGTACTCGGCGATGCCGCCGGCTGCGTTGAGGTCGATCGTCTCGAAGGGGCCCATGAACGACCACCGCAGCCCGAGCCCGTCGCGCACCGTCTTGTCGAGGTCGTCGGCCGACACGTACCCCTCGGCGACGAGCCGCCAGCTCTCGGCCAGCAGCGCCGCCTGCAGCCGGTTGAGGATGAATCCGTCGATCTCGCGCTTGACGAGAATCGGAACACGGCCCATCTCGTGATGCAGGTCGTACGCACGTCGCGTCACGTCGGGATCCGTGAAGTCGGCGGGGCAGATCTCCACGATCGGAACGAGGTGCGGCGGGTTGATCGGGTGCGCGACGAGGCAGCGGTGGCGGCCGGGCAGCTCGGCGGCGAACAGCGACGCGCGGATCGTGGAGGTCGAGCTTGCGAGCACGCAGTCGGGTGGTGCCGCCGCGTCGAGGTCGCGAAAGATCGCCTTCTTCACGTCGAGGCTCTCCGCTGCGCTCTCCTGCACGTACACGGCGCCCGCGACCGCATCGCCGAGTGAGGAGGCACGGACGATCCGGGCCAGCACGTCAGGCCCCGGCTCCTCGAGCAGCCCGGCCGCGGCGAGCTCAGCGAGCCCCGTGGCAATCGCGTCGAGGGCACCGTCGAGCACGGCGGCGCCGGTGTCCCAGAGACGGACCTCGAAGCCGGCGCGCGCGAAGACGATGGCCCAGGATCGTCCTACGAGCGAGGCGCCGACGACGGCGACCCGTCCGTTCATGCCACCTCCGGGAAGGCCAGCTGCTCCACGAAGCGGTCGTTGAAGTCCTCGCGGTCGGACAGCTCGACGTACTCCACCTGGTCGAGGATGGCGGTCGCGGCATGGCGCTCCTGGACGGAGAGGAGCGCCATCTTGGCTCCCTCGCCCGCCACGTTCCCGGCAGAGACGATCCGCGTCAACGGCAGCGCGGGGACGAGGCCGATGCGGACGGCGCTGGCAGGGGACAGGTACGACCCGAAGGACCCGGCGAGCAGCACCTGCTGGATCTCGCTCGGATCGATGCCGAGCTCCTCGACGAGGATCTGCCACCCGGTGGCGATCGAGGCCTTGGCGAACTGCAGCTCGCGCACGTCGCGCTGAGACAGGTAGACGGCGCCGTCGAGATCGTCGATCACACTGCCGAAGGAAAGCACGAAGACCCGCTCCCCGTCGGGTCGGGTGCAGAGCCGGTCGGCCAGCAGAAGCGCGTCATCACGGTCGGCGAGCCGGCCCGAGGAGTCGAGCAAGCCGACCCGGACGAGCTCGGCCACCGCGTCCACGAGGCCGGACCCGCACACGCCCAGGGGCGGGACGTCACCGATCACCGTGAGCTGCACCCGGTCACCCTCGATGCGCACGCTTTCGATGGCGCCGTCGGCGGCGCGCATCCCACAGCGGATCTGGGCCGCCTCGAACGCAGGCCCGGCGGGCGCAGCGGTGCAGACGAGACGCTCGGACGTGCCGAGAGCGAGCTCGCAGTTGGTGCCGACATCGATGAACAGCCTGAGCCTGCGGTCGCGCGACATGCCGGTTGCGAGCAGGCCGGCGACGATGTCGCCGCCGACGTAGGCGCCGAGCGCAGGGAAGACGGTGGCGCGGGCGCCCGGGTGAAGCGTGAGCCCGAGCTCGCTCACCGGCAGGTCCGGGTACGTGCGAGACGCCATGATGAAGGGCGCGACGCCAACCGGCTCCGGGTCGATGCCGAGCACGAGTTGGGTCATGGTGGCATTGCCGGCCAGCGCGACCTCGTACACGTCCTCGGGGCGAAGATCGCCCGCGGCGAGCACCTCTCTCGTGAGCTCGGCGAGCGTCTCGCGGGCGAGGTCGCGGAGGCGGCCGAGAGCTGCAGGGTCGAGCATCGTCGCCGAGATCCTGGAGATGACATCGGCACCGAACGGCTGCTGGCGGTTGAGCATAGAGCGGACGGCGAGCGGCGTGCCGGAGGTGAGATCGAGCAGCGTCGCGACGACGGTGGTCGTCCCGAGATCGAACGCGATCGCGTGGAGCCGGTTGGTGGTGTCGCCAGGCTCCACGTCGATGAGCAGGTCGTCGACGATCACGAGGGTCACCGCGAAGCCCGAGTCGCGCAGCACCCGCGGGAGGCGGCGTAGCGCCCCCAGGTCGGGGCGGAGCTCGAGATCGTCGACCGCATCGAGCACCCGCTCGAGATCGGTGCGCTGATCCTGTAACGACGGCTCGGGCACCTCGACGTACCGCTTCTGGACGTTCGGCAGCAGAATCACCTGGCGCCCGACGCCGACTGTCGCCGCCTTCGGTCGCGTGACGAGCGGCGGGACGTCGATCACGAGATCGCCTCGGGTCTCGGCGCGGCAGGCGAGCCGCCAGCCGTCGTCGAGCTCGCGGGGCGAAAACGCTCGCTGGTCGAGGCTCGTGACCGGGCTTTCTCCGTCGACGATGCGGATCCGGCACTTCTTGCAGGTTCCGTGGGCGCCGCAGGTGGAATCGATCGCGATCCCGTTCCAGGCGCCCGCGTCGAACACCGTGACGCCGGGAGGCACCCGTACCGACACTCCCGACGGCTCGAACCGCAGTCCGACCCGTCCGGGCGAGCCGGTGCCGGCCGCTTCGATGTCGGTCGCCGTCACGTGGCCTGGGCCTGCAGCTGGGCCTGTGCCTGCCGGTGGGCCGCGATCCAGTTCGTGCCCCACTCGTCGCGCCCCGCGAGCAGGTCCGCCGCGCGGCAGGCGTCGACCGTCTGCGCCGTACGCGCGTCCATGATCGCGCTCGTCAAGCCGGCGAAGCTGGCCGCGACGAGGAAGGCTGCGTTGAGCGCGTGCCGTCCCGGCAGCCCGAAGGAGACGTTGGAGGCGCCGAGCGTCATGTTGAGGCCGAACGTGTCGCGGATCCTGCTGATCGTCTCCAGCGTCACGGCAACGGCCTGCGGGTCGGCGCCGACGGTCATCGCCAGCGGATCGACGACGATGTCCTCGAGCGGGATCTCGAACTCGCCGTGCACGATCTCGACCAGGCGGGCGCACACGTCGAGCCGCTCGTCGGCCGTCTGCGGGATGCCCGTCTCGTCGTTGACCAGGCAGATGATCGCCGCTCCGTGCTCCTTGACCAGCGGCAGCACCTGCTCCATGCGCTCGCGCTCGCAGGTGACCGAGTTGACGAGCGCCTTGCCCTCGTACGCGGCGAGCCCTGCGGCGAGCGCCTCGACCACGGAGGAGTCGATGCAGATCGGGAGGTCGGTGTGCTCCTGCACGAGCCGGACGGCACGGGCGAGCAGGTCTGCCTCGTCGGTGAGCGGGACGCCCATGTTCACGTCGAGCACGTGCGCGCCCGCTGCCGCCTGATCTTCCACGTCCTTGACGATCTCGGAGAGATCGCCTGCGCGCAGCGCCTCCGCGAACGCCTTGCGGCCCGTGGGGTTGATGCGCTCGCCGATGATGCAGAACGGCTGGTCGTGGCCGAGCACGACCTCGCGCGAGTGGGAGCTGATAACCGTGTGCATCAGACGGCTGCCGGCTGACGACGCGCCGCGAGCAGCTCCTTGGCGAGACGGGTGGCGGTTGCAGCGTCCGCTGCGTAGCCGTCGGCTCCGACCACGTCCGCGTACTCCTGGGTGACGGGGGCGCCGCCGACCATGATGATCACGTCGTCGCGCAGCCCGGCCTTCTCGAGCGCCTCGATGTTGACCTTGAACATCGGCATCGTCGTCGTCAGGAAGGCGGAGAAACCGACCACGTCCGGCTTGTGCTCGTGGATCGCCTCGATGAACTTCTCCGGGGTGACCTGCACGCCGATGTCCACCACCTTGAAGCCTGCGCCCTCGAGCATGATGTCCACCAGGTTCTTGCCGATGTCGTGGACGTCGCCCTTGACCGTGCCCATCAGGAAGGTGCCGATCGGCTCGGTGTCGGTGGCCGCGAGTAGCGGTCGCAGGATCTCGAGCGCCCCGCTCATCGCGCGGCCGGCGATCAGCATCTCGGGAACGAAGAAGTCGCCGCGCTCGAATCGGGCGCCCACCTCCTCGAGCGCGGGGATCAGGGCTTCGAACAGCATCGACTCTGGCGCCATCCCGAGCGCGACGCCCTTGTCCGTCAGCTCCACGACCTCCGGCTTGTTGCCGACCAGGGTGTAGTCGTACAGCGCTTGCAGGATCTCCTCAGGGCTCATGTCTCTCCTCGTGGGTGGAACAGGCGGATGTGTTCGGAGAAGGCGTCCGCCTCCTCGGTGACCATGCGGGCGAGCTCGTCGAGCCGGTCGCGGCTCGTGCGGACGGTTGGTGCCGAGACGGAGAGCGCGGCCGTGACCTCGCCTCGTGATCCGCGGACCGGTGCCGCGGCGGAACAGAGACCGTCATCGAGCTCATCCCAGCTCGTGGCGAAGCCGTCCTTGCGAACGACCTCGAGCACGCGCAGCAGCTCCGGCAGGCTGGTGATGGTGGCGGGCCCGAGCCGCGGGAGACGGCCGAAGGGCGGCTGGGCGGCGCCGAACGCCATGAAGACCTTGCCGAGCGACGAGGCGTGGGCCGGGATGCGCCGCCCGACCCAGTTGCCGCCGCCGAGCGGGTGGCTCGTGTCCACCTGGGCGAGGCGGGCAACGCCGCCCGGAGTCGGGATGGCGATGTTCGCAGTCTCGCCGGTGATCTTCCCCAGGCGCTGCAGGAAGGGCCAGGCAAGGGCGCCGAGATCGCCGATGCTCGCGTCGCGGCGCGCGTAGTGCACAAGTACCGACCCGGGACGGAAGCCACCTCCTTCGCGGCGCTGTGCGAGGCCGTTCCGCTCCAGCGCCCTCAGCAACCGCGCCGCCGTGGACTTGGGGAGGCTCGTCTCTTCGATGACCCGGGCGAGCGTCACCGGGGTGTCGCTCTCGACCAGCTGCACGAGGATCTTGGCAGCGCGGTCGATTGCCTGGGCTCCATCGGCCGTTCTCGCCATGTGCCGCATTATGGCACCAATATGTGACTTGCGCCAGTTGAAAGTCCAACCGGTCTGCGATATGGTGCCACTGCGTGCCATATCGTGAGACACCAGCAAAGTCAGTTGAGCTCGAGGAGGCCCTCGAGGCGCGCGAGGTCATCGAACTCGCGCTCGCCAGGATCGTGCTCGCGCGCCGGGGCGGCGAGAGCGGGGAGCGCCGCTGCGGACGGCCGGGCAGGACCCGGCCGCTGCGCGCCTGCGAGCTGACCGATCCGGCGCTCTCCGTTGCGCTTCGCGATGTGATCGTGCTGAGCCGGGCCGCACGCCGGCTCGCTACGCTCCATCACGTCGTGCAGAACACGATCACGGGCTACGAGTCGGGCGGCACGGTCGCGCTCGTCGCCGCCGAGCGAAGGGAGACACTCCGATGATGACCGCCGAGAGAACACGGATTGCGTTCGGGCGTGGGATGCCCGATCGGGTGCCCGTTCACTGCTGGCTGGGCCTGCCCATGATCAAGAAGCTGCGCCGACCCGATCAGTCGTTCCTCGACCTGTTCGAGGACTGGATCGACGATCCGATGGGCTCGATCGTGAAGATGCAGCAAGACCTCGGTCTCGACCCGATGATCACGACGTACTCGCAGCACATCGGCGAGCACGAGATCTGGCCGCGCATGCTCTTCCCGCGACCGTTCGTCACGGACACCTGGGAGGAGACGATCGTCGAGTCCGGCCGCGGCGACGGCTGGCGCGAGCACTCGCACACCATTCGCACCCCCGACGGCGACCTCGCGTACTCGTACCGTACCGAGGACGGATTCGGGACGTCCTGCCACGACTTCCTGCTCAAGGGTGACGAGCCGGAGACGAAGCTCGCCGCGCTGCAGCACTTTCCGTCGGCCGACCTCTACGACATGACAGTGCTGCGGGGGATGACCGAGAAGGTCGGGGATGAGGCCTGGTGGCTGCATCACGTGATCGGGCCCTGGGACATGGCGGCCGAGATCCGCGGGCTCGTCGATCTCTCCATGGACATCTACGACCGCCCGCAGTTCGTCCACGACCTGATGCGGCTCTGCACCGACTGGCTGAAGGGCTTCTACAGACGCCTCGGCGAGACGGGCATCCATTCGATCTCGATGAACGAGACCTGGGTGGGCGTGGGGGTGGCGCGCGGGCACTTCCTCGAGTTCATGCAGCCCTACGAGAAGGAGTGCGTGGACGCCGCGCATGCGGCGGGGTACATGGTCAGCTTCCACAACTGCGGCCGCGCGACGCAGATCCTCGAGGACATGGCGGCCACCGGGCCCGACGCGATCGAGACGCTGACCTCGGACCGCTCCTCAGGTGATGTCGATCTCGCCGACGCGAAGCGCCGGATCGGTGACAAGGTCTGCCTGTTCGGCGGGTTCAACGAGCACCTGCTGCACGAGGCGGATGCCGAAGCGGTCAAGGACGAGGTGCGTCGCTGCCTCGACGCAGCGATGGCGGGCGGCGGGTACGTGCTCCGCTCGACCGGGCAGATCTTCGACGCCAAGCCGGGCCTGATCGAGATCATGTGCGAGACCGCGCGCGAGCTCGGCCGGTACAACTGATCGCCGGTCCGTCGCGTGAGTGACGGCGACCTGACCCGGGTCGAGACGTCGGCCGACGGGCCTGCCGGCAGCCTGCCCCTGGACGAGGCGTTCCTGCGGGATCGCCCTTCGGGAGATCTCTTCGGTCTCACGCAGAACGTGGGCATGGGCTGGGAGGCCTCGAAAGCGGGACGCGAGCAGTTTCTCGTGCTCTCGACGCAGGGCGGCATGCGCGCGGATGACGGTACCCCGATCGCGCTCGGCTACCACACGGGGCACTGGGAAGTGGGGCTGCTCGTCAAGGAGGCGGCGGTCGAGCTGGAGCGCCTGGGCGTCCTGCCCTTCGCCGCCGCAGTCTCCGATCCGTGCGACGGTCGCACCCAGGGCACCGCCGGCATGTACGAC
Organism: uncultured Actinomycetes bacterium; assembly: GCA_963738505.1. Lineage (GTDB taxonomy): Bacteria > Actinomycetota > Thermoleophilia > Gaiellales > Gaiellaceae > Gaiella. The sequence continues at coordinate 494,961 of CAVTWR010000013.1, read as the reverse complement.
TCGCTGGCCTTCCGTAACGACGCGGCGCTCGTGTTGCGACGGCTGGTGCGCTCATTGCCGCGGCGGCGCGGTGTGATCGGGATCGGCACCTGCGACAAGGGCCTGCCCGCGATGTTGCTTGCGGTCGCCGCCTTCGGCGATCTGGCGGGGGCGATCATCCCCGGGGGTGTCACGCTTCCCCCCACGCACGGTGAGGACGCGGGTGCCGTGCAGACCCTGGGGGCACGGTTCGCCCACGGGCTGGTCACGCTCGAGGATGCGGCCGATCTCGGATGCCGCGCCTGTGCCTCACCGGGTGGGGGCTGTCAGTTCCTCGGGACCGCGGCGACCTCCCAGGTCGTGGCCGAGGCGCTCGGGCTCACCGTCTCCCATGCGGCTCTCGCGCCCTCCGGGCAGCCGGTGTGGCTCGACGTTGCACGGCGCACCGCGGAGGCCGTGGTCGACCAGTGGCGGACCGGGCGAACGCTGGCGCAGGTGGTCACCTCGCAGGCGATCGAGAACGCGATGCTTGCGCACGCTGCCTTCGGCGGCTCCACCAACCTGCTCATCCATCTGCCGGCCATCGCTCACAGCGCCGGCCTGCCCCGGCCCACCGTCGACGATTGGCGGCGCGTCAACGCATCCGTCCCCCGGCTCGTGGACGCGTTGCCGAACGGGCCGCGTAACCACGTCACGGTGCGCGTCTTCCTCGCGGGTGGGGTCCCTGAGGTCATGCTGCATCTGCGCCGGCTGGGCCTGCTGAACCGTGCTGCCCTCACGGTCGAAGGGCGGACGTGGGACGAGACGCTCGACGAGTGGGAGCAGAGCGAGCGGCGGGCCCGCTTTCGCGAGCGGTTGCTCGAGGCGGACGGTGTCGACCCGGACGACGTCATCTCCCCGCCGGCCACAGCGCGTGCGAAGGGGATGACCTCGACGGTGTGCTTCCCGGGTGGCAACCTGGCGCCACGCGGCAGTGTGATCAAGAGCACCGCGATCGACCCCACGCTCCTCGACGGGGACGGTGTGTTCCGGTTGACGGGCCCGGTCCGGGTGTTCACGTCTGAGCGCGACGCGATCGCGGCGATCAAGTCGCACGGGCCTGACGCGGTGCAGGCGGGCGACGTGATCGTGCTGTGCGGACGCGGTCCGCTCGGCTCGGGGATGGAAGAGACGTATCAACTCACGTCCGCGCTCAAGTTCCTCCCCTTCGGCCGCGAGGTGGCGCTGCTCACCGACGCGCGCTTCTCCGGGGTCTCCACGGGTGCGTGCGTCGGGCACGTGAGCCCCGAGGCGCTGGAGGGCGGCCCGCTCGGCAAGCTCGTGGACGGCGACCGCGTGCGTGTCGTCGTGGACACCCGGCGTCTGACCGGCTCGATCGACCTTGTCGGCAACGCGGACGGCGAGTGGGGGGCCGAGCGCGGCGTAGAGGTGCTGGCAGGCCGAGAGACGCGGGCGGATGTGGCGCCCGACCCGGAGCTTCCGGCGGACACCGCCCTGTGGGCGCAACTCCAGTCGCTGACCGGGGGCGTGTGGGGTGGCTGCGTCTACGACGCCGGGGCGCTGGCCGAGGCGCTCGGCCGCGCTCGGACGTAAGCCTCGAATCAGGTTCGCCCTCACCGGTTGTGGTGGCTCGAGACGATCGACTCCGAATTGCCCGAGGTGAGCGGTTGGAGCGGGGCCTCTCAGGGCCTGGCAAGGCGTTCGGCAATCCACTTGGTCGAGGTGGGCGGTTGCAGCGGGCCTTCAGGGCCTCGCAAGGCGTTCGGCGATCGCACGGGGCCGGGGTGAGGCGGTTGCAGCGGGGCCTCTCAGGGCCCGGCAAGGCGTTCGGCGATCGGTCGGAGCGGGGCCCTTCAGGGCCTCGCGAGGCGTTCGGCGATCCACCAGCCCACGCGTCGTGAGCGGTGGGCCGGCGTCCGGGGGACACGTAACAGAACTCCTGGTGAGGCCCTCAAGGGCCCCACTCCGCTTCTGTTGGGACGAACTCCTTGTGCGTTGACCATGGCCGTGCGGGCTACCCGCGGGCGGATGAAATCGGTTCCGAGTCGGGTCGAGCTGGGTGGTGACCGCCTCGTCAAGACCAGGCGGCGGGCGCGGTTGCAGCGGGGGCTTGAGGGCCTGGCAAGGCGTTCGGCGATCCACGTGGTCGAGGTGGGCGGTCGGAGCGGGGCCCTTCAGGGCCTCGCAAGGCGTTCGGCGATCCACCAGCCCACGCGTCGTGAGCGGTGGGCCGGCGTCCGGGGAACACGTAACAGATCCGCCGTCCGTTGCGCGCGGGTCTCCTGCCCTTCACCGGGGATGAACTCCTGGTGAGGCCCTGAAGGGCCCCATTGAGGTGGACGCGCCCCGCAGTGAGGCCCTCAAGGGCCCCACTGCGGTGGACGCGCCCCGCCGCCCGAGCCTTCCGCGATGCTTGAGGCATGGACGCGCCCGCGCCCGCGACACCCTCACGCCGCCGGCTGGCCAGGAACACCCTCGTCTTCGGTGTGCTCACCGGCGTGTCACGCGTCATCGGGCTCGTGCGCGAGATGGTCGCCGCCGCGGTGTTCGGGATCACGGGCGCGATCAACGCCTTCGAGGTGGCGTTTCAGATCCCCAACCTGGTGCGGGCGCTCGTGGCCGACCTTGCGCTCTCGGGCGCGTTCGTGCCCGTCTTCAGCGAGCTGCTGGAGAAGGGCGAGCGGAAGCGCGCCTGGCGCGTCGCCTCCACCGCCCTCTGGTTGGTGCTGCTGGGACTGACCGGGTTGACGGCGCTGTTCATGCTGGCCGCGCCCCTCGTGATCCGTCTCTTCGGCGAGCCCGGGGGCGACGCCGACCTGGCGATCGGTCTGTCGCGGTTGCTGTTCCCGATCGTGGTGCTGCTCGGGATGTCCGGGATCGTGGTGGGGATCCTCAACGCGTACGAGCAGTTCACGATCCCCGCGCTGACTCCGGTGTTCTGGAACCTGGCGATCATCGGCGGGCTCGGGATCGGCGTCCCCTTCGCCGACACCGAGCGGGGAGACCTCTACGTCTACGCGGGCGCGATCCTGGCGGCCACGGTGATCCAGTTCCTGCTACCCATACCGTGGCTGCGCGGCCTCGACGGGCGGCTGCGGGTGGTCATCGACTGGCGCGATCCGGCCGTCCGCAAGCTCTTCGGGTTGATGTTCCCGGTGACGCTGACGCTCGGGCTGATCAACGTGAACGCGGTGATCGGGACGATCTTCGCCTCGCGGCTGATCGATCCGAACCTCGCGCCCCGCGCGATCAACAACGCGTTCCGGCTGTACATGCTCCCGCACGGGCTGTTCGCGGTGGCGGTGACGACGGTGCTCTTCCCCATGCTCTCCCGGATCGCCGCACGCCGCGACACGGGCGAGTTCGGCCGCACCGTCGATCTCGGTCTGCGACAGATCGGCTTCCTGATGATCCCGGCCAGCGTGATCACCGTGGTGCTCGCCGAGCCGATCGTGCGCCTCGTCTTCGAGCGGGGCCGGTTCGAGGCCGTCGACACTCCGATCGTGGCCGGCGCGCTCGCCGCGTTCGCGGCCGGCCTTGCCTTCAACGGCTGGATGCTGATGCTGAACCGCGCCTTCTACAGCCTGCAGGAGAGCTGGGTGCCGACGCTGGTCGCGGGCATCAACCTGGCCCTGAACGTCGGCCTGTACGCCGCGTTCTACCGCGTCGGGGTGTGGGGGATCCCGCTCGCCGTCTCGGTCGCGAACGTGGTCGGCACCGTGTTGCTGCTCGCGCAGTTGCGCCGCCGGGTAGGCACGCTCGACACGCGTGCCGTGCTGCTCGCAAACGGCCGCATCCTGCTGGCCTCACTCCCTCTGGGCGCGGCCGCCTTCGGGGCGTGGTGGGCGCTCGACGAGCTGCTGGGGCGGAGCGTCGGAGCGCAGGTCGTCGCGGTTGGCCTCGGTTTGGTCGCCGGCCTGGCGGCGTTCCTCGGCGCGTGCCGGTTGTTCAGGGTGGGCGAGCTCGACTCGCTTCTGGCGCTGCGGCGACGGCGCGCGGCCTGAACGGAGTTTGACCTATGAAGTAGGAATCACTACTATATGAGTATGAAAGTCACGGTGTCGGAAAAAGGGCAGGTGACGATCCCCAAGGTCCTGCGAGAGCGCCTGGGGATCCGCGTGGGCGAGATACTCGAGTTCACCGAAGAACAAGGGCGGTTGGTGGCGGTAAAGGCCCGCCCCGTAGACGGGGTGGAGACGGTCTACGGAATCCTGGATCTCGGGCGAGCGACTGACCAGTTGCTCGTCGAGCTGCGAGGCGATCCGCCGACGTGATCACCGCGGTCGATACGAGTGTCCTGCTCGACGTCTTGACCGCCGACCCGCGATTCGGTGTCGCCTCGAAGCAGGCGATCCGCAGGTGTCTGGGGGAGGGCAGTCTGGTCGCTTGCGAGGCGGTGATCGCCGAGACCTCCGGCTTCTTCCCGACGACTCTCGAGGCAGCGCAGGCGCTCGAAGCACTCGAGGTTCGATTCGATCCGCTCGTTGAAGAGTCCGCTCTCGCCGCGGGGCGGGCGTGGGCAAAGTACCGCGAGCATGGCGGGAAGCGCGGCCGCGTTGTTGCAGATTTCTTGATCGGCGCTCATGCCACGGGTCAGGCCGACCGCCTCTTGACTCGAGATCGAGGGTTCTACCGAGGCTACTTCAGCGAACTCTCCGTGCTCGACCCGGCGGAGCGCTAACTCCGCGCGGTGATCGACACGAAGTCGCGTTCGGCCGCTCCGACGTAGACCTGGCGCGGTCGCGCGATCTTCTGCTCGGAGTCGCCGAGCATCTCCTCCCACTGCGCGATCCAACCGGGCAGCCGGCCGAGCGCGAAGAGCACGGTGAAGTAGTCGGTGGGGTAGCCCATCGCCTGGTAGATCAGGCCGGAGTAGAAGTCGACGTTGGGGTAGAGCTTGCGCTTGACGAAGTACTCGTCCTCGAGCGCGATCTTCTCCAGCTCGAGCGCGATCTCGAGGGCGGGGTTGAGCCCGGTCTGCTCGAACACCTCGTCCGCCACCCGCTTGATCAGCTTGGCGCGCGGGTCGTAGCTCTTGTAGACGCGGTGACCGAACCCCATCAGGCGGCCCTTGCCGCTCTTCACGCCCTCGATGAACTCGGGTACGCGGCTCTTGTCCCCGATCTCGTCGAGCATGCGGAGGACGGCCTCGTTGGCGCCGCCGTGCAGCGGCCCGTAGAGCGCCGCGATCCCGGCGGAGACGGCCGAGAACGGGTCGACCTGGGAGGAGCCGACCGAGCGGACGGCGCTCGTCGAGCAGTTCTGCTCGTGGTCGGCGTGCAGGATCAGCAGGATCTCGAGCGCGCGCTGCAGCACGGTGTTGGGCTCGTGCCGCCCGCCGATCTCGAACGTCATGTTGACGTAGTTGCCGATGTAGCCGAGGTCGTTCCGGGGCAGGACGTAGGGGAGCCCGCGCGAGTGGCGGAAGATGTACGCGGCGATCGTCGGCATCTTCGCGAGCAGCCGGATGCGCTGCAGGTAGCGGCCTTCCGGGTCTGCGATCTCCTTGGCGTCCGGGTAGAAGGTGGATAGCGCACCTATCGCGCCGAGCAGCATTCCCATCGGGTGCGCGTCGTAGCGGAAGCCCTCGAGGAACTTCGTCACGTTCTGGTGGACGTACGTGTGGTAGCGCACATCCGCCTCGAAGGTCGCGAGTTGCGGAGCGGTGGGAAGCTCGCCCTCGAGCAGCAGGTATGCGGTCTCGAGGAAGGTCGCGTCCTCGGCAATCTGCTCGATCGGATACCCCCGGTAGCGAAGGATGCCGGCGTCGCCGTCGATGTAGGTGATGGTGGAGCGACAGGAGGCCGTGTTGAGAAAGGCGGGGTCGTACGAGAGCAGGCCGTGATCGCCCTCCTCGACTCCGATCTTGGTCAGCTCGGTCGCGTGGATCGTCCCATCGACGATGGGCACCGTGTACTCGCGCCCAGTGCGGTTGTCGATGATGGTGAGAGTGTCTTCCGCCACGGCCTGCGCTCCTCGTTCTCGGGGTGTTGGGTGAACGCTACCTCGGCCGAGGTGCCGACCAGTCGGGTGGAAGCTCGCCGTCCCGAGAGCCTGGCAGTTCGGCGGCGCCGGTCGATTGATAGGACGGTGCTGAGGAGCCCACCGAGGGACGATTGTGCCCGCCCGCTGACCTCGGGAGAAGGCCCACTCGTCGGGGCCAACTCCCGACTCGCCACAGGATCAGCGGGCGGCACCCCGAGCTCCATTAGCTCTGCAGACTGGCATTCAGCTTGGGATAGTGCTCGATGATCGCCCACAAGCGTGTGTAGTCCGCCTTCGGAGTGATGTTCTCCAGAAACGATGCGCCGATCACGTCGTCCGCCCCGTAGGAACCGGCGTCGTATGAACGCTCAAGCACGGCCAGCAGGCGCGCGACTTCAGCCTCCCCTTCGGTGCCGCCTCTCTCCATAATCTGGTTCGCATTTCGTGTGACCTCGGCCATGACGAGGTGAGCCAGGTAGAGGGGCGCCCAGTACGCAACTTCCTCCTCCACCACCTTGCGGAAACCTGGACCGGCCGTGCATACCTCGGTCAGCAGCAGCCGGGTCTCGCGCTCGTGCTCGACGCCGCGCCCGTATTCGGTCGTGACCGTACCGAGGTCGGTCTCAAGGTTAAGACGACGACCGAGCTCGTCGTCGTATGGTTTTAGCCCCTGACCTTCGAGTGCGCGGAGCAGGCGGAAGGCCCGATCGATCATGTCGTGGGCCACCTCCTGGCTATCGCTGTACGGGATAGCGATATCGACCCCGTATGGGTCTGCCTCCGCGAACGGTTCGACCTGGTTCCGATCGAGCGTCAGCCACTCCGAACCGCTATCGGCCAACGCTAGTCCAACCCCAGCGTCCGACACCGCGGCATTGAGCATTGACAGATGGGCATCCGACCTGACTCGAACCTCCTCGGAGTCACCGCTGAACCTGCCGAGCGCATCAATATCCGATGGATCGAAGTCCGCCGCGTACGCGTGGAGCATGTAGGGCACGGGCAAAGGCTAGACGGCAGCGACCCTCGCGGAAGGACTTTGATAACCACGCTGAGAAGCCACGGCACTCTATTGCCACGGTGCTATACGTAGTCAAGTCAGGAGTGAGAGCCGGCGGATCTCGGTCATCATGTCGGCTTCCATCTTGTCGTGGATCTCCGGGGGGTCGTGCCATTCCCACTGCTCGACGATCCCGTAGAGCTTCGCGGTCTCTTGGCGCAGCCTCGGATCATCGACGTCCCGGGCGAGGCCAGTGAGCGCCGATGCGCCTTCGAGCGGTCCGGCATCGCCATCGATCACGCTTTGAACGATTTCCCGGGAGATCTCCCACCGTGCCTGTTCGGGCGTTCTGGTCGGCAGTTCTGCCTCCGCGATCAGCTGCTCCTCCATGTTCGGCGTCGCCGCGATCAGCTGGTCGAGTTCGCGCTGAGGCTCGCCGAGTTGGGCCGCGAGCTGGCGGATCAGGGGACCGTCGTGTCCTTCCACGATTGCGTCGCAGGCGAACTTGCGGAACATCGTCGCGGGAAGCAGTCCTGCCTGCAGTTCGAGTGATGCCCTCGCGAAGTCCATTGTCGGATCCTGCCAGTCAGCGCCGGTACGTGGCTGGCCCGGGCGGCGGGCCACCCTGCGGGTGGCGTCGCCGCCGGGACCTGTCACGGACCTGCCCGAGCCGGCCATGGTCCAGCCGGCAGAACGATCTGCGCCAGTTCGACACCGGACCATGATGGTGCTGGAAGGAACCCCATCCGGACAGCCCAGAGTTGACGGCAGCTACGCAGATTACGCATCGTGATCCCGGTGGCGCGCGTCAGTGTGGGGGAGACCCAGATCAGCATTCGAGGCAGGTGTGGATTGCGGGCGTTCTCCTGCAGTGTCGCCTTGCGCCCTTTGCCGGTGACGAAGTAACTCGATAGGTAGGCGGCCGCTCGTCCACCGGACATGATCTGCATGCTCTTGCCCTCCTTCTCGCCGACAAACCCGAAGCTGTGCCGCGGGGCCAATCGAGCGAGGTGACCCAGGTAGCAGCGTGCGACCGCCACATCAGCCGGCGAGTAGAGATGGAAGACCGGGTGGACATGCCCAGGCCCTCGCTTCTGCGGTTCCCACGCTCGCACCGAGAGCGGCAAACAGCGGCCCATGTCGCGCTTGCACGCGTTGCGGGCGGCATTGTGGAGCCGCTTCCACCGCTTCGAGATATCACGCGACCACTCCGCAAGAGCATCCCCGTCGACGCGACAGCCGTTTCGCGCGCTGTGGCTGTGAGGACCGAGTCGAGCGCAGTGCTTCTCGTCCCACGGCAGCCCCTCCGCGCCGGGAGGCGTGACAGCCGACAGCACGACCGGCACACCAGGAGCTTGCAGCGCCTCGAACAGCACACGCCGCCAGTCCCGCGCCCACACCACACCGCAGATCCGGCACGTCCGCTTCTTGCAGGATCGGCCCTGCCACCCTCGCGTGCAACGCTCGCGCGCTGCTGTAGCCTCAGCCGGACGGCCCATGACCTGCACCACCAGGTCGCCGCCGTCGAGCACGATCAGACGGCCCGCGCTGCGAACGCGGGTCGTCGCCTATCTGCGCCCGACGGCGAGACCTCACCGAGACCTCACCAGGACGCGAAAACGCGACCTCTACGGCACCAGCGGCAAAATCAGCGTCGCGCCAGAAACGCTGAAATCCAGGCAAAACCGCTTGACAGCTAGCATCCGGGCCTGATTCCCATGGACCAGAGCCGTATCCGCAACTTCTCGATCATCGCCCACATCGACCATGGGAAGTCGACGCTGGCCGATCGCATCCTGCAGCTGACGGACACCGTGGCCGATCGCGACATGCGCGATCAGCTGCTCGACTCGATGGATCTGGAGCGGGAGCGCGGGATCACGATCAAGGCCCAGGCCGTTCGGGTGCACTGGAAGGGGCACGAGCTGAACCTGATCGACACTCCCGGGCACGTGGACTTCACCTACGAGGTGTCGCGATCGCTGCAGGCCTGCGAGGGCGCCGTGCTCGTCGTCGACGCGGCCCAGGGGATCGAGGCGCAGACGCTGGCCAACGCGTACCTGGCGATCGAGAACAGCCTGGAGATCGTTCCCGTCGTCAACAAGATCGACCTCCCCTCGGCCGATCCCGACGGTGCCGCTCGGGAGGTCACCGGCCTGCTCGGCGGCGATCCGGCAGAGGTCGTGCGCATCTCGGCCAAGACCGGTCTCAACGTCGACCAGGTGCTGGACGCGGTCATCGCCCGCGTGCCCGCGCCCCGCGGCACGCTGGCAGCGCCGGCTCGTGCCTTGATCTTCGACTCCTCCTACGACCAGTACCGCGGCGTGATCGCGTTCGTCCGTGTCGTCGACGGCACGCTCGAGACGGGAAGCGCGCTGCGCACGATGGCGACAGACACCCGCTTCGGAGCCGAGGAGCTCGGCTTCATGTCGCCGTCGCGGGTGCCGGTGAAGACGATCGGCGCGGGTGAGGTCGGTTACGTGATCACGGGCCTCAAGGACGTCTCCAGCCTGCGCGTCGGGGACACCATCACCACGGCCAAGGCCGGGGCCGCCACTCCGCTCGAGGGCTACAAGGACGTGAAGCCGATGGTCTTCGCGGGGCTCTTCCCGACCGACTCCGACGACTACCCCGAGCTCCGCGACGCGCTGGAGAAGCTGAAGCTGAACGACGGCGCGCTCTTCTACGAGCCGGAGACGTCGCAGGCGCTCGGCTTCGGCTTTCGCTGCGGCTTCCTCGGCCTGCTGCACATGGAGATTGTGCGTGAACGGCTGGAGCGCGAGTTCGATCTCGATCTGCTCGTGACGGCGCCCAACGTGGCCTACAACGTGAAGCAGCGAAACGGGGAGTGGCTCGAGGTGCACAACCCGGCCGAGATGCCCCGCGAGATCGACGAGGTGCAGGAGCCGTACGTACGCGCGTCGGTGATCGTGCCCAAGGACTACGTCGGTGCCGTGATGGAGCTCTGCAACGACCGCCGCGGGCGCTTCGACCACATGGAGTACCCCTCCACGGAGCGCGTCTTGCTCGTCTACGAGCTGCCGCTCGGCGAGATCGTGCTCGACTTCTACGACCAGCTCAAGTCGCGCACCCGCGGCTACGCGAGCTTCGACTACGACCTGGCCGGCTACCGTGACGGCAACCTGGTGCGGGTCGATGTGCTCGTGGCGAACGAACTGGTGGACGCACTCTCGCTGATCATCCATCGCGATTTCGCGTATGAACGCGGCAAGCTCCTCGTCGACAAGCTCCGCGAGGAGATCCCCCGGCAGATGTTCGACGTGGCCATCCAGGCCGCGATCGGCTCGCGCGTGATCGCTCGCGAGACGGTCAAGGCGAAGCGCAAGGACGTGCTTGCCAAGTGCTACGGCGGCGACATCAGCCGCAAGCGCAAGCTGCTCGAGAAGCAGAAGGCGGGCAAGAAGCGCATGAAGCAGGTGGCCGGCGTCGAGGTGCCGCAGGAGGCGTTCCTGGCCGTGCTCAACCTGGACAACGACCGGAAGCGGTGAGTCGTGCCCGAAGGCCGCCGGTCACGAGGGCTGACCTGGGCAGACGTCGTGCGGATCGCACGAGAGCTACCGCAGGTCGAGGAGGGGACGGCGTACGGGACGCCGGCCCTTCGCGTCAAGGGCACCTTCCTCTGCCGGCTGCGGGAGGACGGCGAGTCGGTGGCGATCCCGTGCGACATCGACGAGCGGCCGTTCCTGCTCGAGGCCCACCCGGAGATGCTCTTCCTGACGCCGCATCACCAGAACTGGGCCGGTGTGCTCGTCTCCCTCCCGCAGGCCGAGGAGGGACTGGTCAGGGAGCTCGTCGAGGACGCGTGGATCGAGCGGGCGCCCAAGCGGCTGGCTGCTGCGTTCCTGGCCGAACGCCCGGCAGAGGAGGACTGACGGCCGGGCAGGTCCGACACCTCTACGTCCACCTCCCCTTCTGCGTGCACCGTTGCGGCTACTGCGACTTCGTGACTGCTGTGGGCAGGGTCGACGAGCATCAGGCGTACGTGGACGCCCTGATCTGCGAGCTCGAGCACGAACGCCGGCTGCTCGCGCCCGAGCTGGAGACGGTATTCGTCGGCGGCGGGACCCCGACGTTCACCGAGCCGCACGCGTTGGCGCGGCTGCTCGCCGCGTTGCCGGGCGCGCGGGAGGTCACCGTCGAGGCGAACCCGGAGACCATCACACCGGAGATCGCCCGGCTGCTGCGGGCTCACGGGGTGAACCGGATCTCGCTCGGGGCGCAGACGTTCGAGCAGAGGTTGCTGGAAGTCCTCGAACGTTCCGCCACCTCCGACGACGTCCGACGCGCCGTGCACACTCTTCGTGATGCCGGATTCGACAACATCTCGCTCGATCTCATCCACGGCATCCCGGGCCAGAGCGCCGCCGATCTGGAGCGCGACCTCACGGAGGCGTTGCGTCTCGCGCCCGAGCACCTGTCCTGCTACGAGCTCGAGGCCAAGCCCGGCACGCGGTTCACGCACACCTGGGGGGGTGAGCTGGAACGGCAGGCCGCGGCGCTCGAGGGGTACTACGAGCGGGTGATCGAGCGCCTGGTCGGCGCGGGCTACCGCTGGTACGAGACGGCCAACTTCTCGCTCGACTGTGAGCAGGCGGGCGGCCGCGACCTCCGTGCCCATCACAACCTGGGCTACTGGCGTGCGCAGGACTACCTGGGCCTCGGCGTCGGCGCGGTCTCCACCCTCTCCCGTGGGCCTGTGGTCGACCCATCGGTGGCGGCAACGACGGACGACGGCGAAGCTGGAGTCGGTGCGGAGCGGCGCCGCAACCTGCCCTCCGTCGGGAAGTACGTGGCCGCCCTGCAGGCCGGGGAGCCACCGCCGCGCGAGCTCGAGGCGCTCGAGGCGCAGACGAGGGCGGTCGAGCGGCTGATGCTGGGGCTCCGCCTCGACGAAGCGCTCGGCTGCGCCGAGATCGCTGCGGCTGTCGATGCACCGGCGCTGGAACGGCTGATCTCGGGAGGGCTGGTCGAGCGCTCGGCCACGCCCGACGGCGCCGACGGGATCGTCCTCACACCGCGCGGACGTCGCCTCGGCGACGGCGTCACCGCGGAGCTGCTGGCCGACTGAGCAGGCACGACGGGCGAATGGCCGCGGACGCGTGGGCCCGCCCGACTACCATCTTCGTGTGGAGCTGAGTGCGCGCAGACGCGAGGTGTTGCGGCGGGTGATCGAGGAGTATGTCGCGACGCGACAGCCCGTGGGATCACGGTCGCTCGTCGAGCGGGCGGGATTCGCCGTGTCGTCCTCCACCATCCGCAGCGAGTTGGCGGAGCTCGAGTCCCTCGGGTTGCTCATGCACCCACACACCTCGGCCGGGCGCATCCCCACGGAGGCGGGATACCGGGTGTATGCCGAGGAGCTGGTGGCCGCCTCCGAAGGGCGGCCGGTGCCGTTCCCGGTCGACCTGAGCGCGATGCGCGGTGAGGTGGAGGCAGCCCTGCAGCAGACCACGGAGACGTTGTCCGAGGCCACCAAGCTGCTGGCGCTCGTTTCGGCGCCGGCCATCGACGCTGCCGTCGTCCGCCACGTCGAGGTGCTGCAGCTGCAGCCGCGCACTGTCATCGTGGTGCTGATCACGGCGACGGGCGGCGTGACCAAGCGTGTCTTCGAGGCTGATCATCCGCTCGACCCCGGCGTCGTCGAGTGGGCCCGCGAGTACCTGAACGAGACCATGACCGGGCAGCGAATGGGGGTCAGCTCGATCAGGCGCAAGTTCGACGATCCGTCGTTCACTCCGCGCGAGCGTGCCTTCCTCACCCTCATTCGCCCTGCCTTCGTCGAAGTGCTGGAGACGAATCGGATCCAGCTCTTCGTGGGCGGCACCGCCGGCCTGCTCGAGGAGTCCTGGGACGTCGAGCGCGACGCGGCGCAGCGGCTGCTGGGGCTGCTCGAGCATCGAGCAGCCGTGTTGGCGCTGCTCAGTGATGCCCTCGATCCGCGGCGCACCGTCGTGCGGGTAGGGCCGGAGGTGGATGGTGCCGAATACCACGAGGTGGCCTACGTCGGATCGACCTACGGCACCTCGAACCGTTCGCTCGGCGGCGTCGGGCTGCTCGGGCCCCTACGGATGGACTACGAGAAGGCGATCACCGCCGTGCGCGCGGCCGCCTTCGAGCTCTCGCGCCTGGTCGAGGACGTGTACGAGAGCTCGTGAGCACGACACGCGACTACTACGAGGTGCTCGGTGTCCCACGGGACGCCGACGATGCGGCGATCAAGAAGGCGTTCCGCCAGCTCGCCCGCGAGCTGCACCCGGATGTCAACGAGGCCGACGATGCGGATCGGCGCTTCCGCGAGGTGGCGGAGGCCTACGAGGTGCTATCCGACGCGGAGCGCCGCCAGACCTACGACCGCTACGGCCACGCGGGGCTGCAAAGCGGCGGGTTCCGGCCGAGCGAGTTCGACTTCTCGAGCCTGTCCGACCTGTTTTCTGCCTTCTTCGGGGACGGGCTGCTCGGCGGTGTGGGTGGCCGCGGAGCCAGGGGCTCCGCCGGCGCGCGCGGACCGGACCTGGCAGTGGCCACCGAGGTCTCGCTGGGCCAGGCCTTCACCGGGACCACGGTGAGCGTCCCCGCCCGTGTCGCTCGCTCCTGTGAGACCTGCTCCGGAAGCGGCGCGGCGGACGGGGCATCCCCGGTCGTCTGCTCGGCCTGCAGCGGTCGAGGTCAGGTGCAACACGTGTCCCAGAACGTCTTCGGGCAGTTCGTCCGCGCCTCCACCTGCGGACACTGCAACGGTACCGGGCAGACGATCGACAACCCGTGCGGCACCTGCCATGGCGACGGGCGGGTCGTCGGCGACAGCGTGCTCGAGGTCGAGGTGCCGGCCGGTATCCAGGACGGGCAACGCATCCGTCTTCGCGGGGAGGGGCATGCCGGCACTCAGGGTGGGGGCGTGGGCGACGCCTACCTCGAGGTGCGGGTCGTCCTGCCCGAGGGGGTCGAGCGCGACGGCGACGATCTGCACGTGCTGGCGGACCTGTCGATCACCCAGGCGGCGCTCGGCGCCACGGTCGAGGTGCCCACCGCCGAGGGCGAGCGGAGCTTCGAGGTACGAGCAGGCGTGCAACACGGCGAGGTCCTGCGCATTCGCGGCGCCGGCATGCCCTCGCTGCGCACGGGTCGCCGCGGCGATCTCAACCTGCACGTCCGCGTTCACGTACCGCGCCGGCTCAGCCCCGAGCAGCGTCAGCTTCTGCTCGAGCTCGAGCAGAAGCTGGGCGACGACGCGTACCGAGACGACGGCGACGACGGGTTCCTGGGGCGGCTGAAGAGCGCCTTTCGTTGAGCAGCGGCGCACTGCGGAGAGTGGCGGTCCGCGCAGCCGGGGACACACGCACCCAGGCCGAGGCGCTGCTCCTCGACCTCGTGCCGTACGGGTTCGAGGAGACGGAGGAGGGCTTCGCCGTCTACTGCACCGCCGAACAGGAGAAGGCGCTGATGCCTGCGTTGGCGGCCTTCGAGGTGAACGTGTGCCCGGTGCCTGCGGGCTTCGAGGACGGCTGGAAGAGCTTCCACCGGCCTGTGGTCGTCGGCAAGCTCTGGGTCGGGCCGCCGTGGCTGACGCCGCCGGCGGGGCTGCAGGCCGTGGTGATAGACCCGGGGCGAGCCTTCGGCACCGGCGCTCACGCCACGACCCGGCTCGCGCTCGAGCTGCTGCTTCGCTGCTCGCCCGGCTCCTTGCTCGACGTGGGGTGCGGATCGGGTGTGCTCGCGATCGCGGCTGCCCGCCTCGGGTTCACGCCGGTCGTCGCCGTCGACGACGACCCGGTGGCGGTGGCGGTGACGAGGAGCAACGCCCTGGTCAACGGCGTCTCGGTGGAAGCCTCGCTCGTCGACGCCACCGCCGGCACGCTGCCGAGCGCGGATCTCGCGGTCGTCAACATCCTGCTTTCTGCGGTCGAGGCGGTCGTGCCACGGCTCGACGTGCGGATGGCGGTCACATCCGGCTATCTCGCGGGCGAGCTGCCCGCGCTCCCCGGCTTCGAGGTCGTGGACGAGGCGCGGGCCGACGGCTGGGCCGCCCACCGCTACCGGCGAGTGGCAGGATAGCGCCGTGCGGATCGTCGAGATCGACGACTGATGGCCACCTTCTCCACGAGCTTCCTCGGATGCAAGGTGTCGTTTGCCGATGCTCAGGCGACCCGGGAGCGTCTGCTGGAGGCGGGCCACGTGGAGGTCGCGTCCGGAGGCGAGATCGCGGTCGTGAACACTTGCTGCGTGACCCACGAGGCCGTCTCCAAGTCGCGCAAGGAGGCCTCGCGCGCGGCACGTCGCTCGGGCAAGGTGTACCTCACCGGCTGCGCAAGCACGCTCGGGGGCGCCCTCGACGGCCTCCCCGCGAACGTGGTCGTGACGGGCCGCGCGGGCGACGAGGCCGTGGCCTTCGTCGCGGGAGACGTCGGAGCCATCGGTTGCGTCCAGGCCGACCATCGGCTCGATCGCGTCCGTGCGTTCGTCAAGATCCAGGACGGGTGCTCGTTTGCGTGCTCGTTCTGCGTGATCCCGCTCGTCCGCGGCGGCACACGCAGCCGCTCCGCGGAGGCGGTGCTCGGGGAGATCCGCCGGCGGGTTGCCCAGGGACACGCGGAGGTCGTGCTCACGGGCGTCAACCTCGGCTGCTTCCGCGACCGAGAGGCACGCCTCGGCCTGCCCGGCCTGATCCGCGAGGCGGGCGAGATCGACGGGTTGGAGCGTCTTCGGCTGTCGTCGATCGAGATCAACCACGTCGACGAGAAGCTCGTGCGAGCGATGAGGGAGAACCCGGTAGTAGGCCCCCATCTGCACGTGCCCTTGCAGTCCGGCGACGATGCCGTCCTGCGCGCCATGGGGCGGCGGTACACAACGGGGGAGTATCTGGCGAAGCTCGGCGAGCTCAGCGACTTCAACCTGACGGCCGACGTGATCGTCGGCTTCCCGACCGAGGATGAGGCCGCGTTCCGGCGGACGCTCGAGGTCGTGGAGCGCGCGGGCCTGAGCAAGGTGCACGTGTTTCCCTACTCGCCGCGTCCGGGCACGCAGACGGCCACGGCCGACCCGGTCAGTGCCGCCGAGAAACGGCTGCGCAGCGCACATCTGCGCGCGCTTTCCACGGAGCTCGGTCGGCGCCGTTGGCTCGGCAAGTTGGGCTCGACGGAGCGCGTGCTCGTCGACCGAGAGGGACGCGGGTATGCGGCCGACTACACGCCGTGGCTCGTGGACGGCCCGGTTGGACGGTTTGTCGAGGCGCGCGCGGTGGACGTGACCGAGGAGGGGATCGTTGGCGTCTGCGCCTGAATGCCTGTTCTGCCGTCTGGCACGCGAGGGAGATCACGTGTACGCGGCTGACGGGTTCGTGGCGATCCGTGACATCGCGCCGAAGGCGGCGACCCACCTGCTCGTGCTTCCGGAGCGGCATGTCGAAACGTTTCGCGAGATCGCGGCGTTCCCGGACGACGAGGCCGCGCGCATGCTGCGCTTCGTCGCCGAGGCCGCAAAGCGGGCCGGTCTCAGTGATTACCGGGTGATCGTGAACGTCGGGGAGGGTGGCGGTCAGACCGTGTTTCACCTCCACTGGCACGTGCTCGGAGGGGCCGGACTACCGGGATTCGCGTAATGCGTGCAGAATCGGGGGTGCATGAGCCTGATCGCCGCCATCGAGGGAGCGTTGAAGGAGGCCCGTCTGGCGCGCGACGATCGCCGCCGTGACGCGCTCGCGCTGGTGCTGAACGCGCTGCGTGGAGCGGAGAAGGAGCTGCAGCGGAGCCTCTCCGACGACGAGGAGCTGCAGGTCCTGCAGCGCGAGCGCAAGAAACGGGTAGAGGCTGCCGAGGCCTTTGCCGCCGCCGGCCGGACGGCCCAGGCAGAGAGCGAGGAGTTCGAGCAGGGAATCCTCGAGGCCTTCATGCCCGGGCAACTCGGCGAGGCGGACCTGGAGGAGATCATCGATGACGTGATCGCGGGGGTCGGAGCAACATCGCTGCGTGATCTTGGTCGTGTGATGGCCGACGTCATGCCACGCGTGTCGGGACGGGCGGACGGGTCGGTGGTGAGCCAGCTCGTACGCGAGAAGCTGGCTTGAGCGAGGAGCGCGTCCGCTGGGCGCGCCTCCTGCAGGCGATCGCTCAGAGCGGGATCACCTACACGGACAACCGTTTCGACCGGGAACGGTTCGAGAGCGTCCGCGCCATCGCCGTGGAGATCGCGGCGGCGGCCTCGGGCGAGGAGCAGGCCGTGCTCGAGGAGCGCTTCGCAGCCGAGATGGGCTACGGCACGCCGAAGGTCGATGTGCGTGGCGTCGTCCTGCGCGATGACGCGCTGCTCCTCGTGCGGGAGATCGGCGAGACGCGATGGACGTTGCCAGGCGGTTGGGCTGACGTCGGCGAATCGCCGGCGCGCGCCGTGGAGAAGGAGGTGTTCGAGGAGGGTGGCCTCGAGACGCGGGCCGAGCGCGTGCTTGCCGTGTACAACCGCGATTTCCGCGGTCAAGCGACGTGGCCTGCGCACGCGTACAAGATCTACGTGGCGTGCGTCGAAGTCGGCGGGAGTGTCCGCCCCGACGGGTTCGAGACGGAGGAGTCGGCCTTCTTCCAGTGGGGTGCGCTGCCGGCGCTCTCGCCGAAGACCCCGGCCGATCATCTCGCGCGCGTGCTGGCGATCGCCACGACCGACGGGCATCCGGCGGAGCTCGACTGATCAGCCGGGACGGGCGGCGCAGCCGCTGGCGCCGACGAGCCGACCGAGCAGCGCTCGCCGTCGGGCTACGACGCGGTACCCGCGGTCGGTGAGCCGTGGCGCGTGGCGCGCCCACCAGGCGAGCGCGACACCGGCGGGAAGCTGTGCTGCGATCGGTGCGACGGCCGCTCCGCCTGAGAACCGGCGGCCCTCGACGTCGACGAGGTGCATCGACGCGTAGCGTTGCTCCGCCGAGAGGTCACGGAGCAGGACGGCTCCTTGAGGGCTCCCGATGGGAGCGATCGAAAGCCCGCTCCAGCGGGCAACTCTTCCTGCCAGCCAGGTGCAGAAGCCGCAGTCTTCGTCAAAGAGGAGCACGTCTGCCATGACCGCAGCGTAACCCCCTCGCCCTACACTGGGAAGCATGCAAGAGGTGCTCGAAGTGACGAACGAGGTGGCGGCCGAGCTCGCGGGGGTGACCGACGGCGTGCTCGACAGTCTGCGCGAACGGCTTGGCTGCAGGGTGGCGCTGCGCGGCAACCGGCTCACGCTGGACGGTGCTCCGGAGGACGTGGCTGCGGCCCGCGCCGTCGTCTCCCAGCTCGTCGAGCTGGTGGCCGGCGGCCACGAGATCGGCCCGGACACTGTTGGCGCGGTGATGACGGCTCTGGGGCGCGACGAGGACATCCGTGATGCGTTCGACGCGGTGGTGTGGCGTCACCGGGGTCGGAGGATCGCGCCGAAGACGGTGATGCAGAAGCGGTATGTCGATGCCATCCGTTCCGGCACCGTGACGTTCGGCATCGGACCGGCGGGCACAGGCAAGACCTACCTGGCGATCGCGCTCGCGGTTGCCGCGCTGTCCGAGAAGCAGGTCGGCCGGATCATCCTCACACGGCCGGCGGTGGAGGCCGGGGAGAGGCTCGGCTTCCTGCCCGGGGACATGCTGGCCAAGGTCGACCCGTACATGCGCCCGCTGTTCGACGCGCTCTACGACACGATGGACGCCGACCGTTTGAACGCGTTCATGGAGCGCGGGACGATCGAGGTGGCGCCGCTCGCTTTCATGCGCGGCCGCACCCTGAACGACTCGTTCGTGATCCTGGACGAGGCGCAGAACACGACTCCTGAGCAGATGCACATGTTCCTGACGCGGCTCGGCTTCGGCTCCAAGATGGTGGTCACGGGCGACATCACGCAGGTCGATCTCCCTCGCGAGCAGGCGTCCGGCTTGATCCAGGTGACGGAGGTGCTGGGTGGCCTGGAGGGTGTCGGTTTCGTGGAGTTCGGCCATGAGGATGTGGTGCGGCACAAGCTGGTGCAGCGGATCGTGGCCGCGTACAAAGATCACGCGGAGCGGACCGGTTCCGCGCGGCCGCGGTGATCGAGGTCGAGGTCGACAACCGGTCCGGTGTCGTCTGCGACGAGGCTGGCGCCGTCGCGCTGGCGCGTCGGGTGCTGGCGGCGGAGGGGATCGCGGCCGGTGAGCTCGGCATTGCCTTTGTCACGGCGGAGGCAAGCCGGGTGCTCAAGCGGGAGCACCTGGGGATCGACGAGGCGACTGACGTCTTGTCCTTCCCGATCGACGGTCGCGACGAGCTTCCGGACGGGGTACCGCGCGCTCTCGGTGACCTCGTGCTCTGCCCGGCGGTGGTTGGTGAGGAGTGGCGCCGGCCGCTCGTGCATGGGCTGCTCCATCTGCTCGGGTACGCGCATGGTGACGTGATGGACGAACGCGAACGGGAGCTGCTGGTCGATGGGGCGAGATCGTGAGCCTTCGGCGTACGCGTCGACGGTGAGGCGGCCGTGACGGTCCCAGGGCACAAGTCGCGCTCGCTTCTGGAGAGCTTCAACTTCGCCTTCGAGGGTGTGGTGGAGGCGCTGCGGCGTGAGCGCAACATGCGCGTCCACTTTCTCCTCGCGGTCGGCGTGCTGATCGCCGCCCTCCTCCTCGACGTGACCAAGCTGGAGCTGATCGCCCTCCTCTTTTGCATCTCACTGGTGCTGATCACCGAGCTCGTGAACACCGCCGTCGAGGCCGCAGTCGATCTCGCCACCGGCGAGGTGCATCCGCTGGCCCGGCTCGCAAAGGACGTCGCGGCGGGTGCAGTCGTGGTGGCCTCCGTGAACGCGCTCATCGTGGGCTATCTCGTGTTCTCGGGGCGGGTTCAGGGCGGGTCGGGCGAGCTTCTCGACCGGCTGTCCACGAGCCCACCGGAGTTGACGCTGATGGCGTTGGTGCTGACGATCGTT
The DNA here is from genome assembly GCA_963738505.1 of uncultured Actinomycetes bacterium. Lineage (GTDB taxonomy): Bacteria > Actinomycetota > Thermoleophilia > Gaiellales > Gaiellaceae > Gaiella. The sequence continues at coordinate 475,070 of CAVTWR010000013.1, read as the reverse complement.
CTCGTCGTCGCCCTGAAGGCGATCTCGCGGAGCGGGACTCCGCTCCGGGGTGGTTGGCCCTCCGGCCATGCGGCCCTCGCCTTTGCCGGGTGGGCGGCCGTGACGCTGATCCTCGACAACGACCAGCACCAATTCCTCGTATCCTCCGTGTCCTTCCTGATGGCCGCACTCGTCGCACAGACCCGCATCGAAGCCGGTGTCCACACCACGCTCGAGGTCGCATCCGGTGCGCTGCTGGGCACGGTTGTCACACTCGCCGTCTTTCAGGCGGTCGCCGCATGACCGACGCCGAGCTCCTGGCGCGGGCCGACGCGATCTCCTCGCGCGCATACGCGCCGTACTCGCGCTTCCACGTCGGCTGCGCGGTCCTGGCCCGCGACGGGCAGGTGATCGAGGGCGTCAACGTCGAGAACGCGGCCTACCCGCTCGGCGTCTGCGCGGAACGGACGACGTTCGCCAAGGCGATCGTGGAGGGGTACCACCCCGGCGACTTCGTCGTGGCGGCGATCACCGCCTCGCCGTGCGGCGGCTGCCGCCAGTGGCTGGCCGAGATGCAGGTGCCCCGTGTCGTGTTCCGCAACGGCGGTCGGGTCGTCGAGATGACGATTGACGAGCTGCTCCCCGAGCAGTTCCAGAGCTCGGATCTTCCGCCCGCGTGACCGACCGGCCCGCGACGGCGGGAAACGGAGTGGGCGCTTTGTGGAAGCCGAAGGCGGGACTGTGGATGGGTTGTCACAGAACCGGCACGAAGGACATCTGGCGCCGCCTCTGTTGTCAACGTAGAATCGATCCCGTGGGGAGGAGGTCGGTGGCCCGGGGACTTGGCCGGTTGCGACGTGGCCAGGAGGGACGGTCCGGGTGGTGGTGCAGCGGTGTTCAGGCGGCGTTCCGGCCACCGGTGTCGAGCGAGTGGGGCAGGCCCGGCGTCCGCGCGACCGGTGAGCGAACGCGAGTCGCGAGGTGGGGGAGGTGAAGAGCGGGTTCGTTGCGGTTGCCGGACGACCCAACGTCGGGAAGTCGACGCTGGTCAACGCCCTCGTCGGCGACAAGGTCGCGATCACCTCGGACGTGCCGAACACCACGAGGCGGCGCATCTTCGGGGTGGCTTCGGGAGCCGATTACCAGCTTGTCCTCGTCGACCTGCCCGGCTTCCAGCGGCCTATGGATGCGCTCACCGAACGGATGCAGGGAGCCGTCGACGGGGCGTTCGCGGACGTCGACGCGGTGATGCTGGTCGTCGACGCCCGCGAGCGGATCGGTGCCGGCGACAACTTCGTCGCCCGCCGCGTCTTCGGCGTCGGCAAGCCCGTGATCATCGTGGTCAACAAGATCGACCGGCTCAAGCACGGTCACGTCGCCTCGCAGATGAAGACCGCTGCCGGCCTCGGTGACTTCCACGCCCTGCATCCGGTGAGCGCGAAGACCAAGGACGGTATCGGCGAGCTCTTGTCCGATCTCGTCTCGCTGCTCCCGGAAGGCCCTGTGTTCTTCCCGATCGGCTCCACCACAGACCTTTCGATCGAGGAGCGGATCGCCGAGGTGGTGCGCGAGAAGGCCCTGCAGCTCACCCGCGACGAGGTGCCCCACGCGGTGACGGCCCTTGTCGACGAGTTGGGCGAAGGGCGGGCTCGCGTCCTCGTCTACGTGGAGACGGAGTCACAGAAGGGGATCCTCGTCGGCAAGAAGGGCGCGATGGTCCGCGAGATCGGCATCAGGGCCAGACCCGAGGTCGATGCGCTCGCCGGCAGCCCGACCTTCCTGGAGATCGTGGTCAAGGTGCGTCCGCGCTGGCGGCGTGACCCACGCGAGCTCGACCGCTTCGGCCTCTGACCCTTGAGAGACCACTGGACCCCACTGTGGGCGATCACCCCGCGCGTGGGGCGTAGTGCCGCGCCAGCCAGCGGGCGATCCCCTCCAGCCCGGGAAAGAGCACGCGCTCGGTGATGTTGGCCTGGTCGAGCTTGTCGCGGATCTCCCACTTGAGCTCGGCCGGGATGACCACGCGGCGGGCGATCGCGGGCCGCTCGACCAGCCAGTGGTCGATCCTGGCCTCGGCCGTGGACATGAACGTGAACGCTGCGAACTGGTTCGAGATCCGCGCATCCAGCGACGGTGGCTCGTAGAACACCACGAACTCGTCGTCCGCTGCGAGACCTGCGAGCTCGTTGAGCCCGCCGGCGGCGCGGCCCAGCATGTCGACGGTGAAGGTGTTCGAGCCCTCGTCGTCCAGGATCGAGCGAAGCGCCGGCGGCAAATGGGTTGCGGCACGCACGTAGTCGACGATCCAGACGACGCCGTCCGCCACGTACTGGCCAGGGTTCTCCGTCGCGAAGTGGAGCGCGATGTACGGAGAGTGCGACCAGTCGAGCAGCCTGGTCGGCAACCCGTGATGCTTGGCCAGTGCCAGCCAGTCCCAGGTCGATTCGCGGGTGACCGCGTCGCGGTGCGCGTACTTGCGGAAGTTGCGCAAGAGATGCCGCTCCAGGTCCGCGTACGGTCCGCCCAGTCGCTGCAGGCTGGTGGTCAGCTCGTTGCTGGCCCGACCCTCGCCGCGATACACCGTGTCCGCGCGAAAGCGGCCGAGCGACGCGTTCCACATGCCGTCGAACAGGAGCTCCTGCAGGTGAAGCCAGCTCTGCGCGCGCACCTCCTCCATGCCGAGGGTGTACCACGCGCCCGCCCGCTGTGCGAGCGGTCGGGGGCTACACTCGCTCGATGCCCGACGCGCAGATGCTGCCGGCGCCGTTCGCCCTGCCCATCGAGTTCCGCATGCCGCGTGTCGGCTCAGTCGACGCGGTTGCGCTCGAGGCGCGCGCGGCCGACCTGGCCAAGCGTTCGATCAAGAAGGATGCGAAGCTGTATGCGCTCGACCTGGCGATCCGCATGATGGATCTGACCACGCTTGAGGGCGCCGACACACCGGGAAAGGTGGCAGCCCTGTGCTCGAAGGCGATCAGACCCGACCCCCTCGACCGCACGATCCCCTCTGTCGCAGCCGTCTGCGTCTACCCGAACCTGGTGCCGGTGGCCAGGGAGCGGCTGCAAGGCTCAGGCGTTCGTGTCGCGTCGGTCGCCACGGCGTTCCCGTCCGGTCAGTCACCGCTCGAGGTCAAGCTCGCCGACGTCCGTGACGCCGTCGCGTTCGGAGCGGACGAGATCGACATGGTCATCGATCGCGGCGCCTTCCTCTCAGGTCGATATGCGCGCGTCTACGACGAGATCGTCGCCGTCAAGGAGGAGTGCGGGTTGGCGCACCTGAAGGTGATCCTGGAGACCGGGGAGCTCGGGACGTACGACAACGTGCGGCGTGCGTCGTTGCTCGCGATCGCGGCCGGCGCGGACTTCATCAAGACCTCGACCGGAAAGGTGCAGCCGGCGGCGACGCTGCCCGTGACGCTCTGCATGCTCGAGGTGATCCGCGACGTCCACGACGAGACGGGCCGCGTGATCGGCATGAAGCCGGCCGGTGGTATCCGGCACGCGAAGCAGGCGATCCAGTACCTCTGCGTCCTGCACGAGACCCTGGGCGCCGCGTGGATGACGCCTGACTTGTTCCGCTTCGGTGCCTCGTCCCTGCTCAACGACGTGCTGTTGCAGATCCGCAAGCAGAAGACCGGCGTCTATCAGAGCCCTGACTACTTCACGCTGGACTGAGGCGTCCGCCCGCTCCTGCACGATCGCTGCGATGTCCGACCTCGACAAGCACCCACCGCCACCGTCCGACTGGATCTACGCGCCCGCGCCGGAAGGCCGTGATCTCGTCAACTTCAAGCCGCGCTACGGGCTCGTGATCGGCGGCGAGGAGGTCGAGCCGGCGAGTCGCTCGTGGTTCCCGACCATCGCGCCCGGCACCGAGGAGGTGCTGGCCGAAGTTGCGCAAGCCGGGGAGGCGGATGTCGGCAGTGCGGTCGAAGCCGCCCGTGCCGGCTTCGCGGTGTGGTCGGCGTGGGCGCCGTCGGAGCGCGCAAAGGTGCTGTATCGGATCGCCCGGATCCTGCAGGAGCGCGCGCGAGAGTTCGCGGTCGCCGAGTCCCTGAACGGGGGCAAGCCGATCAGGGAATCGCGCGATGTGGATCTGCCGCTGGCGGCAGCGCATTTCTTCTACTACGCGGGTTGGGCCGACAAGCTCGAGTACGCGTTCCCACATCGGCAGCCACGCCCGCTCGGCGTGGCCGCGCAGATCATCCCCTGGAACTTCCCCCTGCTGATGCTGGCCTGGAAGGTGGCTCCCGCCCTTGCCTGTGGGAATGCAGTGGTGCTCAAGCCGGCGGAGACGACGCCGCTGACGGCGCTCATGTTCGCGGACGTCTGCCGGCAGGCCGAGGTACCCCCGGGCGTGGTCAACATCATCACCGGCGACGGTGCGACCGGCGCTGCCCTGGTCGCCGCTCAGGGCATCGACAAGGTTGCCTTCACCGGCTCCACGGAGGTCGGGAAGTACATCAGGCGTGAGCTCGCGGGGCGTGACGTACGTCTCACCCTCGAGTTGGGCGGCAAGGCGGCCAACATCGTCTTCGACGATTGCGCGCTCGACCAGGCGGTGGAGGGAATCGTCAACGGGATCTGGTTCAACCAGGGTCATGTCTGTTGCGCAGGTTCCAGGTTGCTAGTGCAGGAGTCGATCTACGAGCCTCTTGTGGCCAAGCTGCGACGGCGTATGCAGACGTTGCGGGTCGGCGACCCGTTGGACAAGAACACCGACATCGGCGCGATCAACTCGCGTGCTCAGCTCGATCGCATCCGGGAGCTGGTCGCGAGCGGTCAGGAGGAGGGAGCGGAGATCTTCCAGACCGAGTGCGTGCTGCCGGAGCGCGGGTTCTGGTTCGCACCCACGGTGTTCACGAACGTCGCGCAGAGCTACCGCATCGCGCAGGAGGAGATCTTCGGGCCGGTGCTGTCGGTCCTCACCTTCCGCACGCCCGAGGAGGCGCTGGAGAAGGCGAACAACACACCGTACGGGTTGTCCGCCGGGGTGTGGACGGAGAAGGGCTCGCGCATCCTGTGGATGGCGCAGCGGTTGCGCGCCGGGGTGGTCTGGGCGAACACGTTCAACCGCTTCGACCCGACCTCGCCGTTCGGCGGCTACAAGGAGTCGGGCTTCGGCCGCGAGGGTGGACGGCACGGCCTCGAGCCGTATCTGAGGTTCGATCGATGAGCCGGTTGCCTGTCCGCAAGACGTACAAGCTGTTCATCGCCGGCGGGTTTCCGCGCTCCGAGTCGGGTCGAACGTACGAGGTGGCCGGGCACAACGTCGCCCTCGCTTCCAGGAAGGACGCGCGCGACGCCGTCCGGGCGGCGCGCGCGGCGCAGCCCGCATGGGGCGCTGCGACCGGCTACAACCGCGGCCAGGTGCTGTACCGGCTGGCCGAGATGATGGAGGCGCGGGGCGCCGAGCTCTCCGCCGCGTGCAGTGGCGAGAATGAGGTCGCGGCCGCCATCGATCGCGTCGTCTGGTACGCCGGCTGGGCGGACAAGCTGCCGCAGGTGTTGGGCGGCGCCAACCCGGTGGCCGGCCCGTACTTCAACTTCAGCGTGCCGGAGCCCAGTGGCGTGGCGGCGATCGTCGCTCCACGGGAGCCGGCCCTCGACGGCCTGGTCTCGCGCGTCGCTCCGGCCCTTGTCGGCGGCAACGCCGTGGTCGCGCTTGCGCTCGACGACGCGGCGCTCGCCGCGGTCGAGTTCGCCGAATGCGTGGCCACCTGCGACCTTCCCGGCGGCGTCCTCAACATCCTCACCGGATCGATCGGCGATGTCGCCCCGGTCCTCGCGTCGCACATGGATGTCAACACCCTCGACGTCACGGGCGCCGCGGCCGAGGAGCGGACCGAGCTCGTACGCGCCGCGGCCGACAACGTGAAACGGGTCGTCCACCAGCACGACGAGCAGAGCCCCTGGGAGATCGCGGCCTTCCTGGAGCTGAAGACCGTCTGGCATCCGATCGGCCAGTAGCGAGACCTCGCGGACGGGGAGCGAAACCCGCAAGGAGCGCCTCGCGTGTGGGGCACCCCAACCCACCACCCGCTTTCAATGCTAACGGGATCAGGGGGTGTCCTTGGTGGAGGAAGTGTGTCGAATGTGTGTCAGAAGTGCGATGGGCTGCCCCGGGCTCGGGGGTCTGGCCCTCGGGCGTGTCGCGGGACATCAGGTGGCGTGGTCGGACAGGAGGCGATCGACTGCGGTGACCGCAGCGCGTAGGCGCCGTTCGGGATCGCCTTCCACGTGCAGCCAGGGTCGCCCGCTCTCGAGGGAGTGTGCGAGGTAGCGGTTGTGCAGCTCCTTGCGGCGCTCGACGAACTCGCGTATCTCGTCGTGCTCGAAGGGAACGTCGAGTCCGCAGACGATGTACAGGTCGTAGCGCCTGTCGGCCAGCTCCGCGAAGTCGTCGGTTGGCTGCCCGAGATACACCTCGTGGAAGACGGCGGTGGTGTAGGCGTCGGTGTCGCAGAACAACACGCGGTCTGCCAGGTCGGCGAGGAAGTCTTCGTACCAGCAGTGCACACGCGCGATGTGTGTGAACTCGAACGACGTCCACGGCGCATCTTCGACACGGCCGATCTCGGTGTACGGGCGGCCGTACTCGGGGTTCCACAGCGTCCCGTAGTGCTCGGCGAGGGCGCGGGCGAGGGTCGTCTTCCCGGTCGATTCGGCACCGAGAAGGACGACGCGCGCGACCGGAGCTGCCATGCCGGAAGCATGCGCGATCGTCGGGTGCCCTGTCGCACACCCGGCCGTCGGCGGACGGTGCAAGTAGCATCACGGGGCGTGATCGGCGCCAGACGCCTCAGCCATTCGATCTCTCAAGGGGACGGTATCTCCATCCTCGCCGACGTGGTCGATGCTGCCTCCGCCCGGAACGCCAAAGCACATGGAGCGACCGGCCTCGTCGTTCGAGGCGGTGCCACGGTCGGCAAGACCGATCTTCCTGTTGTCGCCTACGGCGCCTCCGTCGCGCAAGCAGTCGCCGCCGCGGCCGACGCGGTCGTGATCTGTGGCCCGGCCGAGGACGAGGTGCTCCTCGCCCTGGTCGGAGAGGCAGAAGAGGCGGGGCTCGAGTGCGTGTTCGAGGTACGAGACGAAGCTGATCTCGAACGTGTGCTCGAACAGGTCGACCCCGAGATCATCCTCCTGCACCCGACCGCCGGCGAGGCACACCACCCGATCGAGCACGTGCTCGAGTTGCTGCCGGACGTGCCCGCGGGCAAGCTGGCCATAGCCGCCCTCGCAGCAGCCACCCGCGCCGAGATCGAGGAGCTGGAGCGCGCCGGCTTCGACGCTGTTCTCGTCCGTGGTGAAGTCGAGCCCCTCGTGGCCGACGCGCCGCCGGACGTTTGACAGCCACCCGGCGCATCCGCGCCCACGTCGGCGCCGCCGCCAGGGGCAGCGGCGCCCACCTCGGAGCGCTCGTCGCGCTCCTGATCGGAGCGCTGGTGCTTCGTGGCGTCGGTGCGGACTACGGCCTGCCCCTCGCCCTGCTCAACCCCGACGAGACGAGCATCGTCCCCAGAGCCTGGCAGATGACACACGGCGAAGGGCTCGACCCCGGCTGGTTCGACTATCCGACCCTCTTCCTCTACCTGCTCGCTCCCCTCCAAGCTCTGTTCGACACGCCCTCCTTCGGCGCTGGCCGTGCGGTCGCCGTCACACTCGGGCTCGCGGGCGTCGCTGCCACCTACTGGCTCGGCCGTCGCGCCTACGGCCGCCACGCGGGCCTTGCCGCCGCCGCCGCCGTCGCCGTCACCACGACACACGTCGCGTATTCGCGCATGGCCGTCACCGACGTGCTCATGACCCTTCTCGTCACCGCCGCCGTTGCGCTCGCCCTGCACGCACGCTTCGACCTGGCCGCCATCGCCGTCGGACTCGCCGCCAGCTCCAAGTACCCCGGGGCGCTCGCCGCCGTCCCCGTGGCGGTCGCTGCCGGCCGACAGGCACGTCCGCTGGCGCGCGCGGCGGCGCTCGCCTTCGCCTCCTTCGCACTCACGAGCCCCTTCGTGCTGATCCGCGCGGGCTCAGCGCTCGACGACATCGAGCGCGTGCAGCGCCTCGCCCGCGAGGGCTGGCTCGGCTTCGAGAACGACCCCGTGGCCCCGCTCGCCTACCTCGACCGCCTCTGGGACGGCCTCGGCCCCGTACTCCTCCTCGCCGGCGCCGGAGTCGCTCTCGCCGTGTGGCGCCGGAGCCGCGCCGATCTCATCCTGCTGTCCTTCGTGGCCGTCTACTGGGCCTACCTCATGCCCCAGGCAGCCCACTTCGACCGCTACGTGCTTCCGCTCATCCCCGTCCTCGCCGTGCTCGCTGCACGCACCCCGCGCCTCGCGCTCGCCACCCTGCTCGCCGCGATCGTCCCGCTCGTCTGGAGCGCCCAGGACGCCAGGACCCTGACTCGCACCGACACGCGCCTAGTCGCCGACAGCTGGTTCCGAGAGAACGTCGCGGAGGGCGAGCGCATCGCCGCCGATCCGTCGACCCTGCCCCTGACCGGCCGCCGCGTGCTGCGCCTCGCCTTGCCCGGCCCGGGACTCGACCCCGACCCGCGCCGGTCGCTGGCCGAGCTCCGCCGAAGCGGCGTGACCGCCATCCTGATCGGCGGCAGCGTCACCGACCGCGTGCGTGCCGCCGCCTCCCGCTACCCCGTCGAGACCCGCTTCTACGACGAGGTGGAACGCCTACCGGTCGTGTACGAGATCGCCCCCGGCGGCGGTCTCGTCGGTCCCTGGGTTCGCCTCTACCGCCTCTCCAACCCAGGATAGGCGTCACGCAGTAGCCGTAGGTTCCGGTGCCCACCCGGCCCATGAGACTTCCCTCCTGAACGCCGAGGGCCGCCGCACGAAGTTGTTCGATGTCCTCGTGTGGCGGCCTCACCACGGCCAGTTCCAAGTCAACGGTTCGCCGCTAGTGCGGTGTCTCCTAACGTTGCACCTGGAACTGCAACACGCGATCACCGGCCACGAAGTGGCCCTCCGCGAAGCGGAGCCTGATCGCCAAAGAAATAGCCGGCCGCTCCGCGGCCGACGCCAAGACGCTAGTGCGGCACCCACAACCTCAAAGAGAGTTGCAGGTCAAACGATCGGAGGTGCCGCACTAGGCGATCTCTCGTGCCGCCGCAAGCAACCCCGCCGGCACCGGCTTCTGCATCCTGGTCGCCTCCTCCAGGGTCACCTCCACGATCTCGTCCCCGCGCAGCGCCGGCATGCGACCCCATCGGCCCTCGTGCGCCATACGGGCGGCGGCCAAGCCGAACCGCGTGGCCAGCACGCGATCACGCGCCGTCGGCGTGCCTCCGCGCTGGACATGCCCGAGCACCGTGACCCGCGTCTCGAACCCCGTCGCGCCCTCGATCTCCGTCGCCACCACCTGCCCGATCCCGCCGTGTCGCACGAACCCGAGCGAATCCACACCCTGCGTGACGGTCGTCGACTCACCCGAACGCCGCGTCAACGGGTACCCCTCCGCCACCACCACGATCGAGAAGTCCTTCCCCGATGCGTGTCGCTCGCGAAGCTGATCGCACACGTCCTCGATCGGCGTCGACTCCTCCGGCACCAGGATCACGTCCGCACCGCCTGCGATGCCTGCGTGCACCGCGATCCAGCCGGTGTTCCGCCCCATCACCTCCACCACCATGATCCGGTGATGGGACTCCGCGGTCGTGTGCAGGCGGTCGATCGCCTCCACACAGACCTGCACTGCAGTGTCGAACCCGAACGTGTACTCCGTGGCGGCGATGTCGTTGTCGATCGTCTTCGGCACCCCGACCACCTTCACCCCGTGCTCCGCGTGCAGGCGGCGCGCCACGCTCAGCGTGCCGTCGCCTCCGATCGCGACCAGCGCGTCGATGCCCGTCGCCGCCACCCCCTCGAGCAGACGCGCGACACCGTGCTCCTCGCGGAACGGGTCGATGCGGGTCGTCCCCAGGATCGTCCCGCCCCGCGCCAGAATCCCCGAGACCGAGCGTCGGCCCAACTCGACCACATCTTGGTCCAGCAGACCGCGCCAGCTCCCGCGCACCCCGAGCACACGATGCCCTTCGTCGACAGCGCGCCGGGTGACGGCCCGGATCACGGCATTCAGCCCGGGACAGTCCCCGCCGCCGGTGAGCACACCGAGCGTCATCCGCGACATCAGTACAGGAACATCGGCTTGCCCGCGACATGCCTGACCTTGGGGCGGTACTCCGACGAGTCGTACAGCTCGTCGACATCCACGCGCTTCACGCCCTCACGCGTCGCGGAGATCGGCACCGAGGTGTACACACCGCTCCGCAAGGACACCATCCGCCCGGACGCGCCCTCCAACGCCAGATCGGCAGCCATCACCGCATAGTTCGTGGCCACCATCAGGTCGAGCGAATCCGGGCTCCCTGACCGCATGAGATAGCCGATGACCTGCACGATCATCTCCTCGCCCGTCCGCTCCTTCAGGAGCGCGGCCGTTCGCTCCCCGATGCCGCCCAGCTTGCGGTGACCGTACGCGTCCTCGTCGCCGGACAGCACCATCTCGCCCCCGAGCACCGTCGCGCCCTCGGACACGGTGACCATCGCGTAGTTCGACGGGTTCGCGCGCTTGTCGTGCAGCAACAGCTCACCCAGCCGGTCGATGTCGAACGGCACCTCGGAGATGATCGCGCGATCCACCCCCGCCAGGTACGCCGTGATCAGCGACGTCTCCCCGCTGTAGCGACCGAACAACTCGACGACGGCGATCCGCTCGTGCGACCCCGTGCTCGTTCTCAGGTTGTGGATGAACTGCACGCCCCGAGTGATCGCCGTCGAGAACCCGATGCAGTAGTCGGTGCCATGGACATCGTTGTCCATCGTCTTCGGGATGGCAACCACCGGCACGCCCTCCTCGTGCATGCGCAACGCGTACGACAGCGTGTCATCGCCGCCGATCGGAATCAGCACGTCGAGTCCCAGCTCCTCGACCACCCGCAACGCGTGGTCGGTGAAGTCGAACGGGCCCTCCCCGGCCGCCCGGTGGGCGAGATGGGCGGGGACCTCGCGCGGTCGCACCCGGCTCGGGTTCGTCCTCGATGTGTGCAGGAACGTGCCGCCCGTGCGGTCGATCGTGCGCACGACCCCCGGGTCCAGAGACTGGAACCACCGCTCGCGAGAGGTAGGGTCGTCGGGGTCGTATCCGAGCAGCGCCCCCCAGCCCTGGCGGAGCCCGATCACCTCGTGACCCTCGTGCGCCACACGGTTCACCACCGCCTTGATGCACGGGTTGAGACCGGGCACGTCGCCGCCGCCGGTGAGGATGCCGATCCGCATCGCGACCCAGCGTAGACGAGCCCTTCCCGCCTCGCCTCGTCAAGGGGAATCGCCACTTCGCAATGCAATTCGCCGCGCGGGCGACCGGTTGCTCGGGCCAGGTCGAGGCGAGACAAGCGATTCGGGCTTGAGCGAGGCCGGAGCGGTCCCGATGTGCGTGCCGCTTCAGGCCTCTGTGCCGGTCCCGGTCGTGAGCCCGGTCAGGGCTTGAGCGAGGCCGGAGCGGTCCCGATGTGCGTGCCGCTTCAGGCCTCTGTGCCGGTCCCGGTCGTGAGCCCGGTCAGGGCTTGAGCGAGGCCGGAGCGGTCCCGATGTGCGTGCCGCTTCAGGCCTCTGTGCCGGTCCCGGTCGTGAGCCCGGTCAGGGCTTGAGCGAGGCCGGAGCGGTCCCGATGTGCGTGCCGCTTCAGGCCTCTGTGCCGGTCCCGGTCGTGAGCCCGGTCAGGGCTTGAGCGAGGCCGGAGCGGTCCCGATGTGCGTGCCGCTTCAGGCCTCTGTGCCGGTCCCGGTCGTGAGCCCGGTCAGGGCTTGAGCGAGGCCGGAGCGGTCCCGATGTGCGTGCCGCTTCAGGCCTCTGTGCCGGTCCCGGTCGTGAGCCCGGTCAGGGCTTGAGCGAGGCCGGAGCGGTCCCGATGCGCGTGCCGCTTCAGGCCTCTGTGCCGGTCCCGGTCGTGAGCCCGGTCAGGGCTTGAGCGAGGCCGGAGCGGTCCCGATGCGCGTGCCGCTTCAGGCCTCTGTGCCGGTCCCGGTCGTGAGCCCGGTCAGGGCTTGAGCGAGGCCGGAGCGGTCCCGATGCGCGTGCCACTTCAGGCCTCGGTCATGGTCATGCCCGGGGCGGGATTCGAACCCGCACTTGACGGATTTTGAGACCGCTCTCTCTACCAGTTGGAGTACCCGGGCCGATCAACTGCCAAGGCTACAGCCCCGGCCATTGTCCGAGTCCTCCATCTTCGCCTAGACTTGCGCGCTGACTGTACGGAGGGAAGTGGGTCGGCGCGTGCCGAGCCCATGGTTCGAGCGAAGGAGGAGAGTTGACGTTCAAACGGAGAGGCCTGCTCCTGATGGGCCTGCTCATCGGGGCGCTTGCGCTCATCGCGGCCGGGTGCGGTGGCGGTAGCGACAACGCGGCGCCGGAAGCGCTGCCGTCGTCGTCGTGCACGGCGATCGAGTACGAGGGCGAAGGGAACCCCGACTACATCGTGGCGTCCGATCTGCCGCTGCAGGGCTCGTCCCGCACGCAGACGCTGCAGATCAACGAGGCGATCCGGCTGGAGCTGTCGAACCGCGAGTGGAAGGCCGGCGACTACAAGATCGGCTTCCAGGCGTGCGACGACGCGACCGCCCAGGCGGGCAAGTGGGACTCGGGCAAGTGCTCGACGAACGCGAACGCCTATGCGGCGAACGACAAGGTCGTCGGTGTGATCGGCACCTTCAACTCGGGCTGCGCAGCGATCATCATCCCGGTTCTGAACCAGGCGCCGGACGGTGGCATCGCCATGGTGTCCCCGGCCAACACGTACGTGTGCCTGACGCAGGGTGGCCCCGGCTGTGACGCCAGCGAGCCGGACAAGTACTACCCGTCCGGGTCTCGCAACTACGCCCGGGTCGCGCCGCACGACGCCTACCAGGGCGCCGCAGTGGCCGAGTTCGCACAGGCGCAAGGCGTGACCAAGGTGTACATCCTGAACGACAAGGAGTCCTACGGTCTCGGCGTCGCCACGAACTTCCAGAAGGCGGCCGAGTCGGTCGGCATCGAGGTCGTGGGCTTCGAGGCCTGGGATCCGAAGGCGTCCTCGTACGAGGCGCTGTTCAACAAGGTCAAGGGCTCCGGCGCGGACGCAGTGTTCCTCGGCGGGCTCATCGACGAGAACGGCGCGCAGGTGATCAAGGACAAGGTCAAGGTGCTGGGCGCGAATGACGGCGACGTCAAGTTGCTGATGCCCGACGGCTTCACCACGCAGCAGACGATCGACGAGGCAGGCGGCGCAGCCGCCGGTGCGTACCTCTCGGTTGCCGGCGTGCCGATCGACGAGTTCCAGGGTGCCGGCAAGGAGTTCGCCGACGCCTTGTCGGCACGGCTCAAGGAAGGCGTGTCGATCGACCCGTACGCGATCTACGGTGGGCAGTCCGCGCAGGTGCTGCTCGACGCGATCGCCGCTTCGGACGGAACCCGCGGTGACGTGATCGCCAAGCTGTTCGGCGACACGAACGTGACGGACGGGCTCATCGGCTCGTTCTCGTTCAACGAGAACGGCGACCCGCAGGGCGGATCCGGCGCGGTCGTCGGCTTCACCATCTACAAGGCGACGGACAAGCTCGAGACAGAGACCACGATCGCTCCCAAGCAGGAGACGGTTACGGCAGCTCTCGGCTAGACCGCTACCCGACGAAGACGGAGGGAGGGCAGCATTGCCCTCCCTCCGGATTCGGCGAGATGATTGATCGGTGATTGGGGCACGTCCGGAGGACGCCCAGGACGCGGCGCATCGCGTCGCACTCGTCCACGACCCGTACGACACCGGTACTGGACGCAGACGATCACGACACGCTGCTTGGTCGTGACCGCCTCCGAACACACCCAAATCACCGATCAATCATCTAGAGTCCCGCAGTCTTGAAGAACGTCCTGGACAGGCTGCGCACATCGAAGCTCGTCGACCTCGTGGGGCTTTCCCTGGTCGGACTGGTCATCGCCTGGCTCCTGGTCAACTTCGTCAAGGAGCCGGGCGCGTTCATCAACGTCGGGTTGATCGGGCTCACGAACGGCGCGGTCTACGGGCTCGTGGCGCTCGGCTACACGCTCGTCTACGGCATCTTGCAGCTGATCAACTTCGCCCACGGCGACGTGTTCGCGCTGTCGGGCCTCTTCGCCAGCACGGTGCTCGTCTCTCTGCTCGGTCTCGACGAGAACACGGGCGTGATCGTGGTCATCGGTGGGATGCTGCTGACGCTGGTCGTGGTCATGGGCGCATTCGCGCTGATCAACGCCACGATCGAACGGATCGCGTACCGGCCGCTCAGGAAAGCGCCCCGCCTGGCGCCGCTGATCACGGCCGTCGGGGTGTCCTTCATCGTGCAGAACGTCTCGCTCGCGCTGTACGACGTCAACTATCGCTCCGTTCCGGCCTTCATCCCCGAGAGCGCCGTCTTCTCGATCGGCGACTCGATCAGCTACTCGTGGAAGAAGCTGGCGGCGCTGCTCATCGTCGTCCCCGTCCTGATCGCGCTCAGCTGGTTCGTGACCTCGACCAAGCAGGGCAAGGCGATGCGCGCCGTCGCCCAGGACACCGAGGCCTCGGCGATGATGGGGATCGACGTCAACCGCACCATCTCGATGACGTTCCTGATCGCCGGTGCCCTCGCGGGCTCGGCGGGCATCGTCTACCTGCTGCAGTTCAACATGCGCTACGACACCGGGTTCGAGCTCGGCCTGATCGCGTTCACCGCGGCTGTGCTGGGCGGCATCGGCAACCTCACCGGCGCCGTGCTGGGCGCGCTGGTGATCGGCTTCGTGCAGGCGTTCAACGAGGGTCTCACTTGGTTCGCGCCCGGCAGTGACTGGACCCGTTCCATCGTCTTCGGGATCCTGATCGCGATCCTCGTCTTCCGGCCAGAGGGCATCCTCGGCGAACGCACACCCGAGGGCGCATGACCGGCCTCGACACTATCGCGGGACGCGTGCGCGCGGGCGGGCGTGAGCGCACGGTCGCCATCGTGGCGGGCCTCTTGCTGCTCGGCGTGCTCTACCCCTTCATCGTGGAAGGTTTGCAAGATATTCCTGGCATCGGCGACTTTGTGCCAAGCGTGGAGTCGATGGTGATCATGATCGTGTTCACCACGATGGCCCTCGGCCTGAACATCGTCGTCGGCTACGCGGGCCTGCTCGACCTGGGGTACGTCGCCTTCTACGCCGCCGGCGCCTACGTCGCCGGCTGGCTCGCCTCCCAGCAGTTCGAACAGGTCTCCTTCCATCTGGGCTCCGTCGGGATCTCCAAGGACCTCTCCGGAATCCACGTCTCGGTGTGGCTCGTCCTGATCCTGGCGGGTGTGTTCACGACCCTCGTCGGCATCGTCATCGGCCTGCCCACGCTTCGGCTACGCGGCGACTACCTGGCCATCGTCACCCTCGGCTTCGGCGAGATCGTGCCGCAGGTCGTGCGCAACGGCGACTCGATCGCCGGCTTCGACCTCACGCACGGGACCTTCGGCATTGCCCCCATCGACTCGCTCGGCTTCGGAGCCCTGTCCGGGATCGGGCTGCCCGAGAGCTTCCAGAAGTCCGATGATCGCGCCCAGTGGTACTACTGGACGGCCATCCTGCTCATTCTGATCACCGTCTTCTGCTCGGTGCGGCTGCGGGAATCACGACTCGGACGGGCGTGGGTGGCCATCCGCGAGGACGAGACGGCCGCAGCCGCCATGGGTGTGCCCCTGATGCGCACCAAGACCTGGTCGTACGCGCTTGGCGCGTTGTTTGGAGGTGTCGCCGGTGCCTTCTACGCCAGCTTCAAGGCCGGTGCCTTCCCCGCGGACTTCTACTTCAACATCTCCGTGTTCCTGCTGTGCATGGTCATCCTCGGCGGCATGGGCTCGATCTGGGGCGTGCTGCTCGGCGGCATGATCCTCGGCTATCTCAACGTCGAAGGGCTGGCCACGATCGGCACCAAGGTGCAAAACGCAGGGCTCGACTTCGACCCGACCAAGTACCAGTTCGGGATCTACGGCGTGATCATCGTGCTGATGATGCTCTACCGGCCGACCGGTCTCATCCCGGAGAAGCGCCACAAGACCGAGCTCGAGGAAGGCAGCCACGACGCGCCGCACGGTGAGGTGCTCGGATGAGCGACAACCTGCTCGTGGCAACGAAGGTGCGCAAGGAGTTCGGCGGCCTCGTCGCGACGGACAACATCGACTTCGCGATCCCGCGAGGATCGATCGTCGCGCTGATCGGCCCGAACGGCGCAGGGAAGACGACCTTCTTCAACCAGATCACCGGCGTCTACGAACCGACCTCCGGGTCGATCGTGTTCGACGGGACGGAGGTGGTTGGGAAGCCGCCGCACGCGATCGTCGAGCTCGGCATCGGCCGCACCTTCCAGAACATCCGCCTCTTCCCGCAGATGACGGCCATGGAGAACGTGCTCGTGGGCATGCACTGCCGGCTCAAGAGCGGCATCCTCGGGTCGATCCTGCGCACGAAGCGGGTGCGGACCGAGGAGGCCCGGGCGCGCGAGACGGCCCGCGAGCTGCTCGTCTACTGCGGGCTCACCCGCCGTCACGAGGAACGGGCGGGCGCTCTGCCCTACGGTGACCAGCGCCGGCTGGAGGCTGCGCGCGCCCTCGCCACGCAGCCGAAGCTGCTCCTGCTCGACGAGCCGACGGCCGGTATGAACCCGCAGGAGACGGCCGATTTCACCGCCTTCGTCCGCCGCGCCCGCGACGAGAAGAACCTCACCGTGCTGCTGATCGAGCACGACATGAAGGTGGTGATGGGCGTCTCCGAACGGATCACGGTGCTCGAGTACGGCGCCAAGATCGCCGAGGGCACGCCGGCGGAGATCCAGGTCGACCAACGGGTGATCGAGGCGTACCTGGGCAAGGCAGCGGTGGCGTGAGCGGCAACGGCAACGTCCTCGAGCTGAACGACGTCCATGTCTTCTACGGCGCCATTCACGCGCTCAAGGGCATCTCCCTGCGGGTGGCGGCCGGGGAGATCGTGACGCTGATCGGAGCCAACGGCGCCGGCAAGTCGACGACGCTCCGTGCGATCAACGGGCTCAACCGGCCGCGCCAGGGCTCGATCAGGTTCCAGGGCCGCGACATCACCAACGCCAGCCCGCACGAGATCGTCGGCGGCGGCATCGCGCAGAGCCCGGAGGGACGTCGTCTCTTCCCGCGCATGACCGTCGTCGAGAACCTGGAGATGGGGGCGTTCCAGCGCACGGACAAGGAGAACTTCAAGGCGGACATGGAGCACGTGTTCGAGCTCTTCCCACGCCTGCACGAGCGTCGCTCGCAGAAGGCTGGGACGATGTCCGGGGGCGAGCAGCAGATGTGTGCCATCGGCCGCGCGTTGATGGCGAAGCCCAAGCTGCTCCTGCTCGACGAGCCCTCCATGGGGCTGGCGCCGATCTTCGTTGAGAAGATCTTCGAGATCGTGCGCGAGGTCAACGCCCAGGGCATCCCGGTGCTGCTGGTCGAGCAGAACGCGCTGATGGCCCTCGACACGGCCCACCGCGCGTATGTGATGGAGACCGGCAAGATCACGCTCGAGGGCTCCGCAGCCGAGCTCAAGACGAACCAGCGCGTACAGAAGGCCTACCTCGGCCTCGACTAGCGCTGTTCGGCCACCCCGGCGTGGCCGGCACCGAGATACGCCCGCAACGCCGACCCGACCTCCGCCACCCGGCCCGGCCGCAGCCCGTAGAGCACGTAGTAGCCGTCCCGCCTCCGGGTGACGAGGCCTGCCCTGTACAGGGCGCCGAGGTGACGTGAAGTGGCCCCGGCGGTGAGGCCGACGAGCGGTGCCAGCTCCTCGCCCGGCCGCGGCCGCTCGGCGAGCGAGCGTAGGATCCGCAGCCTGGTGGGATCCGCTAGCACCTCGAGCGCTGCCACGAGCTCGGGTGCGGGCGGCTCCGTCCTCGCCTCGGCGAGCACGTCGCTCGGCGGGTAGATGAGCGCAAGCGGCCAGGGTGCGTCGCAATTGACGCGGACGTGCGGCCAGACGAAGGCGCTCGGGAGAAAGGTCAGCGGCCGCCGCCGGGTGGGCGTCACCACGTGCTCGTGCTCGGAGCGCCGGAGAATCCACCCGCGCTGCCGATCGACGACCGTGTCTGTGAACCTCGTGTCGAGAATCGCGAACACACCGTGGGTCGCCACCGTCCGCGCGTCCCTTCTGGCAACTGCGACGAGCGCCGGCCCCACGGCCTCCCAGGTGTCCCGGAACGCGGTCTCCCAGTACGCAGCGAGCATCGTCATGAAGCGGTCGCGGAAGACCGTCGGCCTCGTGAATGCGAGGCGGGCCAGCGCGCGGGAGGTTGGCCCGTAGGGGGCTGCCCGGTCGATCACCTGGGCCTGCACTCCGGGTTGGGCAAGTGCGGTCTCCGGCAGCAGCCCATGCAGGACGTAGTGGAAGGCCGGCCGTGTGATCTCGTAGGCGGCCTGCTCCGGGGACAGCGCGGCGACCGCCTGAACTGCTGCGTCCCACTCGACGAGCACGGTGCGCTGGGGGCTCGGCAGCAGGCAGTCGGGTATCGCGTAGTCGAAGACGAACCCGAACGAGCGAATCTCCCTGCGCAGCGGCGCCGGCAGGTCGCGCATGGCGCGGATCCACGGATGCTGCACCGGTCGCTGCCGCGGGAAGAGCAGGGCGTTGAGGCTGAGGCCGGCCTCGAGCAGGGGAGAGACGGCGAACCGCACCGCGCGGGTGTTCTCCTCGGCCAGCAGAAAGCGAATCGTCATACGGCGGAAATGATTGCGTATATCCGCAATCAGTGGCGCCACCAGGGCCGTTGCTCCTACCGTCCCGGCATGCGCTGGCCACCCGCCCTGGCCCTGATCGCGGCTCTCGCCGGGGTGGCTGTCTCGTTGACCGGGTCAGGGGCCGGTGCGACCGGCGCCGCCGTCCTCTCCAAGACCGTGGTTGGCGGTTCCCCGTGCGGCGTCGCCGGCACCCCGCAAGGTATCTGGGTCTCCGACTACGCGGGCGATCGCCTTGTGCTCCTCGACCGCACCACGGGCGAGGTCGTCCACGAGCTGCCCGTCGCCGACCAGCCGTGCGAGTTGACCTACGCGCGCGGCTCGCTGTGGGTGAGCGCGCAGTCGGGCTTCCTCGTCCGGGTCGATCCGGTCGCGCGCAGGGTGTCGGCGAGGATCAAGGTCGGCTCGCAGCCCGTCGACGTCGCCTCGGGCGCCGGCAGCATCTGGGTCGTCAACTACCGCTCCCGCACCGTGTCACGCGTCAACCCGCGCTCGAACAAGGTGGGGAAGACGATCCGGCTCGCCCGCGTCGTAGGTGGAGCCTCGGGTGTCGCTTTCGCCGGCGGCGCCGTGTGGGTCGGCCAGACGCAGGGCACCGAGGTGTTCCGCATCGACCCGAGGACGAACCGGGTCGCGTTCGTCAAGACGGGGGCGACAGGCCCCGCCTGGCTCGCGGGATCGGGCTCGCTGCTCTGGCTCTCGAACATCTACGACGGCTCGGTGATGCGTCTCGATCCCGCCACGCGCAAGGTCGTGGCCAAGGTCGCGGTCGGTCTCGACCCGGTCAATCTCGAGCTCGTGGGCAGCGAGCTGTGGGTGCCCAACGACAAGGTCGACACGGTCACACGGCTGGACGCCCAGTCGGGCGCGCTCCTGCAGGTCATCCCGACCGCGGACAATCCCGCCGTCGTCGGCGCGTGGGAGGGCGAGGGGTGGGTCTCGATGTTCGACGCCGGCGAGGTGTGGCGGATCGGCACCTGACCTACCGTCAGGCGATGGTGCGGTGCATCCGCAGAAACGACGTGCGGTACCCGAGCCGCGGCCAGGTGCGCGACGACAGCAGGTTCGTCTCTCGCCAGTCGGTGACCAGGCCGGGGTAGCCCTCGGTGCGCGCCCACTGACCGACCGCCTCACCCAGTGCACGTCCCAACCCGTGGCCGCGAGCCGCCGGGAGCACGGCAGCGAACCCCAGGAACCCGCATCCCTCCGGGCACAGGATCCCGGAGTGCAGCGACGAGACCTCGACGGGACAGCCGATGGCCGAGCCCGCGACGCGGCCGTCCAGCTCGGCCACGAACGTCGTGTACGTCGGATCGTCGAAGGCCTCCTCCTCCCACTCGAGGCGCGCCTCCTCGAGCGACGGGGCCGGTGCCGTGCTGAACACAGGGCTCAGCTGCTGATGGCGCGGCAGCGCCAGATCGAGCTCCGCCAGCACCTCGATGTCCTCGCGAACCGCTTGCCGCACGCGTGGATCGACAACCCGTGGCGCCGGCAGGTCGGCGATCCCATGCGCGTGCTGGCGGCCGAAGGAGAGTCGGGACCACGCCTCCACCAACGCCGGGTCGCTGGACGGAACGACCGCGTAGTGTGCGGTCAGGCCGGCTGCCACCCACTCCTCGGCCAGCGCGGCGTACAGATCACGGACGGCCTCGGGCTCACGCGCAGCGTGTCCAGCGCCCTCGACCCACACGTTCGGGCCCCACAGGGAACCCGGTCGGGTGACACCGATCAGGTACGCCACCGGCTCACCTCGCCGGGAGGCCAGCATTCCCCGGGCGCCGTCGCCCGTCAGGAGCTCGGCGATCGCCTCGCGCGCGACGCCGGGATCCTCGAACCGCGGGCTCAGCAGCGGCTCGTGCGTGCGCTGGGTCCGGTGACGCGCCGCGAGCAGCGACGCGGCCGCGTCCAGGTTGCCGGCGGTGAGCTCCTCGATCGCCACGAACACGGCAGTGAACGATAGAGCAGGCGCGGCGCATAGACTCGACCCGTGGCGCCGAAGACCGTGACCGGCAAGGAGCTGGAGCTCGACGACGGCCCCGCCCGCGACGCCGAGCTCTTCCTCGTGGACGGCAACAACCTCGCCTACCGCGCCTACTTTGCGCTCCCGGAGGAGCTGCAGACGACCGACGGGCAGCCCACGAATGCGCTCCTCGGGTTCACGAACATGCTCTTCAAGCTGCTCACCGACTACCGGCCGCGCGGGGTGGCTGTGGCCTGGGACACCAGGCCCACCCATCGCGCCGAGCTCGCCGAGTCGGTGGACGTCGTCTACAAGGAAGGGCGGCGCTCGATGCCCGACCTGCTGCGCGAGCAGTTTCCGCACTTCCGCCCGATCGTGGAGGCGTTCGGGTACCGCAACCTCGAGTTCGAGGGCTGGGAGGCCGACGATGTGATCGCCACCATCGCCACGCGCGCCGACGAGGCAGGCGTGAAGACGTGCGTCGTCTCCACCGACCGCGACGCGTTCCAGCTCTGCTCCGCCAACATCACGCTGATGATGACCCCGCGGGGCGTGGCGGACGTCAACGTCTACACGCCCGATCGGGTGGAGGCACGCTACGGTGTACGGCCGGACCAGGTGCCCGACTTCATCGGGCTCAAGGGCGACACCTCCGACAACATCCCGGGCATCCCCGGCATCGGCGACAAGACCGCCGGCCAGCTGATCGCCCAGTACGGCTCGCTGGAGGAGGTGATCGCGCATGCGGGCGAGCTCTCGCCGGCCCGCTCGAAGGCCGTCGCCGAGCACGCCGATCAGGCCCGCGCCTCCAAGCAACTGGCCACCATGCGCCGCGACCTGCCCCTCGATGTCGACGCTCGAGCCCTGGTCTCGAGCTCGCCCGACCGCTCGGAGATGAAGGAGATCTTCCGCCGCTTCGAGTTCCGCGGGCTCCTCGGCAGGGTCGACACACTCGAGGAGGCCATCCCCGCCGCCGAGCGGCCCGAGCTCGAAGGCCAGCAGGTGGCGTGGTGCGAAGGCCCACTCGAACGCGTCGCCGGCAGCGTGGCCGTTGCGGCCGCGGACGGTCGCGCCGCGCTTGCCACGGGCGGCCCGGTGGTCGTCGTCGCAGCCTCCCGGCCCGGCCTGTCCTCGGCTCTCGGCAACGCCGACGTCGCCGCGCACGACGCCCGGCTGCTTCGTCTCGGACGCCCGCCGGCGGAGGACACCCTGCTCGCCGCCTACCTCGTGGATCCCGGCCGCTCCGGGTACGAGCTGGACGATCTCGCCGCGGAGTACGGCATCGAGCTCGTCCCCGAGCCGGCAGCCGAGGAGGAGACGGCCGCTCTCGTACGGCACGCCGAAGCCGTCCGCCGTCTCGCCCCGCTCCTGCGCGAGAAGGTGCGCGAACGGGGCTCCGAACGGTTGTACGACGAGGTCGAGCTGCCGCTGACGGAGATCCTCGCCGCCATGGAAGACACGGGGGTGCGCATCGACACGTACCGCATGGGGGAGATCACCGCGCGCCTCACCGATCGCGTCGAGGAGCTCGAGGCCACCGCCCAGGAGCTGGCCGGGGAGCCGTTCCTGCTCGGCTCTCCCTCGCAGGTCGGCCGCATCCTGTTCGACGTTCTCGACCTGACCCCGGGGCGCAAGGGCAAGTCCGGCTACTCGACGGACGCCAAGGTGCTCCGAGCGATCCGCGCAGATCATGCGCTCGTCCCGGTGATCGAGGAATGGCGCGAGCTCTCGAAGCTGCTCAACACGTACCTGCAGCCGCTGCCGTCGCTGATCGAGGAGAGCGACGGCCGGCTGCACACCACCTTCAACCAGGCCGTGGCGGCCACCGGCCGCCTCTCCACCTCCAATCCCAACCTCCAGTCGATCCCGGTGCGCACCGATCTCGGGCGTGAGATCCGCTCCGCCTTCGTGGCCGCGGAAGGCTTCCGGTTGCTGAGCGCCGACTACAGCCAGGTCGAGCTGCGCATCCTCGCGCACGTCTCCGGCGAGCCCGTGCTGCGAGAGGCCTTCGCCCGCGGCGAGGACATCCACGCCGCCACCGCCGCCGAGGTGCTCGGCAAGGACCGCGCCTCGCTCACCCGTCGCGAACGCGATGTTGCCAAGATGGTCAATTTCGGGATCATCTACGGCATCTCAGCCTTCGGGCTCTCCGAGAACCTGGAGATCCCGCGCGAGGAGGCGCAGACCTACATCGACACGTACCTGGCGCGCTTCCCTCGCGTGAGCGAGTTCATCGCGGAGACGATCGCACAGGCCAAGACGGACGGCTACGTGACGACCCTGCTCGGGCGTCGCCGGCCGATCCCGGAGCTGCGCGCCTCGATGTACCAGACCCGCTCCCTCGGTGAGCGCCTCGCGGTGAACACGATCATGCAGGGCACCGCGGCAGATGTGATCAAGGTGGCCATGGTGCGGATTCACCACCGCCTCCGAGCCGAAGGACGCATCTCCCGCCTCGTTCTGCAGGTGCACGACGAGCTGCTGCTCGAGGTGGCAGAGACGGAGACCTCGACTGTCCGCGACCTCGTGCGCAACGAGATGGTCGGCGCCTACCCTCTCGACCCGCCACTCGCAGTCGATGTCGGCGTCGGCGACAACTGGGCGGAGGCGAAGGCCTAGTGCGGCCCTCCAAACGTTTGACCTGCATTCTCCTTGGTGTTGTGGGTGCCGCACTAGCTTTTTGGGGTCGGCCGCGGAGCGGCCGGCTGTTTCTGAATGCGATCAGGCTCCGCTTCGCGGAGGGCCACTGCGTGGCCGGTGATCGCCTGTCGGAGTTCCAGGCGGAACGTTTGGAGACACCGCACTAGTGCGGCGTCGCCTCGCCGTCATTGGCGATCAGAACCCGAGCTACGAGACCCACAAGGGCATCGACCGTGTCCTCGCAGGCACGATGTTCCAGCCGCAGATGTCGCCACAGGGTACGGGGCGACTGCACCCTCTGCTGGAAGCCTTCCAGGACGCGGTCTCAGGCCCGTCGCACGGCCCGGAGTGCACGTAGCAACAGACTGCTGCAAACGAGCCGCGTCCCCGAGCGCCCGGTGGGTCCCGCCTCCGGGGCGTAGAAGTGGGCGTCCAAACATCCCTGCACACGGGGCGTCTTATCCCGGTACCGGTAATCGATCCGCCGCTATACTCCGCGGTTCCCTATGACAAACGACACCATCGATCCCCCCCTTCACGCCGAAGCAGGCGTCTGGACGACCGGCCCTGACGGGCAGCTCGTCCCCGACTACGACAGCACGTTCCCCACCATCAACGAGGGCGAAGTCGTCCATGGCACGGTCGTCCGTGTCGACAAGGACGAGGTTCTCGTGGACATCGGCTACAAGTCCGAGGGCGTCATCCCGGTCTCCGAGCTGTCCATCCGCCGCAACGTGAACCCCGCAGACGAGGTCTCCGTCGGCGAGGAGATCGATGCGCTCGTGATGACGAAGGAGGACCAGGAAGGACGGCTGCTGCTGTCGAAGAAGCGCGCCCGCTTCGAGCTTGCGTGGAAGCGCATCGAGGGTGCGTCCGAGAGCGGCGAGGCCGTGCTCGGCCGCGTGATCGAGGTCGTCAAGGGTGGGCTCATCCTCGACCTCGGCGTGCGCGGCTTCCTGCCTGCCTCGCTCGTGGACATCCGCCGCGTCCAGGATCTCGACGAGTTCATGGGCACCGAGCTCCGCTGCAAGGTGATCGAGCTCAACCGCTCGCGCAACAACGTCGTGCTCTCCCGTCGCGCCGTCCTCGAGGACGAGCGCAAGGAGATGCGGCAGGGGATCCTCGACCGGCTCAACCCGGGCGACGTCGTCGAGGGGGTCATCTCCAACATCGTCGACTTCGGTGCATTCGTCGACCTCGAAGGCATGGACGGGCTCATCCACATCTCCGAGCTGTCGTGGTCGCACGTCAACCACCCCTCCGAGGTGCTCGAGATCGGCCAGAACGTCAACGTCAAGGTGCTGGACATCGACCGCGACCGCCAGCGCATCTCCCTCGGGCTCAAGCAGACCCAGACCGACCCCTGGCAGCAGGTGCTCGACCACTACGGCGAGGAGGACGTCGTCGAGGGCCGGGTCACCAAGGTCGTCACCTTCGGGGCGTTCGTGGAGATCCTGCCCGGCGTCGAAGGTCTCGTGCACATCTCCGAGCTGGCCGCCCATCACGTCGAGAATCCGCGCGAGGTGGTCTCGCAGGGCGATCCCGTCAATGTGATGATCCTGGAGATCGACGGCGAGCGTCGCCGCCTCTCCCTGTCGCTGAAGCGGGTGGAAGAGGGAGCGAAGCCCCTGCCGCGCCCCGACGGCGCGCCGTCCGTGCACGAGACGCCGAACCTCCGGCTGTCCGAGGAAGCCTTCCCGGCCGGGGGGGTCGCCGCCGGGCTCGATGTGGCCG
The DNA here is from genome assembly GCA_963738505.1 of uncultured Actinomycetes bacterium. Taxonomy (GTDB): domain Bacteria; phylum Actinomycetota; class Thermoleophilia; order Gaiellales; family Gaiellaceae; genus Gaiella. The sequence continues at coordinate 449,988 of CAVTWR010000013.1, read as the reverse complement.
AGCCCTCAGCTGCCGACCTGCCCGTCGAAGCGGAAGACGCTGCGCTCGATGCGGCGGGATCCGCGGAGGCCGTGGCTGCAGTCGACGAGGAGCCGGTCGAGGCGGCAGTGGCCGAGGAGACCGCAGAGGGCGAGGCGGATCTAGCCGAGGAGCCTGTTGTCGCCGACATGGTCGAGGCTGCGGACGAGGTCGAAGCATCCGTCGAGGCAGAGAGTGGCGAGGCTGCTCCCGAGGCGGACGCCGACGGCTCCTCCACCGTCGCCTGACGCCCTCCCCAACCGCCGGCCCCCGCTGGCGCTGGCGATCACAGGTGGCATCGGAGCGGGGAAGAGCGCCGCACTCGAATCGTTTCGCGCCCACGGCGCCGCGACGGTGTCGAGCGACGAGATCGTCCACAACCTGCTGGCCTCCGACCGGGGGGTGAAGGACGCGCTCGTCGAGCGGTTCGGGGAGCAGATCCTCGGCGACGACCGACGCCCCGACCGCGCCAAGATCGGCAAGATCGTCTTCGGCGATCGTCAGGCACTCGACTGGCTGGAGCAGCTGCTGCACCCGCTCGCCTCCCGCGAGTACCTCGTGTGGCGAGAACAGCTCGCGCAGCTGCCAAACCCGCCCGCGGTGTGCGTGACCGAGGTACCCCTGCTCTACGAGGTCGGGTCGGAGGGGAACTTCGACCGCGTGGCCGTGGTCACCGCGCCCCGCCAGCTACGTGAGCAGCGCCGGCGCGTGCCGCTCGACAACCGCGACGCGCGGCTGCTCACCGACCAGGAGAAGATCGCGCGGGCCGACTATCACTACGTCAACACCGGGACGTTCGAGGACCTGGACGCGTGGGTGGAGATGCTCATGGAGGAGCTTACGGCGGAGCGGCGGTAGCGCCGGTGCCGGCGCGCCGCAGGCTCGCGCTCGTCCTGCTGTCTGCGGCCGTGCTCGGCGGAGCCGCCGTCTGGGCGCTTCGCGCACAACCCGACTTCGTCGACCGCATCCGGTATCCGCTGCGCTACGAGGCGCTGATCCGCGCGCACGCCGAGAACTACGGCATCGAGCCCTCGCTCCTGGCATCGGTCATCTACACGGAGAGCCGTTTCGATGCAGGGGCCCGGTCGGCAGCCGGTGCGGTGGGGCTCATGCAGCTCCTTCCCGACACCGCGAAGGGCATCGCGCTGCGCACGGGCGGCAGGCGCTTCGTCGTCGACGACCTGCTCGACCCCGAGATCAACATCCGCTACGGCTCCTGGTACCTTCGCAACCTGCTGGGCAAGTACGGCCGCCTCGAGCTCGCGCTCGCCGCCTACCATGCGGGTCAGGGCAACGTCGACGCGTGGCGGAGAAAGGGGCAGGGCATCGTCTTTCCCGAGACCCGCGACTATGTGGCGCGGGTCACGAGGACGGAACGCGTCTACCGCCGCATCTACGCGCACGAGCTCGGGCTATCTCGAAACTGAGCCTGGGTTCACCGGTTGGCGTGATCGCGGGGCGCCTGCCAGGGTCGTCAGGACGTGCGCGGACACCGTCGGGCAGGCTGGTTGCCTGTGTGACGGTGTCCGCGCGCGGAGCGCACCGACCGGGTGCAAACCCTCCACGCCTTTTGGGAGGGCTTGCACCCGGTCGGGGAGCGCCCTGGCGGGTCTGGCAGGATGCGCCGCCCGCGCCAATCGGTGAATCCAGGCTGGGCCTCTTCACCTCGAACGAGCTGATACCGTCCGCCGCCGTGAACGACCCGCGGCTCGAGCGCTATACGGAGTTGCTCCTCGACACGTGTCTCGGCGTCCAGCAAGGCTGGCAGGTCGTGGTGTGGTCGACGCCGCTCGGACGTCCGCTGGTGGAGGAGATCACGCGCCAGCTCGCACGGCGCGGCGCCTACGCGCTGCTCCGGCTCACGTTCAGCGGCGGACTCGTCTATCACCGGGACTGGCTCCGGCATGCGCCGCTCGACGTGATCGGACGGCCCGCCTCGCTCGACGTGCACACGCTCGAGAACTGCGATGCCCTCCTCGCCATCTCGGCGCCGGAGAACACCCGCGACGGGGTCGACATCACGCCGGACCGCTACCAGACGGTGCAGGCCGCCTACAGGCCCGCCACCGAACGGGTCCTCAACCACTCGGTGCCCTGGGTCATCTGCAACTACCCGACGCCCGCGCTCGCCCAGGACGCGGGCATGACGGTTGCGGGCTTCGCCGACTTCCTCTACGGCTCCTGCCTGCTCGACTGGGACGCCGAGCGGGAACGGATGCAACGCTACGCGACCGCGTTCGACGACGCCCGCGAGGTGAGGATCGTCGGCGAGGGCACCGACCTCAGACTCTCCGTGGAGGGGCGCCGCATGGAGGTCGATGCCGGCGGTGCGAACATGCCGGGAGGCGAGTTCTTCTGCTGCCCGGTCGAGGACTCGGCCGAGGGCACGATCGCCTTCACCGAGTTCCCGGCCAACTGGAGCGGACGGGACATCAAGGGCATCCGTCTGCGCTTCACGGAGGGCCGGGTCGTCGATGCCTCGGCCGAGACGGAGGAGGAGTTCCTGTTCGCCACGCTCGATACCGACGGCGGCTCTCGCGGGATCGGGGAGCTCGGTATCGGCTGCAACCCCGGGATCACGCGGTACATGCGCAACACGCATTTCGACGAGAAGATCGACGGCACCGTGCACATCGCGCTCGGCGCCGGGTTCCCCGACCTCGGTGGCATCAACGAGTCGTCGCTGCACTGGGACATCGTCAAGGACCTGCGCCCCGGCGGACGGGTCGAGCTCGACGGCCGCGTCGTGCAGGAGAACGGTAGCTGGGTGATCTGAGCCACCCCGGGGTTGGGCGCCGTACGCTCGGCGCGATCCTCGCAGCCGAGATCGTCTCCTCGCTCGGCAGCCAGATGACGCTGTTCGCCCTGCCCTGGTTCGTGCAGACCACGACCGGATCCTCCACGCGAATGGGCATCGTGCTGGCGGTGCAGCTGGCGCCGATCGCGCTCCTCGGCATCCCGAGCGCCGCCCTGATCAGTCGACTCGGCTCGCGGCGCACCATGCTGCTCGGCGATCTCGGGCGCGCACCGCTGCTCGCTGCCGTGCCGCTCCTGCACGCGGCCGGCCTGCTCTCGTTCGCGCTGCTCCTCGTTCTCGTGTTCGCGATCGGGGTGTTCACGGCGCCCTACTGGTCGGCGCAGCGGCTGATCCTGCCCGAGATCGTCGGAGACGATGAGGTCACCGTGGCCCGTGCCAACGCCCTGCTCGAGGCCGGGCAGCGCGCCACGGTGCTTGTCGGCCCGTCGCTGGCCGGTGTGCTCATCGCCGTCATCGGGAACACGAACGTCCTCTACCTCGACGCGGCCAGCTTCGCGGCCTCGTTCGTGCTGCTCGGTCTGCTCGTGCCCCGGCGGGCACCGGTCGCCCGAGCGGAGGAGAGCGGCGGTCTGCTCGCCGGGCTGCGTTACGTCAGGCGCGAGCCGATGCTGCGGGTGCTCGCGCTGACCGCGCTCGTCGTCAACGCCGCCGGCCAGATGCTCTTCGCCGCCGTCATCGTGCTCGGATTCCAGGAGTTCGACGGCTCCTCGAAGGCCGGCGGCCTGCTGATCGCCTCCTTCGGAGGCGGCTCGGTCGTCGGCGCCCTGCTCGCACTCCGCGTGCTCGAGCGGTTCGACCCGCTCCGGCTCGGATCGGCCGCGTTCGTGTGCATGTCGCTTCCGATCTTCCTGCTCGGGCTCGACCTGCCGCTGGCGGCCGTGATGGCCGTGCTCGCGGTGTCCTCGTTCTTCGGGCCGTTCGTCAACGCGCCCCTGATCGCGGTGATCACCACGCGAACGCCGGAGGCGCTCCGGCCGAAGGTGATGACCGCCATCATCACCGCTGCGCTCCTGGCCGGCCCGGCCGGCTACCTGGTGGGCGGCGTCCTCATCGACCAGCTCGGCCCACGACCCGTGTTCGTGCTGGTGGCGGCCATCCAGCTGTCTGCTACTGCCCCCTTCGCGCTCCTGGCCTTCCGGGGGCCAGGCGATCACCGGCCACCGAGTGGCCCCCCGCGCAGCGGAGCCTGATCGCAACAAGGACCAGCCCGGCCGCCGTGCGGCCGACCTTGCTACCCCGTGCGGCGGCCCACCACAGAAGATCCGGGTCAACCGCTCAGGACGGCCGCACTAGCTCGGCTCGGCTGCCCCGCTCGGTTCGACCATGTGGAACCAGAGGTTCTCCATCATCCGGAACATCGGCTGATTCAGCACCGACGAACCGAAGTCGAGCGTGCCGGCGGAGAAGACCCGGGAGCCGCTGTCGGTCTCGTAATAGGACATCTCCCCGTGGCGGCCGGGGCCGAGCAGGCTCGGCACCAGCGCCACCACCACCGTGCCTTCCGGTGAATCCTTCGTGGTGCCGTCGACCTCGATCCCGAAGCCGCCAACCGACTGGCCGAACGTGGCGCCGTCCACCAGCCCGGTGCCCTCGAACAGCCACGGGGCGGCGTCGCGTCCGACGACGTAGTACAGCCCTTGCTTCTGGCCGTCGTCATTCCCGCGGTACTGCACACCGAGCAGAGCCGACTCGGGCGCACCCGCGTCTCGCCACAGCTTGACCCGCTTGATCGTTCCCGGCCCGCGGTCGACGCGCCAGAAGAAGTTGTTCGCCGAGAGAAAGACCAGGCGTCCTCCCAGGTCGCGGTAGCGCCGGATCGTGTCGTACTCGCGCGTGGTCACGTACTCCGTGTGCCCCGGATACCAGAGGACGTCGTAGCGGGTCCGCAGCGTCTCGGCGCCAAGAGCCTCCACGTCCTCCTCGGTGAGGATGTCCGGGGTGAAGCTGCGTTTCTCGAGCCAGCGCAGGAACGGGAAGTCGTACCGCCGGAAGCGGGGAGGCACACCGCGGTCGCGATACGGGCGGTCGAGTCGCAGCACCGGGCCGTTGCCTGCGTACCAGGTGTCGCCGAAGCCGTCGCCGTCCGCGTCGTAGAAGTTGTACGCCTGCCACGTCAGCGTCGGCATTACGACACCGACACGCACGGCGGCCGGTGTGCGCGGACGGATCACGAACGGCGCAAATCCGAAGCGGCCGTCATACGTCGACACCTTGGCCACGTACATCCCGCTCGGCCAGTCGAACCCGGCCTGCAGGTCGACCCTGGACGGCGCACCGCGCTTCCTCCCCCATTCGAGCACGACGGGCTTGCCAACGGGCTCGCCGGTCATGGTGTCGCCACGGAGCGACGGGTCGGGGCCGTACCCGACACGCAGAAACGTGACGATCAGCTGCTTGGCATCCGTGAATAGGTGGAGGCGCATCGGCTCCTCCGGGTCGTACGAGGTCCGCTCGAAACGGGCCTCCACGCCCAGTAGCCGCACCGCCGGAGCTCGGGACAGCGAAGGCACCCGCGGACGGGGGCCGCCGTACACGCGACGCCGACCGTTCCCCTCCACGGTCAGGCGCAGGACGTAGGACCCGATCGGCGTGGCCCGCTTCGGCGTCCAGGCTACTTCCCGAGCTCCGGCGGGCAGCTTGCGGCGAATCGTCTCCACGGCGCGGGCGCCACGGACATCCGTGCGCAGCACGTCGATCGTGACTTCGGCGTCTCCCGTGAGCATGAAGCTGATGAGGGCCGTGTTACGGCCCTTCACTCCGGGGGAGACGGTCGCGAAACGGGAGCGGTCGCCTGGATACCCGCCTCCCACGTTCCTCACGGAGATGTCGAACGCGTGAGGCGCGCCTGCCGTACCGGTCGCGAGCGCGCGGGGTGCCGCGATCAGCGCCGCAGCCGTGGCGACGAGCTGGGAACGGGTCAACCGCCGCGGCACGCCGTTCATGGTAGACAGGAGGAGCACGGGAACGTACGTTCGTCAGGCTATCCTGTCCTGGTGCCCGATCTGCGCGTGACGTCCGTGTATCGCCCGATGGGCGATCAGCCGCGAGCGATCGCGGAGCTGACGGCGTCGATCGAGTCGGGCAACCGCTTTCAAACACTGCTCGGTGCCACCGGAACCGGGAAGACGGCGACGATGGCCTGGATCATCGAGAAGACGCAGCGTCCCGCACTCGTCATCGCGCACAACAAGACACTGGCCGCGCAGCTCTGCAACGAATTCAGGGAGTTCTTCCCGGAGAACGCCGTCGAGTACTTCGTCTCCTACTACGACTACTACCAGCCCGAGGCGTACGTCCCACAGGCCGACCTGTACATCGAGAAGGACTCGTCGCAGAACGACGACATCGCCAGGCTCCGGCTGGGCGCCACCTCCTCGCTGCTCACCCGGCGCGACGTGGTGGTGGTGGCCTCGGTCAGCTGCATCTACGGCCTTGGCTCGCCCGAGGAGTGGCGCGAGCGCGTACTCGTCCTCGACGTCGGCACGAGCCACGACCGGGACGAGTTGCTGGCACGGCTCGTCGAGGCTCAGTACGTGCGGAACGACGTCGTGCTCGGGCGCGGCCGTTTCCGCGTCAAGGGCGACCTCGTGGAGATCCAGCCGGCGAACTCGGAGACGGCGTACCGGATCTCCTTGTTCGGCGACGAGATCGAGCAGATCTCCCACTTCAATCCGTTGACGGGCGAGGTGTACGCGCGGCTCGAGAACCTCGCCATCTGGCCGGCCACCGAGTACGTGACCTCGAAGCCGACCGTGGAGCGCGCGATCGACTCGCTTCGTGCCGAGCTCGAACAGCAGGTGTCGTCCTTCGAGGAGCAGGGTCGCATGCTCGAAGCGCACCGCATCCGCCAGCGCACCGAGTACGACCTCGAGCTGCTCAAGGAGCTCGGTTTCTGCTCGGGCATCGAGAACTACTCGCGCGTGCTCGAGGGGCGCGCTCCGGGAACGCATCCCTTCACGCTGATCGACTACTTCCCGGAGGACTTCGTCATCTTCGTCGACGAGTCGCACCAGACGGTGCCCCAGATCGGCGGGATGTACGAGGGCGACCGCTCGCGCAAGCAGACGCTCGTGGACTACGGATTCCGGCTGCCCTCGGCCCTGGACAACCGGCCCCTGCGCTTCGACGAGTTCCTCGGCAAGATCAACCAGATCGTGTTCGTCTCGGCCACGCCGGGGGCGTACGAGATCCGGCAGTCGGTCGTGGTGGCCGAGCAGCTGATCCGCCCGACGGGAATTGTCGACCCCGATGTCGAGCTCCGAGCCACGAAGAACCAGATCGACGATCTGCTCTCGGAGATCAGGCGCCGCGAACAGGTCAACGAGCGCGTGCTCGTGACGACGCTGACCAAGAAGATGTCCGAGGATCTCACCGACTACCTGCTGGAGGCGGGGGTGAGGGCGCGCTACCTGCACTCGGAGATCGACACCCTGGAGCGCATCCAGATCATCCGCGAGCTCCGCCTCGGCGACTACGACGTGCTGGTCGGCGTCAACCTGCTGCGCGAGGGGCTCGACCTCCCGGAGGTGTCGCTCGTCGCCGTGCTCGATGCCGACAAGGAGGGATTCCTGCGCGGCAAGACCGCGCTGGTGCAGACGATCGGCCGGGCAGCGCGGAATGTCAACGGGAAAGTGCTCCTCTACGCGGACAAGCTGACCGAGGCCATTCAGGGCGCCCTGGAGGAGACGAACCGCCGCCGAGCGGTGCAGCTCGCCTACAACGAGGAGCACGGGATCGAGCCGCAGACGATCAGCAAGGGCGTGTCCGACATCGCCGAGCTCCTCGCGCTGGAGTCCCCGACCGTCCCCTCTTCGCGCCGGCGGCGGGGCGGGGCGCAGGTCGAGGGCCTGTCGGCCGAGGAGATCGAGAAGCTCGTGATCACGCTCGAAGAGGAGATGCAGGTGGCCGCCGAGGAGTTGCGCTTCGAGTACGCCGCCAAGCTGCGCGACGAGATCAAGGATCTCCGCCGTGAGCTGAGCCCCGGTATGCCTCTGCGCTCGTAAGATCCCGGCATGTGCAGAAACATCCGGCAACTCCACAACTTCGAGCCGCCCGCGACCGACGACGAGGTACGCGCGGCGGCCCTGCAGTACGTGCGGAAGATCAGCGGGCAGCCCAAGCCGAGCCGCGCCAACGAGGACGTCTTCGAACGTGCCGTCGACGCGATCACCCAGATCTCGCGGGTGCTGCTCGACCAGCTCGTCACCTCGGCCCCAGCGAAGGACCGGGAGCTGGAGGCGGCTCGGGCACGCGAGCGCTTCACCAAACGGATGGCTCGGCAGGCGTCCACGGGCTGACGGCCCAGACCCGAGATCTCCCCGTGCCGTCCCTCATAGCGTTGCACCAGAACCCGATCAGCACTCAACTCGGAACGCGAAACGGCCGATACCGGCCGTGTGCGTGAACGTCCCGCCGCCGCCCTCACGTTAGCCGCCGCGCTCTGCGTGGTTCCGATCGCGCTGTTGCAGTTCGTCGGCACCGACATCGTGCATCCGCCGGGATGGCTCCACTTCGTCGGAGTCGGACTCACTGCCGCACTGGTGACGGTCGCTGCGCTCGCGCTGACGCGCGCCGGGGCGCGCGAACAGGACGGCCGCGCAGTCGTTGTCGGCGCAGGCTTCTCCGTGATGGCAGCGCTGCTCGCCCTTCACGGCCTGACGACACCCGGGATCATCGTTGGCGACAACGGGGTGGTCGGCTTCACGGGCGGCGCCACGCTGCCTGTGGGAACCGCCATTCTCGTGCTGGCGGCGCTACCCGGCCTGCAGTCGCCGACTGTCGTACGGCCGATCCTGCGGCTGCTCGTGGTCTCGGTCGCGGGCATTCTGCTGCTCGGGCTGCTTGCGCTCGTCGCCCCCGGAATCGTCCCGAACGTGCCGACGCCGCGGAGCGCCGCGGCCTGGGTCGTGCTCGCGATCGGTCTCGTGCTGCTCGCAGCGCTCTTTGTGCGTGCGGTGAAGACGTATTTCCTGACGCGGCGTACCGGGGATCTCTCGGTTGCCATCGGGGTCGTGTGGCTGGCCGCCGCTCTCGTGCCGGCCCTCGTCTTCGGATGGTGGAACCTCGGCTGGTGGCTCGGGCACATCTTCGAGCTCGCGGGGATCGCGTTCGTCGGGCTGCCGGTCGCGCTCGATCTCCGGCGTGTCGCCGGTCAGCGGTCGCTGCCGCTTGTGGGTGATCTGGACACGGTGCAGCTCGTGTACGAAGTCGAGGCGTTCCTCGGCTCGCAGGTTCGGGCCATGCTCTCCGCGCTCGCCGACAAGGACTCGTCGACCGAAGAGCACACCCGTCGCGTCGCGCTCCTCGGCGTGCAGATCGGCAAGGAGCTCGGTCTGCCCGCCGGCCGCCTGCGAACACTCGCCCTCGGGGGTCTTCTCCACGACATCGGCAAGCTCGCCGTTCCCGACGCGATCCTCAAGAAGCCGGCACCGCTCACCGACGACGAGTTCCGGGAGATCGAGCGCCATGCGGAGGCTGGAATGCGGATCGTCCAGGAGCTGGGGCAGACCTCACGTGCTGTGATCTCGGCGGTACGCGACCACCACGAACGGCTTGACGGCTCCGGCTATCCGAACGGCGTGATGGGCGAGGTGTTGTCGCTCGAGGCCCGGATCCTCGCGGTGTGCGATGTCTACGACGCGCTCGTCTCCCACCGTGTCTACCGACCCGCCTGGCCGCATGCACGCGCCATGGCCTTCATGGACGAGCAGGCCGGGGTGGAGTTCGACGCGCGCGTGGTGGCCGCCCTGCACCGGGTCCTCGGCCGCGAAGCCGAGCTCACGCTCGTCGCCTAACGTTCCTGCAGCGAGGAGACCTTGTCCTCGAGGTAGGAGAGGTACGGCTCGGGGTCGAGCGGCGCTCCCACGATGCGCTGGATCGTCTCCGTCGGGGAGTACCTCCGGCCGAGGCGGTACACGTGCTCTCGGAGCCACCCGTGGATGGCCGAGAAGTCGCCTCGCTCCACCTGCTCGTCCGCGTCGGGGATTGCCTCGCGGAGCGTGCACCAGATCTGCGCCGAGAGTACGTTCCCGAGCTGGTAGGTCGGGAAGTATCCGAACAGCCCGGCCGACCAGTGCACATCCTGCAGGCAGCCGAGGGACACGCTGGGTACCGGGATCCGCAACATGCTCTCGAAGCGCTCGTTCCAGGCCTCCGGCAGATCGCGTGGGTGCAGCTTGCCGGAGAGCAGCTCCTGCTCCAACTCGAACCGGAGAATGATGTGCAGGCCGTACGTCGTCTCGTCGGCGTCCACCCGGATGTGTGAGCGGCGCACGCGGTTCACGCCGCGGTGGAACGCCTCGAGGGGTACACCGGCGAGAGCCTCCGGGAAAGCCGCCTGGGTCTGGGGATAGAACCACCGCCAGAATGGTCGCGAGCGCCCGATCACGTTCTCCCAGAGTCGGCTCTGCGACTCGTGGAGGATCGACGAGCAGCCGCTACCGAGCGGGGTGCGCTCCAGAGAAGGGTCGACGCCGCGCTCGTAGAGGCCGTGACCCACCTCGTGCATCGTCGAGAACAGCGACGAGCCGTGGAGGTCGTGCACGTTGTAACGGGTTGTAAGTCGCACGTCGGTGGGTGAGAGCGACGAGCAGAACGGATGCACGGTGGGATCGAGGCGGAATGATGCGTCGTCCGCGCCGAAGGCGCGCATGATCGCCAGCGAGAGCGCGTGCTGCCCTTCGATCGAGTAGGGGCCGCCGACGAAGGGCTCATCGGGCTCGGCCGTTGCGTAGCGGTCGACGAGCTCGATCAGGGCGGGTTTCAGGCGGTCGAAGATCACGCGCACGTCGCTCGTGGTCATGCCTTGCTCGAAGTCGTCGAGGAAGTGGTCGTAGGGGTCGTCCGCGGGCGGGAAGCACTCGGCGTAGCGGCGCTTGAGCTCCAGTGTCCGCTCCAGCCAGGGGCAGAAGGCGGGGTAGTCGTCGTTCTCGCGCGCCTCCGTCCAGGCTTGCTGCGCCTCGGAGCCGACCCGCGCCATCTCCGCCGCGAGCGAGGCGGGGACGCGCACGGCCTTGTCGTAGTCGCGCTGGGTCACCCGAATCAGGCACCCGTCGACGTCGTCGTCCGGGAGCGTCGTCGCGAGCGGCGCCAGCTGCTCCAGCAACTCGCCCGTCTCCTCGGACACAAACAGCTCGTGGGAGACGCGATGCAGCGCTTCGACCTGCTGTGACCGCGCGTCGATCCCTCCCGACGGCATCATCACCTGCTGATCCCAGTCGAGGAGGCGCTCCGCCATCTGCAGGTCGGAGATGCGACCGAGCCGGTTTCGGAGGGTGGTGAGTGCCGCGCTCACCGTGCGAGCCTACCGCGGACGAACGTGCGTGTCGCGGACGATGCGAAGCCGGCGCCATCCCACATCCGTGTCTCCAGCGTGAGCTGCGCGTCATCCCAGGAGATCACCTGGAGGCCCTGCGCCTCGCCCAGGCGATGCGGCCTGGGTCGCCCGAAGCCGAGCGCGGTGGAAAGCACGAGCGTCGGCTCTGCGACCCCGTCCGCGGCGAGGTCGCGCCTCTCGCACGCGCTTGCCTGGTGGATATGACCGCCGAGCACGAGCTCCACCCCTGCCCGTGCGAACGCGGCCACGGCCGCGTCACGGTGACGGAGGGGAAGCTTGCGGGCGGCACGCCAGGGGGCGTCCGTCACGTGGTGGTGGAAGGCGACAAGCCGCAGCGCCCCGGGGGCGCCCTCGCCCAGGCGTGCGAGCAGCGCCAGCGAGGCGGGACGGAGCCGGCCTCCCTGATGGCGCCACGCCCAGGACGAGTCGAGCGCGCAGACGCTTACGGCCGGCCCGTGGTGGACGCGCTCGCGCTCGCCGAAGACCTCCTCGAACGTGCGAGAAGGGCGTGTGATGCGGTCGGGCAGGCGGTACGGCAGGTCGTGATTCCCGGGTACGACCACGACGGGAGCCTCGATCCTGTCGAGCAGCCGGCGAGCCGCCTCGAGCTCCTCGCGCCTCCCTCGGTGGGCAAGATCGCCTGTGACGATCACCACGTCGGGAAGCAGCTCTGCGCAGAGCTCGAGGAGGGCCTCGTCCGGCCCTGGCGGCGCCTGATGCCTGCCCCGGTGGAGGTCGGAGATGTGGATCGCCCGTCCTGTCACCGCAGGCCCAGGCTATACACTCGTGGTGATGTCCGAGACCGAGCTGTTCGAGGATCTCTACCTCGGCCTCCAGGCGGGCGGTGCGCTCCGCAAGCAGCGGCGTGGGGAGGAGCTGACCGAGGAGGAAGCGCAGGCTCTCGGCCACTGGCAGCGCCTGAGCCTGTGGCGCAAGGCGTTCGCGGTCGGTGCGTTCACGCTTGGCACGTTCGGCCTCGGCTTCACTCTCGGCGGCCTCGTCTTCGGCCGCTGGCGCAAGGCGAAGGCCTGACAACCCGGCTGCTTCTCAAGCCTCCAGGCTGTCGAACTCCTCGTAGACATCCGGCTCGCGGCCGATCACTCGGCGGGCGGCTCCCACGGCACGTAGACCCCGCCCGGCACACCGCCGATGCACATGAAGCTCAGCCCGTCCGGGCCGGCCTTGGGGTGCCGCTTTGCGTCCGGGTCGACCAGGATGTAGCGGCCGGGGCGCATCTCCACGGCCTCGCCGTCGACCGTGAGCGTGCCGCTGCCGGCGATCGTGTAGTAGATCTCCTCCTGCCCGGACTGGCCCTCGTCGTGCTCCGGGCCTTCCTTGTCCGGTGGAAAGTCGATCTGGTTGATCCCGAAGGCAGAACCTCCGAGGTGGTGGCGCACCATGCGGAAGGTGCCCCAGGTCGTCGGGATGTCGGCTGCGTCGAGCGCCTTGTAGGCCATGGTTGCTCCCCTTCTCGTCGAGTGGATCGGAGTCTAGAACGATCTCGTGCGGCGTCCCTCAACGTGTGACCCCGAAACTATCGAGCAGCCAGTGGTGTGCTACGAGACAGATGACGAGATCGTTCTCATCGATCCGTTTCTCGCTCAGGACGGCAGCTTCGATCCGCACGGCAAGACGGTGCGGGTGCTCCTCACTCAGGGAGCACACCAACGCGGCACGGCCGAGGTGGTCGAGCGGTACGGCGGATCGGTCTGGACGCCGCCGCGCGCCGTCTGGCGGAAGATCCCGAACCCGGCCACGACGGACGAGCTGCCCGCGGGAATCGAGGCGTTGGACCTTGACGGCGAGCCGCAGCAGGTCGTCTTCTTCATCCAGGAACACGCCACGCTTGTGACCGGCGACGTCCTTACAGGGAGGGATGGGGTCATGCGCGTATTCGTGGACGAGGCCGACCGCGAGCCGCTGCTCGCCTCGCTCGAGCGGATTGCGGAGCTGCCGATCGAGCGGGTAATCGTCCCGCACTGCGAGACGCCGATCTTCGTAGACGGCGCTGCTCGCATCCGTGCAGCGGTCGCGGAAGCCCGGCAGAACTAGCACCTGCTCGGTCGTCATTCCGGAGCGCTCGCCGAAGCGTGTGGCGACTCCGGCGACGGCGACGAGCAGCCTGCGTACGCTACTAACGCGATCGAGGCGGCCGTAGCTCCGGCGGCTCGAACCCAGTTCATCAGCTACAGACTGTCATTCACGCGATCGGGCTGGTCAAGCTCACCGGATCCTGGCGCTCGGGTGACTGACTGGGGCAGGCGAGCGAGTCGCTCCGGAGACATAGGCTTGGGAGCGTGCCCGCTCCTGTGCTTCACGGCCAGCGCCTCCTCCTGCGTTCGATCGTGGCTGCGGACGTGGACGAGCTGATGCGCATCGCGCAAACGCCTGAGGTGCAGCGGTGGTGGGGCCCGCTTGATCGGGAGCGTGTGGAGCGGTGGCTTGCCGACGACGACGTGACGCGCTGGGCGATCGTCGTAGACGGCGCGGTCGCCGGGAAGATCCAGAGCTACGAATCCGACGATGACGACTACCGCCACGCCGGGATCGATGTGTTCCTCGATCCCGCCCTTCACGGTCGAGGCCTGGGGCAGGAGGCAATCAGGGTCGTGCTCCGCTGGCAGATCCACGAATGCCGCTACCACCGCGTGATCATCGACCCGGCGCTCGCGAATACCCGGGCGATCCGCTCGTACGAGGAGGTGGGCTTCAAGCGCGTCGGTGTAATGCGCCGCTACTGGCGCGATCCGGCGACCGGCGAGTTCGTGGACGGCCTGCTGCTCGATCTGCTGGCGGACGACGTCGACCTCTGAGCGAATCCCTGTACGTGGGGCGCTACGTCCGCCATGCTTGCCTGGTGAGCGAGGGAGCGACGTGATCCACCGCAGCCGCTGGCCGGATGTGGACATCCCGGACGTCCCGCTGACCGAGTACGTGCTGGCCGGGGCGTCGCAGAACCCGCAGCGCGTCGCATTCGTCGACGGCGACTCCGGCACCTCCCTGACCCTCGGCGCGCTGGCCGAGGAGACGGCCCGCGTGGCCGGCGGCCTGGCGGGCCGCGGCTTCGAACGAGGGGACGTGCTCGCCACGGTTCTGCCGAACGTCCCGGAGTACTTCCCGGCGTTCCACGGCGTGGCCACGGTCGGCGGGACCGTGACGCCGGTGAACCCGAGCTACTCCGGTGAGGAGCTTGCGTTCCAGCTCCGCGACGCCGGTGCCCGGTTTGCAGTCACAGTGCCGGCGCTCGCACCGGGTCTGGTTGCCCTCCGGGGGACGACCCCGCTCGAAACGGTGTTCGTCGTCGGAGACCCCGTCCCCGGCACAGAGCCGTTCGGCGACCTTCTCGCCGGCGAGCCGCACGCCCAGGCACCGGTCGACCTCCGCCACGACGTCGTCGCGCTCCCGTACTCCTCGGGCACCACCGGTCTGCCCAAGGGCGTGATGCTGACCCACCGCAACCTCGTCGCGAACCTCGCGCAACTGCCGCCCTGCATGGATCTGCAAGCCGGTGACTCGACGCTCGCAGTGCTTCCCTTCTTCCACATCTACGGGCTGACGGTCGTGATGAACTACGCGATCAAGGCCGGCGCGACCGTGGTCACGATGCCCCGCTTCGACCTCGAGCAGTTCCTCCGGCTGATCGAGGAACGACGGGTGACGACGCTCTATCTCGCACCGCCGATCGTCCTCGCCCTGGCCAAGCACCCACTCGTCGACCAGTTCGACCTGTCCAGCGTCCGCTGGATCATCTCCGGAGCAGCTCCGCTCGGAGCCGACGTCGCCGCGGAGGCGGCGGCGCGCGTGGGCTGCCCGGTAGCGCAAGGCTACGGCATGACGGAGCTGAGCCCGGTCTCCCACACCACCGGCACCGTCGGCATCACGCTCGGTTCCATCGGCGCCCCGATTTCCAACACGGAAGTGCGCATCGTCGATCCTGCGACGGGTCGCGATCTCGGGATCGACGAGGACGGCGAGCTGCGGATCCGCGGCCCGCAGGTGATGAAGGGCTACCTCGGGAACGACCAGGCCACGGACGAGATGATCGACGAGGGCGGGTGGTTGCGCACAGGCGATATCGGCCGGGTCGACGCCAACGGCGACTGCTTCGTCGTCGACCGCCTCAAGGAGCTGATCAAGGTCAAGGGCTTCCAGGTGGCGCCCGCGGAGCTCGAGGCGCTGCTCCTCCGGCATCCCGGCGTGGCGGACTGCGCGGTGATCGGAGTCCCGGACGACGAAGCCGGGGAGCGGCCGCGCGCGTTCGTCGTCCCCCGCCACGGCGTCGACCTCGAGGTGACCGACGTGCTCGCGTTCGTGGCCGAGCAGGTCGCCCGTTACAAGCACCTCCGCGATGTCGTGTTCATCGAGAAGATCCCCAAGTCACCCTCCGGGAAGATCCTGCGGCGCGAGCTCCGCGCGTAGCGCCTTCAGGCTTCGGGCCGAGGTCGGAAGGAGCTGCCGGAACCTCGAGGTCGCCGAATCGTGCTCGATCAGGGGTGGGGGGTATCCGAGCCTCGCCAGAGCCTGGGCGCCGAGAAGCCACGGCCGCCGGATCGCGCGCGCGTCGAGCTCGCGCAGCTCGGGAACATAGCGCCGGACGTACGCACCCTCCGGATCGAAGCGCTCGGCCTGTCGTACGGGGTTGAGTATCCGATTGGGACGAGTGTCCGTTCCCGTGCCCGCCATCCACTGCCAGTTGGCGGCATTGTTCGCGTAGTCGCCGTCCACGAGCCAGCGATCGAAATGGGCCAGGCCCTCGCGCCAATCGTGCTGCAGCGACTTGGTGAGGAACGAGGCGGCCACCATTCGCCCCCGCCCGTGGATCAGCCCCTCCTGCACGAGCTGACGCATGGCAGCGTCGACCAGCGGGACGCCTGTGCGCCCGGTCTTCCAGGCCGCCAGCTCGCCTTCGTCGACGCGCCACTCCCGGCGGGGTGGGCGGAGGTCGGCCGCATGCAGGAGCGGGTGGGCGAGCGCGGTGTGATGGTGAAAGTCGCGCCAGCACACTTGCCGGGCGAACGCCCTCCCGTGCTCGACGCCCTCTGCAGCGCGTTCCACGGCGAGGGGAGACAGGCACCCGAAATGCAGGTCGGCCCCGATGCCGGCGGTGCCGGCCAGCGCGAGCAGGTCGCGCTCGCTGTCGTACGAGGCGAGTCCGTCGTCGAGGAATCGTCGCAGCCGCTGCTGTGCTGCTCCCTCACCTCCGGTGGGAAGGCCGGGGGAGACCGGTCCGGTCGACAGCGAGGAAGGGCTGGGAATCACCCCCGGTTCGAGCCCGGTCAGGCCGCGAATCCTGGTCGGCGGCGCGAGTAGCGGCCGGCGCGGCGCCACCGACCAGCGCTGGGCGAAGGGGGTGAAGCGCGAGTAGTGCGTTCCCGTGGTCGTCCGCGGCTGGTCGGGTGGGACAACCGTGACCCCGGGATGGAGCGTCAGCTCGATCCGCTCGCCGGCGAGAGCGCGCCCGAGCGCGGCCTCCCGTCGCCGCGCGTAGGGGCTCACGTCCTTGCTGGTGAAGACCCGGTCGGCCGCCGAGGCTTGCGCGAGGCGGGCCGCTTCCGCGACCGGATCCCCGTGTCGAACCACGAGGTCGGTCCCGAGCGTGCGCAGGGTCGCGCGCAGGTCGTGCAGGGCCTGCAGCAGGTACACGATGCGGTTGGGGCTCGAGCGCCTGGGGTCGAGGAGGTGCTCGTCGAGCACGAAGAGCGGGATCACGGTTCCGTCCCGGGCGGCCGCCGCGAGCGCCGGATGATCGCGGACACGGAGGTCGCGGGTGAACAGCACGACCGTGGTGTGCATCAGCGGCCGAGGACGTGGCGGACGGCATCCTCCAGGGTG
Organism: uncultured Actinomycetes bacterium; assembly: GCA_963738505.1. Taxonomy (GTDB): domain Bacteria; phylum Actinomycetota; class Thermoleophilia; order Gaiellales; family Gaiellaceae; genus Gaiella. The sequence goes on along the minus strand of CAVTWR010000013.1, from coordinate 432,985 downwards.
GGATAGGCAAAGCGGAACCCCGCCTCGGTCAGCGCCACTGGAGCCACCCGCTGACCGGCCAGCAGCAGGGCATCCGCCAGCTCGCCGAAGAGGAGGCGCGCGGCGGCAGCCGGCAGCGGTGCCAGCGCCGGGCGGCGGAGCACCCGGCCCAGCGTGCGGGCAAGGTGGCGGTTGGTGACCGCATCCGGAGCGACGACATTGACCGGGCCGGCGAGTTCGTCGTGGGTCAGAGCAAAGAGCACGGCGGCGACCAGGTCGTCGAGCGCAACCCATGACACCCACTGGCGTCCGCTACCGACCGGCCCACCGAGTCCCAGCCGGAACGGCGTGAGCATCCGGGGCAGGAGCGCCTCGAGGACCACGCCGAAGCGGGCGTTGACGACGCGGATGCCGGCATCCGCCGCGGGTCGGGTGGCGCTCTCCCACTGCTGGCAGACTCGGGCCAGGAAGTCGTCACCCGGCTCGCTTACCTCGGTCAGGAGGTCGTCGGCCCGGTTGCCGTAGTACCCGACGGCGGAGGCAGACACCAGCACGCGTGGGGGCCTCGGCAGGCGGGCCAACGTCTCACTGAGCGCCCGCGTGCCCTGGTTGCGGCTCTGCTCGATCTCGCGCTTGCGCGCCTCCGTCCAGCGCTTGGCGATCGGTGCTCCCGCCAGATGGATCACCGCGTCGAAGCCGTCGAGCGCAGAGAGGTCGCCAGCTCCGCTCTGCGGGGCAAACACGACCTCCCCTGGCGCGCGTGCCGTTCGCGACACCGCGGTCACGCGGTGGCCCCCCGTGGTCAGGAAGGCGCTGAGGGCCGAGCCGACGAGGCCCGACGCGCCGGTGATGGCTACGCGTAGCGAATGGTCGGTCATCGAGTGCCTTTCCAGGTCGTGGATGAGCCTGCGGTGGCGAAACGCGAACGTCCGGGCGAGCGACCGCCGGGCCAGGGGATTCGCTGCGCCACCGGCGCGGCCGAAGGGGAGACGGTAGGTGATGTCGTCCTCGAGGGAACATCCAGTCGCGTCCGCGTCCGTGAACCGGTGGACGTGCGTCCACGCGGCGAACGGCCCCTGCTCCATCGTGTCGCTGAACGACACACCGGGCTGCACATCATGGTGACGGGCGATCCAGCGTCGGCGAAGCGGGCCACGACGCAGTTCGATTGTGGTGGTCGCGCCGTCCTCGACGCCGCCCGACCGGTCGAGCACCCGGATCCGCTCCCACGGGGGCACAAGCCGTTCGAAGGCACCGGGACGGGCATGCCACGCGAATGCCTCCCTCGCCGCGACCGGGAGCTTCGACTGGATCCGGAAATGCTGGGCGGACATCGTCACCGTGGGAAGTTCGGTGCCGAACGGACGCTTGGACGTCCCTTCCTCCGCACCTACTGGAGCTTCGCGCCGGCGAGGCTCTTCCCCGAGTGGGTGGGAGGGCCGCCGTTCTCCTGGACGGAGATGTCCACGGCCACGTACTCGCCGGGGCCCGGGAGGCGGAGGTCGAGTCGCGCCCGGCCGTCGACCGGCGTGAAGGCGCCGACCGCTTCCATCTCGGCCGTCCCCGGCCGCAACACCCAGACCTCGTAGTGGTAGCCGCTGGGTGCGTTGGGAACGCCCTTCAGCTCGATCACGATGCGGGCCGCCGGCGAGGCGGAGTCGTAGAGCCGGACATCGCCGGTCAGCGAGGCTGAGGCAGCGGAGGCCGGCACGACCTGGGCCAACCGCTCGGCGGGCCCGAGTCCGTCGCCACCGCTCAGGGCCAGCATGATCGCGACCGACGCCGCTGCCGCCAGGGCCGCAGCACCGGCGGCCGTCGCTGCCAGCGCCCGCCGCGCCAGATGGGGCGCGATCGGGCGCACGACGGCAAGCGGAGCCTCCTGCGGGGCCTCGTCCTCGATGGCGCTCCGAATCGCGGCCCAGACGGCGTCTGGCGTGCGCTCCGTCGCTGCCGTGAGGTGCCGGAGTGCCTCGCGGTGCTCGTCCAGCTCGGTGCGGCACGCGGCACATTGCGCCAGATGGGCCTGGACCGCCGCTCGCTCGGCTGGGTCCTCGATCGCGGACACGGCATACACGCCCAGCAGATCCTGGATCTCCTCGTGCTCCAGCAGACGGGTCATGCGAGCACCGCCAGCGCCATCACGACGGCGCCGCGCAGCTTGGACAGACCCGTGCGAATCCGGCTCTTGACGGTGCCCTCGGGCTCACCGAGCTCGAGCGCGACCTCCCGGTAGCTTCGCCCACCGAAGTAGGCCAGCTCGATCGCCTGTCGTTCCTCGGGTGTGAGCGCTTCGAGCGCGCGACGCACTTCATCCGCACTCACCTGTTCCAGCGCTTCGTCCTCTGGTGTGACGCTCACGTCGGACAGCCGTACCTCGATCTCGCGCTCCTCCCGCCGCCGCCGCGAGGTCTCGGCCCGAATCAGATCGACGCTGCGGCCATGGGCGTCGGCGAGCAGGAAGGCGCGCAGGGATCCGCGCTCCGCGTCGAAGCGCTCGGGCTTCTGCCAGAGTCTCACGAAGATCTCCTGCGCGATGTCTGCTGCCAGCGCCGGATCGCGTAGCACCCGTCGGGCCAGTGTCGTGATCGCGTCGGCGTGCCGCCGGTACAACTCCTCGAGCGCGCGCTCGTTGCGGCGCGCCACGGCCACGACAAGACTTGCATCCGACGAGGACTCGAGCAGGTCGATCGCCATGCGTTCATCACGCTAGCGTATTCGTGGCAGAGCGGCATTCCGGATGATCGTTGCTCCTTTCTCATCCGCTGGGCGGTCCGGCTCCGAACACCGCCTGACCCCGATGAAAAGGAGTAACAGCATCATGAAGTTCTCTCGTCTCGCTGCAGTCGCGCTCGCCGTGCTCGTGGCAACGGCCGCGCTGGCCGTCACCGCGTCCGCCAGGCCGACCCAGGACGGAACCATCGTCGACGTGGCTGCGTCCAACAAGAGCTTCTCCACGCTCGTCTCGCTCGTCAAGGCCGGCGGCCTCGTGGGTGCGCTGTCCGGATCGACGGAGCTGACCGTGTTCGCTCCGACCAACAAGGCCTTCGCCTCGCTCGAGAAGGCAGTACCGGGTGTGACCAAGGCGCTCACCGATCCCAAGAACAAGAAGCTCCTCGTGCAGGTGCTGAAGTACCACGTCGTCGCGGGCGAGATCCTCTCCCCGGCCGCGGTCGACGCCGCCAAGCAGAAGGCCAAGGTGCCGACGCTGCTCGGCAAGACCTCCGGGGCGAGCCTCGCCCTGAGCCTCAAGGGCGGAAAGATCAAGATCGCCGACTCCGCCGGTCTGAACATCGCGACGGTCGTGAAGGCCGACGTCGAGGCCTCCAACGGTGTGATCCACGTGATCGACAAGGTTGTCGTCCCCGTCGGCGTCGCCAAGGCGCTGAAGAAGGCCGGCCTCCTGTAGGCCCTCCGTCGACCGGGCCGCACTACGGTGCGGCCCGGTCTTCCGGTATTCCTAGGAAAGTCCTAGGTATAGTCGGAACGATGCGCGCCGCGCTCGGCTCCTCGGTCCTGGCTCTGACAGCGATCCTCGCTGTGGCGCAGGCAGCAACGGCGCAGCCCGAGGGTTCGACGCTGAAGGTCGCCGCCGCTTCGTCGCTCAGCGAGGCCTTCACGGGGCTCGGCGCAGGAGCCCGCTACAGCTTCGCCGGCAGCGATCAGTTGGCCGCCCAGATCCGCGCGGGAGCGCCCTACGATCTTGTCGCCTCCGCCAGTCCGGAGCACACGCAGAGTCTGTTTCGGGACGGTCTCGTCGAGCGGCCGGTCGCCTTCGCCGCCAACAGGCTCGTGGTGATCGTTCCCCGCAGCAACCCACGACGGATCAAGACGCCAGCCGACCTGGGACGGCCGGACACGGCGGTGGTGCTGGCCGCACCGTCCGTCCCCGTCGGGGCCTACGCGCGCCAGGCGCTGACCAGGCTCGGCCTCATGCAGTCTGTTCTCGCCAACCTGGTCAGCAACGAGCCGGACGTCAAAGGGGTGGTCGGCAAGGTCGCACTGGGGCAGGCCGACGCGGGGATCGTCTACGCCACCGATGCTCGCGCGGTGGCTACGCGCGTGCGGGTGATCGCCTTGCCGTCGCGGGCACAGCCACGGATCCGCTACGAGATCGCGGTTGTCACCCGCTCATCGCGGAAGGCGGCGGCCCGGGCGTTCGTGGCGAGGCTGCTCTCACCCGCGGGCGTGCGTGCGCTCCGCGCTGCCGGGTTCATCTCCCTACAACCGGTGACCCGTGGCTGAGGTGCCACGCAGGTTCGCGGCCTCCGAAGCCGCCCGCATGCTCGGGATCTCCCTGGACACCCTGCGACGCTGGGACCGGGAGGGAAAGCTGGTCGTCGAGCGGGATCCCTCGAACCGGCGTGTCGTCCCAGCCTCCGAGATCGAGCGACTCCGTGGTCCCGTGGGCTCCGAGACCGTGTCCGCGAGGAACCACCTCCGCGGCGTCGTCCGGTCAATCGAGCTCGACGGGTTTCTCGCCCGCGTGGAGCTCGACGTGACCGAGCCGGCGCGGATCGTGGCGATCATCACGCGCGAGTCCGTCGAGGAGCTCGGTCTCGCACCTGGTGTGTCCGCAGCCGCGGTGGTCAAGTCGACCAGCGTCATGCTGCGGCGATGAGCACGCGGGGCCCGTTCGCCGGGGTGGCCTGGGCTGCGACGATCATCGTGGTCGGCTTCCTCGCCGTTCCGATCGTCGCCATCTTCGCGCAGCTCGGGCCGCGTGATCTCATCGACGGGATCTCGTCACCTGCGGCTGTCGAGGCGCTGAAGGTGACGATCGTCACGAGCCTCGCCGCCAACCTGGTCGTCGTGATCGTCGGTACGCCGGCGGCGTACCTGCTCGCAACGGGGCGATTCCCGGGACGCGGCGTGCTCGCCACGCTCGTCGAGCTGCCGCTTGTCCTGCCGCCCGCGGTCGCCGGGATCGGGCTGCTCGCGGCCTTTGGTCGCTTTGGCCTGCTCGGGTCGACGATCGGTGCGCTCGGGCTGGAGATCGCCTTCACCAAGGCTGCGGTGGTGCTCGCCATCGTCTTCGTGGCCTCGCCCTTCTACATCCGTCCGGCGATGGCCGCATTCGCGGCGGTCGATCCTGCGCTCACGGCCGCGTCGCGCACGCTCGGGGCGGGGCAGTTCCGCACGTTCTGGCGCGTCTCGCTGCCGCTCGCCGCCGGTGGGCTCGGTGCGGGCGCCGCGCTTGCGTTCGCACGAGGCGTGGGGGAGTTCGGGGCGACCATCATGTTCGCCGGGTCGCTGCAGGGGGTCACGCAGACCCTCTCGCTCGCCATCTACGAGCAGTTCGACCTCGATTTCGACGTCGCACTCGCGATTGCGGCCGAGCTGATCCTCGCAAGCGTGCTCATCCTCGTCACCGCCAAGCTGGTCGCCCGATGGAAAGCCTCGCCCTCGATCTCACCCACGAGCTCCGCGCCTTCGCTCTCGCGCTGACGCTCGACGTCGCGCCAGGGGAGACCGTGGCTCTCGTCGGGCCGTCCGGTGCGGGCAAGTCGAGCGTGCTGCGAGCCGTGGCGGGCCTGCTGCGTCCGGCCACGGGCCGGATCACTGTGGGCCGCGACGTGTGGCTCGACACGACCCAGCGTGTCGACCTGGCCCCGGAGCGGCGTTCGGTCGGTCTGGTCTTCCAGGAGTACGCGCTCTTCCCGCACATGACCGTTCGCCAGAACGTGGCCTACGGAGCTCCGCGTGGCCTCGTGACTGACGATTTGCTCGACCGGCTCGGCATCGCCCGGCTGGCTTCCGCCCGTCCGCTCGAGCTGTCCGGCGGCGAGCGACAGAGAGTCGCGCTGGCACGTGCCCTGGCCCGCCGGCCGCGGGTGCTGCTGCTGGACGAACCACTGGCCGCGCTCGACGCCGACACACGCGCTTCCGTCCGCGGAGAGCTCCACGGCGTCCTGGCCACGCTCGAGCTACCGACGATTCTGGTCACGCATGACTTCGAGGACGCGGCCGCACTGGCCAACCGGGTCGGCGTGCTGGTGGACGGGAGCATCCTGCAGCTGGGCTCGGCGGCGGACCTGCTCGGCTCCCCGCGTGACGGCTTCGTGGCCCGCTTCACCGGTGCCAACGTGCTCCACGGCATCGCCGAGCCAACGGCGGACGGTCTCACGGCTGTCCTGCTCGAGGGTGGAGCGCGGATCGTGATGACGGATCGCGCGCGCGGACCCGTCTCGGTCGCGCTCTACCCGTGGGATGTCGACGTCTCGCGTCGCGCCGCGGAAGGCTCGACGGCGAACCACCTGACGCTCCCGGTGGCCTCCGTCGTCCCTCTCGGCAATCGCGCACGTGTTCGTTGTGGCCCGCTGACCGCCGAGATCTCGCGGGCCTCGCTCGACCGCCTGGGCATCAAGCCGGGGGAGACGGTGGTGGTCTCGTTCAAGGCGACGGCGGTTCGCAGGGTCTCTGATTAGCCGCCAATCGGGGGATCCGGGCTTAACGCGCGCTGAGGGCCGTAGAGACGGCAGCGGCGCGGGTCGAGACGCCGAGCTTGCCGTACACGTTCTCCAGGTGCTTCTTGACAGTGCGCGGGCTGATCACGAGTGCACGGGCGATCTCGGCGTTCTTCCGTCCCTCGCTGAGAAGCGCGAGCACCTGTCCCTCGCGCGGCGTGAGCCCGAGCGCTCGCAGCTCGGCACCGGTCGGGACGGTCGGCGAGTCGTTCAGCAGCAGGGCGGCCGGGCGGGTGCCGAGCGCGTCGACGCAGAGGCGGCGGCCGTTGGCGACCACGACCAGCTTGCTCCCGGCGCGACGGTCCATCCAGTCACGGATCGTGGCCGGCAGCACGCCCGACCCGTCGTCGGTGAACGAGAGCACACGTTCGAGGATCTCGGTCGCTGCGGGCGTGGCGTAAAGGAGGGCACGGTTGCGGTCGAGCGCAAGCAGGGGTATCTCCCCGGAACTCGCTGCGGCGCTCAGGGCCGATCGTGCGAAGGAGTCTCGGTACGCCAGCGCCAGATGAGGTGTCAACAGGTCGAGGAGTCCGCGCTCGGCGTCGGTGAAGTCGCGCCTGGTGCGAAGCAGGGCGAAGCCCACCACGAGCCCGCGCGGCACGGGCAGGGGACAGGTAAGAACATAGTTGGCGGCGACCGGCCGGAAGAGCTCGTCGAACAGCGCCGTCCGGCGAAAGGCCCTGTTCGGAACGAGATCGGACATGCGCAGGGCCGGCCCGCCGTCGTGCGTGGCGTAGTAGACGGCGACGGCATGCTCGTGGACGTTGCGGGCGAACGCCTCGTCGGCGTCCGCGCGCTTCACCCCGAGCGGGTCGGTGAAGACGACCGTCCGTTCCGCGGCGATGTTGATCTCGGAGTACGACGCGAAGTCGCAGGCGATCAGCTCCCGCAGCCCGGCGGTCGCTGCTTCAGCGAAGGCGTCAGGGTCGGTGGCTTCGTTGACCCTCTTGATCAGCTCGAGCGCGTGAGCGGGATCAGCCGCATGTCGAACCGTCCTCATTCCGACCGGTTTGCGGCGAGCGCGGAAATACGCCGAACGGCCACTTGTGCCTCCCTCCTCGAGGAGATAACTGTTGCGCAGACGGCACCTGTTGGCAAGCGAGCGGAGGTGACGGAATGGCTCGTCGGCGGGCGATCATGGGGACACTGGGCCTGGCGCTGCTCTGTGTGGGGCTCGCCTACGGCGGCGCGTCGACCGTGACCGCGACCGCGCAGATCACAGGATCCGGGACGAGCTACCGGGTCTCTGTGACGAACACGGGCAGCGAACCGATTGTCTGCTTCGGTCTCTTGCTCACCGGCGTCCAGCCCATCTCAGCCTCCGGACCGAGCGGCGTGCTCACCCGGGTCGGCGTGTTCGAGGGCAAGGGACTCGTTCACATGCAGGGCAACCCGGTCGTCGCAGCGGGCGCCACGGTCACCGCCGACTTCAAGACGAACGCTCCGATCCCCGCGGGCGCGGGTGGCGAGATCCGGTACTCGGCCACCTGTCAGCCGGGATCCGACCAGTTTGGGCGGGCGACCGGGCCCCCACCGTCTGAGCCGCCGCCCGCCGAGCCCTGTGAATGCAAGCAGCTGGCGGTGACGGCGTCCAACTACTCCTCCAAGCAGGTCGAGACGGGGCCGACGACACTCAAGCTGAAGCTGCGCTGGATCCTGAGCTGCTCCCAGGGTGACGGGCAGTGCGCCGCTCTGTTCAAGCTCGGCAAGCCGGCCGGCTCCGATGTCGTGTTCGAGACGCCGAAGCCGACCGACGTCGGCTGCGCCGGGAAATGCGACCCCGGCGGCGCCACGTCGGCCAGCGGTGTCGTCAACGTCAAGGCGACGTCGGTCAAGACGCTCGACTTCGACGTCCGTGCGGGGAACGCCGTCGTCTTCCCGATCCGCCGCTTCTGCGTGCGCAACGGGACGAACGTGTCCGTGGGCACGACGCGGATCAGGCTTGTCTTCGCCGGCTCGGGCTTCCTGGACAAGAAAAGAAGCGATCTCAATGGCAACGGCAAGCCGGACGGTGCCGACCGGTAGCCGCCCGAGGGTATCCGCGTGTGGAGCGCAACGACGGGTTCCTGGCCCCCACGTCCTCTCGGAGGGTTCAACTCGGTCGGGGAGCGGCCTGGTCGGCCGGCACGGCAGAGTGCACCGCCCGCGCCGACCGGTAGATCCCGGCTAAGCGGCGGACCACGGCCCGCCGCTCCACCGGCCTTCACAGACGATCAGAGTGATGCGCGGGCGGTGCAGGTCTCACCGGACGGGCTCTTGGCCGTAGCGGCAATGGTGTTGGCACCGGCTGCGCGCGAGATGACCCGGCGCAGCGAGAAGGAGCCGCTCGGGCCGCGAGTCACGGCTGTCGCGCGCTTGACGACGGCGCCGTTACGGCGGAGGGTCACCTTCCAGGGAACTCCGTTTCGGTTCTGGTCGACCTCGAACTCGACCTCGATGGCACCGTCCTCATCACTCAGCTTGAGCTTGGACGACGAGCTCTTCGTGCAGGTGCCGGTCACGCGAACGTCGTCACGGTTCTTGGTGGTGCCGGCCGTGACGAGAGTGGGCAGGATCAGGGTGAGGCCGACCACGATGAGGCCGGCGGCAAGCAGTCTGGACATGTGAGGCTCCTTCAATAGGACGGTGGAAGATGGCCTCAGCTTCGCGACGTGCCGGTCGGGGCGGCAATGCGACATTGGTCCCGGTCGCTCCCGCGCTTCGCCAGGAGCCACCATCATGTATGTCGTGGCGACGGGACGTATCGGCATTCGGCCCGGAGATTCCCTGCGGGGTGCGTTCGTCCGGTTCGTGTTCGGCACGATGGCCGCGGTCCTCGCCGTGGCGGTCGGTGGCTACTTCGCGCTGCGGTCCGTCGCGCTCGACGAGGCGAAGCGCGACACCCGGGCGAAGGTCGTGGAGTCGGCCGGGCTGATCGAGGCCAATCTCCGCGACGGCATCCTCTCGGGAGATGCGGACGCGCTGGCCGAGGTGGACGAACTCGTGCTGACACGCGTCCTCAGCGCCTCCGTGGTCAGGGTGCGGATCTGGTCGCCCGAGGGCGAGGTGCTCTACTCCGACGATCCCGAGCAGATCGGCGGGGCGTTCACGCTCGATGCGGGTCAGCTGGCGCTCCTGCGCGAGGGTGGTGCCGAGGTGGAGGTGAGCCGCCTCGACCGTCCGGAGAACGCGCGGGACCAGGGCGAGGGACGTCTGATCGAGGCGTACGCGGCGATCCGCACACCAAACGGAACTCCGGTCCTGTTCGAGCTGTACGAGCGCTTCGAATCCGTCACCGCGGGCGCCCAACGGCTGCTGCGGGCTCTCGCTCCCCCGATTCTCGGTGCCCTGACGCTGATCGTGCTCGCGCAGGCCCCTCTCGTGTGGTCGCTGGCCCGTCGCCTGCAAAGAGGTCACGACGAGCGCGAGCAGCTGCTGGCAAATGCGATCGAGGCCTCGGGGCGCGAGCGGCGTCGGATTGCGTCCTACCTGCACGATGGTGCAGTCCAGGACATTGCAGGGGTCGCATTCGGTCTGGCGCCAATCGCGGACGCGGCCGATCATCGAGGTGACGGCGAGGAATCGACTGCACTACGGGCGGCGGTCGAGCAACTCCGTCAGAACGTCCGTGACCTCCGCGCCTTGCTCGTCGACCTTCATCCGCCGCACCTGGCGGCGGGAGGGCTCGCAGCCGCGCTCGACGACCTGGCCAGCCCGCTGGTCGCGCGGGGCGTGGCTGTCACGGTGGAGGTCGCGAGTGCCGATCAGCTGAGCCGGGAGCATCAGGCGCTCGTCTTCAAGGTCGCCCAGGAGGCGTTGCGGAACGTGGTCGCCTACGCGCACGCGGACACGGTCGACGTTCGGCTCGAGGCGAACAACGGGATTGTCCGGCTCACCATCGGGGACGACGGTCGGGGCTTCACCGTCGAGCAGCGCGTCACCAGACGCAAGCAAGGCCATCTCGGGTTGACCTTGCTGGAGGAGCTCGCCGAGCAGGTCGGCGGCACCCTGCGCGTCTCGTCGAGCCCCGGGGCCGGGACGGAGGTCGAGTTGGAGGTGCCTGTCACGTGATCCGCGTGGTGGTCGCCGACGATCATGGCGTTCTGCGCGACGGGCTGGCGCGCGTCATCGCCGCTCAGGACGACATGGAGGTCGTCGGCAGCGCCGCGAACGGCGAGGAGGCCGTTCACCTTTGTCGCGAGTTGCACCCGGACGTGGTGCTCATGGATCTCGAGATGCCGGTGCTCGATGGGATTGCGGCCACCCGCCTGGTCTGCGAGGCCACGCCGGCGACGGCCGTGCTCGTGCTGACGTCCTTCTCCGACCGTGCGAGGATCGTGAAGGCACTCGAGGCCGGGGCGGTCGGCTACCTGTTGAAGGACGCATCGGCGCAGGAGGTGGTGGAGGGCATTCGCATCTCCGCCACCGGCGGATCCCCGCTCGATCCCCGGGCGGCGCGCCTGCTGCTCGAAGCACGTTCGGCGCCAGACCCGCTCGGAACGCTGTCGCATCGCGAGCGAGAGGTGTTTGCGTCGCTGCTCGAAGGGTTACCCAACAAGCTGATCGCACGTCAACTGGAGATCAGCGAGAAGACGGTGAAATCGCACCTCACGAGCGTGTTCAGACAGCTCGGGGTCACCGATCGGGTTCAGGCCGTGCTGTGGGCGGAACGGCACGGTGTGCGCGGCGAGTTATGAGTCCGACCAATGTCCAATTGCCGGTAGAGGACGCCGCCCGCACACTCGGTGGTATGAATTCGACGCGGACTGGTCGACTGCTTGTCGTCACGGCGGGCGTGTCCGCGGCCGCGCTCTCGCTGCTCGTCGGTACCGGCTCGGCCAAGGACGGGGAGCCGGGAAAGGATGGTCGCGTCGAGGTGCGCGTTGCGGGGGTGTGCGGCGCCGGCGCGAAGTCGAGGCTCAGGCTCCGTGGCGAGGATGGTGAGATCGAACTGCGGTTCGAGGTTGAGCATGCGCGCGCCGGGCGCTGGCGGATCGTCGTCGTGCAGGAGCGGCGCATCGTCTGGCGGGGTACCGCCAAGACGACGACACAACACGCCTCGTTCGAGATCGAGCGTGTGTTGAACGACCTCCCCGGCGCCGACGCGATCACCGCCCGAGCCTGGGGCCCCAACGGGCTTGGCTGCCGGGCGACGGCGATCCTGCGCGAAGCGGGATAGACCCAGCAGGGGAGACAGGACTCGAACCTGCAACCCCCGGTTTTGGAGACCGGTGCTCTACCATTGAGCTACTCCCCTGGGCTGCCCGTCGAGTGTAGCGACCGCCGCGCGCGGCTACCGGGTCTCAGCGAGGCCAGCTGCGCCGGGCGAGGTCGGCCATCCACAGCGCGAGCGCACCTGCCGTGAAGGCGACGATCCAGGCTCGACCGCCGTCGAGGGCGCTGCCGACGGCGATCGCCGCGAGAGCGAGGGCGATCAGCGAGAACAGCACGGCGAGCGCGCGGCGTTGCATGGACCCATGCTGCCACGCTCCGCGCGACACCCGGATCCCAGGCACAAAGAGGGAATCACCGGTTCCGGGCGTATTCTCTCCTCGTGTCCAAACCAGGGGGGGAAATCCGCGCCTTATGGCTCGAGTTCAGGGCCTCGCGCGATCCAGCGCTCCGGGACCGGCTGATACTCACGTACGCGCCGCTCGTCAAGTTCGTGGCCGGCCGTCTCGGCGCGGGGCTGCCCCAACATGTGGACGAGCAGGATCTCGCCTCGTATGGGCTCCTGGGGCTGATCGGCGCGATCGAGCGTTTCGATCCGGAGCGGGAGATCAAGTTCGAGACCTACGCCATCGCGCGCATCAAGGGCGCGATCATCGACGAGTTGCGCTCGCTCGACTGGGTGCCGCGATCCGTGCGAACGCGCGCCAGGGAGATCGAGCGGGCGATCGCCGAGCTGGAGCGTTCGCTGATGCGTGCGCCCACCGACGAGGAGATCGCAGCCAAGCTCGGCTGCTCCACGGAAGACCTCGAGGACTCGCTGGCTGAGATCTCGCGTTCGTCGATGGCTGCGCTCGACGAGTTGTGGACGCCCTCCGGCGGAGGGGATGCGGTCTCACTGATCGACACGATCGAGGACACCACGGGGCCCGACCCGGAGTTCTCGCTCGAGCAGACCGAGATGCGCGAGGCGCTCGGCGAGGCGATCGCCAGGCTTCCCGAGCGCGAGAAGCTCGTGGTCACGCTCTACTACTACGAGGAGTTGACCCTCCGCGAGATCGGGGAGGTGCTCGGCGTCACCGAGTCACGAGTCTCGCAGCTCCACACGAAGGCCGTCCTGCGCTTGAAGGCGCGTCTCTCGGGCGGCATGCGCGAGCCCGCCGAGACCTGACGCGACGCTACGCCGCGGCGCGCACCGAAGCGAGATCAGCGTCGCGTTGACCGCAGCCCGGCAGCAGGGGGTTGAGCTCGGACGACAGGTGGAGCGGGTACGTCCCCGTCCACGTTTGGAGGCGGGGCGCACCCGGGTTAGCATGCGCACGCGTCCTACATCGAACCCATCGCCTTGAATCCAGGGAGGAAGCTGCGTCTATGGCTGGTCACGAGCCCGGGAAGATACGCAACGTCGCCGTCGTCGGTCACCGTGGAACGGGCAAGACGTCGCTGGTGGAGGCGTTGCTCTACCAGACGGGCGAGGTGAACCGGCTGGGCAGCGTCGAAGCCGGCACCACCGTTACGGACTTCGACGAAGACGAGCAGAGGCGGCGCCTCTCGATCGCCCTCACGTTGGCTCGAACGAGCTGGCAGGGACGCAAGATCAACCTCCTCGACTGCCCGGGCGACCCGTCCTTCCAGGGTGAATGGCGATGTGCTCTTCGCGTCGTCGAGGGCGTGCTGGTCGTCGTCTCGGCCGTGATGGGCGTCGAGGTCGGCACCACGCGTGTCTGGCGCAAGGCGGAGCAGCTCGGGCTTTCCCGCGTCGTGGTGATCAACATGCTCGATCGCGAGCGCGCCGACTTCTTCCGTGCGCTGGAGGCCGTGCAAAGCCAGCTGTCACCGAAATGCGTGGCGGTGCACCTGCCGATCGGCTCCGAGCACGAGGTCTCGGGGATCGTCGACGTCCTCCACATGTGCGCCTATACGAGCCCGAACGGGGCCAAGGAAGGGGAGCCCGGGCCGATCCCGGACGAGGTCGCCGCGCTCGCGCAGGAGTACCGCGAGAAGCTGCTCGATGCTGTTGTCGAGACGGACGAGGCGCTGATGGAGCGGTACCTCGAGGGGGAGGAGCTCGATCCGCACGATGTAGCGGCTGCGCTGAAGACTGCGGTCACACGCGGCGACGTGTTCCCGGTGGCGTGCGGGATCGCAACACAGAACCTCGGGACGCACGCGCTGCTCGACCTGCTGGTGGAAGGCGTGCCCTCTCCCGCCAAGAAGGGCGCGCCGATCGCCGTGGGGGAGGCGGCGACAGGGGCGTTCGTGTTCAAGACGTTCGCCGACCCGTTCGCAGGGCGCATCAACCTGTTCCGCGTGCTGCGCGGGAGCGTGACGACCGACTCCACCCTCGTCAACAGCCGTGACCGCTCCAAGGAGCGGACGGGCTCGCTGCTGCAGCTCCAGGGCAAGGAGCACACCGGGGTCAAGGAGTTCGGCGAGGGCGACATCGGTGCGGTGGCAAAGCTGAAAGAGGCGCACACCGGCGACCTGCTCACGGATCGGGAGGTGGTCGTCGAGGTGCCGGATCTCGGGTTTCCGGAGCCCGTGATGAGCTTCGCGATCGTCCCCAGGGCGAAGGGCGACGAGGACAAGGTGGCGAACGCGATCCGCCGCCTCGCCGAGGAGGACCCGACACTGCGGCTGCGCCGCGACGCGCAGACCGGTGAGGAGATCCTGGCCGGGATGAGCCAGATGCACGTCGAGGTGGCCCTCGACCGAGTCAAGCGACGGTTCGGCGTCGACGTGGAGCTGCGCCCGCCCCGGGTGCCGTATCTGGAGTCGATCCGCAAGGAGTCGCGGCAGCGCCACCGGTACAAGAAGCAGACCGGCGGCCGCGGTCAGTTCGGCGACTGCGAGATCGTGCTCGAGCCGATCGAGGGGCACGTCGGCTACGAGTTCGTCGACAACATCGTCGGAGGCGTGATCCCGCAGAGCTTCCGACCCGCAGTGGACAAGGGCATCCAGGAGGCGATGGTGCACGGCGAGCTGGCGGGAGCACCGGTGCAAGGGGTGCGGGTGCGGCTGGTGGACGGTCAGTACCACAACGTCGACTCGTCGGAGATGGCATTCAAGATCGCGGGCTCGATGGCCTTCAAGGAGGCCTACCTGAAGGCCGAGCCGGTGCTGCTCGAGCCGATCATGGAGCTCGAGGTGACCGTGCCGGACGAGGCCGTGGGGGCGGTCAACGGCGACCTCAACTCGCGACGCGGACGCCTGCACGGCATGGAGCCGGCGGGAGGGATGACGACCGTGAAGGCTGAGGTGCCGATGTCCGAGTTGCTCACGTACGCGCAGTCGCTGACCTCCATGACAGGAGGCCGCGGGGACTACGCGATGCACCTCCTGCGCTACGAGGAGGTGCCGACCCACGTGGCGCAGAAGATCATCGAGGAGACGCGCAAGGCCCGCGAGGCCGCGGGCTGACAGTGGCGGCAAGCGGCTTCGCCTACCTGGTACGGGCCGACGGTACGGTGATCGTCACCCATCACGGGCGCCCGGCCGCGACCCTCCGCGGAGCCAGGGCGCAGGAGTTCCTGACCGAGGTCGAGGGCGACCCGCAAGGCGTGATGGCCCGCTGGACCGGCAACTACAAGCGTGGCAACGAGCGGACGGCACGCGACCACCCGCGTAATCGGTGAGGCATCGGCTCGGTGACGCGCCGGCTTGGGGTCAGGCCTCCCACGTCCCACGTCCCACGTCCCACGTCCCACGGCCGCGGGGATCGGGGCGCTTGGGCGTAGAGGTGGGACGTGGGAGGCCTGACCCCGCAGGTGGTCCCACGGCTGTGCGGATTGGGGCGTCTGGGCGGGAGGTGTGGGACGTGGGAGGCCTGACCCCACGCGCCCTGCGGAGCGCTCCGCGCAAAATCCCTGCAAGGGGGCTATAGTGGTCGTCCCATGCGTGTCACGAAATCCGCCATTACCCCCACCTGCGCTGTCTGCGAGCGCACGCTGCTGATGGGTGAGCAGGCGCTCCGGTTCGCGCCGAACGGTGTCGAGTACGTCGATGTGTGCACGCTGTGCCAGGACGCCGCACTCGATCACGGCTGGCTCAAGGAGGGACTGGCAAGCACCGTGACGCTGGGCCATCCGCCGCGGCGCAAACGGCAGCGCACGCTCTGGCAGACGCTGCTCGGCGCCCGCGAGGACGAGCCCGACCCGGTCGTCTCCGAGCCCATCCTGCGACGGCTCTCGGACGACGAGATCGCGCTCGTGGAGGCGGCGGAGCTGTTCAACCAGAGCCAGTTCAGGCGCACCATCCTCGGCGTCGCGCGGAGCCTCGGCGAGCCGCGGGTCTCCGTCGTCCCGCTGTCCGGCGTCAACGGCGAGACCGTGATCACCGTGGCCTGGGACATCACCTGGTACCAGTACCGGGTCTCGCCAGGTTCGGGACAGCCCGTGCGGATCGAGGAGCGTGGCACCGACGCGTCGGACATCGAGCTCGCGTACGTCGAGTGGAACGCGTCGATCGCTGAAGACGGGCGCGTCGTGCCCGAGCTCGCCCGCCTTTGAGCGATATCCGCGCACAAGCCGCCGACCTTCTCGAGCGTCTTGGAGTGGACGCGGGAGGCGCCACCGGCGGCGACCTCGTCGTGCGCACGCCGATCACGGGCGAGCCGATCGCCGAGATCCAACGCACCCGCCCGGCGGAGGCGGAGGCTGTGGTGGCGCGCGCAACGACCGCGTTCGCTGCCTGGCGCGACGTTCCGGCGCCCCGGCGCGGGGAGCTCGTGCGACTACTCGGGGAGGAACTGCGCCGCGAAAAGGAGACGCTCGGAGACCTGGTCACGCTCGAGACGGGCAAGATCACGCAGGAGGGGCTCGGCGAGGTGCAGGAGATGATCGACATCTGCGACTTCGCGGTCGGGCTGTCCCGCCAGTTGTACGGGCTCTCCATCGCCTCCGAGCGGCCCGGTCACCGGCTCACGGAGACCTGGCACCCGCTCGGCCCGGCGGCCGTCGTCACCGCCTTCAACTTCCCGGTCGCCGTCTGGAGCTGGAACGCAGCGCTCGCCCTCGTATGCGGTGACCCGGTGGTGTGGAAGCCGAGTGAGCGGACACCGTTGACTGCACTCGCGTGTACCTCTCTGCTCCGTCGCGCCGTCGAGCGCTTCGGCGACGTGCCGGACGGCCTCTGCGAGGTCGTGATCGGCGGCGCCGATCGCGCGGTCTCCCTCGCCGAGGATCCCCGCATACCGCTCGTCTCCGCCACCGGATCAACGGCCATGGGCAAGGCGCTGGCCCCGCTCGTCGCGGGCCGTCTGGGACGGTCGCTCCTGGAGCTCGGTGGTAACAACGCGGCGGTGGTTGCCCCGAGCGCCGACCTCGATCTCGTGGTGAGAGCCGTGGTCTTCGCAGCGGTGGGGACGGCCGGACAGCGGTGCACGTCCTTGCGTCGGCTGATCGTCCATCGCCCACAACTCGAGGAGGTTCTCTCGCGGCTGGGCTCAGCCTACGGACGCGTCCCGATCGGCGATCCCCGTGAAGCCGGCACGCTCGTCGGCCCGCTGATCTCGAGGGAGTCGTTTGCCGAGGCAGAGCGCGCTTTGACGCAGGCTCGGGAGCAAGGCGGCGAGTTGGTCGCAGGGGGCCGGCGGGCACTGGCGGAGCGCTGGCCGGACGCCTGGTATCTCGAGCCGGCTGTCGTGCGCATGCCAGAGCAGAGCAGCGTGGTTCAGACGGAGACCTTCGCCTCGATCCTGTACGTGCTCGGCTACGACGATCTCGACGAGGCGATCGCGTTGCAGAACGGAGTCCCTCAGGGCCTGGCGTCCTCGATCTTCACCACCGACCTGCGGGAGGCCGAGAGGTTCCTCTCGGCCTCGGGCTCCGATTGCGGCATCGCCAACGTGAACATCGGCCCGAGCGGCGCAGAGATCGGTGGCGCCTTCGGGGGCGAGAAGGAGACCGGCGGCGGCCGGGAGTCCGGGTCGGATGCGTGGAAGGCCTACATGCGCCGCCAGACTGCAACCGTCAACTTCTCCGACGAGCTACCGTTGGCGCAAGGTGTCGTCTTCGAGGTCGGGTGACGCGAGCGGACGGCGTCTATCGCTCGGCTGCGAGGTCGAGCGTGCGTGGTTCGAAGCTCTCCACGACCTCGTACATGCGGGCCACACGTTCGTGATAGCCGGGATCCGTGCGCCACTGGCGCACCACCTCGAGGCTGGCCCACGGGCCGAAGCTGATGAACGTCCCCGGACGCTCCAGGTCACGGAGCAGCCGTGCGCTGGCGCCGAGACCCTGTCCGTGGCTCCATTCGACCCAGTCCGCCCAACGCCGGACGAACTCGTCGTCCAGCCCCGGCTTGACCGTCCAGGAGGTCAGCGTGTACGTCGTGGCCATGGCGCTCCTCTCGCGGGGACTGGATCCTACTGCGGACACGTGTACTAGCGGTCGAACGCGGTTGCCAAAGGGTAGCCTCGGCCCGTGTCCCCTCCGCAGCTCGTGTGGTTTCTGTCCATCTCGCGTCGCACCGCCTGGCCGGGTGTGATGTGCATTCCCGGGGCTCGGCGCCCGTGACCCGAGCGCTGCTGTGGACGGACGGCGGCGCCCGGGGCAACCCGGGCCCAGCTGCGTACGCATTCGTGCTCGAGGCGGACGACGGTGCGGTGCTCGACGCGCAGGGCGTGGCGATCGGGGTGGCCACGAACAACGTGGCCGAGTACTCCGCGCTCGTGGCGGGGTTGCGTCGGGCCCGCGAGCTGGAGCTCGGAGAGGTCGAGGTGCGATCCGACTCGGAGCTGATGGTGAAGCAGATGCGCGGGGAGTACCGCGTCAAGAACCCGGCCCTGCAGGAGCTGTTCCTCGACGCGTCACGGGCTGCGCTGGCTCTGGGCTCGGTCTCCTACGTCCACGTGCGGCGCGAGCACAATGAGCTTGCCGACCGGTTGGTCAACGAGGCGCTCGACCGGGACCTGTGAGGCTGTGCCCTAGGTGCGTGGGGCGTCAGCCCCCGCGTCCCCGAACCGACAGGTAGTGGTGCCAGAGGATGCGCGCCGCCGTCGCGCGATGGGGCCGCCAGCCTTCGGCGAGCCCCTCCAGCGTGTCGGCAGCGACGCGGCCGCCTGCACCGGTGACCTCCCCGGCGGCGATCTCGAGAGCCAGATCGCCACGCGGCCACACGTCCGGACGCCGGAGGGCCATCACCAGGTACACGTCCGCCGTCCAGCGGCCGATTCCCGTGATCGCGGTCAGCGCCGAGCGTACGGCGTCGTCCGTCAGGGCACCCAGCCCCTCCAGGTCGAGCGCGCCGCGCTGAACGGCTTCGGCCAGCAGCCGGGCGTACCGCGCCTTCTGACGCGAGAAGCCGTCATCGCGCAGCCCCTGATCGGAGATACCGAGCAGCCGCCCGGGCTCGACGACCCCGAGGCGTGCTTCCAGCCTGTCGAAGGCGGCCTGAGCGGAGGCGAGGGAGACCTGCTGCTCGAGGATGAGATGGACGAGCGTGGCGAAGCCGGGCGGACGCTGCCAGAAGGGCGGCGCACCGAAGCGGTCGACGACGCCCGCGAGATCGCGGTCAAGCGCTGCAACAGCGCGAACCTGCGCGAGGTGTGCGCGCGGCGTCAGCGAAAGGGGATTGTCGCGGCGCCGCATGTCGGCTATCGTGACGGCCGATGAGCTTCTCCGCGAGCACCTCCTCCTCGACCGTCAGCGGTCTGCTCGCCCCTGGCCTCCTCCTTCCCCGCTAGGGGAAGCATGCGCGCGACATATCCCCGCCCGCGATGTCCTTCGCACAGAGGGACAACAACGCCCTGAGGAGAATGAGGACGCCATGACCATGCCGCACTGGAAGTACCGGCCGTACGACACGGTCGCCCTGACCGACCGCACCTGGCCGGACGCCGTGGTCTCGCGGGCACCGGTGTGGTGCTCGACCGACCTTCGCGACGGGAATCAGTCGCTCGTCAATCCCATGGACGCCGGGCGCAAGGAGCGGTTCTTCAAGCTGCTGGTCGAGGTGGGCGTGAAGGAGATCGAGGTCGGCTTCCCGTCGGCCTCGAAGACGGACTTCGACTTTGTCCGCAGACTCGTCGAGGACGACCTGATCCCCGCCGACACCACGATCGCCGTGCTCACCCAGGCTCGGCCCGAGCTGATCGAGCGCACGTACGAGTCGATTGACGGTGCCCGGCGGGCCATCGTGCACCTCTACAACTCGACGTCGGTCACGCAGCGTCGCGTGGTCTTCCGCATGGATCAGGCCGGGATCATGCGATTGGCCGTGCGCGGCACGACTCTGTGCCGCGAGCTTGCGGCAAAGACGTCAACGGACGTCGTCTTTCAGTACTCGCCGGAGAGCTTCCACCACACGGAGCTGGAATACGCGCTCGAGGTGTGCGAGGCCGTGGCCGAGGAGTGGGGGCCCACCGCCGCAGAGAAGATGATCGTCAATCTGCCGACGACCGTCGAGGCCTTCCCTCCGAACGTGTACGCCGACCGGATGGAGTGGTTCATCCGTCACTTCACGAGGAGAGACGCCGCGATCCTGTCCGTGCATCCGCACAACGACCGCGGCACCGCCGTGGCGACGGCCGAGTTGGGGCTGATGGCCGGCGCCGAGCGGGTGGAGGGGTGCCTGTTCGGGAACGGCGAACGCACCGGCAACGTCGATCTCGTGACGCTCGCGCTGAACCTGCTCACCCAGGGCGTCGACCCGCTGCTCGACCTCTCGCACATCGACGAGACCAGAAGGACAGTGGAGGAGTGCAACGAGCTCCCCGTCCATCCTCGGCACCCCTATGTGGGCGAGCTGGTCTACACCGCGTTCTCCGGCTCGCACCAGGACGCGATCAAGAAAGGAATCGATGCGCACGAGCGGTCCGGCTCACCGGTCTGGGACGTCCCCTACCTGCCGATCGATCCGCACGACCTGGGGCGGAGCTACGAGGCGATCATCCGCGTCAACTCGCAGTCGGGCAAGGGCGGTGTCGCCTATCTCATGCAGAGTGAGCACCAGCTCGACCTGCCGCGGGGCCTGCAGGTCGACTTCGCGCGACAGGTCCAGTCCATCACCGACGCGCGCGGCGGCGAGCTCACCGCCGACGAGCTTCTGGAGGCCTTCCGGGCGAACTACCTCGCGGTGACCCTCCCGTACGAGCTGGCCTCGTACCGGCACTCGTCGGACGAGGTGGACGAGCTCGAGGCGAAGCTGCGGATCGACGGTGTCGAGACGATGATCGCGGGTACCGGCAACGGCCCGATTGCCGCGTTCGTGCACGCGCTCACGGCGCACACCGGGAGAGCCGTGCGTGTGCGCGAGTACCACGAGCACGCCATGGGCAAGGGCGAGGACGCGACCGCTGCCGCGTACATCGAGGCGGACGTGGATGATGAGGTGGTGTGGGGTGTGGGGATCCACCCGAGCACCGTGACCGCGTCGCTGCGCGCCGTGCTGAATGCCGTCGACCGGGCGTTGGCGGCCCGCGCCGCGCAGGAAGAACTGACAAGCGCGTTCGAGCGATGAGCGGTCGTCGCGCCTGCTCCGCATTCGCCGTCGTTGGACTGGTCGCCCTCGCGGGCGCGGCGTTCGCGACGGGCGCGCCGCGTGCCGAATCACCCGAGATCATCCCGGGCTTCTTCCAGTCGGCCGGGAACGCCGCTGCGAAGCGGGTCGTCGTGCTCGTTCACGACGGGCCTGGCCTCGATCGTCGCCCGTTGTTTCGTGCACACCGCGCACTCGGCTCCGGCGTCCTGCGGGTCGTGGCCTACGATCAGCGCGGCAGCGGGAGGTCGCGGGCGCCGACGGTGACGAGCTCGAGCACGATCGACGGCCTCTACCGCTACGAGGTCTACATCGCCGATCTGGAAGCCCTGCGCAAGCGCCTCGGCGCCGAGCGCCTGGATCTCGTCGGGCACGGCTGGGGAGGCTTCGTGGCGGCCGCCTACGCCGCAGAGCACCCATTGCGGGTCCGCACGCTCACTCTCGTCAACGCCCGTCCGATCGCGTTGCGGGACGACCTGGACGGCCAGCTGATCGCCGGATCCCGGCGGGCCATTCTCGTCAAGAAGGGTGTCGTGCCGCGGCGGCCGCCGGCCGGCGAGGCGAATGACTGCACCGCCAACGACATCGCCTACCTGCCGATCCTGCTCGCCAACCCGGCCCGCAAGAAGCAGGCGTTGCGAGCGCTCGGGCCTTTCTCGTGCTCGCAGACGGCGCGCTCGCTGACCGAGATCGCCCTCACCGAGCGCCTCGACGATCGGCTCGCCCTCCGGCGCAAGCTGGCCCGCTACAAGGGGCCGGCCCTCGTCCTCGCCGGCGCGCGCGACCCGTACGGCCGCACGTGGTTCGCAGGCGACAAGGGACAGCTCGGAGGCTCGAGGGTGACTGCACGCCGGCTGCCGAGTGGCGGCCACTTCCCGTGGATCGACGGCCCGGAGTACCTGTCGGTGCTGAGGGGTTTCATCGCGCGCACCTGGAACGGCTGACCAAGCCGTCCCGGCCACTCCCGGCCACTCCCGGTCGCGGCTATACTGGCCGCTTCGCGGATGTAGCTCAGTTGGTAGAGCGTCTGCTTGCCATGCAGAAGGTCGAGGGTTCGAGCCCCTTCATCCGCTTCACAGAGAACCCGCCGGAAACCGCAGGTTTCTGGTTTGGACGATCCCAACAGCACGCCGCGTCCGAGACGGGTCAGAGCCCGCATGTCGAACGTGAACACGCGCTCGTCGAGGTATCGGAACGATCGACGCGGATGACGACGGTGAGGACGAGGTTTTGTCTTCTACTGCCCCGGTGTGCGGAGCCCGAGTTTCACGGCGTCGAGCAGGTGCGGGTCCGGTGCCGTGCTGCAGTGTCCACAGGAAAGCGTGCGCGGTCGCTGTAGTGGCAACGTCACGATCAGCAACCTCACGATCACCAACGGCACCGCTACCGGCATCGAGAACGATCTGCTCGCCCTCGGTGGAGGCGGGATCTTTACGGCGGTGGGGAGGGCACGAGTTCGGTGACGCTCAACGGCGTGAGCGTCACCGGCAACACGACCAACGCCTACCTCGGCGGAGGCGGCATCTTGAGCATTGGTGGTCCGGTGACGCTCAACAACTCGGTCGTCACGGGCAACACCGCGACCCCGGTCGGCGGGGTGTTTTCTGGCATCGGCGGCGGCATCGCCAACTGGGGGAACGGTGGGTTGCTGACGCTCAACAACTCAACCGTCACCGGCAATACCGCCGACAGCGGCGGCGGGATCTACAACGCGGGTGGTTCGGTGACGTTGAGCGGCTCCCAGTGGGCTAGAGTTCGCTGGGAACCAGCCACCGCCACTTCTGCGCCCATCACCTATTTCGGCTCGAACATGAGCGCACGGATGGTGGTGTCCCCGACGTTGTCGGTTGCGTGGTCTGTCGCTTCCATCCAAAAGACCTCGCCTGGGGATACGTCGAATGCAGCTCTTTCGCCCGATGAGTCGGTGAACGCGTACTTGCCGTCGGACAGGATGTAGACGAGGTTGTCGGGATGCGAGTGTGTCTCGGTGTGGGATCCCGGCTCCATGCTCACCTCGAGCAGCCGTACCCGCTCGTTCTCGAACAGCACCTTGTAGGCGTGCGGCGCCACTGTCGCTGCGTATCCGGCCATTTCGGCCCCCTTCGGTAGGAAGCACCGATCATGACACGCTTCGCCGCAACCCGCTGCGCGGCGCCGTGTCGACCGCGACCACGCCTGCCGAGCCGGGTCGGACGGCGCGGGCGAGCTGGCCGCTGTCGTGCCTGGCGATGACGAGGGCCGCGGCCCATCGCCACGGGAACGGCCTACGGCGTCGGTGGCCCGTGCACGGGCTGGGTGCCGGAGTCCGTGAACGTCCCGCCGGCAACGGGAACGAACTGCCAGTCGAAGCTCGTCGCGTGGAGGGTGAGCTTGAGCACGCCCGCCGTGCCCGAGCGTCGCACCTGGCTGGCCGCCAGGGGCGTCGTGAAGCCCGTGGTCGTCGCCCCGGCGGTTCCCACGACGATCTCGCGCACGCCGTAGGCCGTGTCCACGGCGCCTGCCGCGTTCATCTGCGCGAGCCGTTCGTAGCTGTGGGTGTGCCCGGAGAGCACGAGGTCGACGCCGGCCTGGTGGGCGATCTGCCAGAAGCCCTGCATGTGCGTGGCACCCGAGTACGCGGACGAGGACGTGAAGCGCGGCTTGTGCCAGGCGAGAATGATGTTGTTCGTCGGCGCCGCGGCCAGATCGGCCTTGAGCCACGTCTCCTGCGCCGAGCCGGCCGCGCAGCCTCCCCTGAGCCACACGCCCGTCGTCGTCTCGCACTCGCTGTTGAGCACAACGACATGCCAGGAGCCGAGCTCGAAGCTGTAGTAGCCGCGGCTTCGGTCTCCGGCCGGCCCAGTCTGAGCGCCGGCGCCGTTGAAGTAGTCGAAGTACCCGCTCGCGCCCGCGGTGTAGTAGTCGTGGTTACCGGGTGTGGGCCGCGTGCGGCTCTTGAACCGCCCCCAGGTCGGGGCGTAACACGACGAGAACTCGGAGGCGGTGCCGTTCGGGTAGACGTTGTCGCCGAGCGTGAGGACGGTGCCCGCAATCCCTTCCACCAGGGTCGCTGTGGCTTGATCGGACGACCAGCTGCAGCTGGCGATGTCGCCGGACGTGATCAGCACCGGATCGGAGGAGCCGGTCGGGGTCGCGGCAACGGCAGCCGACAACGCCGACATGTTCCCGGTGGTGTCCACGGCGCTGATCGCGTAGTGCACCTGCGCACCGCCCGCGAGGCCCGTGTCGGGGTACGACGACGCGGTCACCGGTGTTGCGCCGTTGACAGGCCCGCCGCTTGTGGTCACCGGCAGCGCCGTGGAGCGGTAGACGTTGTATCCCGCGAGGTCAGGCTCGGTGTTGGCCGCCCAGGACAGCGTGACCGATCCAGGACCGGCGGCCGCGGCGAGCCCCACTGGAACGGCTGGGGCGGTCGTGTCGGGCTGCCCAAACCCGTAGCCGGCAGCCCAGGTCGGTCCCGCACCGGAGGGGCGGAGCACCCCGTCCGGTGAGCCGGCCGCGTTGTCGACCGACGTGCCGGAGCCCTCGTTGAGCCCGAACCGTGCCAACAGGCCGGTCTGCGGGACGCTCACTTCCTGGGACATCGCCTGCGCGATCTGCGCCGTGCTCCGTGCGACGTTCCAGATGCGCGCCTCGTCGATCCGTCCCTGGAAGAACCCGGCCGCAATGCCCGAGGAGTTGAGCGCCGTTCCGAGGGAGGTGCGCTGAACCGAGTCCGATCTCGGCGCCAGTGGGCCTCCGAGAGTCAGCGACCGGTCGAGGTTCCCGTCCAGGTAGAGCTTCCAGGTCTGCCCGTCGTACGTGACCGCCGCGTGATGCCAGGTGTTGTTGCTGATCAGGGAAACACCCGTGACCGGGTGGTTGAGCCCGGGCGACGGCTGGCCTGCGCCTTCCTCGAAGTCGGCGACGAGACGCCCGGTTGAGTCGATGCCGAGGAAGTAGTTCACGTCGACATTCGACCCGTCCGCTTGCGACCGGCCCTTGGTGATGAGCGGCGTGGCGGTGACACCGCCCGTGCCGGAACTCGTCGTCGTTCCCGTGCCGGTCCGGTAGAACCACGTCTCCAGCGTGAACGTGGCCGCGTTCAAGGCATCCGCCGTCGACCCGACCGACCCGGCGCGAACGTACTGGGTCGTGCCGTTCAATTGCAGCGCGCCCACGGCTAGGGTGGCGCCGCTGCCGCTGCCAGCCAGCGCAAGCCCACCGGCCAGCGCCAGGGCGGCGGTCAGAAGAAGACTGCGGCGCAAGCGCTCGTGCCAGCGGCCGCTCCTCATTCCCCCCCGCAACACTCCCCCTTCCGAGCATCCGGTCGTGGTCGACCATGGACGCTGTGATCCCGCTCGATCATGACAGCACCCGGAGATGGTGTCAAAGACGCGATCTGCGTCGCCTCGTCGCGGGTTGTAGGCTCGCGTGAACGGCCAGTTGTCCTGCCTGTGGTCACGGGATCACGAAGTGGCGGCATCACTCTGTACACGCGCTGCGCATGCGCCCTCCGCGAACAGACGCGGAAGCCCCGAACTGGGTGCGATTCGGGGCTTCTCGATCTGTGGGGTCGCTCCTGGCGAGCGACCTGGGTCAGGAGGGAAAGGCGAGCGTTGCTATACCGCGCACGGTGGCGAGGTACACGACGCACGCGCCGCTCCTCATCATGCCGAACTGGGTGAGCGTCACATCGAGGACTCCGCCGCTCAGCAGGCCATGGACGGCGAACGTCCGCCTGGTGCAGGTGCCGCCCGCGATTGGCGCAAACGTGCCTCCGGCAAGGGTGCCTTCGAAGGTGCGGACCTTGCTCCGGAACGTGAACGTGCCCCCCGTGATGCCGCCGAGATCCTGGCCGACAACCGCCTTCCAGACGCCGACCTCGTGCTTGGACGCCGACACCGCCGCCCCGGCGAACGAAGTCTGCTGGAAGTTGGCGACGGACGCGACGCCGGCGATGTTGTAGGTGACGTCGGTCGTCGCGGCGGCGACCGGCAGGATGAGTGCCGCCAGCAGCGCGGCCACGATCAGGAGCTTGCTGAATCGGCGCACGGAGCACCTCCTAACTCGACCACGCGGACGCACCGCTGCGGCCGTAGACGTTGCTCTCTCGCCGCGGCCAGTGTCGCGCGAGGCGGGCGGTCGGGGCATCGGTAGAAGCCTGCACGTCGCCCTCGGCGATCCGCTGGGGCAGCGTACGTGTCACGACCGCGACTGCAAGTCCGGTTCACGCGGTCCGAGCGTCACGGGAGCGCCGGGTGCGGCTCGTCCTGCAACGCGGCCTCCACCCAGGCGGCGCAGGCCACGGTGCGAGCGTCCTCGCCGGGCGGCCCGATGATCTGCACCCCCAAAGGGAGACCCGATGGCCCGTGGCCGGCCGGCACGTTCAGGACGGGTGGGCCTAGTGCCGACCAGACCCGGTTGAAGATCGGGTCGCCGGTCGTGGCCAGCGGAGGTGCCTCGCCTGGCGCGGAAGGCGTGATCAGGACGTCGATCTCGTGGAAGACGGCCGGCAACTCGTCCCGCGCGACGAGGATCCGGCGGCGTGCCGCTTCGTACCTTGCGATCGGGAGGGCCCGTCCTTCGGCGAGCATGCTGCGGAGAGGCTCGCGGATGGATTCCCGGAAGCGGTGGCATTCGTCGGCCAGGCAGCGCGCGATCTCGAACGCCCACACCGTGTCCTGATCTTCCGTGAGGCCCGCGAATCCGTGCGGCAGTACCCGTGGCTCGACGCCGGCCCCGGCCGAGCGGAGGCGATCCGGGAGTGTGTCGAACAGCGAGACGGTCTCCGGTTGGGCAGCGGCCCATTCGTGAGTGAGGCAGACGCCGAGGCGGGGAGGAGCTGACAGAGGTACATCCCACGAGCGTCCCGACAGGGCAGCGACGACGAAGCCCGCATCGTCCACGGAGCGGGTGAGCACACCCACGGTGTCAAACGACTCGGAGATCGCCTTGACACCGACGCAGCACAGCGTCCCCAGCGTCGGCTTGTAACCGACGACGCCGCAGAACGCCGCCGGGCGCACGATGGAACCGGTCGTCTGGGTGGCGAAGGCGACGGGCACCATTCCGGCGGCGACGGCCGCCGCCGGGCCGGAGGAGGAGCCACCTGGGGTGCGGGTTGGATCGTGGGGGTTCGTGGTCGGTCCCGGCGGCCAGGCGGCGAACTCGGTGGTCACCAGCTTGCCGACGAGGAGCATCCCCAGACGGCGCGCGTCGGACACCACCGCGGCATCGGCTCGAGGGCGATGGTCGTGGTAGATCGGCGACCCGTACCCGGTGGGCATGTCGTAGGTGTCGATGATGTCCTTCACCCCCACCGGTACTCCGTGCAAGGGCGAGCGCTGCTCGAGCGGTACCCGGTCGAGCCGAAGAGCGGACGACCGGGCCTGGTCAACGTCGAGGTGCGTCCACGCGCGAACCAGGGGCTCTCGATCGGCGATCCTCGAGAGCAGTTCCTGGAGTGTGGCCTCGACGGTCGTCGCACCGCTCGCCAGGTCACGGGCGAGACGTCGCGCCGGCCCTACGTGTGGGGCGCTCAAGCGGCCGGCGCCTCGCGGCGCGCGTCCAGCGTCTCCCGCACGATCCTGGCGAGGTCGGCCGGCCTGAACGCCTTCTGCAGGAAGGGGACGGACGGATCGAGTGGGCGCCGGGTCACGAACTCGCCATCGGTGTACCCCGACATCAAGATCACCGGGATCTCGGGGAACTCCGTGAGCAGGCGTTCGCTCAGTTCGCGGCCGCTCATGCGAGGCATCACGACGTCCGAGATCACGAGATCGAGAGTGGTGCCGTGGGCGCGCACCAGACCGAGCCCTTCGATGCCGTCGGCCGCCGTGAAGACGGTGTAGCCGCGTTTCTCCAGCACCACCTTGACGAGCAGGCGGACCGGCGTCTCGTCCTCCACGACGAGCACGCGCTCGCTTCCCACGTAGTCGACATCACCACCCGGCGGCTCTTCATCTGCGGGATGCTCGACCAGTGCCCTGGCCTCCGGGAAGCGGATGAGGAAGGTCGTGCCCCAGCCGGCGGTCGAGTCGATGGAGATCTGACCGCGGGCTTCGGTGACGATCCCGTGCACGATGGCCAGACCGAGCCCTACCCCCTGGCCCCTCGGCTTCGTCGTGAAGAACGGTTCGAAGATGTGCGCACGGGCCGCTTCGTCGATCCCGCTACCCGTGTCCGTCACGGCCAGGAGCGCGCGCCCTGGCGTCGAGACGGAGGTCGGCTCGAGCGAGGTCTCGATCTCCAGCTGGCCGCCGTCTGGCATGGCGTCTCGCGCGTTGACCACGAGGTTGACGAGGACCTGCTGGACCTGGACCGGATCCGCCAGGATGCGGACGGGATCCGGATTGAGCTTGAAGCGGAGCTCGACGCTGTCCTCGACGAGCTGCGCGAGCATCGCGTCGATCTCGAGGATGACGGCGTTGAGGTCGATCACGCGGGCGTTGATCACCTGCCGGCGCGAGAACGTGAGTAGTTGCCGCGTGAGCGTGGAGGCGCGGTCGGCGGCGAGCGCAATCTGGTCGAGGTCGGCGGCGGCGTCGCAGCCGTCCGGCAGCTGGGAGCGGGCGAGCTCGAGATGCCCCGTGATCACGGTGAGCACATTGTTGAAATCGTGAGCAAGCCCTCCGGCCAGCCGTCCCACTGCCTCCATGCGCTGCGAGTGACCCCGTAGCGATTCGCTCTCTCGCAGCGCTGCTTCCGCGTGCTGCCGGGCCAGCGCGGCGCCGAACAGGCTGGCCGCCGTTTCGATGGCGTCGATCTCTGCCGAGCTCCAGACCCGGGGTGTGGTGCAGTCGTCGAAGTCGAGGTTGCCCCACAGCTTGCCGTCGACGACGATCGGTGTGAACGCGGCGGACTGGATCCCGGCCTGCCGCAGGTGTGGCCTGAACTCGACCGCCATCCTCTCCGTCGGGCCGTGAACCGTCCTTCCCGCGTTGAGCGCGTGGAAAACGCTCGCGAATGCCGAGCCCTCGATCACGTGGTCGTCCACGACGTCGCGCTCGATGCCTTCGGCGCACCATTGCCACAGCTCTTGCTCCGCGGTCAACCCGCCGACCTGCTCGAAGCGGAAGATCGAGGCCCGGCTGGCACCGACGGCCTCGCCGAGCAGGGCAAGCGACTGGTTGACGCAATCCTCGAGCGGGTGCTCGAGGAGGAGGCGAGCCACGATGCTGACCGCATCCAGGATTCTGTCGCGACGGCGGAGCGCCTGTTCGGCTGTCTGACGCGGGGAGATATCGCGGACGAGCACGAGGACACCGACCGTCTCGCCGCTGTCTGTATGCAGCGGGCCGGCCGTGACGTCGCAGTAGCGGGTGGAGCCGTCCTGCTGCGGGTACGGATGCGTGTCGGCGATCTGCAGCGTCTCTCCCGCCAGCGCTCGCCTCAGCTTCTCCTCGAAGGCGGGGAACGGGACGCTGGTGGGCGCGACCGCCTGTTCCGGCGTCAGCCCGAGCATGGTGTCGTCGGGCGTGCTGCACAGGCTCTCCATGTACCGGTTCCACACGCGGTAACGGAGCTCGCAGTCGAGGACGACCATGCCGACGTCGGCACTCGAGACGATCTGACGGCTCAGCGACTCGGAGGAAGCGAGGGCGAACTCGAGCTCCTTCTCCTTGGTGACGTCGATCATCACCCCCCGCAGGACGAGTGTGCCGTCGCCGGCCAGGTTGCCGCGCGCGAGATCCCGAAACCACACCGTCCGACCGCTTCTCGAGCGCATCCGGTACTCGGTTGTCCGCAGTACGGCGAGGTTCGTGCGCATCGCTTGGACGCTCTCCTCGATGCGGGGCAGGTCTTCCGGCCAGATCATGGCGTTGAGCTCTTCGTGGGTCGCCGCCTCGTACTCGTCGGCCGTGATCCCGAGGATCTCCTCGACGGCGCCGCCGATCAGGTGGCGCCGGTCGCGCGGGCCGATCAGGTCGACGTAGGGCAGGACCGGGAGACCCGCGAGGACGCGTGCCGGGTTGGCAGTGAGCGCCGCGAGCTCCTCGGCGTCGAGGTATTCATGCAGGTCCTTGCCGTCCACAGTCACGCCGTCGAGCGGATGGTAATGGCCGTCTCCCTCACATGAGTTCGAACACGATGGGTTGCGCGCCTTCCCATTGCACGGTGCGTCCGAGCTCGCCGAACCGCTCGGTGCCCTCGTCCACCGTGAGGAAGTGGTTGCCGGCGAGCACGCCGGCGACGCTGGCGAACACGGTCGGCCCGTACGGGAAGAGGATCTCCGTCTCGGAGACCCCGCCTGGATAGATCAGCACCTGGCCCGGCAGGGGGACGGCGGTGGCGTTCTCCGGGGGGAGGTCGAGGTCATTGCCGTGCCCCATGGGGATCCAGGCGGCGAAGCCACTCCACCGCGCCTGGATGATCTGGGCGCGATAGGGCAGCAGCGAGCGGAAGAGCGCCACCGTGCGCGGGGCCGCTTCCTCCTCGAGTGTGCCGGCGAAGCGGAACGGGCCGGCCTGGATCTGTACACGGTTGCTCATCGGTCCTCCTTCGGGGTCATGGCGGATAGATGGGAGGCATCGGCGCCGAGCACCAGTTTGAACCCTGAGCGGCCCCCGCCGATCGGGGAGCGGTCGCCGGTGGCCGAGAACCCCAGCCGCCCGTACAGCCGGCGGGCAGGCTGATTGGCCTCCTGCACGAACAGATAGACGTGCTCGCAGCCTCGGCGGTGGGCCCAGGCTCCGAGTGCCGCGACGAGCAGCTGCGCGACGCCCTGTCCGCGCGCCTTCGGTGAGACCCACATGGAGATCAGCTGCGCCTCGCTGCGATCGACGCGCACGAACCCCCCGACCACGCCAACCCAACCCTCCGGACCAGCGTCCGCGCACAGCAGGACCTTGTCGGCAGTCTCGTCGGCTGCCTCGGCCACCCAGGTGCGCCACCGCTCGTCCGGGTCTCGCACGGCATCCTCGTAGCGGGAGCTGAAGAAGTCGGAATCGTCACGCAGCATGCGCAGGCGGACCTCGCGCCAGCTGCGCCACTCGTCCGGGCGTACGCGTCGGATCTGGACGTCGGAGCTCATCGTCACGCGGGCAGGATGGCAAACACGCGGGCAGGACTGCCGGAGCCGGCCACGAGCCGGATCGGGGCGACGACGATCCAGGCCCCGCGCGGGGGAAGCCGCTCCAGGCCGACCAGGCCCTCCACCGCCCACAGGCCTGCGGAGAGGAGGATGCGATGGACGGGAGCTTCCGTCTCGAGACCGCGGTCGATACCCAATGAGTCGATGCCCACGCCGACCACGCCGCGCGACACGAGGAGCTCGGCCGCGTCGGGGCGAAGACCCGGAAGGCGCGGACCGTCGGCGCCGACATAGCGGCGGGCATCGCGTCGGAAGCGGTCCCAGCCCGTGCGCACGACGACGATCGAGCCTGGCGGGATCGGTCCATGGGTCGCCTCCCAGGCGATGAGGGTGGCGGCCGGAACAGCGTGGTCAGGGTCATCACCGACGTCGCCGGCGGCGTCGACGACTGCCGCTTCGCGGACGAGCCGGCCGATGGGGATCGACTCGACGGTGGCGCCGCCCGGTGCAAAATGCGCGGGCGCATCGAAGTGGGTGCCGAAGTGCTCAGGGATGGTCAGCGTCCGCAGGTACGCGCCGTCACGCTCGTGCGTCGCCTCGATCGTGGCCGCGAACGGCGTTGAACCGGGCCAGAGCACGGTGCCGGGCCCGTGTTCTTGCGTGAGGTCGACGAGCCGGTTGGGTGCGAGCAACGTGTCGAGAGCGGTCAATCCGGCCGGCACTCCGCCGTCGGCCCTTCGCAGCACCCGATCTTGAAGCGGCACTGCGGGCACTGGAACGTGCCATGGCGCCATTCCATCGCCGCGCCGCAGCGCCAGCAGGGCTCGGTGTTCGTATCGCCGCCGGTCTCGGTCGACGGGTGGCGGGGTGACTCGCCTGCGGTCGATGTTGTGCCAGGGTGCATGGCTGAAACTGTAGAAGCCGCCCCGGCGGGTCCGGGATGACTAGCGCGTGAACGGCACGTCTGGCGTCGGGGCGCTGATGTTGGACGAGGTGTCGATTGCCTGCACCGTGTAGAGGGCCGGTTGCCCGGCGGGGAGTGTCGTGTCCTCGAACAGCGAGCGGGGGTGCGGCTGCAGCGTGAGGCGAACGGGTGCGGAGTCCAGCGCCGTGCGGCGGAAGACGTGGTATCCGGCGAGGTCGACCTCGGTGCCGTCGGCCCAGTCGAGCACGACGGCGCCGGCCCCGGCCGATGCCGTGAGAGTGACCGGTGTCGCCGGCGGGGTGACGTCGTTCCGCAGGAACGGCAGCAGCCCGGCGAGCGGGACGACACCGAGCTCACGCCGATCGGAGCGAGGGAAGGTGCCGATCCCGGGCAGGTCGTCGCGCAGGCAGGTGGCCGTGTCGAGCTCCGCCGCGGTGCGATCGGCGGCCCAGGTCAGCGGCGTCTGACCGGGGGCGGGCGCGGCGGCGAGCTTCTGGCGCCGCAGTTCGTCTCCGAGTACACCGAGAGCGATCGCGGGTGTGGTCTGGCGCGCACCGAGCGCGGCCAGGTAGGCGTCGCGGGAGCCGCCGAAGCCCGTCGTGATCACCTGCTGCTCGGCCGCTGTCAGCTCGGCGCCGGTGACCGGTACCGCCTTGCGCATGGCGTGCCGGGCAAAGAGCGCATCGAGCGCCACCTTGCGGTTGGCGGTGAGCTTCGCAAGCTCGTCGATCGCCCGCGCGGGCAGCTTGCCGGCGGCCGAGATGCACTGCATGCCGCTCGGAACGACGATCAGCCCTTCGACGCGGGAGCGGTCGAACCCTGGCCCGGCCGCGGCCACCCCGTCGCAGAGGGCAGGGTCGCGGCTCCACAGGTAGACGCACGCGGCGGCCGGCTTGTCCGGGTCGACGGCCTGCGCGGACAGGTTCCCCCAGCCCCATGACCAGACGGAGTGCAGCCGCTCCTCTCCCGTGACCTGCCTGGCGGCGAGGGCGTTCCACTTGACGAACCGGAACCAGGCCTGCGACGGCTGGAGCCCTTCGCGCCCGAATGCGCCCGGCTTGACCTGAAAGCCGAGCACGAGTCCGATCCGTTCCTTGGGGATCCCCGCGGTCGAGAAGAGGCGGACGATCGAGCGCATGCCAAGCCGGACGCGGCGCGGGCCGAGGATGCGGCCGAGACCGTGGACGCTCGGCGCCTTGTAGTACGCCTCGTAGGCGAGGATGCCCGACCCGGCGATCTGCTTCCACCAGGTACCGGCGTCGCCCTCGACGCTCGGGCTGCCGTGGATGAACAGCACGGGCAGCGCGCCTCTGGCCGTCAACCCTTGCATGAGAGACAGGATGTTCTGCCTGTAGACGGCGGTCGTCGGTGACCACGGCGTCTTGGCGGTAGGGCCGGAAAGCTCGTTCAGCGCGATCCACGGTCGGTCGCAGCCGGTGGAGGCCTGAGCCTGAGCGACGAGCCGATCGACCGCGCCCGGGATCGTGGCCGGATCGGCCGGCGCCCCCGGCGTCCCCACCCAGCGCGGGAGCTTGAGCAGGAAGTAGACCGTGGCGGCTCCCTTCGATCGGTACGTCCTGGGCAGCGCCGTACCGCTGGCGGCCACGATCACCCCGGGCCGCTGGAAGATCGCGCGCACGGGCGGGGGGACCGAGCCCTCCCCGTACTCGATCCAGGCAGGTGCGCCCGCCGGAAGGCCGCACGCCCCCGCCTGGGCCTTCGCGGGTGCGCCGCCGAGAAGAGTTGCAGCGACCGCTACGGGCACGGCCAGGCAGGCTGCCGCGCGATACGGGACGGGAAATCGCACGACCCTCACGGTAGCGAGCCGCTGTTAGGGATCTGTTCGCGAGCCACGGGTCTCGGCGGCGACGGGCGCGGCTACCATGGCCTGGGTCCGGCGACGTGGCCGAGTGGTTAGGCAGAGGCCTGCAAAGCCTCGTACAGCGGTTCGAATCCGCTCGTCGCCTTGCATGTGCAGGGCGGGATGCTTCAGCGTCCTACGGTGTTTCTCCCCGGCTGGCCTGTTGGGCGACTTCGTGCTGAGGCGCGTGTCCCTCGAACGGGGGAGGCGAGCTGGCCCACAGAGCGCCGATTCTCAGGGGATGGCCCGGTCTCGAGACCTCGATCCGCACGGTGAGATCAGCTCGGCGCTGCTCGAGGCGCGGAGAGGGCTGCGCAAGGTCGAGGCCGATCTCGCGCAGGCTGCTCGCACGGCGGAGGCGCTGAGCGCCGGGGCAGATGGAGCGCAGAACGGCGAAGGTCCTGCCGTACCCAAGCCCATCGAGGTGGCCAGACTGGCTGTCGGACAGGCACTCGAGCTGGAGCGACGCGCCGCGCTGATTCGCGAGGCGCTGGAGGCCAGGCTCCCCGAGAAGGCCGCCAAGGCGGAGCGGAAGCTCCGCAACACGAAGCACAACCACGTGGCGCCGCCCCGCTGACGGGGTCGATCGACGCTGTGTCCGACCCGCCTTGGCGTGTTCTCGGGCGTTATGCCAGATCTACCTCCCGCTCACCGCGAACCACGATCCGGTAGCGGAGGCCACGAACACGATCGGTGCGTAGCACGGGCTCGGCAGTGTGAGCTTCGCTTCGATCTCGGCGTCCCCCGTCGCCGTCGCGGCCACGAGCGGCGACTCGACGTTGACCACGGCCGCGGCTCCGGCCACCGTTCCCTGGCAGCTGACAATGGCCTTGAACTGCGCAGCCGGGTTGACGCCCTGGCGTTCCACCGGCACTGGGGCACGGCGAGCGAGGACGAGACCCTTGATCTTCGCCTCGAGCCGTCCGCTCGAGGAAAGCTCGATCTTGCCCCGTGTGATCTCCCACGGCAGACCTCCCCCGGGAACGCCGCGGATCGCGTTCGCAGCACCCGTGTACGGCTCCTGAACCGGGGCGAGGACCTTCGCCTCCGAGATCGTGCGACCGTCGTCACCTCCGAGTCCGAGCGCTGGGACCGCGAGCGCGGCGACAAGTGCGGCCGCGGAAACGATGATGAGTTTGTGCATCTGCTCCCCTCCTGCTGAGTGAACCTGACATCAGGCACTACGCGGGCCGGGTCACGCGCGGTTTGCAGGTCCGTTCGCGCTGAGAGTGAGGCGTGCGAAGGTGCTTGAGATCCAACGAACCCGATGACCGCGGTCCAACAGGGGGCTCTTCTCGGCGGAGATCTGCCTGCGATACTGGCCGCGTGGAGGCAGCGAACATCCTCGAAGCCGCCGATGCACTCGTCGCGAGGGACGCCATGCTGGCGCGCGACCTCGATGGTGTCGTCGCGCTCATGTCTGATCTTGCGGCGTTGCGGGCCAGCACGGCCGAAACGGTCGCTTCGATCGAAGCGCTGCCGGGCCAGCGTGACCGTATCGCGCACGCCGTTGGCGAGGCACGGCAGGCGCTCGAAGTCGCCGAGGCGGAGGCCGCGTCGGCGGCGGCCCGGCTCGAGCGCCTGGAGCGCGAGCGACGGCCGCGGCAGGAGGAGCTCGCGCTTGCCCGGTCGGAGGCCCACACGGCTGGGCAAGCGGTGTCCGATGCGCGCACCCGGCTGGAACGGCTCGATTCGGAACGGAGCAGCCTGGAACGACAGGCAGGCGAACTCATCGCTGCACGGACTGCCCTCGAGGAGCGCGCCCAGGCATTCGCCGGTGTCCTGCTGACGGCAGTGCGGATACCCGCGGCGGGCACCCCTCCACCACCTGCCGACGCGACCGAGATCGACGCCTGGGGCAGCCACGCGCGTGCTGTGCTGTTCGTCGCCCGCGGCACCCTGCAAACCGAGCGCGAACGGATCGTGGCCGAGGCGGATGCGCTCGCCGTGGCCGTGCTTGGCGAGAACCCACCGGGGCTGAACGTCGAGCTCGTCCGCCGCCGTCTCGCGGAGGCGCTCACGTGATCGACCCCCTGCGCCGCTGGAAAGCAGCGGGGCTGCCCGACAAGCCCGACTACGCGGGGCTGCTCACCTACTCCGGCCTGCCGTACACCGACGATCCGGCCGAGCTCGAGGGTGTCGACGTCGCGATCATCGGCGCCCCCACCGACGATCTCGTCTCCGACTCCCCCGGCACGCGCTTCGGGCCGCGGGCCATCCGTGCGGCCGGCTGCCCGCCCGGACCGCACCTCGAAGCGGGCGTCGACTGGTCGAGCGTGCTGCGAGTCGTCGACTACGGCGACGCGGCGATCGTCCCCGCCGATCCGCTGCGCAGCCACCGGGCGATCGAGGAGATCGTGGGCGAGGTGGCCCGGGCGGGCGTCCTGCCCGTCGTGCTCGGTGGTGACCACTCGATCTCCGAGCCCGAGATCCGGGCGCTCGCTGCACTGCACGGGCCGGTCGGGCTGATCCACTTCGACACGCACACCGACACCGGCGCCGAGGTCTTCGGGGTGGAGTTCTCCCACGGCACCCCGATGTACCGGCTCGTACGCGACGGTCGCGTGGTCGGCACGCGGTACGTGCAGATCGGCCTGCGCGGCTACTGGCCCGGAGAGGCGGAGTTCACCTGGCAGGCGCAGCACGGGATCACCAGCCTGTTCATGCACGACGTTCGCGATCTTGGGATCCGCGCGGTCGTGGAACAGGCCCTGGCGACGGTGGGAGAGGGGCCGGCGTTCCTGTCCGTCGACATCGATGTGCTCGACCCTGCCTTCGCCCCGGGTACCGGCACCCCCGAGCCCGGCGGAATGACCAGCAGCGACCTGCTGTGGGCGGTGCGGACGATCGCTGCTTCGGTCGACCTCGTCGGCATGGACGTGGTCGAGGTCGCGCCAACCGCCATCGGGTCGGCGGACGTGACCGCGCTCGTGGCCGAGCGGGTCGTGCGCGAGACGCTCACCGGCATCGCCCTGCGCCGGCAGTGATTCGAAGATCAGCCGGGGTCAGCTGAAGGTCGGCTTCTGGATGGGCACCGGGCACCACCACACCTGGTGACTGCTGACAATGCCCTTGTTCCGGCAGTTGTCGCGCTCGAGGTTCGGATAGCCCGAGAGCACCCCTTCGCGGCACGACCACCACTGCCCGCCCGCATCGGATGCGCCAAAGGGAGGTTGCACCACCTCGCAGCTGGCGGTGAGCCCGATCCGCTTGAACCAGGCCCGTTGCTGGGCGAACGCCAACAGCGCCACGAAGGCGACGGCGACGATGGCGATTTTCAGGAAGACCATGGATGACGTCCTCACCCAGAAGATCGGCCGGGAGTGCCTGCTGCTTTAGGGCCGATCCCGCCAGGCGTCGGAACGGCGTACTGCGGGGCCCTCGAGCCTGGATCGACCGCTTGGCGTGATCGCGGGGCGCCTGCCAGGGTCGTCAGGACGTGCGCGGACAGCGTTGGGCAGGCTGGTTGCCTGTTCGACGCTGTCCGCGCGCGGAGCGCACCGACCGGGCGTAAGCCCTCCAATTGGTATCCGCAGCGGCGCATCCGGCGCTTGTCACGGGACGAGTCCCTGGCGAGGCCCTGAAGGGCCCCGCAGCGCGCCCGGCCTAGCGGGACAGGCGCTTAGCCTGGATCCACTGGTTGCGTGATCGCGCCGTTCGTCGCCGGCCCACAGTAGAGTTCCGCGCCGTGACTGCCGTGGTGATGGATGGGAAGGCCCTTGCTGCACGCGTGCGCGCGGACGTGGCGCGCGACGTGGCCGGGCTCGGCCACCTGGGGCTGGCCACGATGCTCGTCGGTGACGACCCGGCATCGCACGTGTACATCGCGAGCAAGCACAAGGCTGCCACGGAGGCCGGGATCGAGGCCCGCGACGTGCGGCTGGCGGCGGACACACCGCAGGCCCAGGTGCTGCGCGTCGTCCACGAGCTCAATGACGACGACTCGGTCGACGGGATACTCGTGCAGCTGCCGCTTCCCTCGCACATCGACGAGACGGCCGTCACCTATGCCGTGGATCCGGTCAAGGACGTCGACGGGTTCCATCCGATCAACGCCGGGAACCTCTATCTGGGCACGCCCCTGCATGTCCCGGCCACCCCGGCCGGTTGCATGGAGCTCCTGCGAACGTACGAGATCCCTGTGAGCGGGCGGGAGGCGGTCGTCATCGGGCGCAGCGAGATCGTGGGCCGCCCCATGGCCATGCTGCTCCTGCACGAGAGCGCGACGGTGACCATCTGCCATTCGCGCACCGTCGATCTGGCGGCGCATGTGCGGCGTGCCGACATCGTCGTCGCAGCCGTTGGACGGCCCGGTCTCGTCACCCCGGAGATGGTCAAGCCCGGGGCCGCGGTGCTCGACGTCGGGCTGACGCGGACCGAGGAGGGGATCCGCGGCGATGTCGACCCCGCAGTGGCCGAGGTTGCGGGGTTCTTGACTCCGATGCCGGGTGGAACCGGGCCGATGACGATCGCGATGCTGCTCCGCAGCACCGTCACGGCAGCCCGCACCAGACGCGGGCTCTGAGTGGGCGACCACCCCTCGGACACGTCCCGAAATGACAGTTGCGCAGCGCCTTCGATAGCAGCTACCGTTTCACCCTTCTGTCGTTCGCGTCGGCCCTGGACCGGGTCGGCGTTTTGTTTGTAGGAGGCGTTTGTGTCCGAAGTAGGTACCGTCAAGTGGTTCTCGAACGAGAAGGGCTATGGCTTCATTGCCCGCGAGACTGGCGAGGATGTCTTCGTCCATTTCTCGGCCCTGAACATGGACGGGTACAAGACCCTGAACGAGGGTCAGAAGGTTCAGTTCGAGGTCGTCCAGGGGCCCAAGGGCGCCCAGGCCGCGAACGTCTCTGCAGTCTGAAGCCTCACGGCTCCGACAGAGCAAGACCGAACACTTCGCAGCGGGCCTCCTTCAGGAGGCCCGTTCTGTTTCCGGGTCCCGGGGGCGCCGGACCGCGGCCGGGCCCGCGGGGAATTCTGGTTGGATGAGCAGGCGATGGGCATCTCACGCGAACAGGTACGGCACGTGGCGCGGCTGGCGCGCCTCGACCTGTCGGAGGACGAGGTCGACCGCCTGACCGGCGAGCTCGGGGCCATCCTGGACGCCGTGTCCAAGGTCGCCGAGCTCGATCTTGTGGACGTGCCACCCACCGCGCACCCCCTCGACCTTCGCAACGT
The DNA here is from genome assembly GCA_963738505.1 of uncultured Actinomycetes bacterium. Lineage (GTDB taxonomy): Bacteria > Actinomycetota > Thermoleophilia > Gaiellales > Gaiellaceae > Gaiella. Next base: position 393,938 of record CAVTWR010000013.1, on the reverse strand, counting down.
CTGGGCCGAGGACATCCCCCTGGACCCTCTCCCGCTGGCTGACGCACTGGCCAACGCGCCGGCCCGCGAGGGCGACCTCTTCCGCGTGCCTCCGACCGCATGACAGCGCTCTTCGATACCCGCTGTGGCCGGCAACGCGTGCCGTCGCACTTTTGGCACGAAATCGGCACAGATCCGTGCGCGTTCGTCCCGTATGGTGCCGGTAGGGGGGCCGCGCGCCCCCAGGCGGGGGGCTGGACCAGCGAGCTGTGGCTGCGTCGAAGGAACCGTTGGTCGGCTGCCGCCGGTGCGAGGGGCGCCGGCCGGTGATCGACACGCTGCGGCTGACCGCAGAGGCGGCCATGGGGTTGCTGGAGCGGGGCGAGGTCTCCTCGGCCGAGCTGCACGCGTCGTATCTGGCCGCTGCCGGCGAGCGGGACGGCGAGCTGCACGCCTACCTGCGTCTCTGCCCGGAGGCCACGGGCACGGGCGTCCCGATCGCGCTCAAGGACGTGATCTCAACCCGGGGCGTCGAGACCACCGCCGGGTCGCAGATCCTCCGCGGCTACGTGCCGGTCTTCGACGCGACGGTCGCGGCCCGCTGCAGGGCTGCGGGCCTCCCGACGATCGGCAAGACCAACACCGACGAGTTCGCCATGGGCTCCTCGACCGAGAACTCGTCCTACGGCCCCTCGCACAACCCGTGGGATCCCACCCGTGTGCCCGGCGGTTCGGGCGGCGGGACGGCGGCCGCCGTCTCCGGCGGTCTGGCACCGTGGGGACTCGGCTCCGACACGGGCGGCTCGATCAAGCAGCCCTCGGCGCTCTGCGGCAACGTGGGGCTGCGTCCCACCTACGGCACCGTCTCCCGCTACGGCGTGGTCGCGTTCGCCTCCAGCCTCGACCAGGTCGGGCCCGTGGGGAAGACGGTGCGTGACGTGGCCATGCTCTACGAGATCATCTCGGGTCGCGATCCGGCCGACTCCACGACCGTCGAGCGCCCCGCCGTCGAGCTGCCGGAGGGCGACGACCTGCGGGGCGTGCGGGTCGCCGTCCCACGGCAGCTCGCGGGCCTGACCGCGGTTGAACCCGGTGTCCGCGACTCCTTCGAAGCCTCCCTCGCGCTCGCCGAGTCGCTCGGGGCGTCGATCGGTGAATGCGATCTCCCGCTTTCTTACGACTACGGGATGCCCTGCTACTACCTGGTCGCCCCGGCCGAGGCCTCGTCGAACCTGGCCCGCTACGACGGCGTCCGCTACGGCGCCCGCGTCGACGGCGCCACGCACCGCGAGATGGTCGAAAGGACACGCGACGCGGGCTTCGGGCCCGAGCCCAAGCGGCGCATCATGCTCGGCACCTACGCGCTGTCGGCCGGGTACTACGACGCCTACTACGGGCAGGCGCAGAAGGTGCGAACGCTGCTCATCCGCGAGCACCGCGACGTACTGGCGCAGTTCGACGTGATCGCCACCCCGACCGCGCCCACCGTCGCCTTCCCACTCGGCGACCGCGCCGCCGACCCGCTCGCCATGTACGCCTGCGACCTGCTGACCATCCCCTCCTGCCTCGCCGGCCTCCCCGGCCTGAACATCCCGAGCGGCCTCTCGGCAGGGCTGCCGGTCGGTCTGCAGCTGATCGGCCCCCAGTTCGGCGAGAACACGCTTTTCCGCGTAGGGCACGCGCTCGAGCAGGCGATCGGCTTCGACATCGTCCCGGAGCGACTGCGGTGAGCAGCACTGTCTGGGAGCCGGTGATCGGCCTGGAGATCCACGTTCAGCTGAAGACGCGGACGAAGATGTTCTGCCGCTGCCCCGTGGCCTTCGGCGAGGGGGAGAACACGCTGACCTGCCCCGTCTGTCTCGGCTTCCCCGGCGCGCTCCCCGTGATCAACCGCCAGGCCATCGAATGGACGATCAAGCTTGGCCTGGCGCTCGACTGCCGGATCGCCCCACACGCCGTGTTCGCGCGCAAGAACTACTTCTATCCCGATCTCCCCAAGGGGTATCAGATATCCCAGTACGATCAGCCATCTTGCGAAAATGGTAGTATGATAGTACCGCTGCCTGATGGTGAGCACACGGTGGGTATCGTCCGGGCTCACCTCGAGGAGGACGCTGCCAAGAACGTGCACCTGGGCGGAGCCACCGGACGCATCGGGGGCGCCTCGGCCACCCTGGTCGATTACAACCGCGGCGGGACGCCCCTCCTGGAGATCGTGACCGCGCCCGACCTCCGCTCGGCCGACGAAGCGAAGACGTTCCTCCAGTTGTTGCGCCAGACGATCGTCGAGCTCGGCATCTCGGATGCGGAGATGGAGAAGGGGACGATGCGCGTCGACGCCAACGTCTCGGTGCGCCCGGCCGGCTCGAGCGAGCTGCGCACCCGTTGCGAGATCAAGAACATGAACTCCTTCACCTTCATCGCGCGCGGCATCGACGCCGAGGTCGCGAGGCAGATCGCCGTCTGGGAGTCCGGAGCCGAGGTTGTGCAGGAGACCTACGACTACGACGCGGCCCACAACCGGCTCACGGCGAGACGCTCCAAGGAGGAGGCGGACGACTACCGCTACTTCCCGGACCCGGACCTGGTGCCCGTGGAGCCCCTGCCCGAGCTGATCGAGCGTCTACGGGCCGAGGTGCCGCCGTCACCCGCGGCTCGCATCCACGCGATCCGCGGCGAGCTCGGTCACGAGCGCGCCGTCGTCCTCGTCACGGGAGGGCTGGACACGCTGTGGCGGGCGACAGTCGCCGCCGGCGCCGACGTCACAGCCGCCGCCAACGTGATCGCCAACGCCGTCGTCGCTGCCGGGCACGACCCGCAGGCGGTGCCAGCAGACCAGCTGGCGGCCCTCGTCGGCGCTCGCGACCGCATTCCGCGGCAGGCCTTCGACGAGGCGATCGGGAAGCTCGCCGACCCCGGCTTCAGCGCGGCGCCCTACCTGGTGCAGGAGAGCGTCAGCGACGCTTCCGCGCTCGAGCCTCTCGTCGCCGCGATCCTGGAGAGCAACCCGGCACAGGTCGCCGCCTACCGCGCCGGCAAGGACGGGCTGCTCGGGTTCTTCGTCGGTCAGGTGATGAAGGAGACGAAAGGCCAGGCAGACGCGCGCATCGTCAGCGAGCTCGTCAAGCGTGCGCTAGATGATTGATCGGCAATTCAGGCACGTCCGGATGACGACCACGACACGGCGCATCGTGTCGCGCTCGTCTACGACCCGTACAACACCGGTACTGGCCGCAGACGATCACGACACGCTGCTTGGTCGTGACCGCCCCCGACCGCACCCCAACTACCGATCAATCATCTAGACGGGTAGCGCGCGAGCGCGGGAGGCCGCCGGCACAGCCGCCTCGCTGGCATCATGAGCCCATGAGTCGACGCCTGGTCGCCTGGCTCGCAGTCGCTCCGCTCGCCCTGGCCGGGGTGCTCGCCGGGCACGGCGTAGCCTACGCACAGACGGGCGTGGAGGCCGACCCGCTTCACGACTACCTGGCGCATGGCCCGCAACTGGCCGTCGTGGGAGCGCTCGCCGGGCTGGTCCTGCTCGCCTTCCAGCAGCGCACGCAGGTCGCCGCAAGCCCCTGGTCCTACGCGTTCCTCGGGATCGTCACCTTCGCCGCGCAGGAGCACGCCGAACGGATCGCTCACGGCGACGCGTTGCCCTTCCTGCTGGCCAATCCGACGTTTCTGCTCGGACTGGCCCTTCAGCTGCCGATCGCCTTCCTCTGCGCACGGCTGGCGCGGCTCGTCCTCGGGACGGCGCGTGGGCGCGGGCAGAGGCTCCGGCTGCTTGGGACGTATCCCGCCGTCCTCGTCGCCGGCGCGGAGAGCGCCGTCGTCCCGCAGTTCTGCGGCGCCCCGCGCGGGCGGGCACCTCCGGCGCACCTCTGACCTGTCCCGCGCGCCCACTGCGCGCCATACGACATCTCGGAGGTTCCCATGCGTCGTCTGTTCCTCAGCGTCCTGTTGACCGCCGCCGCCCTGGCGGCGACCCAGATCGTCCAGGCCGCACCCATAGCCCCCGCCAAGGTGCAACCGGTCATGATCCCGATCACGGTCGACAAGGGCCGGATCGTCGGCGGCACCAAGCGACCCAAGGTGAAGAAGGGGAGGCTGGTACGGATCGTCATCACGACCAACGTGGGTGAGGACGTCCATCTCCACGGCTACGAGCTCGAGCGCCCCGTCCTTCGCGGGAAGAAGGTCGTGATCCAGTTCACGGCGAGGCTCGCCGGACGGTTCGAGCTGGAGATGCACCATCCCGACCTGCTGCTCGCCCTGCTCACCGTAACCCCGTGAACGGCGTCGTCGCCCACGGCATCGGCGGCGTCCAGGACCTGCCGGTCCCCGCGTGGCTCTTCTACTGGGGGGCCGGCATCGTCCTCGTCGCCTCGTTCACCGCGCTCGGCTCGCTCTGGAAGCGCCCGCTCCTCGCCCGGCACGGCGAGGGGCGGGCACTCCCCCGCGTCGGCGAAGCCGTCGTCGGACGACCCGCGCGCGTGTTGCTGCAATGCCTCTCGGTCGTCCTGTTCGCCACCGTCTGGGCCGCCGCGCTCTTCGGCACCGACGATCTGCTGTCCAACATCGCTCCCACCTGGGTCTACGTGATCTTCTGGCTCGGGGTGCCTGTGCTCGCCGTGCTCTTCGGAAACGTCTGGCGCGCTCTCTCGCCGTGGCGGGCGCTGGCGGACGGGTTCGTCGCGCTCTGGGAGGCCTCCGGTAGGGAGGCACGACCGCTCTCCACCTACCCGGAACGCTTCGGCCGGTGGCCGGCCGTGGTCGGGCTGTTCGCGTTCGCCGCACTGGAGCTCGCCTACTACGACCCCTCGTCCCCCCGGACGCTCGCGTTCGCGATCGCCATATACAGCTACGTCACGCTCCTCGGCATGGCGGCGTACGGTCGCGACACCTGGACTGCGCGCGGCGAGGCGTTCGCCGTGCTCTTCGGGATGTTCGCGCGGATCGCCCCGTGCACGGTGGTCGCCGGCCGGCCGCGGCTGCGCCTCCCGTGTACCGGCCTTGCCGGCGAGGACCGGGTGCCCGGCACGACGGCGTTCCTGGCCGTGATGCTCGGCTCGGTCGCCTTCGACGGGTATTCGCGGTCGGCCAGATGGCAAACACTCATCTCGAACGTGCAGGAGCCGTACGTGATCGACAACCCCGGCCTTGCCGACCTGCTGGGGATGGCAACGGCGATCGGCGGCCTGCTCGCGGGATCACTCGTCGTCGGTCTCTCGTACGCCGGCGCCTGCCGGCTCGCCCGCCGCTCGGTGGCCGGGAGCCAGTCCCTCGTCCCCGACTTCCTGCTCTCGCTCGTCCCGATCGCGTTCGTCTACGAGGTGGCGCACTATTTCTCGCTCTTCGTGTTGCAGGGGCAGTTCGCCATTCCCCAGCTCTCCGATCCCCTCGGGCGCGGCTGGAACGTCCTCGGTACCGCCGACGTCACACCAAACCTGGCGCTCCTCACGCCGAACACCGTCTGGTACGTCCAGGCGTCCGCACTCGTGATCGGCCACGTCGTGGGCCTCACCGTGGCGCACGATCGCGCGATCACCCGCTTCAGCTCGCGACCCGAAGCGCTGCGCTCGCAGTACGCGATGCTGGCGCTGATGGTGCTCTACACCGTGGGCGGGCTCTGGATCCTCTCCCGCGGATAGGCGGCGCCTGCGTACAGGAGGAGACTGGCGACCGCGAAGGAGAGCGACGCCTCCGCCACACCGAGGCCGGTCAAGGTGCTGCCCGCCGCCGCCACGCCGATCCCGGCGAGCAGCAACACGCTCTGTCGCGGGTGGCGCCGCACGGCGAGCAGGAGCACCGCGACCGCGGCGAGCGTTCCCAGCGAGTTCGCGGCGATGGCCACCAGGCGCACCGGCAGGAACGAAAGATGATCCTGCGCGTGAGGCACACCCGTGCCCGCGATCTCGCCGTGGAGCGGCGCCGCCAGTGCCAACCCGACCGCCAGGCCGGCATAGACGAGGGCCAGCGGCACGGCGCGAGCGTGCCCTCGCAGCGCGAGCGATCCCGCACCGAGGAGCGGCGCGCTGAGCAGGGCGCCGGCCGCGTAATACACCCGGAAGGAGCGATCGTCGAAGCCGGCGGCGGCACCCCACGCGAGCGCGGCGGACGCGAAGGCGAAGGCGGCCAGCGACGCAGCCCAGAGACGCCCGGCGCCCCGCGCGAGCCCGGTCGCGCCGCGGCTACGAACGAGCAGCACCGCAGCCAGCCGTGCTGCGAGAAGAGCAGCGACGAAGGCGGCCACGACATCCACCCGGTCAGCCTATGCAGGGCGTAGGATCTCCGCGCATGACGCCCGCGCGCCTGATCCCGTTGCTCGCAGCCCTGGTCGTGGCCGCCGTCGCAGCCGCCGCGGGCTCCTCCGCAAGCCCCGATCACGCGGCGCAGGCCTGGAACGTGCTGCCGCCCGGTCAGGCCGGTGGCGTCGCGTTCTCCAGGAACTCCACCGATCAGCTGCCGCTGTACGACGGCCTGACACCGCTCCGCGGCCAGGTCACCGCTGCAGACATCCCGCGCTACTTCAAGCGCGCCACGCTCGGGATCGGCAGCGAGAAGGCGATCACCACCGAGCGGCCGCGTCCCGGGCTTGTGATCCGGCGAGACCGCTGGAACGTCCCGCACGTGGTTGGCAAGCGCGACGTCGACGTCGCCTTCGGTGCAGGGTGGGTCACAGCTCAGGACCGGCAGCTGCTCGTCGAGCTGCTCCGCGGACCCGGCCGCATCGCAGCCCTCGACATCCCGGGCCTGGACGCGTTCGCCGCCGCTCTCTCCGGCAAGCAGTTCATCGCCTCAGCTGCCACCGAGGCCCGGCTCAACGCGCAGTTCCAGCTGCTGGCCGCGACAGGTCCCAAGGGCAAGCGCGCCATCCGCATCATCGACGCGTACATCGCCGGCATCAACGCCGCGTACAAGAAGGCCGGGCTGCCGATCGCGCCGTGGACACGCGCCGACGTCGTGGGTGTGGCCGGCCTGATCGGCGGTGTCTTCGGTGCCGGAGGCGGTGACGAATGGCGGCGCGCCAACTTCCTCGCCCTGCTGCAACGGGACCTCGGTGACGAGGCGGGCCGACAGGTCTGGGAAGACCTGCGTCAGCGCGACGACCCCGAGGCACGCGTGGCGGTCGAAGGCTCGTTCCCGTACCTGCCGCGCCCGCAGAACGAGCTAGGCAACGTGATCATCGACGCGGGGAGCTTCGTCTCCGCAGGCCCGACGGCGGGCACGGCCCGGACCTCGCGCATGCAGATGTCGAACGCCCTCCTGCTCACGTCGAAACGCTCGGCCACCGGTCATCCGCTCGTCGTCGCGGGACCACAGGTCGGCCACTACTACCCCGGGATCCTGATGGAGCTCGACCTGCAGGGCGGCGGCTTCGACACCCGCGGTGCCGCGTTCCCCGGCGTCTCCTTCGCAGTGCTCCTCGGACGCGGCCTCGACTACGTGTGGAGCGCCACCTCGGCCGCCGGCGACCTCGTCGATCAGTACGTGGAAACGCTGTGCGACGGCAGCGACACGAAGGTCCTGTACAAGGGTCAATGCCGCGAGATGTCGGTGTTCGATGCGGGGTTGCTGCGCGGCGCGCCGGGCACCCCCGACCAGGCGCTCGTCTTCCGCGAGACCGTGCACGGGCCGGTGCTCGGATACGCAACGGTTGGTGGGACGCGCGTGGCGATCAGCCAGAAGCGCTCCACCCGCGGCCGCGAACTGCTGGCCTCGCAGTTCTTCATCGACCTCTCCACGAATCAGGTGCGCTCGGCGCAGGACTTCCTCAAGACCGCGAGCACCTTCGAGCTGACCTTCAACTGGCTGTACGCGGACGATCGCGACATCGCGCAGGCCACAGCCGGCCGTTTCCCGATCAGGCCGCGCACCGTCGATTCCGGGTTGCTGACCAAGGGCACGGGCGAGTACGAGTGGGGAGGGTTCCTCGCGGCCAAGGCGCATCCGCAGGTGATCAACCCAAAAAGCGGCGCCATCCTCAACTGGAACAACAAGCCCGCCCGCGGCTTCGGCGCCGCCGACGCGGAGTGGACCTGGGGGTCGGTGCAGCGGGTCGACCTGCTCTGGGGCGAGGTGCAGAAGCGGAACGTCCACACGCTGGCCTCGCTTGTGGGCGCCATGAACGCCGCCGCCACCCAGGATCTCCGCGCCGTTCGCGTATGGCCGCTGCTACGCCAGGTGCTGAACGCCGGCCTGTCCGCGCCAGGCGCGACACCGAGAGCCCGTGCCGCAGCAGCGCTGATCGACGACTGGGTGACCGCGGGATCGAGCCGGCTCGACCTCGAGCTCGACGGCAAGGTCGATCACCCCGGGGCCGCCGCGCTCGACGCCTCCTGGAACGGCCTCGTCGAGGCGGTGTTGAGCCCGGTGCTCGGTCCCCTGACCTCGGACCTGGAGCAGCTCGTGGGCCGCAACCAACCGCTCAACCCGGGCGGCAGCGCCTTCTACGACGGCTGGTGGTCGTGGGTGGACAAGGACCTCCGCTCGCTGCTCGGGCAGCCGGTCAACGGCGCCTTCACCACGCGCTTCTGCGGGAAGGGCAACGTGCAGTCCTGCGCCGACGCCCTCTGGAAAGCGGTGGACAGCGCGGCCGCCACCCTGGAGCAGGCGCAGGGTGCCGTCCCCTCCTCCTGGCGGGCCGACGCGACCGTCGAGCGCATCAGCTTCCGGCCGGGCATCCTGCCCAACACCATGCGCGGCACCAACAGGCCGACCTTCCAGCAGGTGTTCTGGTTCCGGTCGCATCGTCCGCGCTGAGCGGGATCCCCCGGTCGGTGTGGATTGCCGCGCGCCGATCCTGCTTGGTTGCTGATTCACCGACAGAAGGCACGCGCACGGTTTGTGGCAGCCTCGCGCTCTGGCCAGAACGCCTGGCGAGGCCCTGAAGGGCCCCGCGCTGTCTCTTAACTGCGCGATCTGCGCCCGAGGGCCGAGTTCTATCCGGCTGGATGCTTCAGCTCCCTGCGGTGTGCCCGTCCGGCCGGTCGAGAACCGTCGTGCCGCACCGGAGTCGGCGGCTACCCTGGACGGGAGATGGCCGATCCGCCGAAGTTGCTGACGCCCGGGCCGACTTCGGTGCCTTCGGAGGTCCTCGACGCCCTGGCCCGGCCGGTGCTGCACCACCGCGGCCCCGACTTCAAGGCGCTCTTCCTGGACACGGTGGGGCGGCTGCAACAGGTTTTCCGCACGGACGGTGACGTGCTCGTGCTCACCGCCTCCGGCACGGGCGCCTTCGAGTCGGCCGTCGTCAACCTCCATTCCGCCGGCGACCGCACCCTGATCGTCTCCTGCGGCGAGTTCGGTGAGCGCTGGCAGAAGCTGGGTGCGGCGTACGGCCTCGATGTCGTGCCGCTGCGGCACGCCTGGGGGGCGGTGCCACAGCCCGAGGCGGTTGCTGCTGCGATCGCCAAGCACCAGCCGGCTACCACCGTGCTCGTGCACTCCGAGACCTCGACCGGGGTCGTCGTCGACATCGAGCGCATGCTCGGCGTGTGCCGCGAGGCCGGCGTGCTGAGCATCGTGGACGCCATCTCGAGCCTCGGCGCCGTCCCCCTCGAGACGAAGGAGTGGGGTGCCGACGTCGTCGTCACGGCCTCACAGAAAGCGCTGATGACACCGCCAGGGCTCTCGTTCGTGTCCGTCTCCGAGCGCGCCTGGGCGCGCAGCGGCCAGGCACGGCTGCCGCGCTTCTACTTCGACTGGAAGCGCGCACGAGCGGCGCAGAGCAAGGGCTCGACCGCCTTCACACCGGCAACAGCGACCGTGGCGGCTCTCCACGCCGCCCTTGGCTTGCTGCTCGAGGACGGGCTCGAGGCCGCGTTCGCCCGGCATCGCGCGCATGGCCGCGCGTGCCGCGCTGGCCTCACCGCCATGGGGCTCACGCTCTACTCACCGGACGACGACACCTCGGCGGTGCTGACGGGCGCGCTGACACCCGAAGGGGTTTCGGCCCCCGCGCTCCGCCTTGCCCTCCGTGACCGGCACGGGCTGGAGATCGCCGGCGGGCATGGCGACATCGCCGACCGCCTGTTCCGCATCGGCCACATCGGCTACGTGACACAGGACGACGTCCTCCGGTGCCTGGCGGCCATCGCGGACGAGCTCGTGGAGCTCGCCGTCCCCGTCGACGGCGCCGCAGCCGTCGAGGCAGCCCGGCGGGCAGCTGCCGGCCCGGTGCGGGAGGGCTGATGCGCGTCCTCGTCCGCGAGCCGATCGCCGCTGCCGGCGTCGATCTGCTCCGCTCCCATTTCGAGGTCGACGTCGACCAGACGACACCTCTCGAGGAGATCATCGGGCTCTACGACGGCCTCGTCGTACGCTCGGCGACCAGGGTCACGAAGGAGCTGATCGCCAGGGCCGACCGCCTCAAGGTGATCGGCCGGGCCGGGGTCGGCGTCGACAACGTCGATGTCGATGCCGCGACGCGACGCGGCATCGTGGTCGCCAACGCACCCGAGTCGACCGTGGTCTCCGCGGCGGAGCAGACGATCGGCCTGCTCGTGGCGCTGGCCCGCAACATCCCTCAGGCCCACGCCGCCCTCAAGCAGGGACGCTGGGAGCGCTCACGCTGGAGCGGCGTCGAGCTGGACGGGAAGACGCTTGGAGTGATCGGATTCGGCCGCATCGGCCAGCAGGTCGCTCGCCGGGCCGCGGGGCTCGGCATGCGGGTCGTCGCCTACGACCCGTTCGTGGGTGACGAGCGCTTCCGCGAGATCGGCGCCGAGCAGTCGCCGTCGCTCGACGTGTTGCTCGCGGCCTCGGACTTCGTGACGTTGCACTCTCCGCTCACCGAGGCCACGCATCTGCTGATCTCGCGCGAGACGATCGCCAAGATGAAGGACGGAGCGCGCCTCGTCAACGCGGCGCGCGGGGCCCTCGTCGACGAGGAGGCGTTGATCGAGGCGATCGCGAGCGGCAAGCTGGCCGGCGCCGCTCTCGACGTGTTCTCCAGCGAGCCGTACAGCGGCGCGCTGCTGGAGATCGACGAGATCGTCGTCACGCCGCACCTGGCAGCCTCGACCGACGAGGCGCAGGATCGGGCGGGAGTGATCATTGCCGAGCAGGTGGTGGCGGCCCTGGAGGGCTCCGTCGTCTCGAACGCGGTGAACATCCCGGTCGTCGACCAGGCCGACCTCGAGGTGCTCGGCCCGTTCATCCCGCTCGCCTCCATGCTGGGCACGCTCGCAGCCGAGCTCGCCGGCGGCCGGCCACGGCGGATCACCGTCGCGGCGCACGGGCCGCTCTCCGAATACGACATCCGGCTGCTCACCGTCGCCGCCCTCCGCGGCGTGTTCCAGGGCCGCGTCGATCAGGTGGTCAACGTGGTCAATGCCTCCGCGATCGCGGCCGACCGTGGGATCGCGGTCTCCGAGGAACGCTTTCGTGCGTCCCGCGACTACACCAACACCGTCGAGGTGCGCGTGACCGCGGACGGGGAGGAGGTGACGGTGTCGGGAACGACGATCGGGCCCGAGCCGCGGCTCTTCCTCGCCGGCGCCCACGGGTTCGGCATCGACATCGAGCTGGCGCCCCACATGATCTTCCTCGTCTACGACGACCAGCCCGGCGTGATCGGCACCGTCGGCAACCTGTGTGGCGAGGCCGGTGTGAACATCGCCAACATGGCCGTCTCACGCACAAAGGCGGGAGGGAAGGCGCTCATGGTCTTCTCCGTGGACACGCCCGCGACACCGCAACTCGTCGACCGGTTGCACGCTTTCGGGTTCGACGACGCCAGCTTCATCGACCTGTGAGCCCGGGGCCGCCCGCCGGCCGAGGCACGCCCTGGGTCGTGGCCCAGTTCGCCCTCATCGCCCTCGCAGCGGTCACGATGGCCCTCGGCCCCCTCGGCACGGTCGTGGCGCTTCGCGTCGCCGGCGCGCTGGTGGCCACCATCGGTGCGGCCCTCGCCGGCTGGGCCTTGCTGGCGCTTGGCCGCGATCTGACCCCGTTCACCCGACCCCGTGAGCGGGCGAAGCTCAGAGAGCATGGCCCGTTCGGGCTCGTCCGGCACCCTGTCTACGGCGGTCTCGTGCTCTTCTTCTGCGGTCTCTCGCTCGCCGTCGATCTCCTCGCCCTGGCGGTCACCGCGCTGCTGGCCGCGGTGTGGGCGGGCAAGGCCCGGGAAGAGGAGCAACGCCTGCGCTCGCGGTTCCCGTCGTACGCGGCCTACGCGCAGCGAGTCCGCCGGCGGTTCGTGCCGTTCCTGATCTGATCTGAGGCCACTGCGTGGTGCCACGACCTCTGGGAGACTTCCCGCACCGATGATCGCCTGGCCGGCCCCCGTCGAGCGTGTCAGCGCCTTCCTGGTGACGGCCGGGGCGGAGGCGCGCGTGGAGATGCTCCGTGACGACTGCGGCTCCGCCGAGGCGGCCGCCGACGCGCTCGGCTGCAGTTTGGAGCAGGTCGTCAAGTCCCTGGTCCTCATGTGCGACGGGCGGCCCGCACTGGCACTCCTCGGCGGTGCGGCTCGGGCGGAGACGCGTCTCGTCGCCGCTCTGTTCTCGAGCAAGCACGCGCGGATTGCCCGCCCGGCCGAGGTGCTCGAGGCGACCGGGCTCGAGCCCGGGGCCGTGACCCCCTTCCTTGGTTCACGCCTCGCACGCATCGTCATGGACGAGCGGCTGCTCTCCCATGACGTCGTCTGGTGCGGCGCCGGGACGAGACAGCACATGGCGGCCCTCGCCCCCCAGGAGCTGGCGCGACTCACCCAGGCCCGCATCGCCACGATCACCAAGGCCTAGCCGGGTCGCCTCCGCTACCGTTGACGGACCACGAGCCCAAGGAGAGCCCGATGCAGGCAACCGACAAGATCTGGATGAACGGAACGCTCGTCGACTGGGACGACGCGAGGGTTCATGTCGGCGTGCACGGCCTGCACTACGGGAGCGGCGTGTTCGAGGGGATCCGCTGCTACGAGACGCCCAGGGGGCCGGCCGTGTTCCGCCTGGCCGAGCACATGCAACGGCTGCACGACTCGGCGCGCCTGCTGTACATGGAGATCCCGTTCACGGTGGAGGAGCTGCGCTCCGCGACGCACGATCTGGTGCGCGCGAACGGTCTCGCGGCGAGCTACATCCGTCCGATCTCCTTCTACGGATATGGCCAGCTCGGTGTCTCCACGCAGGGCAACCCGGTGGAGACGGTGATCATGAACTGGCCGTGGGGCGCGTACCTCGGTGAGAGCGCCCTGCAGAACGGCATCACCGCCAAGGTCTCCTCGTGGACGCGTATCGGGCCGAACGTGATCCCGCACGCCGCAAAGGCCACCGGCGTCTATCTCAACTCGATGCTCGCCACCACGGAGGCTCGGCGGGGTGGGTACGACGAGGCGATCATGATGACCGACCAGGGCACGATCGCGGACGGCCCGGGCGAGAACATCTTCGTGGTCAAGGGCGGCCGGATCTTCACGCCGCCGCTGTCGACGTCGATCCTGCCGGGGATCACGCGGTCGACCGTGATCGACATCGCACAGGATCTGGGGTACCTCGTCGAGGAGGCACATCTCATCCGCACCGATCTCATGCTCGCGGACGAGATCTGGATGACCGGCACCGCGGCCGAGGTCACCCCGGTGCGGGCGGTGGACGACCTCGAGATCGGCGTCGGGCCGATCACGCAGGCCATCCAGACCGCGTATCTCGACACGGTCAACGGCCGCAGCGAGCGCTGGGCGCACTGGCTCGACGTCGTCGAGACCGTGCCGCAGACGGCCTGAGGATCACGTCGCGAGATCCAAATGCGCCGCGGCGCTGGTCGATTCGTTCGCGCCTGCCTCGCTGACGTAGACGCTGATCGAAACCGCGCCGTCAGCTGTGCGGACGAGGTAGTAGGCCTTGAATCTGTCGATCCCGCTGATCAAGCTCTTGACATCGGCGGCGTTGCTGACAAGCGCATCGGCCAGCTCGGGGCCGGTCGAATACGTGCGAACGGTGGCGTACATACGGACCTCCTGTTGGACGGGCCGCCGCTACGCGACGTGGGATCGTCCGACGATGTTGCTGCGGCCGTGTCGCTTGTGTATCGTCCGATTAGACCGATCGGTCTACTTCATTCGACGCTCGAGGGGAGATGGCGATGCGGGTCGCGAAAGAGAAGGTCGACGTCCAGTTGGACATCCCCGGGGCCGTGATTCGTCAGCAGAAGGAGTTCGGTGACGTGAGCGGGTTCGACACAATCAGCGGCGAGTACTTCTCGCTCTCCGCCGGCATCGACACGACCCCGCTCTTCGAGGGGCTGGAGGGCAACCTCTGCCAGTGCCCTCACTGGGGCTACATGCTGAGCGGACGGCTGACCACGACCGATGCCGGCGGTGTGCGCGAGACGGTCGATGCTGGCGACCTCTTCTACTGGCCGCCCGGGCACAATGTTCGGGTCGACGCCGACGCGGAGATCGTGATGTTCAGTCCCGAGCGCGAGCACAGCCACGTCATCGAGCACATGATTGAGAAGATCGGCGGTTAGCAGCTCGAGCGTAGCGTCGAGCCGTGATCGGTTTCGAGGGTGACAACACAGAACAAGCATCCGACGAAGCAGCGCCTGCTCGATGTGGGACTTGCCATGCTTCTCGAGCACGGCTACCACGATCTCGGCATCCAGGCGTTGCTTGAGGCAACGGCCACGCCAAAGGGCTCCTTCTACCACCACTTCGACGACAAGGAGGACTTCGCGCTCCAGGTCGTCGACGGATACATGAACGAGGTACACGCGGGCCTCGACGGCTGCCTGGGAGACACGAATCGGCGGCCCCTCGAGCGTGTGCGCTGCTTCTTCGAGACGACGCGGGAGCACTACCGACACGAGGGGTACATGGGCTGCCTGCTAGGCGGGCTCGGCCAGGAGCTATCGGGCGTCAGCGAGGTGTTTCGACGCAGGATCGAGGACTGCTTCTCGGAGATCGTCGAGCAACTGACGCACTGCCTCGACGAGGCCAGGCGGCAAGGCGACATCCCGGCCGATTCCGACCCGCGTGGCATGGCGAGCCTGCTGGTCGACTGCTGGGAGGGCGCCGCGCTCCGCAGCCGACTGCGGCGGGAGGCGGCACCACTAGACGCGATGCTCGACTTCTACTTCCGCGCGGTCGCCGCCGACTGATACGTCGCTGCCGCCCGACAAGACCGGGCGGCGGTGACTCGATGCCGCGCAGTCACCGAGGCTCTGACAGTCAACCGCACGGGGACCTAGTCCTCGATCTGGGCCGATCCGTTCCGCTGCAACGCATCGAGTGCGGCTCGCATGGCCTCGAGCTTCTCGGGCGAATGACCGACCCAGTCGACAAGCTCGCCAACAACGCGCAGCGGCTCGCGGCTACGGAAGGACTGCGTTGGATTCCCCGGGAACTTCTTGTCGGTCAAGTTCGGGTCGTCCTCGAACTCCCCGGTTGGCTCGACCATGTAGATGCGCCCGCGGCCCTCACCGCTGGCGAGCTCGGCGCCCCAGACCGCGGCGTCGAGAGTGGCGCTGAAGTAGACGTAGTTCATCACGCGGCCGGTCTCGAAGTTCGATTCGCGCCCCGGAACCAGCAGATCGCCCACCCCGAGCTCTGCCTTCGTACCGTGCAGGTACACGCCCGCCTCGTACACCTCGAAAGGCACCGGCTCACGCAAGGCGCTCATGCGACGATGCTAGCGCCACGCAACAACGGCGACTGCACGGGGCCGCGCACCGTCCGCATCTTGACATCCGGGCAGCAGCGGGTCGCCTGCGCGAGTGCGCGGGAATGTCGTTTGAACGATGCTCACGGATCGGTCAGGATCACAGCGTTATGGCGATCGGGACTCTTCGGTGCTTCGTCATCGACGTGGAGGACCTCGAGGTCGGCGCAGCGTTCTGGTCAGAGGTGACCGGGATCGCGCGGATCTCGTCCATATGGCCCGAAACCTTTGCCTATCTCGGCTACGAGGACGAAGAGACCTGGAGGCACGAGATCATCCTCCACCGCGTCCGGACGGCGAAGGTGTCCGACTCCGGCGCGGTTGACGCGGCACGGCGGCTCGATGCGGCGGCGAACCGCGCGCACATCGATATCACCGTCGAAGACGTCGACGCCGCGATCGCCCAGATCGAAGCGATCGGCGGCCGGTTGAAGTACCCGCCGACGGTGTACCCCGTACCGCATGCGTACGCGGGCGCTCGACCGGTAATCGACTGGGCGGTGATGCAGGACCCGTTCGGGAACGAGTTCTGCCTCGTCCGCGAGCTCACACGGCCGGAGCTCGAGGGCTTGGCAGTCGCGTCGGAGCGGGGCCCTGCCGAGGACGCACATTGGCGCACCGTCGCCCGCAACGCTCGAAACGCCGGCTAGAGCTACGCATCAAGGATGACCACGCCACGATGCGCCAGCGTGATCTCCCCTGGAACGGGTTACCGTCGCGCGTCGAAGCGCCCGCGCACGATCCCGGCGATCCGCTCCTGCTGTTCCTCCGTGAGCGCAGATCCGCTCGGGAGACACAACCCGTTCGCGAACAGCCGCGCCGCGACGTCTCCGCCGTAGGACGGCTCGCCGGCGAATACGGGTTGCAGGTGCATCGGCTTCCAGACGGGGCGGCTCTCGATGTCCTCGGCCTCGAGGGCCAGCCGGATCCGTTCGCGGTCGATGCCGGCCAGCTGAGGATCGACCTGAATGCAGGTCAGCCACATGTTCCCGCGCGAATGCTCTGGCTCCGGCATGAAGGAGACGCCGGGGAGATCACCGAGCAGCGACCGGTACCGCGCGTTGACGGCCCGGCGGGCGGCAACGCGTGCGGGCAGCACCTCCAGCTGCGCGCGTCCGACCGCGGCGAGCAGGTTGCTGAGCCGGTAGTTGAAGCCGATCTCGGTGTGCTCGTAGTGCGGCTCCGGCTCCCGCGCCTGCGTCGAGAGCTTGCGCACGTGCGCAACGAGGTCGTCGTCGCCCGAAAGGAGCGCACCGCCGCCGCTCGTGGTGATGATCTTGTTGCCGTTGAAGGAGAGGGCCGCCACCGCTCCCTGGCCACCGGCCGGTTCGCCGCGGTGGAACGCGCCGAGCGACTCCGCCGCGTCCTGGATCAGGATCAGCTCGTGCCGGCGGCACACCTCCCGCAGAGCGTCGTAGTCGCAGCACTGGCCGTAGAGATCCACGCTGATCACCGCCCGCAACCGCGCGCCCGCGGCGCGACGTTCGGCGACCGCCCGCTCGAGCAGATCGGGGTTGAGCAACCACGTCTCGTCGCAATCCACGAAGACCGGTGTGGCGCCGACGTAGCGGATCGGGTTGGCGCTCGCCGCGAACGTCAGCGTGGGGCACGCGACCTCGTCGCCCGGCCCGATCCCGAGCGCGACCAGCGCCAGATGCAGCGCAGCCGAGCCGCTGGAGAGCGCCGCCGCGTGGGGGACTCCCGTCAACTCGCCGAGCTCCCGCTCGAAGGCGTCCACGTGCGGCCCGAGCGGCGCGATCCAGTTCGACTCGATCGCGTCCCGGACGAGCTCCAGCTCCCGGCCGCCGAGATGGGGAGGAGAGAGATAGATCCTGGCCACCCGTCGAGCCTATCCAGCCACCCCGCGGGCTGCGACAATCCGGCAATGACCCATATGGTGTTCCTCGGATTCGGCAAGTACGTGCGCGCCGACCGGATCTACGCTCTCGAACCGATCGTCGGGGAGGAGCGCGGCAGCGGCAGCCGGACGCTTGTCTGGGTCGACGGGATGCCCGAGCCCGTCGTCGCCTCGCGGACTCAGGAGACGATCCTCGACGAGATGACGCAGGAGGCTGCGCCGCAGCGTGCGGGGCGTGGCCGCCGCGGCGGAGCCCTGCGCGAGCATCCGCGGCTGTTCGTGGACTGAGCGCTGGTGGCCTCGCACGACGCGGCAGCCAGGCTCGCCACGCTGCTGACCGCACCCTCCTTCGAGGCGGCGCCTGCGCTGCTCGGCTGGTCGTTCTTCGTGGACGGAACCGGTGGGCGCATCACGGAGGTCGAGGCCTACGACCAGGACGATCCGGCGAGCCATTCGTACGGCGGGCCACGGGGAAGGAACCGTGTCATGTACGGCCCGCCCGGCCATCTCTACGTCTACCGCTCGTACGGGGTGCACTGGTGCGTCAACCTCGTCTGTGGAGCGACAGGTCACGGGGCGGCCGTGCTGCTGCGGGCGCTCGAGCCCGTTGAGGGTCTCGAGCGCATGGCGGCGCGGCGCGATCGCGACAACCCGCGTCTGCTCTGCTCGGGACCCGGTCGTCTCACGCAGGCGCTCGGCATCGACGCAACGTTCGACGGCGCCTCCGTCAGGTCGGCGGGCCTCACCTGGGTCGCGCCGGCGGAGCCGGTGCCGGTGTCCACCAGTCGTCGCATCGGGATCAGCAAGGCCGTGGAGCGCGAGTGGCGTTACACGATCACGGGCTCGCCGTGGACCTCACGCGGCCGACGGTGAGAGTGACCGCCAGATCGGAGCCCGAGGCCACTCCACCGGCAGGTGTCTGCGCGAGGACTGTTCCGCTCGGTCCCTCCTCGTACTGCACCAGGGGCCGGATCCCCTTGGCTCGCAGCAGCTTGCGTGAGGTTGACAGCGATGTACCGACGAGGTTGGGGAGCAGCCCGTCCTTGGCGTAGGTCACCCAGACCCGGATGGTCGAGTTCGCTGAGCGGTAGGAGCCGGCCTGAGGCCTCTGTCGCAGCACAAAACCAGGCTGCTTGCCAGGTGCCGCGGGAATGCGGATCACGTCGGCCTCGAGCGGCTGCTCGCGAAGCGCTGCCTGCGCTCCCCCGAGCGAGAGGTCGAGCAGCCGCGGCACCAGCACCTCGTCGGCGAAGCACTCGGCGGTGCGGGTCGGAGCGCTGCCCGGGAAGAAGGCGATGGGGAGTGTGTCGGGGCAGAAGCCGTTGTCGAGCGTGATGCCGCCGCGGCGTGAGACGCGCAACGTCTGTGAGCCGAGATAGGGCGGAGGCGTGAACGTCTCGGGCTGCGCTTCCATGCGGTCAAGGGCGGCGGTCATGAACTTGCGCCAGATGATCGCCGGCAGGGTCGAGCCCGCGACCGGCTCACCTGCGAACTCGTTCAGCATGGGCCTCAGCTCGTTCGGGTAGCCGACCCAGACCGCCGCCACCATCTGTGGGGTGTAGCCGACGAACCAGGCGTCGCCGTAGTCGTCGGTTGTCCCCGTCTTGCCGGCTGCGACGCGCCCTTCGAGCGCGGCCCGGCGGCCGGTGCCGAGTCGCACGACCGTCTCCAGGATCGCGGTCAGCTCCTGCGCCTGTGCGGGTGGGAGGGCCCGGTGCGAAACGGGGAGGTTGATTCTCGTCTTCCCGCTCTTCCTGAACTCGACGCGCTGCACCACGAACGGGCGGTTCCCGCTGAGCGAGCCGTCCACCCGCTGCCCGTCGTTGGCGATCGTGGCGTAGGCGCGCGCCATGTCCAGCGGGTTGACGGCGACGGCTCCGAGCCCGATCGAGAAGTACGCGGGGAGCTCCGAGAGCACGCCGAGGTCCTTCGCGGTGGCCACGATCTGCCGTGGCCCGACGAGCTGGGTGAGCTGCGCGTAGACGGCGTTGTCCGAGCTGGTCATCGCACGTGCGAGACTGGCGCGGCCGAGGTAGGCGCTCTCGTAGTTGGTCACCCGCCAGACGCGGTCGCCGGCATCGATGTCCACCGGCTTCGAGGTGAGCTCCGTCTGCGGTGCGATGCCGCTCCGGAAGGCGGTGGCGAGCACGATCGGCTTGAAGGACGACCCCGGTTGACGTGCGGCCTGCGCGGCCAGGTTGAACTGGCTCTTGCGGAAGTTGGTGCCGCCGAACATCACCCTCACGCGGCCCTCGTACCCCGGTCGCAGATCGATCGCCACGAGCGCCGCCGCCGGCCCGTCCGGATCGTCGAGTGTCGTCTCGATCGCCTTCCTCGCCACGTCCTGCAGCTCCAGGTCGATGGTCGTGCGCACCCGGAGTCCGTTCCCGAAGACCCGATCGGCCCCGAGCGTGGCCACGAGCTGGTCGGTGACGTAGTTGACGAAGTACGGTGCCAGCACTCCCTCGCGCGGCAGTCCGATGTCCTCCGGACGGGGTAGAGGCTCACCCCCGGCGCGCGTGGCTTCGCTCTGCGTCACCTTCCCGTCCACCACGAGACGCGACAGCACGAACGCGCGCCGGGCGGCCGCGGCGGCTGGGTGCTGCACCGGGTCGTAGCGAGCAGGATCACGCGGCAAGCCGGCGAGCAAGGCTGCCTCGGCCAGGGTCAGCTTGGCCGCGCCCTTCCTGAAGTACGTCTTGGCCGCTTGCTGTACGCCGTAGGCGCCGTTGCCGAAATAGATCGTGTTGAGGTAGGCGGTGAGGATGCGATCCTTCGACCAGCGCTGCTCGAGCTGGTACGCGAGCGCCGCCTCGCGCACCTTGCGAGCGATCGTCTTCTCGTTCCGCAGGTACTGGTTCTTGACCAGCTGCTGGGTGATCGTCGAGCCGCCCTGCAGCGTCTTCTGGCGGCGGAGGTCCTGCCAGAGAGCGCGGGCAATGCCGCGCAGGTCGACGCCCTTGTGGTCGTAGAAGCGGCGGTCCTCGACCGCGACGACGGCTTGCTTGAGAAGCGGCGCGATCCGGTCGGTGCCGACAAGCACCCGGCTCTCGTCGCCCGCGAGAACGGCGAGCACCCGTCCGTCGGCGGCCTCGATCACGCTGTTCACCTCACGGCGTGCGCTGCGCTTGGAGGGGTCGAGCTGCTGAATCTCCGCCGCTACGGCGGTCAGCATGCCGTACGTGAACGCGCCGGACAGGAGCAGTCCCAGGACGAGCAGCAACGCCAGCAGGCGGAGCTTGCGGATCCGGCGCCTCCGGGGAGGACGCTCCGTGCGACGGCGCAGGCGCAAAGCCCTCGAATACTACCCCTGCCGGAGTATCCGAACGAGACTGAGCAGGGAAAAAGCCAAGAGCCGATCCCGGTTGGCCGGGCGCGCTGCGGGGCCCTTCAGCTCAGGGGCCTCGCCAGGAGTGGAGGCTCGACGAGCAATTGGTCGTCCGGCGCGGCGAATCCGGCTCTCGCCACGGGGACGAGCTACTTGCGAGGCCCTGAGCCTGGATGCACCGCCCGCGCCAAGCGGTGGATCCAGGCTGAAGGGCCTCGCGGCGCGCCCGGTCTGCCTGCCCGTTTGGTTCGTGTGCCTCGACGAGGGCGCAGAGCACGACCCCGGGACGCTGAAGCATCCCGCCCACGGGGCCGGCGAGAGCCCCGGGCGGGACGCTTCAGCGTCCTGCGGTGTCCCCAGCTACCGGGATGGGCTAGACAGGCCGGGAGGCGACAAGCGGTGGCGTCGTGGGGCGATCGGTTGGCGATCCGCCCGCCTCCTCCAGCGTCACGGCGACGACGGCGCCGGCGGGGATGGTGCCCTCGACCTGCACGACCCGGCTGACGCCGCTGCCGGCGAAGAGGCCGGCGGGGCGGGGAGCGTCACCCTCCACGATCCAGACCTCGTAGGTCTTCCCGGCCGGAGCGGCCCGCCAGTCCGCGAGCACGAGGACGGCCTGGTCACCGGCCACAACCAGGCGCCCGTCGCCGGCCGCGAGCTGCACCTCGCGGGCTGCGGGGTCGCCGAGCACCTCGAGCGCCGCCCGCGTCTCGTCCAGGTCACCCGAGAGCCGCGAGGCGTGGACGCCCAAGCCGATGGCGACGGCAGCCGCGGCCCCCGCGAGCGCGAACGCAGGAAACGCGAGTCGGGGCCAGGCAAGACGGACCCGGCGTTCCCGAGACACGGGTGCCGCAGCGGCGGGAGCCCGGACGTGTTCGGTGCGAACCAGAGCCAGGAGGTCGTCGCGGAGCCGCGGTGAAGGCTCGGGGCCGGTTGTGGCCAACGCGAGCGCGGCTCCGACCTCGACGAACTCCGCAACCTCGGTTCGGCAGCTCTGGCACGTCTCCAGATGCTGCTCGAACTCCGCGGTCTCCTCCGCGTCCAGCGCGTCCAGCGCATACGCGGCCGCCAGATCGTGGATCAGCTCTCCCACGTGAGATCCTCCGTTCCGTCGGCGAGCAGCTCCTTGAGGCGGGCCAACCCGGCGAACATGCGCGACTTGACGGTGCCGAGGGGTACTCCCAGGCGCTCGGCCAGCTCCGATTGCGTGTAGCCGCCGTAGTACGCCAGCTCGAGCGCCTCGCGCTGGCCGTCCGGCAGCTGCCGCAGCGCGTTCTGCACACGCTCGCGCTCGAAGCGGATCCAGGCCTGCTCGTCCGTCGCGCCGTCCGACGCGACGGCCTCGACGGCAGCGTCGTCGAGCGGATCCGCCCGGCGGCGCTCCTCGCGGCGGACAAGATCCACGGCGCGCCGGTGGACCAGCGTGAGAATCCAGGTACTTGCCTTGGCCCGTTCGGGACGGTACGAGGCTGCGGTTCGCCACGCGTTCAGGAACCCTTCCTGAACGGCGTCCTCGGCCAGCCGCTCATCCCGCAAGACGCGGAGTGCCAGCCCGAACGCGATCCGGCCGACGCGGTCGTAAAGCCCGGCCAGCGCCTGTTCGTCGCCACGGGCCACGAGGACCACGAGGGCCTCGTCGGAGAGGTGAGCCTGGTGCTTTGGCATGGCCCTGGAGGCCGACGCTAGCACGACGCGCTGAGGTGCAAGAACGGATGACACACGGCTGATTCGCCGGCGGGGGCGATCCGGTTCTTCCTCGAGAGGTACCGGGCCCCGTCGAACCGATCGCGGCGCTCGCCCGAACCAGCACCGACCATCGACCTCCACGAAGGAGTTCAACATGCGCAAGAAGATCATGTCGGTGCTCGCGGTCTCCGCACTCGTCGCGGCCGCGATCACCGCCGCCGTGATGACGGGCCCGAACCGCGCGTCGGCGGCCGACCACCTCGACGCGCCGGGTCTCACGCCTCCGGGCGGGAACACCCAGCTCGACCTCACCGACATCTACGCGTGGCGGGCGAAGAACGGCAACACCGTGCTCGCGCTCAACGTGAACGGTGTCTCCAAGGCCGGTGACAAGCCGGTCTTTGCGACCGGCGTGCCCTCAGTCGGCTTGACGAAGGGCGTGGCGTACACGCTTCGCGTCGACAACAACGGGGACGCGGTCGCCGACGTCAACCTGCAGATCACGTTCGGGAAGGCCGACGCAGACGGCGTGCAGAACCTCACCGTGCTTCGGAACGGCAAGGTTCTGGTGGTCGGCAAGAGCACGGCACCAGGGAAGAAGATCGTGACGATCAACCGCGCCGGCTCCGTCAAGGCGTTCGCGGGCCTCCGCGAGGACCCGTTCTTCTTCGACCTCGACGGGTTCATCAACATCCTGGCCGCACTCGACACCGACACCACCAACGACGACACGTCGATCGTCGGTTGCAAGAGCCCGCGCAAGGACTTCTTCGCCGGCCTCAACGTCTCATCGATCGTGCTCGAGCTTCCGGCCTCGCTCCTGCAGGGAAAGAACGGCTCGAACATCGGCGTCTGGGCAACGACGACCGTGGGCGGCAAGCAGATCGACCGCATGGGCCGTCCCGCCATCAACACCGTGTTCATCCCGAACAACCCGTTCCCGGGTGAGCAGAAGGGTCAGGTGCCGTCCAAGAAGAACACGTTCAACAAGTCGCAGCCGAAGGACGACCAGACGAACTTCCGCTCGGAGGTCGTGAATACGCTGCAGGTCCTGTTCAGCCTCAACGACGGCGCCGGCGACGACAAGAGCGACGACGCCAAAGCGATCCAGGGCCTCGCCGACATCCTGCTCCCGGACGTCCTCACCTTCGATACGGCGAGCTCGGACGGGTTCCTCAACGGCCGCAAGCTCAGCGACGACGTCATCGACGCGGAGCTCAACCTCGTGACCGAGGGCACCGTGAAGACGGACTGCGTGTCCAAGAACGACAAGAAGTTCTGGCCGAACTTCCCATACCTCGCAGCCTCGAACTGAGTCTCGTTCGAGCAACAGGCGCTACGAAGGGCGGCCCGCTCAGGCGGGCCGCCCTTCGGCGTGAGGGGACCGAACCGCTCCGGGCCACCCTGCGAACCAGGATCATGCGAAGAAGGCTCACGACGGGTCTCGTAGCGCTCTGCGCCGTGTCGGCGCTCACGCTCTTCGGCTTCGGACGCAGCTCGGGAGAGGAGTCCTCGGCTCGCGGAGCATCGCGTCCCGTCGCAGATGTCGGGGCGCTCGTCGAGCAGTTCACCGCAGCCTCCAGCACGACGGTCACCGCGCGCCTCGAGCGTGCGGCCGAGAGGAACCCGCAGGACGGGCCGACGGTGACCCTGCTCGGCCTCGCCTACCAGCAGGTCTTCCGAGAGACGGGCGATCCGTCCTGGCTCGCCCGTGCCGAGCGCGCGCTCGAGCGCGCCGGCAGCCTCGTCGCCTCGAACGACGTGTTGCTGCTTACAGCCCGCTCTCAACTGGCGGTCACCCAGCACCGCTTCCGGGAAGCGATTCCGCTTGCCCGGCGCGCGCTCCGCAGCGATCCGGCTTCGACGGCAGCCCTCGGCTCGCTGGGCGACGCGCTACTCGAGACGGGCCGCTACCGGGAGGCCTTCGCGGCCTTCGATCGCCTCGCCGCCGCCGGTCCCTCGGTGGGCGCCTACGCCCGCGTGGCCTTCGCCCGCCGGTTGCTCGGCCGCCCCCAAGCCGCCATCGAGGCCATGGAGCTGGCTCTTGAGGCGGGATCCGGGATTCGCGAGCAGTCGGCGTGGGCGCTCACCCAGTACGGCAACCTGCTCCTCTCCTCGGGTCGCACCGGCGACGCCCAACGGGCCTACCGGCGCGCCCTGACCCGCGTTCCCGGCTACGTGCACGCCAGAGCCGGGCTGGCTCGCGCCGCGGTCGCCCGCGGTGATCTGCGGCAGGCCGCCAAGCGCCTGCAAGCGGTCGTCGACCGGCTTCCGATCCCGCAATACGCGATTCTGCTCGGTGAGGTGCTCGAGCGGGACGGCCGGGCTGCCGAGGCGAGCAGGGCCTTCGGCCTTGTGGGCTCGATCGAGCGGCTGCTCGCCGCCGGCGGCGTGAGAACCGAGTTGCAGACGGCTCTCTTCGACCTCGATCGCGGCATCCGAGTCGGCGACGCTCTCAGCCGTGCCCGCGCTGCGTATCGTGCGGCGCCGAGCGTGGCGGCGGCCGACGCCGTAGCCTGGGGCGAGTACCGGTCCGGGCGATGCTCGGCGGCACGTGCCTGGTCGAGGAAGGCGCTACGCCTCGGCACACGTGACGGGCTCTTTCTCTTCCATCGCGGCCTGATCGAGCGCTGCCTGGGTCGGGAGGCGAGATCGAAGGGGTTCATGGCCCAGGCGATCGCGGCGGATCCGCAGTTCTCGGTGCGCTGGTCCAGCGTGGCGCGAGCGGCTGTCGAGAGCCCCGAGACCCGAGGGGAGCGAGTCGAATCGTGACCCGGCGGTTCCCTTCGCGCCTTCTCCTGGTCGGGCTGGCCACGGTGTGTGCAGCCGTGATCGGCCTTGTGCGCTCTGCGGAGGCCCATGCGCATCCGCTTGGAAACTTCACCATCAACCACTACTCCGGGATCGAGGTCGCCGGCGACAAGGTGTACATCCGCCAAATTCTCGATCTTGCGGAGATCCCGGCCTTTCAACTCGCCGACCAGGTCACGGCGCCCGGGTACGCGCGACAACTGGGTCGCGAGCTCGGCCTGCAGATCGACGGACGTCCGATCCCCCTGGTCGTCGTGTCAAGCCGCGCGACGAGGCGCCCGGGAGCGGGCGGGCTGTTCACGCTCCGCTTCGAGGCGGTGTATCGCGCCGAGGGCCGGCCTGGGGCTCTCAGCTTCCGCGATCGATCGTTCCCGGACCGCATCGGCTGGCACGAGGTCACCATCCGCGGGCGCGAGGGCGCCCGGGTCGAAAGGGCCTCCGTGCCAGAGGCAAGTGCCTCGCGTGAGCTTCGCGCCTATCCCCAAGACCTGCTCCGATCGCCGCTCGACGTGCGCGGCGCCCAGGCCGCGATCACACCCGGCACCGCCGATGCTGCTGCGCCCGTCCTCGGCGCCGAGGTTGCGCCAGTGGCCTCAGCGAACCGGTTCGAGGCCCTGATCGGACGGGGCCAGCTTTCCTTCGGCATCGTGCTCATCGCGCTGGCCGTCGCTGCCTTCTGGGGAGCCGCGCACGCTCTCACGCCGGGACACGGCAAGGCGCTCGTGGCCGGCTACCTGATCGGGACGCGAGGACGTCCGCGCGATGCCCTGCTGCTCGGCGCCACTGTCACGGTCACCCACACCGCCGGGGTGTTCGCGCTGGGTTTCGTGACGCTCGCTCTTTCGCAGTTCATCGTTCCGGAGCAGCTCTATCCGTGGGTCACGCTGATCTCGGGGCTGCTCGTCGTGGCGGTCGGCCTGGGAGTGCTCCGTGGCCGCCTGCGCCGAGGCGCCTGGAGCGACCACCGGCACGACCACGGCCCCGAGGGGGCGCCGGAGGGGGAGCGTACTGATGCGCACCATGAGGGCCACCGTGCTGCTCGCGGCCATCACCATCACGACCAGCACGCCCACCACCACCACCACCACGACCACGCTCGCGGCCACCACCATGATCACCACGACACACGGCTCGAGCGGCGGGGCGTGATCGGTGTGGGCATCGCCGCGGGCCTGCTCCCGTGCCCGTCGGCGTTGGTCGTCCTGCTCAGCGCGATCGCGCTCCATCGCGTCGGCTTCGGTATCGCTCTGATCGTGGCATTCAGCGTGGGGCTCGCGGCCACGATCACCGGCATCGGCCTGGTCGCGGTGCTCGCGCGTCGTGCGTTCAGCCGGATCTCGCTCGAGGGCCGCCTGGTCAGCGCGCTGCCGGCAGCGAGCGCTGCCGTCATCGTCGCGGTCGGTCTCGTGCTGACCGTGCGCGCCGTACCGGCCGTGCTCTGAACCGAAGACAAGGCTTCGGCGAATCACGTCCGTCACCGACACGAGAGGAGCTGAGTCACATGTTCGGAGTGGACGACTGGATCGCAGGGCTCTCTCAGGGCGGATCGCTGATCGTGGTCGTCCTCGTGGCCATCCTGCTCGGCCTCCGGCACGCGACCGATCCCGACCACCTTGCCGCTGTCACCACCCTGGTCGCCTCCGGGCGCCGGGGCGCCCGACGCGCCTCGGCCCGGCTCGGGCTGTGGTGGGGCGCGGGCCACGCGGTCACGCTCGTGCTCTTCGGCGTGCCGATTCTCGTGGCCGAGCGTTACCTGCCCGAGTGGGCGCAGCACGGTGCGGAGTCCGCAGTCGCTGCGTTGATCGTCTTCCTGGCCCTCCGCCTGCTCGTACGCTGGCGCCACGATCGTCTATCGCGCCACGTGCACCGGCCTGGGGAGGCGGAGCACCGTCACCCGGCCCGCACGCCCTGGGCTGCCTTCGGCATCGGCCTCGTGCACGGGATGGGCGGTAGCGCAGGTGTCGGCGTCCTGCTGATCGCCGCCATTCCGTCCGAGACGCAGGCCGTCCTTGCGCTTCTGGTGCTCGCGGCGTTCACCGCAGTCTCCATGACGCTTGTCACCACCGGCTTCGGGGCCACGCTCGCACTGCGCCCGGTCGCCACGTCGCTGTCCGCAGCAGTGCCGGTGCTGGCAGTAAGCAGCCTGGCCTTCGGCGCCTGGTACGGGGCCGCCGTGTGGAGCCTGGCTCCGTACCCCTTCTGACCCCGCTGGTGCGGCATCTCCTGGCGCTTGACCTGGAGCCATTGCGGGTGTGGCGGTTGCCGCACCAGTTGGATGAAGGTCGGCCGCGGAGCGGCCGGCTGTTTGTCTGGCGATCAGGCCGCGCTTCGCGGAGGGCCACTGCGTGGCCGGTGATCGCGGGTGACGTTAGGATCGGGCGGGTGAGCGAGGCCGCCAAGCGAATCACCCGATATGCCCTGGACGTCCTGCCCGAGGGCCTGCTCGAGGAAAAGTTGGCTCGAGGGACGCCCTTGCGTTTCAAGCTGGGCATCGACCCGACCGCGCCGGACATCCACCTCGGCTTCGCCTTCGTGCTCGGGCGTCTGGCGGCCTTCCAGGAGGAGGGCCACACGGTCGTGCTCATCGTCGGTGACTACACGGCGCGGATCGGCGATCCCTCGGGGCGCTCCAAGGAGCGGCCGGTGCTCGACGACGACGTCCTCGACCGGAACGCGAAGCAGTTCGCCGAGCAGGCGTTCCGGATCCTCGATCCCGAGCGCACCGAGGTGCGGTTCAACAGCGAGTGGCTCGGCGCCCTGAGCTATGCGGAGGTCGTGCGGCTGACGCGGACGCTCACCGTCGCCCAGGTGCTGGAGCGTGACGATTTCGCCAAGCGCTTCGCGGCGCACGCGCCCATCACCCTGTCCGAGCTGCTCTACCCGCTGATGCAGGCCTACGACTCCGTGGCCGTCCAGGCCGACGTCGAGATCGGCGGCTCGGACCAGCTCTACAACCTGCTGGCCGGCCGTGCGGTGATGCCGCACTACGGTCTCGAGCCCCAGGTGGTGATGATCTACCCGCTGCTGGTCGGGCTGGACGGCCGCGAGAAGATGTCCAAGTCCAAGGGCAACTACGTCGGCGTCAACGACAGCCCGCAGGAGATGTTCGGCAAGGTCATGTCGATCCCCGACGACGCGCTCGAGCAGTGGTGGGCGATGGTGGTCGGCGGGGGAGAGCATGCGGCTGAGCCGATGGCCTGGAAGCTGGAACTGGCCAGGTGCACGGTGGCACGGTGGCATGGACAGGAGGGCGCCGTCGGCGGGGAGGCGCACTTCACGAAGGTCGTGCGTGAGGGTGGCTCGCCGGATGAGATCGCCGACCACGACCTGCCCGCCGGCGACCCCGTTCACCTGCCGGCGATCGTGGCCGCCGCCTTCGCTCTCTCCACGAGCGAGGCCCGACGCCTGATCGCGCAGGGCGCCGTCAAGCTGGACGGGACCACCGTCGATGTGCTCGACCTGCCGCGGTCACGACTGGTCGGGGCGGTGGTGCAGGCGGGCAAGCGGCGGTTCGTCCGCCTGACCGAACCTGGTTGACACCGATCACCAACCTGCTACACTTCTGCGGCTGCCCGGAAGGGCAGTGAAGTGGTCTGCAACTCGACCAGGGGGCAGTCTTCGAACAATCGGATACGACACGTACCCTTTGGATCGGAGGCCTCTGGCGCGAGTTGGAGGTTTTTTGTTGCCCGGTTGGCACTGGTCTTTGAAAACTCAACAGCGTGCGTTTACGTCGAGCCGGTGTCGGCCGATCCGGTCTGCCTCGTGCAGAGTGGGGAAGGCATGGCACCGCTTAGATAAAACCCGTCACCGGCTGCGCTTCGGCGTGGTTCGGGGACACCTTTTGAGCACAAGCTCGAAGGGGAGACACGTTTGCCGGCTTCGATCATCCGTAAGGCTGTGAGAAGGCGGCGATCGGTTTCTTCACGGAGAGTTTGATCCTGGCTCAGGACGAACGCTGGCGGCGCGCTTAAAACATGCAAGTCGAGCGAGAACCAGGGCTTCGGCCCCGGGGAAAGCGGCGAACGGGTGAGTAACACGTGAGTGACCTACCCTCGGCACCGGAATAGCCCGGGGAAACTCGGATTAATGCCGGATGGCCCCACAGTCTCTCGAGACGGTGGGAAAAGGTAGCTTCGGCCTCTGGCCGAGGATGGGCTCGCGGCGGATTAGCTTGTTGGCGGGGTAACGGCCCACCAAGGCGACGATCCGTAGCTGGTCTGAGAGGACGATCAGCCACACTGGGACTGAGACACGGCCCAGACTCCTACGGGAGGCAGCAGTTGGGAATCTTGCGCAATGGGCGAAAGCCTGACGCAGCGACGCCGCGTGCGGGAAGAAGGCCTTCGGGTTGTAAACCGCTTTCAGGGGGGACGAAGCCACTCGGGTGAATAGCCCAGAGGGTGACGGTACCTTCAGAAGAAGCCCCGGCTAACTACGTGCCAGCAGCCGCGGTAATACGTAGGGGGCAAGCGTTGTCCGGATTTATTGGGCGTAAAGAGCGTGTAGGCGGCCAGGTAGGTCGGTTGTGAAAACTGGAGGCTCAACCTTCAGACGTCGACCGAAACCCCTTGGCTAGAGTCCGGAAGAGGAGAATGGAATTCCTGGTGTAGCGGTGAAATGCGCAGATATCAGGAAGAACACCCGTGGCGAAAGCGGTTCTCTGGGACGGTACTGACGCTGAGACGCGAAAGCGTGGGGAGCGAACAGGATTAGATACCCTGGTAGTCCACGCCGTAAACGATGGGTGCTAGGTGTGGGGGGTGTCGACTCCCTCCGTGCCGCAGCTAACGCATTAAGCACCCCGCCTGGGGAGTACGGCCGCAAGGCTAAAACTCAAAGGAATTGACGGGGGCCCGCACAAGCAGCGGAGCATGTGGTTTAATTGGATGCAACGCCAAGAACCTTACCAAGGCTTGACATGGCCAGGAAAACCGGGGAAACTCGGTCCCCCGCAAGGGTCTGGTCACAGGTGGTGCATGGCTGTCGTCAGCTCGTGTCGTGAGATGTTGGGTTAAGTCCCGCAACGAGCGCAACCCCTGTCCTATGTTGCCAGCGAGTAATGTCGGGGACTCATAGGAGACTGCCGGTGACAAATCGGAGGAAGGTGGGGATGATGTCAAGTCATCATGCCCCTTATGTCTTGGGCTACACACGTGCTACATTGGCCGGTACAATGGGCTGCAAAACCGTGAGGTTGAGCGAATCCCAAAAAGCCGGTCCCGGTTCGGATTGGAGGCTGAAACTCGCCTCCATGAAGGCGGAGTTGCTAGTAATCGCGAATCAGCAACGTCGCGGTGAATACGTTCCCGGGCCTTGTACACACCGCCCGTCACACCACGAAAGTCGGCAACACCCGAAGCCGGTGGGCTAACCGCAAGGAGGCAGCCGTCGAAGGTGGGGTCGATGATTGGGGTGAAGTCGTAACAAGGTAGCCGTACCGGAAGGTGCGGCTGGATCACCTCCTTTCTAGGGATTCCGGAGCTCCACGCTCCGGAGGCTGTCGTGCCCCGTTCGGGCCGGCGCTCTCGAGCGTCGACCCGGTGATGTTCGATCGTTCGGTGCTTGCACCGGCGGTCGCTCGTCCGGTGCAGCACGGCTCGCCTGGAATACGTCGACCTCGGCGCGTCGCTCACCACTCGCAAGGGTGGCGAACGGCTGCACGCTGTTGAGTTTTGAGAGACCGGTCCGGTCGGCGCTTCGGCGCCGGCCATTTCCGGGTTCTCGAGGGCGGAGCTTGCTTCGCGTGCACCTTGAAAACTCCATAGCGACATCAAAACACGTGTTCTTTCTGATCAAGAGAATAAGGGCACACGGTGGATGCCTTGGCGCCAAGAGCCGATGAAGGACGTGGGCGGCTGCGATAAGCCCCGGGGAGGTGCTGACCAACCTTCGATCCGGGGATTTCCGAATGGGGAAACCCACGCGTGGTAATGCGCGCGTACCCCTGCCTGAATACATAGGGCAGGTGGAGGTAAGCCGGGGAACTGAAACATCTAAGTACCCGGAGTAAAGGAAAGAAACCTCGACTCCCTGAGTAGTGGCGAGCGAAAAGGGAAGAGCCCAAACCCGAGTGATGTGATAGGCGGCGGCCGTTGTCACGCGGGGGTTGTAGGACTTGTCTTGATCCGTCTGCCGGCGGGTCGGGGAGTTACAAAATCGTGTCGTAGCGGAACCAGATGGAAAGCTGGGCCACAGCGGGTAACAGCCCCGTACGCGAAACGGCACGATCTCCCTTGACAGGCACCTGAGTACGGCCGGGCACGGGAAACCCGGTCGGAATCTACGGGGACCACCCCGTAAGGCTAAGTACTCCTTGGCGACCGATAGTGAACAAGTACCGTGAGGGAAAGGTGAAAAGTACCCCGTGAGGGGAGTGAAATAGCACCTGAAACCGTGTGCTTACAAGCGGTCGGAGCGGCCTTGTGCCGTGACGGCGTGCCTTTTGCATAATGAGCCAGCGAGTTGCTCTTCAACGGCAAGGTTAAGGAAACGGAGCCGTAGCGAAAGCGAGTCTGAACAGGGCGTTCAGTCGTTGGAGGCAGACCCGAAACTGAGTGATCTACCCATGGGCAGGTTGAAGCGGGGGTAAGACCCCGTGAAGGACCGAACGCACGTCGGTTGAAAACGGCGGCGATGACCTGTGGGTCGGAGTGAAAGGCTAATCAAACTCAGAGATATCTGGTTCTCCCCGAAATATATTTAGGTATAGCGTCACGTGTTAACTACCGGTTGTAGAGCACTGTTTGGCCTAGGGGGCCCACCAGCTTACCGAAGTCAGGCAAACTCCGAAGGCCGGTAGTCCAGAGCGTGGCAGTCAGACTGCGGGGGATAAGCTCCGTGGTCGAAAGGGAAACAGCCCGGACCGTCGGCTAAGGCCCCTAATTCCATGCTAAGTGGTAAACGATGTCCGATTGCAGAGACAACCAGGATGTTGGCTTAGAAGCAGCCACCATTAAAAGAGTGCGTAACAGCTCACTGGTCAAGTGGTCGGGCGCGGATAATGTAACGGGGCTCAAGCATGGAGCCGAAGCCACGGACTTCGCGCAAGCGGAGTGGTAGGGGAGCGTTCCCATGCCAGTGAAGCGGCGGCGTAAGCCAGCCGTGGAGGCATGGGAAGTGAGAATGCTGGCATGAGTAACGAAAAGGGAGTGAGAAACTCCCTCTCCGAATGCCTAAGGTTTCCTGAGTAAAGCTAATCTTCTCAGGGTTAGTCGGGACCTAAGCCGAGGCCGCAAGGCGTAGGCGATGGACAACAGGTTGATATTCCTGTACCACGTACCGATCGTTATCACCGATGGCGGGACGGGGTAGGTTAGGGGAACCCAGGCGATGGTCGACCTGGGGTAACCGCGTAGGGCGAGTGATAGGGAAATCCGTCACTCACATAGCCTGAGACGGGATGCCGAGCCCACATGGGCGAAGTCCTTGAAACCATGCCTCCAAGAAAAGCGTCTAGGGAGAGCGGGCGTGCCCGTACCAAAACCGACACAGGTAGGCAGGTAGAGAATACCAAGGAGATCGGAAGAACCCTCGTTAAGGAACTCGGCAAAATGGTCCCGTAACTTCGGGAGAAGGGACGCCCCGGTAGGGTGAGATTCCTTCGCGGAATCGAGCTCGAGGGGGCCGCAGAGAAACGGCCCAAGCGACTGTTTACCAAAAACACAGGTCTCTGCTAAGTCGTAAGACGACGTATAGGGGCTGACGCCTGCCCGGTGCTGGAAGGTCACGAGGAGAGGTTAGCCTTCGGGCGAAGCTTTGAATCCAAGCCCCAGTAAACGGCGGCGGTAACTATAACCGTAGGACTGATCGGCAGTTCTCAGAAGGGCGGTTATAAAATCCGACTATATGCTGGGACACCCGTGTATCTCGCACTACTCATCGTGCCGTCCGGTAGACGGTTTACGATAGTGACAACGTGACGAGTGCGGACAATCAGCAGGAAAGACTCGGATGCACAGAAGCGGCCAATTGGTTCCTGGCGGGTTTCATTGAAGGCGAAGGATGTCTATCGGTGAGCATCAAGGCTCATCCGACGTGTCGTTCTCGATTCTACGTCGATCCAGGATTCTTCCTGTATCAGCATGAGAGCGGCCGGCGGATCCTTGAGCTCGCCCAGGACGTCTTCCATAGTGGGCGTATCTACGGCAAGTCCGGCAGTCCGTCGGTCTTGGTGTACGAAGTGTCCTCGACTCGCGTGCTTCGCGAGAACGTCATACCCTTCTTCGAGCGGTACGTCGTGCCGTTCAGTTGCAAGGTGATCACGTTCGACCGGTTCCGTGAGATCGTCGAGATGATGACCCGCAAGGAGCACCTTGATCCGAACGGGCTGGCTCAGATCGTACGCCTGGCGTACGAGATGAACCCGGCCGGTAAGGGTAAGGCGCGATCGCGCCCGTTGGACGAAGTGCTTGCGAGAATCCTCAGAGGCCATACGTCGGACACGCGGTCTACCGCGTGAAGATATGGTCCAGTCCTCATGGCGACATGGGGGTCAACTGCCTAAGGTAGCGAAATTCCTTGTCGGGTAATCGGAATGAATTGCCCGGTTCGGGAGTAATTCCGGACGGAATACCGGCTAATAACGGGGAAGCCCTCCTCGTATGCGACGCCTCAAGGACGTCGTGACGCGAAAGGGTAATCCCGTGGGAAGTCGGCTCTTCGGAGCTTGACCCCGTAACGACTGATCGTCCCGACGCTGTCGGGACGTGAGATCGCAGTCCGTCGTCCGCATGGGCGACAATCTACGAATGCGATCATACGCCGGCCCCAGCAGCAGTCGCGAGTACATCTCGGCGTACGTCTCCGGCTACGCCGACGGAGAAGGATGTTTCACTGTATCGATCTCACCACGGGCGACGCTCAAGGTGGGTTGGGAGGTGAGACCGAGCTTCTCCGTCAGCCAGAACGGGGATCGCGCAGAGGTGCTGTACGTGATCCAGGAGCTGTTCGGGTGCGGAAGCATCCGGCCGGATCGGAGTGACAAGACGGTGAAGTGGGAGACGCGCCGGCTCGAGGATCTCCTCGAGAGGGTGGTTCCACACTTCGAGTCATGGCCGCTCCTGTCCGGTAAGCGCCACGACTTCGCACGATTCGCTGCCATCTGCCGCCTCATGGCGGACGGAGAGCATCGGTCGCGCGATGGCCTGGTTCGGATCGTCGGGCTCGCTCGGGAAATGAATCCCAGCGGGTCGAGGCGGTACGACGCGTCGGCGATACTCCGGCATCTGCAGGGTGAAGAGATAGTCTGCGCCTCCGGAAACGGAGGATGAACGCGAAGTTCCGACCTGCACGAATGGCGTAACGACTTGGGCGCTGTCTCAACGAGGGATCCGGTGAAATTGTAGTCTCGGTGAAGATGCCGAGTACCCGTGGCTGGACGGAAAGACCCCGTGAACCTTTACTACAGCTTTGCGTTGGAGTTTGGGATTCGGTGTCCAGGATAGGTGGGAGGCTATGAAGCGGGGGCGTCAGCTCTCGTGGAGCCAACCTTGGGATACCACCCTTCGGATTCTGGGCTTCTAACCCGCTGCCGTGATCCGGGGCGGGAACAGCGTGAGGTGGGTAGTTTGACTGGGGCGGTCGCCTCCTAAAATGTAACGGAGGCGCGCAAAGGTTCCCTCAGCACGGTTGGAAATCGTGCGTAGAGTGCAAAGGCATAAGGGAGCTTGACTGCGAGACCTACAAGTCGAGCAGGGACGAAAGTCGGCCTTAGTGATCCGGCGGTTAAGAGTGGAATTGCCGTCGCTCAACGGATAAAAGGTACTCCGGGGATAACAGGCTTATCCTCCCCAAGAGTCCACATCGACGGGAGGGTTTGGCACCTCAACATCTGGGGTGATCCGGTGGAGACACCGGTTACGAATCGGCTAATAACGGTGGAGCCCAACGCCTGGGTGCCGTGGGAACGGCACCGAAGATGGGTAATACCGTGGGAAGTCCGCGCAAGCGAGGTCAGTGGTCTCGCGAGCTTGCGCAACATGGACCCCGTAACGACTGAGGCCTGCGGGCCGAGGTGGCGCACCCGCCCTCCAAGGAGGGCAATCTGCGGTCGCCACAATACGCCGACCCCTCGCCCCTTGACCGGGCAGGGTGGAGATATAGTCTGCGCCGTCGGTAACGACGGAGACAAGCGCGATGTCGGCTCGTCGCATCCTGGGGCTGGAGCAGGTCCCAAGGGTTGGGCTGTTCGCCCATTAAAGCGGCACGCGAGCTGGGTTCAGAACGTCGTGAGACAGTTCGGTCCCTATCCGCCATGGGCGTTGGGAGCTTGAGAGGAGTCGTCTCTAGTACGAGAGGACCGAGATGAACAGGCCTCTGGTGTATCAGTTGTCGTGCCAACGGCACTGCTGATTAGCTACGCCTGGATGGGATAACCGCTGAAAGCATCTAAGCGGGAAGCCCACCTCGAGATGAGGCTCCCCATCACTTCGAGTGAGTAAGGGCCGTGGGAGACCACCACGTTGATAGGCGGGCGGTGCAAGCGCGGCAACGCGTTCAGCTGACCCGTACTAATTGCCCGAGGTCTTGATTTAGAACACGTGTCCACATGTTGCTATGGAGTTTTGAGGGCGTGCGCGGAGCCTCCGCGACCGATCCGCCTCGTGCGGGCGGCGACGGGGGCCTGCCGGCGAAGCCCTTGACAGTTCGGCGGTCGTAGCGGCGGGGAAACACCTCTTCCCATTCCGAACAGAGAAGTTAAGCCCGTCCGCGCCGATGGTACTTGGGGCGCGAGCCCCTGGGAGAGTAGGGTGCCGCCGGTTCTTCGAATGGGCCACGCGAAAGCGTGGCCCATTCTGCGTTGTACTGCTCTCGCGCTGGGCACTCGCCGAAGCCGGTGTCCTCAGGCTGGAGCTGACCACGCATCCGGAGAACGTTGCCTCTCAGCGCGTGGCCGAGAAGGCCGGCTTCGTCCGCGAAGGCGTTCTCCGCTCCCACATGGCGTACCGGGACGGGCGGCGTAGAGACTCGGTGCTGTTCTCCCTCCTGCACTCCGACCTCTGAGGCTCCTTGCAGGGACGTGTAGGACCTGGATAGTCGGTTCTCCGAATCGGTCGAGGTGAGCCGTGACCGCGTCGTCAAGCCCACGCGGCAGGCGTAGGTAGGAGCGGGGCCCTTCAGGGCCTCGCAAGACGTTCGGCTGTCCACCAGCCCACACGCCGTGAGCGCGGAGCGCCGACACCCGCGGTAGGACTGACAGATCCGCTGTTCGTTGCAGTCGATCCCCCTTGCCTGTCGTGGGGACGAACTCCTTGTGAGGCCCTGAAGGGCTCCACGCCGCCGCGTGCTCCGCGTCGATCACCCGACGTCCTGCGCGGGGAGACAGGCGGCTCGGAATCAACCACCAAAGGCCCGCAATGACCCTCACCCGCCGCCGTAGAATACGATCGTCGTGCCGGCCGCCAGATATGACGATGTCGCTGAGTGGTACGACCAGGTCTTCAGCACGTCAGAGCTCGGAGCCCAGAATCGAGCGCTCGCCTGCGAGTTGCTCGGAGAGGGTTCGGGCACGCTCCTTGATGTCGGCTGCGGAGGCGGGCTGGACGCGGTGGCCTTCGCCGCTCGCGGCTGGTCGGTCGAGGGCGTCGATCTTTCTCCCGAGCAGGTGCGCTTGGCGCGGGAGCGCGGGGTGGAGGCGTCGGTGGCCGACGCCGGCCGCCTTCCCTTCCCGGACGACAGCTTCGATGCTGTGACGTCGCTCTGGTTGCACACGGATGTCGACAGCTGGCCGTCGGTCGTGCAGGAGGTCGAGCGCGTTCTCCGGCCCGGGGGCCGGTTCGCCTATGTGGGAGCGCACCCCTGCTTCGTCGGGCCGCACACGCTGGTTGAACCCGGCGACCTTCCGCCCCGCATGTTCCCCGGGTACCGAACTGAAGGGCGCTATACAGAGTCGCCCGGGGTGCGGCCGGAGGGGTTACGCGCCCGGGTCGGCGCGGTTCACGTCACGCTGGAGAGCTTCCTCCGGCCGCTGCTGACATCGCGGTTGGACATCGTCCGGTTCACCGAGCCGGCCGGGCGCGACTACCCGTACACGATCACACTGCTCGCCTTCCTGCGCCCCGTCTAGATGATTGATTCCGAATCGGTCGAGGTGAGCCGTGACCGCGCCGTCAAGCCCACGCGGCAGGCGGGGTAGGAGCGGGGCCCTTCAGGGCCTCGCAAGACGTTCGGCCTTCCACCAGCCCCCGCGTCCTGAGCGATGGGCAGGCCCACCCCGGGAACACCGACAGAGCTACCCTTCGTTGCGGTCGCCCCCTTGCCTGTGGTGGGGACGAACTCCTTGTGAGGCCCTGAAGGGCCCCCCACTCCGCGGTTACGCTCCGCTGCCCGGGAGGCTGGCGATCTCGGGATCAATCATCTAGTCAGGGTGCGGGGCGGCGCCGGTGTGCCACGCAGACGCTCCACCCGCTTCTCCACCGGTGGGTGCGTCGAGAACATGCGCGCGAGCCCGGCCCGCTGGTCGAACGGGCTGATCGTGTACAGCGGCTCCGTGGTCACCGAGGACGAGAACTGCACAAGGTCGCCCGCCTTGTCCAGCCGCAGGAGCGCGTCCGCCATGTTCTCCCAGCCGGTCACCCGCGCTGCGGCCGCATCGGCTGCGTACTCGCGCTTGGGCGAGAGCATGACGTGCGTCACCGCGGCGCCGACAGGTGCCAGCACGTAGAGAAGCGGACGCGAGAACCAGCCGCCGACCCGGCTCATCTCGACCAGCGTCGAGGACAGCAGAACCGTCCACGTCTGCGTGAGCACGTCGAGCGAGCGGGCGTGGGCCAGCTCGTGCGCGATCACGGCTTCGAGCTCGGAGGCGGGCAGGGCCCCGAGCAGGCCGGTCGAGAGCACGAGCGTGGTCTGCCGCGCACCTGTCCCCACGACGAAAGCACGGGGAAAGCCGTCCGGGATGAGCGCGAGCTTGGGTGCCACGACACCGAGCTGCGCCGCGAGCCGGTCGGCGGTCGAGCGCAGCATCGGATCCTCCGCCAGTGCGAAGGGCCGGGCGCCGAGCGATCCGAGCAAAGCCCGGTCACCGAGCCACCAGGCACCGACGGCCCCCATCAGCGCACACAGCGAAAACAGCGTCGCGCCATAGCGACCGACCAGCAACCACCCGATCCCCCCGGCGGCTCCGGCCAGCGCAGCAACAAGCAGCAGGCACTTTGTGCCGTTGCGGAGACCGGCGGCCCTCATCGCCTCACCGGTGCGCCACCGTCCGGCGGTCGGATCAGAGGTCTTCGGGGGGCTCGTCGCCGCCGTCGTCCATCAAGCCGCGCGGCGGCCAGTCGTCACCCTGGGGGGCGTCGCACCGGCTCGTGCAGTGGATGGAGGCGACGTTCTGCAACGGCACGAGAATGTGTCCGTTCAGCTCCACGTGCGGAACGTCCTCGATCGAGCAATAGGCGGTCAGCACACCGTCCTGGTACTCGCCGCCGAACAACGCCAGCTCGACCTGCTCACCCTTGTACTTGTTGGTGTAGTCCTCCACGTCAGGCCAGTCTAGACGCAGCTGAGCCGAGCGCCGCCGATACTCACTGCCCGGCAGCGGTCAACCCGCCGCTCGTGTGCCAGACCTCCCAGATCGTCCCGTTCTGGAGAACGGGCAGCGCCTCACCGAGCACATGGCGCTGCACGGCGCGCACCACACCTCCATGGGCAACAACTGCGATCGACTGGCCGGGATAGCGGTCGGCGATCTCCACCAGCGCGCCCATCACCCGGCGTCCGAACGCGTCGCGGCGCTCGCCGTCGTGACCGCGATCCTCCCCGCGGGCCCAGGCGTGCCACTCGCTCGGGAAGCGCTCGATGATCTCCTCCCGCGTCAGTCCCGACCAGGAGCCGACATCGATCTCCCGCAGCCCGGGATGCGGCACGACGGCCAGCCCGATCCGGCGACCCACCAGCTCCGCGGTCTCGGCCGCGCGGCGGAGATCACTCGTGTACAGGGCGGCCAGGCTGCGGCGGGCGAGCGATTCCGCGAGCTCCGCCGCCTGGTCGCGGCCGACGTCGTTCAAGGGCGGATCGGCGTGGCCCTGGAAGCGCCCGTCCCGGTTCCACTGGGTTTCCCCGTGCCGCGCCAGGAGGATCCTCGTCGTCGCGCCCGTCACCCGAAGTAGGCTAGCCACCATGGATCTCCGGCTCGGCGGCAAGGTCGCGATCGTCACGGGATCGAGCCGCGGCATCGGCAGGGGGATCGCACACCGGCTGAGCGAGGAGGGCGCCGACGTCATCCTGTGCGCTCGGGGCGAGGAGCAACTGGCGGTCGCGGTCGCCGAGGCGCCGGGGCCCGGCCGCACCCACGGGGTGGTGGTCGACCTCGGCGGCCGGGAGGGTGCCGCAACAGTGGTGGAGGCTGCGATCGAGAGGTTCGGTGGTGTGGACATCGTGGTCGCGAACGTCGGCGCCTCCGGGGCGAAGACGGCGCAGCTGGTCGACCGGGCCGAGCTCGAGACCGTGCTCGGCAAGAATCTCTTTCCCGCCCTCGAGGTCACACAGGCCGCCTACGGGCAGCTGTCCGCGCGGAGCGGCGTGGTCTGCGTGATCGCCTCCATCTGGGGGCGGGAGGCCGGTGGCGGCCCGAGCTACAACATCGCCAAGGCGGCCGAGATCAGCATGGCCAAGGCGATGGCCCGGGACTTCGCCAAAGACGGCGTCCGTGTGTTCAGCGTCGCTCCCGGCTCGACCAGGTTTCCCGGCGGCAGCTGGGAACGACGGGTGCTCGAGGACCCCGACGGGATGGCGGAGTTCGTCACACGCGAGATCCCGGGCGGCCGGTTCGGCACGGTTGACGAGATCGCCGATGTCGTCACGTTCCTCGTCTCGCCCCGCGCCTCGTGGGTGATCGGCGCCTGCGTCCCGGTCGACGGCGGCCAGTCCAAAGCGTTCTGACGACCGCGACGGCCACGCCGCTCGCAGGGAACAGGCGTCTCCGGCACGCCACCTTCTTCACCTGCCTCTTTGCCGCGCAGACCGCTGTGCTCGTCCTGGCGCCGCTGCTGCCCGCGGTGGCGCGCGATCTCGACGTGTCGGTCGCGGCCGCGGGGCAGCTGCGGGCCATCGCCGGCCTGGTCGCGGGCTGTGTGGCCGCGGCCCTCGGGCTGGTGTCGGCACGCTACGGCCTCCGCCGCCTCCTCGCCACAGGGCTGTGGCTGACCGGGATCGCCTGCGCCCTGAGCGCGGTAGCGCCCTCGTTCGCCCTGCTGGCGGCCGCGCAGGCGCTCGTCGGTGTCGGGATCGCGCTGACGTACGCCGCAGCGGTA
The DNA here is from genome assembly GCA_963738505.1 of uncultured Actinomycetes bacterium. Lineage (GTDB taxonomy): Bacteria > Actinomycetota > Thermoleophilia > Gaiellales > Gaiellaceae > Gaiella. Next base: position 353,360 of record CAVTWR010000013.1, on the reverse strand, counting down.
GCCGGGAGCGCGGAGTGGAGCCCGACCGATGATCGCTCGTCCGCGCTCGCCACCGCGTTGCTCGGGCCGCCGCTGGCCTGGTCGATCGCGCTCCCGCTGGTCGGGCTCGCCGGTCGCTCGGACTGGCGTGTGGCGTGGGTCGTACCGCTTGGCCTCTCGGTGCTCGCACTGGTGCTCACCCGTGGGCTTGACGTCCTGCCTCCGGCACCCGCGACCCGAGGACCGTTCGAGGCCTTCCGCATCCCAGGCGCCCGCCGCTGGGCACTCGGTGAGTTGTTCGTGTTCAGCGCCATGACCGGTGCTCTCGTCTACGCAGGCGCCTACCTCCAGGAGACCTACGGGCTCAGCGTCACGGAGACTGGGCTGGTGCTCGGGCTCGCGGCGGCGAGCTACCTGCCCGGGAGCCTGATCTTTCGCCGCGTCGTCGACGTCCAGCAGCGGATGCTGCTGGTCGGTATGCCGATCGTGGCCGCCGTCGTAGTCGGAGCCCTGTTCGTCATCCAATCTGCGCTCTGGTTGAGCGTGACGCTCTTCTCCCTGATCACGTTCATCGCCAGCGGACGGAGCCTGGCCGGCAGCAGCGCGGGACTCGAGTTCCACCCGACGCTGCGACTTCCGCTGATGGGGGTGCGCACCGCCGGCATGCAGTTCGGCTACCTGCTCGGCGCCGGTGTCGGCGGAGCTGCTCTCGCGATCGGTGGATACGGCTTGGCGGGCGCGGTCTTCGCCGTCTTCTACCTGGCAGCGGCGGCCTGCCACCTCGGCCGGGCGGCCGACCGGCGACTACCCTGACGGCGATGAAGGACGGCGCCACCGACTTCGAGGATCGCCAGCGGGCCGTCGAGGAGCACACGCTCGCGCCGGCTGCCGTCCGTTCCTACCAGGCGCGGGGTCGGGTCCGGCAGTCCGAGGAAGAATGCTCGCTCCGCACCCCCTTCCAGCGTGACCGCGACCGCATCGTCCACTCGAAGCCGTTCCGGCGCCTCAAGGGCAAGACCCAGGTCTTCATGGATCCCGTGGGCGACCACTATCGCACCCGGATGACTCACACGCTCGAAACGACGGCCATCTCGCGGGTCGTCGCCCGGGCGCTCCGGTTGAACGAAGATCTCGTGGAGGCGATCGGGCTGGGGCACGACACCGGACACACGCCGTTCGGGCACGCGGGCGAGGACGCGCTCGACAGGGTCGTGCACAGCGAGTTCGGACGGCGCTTCCGCCACAACGAGCAGTCGTGCCGGATCGCCACCTCGCTCAACCTGACCGTCGAGGTGTGCGACGGCATCCTCACGCACACCGGCGAGCAAGAGCCGAAGACGCTCGAGGGCGCGATCGTCCGTCTTGTCGACCGCGTCGCCTACATCAACCATGACATCGACGATGCCCTGCGCTACGGGCTGTTGCGCCAGGAGGGTCTGCCCCAGGAGGAGATCGCCCTGCTCGGCTCGAGCGGCTCGCAACGGATCGACCGGCTCGTCCACGACATCGTCGAGCAGTCCGACGGAGCGAACGCCATCCGGCAAAGCCCCGAGGTCGGCCAGGCCATGCTCTCGTTGCGGACGTTCATGTTCGACCGTGTGTATCTCGGTCGACACGTGGAGCCCGAGCATGCCCGGGCGCGGGAGACGGTCGAGACGATCTTCCGGAGGCTCGTCGCCGAGCCCCACCGGGTTCCCGACGGTGAGGACGATCTCCCGACCAGGCTCATCGACTACCTCGCCGGCATGACCGATCGCTTCGCGCTCGAGTACGCGGCAGCTCTGGGCTAGCCGATGGCGCGCATCAAGGACACGTCCGTTGAGGAGGTCAAGCAACGCGCCGACATCGTCGACGTCGTCGGCACGCGAGTGGCGCTGCGCAAGGTCGGCGGAGACCGCTTCTCGGGCCGCTGCCCGTTCCATGAGGAGCGCACGCCGAGCTTCTCGGTCAGTGCCGGCAAGGGCTTCTACCATTGCTTCGGGTGCGGAGCGGGCGGCGACGCCGTCCGCTTCGTCCGCGAGTCCGAAGGGCTCGACTTCGTGGAGGCCATCGAGTGGCTCGCCGACCGCTACCGCATCGCGCTCGAGTACGAGGAGACCGCCCCGGGGCAGGAGCAGGCGAGGCGAACGCGGGAGAAGCAGCGCGCCCTGCTCGAGCAGACCACCGCGTACTTCGAGCGCACTCTCTGGAGTAGCGGTGCCGGCGCGTCCGTGCGCGAGTACCTCACCGGGCGTGGCATCGAAGAAGCAACCGCGCGGGAGTTTCGGCTCGGTCTCTCTCCCGGCCACGGGCTGGCGGCCAAGGTCCGCGAGCGCGGCTTCGAGCTCTCGGATCTCAAGGCCACCGGGCTCGTCAACGCCCGCGGCAACGACTACTTCCCGTTCCGGCTGATGTTCCCGCTCGCGGATGCCCGGGGCCGCATCCTCGGGTTCCAGGCACGCAAGCTGCGCGAGGACGACCCTCTGCGCGGCAAGTACGTGAACTCGCCGGAGAGCGACCTGTTCAAGAAGAGCAACGTGCTCTACGGGCTGCACCTGGCACGCCCCGCCATAGCCAAGGAGAATCGTGCGCTCGTCGTCGAGGGCAACATGGACGTGATTGCGTTGCGGCAGGCAGGGGTACTCCCCGTCGTCGCCTCCATGGGGACGGCCTTGACGGAGGCGCAGCTGCGAGAGCTCGCCCGTCTCACAAAGCGCATCTACCTGTGCTTCGATGCGGACGCAGCGGGAGAGGAGGCCACCCTCCGGGGCATGGAGCTGGCCCAACGGCAGGGGTTCGACGTCCGCGTCGTGACGTTGCTCGCCGGCAAGGACGCTGCCGACGATCCGCAGGGATTCCTCGCACGCATCCCCGAAGCGGCGAGCTACGTCCTGCACAGGGTGCGGCTCGAGCTCGACCGCACACCCGATCGGCAGGAGGCCTTCATTCGCTCCCGCGAGATCCTGGAGCGCGCGGAGGACTCACCGGAACGGCAGGAGGCGCTGCGCCTGGTCGCCGACCGGCTGGAGCTGCCACGCGAGACGCTCACCTCCCTGCGCGCGGCCGGAGGCCGTACGGCGCCGAACACCGACGGTGCGGGAGTGACGTCCAGGCTGATCGACGCCGGCCGCAGGCTGGAGCGGGACGCGCTAGCCGCCGGTCTGGCCCACGCGGAGGTCGCAGCCGGTCTCGCCGGGCTTCCGGGCGACCACTTCGACGATCCGTCCTACCGCGCCTTCCACGAAGCGATCCAGACGGGAGGCGCTCCCGATGTCCAGTTGCACGCCGAGCTCGACGCCATTGCCGGGAGCGAGGAGATCGACGAACGCACCGGCCGTGAGCTGGTGTTCCGGCTCCGCGAGCGCAGCCTGCGCCGGGCGCTCGAGTCGGCCCGTCTCTCGGGCGACCTGAAGGGGCTGACCGAACATCAGCACCAGCTCTCCAGGCTGCTCAAGGCGCTCGACGAGCTGCGCTGACATAGTGGGTTCCTTCAGGGACTCACAAGGAACTTCGTCCTCCCCTCTACCGCCCCCGCCGCCCGTTGTCAGCGGTACCCGAGCTCGGACAGGAGCGCTCCCGCCTCCGCCTCGACGTCGGCGAGTTGCTCGCGTGTCAGATCACGCCGAAACCGGCCGATCGACTCGCGGTGCACGGCAGAGAGCGACCGGGACAGCGGCTCGCTGGCGCAGCCGAGATACCGGGCCAGCTCTACGGCCGTGCGAGCCGGATCGGCCGCCAGCGTCTCGTAGCGCAGCTCGAACGCGCCACAGGACGCCGCGCGCGCAGCCGAGACGTAGCGCCGCCAGGCCCAGGCCGCGCGACGAGCCTCCGAGACCGCCGAGAACTCGTGTCGCCGCTCCGGCTCCACCCAGAAGCGCGCGTCGTGTCCGTAGGCGAGGCCGGCATCGTCGGCCCCGCCTGCCCGAACGCCGCCGAGCCAGCCCCGTTCCAACAGTGAGCAGACCACGTCGCGGCCGTCGCGGACGATGTGCACGAAGCGTGCCTCGGGGAAGGCCAGAGCCGCGACGTCTGCGAGATGTGCCATCTCCGGTGTCTGCTCGACCGCCCTCACGGCTCCCACCAGCGCCGCGCGGCGGGCCAGGCTGAGGATCCGGCGCAGCCGCCTCGCCGCCTCGCCCGCCGGGAGGCCGACCAGCTCCGGGATCGCGGCCTTCACCGGTGCCACCTCGCCGAGATCCACGAAACCAGGGACGGCACCGACGGCGCCGGCAAGGAACGTCGTGCCCGAGCGTGGTGACCCGATCACGAAGACGAGGCGCTCGTCCAGCGGTCCTATCCGCTCGGCCAACGTGGCTCGACGGCGCGCCAGGCGCTTGGTCATCCGGAGGTTGAGCGCCACGCTTCGGACGACATCGGCCACCCGCGCATTCTCGCATCACAGACACGACGTCGAGCCTGGGGCGGCGGCGGGAAGCGGCTGGCCGCTTCGCGGCTCTCGTGCGATGATCGCGCTCGTCGAGGTTCCCGCGACCGGAGGAGTCGGAGATGAGCGTTCTGGAGAGCACACTCAGAGCACGTCAGGAGGGTGGCGGCACCCCCGTGGTGGCAGAGTGGGGGATCGATTCGGAGTACGGCGTGCTGCGCGACGTCCTGCTCGGCTCGCCGGCGTCCTTCCGCTGGCTCGGCGAGGAGAATGCCGCCTATTCCGCTCTCGTACGCTCGACGTTGCGCAAGGGCCACACGTTCGATCGCGATCTGGCGTTGCGCCAGCACGACGAGATGGTCGACGCGTACCGGCAAGCCGGCGTGACAGTCCACCTGCTGGACGGGCCGGAGGAGCTCGCGTACGGCGTGTACGCACGCGACTCGAGCTTCATGACGCCGTTCGGTGCCGTCGTCTGCCAGCTGGCCAACCCCCGGCGCCGCGGGGAGTACGCCACCACCTTGCGCTTCTATCTGTCACAGGGCATCCCCGTCTACGACCTGGTCAGCGCCGGCAACTTCGAAGGTGGCGACTTCAACATGATCGAGCCCGGGTGCGTCCTCATCGGTCATACCGGGCTGCGCGGCGAGGAGGTCGCGGCGCGCCAGGTGGGCCGTTGGATGGAGGACGAGGGACTCGAGGTCAAGTACGCGCCGATCGACGAGTACTACGTCCATATCGATCTCATGGTCTGCATGCTCGCCCCCGGCCTGGCAGCCGTGTGCCTGGACACGACGGAGCCCGACGTCGTCGACTGGCTGCGCGGCCGCGGCATCGAGATCGTCCCGGTCAGCTTTCGCGACACGATGGGCTTGGGGTGCAACGTCGTGGCGCTCGGCAACGATCGCGTGCTCTCGGTTGCGCAATCCGCCGACCTCAACGGACGCCTGCGCGCCCTCGGATTCACGGTGTACGACCCGGACCTGAGCCAGTTCCTGCTCGCCGGCGGAGGCGTTCATTGCCTGTGCCAGCCGCTGCGCCGAGACCCTGCCTAAAGCCTGGATCCACCGCTTGGCGCGGGCGGTGCATCCTGCCAGGCCCGCCAGGGCGCTCCCCGACCGGGTGCAACCCCTCCTCCGAAAGAGCGTGGAGGGCTTGCACCCGGTCGGTGCGCTCCGCGCGCGGACAGCGTCGAACAGGCAACCAGCCTGCCCAACGGTGTCCGCGCACGTCCTGACGACCCTGGCAGGCGCCCCGCGATCACGCCAACCGGAGGATCCAGGCGAAGCCGTCGGCGGCGGGCGTCCAGCGGCGCTACCCCCGGAACGCAGCCTCGGTGACGCGCGCCGCGTAGATCTCCTCCGCGTGTGAGGGAACGTCCCGCGTGTCCGTCCAGATCGGGTGGGCGACCCCGTTCGCGGCGGTCAGCCCCTGGTAGTAGCCGTACTGGCGGATCGCACCCGGCTGCGTTTCATCGGAAGGCACGGTGGCGACGGCGACAGGCTTCTTGAACGACGTGCCGCCATCCTTCGACAGCGTGCAGGAGAAGCGGGCCCGCTTGCGGGCGGGGTCTCCCCTGGTGTCGTAGTAGCAGAGCCAGAGGGTGCCGTTGGAGTGGTCGATCGCCGGCTGGGGCCAGAACTGGTCGGCCGGCCGACCCGGCTGCGGAGGCGCGACGATCCGGTTGCGATGACCGATCGGGTACCCGGAGAGGGGACGGAGCGTGGGATCGAAGATCGTGAGAGCCGTCCCCTGGTTGCCGCGGAAGTGCGTGCCCGTGTAGCTGACATAGACACGTCCCGAGTAGCGGCCGGTTGTCGTGTCGACGACGACGGTTGGGGCGGCTTGCAGGCAGCCGCGTGGCAACGCCGGGATCACGATGCCCGAGCCGCAGTGGGGGATGGTGACGATGGTGAAGGCCGCGACCTCGTGCTCGCGGCTGAAGCTGGCGCCGCCGTCCGTGGAGCGCGCGATCCGGATGCCGAAGTTGGTGCCGTCCGTCCAGGCGACATAGACGAGGCCGGTGCGGGATACGGCGACCGTGGCGTAGTTCACCTCCTGCGCGGTGCGGCTGACCGGGACGGGCTTCGACCAGGTCTGCCCCTGGTCGTCGGAATGGGCGAGCATGATGCGGAACGCGGCCCGTCGATTGAGCCGCGCCCAGGCCACATAGACGCGTCCGAAGTGCGGGCTCGAGCGGTGCGCGTCGACCGCGATCGCCGGCTTGTCGTCCAGCCGGGCGCCACCGAGGCGGGCGACCTGGAGCGGCTTCGACCATTCCGCCCGCGCGTCGGGGCGCGTGATCACGTAGACGCGGTACGGCCCGTCCGGCCGGCACGGCGCCGCGATGTCGAAGGAGTAGTACTGGCGCCCCGTAGCGTCGATGGCGACACCCGGGTCGGCGGCACAGCGATCCTCGATCCGCTCCGGCGGGGGGAAGGTCGTGCTGCTGCGCCAGGTCGCGCCGCCGTCCGTGGAGGAGTAGATCCTCTGTGCCCCCTCGAACACGCTGTTGGAGCCGGCGAGGAGGATGCGGTCGTCGCGCGGATCGACCGTGATCGTCGGGTTTGTCTGCGGTCCATCGAGGGTCGAGACCCGCACCTCGCGAATCGTCTCACCTGACGCTCCGGCCGTCACCGCACCGATTGCGGCGACCGCTGCGACGAGGGCCACGATCAGGTAGCGCACCATCATCTCGATCAGCCTACGTTCCGGTGCCGGGGGACGGATTGCGCCACCGTTAACAGCAGGGGGTCGCCGCCGATACACTGACCAGCGCTCCTTCCCCGGTAGCTCAATTGGCAGAGCATCCGGCTGTTAACCGGAGGGTTGTTGGTTCGAGTCCAACCCGGGGAGTCTCAGACGTGCGGGCTCTGCCCGCATGGCGCGCTCGCTTCATGCTGGTACCAGCGTGGCGCGGACCGCCGCTCAACGGCCTATCCCCGGTAGGCCGGGCGCGCTGCGGGGCCCTTCAGGGCCTCGCCAGGAGCTCGTCCCGTGACAAGCGCCGGATTCGCCGCCGCAGATGAGCAATTGCTGGTCGAGCTTCCACTCCTCGCGAGGCCCTGAAGGGCCCCGCAGTACGCCTGGCTAGCGGGATAGGCTCTACGCTGGGCGTTGGGACGCTGTGGGCTCCGGCCGCGTGGGAGGGTGGGCGATGGGTGCACGCCCCTCCGTCGAGGGACGTCAGATCCCCCTTCCGAGGCATGCGGTTGGAGGGGCACCCGCACACGGTGAGGTCATGCCAGTGGCCAGTGGATTCGATCAGGCGCTCTTCCTGCAGCGGACGCTCTCCCAGCCTGCCAGGGCAGGGATCACCGTCGAGGAGTTGCGCGTCAAGGCCACCGCAGCGCGCGTACACGGCGCTCAGGGAGCGGGGGAGAGCCTCGAGCCCGACCTGGTTCGCCGCCTGCTCGCAGCCGCCGCCGCCAGGTAGCACGCCCCCAGGAACTCCGGAGGCAGCGGCGAAAGAGGCCGCATGCTCCGCCGGATGCTCATCGGCGCCGTAGTCGCCTGCCTTCTGCTCGGCCCGGCGGCTGCCGCCATCGGAGCCAATCCGAGCGCTGCTGCGCTCCAGGTCGCGCTCCGCGCCAAGGGTCACTATCGCGGCCCCGTCGACGGCATCGCCGGCCCGCAGACGCAGAGCGCGATTCGCATCCTGCAACGCCGCGCAGGGCTTCGGCCGGATGGCCGGGTCGGGATCCGCACCCGCCGCGCTCTGGGACGGCTCGGGCGGCCGCTCCTCGGCCAACGCGAACTATGGGTCGGTCGTGTCGGCTGGGACGTGGCCTCGCTCGAGTTCCGCCTGCGCAGCGTCGGTCTGCCGGCCCGCGCCGTCGATGGCCGGTTCACTCGCCAGACGGCGCGTTTCCTGAGGGACTTCCAGCGGCGCAACGGTCTCGTCCCCGACGGGATCGTCGGCGTCAAGACCGTTCAGGCCCTCGTCGCACACGCGTACGGATCGCGTGCCCACACCCAGGCCTTCGTCCACACCGTCATGGCGGGCGAGGGGTTCATCACGATCGGGCGGCGCTACGGGGTTCGGCCCGCCAGGCTGGCGAAGATGAACGGGCTCACGCTGCGCTCGACGATCGTTCCCGGCCAGCGGCTTCGCATTCCCGGCAAGGTCGTGGTGCGCACGTCCCGCTCGAGTGCCACCCACGTTGTCGCCCCGGGGGAGGGTTTCATCGTGATCGCCGACCGCTATCACGTCAGTCCCTACGATCTCGCGGAGCTGAACGGGCTGACGCTGACGAGCGTGCTCGTGCCGCGACAGCGGCTCCGCGTTCCGACCAGGGCCAAGCGCCACGCAGGCGGGCTGCCCTTCGAGCCGCCGTCCGTGGTACGTGGATACATCGACAGCTGGGCGGGAAGGTACGGCGTCGACCCCGCACTGGCCCGGGCCGTCGGCTGGATGGAGTCCGGCTTCCAGCCCGATGTGGTGTCGAACGTCGGCGCGATCGGTGTGATGCAGCTCCTGCCGGAGACCTGGGAGTTCGTCGACACCGTGCTGCTCGGCGGACGGACTCCGCGGAACGCGGCCGGCAATGTCCAGGCGGGTGTGCGCTATCTCCGCTGGCAGCTCGACTACTTCGAAGGCGACGTCTCGCTGGCGCTCGCCGGCTGGTACCAGGGCGCCCGCGCGGTGCGTGAGCGCGGGATCTTCGACGACACGAAGCGCTTCGTCCGAGTCGTGCTCGCGCTACGCGGCACCGTCTGAGGGGACCCGCGTAGGCTGCGACCCGTGAGAAGGGCGCTGGCGGCGGTGATCCCGGAGGGAGTTGAGCGACGCGGGTTGCTCGTGCTGGCGAGCGGGCATGTGGGCTCGGACATGTTCCAGGGTGCCCTGCCTGCGCTGCTTCCCTTCTTCCGGGAGGAGCGTGGCTACTCGTACTCGCAGCTGACCGTGCTCGTGCTCCTCGGCAGCCTGGCCTCCGCGCTGCTGCAACCCCTACTCGGCGTGGCTGCGGATCGCATACACGGCAGCTGGATGATGCCGGTCGGTCTGCTCTGCGCCGGCTCCGGGCTGGCGGTGGCCGGCCTCGTCCACGGCTACTGGGCGTCTGCGACCGCCCTGTTCGTCGCCGGCCTGGGAGTTGCAGCGTTCCACCCGGAGGCGATCAGTCAGGCCAGCCGCGTCTCGGGTGAGCGGCGCGGCGCGGGCATGAGCGTCTTCGCGATCGGCGGCACCGTCGGCTTCTCGCTCGGCCCTGTGCTGGCCACGATCGGCGGGGCGCTCTTCGGCGTCGCAGGAAGCGCCTTTGTCGGCGTCGTGATCGTGATCCTCGCGCTCTTTCTCTGGAGCGAGAGGTCGCGCTTTCGGCAAGTCACCCATCGGGCTCGGGCGGAGCAGGCGTCGGCTGCGGCGAGCGATTGGCCGCGATTCGGTCTGGCGGCCGGCGGGGCGGTGGCTCGCGGCATCGTCGGTGTCGGCCTCTCGACCTTCATCCCCCTGTACATGATCGACGCCCTCGATCAGAGCAAGACCACGGCCAGCGCTGCCGTGACCGTGTTCTTCCTCTCGGGTCTCGCCGGCACGATCGTGGGCGGACGGATGGCCGACCGTCATGGGTTCGGGCTCGTGGTCTCGTACGGGCTCCTGCTGGCCACGCCGCTGACGTTCCTGCTTCCGATCACCGGGGTGGTGGGCGTCTTCGTGGTCGCTCCCGTGATCGGCTTCCTGGGGGGCATCTACTTCTACCCCCTGGTGGTCGTGGCGCAGCAGGCGATCCCCCGGCATCTCGCGCTCGCCGCCGGGGTGGTGCTCGGGATGTCGATCGGCATCGGGTCGGGGGTCACGGCGCTGCTCGGCCTGCTGGCGGACGCGCACGGAACGACGGCCTGCATGTGGGTGCTGGCGTTCGTCGGCCTGCTGGCGATCCCGCCGGCGATCGGCCTCCGGCGCTCCTAGATGGTTGCTCGGCCTCTCAAGAAGCTCGGCGCCAGCTCCGCGAGGGCGGTGTCGGCCGGAAGTCCCGCTCCGCCTTCATCCGCGGTTCTTCCGTCGCCGCTGGACGCGCTCCGCGCACTCGAGGATCACGTCCGTTGCGCGCTCACCGTCGGCCGGGGTCGTCTTCCACGACGACACGCTGATCCGCATCGCCGTCCCCCCGCGCCACTGCGTCGGCCCGCACCAGATGCGCCCGTCCGTCTGGATCTCGGCGATCAGAGCCTCTGTCGTCGGTCCGTCCTCGAGTCGGACCAGCACCTGGTTGAGCACGACCTCGTTCAGCACCGCGAAACCGGCCTCGCCGAGACGTGCGGCGATGCCCACCGCCACGTCCGATGTCCGCTGGATGAGCGCCGCAACGCCGGTCCGGCCGAGCGTGCGGAGCACCGCCCACACCTCGAACTGCCGGGCCCGCTGCGAGGACTGAGGCGTATGGTGCATCGCCTCGAAGCGGTTGTCGGGCGGCAGGTAGCCGGCGGCGGCGGCAAACGTGCGCCGTAGAGCGCCCGGGCGTCTGACGAAGGCGATCCCGCAGTCGTAGGTCACGTTCAGCCACTTGTGCCCGTCGGTGGCCCAGGAGTCGGCGCGGTCGAGCCCCGCCACGAGTCCGGAGCGCGTCGGGTCGGCCAGCGCCCACAACCCGAACGCGCCGTCGACGTGCAACCAGCCGTCCCGCTCGGCGACCCAGTCGGCGATCGGGTGGAACGGGTCGAAGGCCCCGGAGTTCACCTCACCTGCCTGCGCGCACACCAGTACGGGGCCGTTCACGTCGGGAAGCTGGTCGGAGCGCATCCGGCCCTGGTCGTCGGAGGGCACGATCGTCACGCGGTCACGGCCGAGCCCGACCAGGCCCAGAGACTTCCGCAGCGTCGAATGGGCCCGTTCGCCGATCACGACCTGGATCGGCGGGGCCCCGAACAGCCCGTCGGCTTGGGCGTCCCAGCCGGCGTCGGCGAGGAGCGCGTCGCGGGCGGCGGCGAGGCAGCTCGCGTTGGCGACGGTGGCACCGGTGACGAACGCGGTCTCGGTGTCGGGCGGGAGGCACAGCAGGTCGACGAGCCAGCGGCTGGCGATGTCGTAGACGGCGGCCGCCGCCGGCGACATCACGGGTAGCGCCGCGTTCTGGTCCCAGGCGCTCGTGAGGAATGCCGTGCCGAGCGCGATGGGGTAGGTGGCGCCGTTGACGAACCCGAAGTAGAGGGGGCCTGTGGTGGCCATGGTGGCGGGGCCGCCGATCTCGTGCAGGAGCTCGAGGGTGCTCGGCGCGGGCTCGCCGTCCTCCGGGAGCGCCTCGTCCAGCGCCGTGAGGGCAGCCACCGCAGCGTTCGTGGGCGCGGCGGGTCGCTGGTCGACGGTGCCCGCGTAGTCGATCGCGTGGTGCGCCGCGGCGCGCAGGAGCTCGAGGTCGGAGATCATGAGCGGCCGGGGAGCCTTGACGCCAGCCGTCGCGCCAGGCCGGGCCGCGTCAGCTCCTTGGCCACCAGGTAGCCCGAGCCACCGCCGAGTCCCGGGCCGGGATGGGTGCTCGCGCCGATCAGGTGCAGGTTCTCGACCGGGGTCGAGTGCCCCGGCGTGGCGGCGAGGGGCCGCCACAGGAGGTTCTGGTCGAGCCCGCACGAGCCGCCGTAGATGTCGCCGCCGACGAGGTTGCAGTTGAGCTGCTCGAGGTCGGCGGGGGAGAGGACAACGCGCTTCAGCGTCGTCTCCCGCAGGTTGGTCAGCGACGCGGACAGACGCTCGACGATGCGATCGGCGTAGCGCTCCCGCAGGCCCTCGGTCCACGTGCCGTCACCGGTGTCGATCTCGCCAGCGGCGTCTCCCTTGACGCGTCCGGCGGGCAGCTCCTGCAGTTGCAGCCAGAGGATCCACTTGCCGTCGGGCGCTCGGCTGGGGTCGAGCGCGCACGGCTGGCCGACGGCGATCGTGGAGCGGGCGGGCAGCAGGCCGCGCTCGGCCTCGTTGACCGCGCGCGAGACGCCGTCGAGACCTGTGGTCACGTGGACGAGCGGGCAGCGCGCCAGCTCGGATGCCTGCGGGCCTTTCCACTGCGGCGGAGCGTCGAGCGCGAGATGGATCTGCATCTCGCCGCGGCCGTAGCGGTAGCGGGCGGCGGCCTCCGACACCGCCTGCGGCGCGTCCCCCGGGCCGAGGAGCCGGCCGTAGAGCTGCGTCGGCGTCACCCCGGCCACCACCGCGCGGGTCGCCTGGACGGTCTCGCCGCCGGCGAGTCGCACGCCTGTCGCTCTCCCTTCGCCCACCGTCACGCGCTCGACGTCTGCGCCTGACCGCACCTCGCCCCCGGCATCCTGCACGATTCCGGCCAGACCCTCGACGAGCATGCGGCCACCGCCGCGCGGCACCGGCATCCCGCCCAGCTCCAGGGCGGCTGCGATCACCTGGGTCATGAACCCCGAGACGGCCTGATCGGGACCGAGCCCGGTGTGCAAGACCCACGGCGCAAGCAGGCCATGTGCCTCCTCCGACCGGAAGGTGGCCGTGAGCCAGTCTCGCGCGGTGACCAGCGTCGTCCCGGCGAACGCGAGCGTACCGCGCCGGCCGAGGCGCCTGTAGGCCTTGCGGCCGAGCGCGAGACCGGAGCCCGACCACAGTTCGGTCCCGAGCAGGCCGAAGGAGAGGTCGGCGTTGGCCATGAAGCCGTTGAAGAACGCGTCCCAGCGGGCACCGTCCCCCGTGGCGTGCCGATCGAGCTCGGCGATGTTGGCTGCATGGTCTGTGTGGAGCAAAGCGGCCGAGCCGTCGGGGAAGGCGGAGGCGGTTGGAAGCTCGGTGTTCAGGTACTCCAGGCCCCGACGATCGAGTTCCGGCTTGAGCTCCGCGTAGGCCGCACCGCCCGTCCACAGCGGATGCCACGACGCCAGGACCTCGTGGGTGAACCCGGGAAGCGTGAGCTGGTCGGAGGTGTAGATGCAGCCCCCGAGCCGGTCGGAGCGTTCGAGCACGCAGACGCGCCAGCCGGACTGGGAGAGCAGCGCGGCACCCGTGAGGGCGTTGATCCCGGAACCGACGAAGACCGCGTCGAAGGGCGTCATGCGCGGCGACTCTACCTCGGCGCGTTTCCCACCGCCTGACATGACAGTCTCGAAGAGCTGCGGATCCCAGGCTGAAGCCCCTGCCGCCACCGGGATGGCAGGCGCGGGAGCTCGCCGGGCTGCACGAACGACGTCTCGATGGCTCAAAGGGGCCGAGGAGGCTGGTCGGGGACGCTCCCCCGGCCCACCTCCTCGACTGCTGCCGGAGGCATCGTCGAGCCGCTCACTCGAACCGCATCGTCCGACATCGGTGGCGGACCCGGCCGGAAGTCCACGGGGGTCTCTGACCGGCGTCGGAACAACCAGCGGCCGTCTTGCTTGACCACCTCGTCCGTGTACCGCCCGACAATCTGGTTGGCGAAATTGTGCGGAATCCAGACGACATCGGTGCGGGCGATTGCCGACTGACCGTCCGGGGCAAGCTCGACGAGTGGCGGGCTGTTCATGTGCTTGCCGCTGTAGTCAGCCGGCAGACAGGTCGTGAGAAACCGCAACAGCTCGTCTCGGCCCACGAACGCACCTGTCCCCTCCACCTCAAACACCGCGTCCACGGTCCACAGCGTGGCGAAGGTGCTCCAGTCCTTGTCGTCGAAGGAGATCGCGTAGCGCGCGATCAGATCCTCGATGTCCTTGATCGCCACCAGCCGCTCGAGTGTGTCCACGCCTACCTCCGTTTGGGGCGCTGATCAAAGCGGAAATCGTATATGATCCGGAGCGATGTCCGAGGTTCCCGTGCGGAGTGACCCACGCACCGCCAGCGGCGATCCAGCCCTGCCGCTGCAGCGCCATTTCATCGGCGGCGCCTTCCGGTCGAGAGTATCGCCGGCCGGACGTTCGACACGGTCGATCCCGCGACGGACGAGGTGCTCGCCGAGGTCTGCGACGGGCGAGACGCCGACGTCGACGCGCGCCGTCCGGGCGGCGCGCGCAGCCTTCGACGACGGCCCCTGGCCGAGGCTGAACGGCGGCCGAGCGCGCGGCCGTGCTCCGCCGGATCGCCGAGGCATCCGGGAGAACGCGGAGGAGCTGGTCGAGCGCGAGGTCCTGCGACATCGGCATGCCGATCGCGCAGATGCGCGGCCTCGCCGCGCGCGCGGCCGCAGAACTTCGACTACTACGCCGGCGTCGTGACCGAGCTGCACGGCCGCTCGTTCCAGGTCGGCGACGAGTTCCTCAACTACACGATCCGCAAGCCGGTCGGCGTCGCGGGGCTGATCATGCCGTGGAACGCGCCGCTGATGCTCACGACCTGGCGGCTCGCGCCCGCGCTCGCCGCCGGCAACACGGTCGTGCTGAAGCCGGCCGAGTGGTCGCCGCTCTCGGCCACGCTGCTCGCCGGAGGTCGTCGACCGAGGCCGGGCTGCCGGCCGGGGTGTTCAACGTCGTGCACGGGTTCGGCGAGACGGCCGGCGCACCGCTCTCCGCCCACCCCGGCGTCGACCTCATCTGCTTCACCGGGGAGACGACGACCGGCGCAGAAGATCATCGCCGCCGGCGCTCCGACGCTGAAGCGCGTGTCCGCCGAGCTCGGCGGCAAGTCGCCGGTCGTCGTCTTCGCCGACGCCGATCCCGAGCTGGCGGTCGACGCGGCGCTGGCGCAGATCTTCACCATGAACGGCCAGCGCTGCACGGCCGGGTCGCGCCTCCTCGTCGAGCGGCCGCTCTACGAGCAGGTGGTGGACGGCGGTCGCGGAGCGCGCCCGCAGGATCCGCGTCGGCGACCCGTTCGACCCGCGAACCGAGCTCGGCCCGCTGATCACGCGCCGAGCACTACGAGCGGGTGCTCGGGTACATCGACTCGGCTCGGGAGCAGGGGGCGCGCATCCTCGCCGGCGGCGAGCCGCCCGCCGGGCCTCGAGCGCGGCAACTTCCTGCAGGCGACGGTGATCGCCGACGTCGACGAGACGATGCGGGTCTTCCAGGAGGAGATCTTCGGGCCGGTGCTCGTGGCGATGCCGTTCGACGACGAGGACGGAGGCGATCCGCCTCGCCAACGCGACGCAGTACGGCCTGGCCGCGTACGTCTGGACGAGCGACCTCGCGCGCGCGCATCGCGTCGCCCACGCGATCGAGACGGGCATGTGCTGGATCAACTCGCACAACGTCCGCGACCTGCGAACGCCGTTCGGCGGCGTCAAGCGCTCCGGCATCGGCCTGGAGGGCGGCGACTACGCCTTCGACTTCTACTGCGACACGGAGATCGTCCACGTCGCGCTCGGCACGGACCACATCCCGCGGCTCGGGCTCGGCGGACGAGGAGTAGCCGCGATGAGCCGCTGCAGCCGAGCTGGTCGCGCACGAGGGCCGGGACGCCCGCCGTTCGACATCATGCGCGCCGCGTACGCGGAGCTTGCACGTCTCCGACCTCGACGCTCTCGGAGCGGTTCTACGTCGACCTGCTCGGGCTGCGTCGTCACGCGCGCGCACCGAGCGACGCCCTCTACCTGCGCGGCTGGGAGGAGCGGGTGCACCATTCGCTCGTCCTGCGCCGAGCGCGACCGCGGTCGGCGTCGAGCGGCTCTCCTTCCGCGTCCGCTCGAACGCCGACCTCGACCCGATCGAGGCCGACTTCGACGCGGCGCGGCTGCGTCGACGCGCCGGGTCGACGGCGACCACCTCGGCATGGGCCGCGGCGCTGCGCGTCTGGGACCCGTTCGGCTTCCCGCTCGAGTTCTTCCACGAGATCGAGCGCTTCGAGACCCAGCTGCAGCGGTTCGACCTCCAGCGCGGCGCGCCCGTGATGCGGCTCGACCACTTCAACCTGCACAGCCCGCAGGTGGAGGAGACGTTCGCCTTCTGGCTGGAGCTCGGCTTCCGCTGCACCGAGTACATCTCCACCGACGGCGACGACGAGCGGCTCACCGGCGCCTGGCTCACGCGCAAGCCGACCGTGCACGACGTCGCGCTGACCGCCGGGCGCGGCCCGCGCCTGCACCACCTCGGCTTCTACGTCGCCGAGCCCGCTCGGGGTGCTGCGCGCGTGCGACCAGCTCGCGGCCGCCGGCTTCGCAGCCGTCGATCGAGCGCGGGCCCGGGCCGGCACGGCGTCTCGAACGCGTTCTTCGTCTACCTGCGCGACCCCGACGGCCACCGCATCGAGCTCTACGCGTGCGACTACTACACCGGCGACCCCGACCTCGAGCCCCTGCGCTGGTCGGTCTCCGACATCCGCTGCCGCTCCTTCTGGGGCGCCAGGGCGCCCGACAGCTGGTACGACGAGTCGTCAGCGTCCTGCTCGGACCCGACGGAGCGTGACGCCGACACGTTCGACGCCAACGTGGACGAGCGCACCGCCCGCTCCGACGTGATGGCCTGACCTGCGAAGGGAGAACCGCGTTGCCGCGCAACCTGCACCTCGTCTACAGCTCTCCGCCTCCCGAGATCACCGACGAAGAGTTCAACGGTTGGTACGACCCGCACCTCGACGAGATCCTCGTCGTTCCCGGATTCGTGTCGGCACAGCGCTACAAGCTCGAGCCCGCCGTGACACACACGGGCTCGACCTGCCTTTCCGCTACCTGTCGCTGTACGAGATGGAGGGAGACACCGCCAAAGTGATGGAGGGCCTCGACGCCGAGGTGCCCAACATGAAGCTCCCGACCTGGTTCCCGGGCGCCACCTTCGCCTCGTGGAACGCCGTCCCGATCGGTCGACGCGCGGCCAAGCCGGGAGCGTGAACGAGATGACCGATCGCCAGTACCTCGTGTTCAGCGCTCCGCCTCCCGGCGTGTCCACGGAAGAGTACGACCACTGGTATCACGCGCACGTCCGCGAGAACATCCAGACACCCGGCTTCCTGAGCGCGCAACGCTACGGGCTCGATGGCGTCGTCGCCGACGGCGAGGCCACCTTCACCCACCTTGCCGCGTACGACTACGAGGGCAGCATCGCCGACCTGCGGCAGCACCTGATGGGCCGTATCGAGACCGGCGCGATCGTCCTACCGCCGTGGTTCAAGCAGATCCGCTTCGGCACCTGGGACTGCACGCCGCTCGAAGATCGTGTGCATCCGAGCGGCCGGTGAGTCGCTGACGCGGCTCAGGCTGCGCCCCACACGTCGGTGGCGACGCGCACAACGAGCTCGAGCTTCTCGCGCTGCGCCTCGACGGTGATCTCGTTGCCCACCGCGTTCGAGCTGAAGCCGCACTGCGTGGAGAGCGCGAGCCGCTCGAGCGGGACGTAGCGGCTGGCCTCCTCGATCCGCTGTCTGATCTCGGACTCGGGCTCCATGTCGGAGCGCTTCGTCGTCAGCAGACCGAGCACGACGGTCTGGTCGTCGCGGGCGTGGCGCAGCGGCTCGAAGCCGCCCGAGCGCTCGTCGTCGTACTCCAGCAGCAGCCGGTCGGCGCACGCGTGGGAAGATCGAGTTGGCGAACTCGTCGTAGGGCTCGGTTCCGGTGAAGCGACTGCGGTCGTTGCCACGACAGATGTGCATCGACTTGATGACGCCCTCCACGCCATCGAGCACGCGGTTGTCGATCCCGACGAGCTGCTCCAGCGTCTTGTTGCGATCGGTCACCCCGCGACGCAGCTTCTGGATGTAGGCGTAGTGCGGCGCGTCGAGCTGGATGTCGTACACGCCCGCCGCGGCCAGCATGCGCGCGTCCTCGTTCAGCAGCGTCATCAGGTGCTCCAGGTACTCGTCACGATCCGCGTAGGCCCGGTCCGAGACCCCGTCCTTGAAGTACTTCACCAGCATCGACGGCGGCGGCATCGTCACCTTGCTCCACGAGCTCGTGTGTGCCGGCGTGAAGGCGACCTCTTCCTCGAGCAGCGTGCCACGCCGCTACAGCCGAGACACCGGCGTCGGAGTCCGCAGCGCATGCTGCACGCCGTCCGTGTCCCTGTGATGACGCGTGAAGCCCATCGGGTCGATGCCGTCGAAGAGAACCTCGATCGTCGAGAAGAAGAACCGGCGGCGGTACTCGCCATCGGTGACCATGGGCAGCCCGGTCTCCTCCTGGAGCTGCAACGCCTCCACGATCGCGCGATCCTCGACCTCACGCAGCTGTTCCCGAGTCAGGTTCTGCTCGCGCGCATCGAGCAGGTACCGCGGCCGCAGCAAGCTGCCGAGATTGTCGGCTCGGACGGAATACGACATCGTAACGCCACCTTTCCCGCTGAGGATTTGGTATGAAAACATATAGATCCACTCGCGGGCCTATATCATCAACGGTCATGGCGCCGCCGCCCCCGACGAAGATCATCGCCGTCCACCTCAACTACCGCAGCCGCGCGGAGCAGCGCGGCCGGACGCCGGAAGTCCCCTCCTACTTTCTCAAGCCGCCCTCCTCGCTCGCCGCGACGGCGACACCGTGACGCGCCCAGCCGGCGCCGAACTCCTCGCGTTCGAGGGCGAGATCGCGATCATCATTGGACGCCGGCGCGCCACGTCACGCCGGCGGGACGGCTCGACGCACATCGGCTGGGTCGCGCCGGCGAACGACTTCGGCGTCTACGACTTCCGCTGGGCCGACCGCGGCTCGAACGTGCTGGCCAAGGGCCAGGACGGCTTCACGCCGCTCGGCCAGCCGTCGCGCCGTGCGGCGAGGTCGACCCGGGCGCGCTCGACGCTGCGCACGCGCGTCAACGGCGAGGTCGTGCAGGAGGACTCGACGGCGAACCTGATCTTCCCGTTCGGGCTCCTCGTCGCCGACCTGTCGCGCTTCATCACGCTCGAGCCGGGCGACGTGATCCTCACCGGCACGCCCGCCGGATCACGGCCGGTGGAGCCCGGCGACGTCGTCGAGGTCGAGCTCGACGGCGTCGGATCCGTGTCGCAGCACGATCGTCGAGGCGCGAGGATCGCCCCGCTCGCGTTCGGCGCGCAGCCGAAGGTCTCGCCGGCGATGCGCGCCGCCGCGCTCGGGTCAACGCCACCGCGCGCGGTCGAGCTCTCCGACGGCGCGAAGCGAGCTGCGCAGCGTCTCGACCGCGACGCTGACCGTCGCAGCTGCGCAAGCGCGGGATCCGCAACACCTTCATGGGCGGGCCTCGCGCCCGACGCGGCCCGACCTGCGGCTGCTCGGCTACGCCTACACGCTGCGCTACGTGGCCGCTGCGCGAGGACGTCCGCGCCGCCGACACGGCGCAGCTGAACGCGCAGAAGCGCGCGATCGAGTCGATCGGCCCCGGACGAGGTGCTCGTCATCGACGCGCGCGGCGAGCCGGGGCCGGCACGATCGGCGACATCCTCGCCGCTGCGCGCGCTCGCGCGCGGCGCGGCGGGCATCGTCACCGACGGCGGGCTGCGCGACAGCCCGGCCGTCGCGCGACCTCGAGATCCCGACCTACTACCAGGCCGCCGCATGCCGCCGTGCTCGGGCTGCTGCACTACCCGCTCGAGTCGCAACGTCCCGATCGCCTGCGGCGGCGTGCTCGTCATGCCCGGCGACGTGATCGTCGGCGACGCCGAGGGCGTCGTCGTCCTCCCCGCGGCGCTGGCCGAGGAGGTCGCCCGCGACGCGCTCGAGCAGGAGGAGCGCGAGGCGTGGGCGCTCGAGCGCGTGCAGGCCGGCGAGTCGGTCGCGACGGTCTACCCGCTCGCAGCCGAGCGCGCCGGCCCGAGTTCGAGGCCTGGCGCGCCGCCCGCGCAGAGCGAGCCAGAAGAGTGACGTCAGCCAGTTCGCCGCCGACCCGGCAGCTATCCGCGGCGCGATCACGCCGCTCGTGACGCCGTTCCACGCCGACGGAGCGCTCGACCTCGAGCGATCACCGCGCTGATCGACTGGCAGCTCGAGCAGGGGTCGCACGGCATCTCGGTCGGCGGCTCGACCGGCGAGCCGACCTCGCAGACCTCGCCGAGCGGATCGCCGTGATGCGACGCCGCCGCCGACGCGATCGACGACCGCGTCCCGTTCCTGCCCGGCACCGGCACCGCCCTGATGGACGAGACGCTCGAGCTGACCGCCGAGGCGCAGCGGCTCGGCGCCGCGGCCGCGCTCGTCGTCACCCCGTACTACGGCGCGCCGCAGCAGCAGGGCCTCTACGACTGGTACGCGCGCGTCGCGCAGCGAGTTCCCGACCTGCCGATCATCGTCTACAACGTCCCGATCCGGGCCGCGGTCGACATCACGCCGGCGACGGTCGGCCGGCTGCGCCGCGACTTCGACAACATCGTCGGCATCAAGGAGACGACGCAAGGACTTCGAGCACGTCTCCTACGTGCTCGACGAGTGCGGCACCGACTTCATCGCGCTGTCGGGGATCGAGCTGCTCTGCTACCCGATGCTCACCCTCGGCGGCCGCGGGCACCTCAGCTGCGTCGGCAACTTCGCGCCGCGACCCGTCGCCGAGCTGTACGACGCCTTCGTGGCCGGGCGACCACGCCGCGCGCCCGGCGCTGCACTACGACCTGCACCCGCTGGTCGACGCCGCCTTCGCCGAGACCAACCCGGTGCCCGCCAAGTGGGTCATGGAGCGGCTGGGCCTGATCGCCTCGGTTCGCCGCGAGCCGCTCGCGGCGCTCGCGAGCAGGCGCAGCGGCGGGTGGCGGAGCTGCTCGCCCGCGAGCCCTGATGCCCCCCGTCGACGGCTCAGGGCGTAGGCCGCTTCGTGCTCGCGCTGCCAGGCGCGGAAGCTCTCGACCGTGCGCAGCTTGTGCTCGCGCGCGGCCGCCTCGATCTCGGCCGGGGGCGCGCCCGCGCGATCAGCTCGATCAGCCCGCGGTGCTCCGCACCGACTCGGCCCCGCGGTAGGGGATCTGGACGAAGACCGTCCGCCGGATCGCGTCGAGCCGGCGGGCGACGTCTGGGAGCAGCTCGACGAGCGCCGCGTTGGGGCAGCGCTCGTAGATCACCCCGTGGAACTCCTGGTTCAACCGGCCGAACGCGAGCGAGTCGAGCCGCTCGATCGCCGCCGCCATATCCCGTTGATCGCCCGCAGCCGCCGACGCCCTTCGTCCGAGTGCGGCGCGGCGAGCGCGGTGGCGTAGCCCTCGAGCACCGCCAGCACGGCCATCTCCTCCTGAAGACGCCGCGGATCGGCGGGGGCGACTTGGGCGCCGGCGTTCGGCCGGTAGACGACCAGACCCTCGGCCTCGAGACGCCGGATCGCCTCGCGCACCGGCAGCGCCGAGACCCCGAACTCCTCGGCGAGGGCGTCGATCACGACGCGGTAGCCCGGGCCGTAGGCGCCGCTCAGGATCCGCTCGCGGATCGCGCGGTAGACGCGCTCCTGCTTGGTCAGCTCTCCGTCTTCGCTGGCAGCCTCATCGCATCGTCAGTCGTCGGCGACGTGTCTCGGCCCCGCTGCGCGCCTTCCCGCGGCCAGTCCGCGTCCCACCACTGCTTGTGCGCCTCGGAGTGATCGGCCGCCGCGCCGAGCCCCGCGCAGCCGCCGCCCGGCGCTCGCCGAGGCCGGTCACGGCGAGTCGACCCCGGCCGGAGCGAGCGCGCGGCGATCCCGACATCCTTGGCGAGAAGCCCGAGCGCGAACTCCGGTGGTACGCGCCCGTGAGCACATGATCCTTGACCACCACCTCCGTGTTGAAGCCCCGGCCGGTCGACGCGTTCATCACGTCGATCATCGTCTGCGGGTCGAGCCCGAACCGCCCGCCGATCGTCGAGCGCCTCCACCACGACGGCGTAGGCCGCTCCGCCCACGAAGTTGTTGAGCGCCTTCATCGCGTGCCCGGAACCGAGCGGCCGGTACGGAACAGCTTCTCGCCGAGCATCTCGAGCACCGGCCGGGCGGGCTCGACGGCCTCGTCGTCGCCGCCGACCATCAGCGTCAGCGTGCCCGTCCCCGCCGTGCGATGCCGCCGGACACCGGGCATCGACGACCGCCACGCTCCGCGACGCGCCGCGCGAGACCTGTGCCCTTCGGATTGGACGTGCTCATGTCGACCACGACGGAACCTGCGGCAGCTCGGCCCGAGGGCGCCCTTCCAGTCGATGGCGCCGCCGCACGGCGGCGTCGTCGGGAAGCATCGTCACCACGACGGCAGATGTAGCGAACGGCCTCCGGCCCGCCCCCGGCCACCGCTTCGACCTCCCCACCAAACGCAGCGGCCCGCTCCGGGTCGGCATCGTAAACCGTCAGCGGGAAGCCCGCGCGCGCCACGTTCAGTGCCATGGGCCACCCCATCATGCCGAGGCCGATGAAACCGACCTGCTTCATGCGGCGCCCATCTGATCGAGCATCTCCATCGCGTTTCGGAACCCGTCCACGGCTGCCGGCACCCCGCAGTAGATGGCGGCGTGGATCAGCACCTCGCGGATCTCCTCCTTCGTGGCGCCGTTGTTGATCGCCGCCTCGACGTGGATACGCACCTCGTGGGAGCGTCCAAGCGCCACCAGCATCGCAATGGTGAGCAGACTCCGCGTCCCACGCGGAATGTGTTCACGCCCCCAGACCTCGGCGAAGCAGTACTTGGCAACAAGCTCCTCGAACTCCCTGTTGAAGTCCGTGCAACGCTCGAGCTTCGCCCAACCGTGCGACGGACCCCACATCTCCTCCTTGATCGCGATGCCCTTCGCCAGAAGCTCGTCCGGTGCCATTTCCACCCTTTCTCCGCCGAATTTCCTATAGCAAATGCTATCCGATAGTTGCGGTGCGAAACTGCCCGGCGAGGTACTCGGCGGTGCGCCAGGCGAGCGCCTGCACCGTGAGCGTGGGGTTGACTCCGCCCGACGTCGGGAACACCGAAGCACCCAGGATGCCCAAGTTTGGTACCTCGTGAGCGAAGCCATACGTGTCAACTACCGACGTCCCGGGGTCGACACCCATCCGGGTGCCGCCGTATGCATGACGGGTTTCGTAGAACGGCTTGTCCGATGACCACACCGTGTCGGCACCGGCCTCCCGGAGCCAGACCTCGAGCTTGGCTCGGAGGAACGACGTCGCGCGGAGCTCGTTCTCGCCCGGGCTGAAGGTCACGCGCACGACAGGTCGACCGAACGGGTCACGAGCGTCGGGATCGAGGTCGAGTCGGTTGTGCTCGTAGGGGAAGCACTCCGTCTGGGCCACGGCCAAACCGAGCGACTGCGCCGCCTCGCGCAGCCACGACTTCCAGCCAGATCCATAGCGGGGAACGCCGGGCGGAGGCGGCGTCGAGGCGATGGCGATCGGCTTCAGCTCCTGCCCCGCTGTGAGCATCCCGCCCCCGACGAAGTCGAGGTCGCGGTGGTCGTGATTGTCGGCATTCCAGTCGTCCACGCAGGTCGCCTGCGACCACGGCCCGCTCCAGACGTTCAACCTCGTGCCGGGGAAGTGCCCGAACACAAAGGGCGTGAGGTGCGCAAGATAGTGATGCCCAACCTGCCCGGCGCCATTCGCGAGGCCCTGCGGGAAGGCGGCCGACCGCGAGAGCAACAGGAGACGCGTGTTCTCATAGACGAACCCGGCGAGGAGGTACGCGCGGCCCGAGGCGACCTGCTCCGTGCCATTCGCGATGTACCGCACACCGGAAAGGGTGCCGTCCCCATCAACCACGAGCTCGCTCACGCAGGCGCCCGTCACCACTCGCAGGAGCCCCGTTGCGAGCGCTTGCGGTACGAGCGTGGCGTCGGTCGAGCCCTTGGCGTCCACATGGCAGACGTTGTTGGTACAGAACCCGCAGTAGGTGCACGCGGGCCGACCCTTGAATGCTTCGGAGTTGAGCGCGACCGGAGCCGGATAGGGATGCCAGCCGAGACGCCGGGCGGCAGTGGCTGTGAGTCTGTTCCATCCCGATCGCCGCAGCGGTGGGAGCGGGTAGTCGGTGGTTCGCGCCCCGTCGTACGGGCTGGTGGGACGCCCCGACACACCGAGCTCGTGTTCCACCTTCCCGTAGAACGACTCGAGCTCGTCGTAGGAGAGCGGCCAGTCCTCGAGCAGCGAGCCTGCGGGCAGCCGCGAGCAGCCGTACCGGGCGATGGTCGCGCTACGTGACTCGAAGTTCCAGGGTGCGAGTCGCCCGCTCAAACCCGGATAGTGGGTCGTGGACCCGCCGACGCCGTTTCCCATCGCCATTGGCCAGGGAGAAGCCTTCGCCAGCTCGCCCGGCGCGCCGCGGAACGTCGGTAGCTCACCGGCCGCCTTCGGGCGCGCGAGGCGGAGGCGGACGTCGTTCTCGAGCTCGTCGAAGCGGGCCTCCCCGCTTCCCACGAACCCGCCCGCCTCGAGGGCGAGCACCTCGGCCCCCTGTTGTGTGAGGACATGAGCCGCAACGGCACCGGCTCCGCCGAGGCCGATCAGCACGACATCGGCCCCGTCGCCAGTCACGTCAACTCCTGCTCGTTCTCGGTCCACGACGCCCGCGGTCCCGGGTAGCCGATCAGCGCCCAGCCGATCCCGTCGTCGTTGCCACCGTGGGCGGGATCGGCGAACATCCCTTCGCGGACGAGCCCGATCACCAGGTCGAGAAACCCGGCCAGGTCGGTGTCGGCGTCGATCGCGGCGAGCGCCTTCTCCTCCCGCCGCGCACCGGCGCCCCGGCGAATGACGTGGCGCCGGTTGAGCGCGCGGCCGCCTCGAGGGCTGCCGATCCGCGCCGCCATAGCTCGCCGGCCGTTCCGTCATCCTCGGACAGCCTCTGACCGACGTACCGGGCAACGCCCGCCTCACGCGCGCCGGGCGTGCCGTCGTCGGAAGGCACGATCCGCGCGACGAGCGCATCGAGCCACGCCTCGCCGCTGAGATCCACTCGTCAGCTCTCGGGAAGGCTCAGCTCGTCGTACGGGAAGTCGCAGTAGGCGACCCGCCGCTTGAACCGCCAGCCCCCGCCGGTGCGCACGATCACGTCCTGATAGCGGCCGATCAACGAGAGCACCGGGCGTCCGAAGCCCTCCCGAGTGATGTATACCCAGGTGCTCTCCGCCGTCGCGGTGTCGCCGTCAACGTGGATCTCGGCGTTGTCGACCAGGTGGAGATGTGAGCTGGCCTCCCCTGTCCAGCTCTCGAGCGTCCTGATCAGCAGCTGCTCGATCTCGGCCGGCCCGCGCGCGATCCCCAGATTGCCGGCCCACTCGCCGTCATCCGTGAACAGCCGCGAGTAGGCGGCGAAGTCGCGGCGGTCGAGCTGGCGGCGGTACTCGAGCATGAGCTGCCAGATCTGCTCGCGATCCTCGAGGCGCCGGACTCGGGTCTCCAGATCGGCGCTCATCAGCGGTCGAGCGGGGAGACCCCGAAGTCGCGGCTGATCTCCCGTCGAGCAAAGCGCCAGGCACGGTCCTCGCGGACGAGGGCGTCATCGTAGTGCCCGGACTGCAGGATCATCGGTGCTCCTTCGTCGTCGTGTGTGAGATAGATCCAGAGCACGCGGGACGTCGCGCGGTCGCCGTCGACGGCGATCGTCGGCCCCGCGATCAGATGAAAGGCCTTGCGGCGGGTGGGCAGCGAGGGCCCGATGGTCGCTTCGAGCAGCGCCTCGATCGCCTCGCGCCCCTTGGCGCCTCCGAGTTGCGCCGCGAGCTCGCCGTCCCGCGCGAACAGCGCCGCGTACCCGTGGAAGTCGGCACGGTCGAGGCAGAGTGCGTAGCGCTCGAGCAGCCCGCGAATCTCCTCGATGTCCTCGAGCCGTCGCAGACGCAGGGCGAGGGTGGCGTCATGGTCCGTCACGAGGCGTCAGCTGCCCGGAGGGAGAGGGGCGGGGCCGACAAGAGTCCTCACGACGTGGAAGGTCGTCGTGGTCGTCAGGAACAGCCAGCGCATGTCGTCGCCGCCCCACGCGAGGCTCCCGCAGACCTCGGGTGTCGCGACGACGCCGAGCAGTTCGCCCGCCGGGGTATATACCCACACGCCACCGGGCCCCGTGACCCAGACGTTGCCGAGCTCGTCGCACTCCATCCCGTCGACGTTGCCCTCGCGCGGCACGCCGCTGCCGATCCCCTCGGCGAACATACGGGCGGGGCCCAGCGAGCCGTCCGGCGCGACGTCGAACACCTTGATGTTGCGGGCGCGCCGAGTCGTTGACGTAGAGGAGGCTTTCGTCGGGCGAAAAGCAGAGCCCGTTCGGCTGGTCGAACTCGTCCTCGCCGACGAGCAGTTCGAGGTCGCCGACACCTCCTCCGCGTGCACGCGGAACACCCCGCGGAAGCCGAGCAGGCGGCTCCGCTCGCAGCCGATCCAGTCGTTCCAGCGACCGTAATCGGGATCGGTGAAGTAGATCCAGCCGTCGCACGCACGACCACGTCGTTCGGGCTGTTCAAATACGTGCCGCCGTAGTGGAAGGCGACAAGCTCTCGACGCCCGTCGCGCCGAAAACGCACGAGGCAGCTCGAGACCTGCTCGCAGACGAGCAAGTTGCCGTCGAGATCGAACGCCATACCGTTGCCCTTGAAGGTCGGGCGCAGCTCGAGCCGCATCCCGCGCTCTCGGTCCAGCGCCACCGGGCGTCGCCGGGAATGTCGCTGAAGTAGAGGCACCCTCGGCTGCATCCCAGACCGGGCCTTCGGTGAACTCGTACCCGGCGCCGAGCAACGGCAGCCGCCGGGTCGACCAGCTTGTCCATCGCGGCTGGCAGGGCTGGCTCCTCTTGGGCGCTCGAAGAGGAGGTGCCGGCGCGCTTTCGCGCGCCGGTCATGGCTCGATCAGAGCCCGCCTGGCGTGCCGGGCTTGTGGAAATAGTCGTCCAAGAACTTGTTCGACATCCAACCGTCGATCGGGCCGCGCGGCTCGCCCGGCCAGGAGAGCGCCTTCCCGGGGTGGCGTAGATGTGCACGTTCTCGTTCGTGACGATCGGCACCGGCACGTGGATGTCACGCACCTTCAAACCGCGGCCGTCCAGGATGCGGAACAGCAGCCGGAACTCCGACCACGCCGTCTGGAAGCCGTTGAAGCATGTTGCCACCGACTTGTAGGTCGCCTTGTTTTGAGCCACCAGGACAGCTCGCCGCCCTGACAACCGCCACCGCTGATCGGTGGGACATCATGCCCGCCTGCTGAAAGCCCTGGATGATTCCGGCCATCATGATCCCGTGCTGGATCACGGCGTCGACCTGAACGTCAGGGTTCGCCGCGAGCCACTTCGCGACCTCGGCGTTGGCGTCGGCGTTCGTCCACTTCCCGTAGATCGTTCCGACGACCTTCACTCCCGGGCACGCCTTGATGTCGGCGATGGCAGCGTCGTGGAACGCCTGCTCCACCGGGTTACCGGCGATGCCGCGCACGATCAGGACGTTGCCCTTCTTGATCAGGCCGAGCACACCTGCTGCGGCCGGCGAGTTGTTCTGCGACCACACGTTCACGAGTACTTCGCCTCCGCGACGACGTTGTCGAGGATCACGACGGGAACGCCCGCCTTGCCGGCCGCGTCGATCGCAGGTGCCAGCGGAGGCCCGTCGAGCGGAAGCAGGAGGATCCCGTCGACGCCGTCACGCACCATCTGCTGGATCGCGGAGATCTGCTGCGCCGGCGTCGCTGTCGCGAGCTCGGCTGGATGTACTTCTGCAGCTTGCCCTCGGCGAGGCCCTTGGCCTTCGCCTTGTTGAACTCACCCTCCGACCTGCTTGATCAGGTTCGCGAGCCACGGCGAGCCGATCGGGAACGTGATCAGCCCGATCTTCCACGGCTTGGGCTTGCCCTTGAATGCCTCCCACGGCGTCGCGCCGATCTGGTATGGGTACGGGCCGTACCGGGCCTGGATGTGCTTCGGAAGCTTCGTGAAGACGCCATCCGGGTCCTTTGCCTTGTACACGACGTCCTGGCCGCACTTCTGGCCGCGGGGCCGCGGCGGCGGCGCCCTTGGAAGAGGCAGAAGACGCGGCCTGGGCCGCGGCGACCGCCGCTGCCAGGACGCACGGAAACGAGGACTGTCCAGCGCGCACGCCGCACGCGGGGAGTCCCTCTTCCTTCGTTCATCGTAGGACCCTGTTCGGCAAGGACCATCGGGCTCCGATAGCAAATCATATGTGATCCGTGGAGGAAATCATATGCGGTCGCGGAGACGGCGCTCGCGACCGTAGAGCGCGACGGCGGCCAGGATCGCGATGCCGTAGATGATGTTCTGGTCGGCCGAGGTCGCGCCCTTGCCGACGAGCACGACGTTGACGACGGTGAGGAAGAGCGCGCCGACGACGGTGCGCGTGTAGTCGCCGGGGCCGCCGAAGACCGTGCCGCCGACGATGACGGCGACGACGCTCTGGAACAGGTACGGGTCGCCGACGCCGCTGGCTACGCTGCCCGCGAAGCCGGCGACGAGGAGGCCGACAAGAGCAGCGACGATGCCGCTGAACGCGAACGCGAGTGTCCAGACCCGGCGGGTGTTGATCAGGGAGTTCTCCGCCGCACGCGGGTTGGCGCCGGTGGCCATCACCCGGCGGCCGGCGGCCGTCCGGTGCAGGAAGAGCGCCATGAGGACGGCCACAGCGGCCCACATCGACGACGAGCGGCGGAATGCCGATCGCCGAAGGTCTTCGTCGCGGGCGAAGCCAGCGTGATCAGCCATTCGGGCGCGTTCGCCCGAGAACGAGCCGCCCGTCTGCGACCTGGACGAGCCCGAGTGCGATCGTGCCCATCGCGAGGGTGACGATCAGCGGCTGGATTTCGTAGCGGTGGCAGATCTGCCCCGCGAGCGCCCCCGAGAATTCCCGCGGCGCCGACGGCGATCAGGATCGCGACGGGGAACGACACTCCCCACTCGTCCTTGACCACACTCACGACGAGCGCGCTCGCGACGATGAAGCCGGCGACAGAGAAGTCGAAGCCACCCATCAGGATGAGCAGGGTCTGGCCGCAGGACGCGAGCCCGGCCAGCGCAGCGAGCACGAGGATCGGGCGCACGCTTGCCCAGTTCCAGAACCCAAGGTCGATCGACCCGTAGGCGAAGACACCGCCCAAGGGCGATCAGCTGCAGGATGGGGAACCGCGACTGCCAGCGGCAGCCGGCGTCCGCCAGGCGTGCCGCCCGGCGCGGTGCGTCCGTCGGTGCGGGTGCGTCGCTCATGCGGACACCGTCGCCCGGCCGGCGAGCCCACCGAGGACGACGGCGACGATGAGCATGCCGCCGTACATGACCTGGAGGTAGCTCGGGTCGACCTGCATGGAGGTGAGCAGGTTGCCGAGCAGATAGATCGCGGCTGCGCCGAGCACCGGGCCGAACAACCCCCCACGCCCACCCCAGAGCGACGTCCCGCCGAGCGCGACCGCGGCGATCGCGAGCAGCGTGTAGGTGGAGGAGAGGCTCGGGTTGGCGCGACTGGTGAGCGCGATCAAGGCGATGCCCGCCGACCGCGGCGAACAGCCCACCGATCGCGTAGGCGATCACCCTGACGAGCGCGACGTTGACGCCGCTCGAGAACGCGGTCGCGTCGTTCGATGCCGACCGCGTAGAGCGTGCGCCGGTAGGGCGTGAGACCGAGCAGCAACCAGACCACGATCGGGAACGCCGATCAGGAAGAGCGCTCCGGGGATCGGGCCGACGTGTCCGGCGAGATCGGTCACCCAGTTGAAGCTCAGATACGTCGGGCTCGGCGCCACCCGGAGATCGACGCCGATCAGGATGAAGTACATCGAGAGCGTCGCGACGACCGGCGGGACGCGCAGAGCAGGATGATCAGAGCCCGCTGAGCGCGCCGACGGCGGCCCCACCGCGAGGACGATCGGCACGGCCTCCGCCCCGCCCAGGCCGTGGGGGGCGAGCCAGACGATGAACATCTCGCCGCACAGGAACATCAGCGGCGAGATCGAGAGGTCGAAGCCGCCGCCTCCGCTGATGATTGCCGGCGTGCTCGCCATCGCGGCGATCGCAAGTGGCGCGAAGTTCGCGAGCTGATCGCTCCAGCCGAAGTTTCCGCCCTGCCGGATCAGGGTGGTCACGAGAAGCGCCAGCGCAAGAAGCAGTGCGAAACCGAAGCTGTACCGGTTCAACAGCCGCAAAGCCGCGCGGTCGTTGCGCGAACCCGGCCGATTGGCCGAGCAGCGGCAATCGCGACGGAGCTCACGACGTGTCACCCGCCAAGCGGCGCCGCCGTCTCGGTCTCGCCGAAGAAGGCCGACACGAGGCTCTGCCGGGACAGCTCGTCCCGCGCGATCTCACGGAAGAGCTCGTGCTCCCGGAAGACGAGCACGCGATCCATCAGTTCGACCTGCTCGTCGACCTCGCTGGAGAGCATCACGACCGCGAGCCCCGCGTCCGCGAGCGGTCGTGAGCAGGGTGTAGAGGTCGCGCTTGGCGCCGATGTCGATGCCGCGGGTCGGGTCGTTGAGCAGCAGCACGGCCGGCTCGGAGGCGAGCCAGCGGGCGATGACGACCTTCTGCTGGTTGCCGCCGGAGAGCGTCGTGATCGCGTGGTCGGCGTCGCCGAGCACGATGCTGAGCTGGTCGACGTACTTCTCGAGCCGGCGCCGCGACGAGGCGCGGTCGCAACCAGCCCTGCGTCGTGTCAAGGCGCAGCGTCGGCAGCGCGAAGTTCTCGCGGATCGGACATCCAGCCGAAGAGCGCCTGGCGACGGTCTCGGGGGACGTAGGCGATTCCGTGCTTCGCGGCCTGGCTCGGCGACGTGACCGCGACCTCTCGCCCGTCGAGATGCCGGACGACCTCGCCGGCGACGCGCACACCGCCGCCGACGAGGGCGAGCAGGAACTCGTCCTGCCCGTGGCCTTCGAGCCCGGCGACGCCGACAGCTCGCCCGCCCGGATCTCGACGTCGAACGGCGCCCGGCCGGATTCGAGCTGGAGGCCGCGCACGGTGATCGCCAGCTCGCCGAGCCGCTCGGCTCGCGGTCTCGCGCTGCGAGGTCTCGACGAGCTGCTCCGAGCCGGTCATCAGCCGGACGAGCTCCTGCGGTGTCCAGTTGCTCGCGCTGGAGCGTCGGCGACCGTCTCGCCGGAGCGCATCACGGTGATCCGATCGCCGATCTCGGTGATCTCGTCCATGCGGTGGGTGATGAAGACGACGCCGACTCCTTTCGCGCTGAGACCGGTCGAGCATCTCGAACAGCCGGTCGCGCGTCGCGACGTCGAGCGCCGAGGTCGCCTCGTCGAGGATCAGGACGCGCGGCTCGCGGACGAGCGCGCGCACGATGCAGCAGGCCTGCCGGTCGCTCAGCGAGAGCTCCTCGACAGGGCGTCGAGGTCGAGCGGGACGCTCGAGCAGCGCCTCGAGGAGCTCGCGCCGCCCGCGCGCGCTTCTCGCGGCGCGGGATACGCGTGCGGAGGAGACCGTCGATGCCCAGCCAGACGTTGTCGACAACCGAACGGGCCTCGGCGACGAGGATCTCCTGGAAGACGGTGACGATCCCGCGCCTGCTGCGCCGCCTTCGGCGTGCGCCGGCGTGGGCACCTGCCGGCCGAACAGCTCGAGCGTGCCGGCGTCCGGTGCGTGCACGCCGCTCAGGATCTTGACGAGCGTGCTCTTGCCCGAGCCGTTCTCGCCGACGAGCGCGTGCACCTCGCCGGCCCGCAGTTCGAACGACGCGTCGCGAATGGCCTGCGTCGGTCCGAACGCCTTCGCCATCGAGCTGACCTTCACGAGCGTAGGTGCCTCGACGACGGTCATCAGTCGTAGTACTCCGGGGCCTTGCGAAGCTCGGGCCACTGGTCGGGATCGTGCCCGGCGATCACGAGAGCCTGTGAGCGCCAGGCGAGCCGGCGGAGCTTGCGGACGCTCGCAATCGTCTCGGGCATGGAGATGATGAACCCCGGCAGCGCGCGCTCCTCGAGGTGGTCGATGGTGTTGGCGGCGTCGAAGGTGAGGAGGACGACGTTGCCGCTCGGTAGCGCGATCTCGAACGACATGTGGCCCGGCGAGTGGCCCGGCGTGCGCCAGCAGCGCAGCACCCCGTCGCCGAAGACGTCCCAGCCGTCGTCGGAATCGTCGAGCAGCACCCAGGGGATCCCAGGCTTGACGTAGTCCTGCCTGCAGTACGCGAGCGCGTTCCACCCAGGGGTGGCGTAGGCCCACTCCCACTCGGTGCGGGTGACGAGCACCTCTGCGCTGGGCAGCCGGTCGATCACGGCGAGCGCCCCCGTATGGTCGAGGTGCAGGTGGCTCTGCACGATCCAGCGGATGCTCTCAGGCGCCATGCCCACCCGCTCGAGCGACGGCAGGAGCGCCTGCTCCGGCGACATGATCGCAGTGGACATCTCGGTGATCGCGCCCCAGTGCTTCTTCGCGTCGACCGCGACCTCGGGTGCGTTGCCGCCGTCGAAGACGACGTTGCCACGCGGGTGCGTGAGCACCGCGAAAAGCACAGGGGTGGTGATCATGTCGTCGTCGCCGCCCTCGCCGAGGCGGGTGTTGCGCAAGGGCAGATAGATCGAGCCTCCCTCGAACAGGTAGAGCCTGATTTCGCCCATCCACCCTCCTGCGGCCGACGTCGCCCTGGCGGCGATCATATATCTTTTGCTAGACGATTCGACAAGTGGGGGTGGCGTGGATCTGGGCGCGATCGGCATCTGGAGTCGGCAGCTTCGCTTCGGCGATCGCGGTCAAGCCATCGAGGCTGCCGCGGAACTCGAGGAGCTCGGTTATGGGACGCTGTGGATCCCTGGCGGTCTGGGTGGCGACGACCTGTTCGCGTCTGTGCAGGACGCGTTGACGGCGACGAAGCGCGTGCGGGTGGCGACCGGCATCCTCAACGTGTGGGGTCACAAGGCGGCCGACGTGGCCCGCGAACATACCCGGCTCGAGACCCAGCATCCAGGACGCTTCCTGCTCGGCCTCGGGGTCGGCCATGCGCCCTTCGTCGCCGACTATCGTCGGCCGCTCGAGATGGTGACGGCGTTCCTGGACACGCTCGACGCGGCCGGCGCCCCGCCGGTGCGCGTGGTCGCGGCGCTCGCGCCGAGGATGCTGGCGGTGGCGAGGGAACGGAGCCTCGGCGCGCACCCGTACCTGGTGCCCGCCGAGCACACGGCGTTCGCGAGGGAAGCGCTAGGGCCGGCAGCCCTGCTCGCACCAGCGCTGAGTGTCGTGCTGGCGTCGTCCATCGGCGTGGCGGAGGAGATCGCGCGGCATGACCTCCAGCTGTACCTGGGGCTGCCCAACTACGTGAACGCGTGGCGCCGCCTGGGGTACGGCGACGAGGATCTCGGGTCAGGCGGCAGTGACCGGCTCGTGCGCGCCCTCTATGCGCTTGGTTCCGCCGATGCGGTCGAGCGGCGCGCCGTCGAGCATCTGGAAGCCGGCGCCGATCACGTGTGTCTTCGTGTGATCACCGATCGCGAGGACGACCAGACACACCTCTCGTTGGCGGAATGGCGTGAGCTGGCGCCGCTGGCGGGGGCGTTGAGCCATCGCAGCGCGGACCGCACGGACTACTGAGGCGCGAGAAGTGCGGCGACTTGGTGACAACTTCGTACCAGATGTGCGGAGTGGCCGCGTCGTCGCGAAACCGTTACGCGCCGTGCGGGCAAAGCCCCCACGCGAGCCGCGGCCGGCTTGACATGTCACGAATCGGTTTGTGACAGAATCGCGGCCATGCTGCTGCGAGAGGTCGAGTACGCGCGCCCGTCCACGGTCGAGGAGGCGATCGAGCCTCCTCACCGAGCACGACGGGGCGCGGGCGCTGGCCGGGGGGCAGACGCTCGTCAACGTGATGAAGGCCCGAGCCGCCTCGCCCGACGTGCTCGTCGACCTGCGTGACCTGGACGAGCTGCGCACGATCTCCTTCTCCGCCGACGAGGCCTGGCTCGAGGTGGGCGCGATGGTCACGTCGACCCAGATCGTCGCCTCCTCCGAGGTGGAGGTGGCCCGCCCGATCCTGGCCGAGATCGCCGGAACCATCGCGGACGTGCAGGTGCGAAACCGGGGCACGATCGGCGGCAATGTCTGCGTCAACGACCCCACCAACCACTACCCACCGCTGCTCGCCGCTCTCGGCGCCACGTTCACGATCCGCAACACCGCCGGCGAGCGCACGGTGAGCGCGGAGGAGTTCTTCATCGGCGTCTACTTCACCGCCGTCGGCGAGGGTGACCTGCTGACGCGCATCTCCATCCCCACGCGCACGCCGGGGACGGGTGACGGCATGGCCGGCCTCACGCTGGGCAAGCACGGCACCTACATCGCCAGCGCCGCCGCGACCGTGGGGCCGGGCGGTGCGCGGATCGTGCTGGGCGCGGTCTCGTCGGCGCCCGTGCGCGCAACCGCGATGGAGGAGGGGCTGGCCGGCGACTACTCGGAGGCGAGTGTCCGCGCGGCGGCCGAAGGGCTCGGCGCCACCCTCGATCCGCCCTCCGACGTCCACGCCTCCGCCGACTACCGCCGCTCGCTCGCGGAGACATCGGCGGTGCGGGCCGTGGTGCAGGCCGCCGAGAGAGCGGCGAGCTGAGATGGGCACGACACCCGCAACGAGCCGCGGAGTGAAGGTTCGCGTCAACGACACGACGTACGAGCGCGACGTCCCCGCCTCCCGCCTGCTCGTGCACTTCCTGCGCGACGACCTCGACCTCACCGGCACGCACATCGGCTGCGACACGGGGAACTGCGGCGCGTGCACCGTCAACGTGGACGGCTTGCCGGTCAAGAGCTGCATGATGCTCGCCGTCCAGGCCGACGGGGTCACGATCCGCACCGTCGAGGGACTGGCCACGGACGGTGAGCTGTCGCCGCTGCAGCAGGCGTTCTCGCACGCCCACGCCCTGCAGTGCGGCTACTGCACGCCCGGCATGCTGATGAGTGCCCAGGCGCTGCTGGACAGTAACCCGCATCCGACCGAGGAAGAAGTGCGGATCGCGCTACAGGGCAACATCTGCCGCTGCACCGGCTACTGGAACATCCTGGAAGCTGTGCAAGAAGCGGCGGGAGGGGCGGCATGACCGCGGTCGAGACGGCCAAGGAGACGACGCTCCAGCGCGGCACCCTCGGCATCAGCGTTCCTCGCAAGGAGGACGGCAGGCTCGTGCAGGGCCAGGGCGTCTTCTTCGACGACATCCGTCGCCACAACCAGGGCTACATCCACTTCGTGCGCTCGCCCTACGCGCACGCGAAGATCGTCTCCATCGACGTGGCGCCCGCGCTCGAGCTGCCCGGTGTCTACGGGACGCTGACCGGGGACGAGGTGGCGCTGCTCACCGACCCCTTCTTCCAGATCGCCGCGCCGCCGGGCGGGCTCGTCCAGGACTACGCGCTCGCCGTCGGGAAGGTGCGCTACGTCGGAGAAGCGGTCGTGGCCGTTGTCGCGGACACCCGCGAGCGGGCCCGTGACGCGGCCGAGCTGGTGGAGATCGAGTACGAGCCGCTCGGCGTGATCGTCGATGCGCGCAAGGCGCAAGCGGCGGAGGCGCCGCTGCTGCACGAGGAGATGGGCACCAACGTCTCCTACAGCGGGCTGTGGGAGTGGGGCGACCCCGACGCGGCCTTCGCCGCGGCCGATCACGTGGTCAAGATCAAGGAGCTCCACTTCGACCGCTTCAACTCGACCCCGCTCGAGTGCGACGGGGCACTGGTCGAGTACAACCGCGGCACCGGGCAGTGGACGATGTTCACCAACAACCAGTTCCCCGGGTTCGCCGTGATCATGATGGCGCCGGCGATGCGCGTCGGCACCGACAAGCTGCGCCTGGTCACGCAGGACATCGGCGGCGGCTTCGGCAACAAGATCACCTCGCACCCGCAGCTCGTGGCCTGCTGCCTGCTCGCCCGCAAGCTGGGACGGCCGGTGCAGTGGACCGAGTGGCGTACCGATTTCCACCAATCCATGTCGCACGGCAACGAGCGCTGGTTCCACGATGTCGAGGTCGCGGTGCAGGCCGACGGCACGATGACGGCGCTCCGCTGCAAGGCGCTCGACGACGCCGGCGCCTGGCTGCGCTACGAGCCGCTCGGCGGCGTGATCTGGTCGCAGGTCGCCCCCGGCGTCTACGGCTGGCGCAACATCAGCCTCGAGTTCACGCAGGTGATGACGAACAAGGCGCCCGTCTCGCCGAACCGCGGCTACTCGCGCATGCAGCAGCTGTGGCTGTGCGAGCGCGTGGCCGACATCGTCTGCCAGGAGCTCGGCTTCGACCCGGTGGAGTTCCGCAAGAAGAACTACATCAAGACCGAGCAGATGCCCTACGAGACGCCGAACGGGTGCGTCTACGACTCGGGCGACTACGCCCGCTGCCTCGACCTCGCGCTCGAGCTGATCGACCACGGCTCGCTCGAGGAGCGTCGCCGCGAGGCGGCTGCTCGCGGCAAGCTGCTCGGCTTCGGGATCGGTTCCACGCTCGACTCCGGCACCAACAACTTCGGCCAGTCGCAGCTGCTCAACCCCGAGCTGCAGTTCTCCGGGAACAACGAGGTGGCCACGGTCAAGCTCGACATCTTCGGCGAGATCGTCGTCACGCTCGGTACCACGCCGCAGGGGCAGGGGCACGAGACGACGGCAGCGCAGGTCGTGGCCTCCATCCTCAACTGCGATCCCGACATCGTCACCGTCCGGGTCGGCCACGACAGCTACTGGAACTCGCACGCCGGGTTCTCGGGCACCTACGCCAGCCAGTTCGCGGTCACGGGCCTTTCGGCGGTGAAGGGCGCGGCCGACGAGCTGGCGCGCCAGATGAAGCTGCTCGCGAGCATGGTCTTCCAGTGCCCGGAGGAGGCGATCGAGCTCGCCGAGGGCTTCGCACGGATCAAGGACAACCCGGAAGCGGCACTGCCGTACATGGCGCTCGGCGCCATCCCCAACGCGAACAACGCGGGGTTCCCGGTCGACCCGCCGACGATGAACGCACGGTACGTGTACCGGCCGTCCTTCCAGGTGCCGGACAAGGAGACGAAGTTCGGCAACCTCACGCTCACGTACGCGACGCAGATCCACGCGTGTGTGGTGGAGATCGATCCCGAGACGGGGTACTACGAGATCGTCGACTACGCCGCCGTGGACGACTGCGGCACGCGCATCAACCCGAAGATCGTCGAGGGCCAGGTGATGGGCGCCACAGCGCACGGCATCGGCGGCGCCATGTGGGAGACGTTCACCTACGACGACGAGGGCAACCTGCTCACGCCGAATTTCTACGACTACCACGTGCCGCACGCGCTCGACATGCCGCCGCTCCAGACCGCGGCGATCGAGTCGCCGAGCCCCTTCACCCCGCTCGGTACGAAAGGCATGGGGGAGGGTGGGGGCGGTGCCGTGCACTGCGTCTGCTCCGCCGTGCAGAACGCGCTTCAGGCCGCGGGCGGCGCCATCGTCTACGACTCGCACAACCCCTACCACCGGGTGTGGGAGATGCTCCGCAACCCTGACCTGTCCCGAGCCAACATCGAGGTGATCTCGCGATGAACGTGAACGGCACCAAAGAGCTTCCCGCGACGCGCGAGGCCGTCTGGAACGTGATCAACGATCCGGCGAAGATGGCGGGCCTGATGCCCGGCGTCGAGGGTCTGGAGATCCAGGACGACCGACACTGGACAGCCAGAGTCAAGGTGCCGCTCGGGCTGGGCGGGCTGAAGATGACGATCAAGTTCGAGAAGCTGGAGGAGCGCCATCTCGAGTTCGCCAAGCTGAACGCGAAGGGGCAGGGCGTGGGGGCGTTGATGGACATGACCACGTCGTTCACGCTCTCCGAAAACGCGGGCGGAACGACGACGATGGATTGGGAGGCCGAGGTCAAGATCGCCGGCCCGGTCGGCGCCATGGGCCAGCGCGTACTGCAGCCGATCATCAACCAGCAGGTCGGCAACGTGCTCACGGCGCTCGAGAAGCAGGTCAGCGAAACCACGTAGGTGCGCGAGCCCGCGGGCCTGCGGGCCCCTTCAGGGGCTCGCCAGGAACTGCCACAGGCGTATCGCCTGCGGGCACCGTCAGAGATCGAATCCCGAGTTTGTGGCGCAGTCCGGTGCGGGTGCCGGGACGAGTTCCTCGTGAGTCCCTGAAGGAACCCACCGCGCGGGGCGCTGTTCGCCGCGCTGCAAGACCCGCATCTCGCGCAGACCCGGGCGCGAGCGCCAGAGCGGGGCCCTTCAGGGCCTCGCGAGGCGTTCAGCCCAGGGCTCGCAAGGAACTGCGTACAAGGCGCTTGCAGGCCCCCTCAGGGGCTCGCAGGAGTTCCAGGCGCGGGAGTCTCAGCCGCGCCCGAGCCAGTCGTCGATCAGCTTCCCGGCGATCGAGATGCCGCCGGGGATCCTCGGCAGGGCGTCGCGGTGGAACCATTGCGCGTCCACGATCTCCTCCTCGTCGATCGTGAGCTCGCCGCCCGCGTACTCCGCGGTGAACCCGAGCATCAGCGAGTGGGGGAACGGCCACGGCTGGCTGGCCCAGTAGCGCACGTCGCGCAGCTCGATCCCGACCTCCTCGAACACCTCGCGGTGCACGCACTCCTCGAGCGACTCGCCGGGATCGACGAAGCCGGCGAGGACGCTGTAGATCGGCTCCGGGAAGCGGCGGCCGTGCGCCAGCAGAATCTCGTCGCCTCTCGAGACACGCACGATGATCGCCGGCGCCACCCGGGGGAACGCGAGCAGCCCGCAGGCCGGGCAGCGCTTGGCGCGCTCGCCCGGGGAGTCCGCGGCCGGTGTCCCGCAACGGCCGCAGAAGCGGTGCGTCTCGTGCCACTCCGCTATCTGTACCGCCCTTCCGGCGACCGGGAACACCGCCTCCTCGACCACCGCGTGCAACGGGCGGAGCGGTGTGAAGGTCATGCCGGCGGGGGCCTCGTGCTCCACCGCCAGCACCACCGACCAGGCGGCGACACCGTCGAGCGTGCCGATGAAATGAGCCACCCCCGGCAGGTCGGCCTGCTCGAAGGTGGGGAGGACGGCCGGCTCGCCCTCGATCACCAGCAGGCGGCCCTGGTGGATCCCGAAGAAGACATCGGTTGGGGCGGGGTCGGCGGCGGGCACGTGGCCGGGGCGGAACCGCGGAGGATCGTGGCTCACGACACCGAGCGTATCGGCTGCACGCGGCGGTGGAAGGTGGGGACAGTTCCCAGGGGGGACAGTCCCCTGGGGGGACAGTCCCCACCTGATCTGACATGTCACAGGGGCGAGATCTGGTGTAGTGTCCCGTGACATGTCAGGGATGGAGGAGGCGTAAGCATGGCGGTGCCGTTCCGGATCGGGGTCATGCAGCTGACGATGGAGCCGCTCGAGGAGATGCTCGCGTCGGCGCGCGCCATGGACGAGGCGGGGCTGGACACGGTCTGGCTGGCCGAGGCCTACCCGTGGTGGCGCAAGCACCAGATGGAGGCGCGCTCCTCCACCGTCGTCTCCGCGCTGATGGCCCGCGAGACGAAGCGGCTGACGATCGCCTGGGGCATCATCTCGCCCTACACCCGCCATCCCGTGCAGGCGGCGATGGACGCCCGCGTCGTGCAGGAGGCCGCCGGGCCCGGCCGCTTCATCGTCGGCTTCGGCACCTCCAAGATCTTCCTCAACAACACCAAGCAGGGCGGGTCGCCGAAGGAGACGAAGCCGCTCGCGCACATGCGCGACTCGGTGCAGATCATGCGCGGGATCCTCGGCGGCGAGCGCTTCGAATACGACGGCAAGGTCTTCTCCGCCGACATCCCCGCGCTGTCCGACGAGGCGCACTGCCCACGCTTCGAGGTGCCGGTCTACGTCGCCGGCACGGCGCCGCTGATGCAGCAGCTCGGCGGCGAGATCGGCAACGGGCTGCTGACGCCCTCGATCACGACACCGGCGTTCGCGCGGTACACGCGGGGCAACATCGAAACGGGCGCGGCGAAGAGCGGCGCCGATCCGGACGAGGTCGATCTCGGCTGCACGATCGTGGCCTCGATCCACGAGAGCGACCGCGACCGGGGCCGCGACGGCGCGCGCGAGATCGCGGGGATGTACCTGGCCAACAAGGTGCAGAACATCCAGGGCTCCGCCGACACGCTGCTCGACCTCGCCCACATCGATCCCGAGCAGATCCGCCCGGTGGCGGAGGCGATGGAGCAGGGCGGGCGGCTCGCGGCGAAGGCGAAGGTCACCGACGACCTACTCGACCGCTGCAAGCCGATCGCCGGGACGCCCACCGACTGCATCGCCGCCATCGAGGAGTATCGCGACGCCGGCTGCACCCACATCATGCTCGAGCTCTGGGGCGAGGACCGCCTGGAGCAGATCCGCCTCTTCGGCGAGAAGGTCCTGCCACACTTCCGCGACCGATGAGTCCCCCCGCCGTCACGGTCGACGCCGACAGGCTCGTGGCCACCGCGAGCCGCATGATCGACACCTGGTCGTTCACAGGCAGCGAGGAGGGCATGGCGAGGTTGATGGTGGAGCTCTACGACGAGCTCGGCCTGCGCACCCAGTGGCAGCAGGTGGAGGACGGCCGCGCCAACGCGCTCGGGATCTGGGAGGGCGCGGGCGGGGGCAAGAGCCTGATGTTCAACGGGCACATGGACACCTCGTACTCGGGGCGAGAGCCGTGGCTGGCCGGCGTGCCGGGCTTCCAACCACAGGCGTTCGTGCGCGACGGTCGGCTGTACGGGCTCGGCGTCTCCAACATGAAAGGTGCGCTCGCCTGCTACGTGGAGGCGGTGCGGGCACTGCGTGACGCGGGCGTGCGGCTCGAGGGCGACGTGCTGATCGCGGCCGTCGCAGGCGAGATCGAGAAGACACAGTACGGCGCTGCCCAGGGAGCGGAGTACCGCGGCTACGCAGCCGGGACGCGCTACCTCGTCAGCCACGGCGGTGTCGCGGACATGTGCCTGCTCGGTGAGCCGACAGAGGGCAAGGTCGTGCTCGGCCACTTCGGCGCGCTCTGGCTACGCATCCGCGTGCACGGCAACTTCATCCACACCGCCTTCAGCGAGGGCCGGCGCGACCAGAACTCGATCCTGCGCATGCACGAGGTGCTGGCCGCGGTGGGGGAGTGGATCCCGACCTGGGAGGAGGACCCCGCGAACGGCTATCGCGGGGCGAAGGCGATCGTCAACGTCGGTGCCATCGACGGCGGGTTCGGCTGGCGGGTCTCGCGCACCCCGCACCACACAGACCTCTTCCTCGACGTGCGTGTACCACCGACCAAGCCGATGGGTGTCGCCCGACGCGAGGTGCTGGAGATGGTGCGCGGCCTCGCCCGGCGCTTCCCCGACTACGGGGTCGAGGGCGAGGTGTACGTGACCGCGCCCGGGGCCGAGATCGAGGAGGGGCACGAGCTGGTGACCGCCATCGACGAGGCCCACGAGGCCATGTACGGCGAGGCGCCCGGCCGCGACGTGACGCGCTGGTTCTCCGACGCGTCCGCACTGACCCGCTACGGCATCCCGACCGTGAACTACGGCACCTCGACCGGGCTGATGGACGTCGAGCACGGCGAGAACCTGACCATCGACGGGCTTGTGCAGACGGCCGAGGTGTACGCGCGGGTGGCGATGCGGGTGTGCGGCGTTGCCTGAATACGGCATGCTGCTCGGAGCACAGCCGAGCGACAGAGGAGGACGACAGTGAGCGACGAGCCCGAGTTCCCGCCGTACATCGGCGTGTCCGACGTGACCACCGTCTCGCACGGCCAGATGGTCGTGGAGGGCTTCATGGAGGGCCAGCACTCGATCATGGCCGACGAGCCGATCGGCTTCGACATCGGCGATCCGCCGGTGCTGTCCGGTCAGAGCCGGGGGTGGACGCCAGTGCACTACCAGCTGTCGGCGATGGCCATGTGCACCGCGATCACGATCACGGTGGTGGCCGCCGACCAGGGCTTCGCCTACAGCGACCTCCGCACCAGCGTGCGCTCCCTGATCGACATCCGCGGGTTCTTCTTCGACCTGCACCTGCAGCCGCAGTACGAGCAGGTCAACTTCGACCTCATACTGGAGACCGACGAGCCGGACGCGAAGCTCGAGGCCCTCGCCGACGAGTCCGACCGGCGTTGCCCCCAGCTCGGGCTCTTCCACAAGGCGGGGATCCCCATGGTCGTGAGCTGGTACCGCGCGGGGCAGGTACAGCCGGTGTACGTGCAGGAGTTCGCACTCGACGGTGAGCGGCCGGAGGCGCGGCTGCGCCGCGAGGCGGCCGCGCTCGCGCACGCATGAGCGCACACCCGAAGGACGCCGGAGCAGCCCGGGTGCAGGAGCGTGCTGCGTGAAGCTGGTGACGTTCGGCGAAGGGACGGGCCGGGTCGGCGTGCTGGACGGGGAGGAGATCGCCGTCCTCGGCGTGCCGACCATGCGCGAGTACTTCGAGCGGGGTGGGGCGGGCCCGACCGGCGACCGTGTGGCCCTCGCCGAGACGCGCCTGCGCGCGCCGATCATCCCCAAGAAGTTCTTCCACACGGCCGGCAACTTCCGCGAGCACAAGACGGAGTCCGAGAACGTCAACTGGTCGCACGACATCGCGCCCTGGATCAACTTCTTCCAGAACGTGGACGCGATCATCGGCCCGGACGAGCCGGTCATCTACCCGGAGCACCTGACCGAGGAGCTCGACTACGAGCTGGAGCTCGCCGTCGTCCTCAAGAAGGCGGGCAAGTGGTTCACCGCCGAGGAGGCGATGGACTACATCGGCGGCTATGTGATCTTCAACGACCTCACCGCCCGGGACATCCAGCGCGGCGAGATGCGCTCCGGCGTCTTCTCCTTCTGCAAGGCGATCGACACCTTCTGCCCGCTCGGCCCCTGGATCGTCACGCCCGACGAGATCCCCGACCCGCACAACCTGGCCATGCAGCTACGGGTCAACGGCGAGGTGCGGCAGGAGTCGCACTCCAGCCGCATGGCGGTGACGATCGCGCAGATCCTCTCCAACTTCTCCGGGCTCACCTACTCGGCCGGTGACGTGCTCTCCACGGGCACCGTGGCGGGAGTGGCCGGGTTCAAGTCGCCGGAGGAGCGGGCGCGTCTGTATCTCAAACCGGGCGACGTGATCGAGGCGGAGATCGAGGGCATTGGCGTGCTGCGGAACCCCGTGATCTCCTGGCAGGAGGGACACGGCACGCCGCCGCTGCCGCGCGTGCGGCCGTGGGGCGAGGGTGTCTGAGCACGCACGGTGTGCCGCGCAACCCCCTGGGGTCAGGTCGAAAGCGGTGCGCGATGCAACGAACGAGACCTGACCCCATGGTGTTGCGCGCGTCCCGGCTTCCCGATGGGGGGCTGAACGCCTTGCGAGGCCCTGAAGGGCCCCGCGCTGCCTCGAGTGGGTTTCTTCAGGGACTCACGAGCGGTTTCTCCCGGCACTCGCATCCGGAACCAGTCGTCCAATTGGGAACCAATGATCTCAGCCGCTCATGCCGCTCGGAGGGATCGGCGGTACGACCCATGGCAAGGGGTCGCGCAGGGTGAGCTGGCCGCGGGACGACTCCAAGCTCGACCGCGTGCGCACGCTGATGGCCGAACGCGATCTCGACGCGCTCGTCGTGCGCGCGCCCGACAACGTGCTCTACCTGACGAACTTCTGGGGCATGAAGGGCTACGACGCGGTCGTCTTTCCGCGCGAGGGCGAGCCGGTGCTGATCTGCCTCGAGGCCAGCGCCGCCGACGCCGAGCGCATGGCCTGGACGAAGGAGGTGCGGCTCTTCGCGGGCTACCACCCGTCCGATCCCCGGCCACCACAGGCGCGGGTGCTGGAAGCCGCGACGGCGGCTGCCGCCGAGTACGGGACGGTCGCACTGGAGCTGTCGATGGGCACGCAGGCCGCCGATCGCATGGTCGGTGAGCCGACGACGTTCACCTCCGCCTGGTTCGAGGCGTTCCCGGGAGCGGTGGACGCGATGCCGCTGCTCACTGACGCACGCGCGCTGAAGACGCCGCAGGAGATCGAGCGCATCCGGCTCGCCAACGAGATCGCCGCCGCCGCCATGGAGCACGCGCGGTCGGTGATCCGACCCGGGCAGACGGAAGCGCAGATCGCCGCCGAGTGGCTCGGCTACGTGCACGGCGAGGGTACCGGGTGGCAGGGCAAGGTCGAGCTGGCCCTCGGCTTCTCGCTGGTCTGGGCGGGCCCCGGGATCCGCACCTTCACCGCCACCTCCAACCGCCCCGTGCGCGAGGGCGAGCCGACACTGTTCGAGATCTGGGTCTGCGCCGACGGCTACTGGGCCGACCACACCAAGAACCTCGTCCTCGGCGACCTGACACCGGCCTATCGCGACCTGGAAGCGGGGCTGCTCGCGGTGTATCGCGACGCGCTTGCCTTCGTACGGCCAGGCGCGCCGATGGCCGAGCTGGATGCCCGCGTGCGTGCCGCCATCGCCGAGCTCGGCTTCCCGGGCCAGCCCACGCACCCCGTCTGCCACGGCGTCGGCGCCCGAGCGCACGAGCCGCCGTATCCCCACCAGGCCGGCGGCGGCGTCTTCGCCGAGAGCATGGTTCTTGCAATCGAGCCAGGATGCTACTGGTCGGAAGGCGGCGGGCTGCGCGTGGAGGACAACTTCCTCGTCACCGCGACCGGCGTCGAGCAGCTTTCTCCCTTCCCCGACGGCATCGTGGAGGTCACATGATCGATCGCAGCAAGGTCTGGACCGGAAGCCTCAACGAGGTCGCGGGCGCACCCATCCCCGGTGGCCGGCACGTCGGTCTCTACGACACGACGCTCCGCGACGGCGAGCAGACCGTCGGCGTCGTGCTTGCGCCTGAGGACAAGCTCGAGATCGCGGCGGCACTCGACGCAGCCGGCGTCGATCGCATCGAGGCGGGATTCCCACGCGTCTCCGAGGACGACTGGCGCGCCGTCGAGCTGATTTCCGCCGCC
Organism: uncultured Actinomycetes bacterium; assembly: GCA_963738505.1. Classification (GTDB taxonomy): domain Bacteria; phylum Actinomycetota; class Thermoleophilia; order Gaiellales; family Gaiellaceae; genus Gaiella. The sequence continues at coordinate 308,528 of CAVTWR010000013.1, read as the reverse complement.
GGCCTGCGCGCCGAGATCTGGGGCTTCTCGCGCGCCGTCCCCGCCGACGCGGAGGCACTCGTCGAGCTCGGCGTACAGGCCTCGGTGATCGAGGGGCCGGTCTCCGACGGCAAGATCGCCGCCTACGGCCTGACCAGGGAGACCATGCTCGAGCGCATCACCAAGGCCGTCTCCTTCGCCACCACCAACGGGATCCGCGTCTGCTTCTTCGGGGTCGACTCGACACGGGCCGATCTCGACTTCTACCGTCAGGTCTACTCGACGGCGGTCGAGGCCGGGGCGGCCGAGGTCGCGGTCGTCGACACGATCGGCATCGCCACGCCCGAGGCAGCCGCCTACCTCGTCGAGCGCACCCGCGAGTGGCTGGGCCCCGAGATCCCGATTCACTGGCACGGGCACGACGACTTCGGGCTCGGCACCGCCGCCGCCGTGGCTGCCGTCCGCGCCGGTGCCGACTGGGTGCACGGCACGATCAACGGGATGGGGGAGAGGGCCGGCAACGCCGACCTGATCGAGGTCGCCATGGCACTGGAAGCGCTGTACCATGTCACTACCAAGCTGGATCTTTCGCAAGCACGCACGCTCGCCCACCTGGTACAGCAGCGATCGGGCTACGCCGTGTCACCGTGGAAGCCGGTCACGGGCGACACGCTGTTCACCCGCGAGTCCGGCGCCGTCGCCTCCCAGTTTCACGATCCGCCCGCGATCGAGCCGTTCTCCTCGGAGCTCGTCGGCGCGCCGCGCGGCCTCGTGCTCGGCAAGAAGAGCGGCCTCGACTCGGTGCGGCTCAAGGCGGCCGAGCTGGGGATCGCCATCACGGACGATCTGGTTCCCGCGATCCTGGCCGCGGTCAAGGAGGAGGGCATCCGTACGCGGGGCCTCGTCACGGACGAGCGGTTTCGCAGCATCATCAAGGCGCTCCCGGTTGACTGACATGTCACGTTCAGGGATACTCCCTGCCGTCCAGCCGTGACATGTCAGAGGAGGAAGGTCGGATGAGGTTCAGCCTGTACTCGGAGATGCAGCTCCACCCGGGGAAGTCGCCGCAGCAGCTGTACGACGAGGTGCTGGAGCAGATGGTCAACGCCGACCGCCTCGGGTACGACTGCTACGCCGTGATCGAGCATTTCTTCTACGAGAAGTTCGGTATCTCCAACAACCCGACGGCCCTCTTCGCGGCAGCGGCGGCGCGGACGCGGAACATCAACTTCCGCACGATGCTGCACTGCCTGCCGCTCCACAACCCCATGGTGCTGGCCTCGATGGTGCACACGGCCGCCATCCTCACGGGTGGCCGCTACGAGTTCGGGGTCGGGCGCGGCCATGGCTGGATGCCGCTCAACGCCGGGCAGCCGCTCGACGAGCACGCGCGGCCCCGGTACGAGGAGGCCGTGGAGGTCTTCTTCAAGGCGCTCGAGAACCCGGAGTTCTCGCACCACGGCACGTACTTCGACATCGGCCATTCACGCACCGTGCCTTTCGTCGAGCGGCCGTACCGGGTGTTCCTCGGAGGCACATCCGACCGCACGTATGTCCTGGCGGCCGAGCGCGGGTGGGGCGTTGCCGTGCCGCCGCTCCTCCCCTACAAGGTGCTCGAGAACCAGCTCGACCTCTACCGCAACGAGTGCGCGAAGCACGGGAACACGCCCGACATCGTCTGGATCCACGCCTGCCACATGGATGACGATCGAGACACCGCAATCCGCGAGGGACGTGACTGGGTCAGCGGCTTCATCTCCGGCAACTGTTCGCCGCTGACCGAGCACGAGAAGCCACCGACGGACGGCCTGCTGGCGGCGGACTACGGCTTCTACACATCAGGGATCATGGAAGGGCTCGCCGCCACTCCCTACGAGACGCTGATCGAGGACGACTATGTGTGGGTCGGCACGCCGAGCGACGTCATCGAGCGGATCGACGAGACGATCGCGGTCTGCGAGGGCCTCACCGAGATCGCGATCACGGTCAATGCCGGTGGCGCACCACACTGGATGGCGATCAAGAACCAGGAGCTGTTCGCCGAGCACGTCATCTCGCACTACCGCGCGAAGGCGCCCGCCGGAGCGGGCGTCTGACCCGGATCTGCGTGATCGGCGCCGGTGTCATCGGCAGCCTGTATGCGGGTCACCTGGCCGCGGTGGCGGACGTCTCCGTGCTCGTGCGTCGACGTGAGCATGCAGATGCGCTCAACCGCGACGGGCTCCGCGTGAGCGGCCGGAGCGAGCGGCAGGCTACGGTGCAGGCCGCTCCGGACGCTGCAGAGCTCGAGCCGTTCGAGTTCGGCATCTTCGCCACCAAGGCCACGGGGCTCGAGCAGGCAGCGTCCTCCCTCGAAGGCCTCTTCCCGGACGCGACCATGGTGACGACGCTGAACGGCCTCGGAGCAGACGAGATCGTGCGTGCACACGGCGACTGGGCGATCGTGTCCGGGCTGACGTTCATGAGTGGGACAAAGCATTCGGACACCCACGTGGAGTACGTGCTGGACACCGAGACCTGGCTCGGCCCCTACGAGGACACGCCGTACGAGCGTGTCACGGAGATCGCCGGGCTGATCAATGCCTCCGGTCTCAAGGCCCAGGCGCTCGAGGACGTGCTGCCGGCGAAGTGGTCGAAGCTGATCTTCAACGCCACCGTCAACTCCGTGGCCGCGCTGACCGGCCTGCCACACGACCCGCATTTCGCCGATGAGGCGACACCGACCGGTCTCGGCCACCTTGTGCACGAGCTGATCGACGAGGGGAAGACGGTGGCCGCAGCCGCGGGCGTCACGCTGCACGACGACCCGTGGGAGATGAACGTGTTCGCCACCCAACGCGGTTCGGCGCACTACCCGTCGATGCTGGAGGACGTCGAAGCACATCGCAAGACCGAGATCGACCTGATCACGGGCTCGCTCGTGAGAGAGGCGGCCAAGCACGGCGTGCCGGTGCCGTTGCATACGGCGCTGTACCGGCTCGTGAAGGCGAAGGAGGACGCGTGGTGACGGAACGGAACGACACCACGCGTCGACAGTCGGGGAAAAACCGCAACCCTTCCAGGAGGGCATGATGAGGAGACGAAGAGGAGCGCTGTCCGCGCTCGCGATCGCGGCGATCGTCGCGATCTCGGTGGTGGTCGCCAGCGCGACCGCCGCCACCAAGCAGGGCAACATCGTCATCGGCTGGGCGTTCGACTCGAAGGGCGCGATGGCGCCGTTCGACGGCCCGGCGCTGGCGGCCGCCCAGGTGCAGGTGAAGAAGCTGAACGGCCGCGGCGGCGTCGGCGGTCGCAAGCTCGAGATCCAGACGTGCGACACGCAGGGCAACAAGCCGGCCAAGGCCAAGGCCTGTGGGCTCAGCCTGATCGGCAAGGGTGCGGACATCATGTTCACCACGTGTGACGTGGACTTCGCGACACCGGTAGTGCAGGAGGCCATCAACCGCGGCCTGCTCGCGATCGCACCGTGCATCGGCACCGATCAGATGGGCCCGAAGCGCTTCGGCGCCAAGGGCAAGCTCGCGTTCTCGTTCGGCAACGTGGCCCAGGACGAAGGCGCAGCCATGGCCGACTACGCGTGGAAGAAGGGCTGGAAGTCGGCGGCGACCGCCACCAACACGCTGCTCGTGTACTTCAAGAACGTCGTGCAGGCGTTCGAGGCGCGCTTCAAGCAACTCGGCGGCAAGATCGTCGCGCGCGAGTCCTACCAGTCGTTCGCCAACAACGTCCAGAACGCCGTCAGCCGCATCAACGGGGCCAAGGCGGACGTGTATGTCACGTCCACGGCGTTCGCCGAGCTGCCCGGGTTCGTCTCCGGCATCCGCTCGCTCGACAACAAGACGCCGATCCTCAACTCGTGGGCCGGAGACGGCACGTACTGGGTGACCAAGGAGCCGCTGGTCACGGAGTACTACGCCGTCACGTACGCCTCGGTGTTCGGTGACGACCCGAACGCGGCCGTCAACGCGCTGGCGAAGGCCGTCAAGGCCGGCACGGGCGGGTTCGTGACCGGCGCCGCCGCCATCGACGGTATCGCCACGGCGATCAGGCGGGCCAACGGCTCGACAAACGGTGCCACGCTCGCCGCGCAGCTCGAGAAGTTCACGAAGGTGCCGACGATCTCCGGTCTGGTCAGCTTCTCGCCGACGCTGCACAGCGTGTTCGGCCGGCAGTATCGCGTGATCAAGATCCAGAACAACAAGGCGCGGGTCGTCGGCTCGATCGTCGCCGGCGCAGTGCCCAAGATCTGAGTCGGAAGGCTTGACCCAGACAGCCGTCGCCGGCCGGAGGCCGCCCGGAGAAACTCTTCGGGCGGCCTCCGTGTCGCGCTCCTTCGACGGCGTGCACGCGCTTCAGGACGTCTCGCTGGAGATCCATCGACACGAGGTGGTCGGACTGATCGGGCCGAATGGTGCGGGGAAGTCCACCCTCGTCAACCTGATGACGGGCTTCGACTTCCCGGACAGCGGCACGGTCGCGCTCGGCGACCGCGACGTGACCGGTTGGGAGCCGGCCAAGCGCGGCCGGGCCGGCCTGGCCCGGACGTTTCAGCACAGCCGGGCCTTTCGCGCGCTGACCGTCCGCGAGAACATCGAGGTCGCAGCTCTAGGTGTCGGCGCCTCACCCACTGTCGCACGCCGGCGCGCCGAGGGCCTCCTCGACCTTCTGCAGCTCTCCCGGTCGGCGGAGGCTCCAGCCGGTGCGCTGCCTCACGGAGACGAGCGCCGGCTCGGTGTCGCGCGGGCCCTGGCCACCGAGCCGCTGTTCGTGTTGCTGGACGAGCCCGCGGCGGGACTGCCCGAGGCCGAGGTCCCAGAGTTTGCGGCGGTGATTCGCGCGGTGCGAGACGAGCACGACGCCGGCGTGCTGTTGATCGATCACAACATGGCGCTGATCATGGACGTCTGCGACCGGATTCACGTGCTCGACCAGGGACGCACGCTGGCGGAGGGCAGACCCGAGGAGATCCGGGCCAACCTCAACGTGGCGGCTGCCTACCTCGGCGAGAGCGCCGTCGAGGAGGACGACGCCGGTGGCTGACCAGGGGACGCCCGTGCTCGCCCTGGACGGCGTCAGCATCCGCTACGGCGCCGTCACGGCCGTCCGCGACCTCTCGCTCGAGGTCAACCACGCCGAGATCGTCGGTCTCATCGGCCCCAACGGCGCCGGCAAGTCCTCGACCCTGCACGGGATCATGGGCCTCGTCCCCGTGGCAGCCGGAACGATCTCCCTCAAGGGCACGCCGCTGCGCGGAGGCGCGCCGGAGCGTGTGGCGCGATCCGGCGTGGCGCTCGTGCCGGAAGGCCGGCGCATCTTCGCGCAACTCTCCGTGGAGGAGAACCTGCGGCTCGGCCTCGCCGGCAACCGCGCCGGACGGCGCGGATCGAACTTCGACGACGTGTACGAGATCTTCCCCGTCGTCGGGGAGATGCGGCGGCGGCAGGCCGGAGCGCTCTCAGGAGGGCAACAGCAACAGGTGGCCATCGCCCGCGCCCTGGTGGCCGAGCCCGACGTGCTGCTCCTCGACGAGCCCTCGCTGGGACTGGCGCCGAAGATCGTGGACGTCGTCTTCGAGGCGCTGGCCGAGATCCGGCGACGCGGCCTCACCGTCGTCCTCGTCGAGCAGCGCGCACAACGGACGGTTGCCTTCGCCGATCGCACCTATCTGCTGGCGAACGGCGAGGTGCGACTCACCCTGTCCCCGGCCGACGCCGCCGACACGGAGCGGATGGTGGCCGCATACCTCTCATGACCGGCACCGGGGTGCTCGCGGCCCTCGACGGCCAGACGATCGTCGATGCCGTCGGCCTCGGCGCCGTCTACGCACTGATGGCGGTCGGCATCGGGCTCGTGTTCGGTGTCCTGCGCCTGATCAACTTCGCCTACGGCCAGATCGTGATGGCCGGGGCCTACACGCTGGCCTTCACCTCGCAAGCCGACTGGCCGACCTGGCTCGGAGTGCTCACGTGCCTCGGCGTCACGGTTGGTCTGTCCGCGCTCATGGAGCGCTCGGTGTTCCGCCCGCTGCGCACGCAGTCGCCGGCCGTGATGCTCGTCACCACGTTCGCCATCGCCTTCCTCCTGCAGAGCATCGCGCTGCTCGTCGACGTCAACGACGACACGATCGGCGAGCCCGCAGCCTCCGTGGCCTCGCTCAACCAGGCGATCACCGTGGCCGGCCTCGACGTGCGGAAGGTGACCCTCGTTGCCGTCGGGGTCGCGGTCGGGGCGCTCCTCCTGCTCGCGCTGCTGCTCGGCCGCACCACGATCGGCCTGCAGATGCGAGCCGCCGCCACCGACTTTCGCACCGCGCGCCTGCTCGGTGTCCGCGCCAACCGGGTGATCGGCGCCGCCGTCCTGCTCTCGGGTCTGCTTGCCGGCGTCGTCGCCGTTCTGCTCACCGTTCAGCTGCCGCTCGTACAGCCGGACTTCGCGCTCAAGGAGACGATCGTCGTGCTCGTCGGCGTCGTCGTCGGCGGCATCGACCGGCTGTGGACGGCGACGCTCGGGGGGTTCACCCTCGGCTTCGCAACGGGCGTGATCAACGGAGCGCTGCCCACGGACAAGACGGTGTTCCTGCCGACGGCCGTGTTCCTGCTCGTGATCATCGTGCTCCTCCTGCGACCGGCTGGGCTCTTCGCGCGTGGACGCTCGACCTTCGTGGAGCGCGTATGAGCCGCCTGCGGCACGACTGGCTGCAGGTCGTAGGCCCGGCGGTGGCGATCGTGGTCGTCGCCGCCGTGGGCACGTCGTTCGGCGAGGCCACGGAGATCTACTTCAAGAACGCCCTGGTGCTCGTGGCCATCGTCGTCGCGACCTACGTCTTCGTCGGCAACTCGGGGGTGCTGTCCTTCGGGCAGATCAGCTTCGTCGCCGTCGGCGCCTTCGCGGCAGGGCTGATGACGATCCCGCTCGAGTCGAAGACCGGCGTGCTCCCGGACGTCTTTCCGCTGCTCCGCGATCACTCGATGGGAAACATCCCCTCGCTGCTGCTCGCGGCCGGCGTGGGCGCGCTGTACGCGCTCGTGATCGGCTGGCCCCTGATGCGCCTCTCCGGACTGGCGGCGGGCATCGCCACCTTCGCCGTCCTCGAGATCACGCACAACGTGCTCCGCGAGTGGACGAAGATCGGGCCAGGCGCCACGACGCTGTCACTCGTCCCCGAGACGACCGGGATGGGGCAGGCGGCGTGGGGCGCCGTGGTCGTCGTGGCCGTGGCCTTCGCCTACCAGCGCAGCCGGTTCGGACGGCTTCTGCGCGCAACCCGCGAGGATGCGGCGGCCGCGCAGGCCGTCGGCATCGACATCCGACGTCAGCGGCTGATCGCCTTCACCGTGTCCGGCGGGCTGGCGGGATTCGCCGGCGCGCTCCTCGTGCATTTCCTCGGCTCGATCACCACCGACCAGGTCTACCTGGAGCTGACGTTCATCACTCTCGCCATGCTCGTCGTGGGCGGCATCTCCAGCCTGTGGGGGGCCGTGGTCGGCGCGCTTGCCGTGAGCGGGCTCGATTCGTTCCTGTCCGAGGCGGAGGAGGGTGTCGGCGTCGGGTTCACGCTCGACCTGCCGCAGGGGTCGAGGCTCGTGTTCCTGGGGGCGATCATGGCCCTGATGCTCGTGGTGCGGCCGTCCGGGATCACCGGCGGGCGTGAGCTCCACTGGCCGCGTCGCGCCTCCGGCCAGGAGCGAAGCGCATGAGGATCGCGGTGATCGGCTGCGGGGCCGTGGGGTCGCTGTTCGCCGCGAACCTGGCCACGCTCGACGACGTCGAGGTATGGGCCTTCGATCTCAACCAGGCCCACGTCGAGGCGATCAACGACCGCGGGCTGCGCCTTGTCGGCGCCGGCGACGTCCTGGGGCATCCCCGCGCGACGAGCGACGCGCAGGCCCTGCCCCCGTGCGACTTCGGCCTCGTCGCCACCAAGGCCATGCACGCGGACGCCGCCGTGGCCTCCACGGCGCATGCCTTTGCCGACGGTGCGCTCGCCTCCGTGATGAACGGGGTCGGGAACGAGGAGACTCTTGCGCGTCACGTCTCGCGCGTGATCCGCGGCACGACCTTCCCCGCCGGAAAGCTGCTCGAGCCCGGCGTGGTGCAGTGGGACGTCAAGGGCGAGACGACGTTTTCGCCCTTCGAGACGAGCCCCGCGCGACTCGAAGAGGTCGAGCGGCTCGCGGCTGCATGCACGCGGGCGGGCATGCCGGCGCAGGCGGTACCCGATGCGCGAGGTGCGCAATGGCGCAAGGTGATCTTCAACGCGAGCACGAACCCCGTGGGGGCGCTCACGGGGCTCACGCACGGCCGCGTCTGCGAGCGTCCCGACCTGCGGCGGCTCGTCTCGGCTCTCGTGGACGAGGGCAAGGCGGTCGCCGCCGCCCAGGGGATCGTGCTCGACGCCGACCCCGAAGACCTGATCGACCATGCCGCCCAGCCCGAGGTCGCGTACGGGCACAAGGCGTCGATGTTGCAGGACGTCGAGGCCCGGCGCCTCACGGAGATCGACTACCTGAACGGCGGGATCGCGCGCTTCGGCCGGGAGCTGGGCATTGCCACTCCACGGCACGACGCCATCACCGCCCTCGTGAAAGGACTGGAAGCCTCATGGACATGAAGACCGAGCTCGACCGCCGTTACGCGAACATGCGGGCGGCGATGGCCGCACACGACCTGGACGGGCTCGTCGTGGCCGGCAGCGAGTACAGCGGGTTCGAGGGCGCCGTCACCTATCTCTCGGGCTTCCAGATCGTGCATCGCTATGCGTACGTCGTGCTGCCGGCCGACGGTGACCCGTTCATCGTCTTCCCGACCGAGGCCACCTACGTGGGCGAGCATCGGACGGCCCACCTGGAGCAGCTCTTCCACGCCCGGCCGGGTGAGGCGATCGCCCAGCGCGCGAAGGACGCGGACTGGAAGCGGATCGGCGTGTACGGCCTCGACTACGTGATGACCGTCCGTGATCACACAGCGCTGGCAGGGCTCGATCTGGTCGCGTTCGACGTCGAGTTCGACCTGGCGCGCGCGGTGAAGAGCGAGGCCGAGCTGGTGTCGGTCCGGGACTCGGTGCGCATCAACCAGCGGGGCTTCGAGATCTGGTTCGAGGAGTACGAGCCGGGACGGAGCGCAGCCGAGGTGATGGGTGTGGTCGAGGGCTACTTCGTCGGCGAGGGCTGCGGGCGGCTGACGCAGAACATGGTGCTGAACGCTGCCGGACGCTCGGGCCTGGCCACGCCGGAGTTCAAGATCGCGCGGAAGGAGGAGATCCTCTCGGACCTCATGCTGCCCTCGCTCGAGGTTGCGGGACCAGGCATGCACTGGGTGGAGGTCTCGCGGGCGGTGTGCGGCCGCGACGCGAGGCTCTCGGTCGACACCGAGCGGATGTCGGAGGCCTACCAGGAGTACTTCGCGGCCGCTCCGGCGGCGATGCGACCCGGGTCCACCTGCCACGACCTCCACCGCGCCGTCTCACGAGGGTTCACCGAGCGCGGCTACCACCTCGGCCATGTCACCGGGCACTCCATCGGCATGACGATGATCGAGTTCCCCAAGGTCGGAGAGGGCTCGGAGGTGGTGCTCGAGGAGAACATGGTGCTGTCCATGCATCCGCACGCGATCGCCGCGAACGGCGAGGATTGCCTCTACATGCAAAGCACCTGGCTCGTCACCGCCGCCGGCGGCGTACCTCTGGAGACGCTGCCGATGCAGATCTACCGCAAGTAGGGTCGCGTGATGGAGACCCCGGCCGACGGCATCCTCGTCGACGAGCACGGCGTGGCCCGGTGTTTCTGGGGCGGGGGAGACAGCGACGAGTACCGGAGCTACCACGACACCGAGTGGGGGTTTCCGGTCACGGACGACGTGCGCCTGTTCGAGAAGCTGTGCCTGGAGGGCTTCCAGTCGGGGCTCTCCTGGTTGACGATCCTGCGCAAACGGGAAGGCTTCAGGAACGCGTTCGCCGGCTTCGACCCGGCCACGATCGCGCGGTTCGGCGAACGCGACGTGGAGCGGCTGCTCGGAGACGCCTCGATCGTGCGCCACCGCGGCAAGATCACCTCGACGATCAACAACGCCCGCCACTATCTGGAGCTGGTCGAGGAACGGGGGTCGCTGGCGGCGTATGCGTGGAGCTTCGAGCCGGATCCGGCCGACCGGCCGGCGCCGGTCACGTGGGCTGCGCTGCGTGAGATGGCCACGACGCCGGCGTCGACGGCGATGGCCAGGGATCTGAAGAAACGGGGCTGGACGTTCGTGGGCCCGACCACGGCGTACGCGTTCATGCAGGCCATGGGCCTGGTCAACGATCACATCGAGGGCTGTTCGGTACGCGGGGCAGCTGAGAGCGCGCGCGTCGGACTTGCGCGCCCCCGGTAGCATCTCACTGTGAGCTGGCCCTGGTTCCTGCTCCTGGTCTGCGCCGTCGCGCTCCTTGCTGCGACGGAGTGGCTGCGGATCGCGCGCCCCTTCGGCGCCGACGCTCGCCGCGCCAAGGATCGCGCCAAGCGCAAGGCCTCCTTCCAGGTGCTGACGAACGACCCGGAATCAGACGAGTTCGTAGCCAGCGTGCAACGCGATCTGGATGCCCTGCCCACGACGAAGGAACCGAACCCCAAGCGCTGACCGCGGGTATACCGGCGGCACCACTCAGCGCACGACGATGGTGGCGAGCAGCACCCTGGTGTTCGGCAGGATCCGTCCGACGTTCTCCGTGTTCCGGGTCTCCTGGTGGTCCGAGACCTGGAGGCGCAGACGGTGGCGACCCCGCTCGAGGCCGGTGGTGGGCACCTCGATCGCCGTTCCGGCCAGCCGAGCAAGGCGGGGCCGACCATCGACGGTGACGGCGATCGAGGTGCCGTCGACCCCCGACTGGGCGTCCGTGGCGCGGACACGGACGGGCCTGCCGCGTCGTACGCGCAGGGTGAGCGGGCGCAGGCTGGGCGGGGTGACGTCGTCGATCCAGAAGCGGAAGCGGAAGCCTCCCGCCCCGGCTTCGGTGCGGCTGTCGAAGACGACGTCGTAGAGGCCCGGCCGTGGGGAGAGGGCGCCCGCCACGAGAGCGGGTCCTCCGTAGCCGACTAGGTACGGATTGAGATTGAGCGGGAGCGCGGCGTACCCCGTGAGCCGGTTCTCGTCGCCTGCGACGACGACGCGGGGCTCGATCGTGACGCCTCGGTCGCGCGCGACGACGGCGACCCCGAAGTTGGTCGCCCGCCGGTCGAGCGTGACCCGAAAGACCTGCTCTGGGCCGGCCAGGCGGGGTCCGGCCCGATCAGGGTAGCGATACCGTTCGACGAGGTTGCGGCCGGCGGTGGTGGTGCCCTGGAACACGCCGGGCTTCGCGAGGGGTCGCGGCACGGCGTCCGCCAGCCGGCGCGCCGTGAGCCCGAGCCAGAAGGGGATGCGGCGCGTGTCGGTGCCGCGGGTGAGCACGAAGGCGCCCGAGAGATCGGAGGTGACGGACACCGACACGCTCGCCACCAGGCGCAGCGAGCCCGGTGCGACGATCTCCGGCGGCGCCGTCACCGTCACACCCCCCGGCAGAGGCTCTCCTTCGAGCGAGACGGCCCAGGGCCCAGGGCCGGCGCCGACGTCGTCGACCAGAACATCCACGGTGCGGGTCTCGCCGGCCCCGAGCAGGCCGAAGCTGATCGAGCTGGGGGAGGCGACCACGAGGGGGACATCGGCCGCGAGCAGGTGGATGACGCCCGCGCCGGAACGCAGCGGGCGGCGGGTGTCAGCGTCCGCCAGCGGGCGGCCCGTGCCCACGAGGGCGCCCTTGAGTTGCCGTACCGACCAGTCGGGATGCCGCTGCAGGAGAAGGGCCGCGGCGCCGGCCACGTGGGGGGCCGCCATGCTCGTGCCGGAGAACTCGGCCCACCCTCCGGGAACGGAGGAGAGAATGCCCGCTCCGGGTGCTGCAACATCGGGCTTGGCCCGGTACGACAGCGGCGTCGGCCCTGAGGCCGAGAAGCCTGCCAGTGTCGGCACCTCGGCGTTCGAGACCGCAGCCACGGTGATGGCCTCGGCAGACGAGGCGGGTGACGAAAGCGAGCCCGTGCGGAACTCGGTGTAGTCGTTGCCGGCCGCGACCACCGGGACGACGCCGGCCGCCGCCGCACCGTCGAGCGCCCGTGCCACGATGTCCGCGGACGGCTCGATCTCCGGCTCGCCGAGCGAGAGGTTGATCACGTCCATGCCGTCGGCGACCGCGGCCTCGATCGCGGCGACCAGTTCGGGGGCGTTTCCGTCGAGGCCGACCCCCGCGTCGGTGGGGATGGTCAGGGCCTTGTAGTTCCCGAGGTAGGCACGGGGGGCGACGCCGGAGAGTCGCCGGCCGGACGGCCCTCGCGTGTTTGCGTTCCCTGCCGCGATGCCCGCCACGTGTGTGGCGTGCCCCGACTCCTCGGGATCGAAGGGCTTGGACGCGTGCCGCCACGAGGGCGAGGGCGGGGGGAAGGCCCGCGCGACGATCACCTTGGCCGTGGTGAAGGCCTTCTGCCCTTTGGGGAACCCCGGGGGCATGGCATAGCCGGCGGGCGCGAAGAACGGGTGGCTCTGGTCGATCCCGTCGTCGATGATCCCGATCTTGATTCCCTGGCCCGCGGTGTCGAGCGCCTGGCCCCAGAAGTCGGGCGCCCCGATGCGGCCGGGCGAGCGGTCGAGGGAGCCGCGGTAGCGCGTGCCGGTGTAGACGGCGCGGACGCCGGGAAGCTGCTGCAGCATTGGCACGTGGGTACGTGGCAGGTCGACGGCGACGCCGTTCTCCACGATCCGGTAGCGCCAGCGCGGCGTCGCTCCGGGGATCCCCGTCAGCGCCTCGAGGAACCGCCGTTGCTCGGTGGCTACGGCTTCAGGACTGCCGCCGTGCGCGAGAGGCGGCGAGGTGAGGGCGACCACGACCTCGGTGCGGTCGCCTGCCGCCCGGGCGGGTGTGCCCGAGCCGCCGTCGCCTCCGAGGGCGAGGAGCATGGCGAGGCCGGCGAGACCGGCGGCGACAACGCGTGTGGGGAAGACGAGAGCAGGCAGTCCAGGCATGGTACGGGCCGCCGCGCTCGCCGCGTGGCGGGGCGGTTTCGTTGAGCGAGGCAGGTGCGGCCGTGAGCCGGGTGCGCCTCGGGCCTCGGTGAGGGTTGCTGTGGGCCTCGGTTCTGGGCTTGAGCGAGGCAGGTGCGGCCGTGAGCCGGGTGCCGCCTCAGGCCTCGGTCATGGGCTTGAGCGAGGCGGGCGCGGTCGCGTGCGCAGTGCCGTTTTAGGCCTCGGTCATGGGCTTGAGCGAGGCGGGCGCGGTCGCGTGCGCAGTGCCGTTTTAGGCCTCGGTCATGGGCTTGAGCGAGGCGGGCGCGGTCGCGTGCGCAGTGCCGTTTTAGGCCTCGGTCATGGGCTTGAGCGAGGCAGGTGCGGCCGTGAGCCTCGTGCCGTCTCAGGGCCTCGGTTAGGGTCGCTGTGGGCCTCGGTCATGGGCTTGAGCGAGGCAGGTGCGGCCGTGAGCCGGGTGCCGCCTCAGGCCTCGGTCATGGTCATGCGGATGAGAGGACTTGAACCTCCACGCCCTTACGGGCACACGGACCTGAACCGTGCGCGTCTACCAATTCCGCCACATCCGCGCGGCCCGTCAGTGTAGCCGTCCGGTCGCGCGGCTGGATGGGCAACGCGAGTCAGGTGAGGTCGAGCAGGACCTTGCCGAGCTTGCCCGGCGCTTCCAGCCGGTCGTAGGCATCCGCCACCTGCTCGATCGGGAAGACGGCGTCGACCAGTGGCCTCATCCGGCCGTCGGCCAGGAACGGGACGACTTCGTGGCGAAAGGCCTGCACGGCGGCTGCCTTCTCTTCGAGGGTGCGCGCCCGCAGCACCGTGCCGATCAGGTGGACACGCCGTGCCATCAGGCGGCGCAGGTCGATGGTCGCCTCGGCGCCGCCGCCGGTTCCCACGACGACGATCCGCCCCTGCGCCGCGAGGCAATCGAACGCGGCGGCGATGTTGGGTGCCCCGACGAGCTCGAGGACGACGTCCGCACCGCCCGCGGCGCGGGCCGTGACCACGAGCTCGTCGGGGGCGATCGCGTGGGCCCCGAGCGCCGCCACGCGCTCGCGCAGCTCGGGCGAGCGCACGGTGGCGATCACGCGCGCACCGGCGGCCAGGCCGATCTGCACGGCCGCCGTGCCGACTCCGCCGTTGGCGCCGTTCACCACGAGCACGTCGCCGAGACCGACCTTTCCCTGGGTGCAGATCGCGTCGTGCGCTGTCACGAACACCTCGGGCACAGCGGCAGCCGCCTGCTCGTCGAGCGCCTCCGGCACCCGGGTCACGTGGCGCTGGTGGACGAGGACGCGCTCGGCGAGACCGCCACCGCCGACGATGCCGAAGACGCGCGTCCCGGGCGGGTGCTCCGTGGCCGCCGGCCCGCAGGCGACGACCGTCCCGGCGACCTCGATGCCCGGGATGTCCGAGGGGACGCCGGCGGGGGCCGGGTACGAGCCCGCCCGCTGGGCGAGATCCGCCGGGTTGAGCCCGGCGTAGCGGACGGCCACGAGCACCTCCTCGCCGGCGGGCTCGACCTCGGGACGCTCCATGACCGCGACCACCTCGCGACCACCGCTCCCGGTGAAGACGACGGCTCTCATGTCGTGCTCGGAGCGTAGACGTCACGACCCAGCACCGCTGTCGCCGCGACGGTGGCCGCGGCCATCAGGAGCGCAACCACGAGGAGCAGGAGCGAGGGTCCGTCGGCGGCGTCGTAGAGGAAGCCGCCGAGGAACGTGGTGGCGGCCATGGCCGCGTACTCCCGGAGGTTCCAGGCCACGGCCAGCTCCGCCCGCGCGTCCGGGGCGACCCGGGCCAGCGCCCCGTCGATCACGATCGGCCAGGCGCCGACTCCAAAGAACGTCGAGCCCAGCAGGAGCACGACATAGCGCTCCTCGGACGGCGACCCGAGAAGCCCAGCACTGGCCAGGGCCGCACCGCCGAGCATGACGCCCACCGCCACCCGGCGGGACAGGCGCGCCGCGACGCGCGCCGCGAGGAAGCTGCCGCCGATCTTGGCCGCCGCGACGCCGGCGGAGACGAGGCCGATGGCAAGCGCGGAGAATCCGTAGATTCCGTCGAGGACGACCGGGGAGAAGGAGAGGAGGAGCCCGATCGCCCCCACCAGGAGCAAGCCCGGAGTCTGGAGGGCCAGCCCGCGGAGGGGCATAAGCCGCACGCGCGCCGTCTTGGAGGCACCGTGCGCTGCCGCCGCTGCGATCGCAGACGGGAGCGCCGCGAGACAGGCAACCGCCGCGACCAGGAGCGACAGCCGCTCGCTCAGGGCAGCTCCCGCGCCCGCCGCCTGCAGGAAGTAGATCGCGGCGCCCGTGAGGGCCGCACCGCCTGCGGTGCCGACGACGTACACCGCGTACTGGCGGACGAAGGCGCGCTCGGAGCCCCGGGCACCCGAGCGGCGCCCGAGCGAGGCCTGGACTGCGACCCAGAAGAGGCCCATGCCGGCACCGTGGACGAGTGCTGCCAGGGCCAGCATCACGCTCGCGGTGGAAGGGACGAACAGAACGCTGCCGAGCGCCGTGGCACAGAGTGCGAGAGGGATGCCGTACCGTGTGTGTGGCAGCGCCACGTAGAGCAGCGCGCCGAGCGAGAAGGCAAGCGTCTCGACGGCGATCAGCAGGCCGAGGAGGGTGGCCGATCCCCCGGAGTCGGTCACGGCGAGCGGGAAGGCGACCGCGAAGTTGGCGAACGCGATCCCGACCCCGACGGCCGAGACGGCCAGCGCGCGGCCCGGGCCCGCGCCGCGAATACCCTGGACGCCTGTCATCCAGTTCAGGCTACGCGCGGCTGCAGAACGCAGGCAGCCACTCGACCAGCGCCGACAGCCGTGTTCCGGCTGCCTGCAGGTCGCGAACGATGATCTCCCGCCGCGTGCCGTCGACGCGGCACAGCGGGATGCAGGTGGTGAGCGCCGCGAGCGTGTCGCCTGCACCGTTACGGATAGCGACGGACGCCGCATACAGGCCGATCGCCGTCTCCTCGCGGTTCTCGGCGTACCCGTCGATTCGGATCCGCTCGAGGATCTCGTGGAGCTCGACCACGCCGTTCAGCCGGCGTCCCGTGGGGGTGACGAGCGGTCGGCCGGCAAACAGCCGATCCACCGCTTCGGGCGGGAGGTTGGCCAGCACGACGCGGCCGCTGGCGGAGGCGAAGGCCGGGGTCTTGGAGCCGACGTGCGTGGTCAGGCGCACCGGATGCGAGGTCTCTTCGAGCGCCAGGTACAGGCTCTCCGAACCGTCCAGCACGGCCAGGGCGAGGGTCTCGTCGTGCGCCGTGAGGAAGTCGCTGGCCACGCTGTGGAAGGCCGTCACCAGCGGGAGCTCGGCTGAACGCGATCCGAGACGGAGCGCGCGGATCCCGAGGTCGAGCCCGCCGTCGGGAGTCCGCACGATCCAGGCCCGCTGCTGGAGGACGGCGCAGATGCGGTGCACGGTGCTCTTGGCGATGCCGAGCGTGCGCGCGATCTCCGACAGCTGAAGCGGTCCGTGGGCGGCCAGCAGGTCGAGCACGCGGAGCGTGGCATGCACGCCCGCCGAGGCCGACCGGACAGCTGAACCTGTGTTGCCGGTGTCCTGATCGAGGGGCTCGAGAACGATCTCCACCCGCGGGAGAATAGTGCGGCGTAGCGAATAAGTCGAGACATCGACCCACATCGGGAACGATTGGGGGCGTTGGACTTGACCGAGGCCCGTCCTCAGGCGTATAAAGCACTGTTCGATGGGACACCGATCCACACACAGAACGCGGCTCAGGGTGAACCGCGGTTGTCGCGGGCACCGGGTGGGATCGGAAACAAGGTGAATCGGTCACAACCGAAGGGAGACCGTGGCAATGGATCGGACGACTAGGAAGGCCGTCGAGGCCTACCGCAGCAGCGAAGCCGGGCCGCTCGAGAACCAGGTGATCGACGAGCTGCTCGGCGGGGAGCTCGACCGTCCGGAGTTCCTCCGCCGGGCCACGATGTTCGGGCTCTCGGCCGCGACCATCGGCCTGCTGCTCCGTTACGTGGGTGAGGGCGACCTGGCCTTTGCGGCGACCGAGAAGGTGCAGGCCGGTGGCACGATCCGCGTGGGCCTGACGGCGGGCGGCTCGCTCGAGCCGTACCTGTTGAACGACGGCGGCTCGCTCGCTCTCGCCGGCATCCCCGGCGAGTACCTCACCTTCACGAGCCCGGACGGCAAGGTCTTGCCTGCTCTCGCCACGAGCTGGAAACCCAATGCCGATGCGACCGTGTGGACCTTCCAGCTGCGCAAGGGCGTGAAGTTCCACAACGGGCAGGCGATGACCGCCAGCGACGTCGTCGCGAGCATGAAGAGCTACGTCGCGAAGGGCTCGAATGCCGGTCTCTCGCCCTTCTTCGATGCCGCAGGGGTCTCGGCCAAGGGCGCCAGCACGGTGGTCTTCCGGCTCAAGTCGTCGATCGGTGTGTTCCCGTACCTGGTCAGCCAGACGACCTATCAGGCGATCATCCAGCCGGCGAAACTCGCGGCCCAGCCGGGCACCTGGGTCAAGAGCGGGATGATCGGCACGGGAGCCTTCAAGCTCAAGAGCTACGTCGACAAGAAGAGCGCGGAGCTCGTGCGCAACCCCAGCTACTGGGGTGGTCCGCCACCGCTCGACGGCGTCAAGGTCACGTACTACACGGGCTCTGCGCCGATGGTGCTCGCGCTCCGGGCCGGGCAGATCGATCTCGCGATGCAGCTGTCACCCCAGGAGGTGCAGGTCTTCAAGAACAACTCGAAGTACACGACCTACAGCCTGCCGACGGCCGCGCACAGGCAGATCTGCATGCGCACCGACCAGGGCGTGCTGAAGGACCCGCGTGTGCGTCGTGCGGTCGCTCTCGTGATCAACCGTCCGCAACAGCTCGGGAAGGTGATGCTCGGTGCCGGCATCGTCGGCAACGACAACCCGTTCTACAAGGGGTTCGCATCGTCCGACCCGTCAGTCAAGCAGCGCACCCAGAACATCGAGCTCGCGAAGGCGCTGCTCAAGGCTGCAGGCGCGGAGAGCCTGAAGTTCAACATCACCACGTGGAACTTCCTCGACCACGCCGATCATGCGGCGTCGGTCCAGGCGTACGCCCGCGAGGCCGGCATCGACGTCGGGCTCGAGATCATGGACGTCAGCAAGTACTACGACTCCGAGCCGGCGGGTGCCGACTATGCGACGACGACGCCCTGGCTCAACCGCACGTGCTCGCTGACCGAGTACGGCGCACGCGGGGTGCCGAACATCTACCTGACGCGCTGCTACATGTCGACGGGCGACTGGAACGGATCGCACTACAAGAACCCCGAGTTCGACTCGCTGGCGACGACGTATCTGGCGGCAGCCGAGCTGGCGGCTCAGAGGAAGGCGAACAAGCGGATGGCGGGCCTCCTGCTCCGCGACACGCCGGTCATCACCGACTACTTCATCAGCTACGTGACGGCGAGCTCCTCCAAGGTCAAGAACTACGTCCCCGAGGGGCTCTCGCACATCCGGCTGGCGAAGGTCGGACTGGGCTAGGGACAACCGGAGGGCGGGCGGCGAGCGCATAGGTCGTTCGCCGCCCGCCCCTGTCCCGCCGACCGTGACCCGCTTCCTCCTCAAGCGCCTCGGCCTCGCACTGATCACGCTCTTCCTGCTCAGCGTGATCGTCTTCGCCATCTCCAACATCCTTCCCGGCAACGTCGGACGCGCCGTGCTGGGGCCGTTCGCCACGCAGGAGTCGGTCGACGCGCTCAACGAGCAGCTGGGGACGGACCGGCCGGTCTTCGAGCAGTACGTCGACTGGGCTGGAGGGCTGCTGCACGGCGACCTTGGAGACTCGTTGAGCACGCAGGTACCGGCACGTGACCTCCTCGGCCCGAGACTGAGCAACTCGCTCAAGCTCGCACTCGTCGCCTTCCTGATCTGCGTACCCCTCTCGATCGTCGGCGGGGTGATCGCGGGGCTCCGCTACGGACGCCCGACGGACAAGGCGATCACGATCGCGGGGCTCTCGTTCGCGGCGATGCCCGAATTCATCACCGGGATCATCCTCATCCTCATCTTCTCGATCTGGCTCGGGTGGCTGCCCGTGACCGCGCAGTGGGAGGACGGCGCGAATCTCCTCACCCAGCTGAAGTACCTCCTCCTGCCCTCGATCACCCTCACCTTCGTGCTCTTCGGGTACATCGCCCGCATCACCCGGGCCGGCATGATCGAGGCGCTCGACAGTGACTACGCGCGGACGGCCTACCTCAAGGGCCTGCCCTCGGCCGTCGTCGTGCGCAGGCACGTGCTGCGGAACGCGCTCCTCCCGACGATCGCGGTCGTTGCCGTGCAGATCGGGTATCTCGTCGGCGGTCTCGTGGCCGTCGAGGTGCTCTTCAATTACCAGGGGATCGGCCTCCTGATCTACGAGGCTGCCCGTGAGAAGGACATCCCATTGCTGACCGCAGGCGTTCTCGTGGTCGGCGTCGTCTACCTCGTGGTGACACTCGTCGCCGACATCCTCTACGCGGTGCTCAATCCGCGCATCCGCCTCGGGGGAGCCGAATGAGCACGGTCGCCTCCCCGGCGCCCGCCCCCGGCACCGGCCGCAGCGAGGCACGGCAGGCCCGCTCCGAGCGGATGCGCCTCCTGCTGCGCACGCCGACGGTGATGTTCGGCGTGATCGTGATGCTGTTCTGGGTCGTCTGCGCGATCTTCACCGGCCAGGTGGCACCGTACGACCCCATCTTCGACAACCAGCTTCCGACCAGCGCCTCACCAAGCTGGGATTACCCGTTCGGGACCGACACGAACGGGCGCGATGTCCTCTCTCGGGTTCTTGCCGGATCGCGCAGCGTCCTGCTCATCGCCCCGGCTGCGACGCTCATCGGAACGGTGCTCGGAACGATTCTCGGGCTGATCACCGGCTACTTCCGCGGCGTCGTCGACGACGTCACCGGCCGGGTCGTCGACGCCGTGCTCGCCCTGCCGCTGATCGTGACCGCGATCCTGATCGTGACCGCCGTCGGCAGCTCGTCCCGGTGGGTCGTGGCGCTCACCATCGGCCTGATCTTCGCGCCGGTCGTGTCCCGCACGGTCCGCGCCTCCGTGCTCGGCGAGACCGCTCTCGACTATGTGCAGGCCGCTCGGCTCCGCGGCGAGCGGGCCCCCTACGTGATGTTCTCGGAGATCCTCCCGAACGTGCTCGCCCCGATCGTCGTCGAGTTCACCGTTCGGCTCGGGTATGCGATCTTCGCGGTCGCCACCCTCACCTTCATCGGGTTCGGCGTCCAGCCGCCCTCGCCCGACTGGGCGGCGCAGATCAACCAGTACTACACCTTCATCGACCCCTACTGGTGGATGACGCTCTTTCCGGCGCTCGCGATAGCGAGCCTCGTCGTCGCCGTCAACCTCGTCGCCGACGGCATCCGGGAGGTGTACGAGCGATGAGCGCCGTCGCCACGACCGAGAAGGCGCTCGACGTCTCCGACCTCCAGCTCCTCTATCGGGTACGCGGAATCGATCGACCCGTGCTCCGGGGAGTGTCGTTCTCGATCGAGCGTGGAAAGTCGTTCGGGCTCGTGGGCGAGTCCGGCTGCGGCAAGTCAACGGCGGCGCTCGGGATCGTCAGGTACCTCCCCCGCAACGGGCGCATCTCGGGTGGAAGCGTGTCAGTCGCCGGCATCGACGTGCTCGGCCTCTCCACCCGGGCGCTGCGCGAGTACCACGCGCGCACCGTTTCGATGGTCTACCAGAACCCCGGCTCGGCGCTGAACCCGGGGATGCGCATCGGCGCCCAGGTGGCCGAGGCGTTCACCGTGCTCGGCGTCTCCCGCGCCGAGGCCGGCGACCGGGCACGGGCGGCCCTTGCGAGGGTCCAGATCGCGGATCCGTCGAGCGTGATGGGCCGGTACCCGCACCAGCTCTCGGGCGGCATGCAGCAGCGCGTGGTGATCGCGATGGCGCTCGCGAAGGAGCCGGCCCTGCTGATCCTCGACGAGCCCACCACCGGGCTCGATGCGACGGTCGAGGCCGAGGTGCTCGACCTGGTCGCAACCCTCCAGTCGGAGCTCGAGACCGCGGTGCTCTTCATCAGCCACAACCTCGGCGTGATCTCGAAGATGTGCGACCGGGTGGGTGTGCTCTACGCAGGCAGGCTGGTCGAGGAGGGGCCGGTGGCAACGGTGCTGCAGGACGCCCGTCATCCGTACACGGTCGGCCTCCTTCGCTGCATCCCCCGGGGAGGCGTGCGCAAGGATCGTGGCCGGCTGGATACGATCCCCGGCTTCCTGCCGAGCCTGGGGACGGAGATCTCGGGGTGCGTGTTCGCCGACCGCTGCGCGCTCGCCGACGATCGTTGCCACACCGAGGAGCCGACGCTCGACGACGTCGGCGTTGGTCACAAGGCGCGCTGCTTCCATCACGCGCACGCGCAGGAGCTTCCCCGTGAGTCGGCGGCCGAGCTCGCGCTGCCCGCGGTGCAGCGAGGCCCTGTGCCCTTGCTGAAGGTCGACGACCTGGGCAAGGTCTTCCATCAGCACGGCGTCGACATCCACGCGCTCGTCGGCGTCAGCGCCTCGCTGTGGGCTGGCGAGACACTCGGGCTCGTGGGGGAGTCCGGAAGCGGCAAGACGACGCTCGCGCGAGCGCTGCTCGGCATCATTAGCCCGACCTCCGGTGCGGTCGAGCTCGACGGTCGCGCGCTCGCCCCGCGCTTCCAGAAGCGCTCGCGGGACGACCTGCGGTCGATCCAGATCGTCTTCCAGAACCCGGACTCCGCACTCAATCGGCGCCACGCCGTGGAACGGATCCTGCTGCGATCGATGCGCAAGCTGGCGGGGATCGGCGGTGCGGAGGCGAAGCAACGGGTGACTGCGTTGACCGAGCGTGTCCGGCTGTCGGAGCGGACGTTGACCCAGAAGCCTGTGCAGCTCTCGGGTGGGCTCAAGCAGCGCGTCGCCATCGCGCGCGCATTCGCCGGCGACCCGAAGCTCGTCGTCTGCGACGAGCCGACGAGTGCGCTCGATGTCTCCGTGCAGGCCGCGATCCTCAACCTCCTCGTCGAATTGCAAGCGGAGCAGGGCGTGTCGTACATCTTCATCTCCCACGACCTCGGAGTCGTGCGGTACATCTCGGACCGCATCGCGGTCCTGTACCTGGGTCGGCTGATGGAGCTCGGGCCGGCAGAGGTTGTCTTCGACGGCCCGCACCACCCCTACACGGAGGCACTCCTCTCAGCCGTGCCCACGATCGACGGCGGCGGCCGGGCCCGTATCCTCCTCGACGGGGACATCCCGAGCGCGGCCTCGCCGCCGACCGGCTGCGTCTTCCAGACCCGCTGTCACCGCAAGCTGGGCGCCATGTGCGAGGAGCAGGAGCCGCCGCTGGTCGAGGTCGACGGGGGGCACCTGATGCGCTGTCATATCCCGGTCGACGAGCTTCGAGCACTGCAGGCGTGAGCACTGCGGAGGTGCACGACGCGATCGTCGTCGGGGGCGGCATCGCGGGTCTTTCCGCGGCCTGGGGGCTCTGTGATCGCGACGTGCTCGTCCTGGAGGCGGCCGACCGTCTCGGTGGGCGCATCTGGTCGGAGCGGCGCGGTGACTACTGGCTCAACCTCGGCGCGCACGTCTTCAGCGGCCCCGGATCGGCGACCGATCGGCTGGCGCGTGAAGCTGGCGCGGAGCTGGCCCCGGTGCCCGGGTCGCTGATCGCGCTCGAGGTGGGCGGGAAGATCATCGCGGGAGGCAGGCCAGAGCTCTACCCGTTCCGGCTGCCCTTCAGCTGGCGTGAGCGGGCTGCGCTCGTTCGCCGCGGTGTGAGGCTGCGCCGGGCAGTGGCAGCGTATGCCCGGCTCTCGAAGCCGCGAGCAGGGGAGGCGGCGGCCCAAACCCGGGCGCGAGCGATCGCGTTCAAGAACGACGTCTCGTTTGCGGACTGGCTCGGCCCGTTGCCCGGAAACGCCGACGCCCTGATTCGCGCCACCGTGACCCGGTCGACCGCGGAGCCGGGTGAGATCGCGGCGGGGCACGGCGCGGGGTATTTCGCGCTCGTTTGGGACTCGAGCGGCGGTCTTTCGCACAACGTGATCGGTGGCCCTCAGCGGCTGATCGAGGGGATCGCTGGGAGGCTCGCCGGGAAGGTCGAGCTCGGAGTGGAGGTGACCGAGGTCTCGGTCGACGGAACCGGTGCCGTGCGCGTGCGCTACCGGCAGCACGGCGCACCGCTCGAGGCCCGTGCCAGGCACGTCATCCTCGCCACCAAGGCCTTCGACACGGCCCGGATTGCGCCTGGCCTGCCGGTCGCGACGAGGGAGGCGCTGGAAGCGATCCCGTACGGGCCTACGGTCGTGACCGCCATGCTCACCTCCGAGCAGGGGCCGATGCCGTGGGACGATCTCTACGCGCTCGCGACCCCGGGCCGCAGCTTCAGCATGCTCTTCAACATGGCCAACGTGTTACGGGCCCGCCAGGCGGAGCGGGCGCCCGGCGGCAGCCTGATGGTCTACCGAAGCGCCCGGGCGGCGCTCGAGCTCATGGCACTGCCGGAGCAGGAGATCGAGCGAGGATTCCTCCATGATCTCCACGCGATCTACCCCGAGGCGAGGGGTGTCGTCAGCGAGCTGATCACGCACAAGCTGCCGCGCATGCTGCCCTACGTCGTGCCGGGGCGCGCGGGTCTGCAACCCGCGCTCGAGCGTTGCTTGGCTCCGCTCCACCTCGCGGGTGACTACCTCGGCGGCTTCTACACTGAGACAGCCGCCGCCACCGGCCTGGCGGCTGCCGAGGCCGTGCTCGAGGCACTCGAGGAACGGAAGGCAGCGTGAGGATCCGGGCAGCTGTTCTGGAGGAGGTCGGCGGCGTGTTCGCGGTGCACGAGCTCGAGCTCGCGCCACCGGGGCCGGGCGAGGTGCTGGTGCGGATGAAGACCAGTGGGGTCTGCCACTCGGACTACAACGCGATCGACGGCACCGCACCCACCCGCTGCCCGGCCGTCCTCGGCCACGAGGGTGCCGGCGCCGTTGAGGCCGTTGGCCCGGGTGTGACGAGGGTGGCACCGGGCGATCATGTGGCGCTTTCCTGGGTCCCCTCGTGCGGCGACTGCGTCGAATGCCGGAACGACCTGCCGTGGCTCTGCTCGATCGCCTGGCCCGCCATGGCGACCGGCGGGTTGCTGGATGGGACCACGCGCCTCTCGCGCGGCGGGGAGCCCGTCTACCACTACTCGCTGCTCTCGACGTTCGCCGAGGCGTGCGTGGTGCCGGAACGGGCCTGCGTGCCCATCCCTCGGGAGATCCCGTTCCCCATCGCTGCTCTCGTCGGTTGCGCGGTGAGCACCGGGTGCGGTGCCGTCTGGCGCACCGGTGGCGTCCGGCCCGGAGAGGCTGTCGCAGTCTTTGGCTGCGGGGGCGTCGGACTGTCCGCCCTCCTGGCTGCGCTTGCCGTCGGCGCGGAGCCCGTCCTCGCAATCGACACCGTTCCCTCCAAGCTGGAAACCGCCGCCGCGCTCGGCGCGACCGGGACCGTGAGCTGGCAGGGGTCGCCGGCGGCAACGGCTGAGGCTGTTCGCGAGGTCACGGGAGGCGGGGTCGACTACGCGATCGAAGCCACCGGCCGTACCGAGGCCGTGCTCGCGGCCGTGCTCTCCACGCGGGCCCGCGGTGCAGCCGTGCTCACGGGGATCCCGGCCCCCGACGCGTCGCTTGCCCTGCCCGTCGAGCCCGTCAGACGACTGGAGCGCCGGATCCTCGGCTCCGTGTACGGCTCCACGTACCCCGAGCGGGACTTCACACGGACGCTGGCGCTGTACAGCGCGGGCCGGCTGCCCTTGGAGCGGCTTCACACGCACACGTTCCCACTCGGCGGCGTGAATGAGGCGTTTGCCGCAATGCACAGCGGAGAGTCGATCCGTTCCGTTCTCGATCTCGGAGGGACCACATGAACCTGGACGACCTCGACGGGCGGATCGGCGAGGGCTGGAGCGGCACGGCACCCAACGGCAGCCACGTCAACGTGGTGCTCGCCCGTCGTGGAAGCGCCACGGCGGCGGCGGCTCTGACCATGTTCGCGCAGCCCTCCCCCGGGCACACCCCGGTGCTCTGCTGCGTGGGTCGCACGCAGCAGGAGTACGAGCCGATCTGGCCGCCGACGCTGATGATGAACAAGGCAACCGCGATCGACGACCGCCACCAGACGCTGACCTGGGGTGCGGCGCAGCTCGGGATCGGCCAGGGCGTGCTCGACGCGGTGGCGGACGGGCTGCTGGCGGCAACCGTGGACCTGTACGTGCTGGTCGCCGTCTGGGTCGACCCGGTTGCCGAGGACGAGACGGCGGTGCGCGTGGCGAGCCGTACGGCCGTGCGCAAGGCGATCGGGATGTGCGTCGAGGGGCGTGATGCGGCGGCCGCCGCCGCTCTCGTCGACGGCCGTGACACGCTGCGCAACCCGTTTTACAGCGGCGACTGATGCGCATCGCCGCCGTCGAGACCCGGCGCTACCGATTCCCCCTCGAGCCGCCCGTCGCCGTCGCCTGGGACCCCGTGCCGCGGTCGCATCAGGATGCGACGATCGTCGTGCTGCGGAGCGACGACGGGGTGGAGGGCTACGCGAGCGGCGACGACCTTCCCGACCGGGCGCTGCTCGAGCGCTTCCTCGTCGGCGTCGACCCGCGACGAACGGAGGTGGTCCGGGAGGTCTGCGAGACGGTGGACTTCCATCACGGCCGGCCCTGGACGCTCGAGGTCGCGGCGTGGGATCTGGTCGGCCGTGCGCTCGGGGAGCCGCTGTGGCGCCTGCTCGGCGGACGCGGTCTCCGCCTCACCGCGTACGCGTCGACCGGGGAGCTCGTGGCCGCAGGTGAGCGGGTGCGCCGCGTGCTCGAGCTGCAGGCGGCAGGCATCCGCGCCGCGAAGCTGCGCCTGCACTCGGCCGACTGGCGGCTCGACCTGCCGGCGTTACAGGCTGTGCGCGACGCTGTCGGCCCGGACTTCGACCTGATGATCGACGCCAACCAGGGCTGGCGGATGCCGGGAGATCGCGGGCCGCGATGGGACGTGGCCACCGCCGCCGCGTTTGCGCGCGAGCTCGAGCGGATCGGCGTGTACTGGTTGGAGGAGCCGCTCCGCACGGACGACCTCGACGGCTACCTGGCGCTACGCCGGCGCACCGACCTGCGGCTGGCCGGCGGAGAGATGGTGCGGACCGCCGCCGAAGCCCGCGACCTGCTCCTCCGAGGCGGTATCGACGTGATCCAGACGGACGTCGTGCTCTCCGGCGGCATCGGAGGCTGCCGGCGGGTGTCGGCGCTGGCCGAGCTCGCGGGTCGCGTGTGGAGCCCGCACACCTGGTCGAACGGCTACGGGCTGCTGGCCAACCTGCACGCCGCCATCGCCTTCTCCGGGTGCCCCTTCGTGGAGGTTCCCTACGACCCGCCCACCTGGCCGGCCGAGCGGCGCGACTGGCTGCTGCCCGCCCCGATCGAGATCGCGCCCGACGGCACGATCGCCCCACCAGAAGGCCCTGGCCTGGGAGTGGTGCCGGACTTCGACAGCCTGGAGCAGTGGCGCGTGGCGTGAAACGATTGATTGTGAATGGCGAGTTGAACGGTGACCGTCGCGTAGGCTCATGCGCAGGCGGGGGTGGAGCGGGGCCCTTCAGGGCCTCGCAAGGCGTTCGGCGATCCACTAGCCCCGGGTGTCGTCGGCGGTGTTTGCCAGCGCCCTTGGGACACCTGCACAGCTGCTGGCGTGTGCTGGCGGATGCTGCTCTCGGGATGAACTCCTGGTGAGGCCCTGAAGGGCCCCACGCGGGATTGGCGGGCTTGTGCGGCAGGCGGGGGTGGAGCGGGGCCCTTCAGGGCCTCGCAAGGCGTTCGGCGATCCACTAGCCCCGGGTGTCGTCGGCGGTGTTTGCCAGCGCCCTTGGGACACCTGCACAGCTGCTGGCGTGTGCTGGCGGATGCTGCTCTCGGGATGAACTCCTGGTGAGGCCCTGAAGGGCCCCACGCGGGATTGGCGGGCTTGTGCGGCAGGCGCGGGTGGAGCGGCGCCCTTCAGGAGGCCCCACGCGGGATTGGCAGGCTTGTGCGGCAGGCGGGGGTGGAGCGGGGCCCTTCAGGGCCTCGCAAGGCGTTCGGCGAGTCACCAGCCCCGGGCATCCCCCGAAAGGGTGTCCGCGACCCCCATTCGAGGTGCCGAGAAACCTGGGAGTGGACGTCGTCGACGCTCTCCGACTCGCGTGCCTCGGCGCAGGCCTCGGCCTGCTCGGGCTCTCGCTGACCGTCGTCGCCGGCCGGGTGCGCCACGACCGCCGGATGCGACGTGGCGCCCGCGCACCCGTCGCAACGCCGGCGACGATCGCGGTCGCCGCGGGCGAGGAGGGCACACCCGGCGAGTGGAAGCGCGGCGAGGCCCTGCTCCAGCTCGTGGAGCAACGACACCAGCTGAGCGACCGTCTGCTGCGGCACGCCATCCGCTCGGACGACACCGAACTGCGTCACACCGCGGTCACCGCTCTCGGGGTCATCGCGCAGACCGAGGACTGGGCCGTCGACCTGCTGCTCGAGGCTCTGGCCGAGGAACGGGACAGCGCCGTACGCCTTGCGGCCCAGCTCGACCGCGCCGCACCCAGGGTGGGTCGCCGGTTGCTTCCCCTCCTGTCCCATCCCGCACCGTCCGTGCGAGCCGTCTCGGCCCGGCTGCTCGTGCGCTATCCCGGGTTGTGCGGGCCTGAGCTGATCGCCGCGACCCATGACCCGAGTCCAGACGTGCGGGCCGCCGTGCTCGACACCATGGCCACCGTGGGCGGTCCCGCCGCACTGCGGACGGGTGTGGCGCTCCTCCGCGACACCGACCCCAAGGTTCGTGGCCGGGCTATCCGTGCGGCTGCGTCGCTCGGTGGCCTGGAGATCGCACCGTTTCTCGTGCCGGCACTCGCCGATCCGTCGTGGTGGGTGCGCGAGGCGGCCGTCAACGCGCTCACGGCACTCGGGCCGACCGTCGGAACTCTGGCCACCACGGCGCTCGGCGACGACGATCCGCTGACGCGCGAAGGTGCGGCACGCGTGCTCCAGGGCTCGGGCGCGCTCGAGGCCCTCTCGCCCTCCGTGTATGCCGACCTGGTGGCGCGCATCGCGGCACTGTCGACCCCGCGGGAGAGCACCGACGATCGAGAGGCCCACGAAGTCGGACTGCCATGACCGAGACGGCGCTTCACATCGCCATGGCGGTGTGCGCGGGCTACCTGACGATCGTCTACGGCAGCTACCTGGCGCTGATGGTTGCCGGCCTGTTCGAGGCGCGCAGACGCCGACGCGAGGCAGCGACGGAGGATTACGCGACCCTGTCCTGCTCCCGCTTCCTGCCCCCGGTCTCCGTCCTGCTCCCCGCCTACAACGAGCAGTCCACCGTGGTGGCAGCCACCCACGCGCTCCTGCAGCTGGACTACCCGGACGTCGAGGTGATCGTCATCGACGACGGCTCGAGCGACGAGACACTGGCCACGCTTGTTTCCGCATTCGCCTTGCTGCCCGCGGAGCTGTCCTCGAGGCGGCCTGCAGCTGACGGGATCGTGATCACCTGCTACCGAAGCGCCACCGACCGGCGCCTGGTCGTGCTCGCGAAGGAGAACAACGGCAAGGCGGACGCGCTCAACGTCGGGCTCGGATACGCACGCGGGTCGTACATCCTCGGGGTGGACGCAGACACGGTTCTGGCTCCGGACGCCCTGGTTCGCACCATGCGGGTCGCACTCCAGGATCCGCAGCGGGTGGTCGGCGTGACGAGCTACGTGGACGTGCACGAGATCCCGGCCCAGTGGATGGCCGAGCCACGGGGACGGCGCCGGTCGGGAACACGCCCGCTGCTCGTGGCCTTCCAGGCCCTGGACTACATGCGCGCCTTCTTCAACAACCGGGTCGCCTGGTCGCGCTACTCGTTCATGCTCTGCTCGATCGGCGCCTTCCAGATCTGGCGCCGGGACATCGTCGAGGAGCTCGGCGGCTGGTCGACCGAGTACACGTGCGAGGACATCGAGCTCACCTTCCGCGTCCATGAGCGCATGCGCGCTTCGGGCCGCGACTACGCGATCCTCTGCCTCCCTGATGCGGTTGGCGCCACCGAGGGCCCCAACTCCGTCCGGCGTCTCGTCGCTCAACGGGAACGCTGGCAGCGCGTGACGCTCGAGACCTGGTGGTCGTACCGGCATATGCTCGGCGCGACGCGGTACGGGACCGTGGGGCTGATCGGCATGCCGTTCTACCTGCTCTGCGAGATCCTCGCGCCGTTCTTCGAGCTGCTGGCTGCGCTGACCCTGCTCGTCGGTGTCGTGCTCGGGGTGGTGGACTGGCAGACACTGGCCTACGGGACGCTGCTGATGACGCTCGTCAACGGCATCCTCAACGCGGGTGCGGTCGGGGTGCTCGATGCGCAGGCGCGCGAACATTCGCTCGGGAGCCTCGTGCGCCTCCTGCTGCTGGCGCCGGTCGAGCTGCTCGTCTACCGTCCCATCATCTCGTGGGCGAGGGTGAAAGGCACCTATCGGTTCTTCCGGGGGGACAGGAGCTGGCACAAGTTCGAACGGAACACGCCGCTCCCCGTCCCGACGTGATGCATCGTTTGCGCGCGCCGGCTGCGGCACTTGCCGCTCTCGGGCTGGCAGCGGGAGCCGCGGCGATCCTCGTCAGCCTGCTTGCTGCAGGCTCGCCAGGGTTCGTGGCAGCAGTCGGGCTCGGCGCAGGAGCGGTGGTCGGAGGGGCCTTCGCGCTGTGGCTCGCTGTCCGGGTGCGAGCCGAGGACGGCGAGCCGAACGGGGACGAGGACACGGCACGCGCCATCCTCTCCGCCATTCCGGAGGGTGTCGTGGTCATCCGGGACGGCGCCGTGACCGCCGCCAACCGCCGGTTCTGCGCCATGCTCGGCTACGCGCGCCACGATCTCGTCGGTGCCCGCGAGCCATTCCCGTTCTGGCCGCCGGAGAGCCGGCACGAGATCGAGCGCTGGCAGCTTGCCGTCAGCGAGCGCGGCAGCTTCGAGGCGGAGCTGGAATTGCGCCACGCCGCGGGTTCACGGGTCGCTGTGATCCTCTCGGGCAGCGTGATCAAGGATGCGATCGGGAAGCCGCGCACGCAGGTGGTCACGGCGCGGGACATCACCGAGCGGCGCAAGGTGGAGGATCAGCTGGCCGAGCTTGCCTCCCGCGACCCGCTCACGGCGCTGCTCAACGAGTGGGGGTTCCAGGAACGGATGGAAGAGGAGATCGCCCGCGCCCGGGCTGCCGACCGTCCGCTCAGCCTCGCGCTGCTCTCGGTCGACGGCAGCCTCGACCGGCGCGCCCTGCTCGGAGTGGTCGAGCGGCTGCGCGGCATCGTGCGCGCGGGGGAACAGCTGGCGCGGACGGAGGAGACGGAGATCGGGTGGATCCTCCCGGAGACGACGGCCGACGGGGCGATGGCGGCCGTGACCAGGGCGCGCAACGCGCTGCGCGAGGGGCCCGAGCCGTTCGCTGCCGACGTCGTGCTCACCGCCGGCGTGTGCGACCTGGAGCACGCCTCGAGCGCGCTCACGTTGTACGCCCTTGCCGACCGGGCGCTCGCTGCGGCGCGAGCGGCGGGCGGCGATCAGGCCGTGCGCTACACGCCTCGGCTCGCGTCCAGCGACCATCCGCACTGACGTCCGTTCCTTGCCGGGTATCGTCCTCCGGTAGTGGCCGGCTTGCATCCTGTGGTGGGCGCTCTCGCAATAGCGGTCTGCCTCCTCGCGGCTGCCTCCGGGATCTGGACCTACCGGCGCCACGTACCCGCCGGCAAGCTCACGGCGCACGTGATCGCGCTTGCGCAGACTGCGCTCGTCGCGCAGGTCCTGATCGGGTTGCTGCTCCTGGCGGACGACCGCCGCGCTTCCGACCAGCTCCATTACCTCTACGGCTCGCTGGCGCTCGCCGCCGCACTGACACCCTGGTTCTACGCACCGCCGGAAGGACGGCGCCGGCTCCTGTGGTTCGCTGGCTGCACGGGGCTGGCGGCACTGCTCGGCGCCCGCGCGTACATGACGGGGTCGTGATGGGATTCCTGCGTAGTCCTTTCGTCCGCGGCCTCCTCGGGGTGGCCGTTGTGTCCGCGGTGATCGTGGCACTCTCGCTCGAGCAGTCGCTCGTCACCGCGTCGGCGCTTCTGCGGATTGCCTTCTTCCTCGCAGTCGCCTTCTTCCTGTTCCTGCTGTGGCGAGAGCGCCGCAGCGACATCGAGGTGTGGCCAGATCGGGCGCAGCGGGTCTTCTACGCGGCGATCGGCCTGGCCGTGGTCGACGTCGGTGTGTACCTGGGCGTCGGCGCCAACGGTGGGGAGTCGATCGCGTTCCTCGTCGTGCTCGCAGCGTGCGCGTACGCGCTCGTGCGCACGTGGCGAGAGCAACACCGGTACTCGTAGTGGGGTGAGCTAGTGGACTGTCAGGCAACGTTCGCCGGTTTGCGGCCCGCGATAACGCTTCGCCGGGCGTTGTCCTCGGTCGACCCAAGACAACCAGTCTTGGGGCTCCCTGCGTCCTAGCCCGCCTCGGTTCTCGCGACCCGCATTCCCAGCAACGTTGCCTGACAGTCCACTAGGCGCCGGTGCCGTCGAGCGCCGCCAGCGCCTCGCGGATCGGCACCCGTTTCCCCACGAAGATCGGCGTGTCGCGCTCCGTCCAGCGGGAGGCCTCGGTCTCGCGCAGGGTGAGCATGAGGTGCATGAAGTCGGCCGGCTCCTCGACCTCGAAGGCCGGCATGAACTCCTGGTCGTCGATCCCGAACGAGTAGGTCGTGTGGTTGGTGACGGTGACGAACTTGCCGCCGACCACGGCGTGCTCCTTCATGGCAGCTGCGCGCTCCTCGAAGCTCAGGAAGTACCACGGGCGCGTCTTCACGAAGGGGTAGACCACGAGGTAGGGCGCGTCGCGGGGGATCACGCGGCCCTGTCGGATGCGCTTCTGATCGGTGTACGCGGACGGCTTCGTGGTGGCCAGGTAGGAGTACGGCGTCTCCAGCCAAGCGGCGAGCGCGGTGCCGTTGAGCGCGGCGCCGAGATCGAGCAGGTCCTCGTACTGCGTGGTGATCTTCCAGAGAAAGAGATCAGCGTCTGGGCGCACCCCTGTGACCGTGTACGCCCGTAGGCCCTCCATGCGCTCGGTGAACGTGTCGACGACGGCGGCGAACGCCTCTTTCCCGGCTGCGCGCTCGTCGACCGGGAGCCGCCGCCAGGCCGGGTCGACCTTGTAGAAGCCGTAGGAGACGTACTGGCCGACGCCGGTGCCCTCGATGCGCTCGTAGCCGCTCACGCTGCCATCCTACGCCCGGTTCGCCGGCGGCCGCCGCGGCTCGAGCTTGCGGTCGGCGAACCCTGTCCTTACGAATCGGTTACGGCGTCTTGCGAAGCGACCGGGCGCCGTGATACCCAGGGGGGTGTGACGAGAATCCGTCTACTCGAGCGCGACGAGGCGCCGCTTCCTGCCCGCTTCCTGTACGCCGCGGACGGGTCGGCGTCGCCGCTCAAGCGCTCGCTCGCGAACGCCCCGGACCTGCTGGAGACGCTGCTGCCCTTCCTCGGCCAGATCTACGACGCGGGGGCGCTCGATCTCGCGACCAAGGAGCTTGTCGTCGTGCGGGTCTCGCAGCTCAACGGCTGCCGGTACTGTCTGGCGGCTCACCGGCCGCTGGCGCTGGACGTGGGCGTCCCGGCGGAGCAGGTGGCCGCAGTCTGCTGCGAGTGTCCGCTGGACGTGCTTCCGGAGCGTGAGCGCACCCTGATCGAGTGGGTCGACGCATACGTGCTCGACCCTGCCGGGATCGGTGACGAGCTCACCGCGCATGTCCTCGATCACATCCGTGACGACCAGCTCATCGAGCTCGCGATCCTCGCCGGGGCCACGCAGATGCTCAACGCGTACTGCACCGCCCTGTCCCTCCCTCCGCCGGCATGAGCAGCCCCGCCCTCGAGCAGGCGGTCGCCGACGGCCGGTGTGGCGACCGGCTATGGCTGTATGCCACCTACCACTGCAATCTCGCCTGCACCTACTGTCTCACGGAGTCGCGGCCCTCGATTGCGAACCGGCGCACCCTCAGTCGAGAGTTCATGGTCACCGCCGCCAGGGAGGCTCGCGAGCTCGGCTTCGGGGCACTTGGGGTGACAGGCGGCGAGGTGTTCATGCTGCCCGACTTCCCCGAGACGCTCGCGGAGCTCGGCGCCATCTTGCCCACTCTGGCGTTGACGAACGGGACGCTGGTGACGCGACGGCTGCTCGCGCGTCTCGAGCCGATCCGCGAGCTCGACGTCGCCCTCCAGATTTCCCTCGACTCCGCCGACCCCGAGCTCAACGATGGGTTCCGCGGTCCGGCGAATCACGCCGCGGTGGTGGAGGCCGTTCCCAGGCTTGTCGAGCATGGCATCAGGGTCAGGATCGCGACGACGGTCGAGCATCAGACAAAGCACGAACTGGACCGCCTGTGCGAGCTCCACCGCACCTGGGGCATCGGGGACGACGATCACCTTGTGCGCGGCATCGTCAGGCGAGGCCGAGCGGAGCTGGAGGGCATGGGGATCGAGCCGGGGGAGACCGACATCCTGCCGGAGCTGACCGTAAGCGCCGACGGCGCGTTTCTGCACCCGTTCGGCCCGACCGTCCGTCATGGGGTCACCGACCTCGATTTCCTGGTCGCCCGTCAGACGAACCCGCTGTCGGCTGCGCTCGAAAGGTTCCTACGCGTCGTGGCTGGGCAGCCCGCGGGCACGGACGTCGTCCGCAACATCAGGTGAGCGTGACCCACGCCCCACGGTCGTGGGGTACCCATACCATGGTGATCGCCCGCCCGGTCGCTGCCGGGCTGTTGGGCATCGGGGTCATCGCCGCTGAGCTGGCGGCCCGCGGAGAGACCGAACTCCGCACCCAGGTCATCTGCCAGCTCGTCGCCTTCGCGTTCTTCCTGCCGGCAGCCAGGCTGTGCTGGTGCGGACTGGGCGCCGGGCGCGCAGGGCTTGCGCTTGTGGTGGGGGTCGCGGTGATCCTGAACGTCGTCTCGTTCGATTGGAACAGCGCGCCACCGCTGACCACGGACACGTACCGCTACGCCTGGGATGCACGCGTGCAGGCAAGCGGCGTCAATCCCTACAGGTACGCGCCCGACGACGCCGCGCTCCGGGCCTTGCGAGACGACGAGATCTGGCCGAACGTCAACCGCAAGAGCTGGGCCACGGTCTACCCGCCGGGCGCCGAGGCCGCGTTCTTCGGCGCTCGCGTCGTCTTCGGCGACGGCGTCCGGGCCACGACCTGGCTGTTCCTGCTCGCGCAGGGGCTCGCCGTCGTGCTCCTCGTCGGTGTTCTCCGGCGGGTCGGCGCGCCGCCCGAGCGGGTGGCACTGCTCGCCTGGCACCCGCTAGCGGTCAGCGAGATTGCCGCGAACGGCCATTCGGACGCGCTCGTCGTCCTCGCGTGCTCCGCGCTGCTCGCCGCCTGGTCGGTGGAGCGCCGTGGTCTGGCGGGGTTCGTGACCGGACTTGCCGCCCTCGTCAAACTCGGCCCGCTCGTCTTGATCGTCGCGCTCGCGCGTGGCGGCTCGCGCCGTTTCGTGGCGGCCGGCGCCGCTGCCGTCGCCGCCGGCTATGCGGCCTACGCCTCCGTTGGTTCACGGGTGATCGGCAGCTTCGCGCAGTACCTCGACGAGGAGGATCTCGGCTCGCTGGCGTGGTACTCGTTGCAGCAGGTTGTGGGCCGCGACCACGCTCGGGCGCTCCTCGCCGGTGTCGTGCTCGCCATCGTGGCGGTCGTCGCGTTCCGCGCTCACGATACGGTCGAGCAGGTCGCCCGCACGGGTCTCGTCACGCTGGGAGCGATCCTGCTGGGAACCGCGTACCTGCAGCCCTGGTATGCACTATGGCTGCTGCCGTTCCTCGTCGTCACCGCTGCTCCGGCGTGGCTATGGCTGAGCGGCACGCTCCCGCTGCTCTACGTGTTCGGGATCGAGCAGGAGCTCCCGCCCTGGGTGCGCGTCGCCGTCTACGGCCCCTTTCTCCTCCTGTGCGCGCAGCGGCTGACCCGTGTCCGCGGAGGCACCCAGGTTGCTCTCCTGCCGCTTGCGCAGGATGCCCGCGTCGCGCTCGTGATCCCCGTGATCGACGAGGCGGAGACACTCCCCCAGGTCCTACGAGCGGTCCCGGACGGCGTTGTCGACGAGATCGTCGTCGTGGACGGAGGGTCGACGGACGGTACCCCGGACCTCGCACGCGCGGCCGGTGCGCGGGTTCTCACCGAGCTGCGGCCGGGGTACGGGCGCGCCTGCCACGTGGGATCCTCTGCGGCCGAGGCCGAGATCGTCGTCTGGATGGACGGGGACGGCAGCGACGATCCGCGGGTTCTGGCGGATCTGATCGCACCGGTGCGCGCAGGTCACGCAGCGCTTGCGCTTGGCGTCAGGACGGCGCTCGAGCCAGGTGCGCAGCAATGGCATCAGCGCCTCGGCAACCGGCTCGTCTCCCTGATAATCCGGGTCACGACGGGGGTTCCCGTGCAGGACATCCCGCCGATGCGGGCGATCCGGCGCGACGTTCTCGGCGGGCTCGCACTGCACGAAATGACGTACGGGTGGCCGACGGAGATGGTGGTCAAGGCGGCGCGGGCGGGCCTGCCGATCGCGCAGATCGGCGTTCCCTCCCGTGCGCGCCGCGGCGGCCAATCGAAGGTCTCCGGTCGGCTCGGCCCGTCCCTCCGTGCAGGTGCACGGATGCTCGGCGTGGTGGCGAAGTATGGCTGAGCGGGAGCAGACGTGGCTCGTCACCGGTGGGTCGGGGTTTCTCGGCCATCACCTGCTCCGCCGCCTGTCCGCTGCCGGAGCCGCGGTGCGTTCGCTCGACCTGGCGCCCCTGGAGCTCGAGCTGCCGGGGGTCGAAAGCATCGCCGGCGACGTCCGGGACGCCGGCCTGCTCGATCGTGCGATGGACGGTGTGGACGTGGTCGCCCATGCCGCCGCGGCGCTGCCCGGGGGCGGCGATCTCCGCTCGAACGTCGAGGGCGCGGCCACCGTCGCCGAGGCCGCACGCCCCCGGGGCGTCCGCCGCAGCGTGCTCGTCTCCTCTGCCGTCGTCTACGGTCTGCAGTCGCCCCCAGTCCGCGAGTCTGCGCCGCCGCGGCCGGTCGAGGACTACGGCCGCTCGAAGTTGGAGGCCGAGAGGGAGTGGCTGGCACGGGCTCCCGGACCCGTGGTGTTGCGCCCGTCCGCCTTTATCGGCCCCGAGCGCCTCGGTGTCTTCGGGATCCTCTTTCGCTGGATCGCCGAGGGCCGCCGGATCTACGTCGTGGGCTCCGGCGAGAACCGCTACCAGCTGCTTGCCGTCGAGGACCTCGTGGAGGCGATCGTGGCGGCCGGCGACTGCTCCTGGGAAGGGGTCGCCAACGTCGGCGGGAGGGTGAGCGGGACGGTGAGAGAGGATCTCGAGGCGCTGATCCGTCACGCCGGATCGCGCAGTCGTGTCGTCGGGCTTCCGGCTGCGCCCGCGCGCCTGGCGCTGGCCGCGCTGGACCTGACAGGGCTCTCTCCCCTGCAGCGGTGGCATCGGCTCTCGGCCGCGCACGACCTCGTCCTCGACTGCTCGCTCGCGTACGAGCACCTTGGCTTCGAGCCTCGCGCCGCCGGGAGCGATTGCCTGATCCGCACCTACGACTGGTTCATGAACGAGGGCAGGCACCGCCCCGGAGGTACGACGCACAGGACCGTGTGGCGGGAGCGAGGGCTCTCGCTTCTCCGCCGCCTGTCGTGACGGCACTGCGCCCGAAAGCGGTTGTTAAGAGTTCCGTTCTTGACGGCGCCCCCCGATCATCGCGAAGCTAGAGCCGTGAAGCGCGCGCTTCCCATCCTTCTCGCTGCGAGCGTGCTCGCCGGAGTCGCGCTTGCCGGGTGTGGCGGCAACGGCGAGCAGCAAGCGGTGCCCGATGTTCCCTATGCCGAGGTGCAGGGCGTGTTCGCGCGCAACGGCTGCATCGGCTGCCATCCCGGCGTGAACCCTGCCCTCGACTTGACCCCGGAGTCGTCCTACGAGAGCCTGGTCGGCGCGAGGGCGCTCGAGGATCCGCGCCTGTACCGCGTCGTCGCCGGCGACCCGGAGAAGAGCTTTCTCTACCTGAAGGTGGGCGGTGATCCGCCCATCTTCGACATCCCGGCGATCGGGACGCGGATGCCACCGCAGTCTCCGCCGATCGCGGCCGAGGACCTGGAGATCATCCGCAACTGGATCCTGGGCGGCGCCAAGGACGAGAACGGCGAGACGGGAGGGCCCGAGGTGACCACGCCCGGCTCGCCGCCGACCGGGCTGGACGAGCTCGAGCTCGCCGCCGTCACCACGGGCACGGGGTCGATCACGGGTAGCGTCATCGGTCAGGATCGGCAGCCGATCGCGGGGGCGCTGGTCACGCTGCTGCTTGCGGGCGAGCAGCTCGAGGGCGGCGAGGAGCACTACCGCGTCGCCCGCACGGACGCCCAGGGCAGGTTCACCCTCGAGCGGGCGCCAGCCGGGCGGTTCCTGCTCAAGGCGTATGCGCCGTCCTCCATCTACGTCTCGCGCATCGTCGCCCTGGAGGAGGGCGAGACTGAGGAGATCGAGTTCGGGATCCCGGATCGGGTGGTTCCCAATCCCGTCATCTCCGCCCCGCGCGTCGACGGTCACACGCTCTCGATGACCGTCAGCGGAACGAACCTCGACGGCAACTACACGCTCGCGGTGAATCCCGACGCGGGCGTGACGGTCGAGCTCCACAACGACGGGAACGCGCCGGGCCGCTGGACTGCGGTGATTCCCGAGGAGCTTCCCGGCGACTGGGTCTTCCTGGCAGTCGACAAGCAGTGCAACGTCTCCGACTTCATCACCGTCGAGCGCTAGCCGCCGGTGGCGTCGCCGTTGCGACCTTGGCGCTGATCGGTGGTGCGGTGCTCGCCGGGCGCGGGGAGCACGCGCCGCGCTTCTCCACGGACGTACAGCCGATCTTCGACGCCAAGTGCGCTGCCTGCCACCCAACGGCGTACGAGTACCTCGATCTCCGGCGCGGGCGCTCGTACGCCGATCTGTACCGCGTGTCGGCGGCGACGCGGCCGGCATTCGAGCGAGTCGTGCCGGGCCGGCCGGAGCTCTCATACCTGTTGATCCATCCTCCCGACCCCTCGAATGCCGGTCTGCTGACGCCGGACGAGGCCGACGTCATCAGCGACTGGATCCGCGCGGGTGCCCGGAATGACTGACGACACAGTGCTGATCGTGGCCAAGGCCCCGGTCGTGGGCCGGTCGAAGACCCGGCTGGTGCCGCCGCTCACCGCAGAGCAGGCGGCCGGCCTTCACGAGGCCTTGTTGCTCGACACGGTCGCGTCGTGCCGGCGGGAGTGCGGAGACGTCCGCTTCCTGCATGCGTCACCCGACGACGACGCGGGTCTGCGCGCGGTGGCATCCGATGTGACGCGTGTTCTTCAGCGGGGACGCGGTCTCGCCGATGCGCTACGTCACGGCCTCGCCGACCATCTCGGCCGGGGCGCGTGCGCTGCCGTGTCCTCTGACGTCCCGGGCCTGCCCGCCGGGGCCGTGACGCGTGCGTTCGCGGCGCTCGCAGAGGGAGCGGACGTGGTGCTCGGGCCCGCCGCCGACGGCGGGTACTGGCTGATCGCGCTGCGTGAGCCCCACGACGCCCTGTTTCGTGACATCCCCTGGTCGACGCCCGCCGTGCTGGAGGCGACCCGGTCGCGGTGCGCCGAGCACGGTCTGTCGGTGGTGGAGCTGGAGCGCTGGCGCGACGTTGACACGCTGGTCGACCTGGCCGCCCTCGCCTCAGGGCAGGAGGCCGTGCCCGGATCCCGCACGGCCGCGTTCCTGGGCACCCTGGACGGGATCGTTCCCCCTCCACTCGGGCTCGAGATCAGCGGGAGCGAGCTGCTGCACGGCTCAGCGTGGCGCGTGGTCATCCGCGACCGTCTCGCCGGCGGTGGGCGGGAGACCGAGTACACCTACCTCGGCGTACCCCGGGCCGTTTTCGTCGCCGCAGTGACGCGTGACGATGAGCTGCTGCTCGTGCGGCAGTACCGGCATCCCGTGCGGGATTGGACACTGGAGGTGCCGGCCGGCTCGGTCGCGGAGGGTGAGAGCCCGCTCGAGACCGCCAACCGCGAGCTGCGCGAGGAGACCGGCGCCACCAGCAGGAACTGGACGCACCTTTCGACCTTCTTCTCCTCGAGCGGCCACCTGAGCCTCCGCTCCGACGCGTACCTCGCCGAGGACGTCGTGCTCGGCGAGCGGACACCCGACGGGGACGAACCGCTGACGGCCGTGCGCATGCCGGTCGGCGAGGCGGTGGCGCTCGCTCGGGCCGGCGGGTTCGCCGAGGGGCAGACCGCGCTGACCATCCTGCTCGCGGCGGAGCGGCTCGAGCTGGGGCGCTAGTGCGGCATCTCCTAACGTTTGACCTGTAACTCTCGTTGGTGTTGTGGTGCCGCACTAGCGTCTTTGGGGTCGGCCGCGGAGCGGCCGGCTGTTTCACTGGCGATCAGGCTCCGCTTCGCGGAGGGCCACTTCGTGGCCGGTGATCGCGTGTTGCAGTTCCGGGTGAAACGTTGGGAGACACCGCACTAGAGGATCCGGACTCGGACGCGCGCGGATCAGGCGCTGTTGGCGGCGGACGGCACGACCGCTCCGGCGCACCGGCCGCGTTCCACAGCTCGCTCCGGGGGGCGCATGCCGACGAGCTCACCGGGCGCCAGCGTGTGGTCGCCTGCGGCCACCGTCGGCAGACCCGCCGACGTCCAACCGAGGAAGCCGTCGACGACATCGCCGACACCGGCGAAGCCGCTGTCGACCAGGGCCGCCGCAGCCAGGCTCGAGGAGTAGCCGTGATCGCAGAGCAGAAGCAGTTCCTGCTCGAGCCCGTTGAGGTGTGGCGTGCGCCAGGGGCTGTCCGGGTCGAGGCGCCATTCGAGCACGGTCCGCGGAATGTGCACGGAACCTGGGACGACGCCGTCCCGCTCCCGGTCGCCGGACGAGCGGATGTCGACGATCACCGCCCCGTTCTCCGCGGCGTCGCGGGCGGCCCGCGGGTGAAGACGCCGGATGCGCGCGCGCGCCGCCACGAGCATGTCGTTGCTGGTGACTCGCCGTGGACCGATCGTCACCGGCGCCCCGGCGGTCTGGGAGGTGAGCCGGCCGGCAACCCAGGTAAAGGGCTGGAGCGTGCCGGTCGGGGTGCGGTGCTCCTCGCGCCGGCTCGCGACGACCTCGATCCCGAGCGCCGCGCCGAGCTGCTCTGCCGTGTAGCCCGCGACGGGGAGACCCGAGCACGATCGAGGCCCATCCTCGGCGAAGGTCGCGACAACAACGCGTCCATCCTCAGCCAGGGCGGCCCGCATCGCCCGCACGTAGCGCGCCCGGTCGCCGGGATCGACCAGGAAGTGAAAGCAGGCGCGGTCGTGCCAAAGAGAGAAGGTGCGCTCCGGCTCCCACTCGAGAACGTCCTGCTGGGTGAGGTGGACGGCCGATCGGGCCTCGCCCAGGGACTCCGCCGCGGCCGCCAGTGCGGAGCCTGACGCGTCGAGCACCCAGACTTCCGTCGCGCCGCGTTCGACCAGGTGCCGTGCGAGTCCGGAGGTACCGCCACCGACATCGAGAACGGGGGCGCCGGCAGCCACGCCGGCTGCATCGATCAGCTCCAGCGAGGTGAGTGGGATGGCCTGGAACCAGCTCATCCCACTCATCTCGCGTGCCTCGTAGGCGGCGTCCCAGTGGCGCGCCCGCTCCAGCGTGGCTGCAAACCGCTCACGGTTCGGCGACATGGTCAGGTAACCCGGTGACGGAATCGCGTGTCCCGCTATCCGGCCTTCTTCACCTGGCCGCGAAGCTCGCCGGCGGCGTTCTTCGCGGTGTGGACGTTGACGTAGGCCGCCCCTGCCTTGATGGCCGAGGCGGCGGCCTTGGGGACGGAGGCCTTCCCGGACTTGCCGCTCGTGCACGGTGCGCAGAGTGGGATCAGTACGGGCCCGCTCTTGCCAGGCTTCGCCCGGTGGATGTGGGCGGCGACCGCCTTGCCGGTCAGGTTCCTGAACGTGAGCTTGTACGAGGCGGTGTACTTGCCTTGATCCTCCGTGAGCGTGAAGGTGAAGGTGCCGCCTGCGTTTGCCTTGACACCGGTCGGCTTCGGAACCTCCTGTCCCGTCGTGAGCCCGGCTCGCCACTTCGTCACCTTCGGTGCCTCGTTCGTTTCCTCGCTGGTCTCCTCGCCTGTTGCCTGCAACCCGGTCTGCTCCACGGAGGAGGCAAGTCCGGATACGGCGAACCCCAGGCCCACAAGGCCGACCACGACAAGAACGGAGAGCGCGGAACGTCTCCAGTTGGGCATCTGTACCTCCGTCTTCACTAGCGGATGCAAACGCGCCTATCTTCACCCACCCGCTCGCTGGGCGTCGTTAAACGATCCTTACGAAACACGACGGGCTGCCTGGCAGCTCGGATGCGGTTGCGGGGGCGCCCACGCCTCGGCAGGGGTTAGGCGAGGACGAGATCCCGGCCCTCGCGGACGAACGGAGCGCCCGGGTTCACCGGGTGTGTGAGGCTGAGGGAGAAGCGGTAGCTGCCGGCGGTGAGGGTTTGTGTGCCGAGCCGCGCAAACGTCGTGACGCGGGAGCGGGCGAAGCCCCTGCGGGTCAAGAGCGGGGCGCCGTCCTTCTGCAGGGCCAGCTCCCACACGCAGTCGAGCGTGCACGAGAAGCGGGCGTCGAGCCTCCCCGCGCGGAGATCGGCGAGGTTGGGGAGCCGGATCGACGCGGTGCCGACGACCAGCTGCAGCCCTTCGCAGCGCGTGATCGACCCGCCGCGCGTGCGGTCGAGCGCATCACGGACGAAGGGGAGGCTCGACTTCGGGGCGCCGTCGGCGTAGAAGACGCCGGACTGCCAGGAGGGGAGCGC
Organism: uncultured Actinomycetes bacterium; assembly: GCA_963738505.1. Lineage (GTDB taxonomy): Bacteria > Actinomycetota > Thermoleophilia > Gaiellales > Gaiellaceae > Gaiella. Next base: position 266,612 of record CAVTWR010000013.1, on the reverse strand, counting down.
TGCCTCGTCGTGCGAGTGGAAGAGCAGCATCCCGATCACGTTCGGCTGACAGAAGGCCAGCTGCAAGGCGCGCTGGTAGAACGACGCCTGTTGCTCTTCGGGAACGGGCTTGGTCGTCGCCGGCTCCGTGCCGGCATAGGCTTTCGCCTTCCCCGGCGGGATCACGGATTCGACACCGAACTCGTCGTAGAGGATCGGCAGCGTCGACCCGAGCTGGGCCGTGCCGTCGAAAGCCTGTCCCAGGAGCGTGACGAGCTTGCCGTAGTCGGCGAGGCCGATCGTGGTGGAGTTGGGGTGCTGGAAGTCCGGGGACTGCGCCGAGTTGTCGGCGTAGGGGTGCATGGAAAAACCGTCCATGACCGGCGCTGTCCGCCCGCTGGCTCGATAGGCGAGGCCCAGGGCCTGGATGAACCCGGTGGGCGAGCTGGTCTGGCGCTGCAGGTCGGGACGGTCGCTGCCACGTGGTGCCAGCGCGCCTCCGAACACGCGAACCCCCGGATCGATCGCCTTGATCGCGTCGTAGGTCTGGGCGAGCAGAGTGAGGTACGCGGGCGCCGAGGCGTTCTTCCCGTCGGGGCCGAACTGCGGGAGCCAGAAGCGGTTGAGGTTTGGCTCATTGGCCACGATCACGTCGTCGAGCGAGGGGACGTCCCGCACGAGCGCCGCGGCGTATTGCGCGAACTGCGCCTGCGCCTCGGGCGTGAGCGGGGTGGTGGCCGAGCCGGGCGAGTAGACGGAGACGAAGACGCGGACACCGGTCAACTGGCCGGCGGCAGCCACGTTCTGCAGCGTCTGCAGCTGCCCTGCGCTCGGCGCCACGGCACCGGGCGTCCAGTTCGAGGTGATGCGGACGGCAGAGAACCCGGCGAGCCGGAACACGGTCATGCGCGCCTTGGTGGCGACGAGTGTGTCTCCCTTGACGGAGTCCTCCGCAGCCCCGAGCACGAGCGAGGGCCCGCCCGCGGAGGCCGGAGACACGCTGAGCAGGAAGAAGGCCGCGACGGCGAGGGCGAATGCCGGCAGGCGCACCATCGTCGGATACCGTAGCGGCGAGCCGTGGAGCCGCTTGTAAAGCAATTGGAAAACATGCCCAAGGGGCCGGGTGTGTACCTCTTCCGCGACGAGCAGGGCGACGTGCTCTACATCGGCAAGGCGAAATCGCTTCGCTCACGGACCCGCAGCTACTTCAACCGGGGCGCGGACGGGCGTCAGGGCATCGGGCAGATGGTGGAGCGCGCGCGGCGCCTCGAGGTGATCGTCACGCAGAGCGAGGCGGAGGCCCTGCATCTCGAGCAGAACCTGGTCAAACGGCATCGGCCGCCGTTCAACGTGCGGCTGCGCGACGACAAGTCGTTCCCGTACATCGCGGTCACCGTCTCCGACGAGTTCCCGCGCGTGATGTTCACGCGCGAGCGCCATCGGCGGGGCAACGTCTACTTCGGTCCGTATGCCAACGCGAAGAAGGTACGCGAGACGCTCGATGTGCTCAACCGCGTCTTCCAGTTCCGGCCGTGCGAGGGGCCGAAGCCGGGGCGGCACTCGGGGGTGCCATGTCTCGATTTCCACATCGAGCGATGCGCGGCGCCGTGTATCCGTGCGATCTCGGCCGAGGAGTACCGCGCGCTGATCGAGGGTGTGATCGCGTTCCTCTCCGGCGACACGGTGACGATCCAGCGCCAGTTGGAGGAGCGCATGCGCGTGGCCTCCGAGGAGGAGCGCTTCGAGGACGCGGCACGGTACCGCAACCGGCTGTTCGCCATCCGGTCGCTGGCGGAGCGGCAGGCGGCCGACCGCCGGGACGTCGGCAGCGTCGACGTGATCGGCATCGCCTCCGACGGCGGGCGGGCTGCCGTGCAGGTGTTCCCGCTGCGCGACGGGCGGCTGATCGACCGCTACTCGTTCCACCTGGAGAACGTGGCCGGACAGGATCTGGCCACCATCCTCGAGTCGTTCTGTCTCGAGTACTACAGCTCGTCGCCTGCGATCCCACCCGAGATCGTGGTTCCGCCGGGCCTGGAGGGCCTGGCCGCCCTGGCGGAGGTGCTGTCCGACGAGCGGGGCGCCGCCGTCGCGGTGCGCTCGCCCAAACGGGGTGAGAAGCGGCGGCTGGCGGAGATGGCTGCGCAGAACGCGAGCGTCGCGCTCGAGCGGGACGCCACGGTGTCCGAGCAGAAGCGCCAGCGGCGGGTGGAGGCGCTGGAGTCGCTCCGCGAGAGCCTGAACCTGGAGACGCTCCCGGCCCGCATCGAGTGCTTCGACGTCTCCAACCTGCAGGGGCGCGAGATCGTGGCCTCGATGGCAGTGTTCGTGGACGGGCAGCCGCGGCGTTCGCTGTACCGGACGTTTGTCGTGCGCGGGCCAGAGGGGCAGGACGATTTCGCCTCGATGGCGGAGGCGGTGGGGCGGAGGTTTGCGCGACTCCGTGACGCGCTCGCGCCGGAGCGGCGTGACGAGTCCTTCGCGGCTGTCCCCGATCTGGTGCTGATCGACGGTGGCAAGGGACAGCTGGCGGCGGCGCGCCAGGCGATCCGTGAGGCTGTCGACCTGCCGCGACTGGCTGTCGTGGCCCTCGCCAAGCGGGAGGAAGAGGTGTTCGTGCCGGGCCGGTCCGATCCGATCGTGCTCGAGCGGCATGATCCCGGACTGCAGCTGCTGCAGGCGATCCGCGACGAAGCTCATCGCAAGGCTGTCGGCCTGCATCGCAAGCGTCGGGACGCCCGCGCGTTCGAGTCGGTGTTCGATGGCCTGGAGGGGATCGGCGAGGTGCGCCGCAAGGCCATTCTCGGTCACTTCGGTTCGGCGGAGGCGTTTGTCAACGCGTCACAGGAGGAGCTGGAAGGAGTGCCTGGGCTGCCGGCGCGCACGGCGCGCGCGGTGTACGCACAACTGCATAAGGCCGGCCCCGCAGGGCCGGCCTGACGCACGACAGGGGCTAGCTGATGGTCTCGTACGCTGCGGCTGTGGCAACGCGGTGGAGAGCGTGAAGGCACGGGCGGGACTGGCCGCGCTTGCGGCCTCGTGGGGGCTGATCGCGGTGCTCGTGGGTTGGGTCGACCTGGGCGCTCCCGCCCTCGTGTTGCTCCGGCTCGCGATCGGCGCTGTTTCGCTGGCGGTGGTCGCGGTCGTGCTGCGTGCTCGTCTCGACCCGTCCGGCAACGTGCGCGCCCTGCTGGTGCTCGGCGCTCTCCAGGGAGCGCACTGGCTGCTGTTCTTCGAAACGGTGAAGCTCGGCTCGGTCGCCTTGGCCGTCCTCACCTTCTATACGGCGCCGATCGTGCTGGCAGTCGTCGCCCCGCCCGTGCTCGGCGAGCGCACGTCGACCGCGGCCCTGGTGGCGCTCCCGGTAGGGGCTGCAGGTGTGGCGCTCGTTGCGCTCGGGGGCGGAGGCGATGCCGGCTTTTCGGCGGCGGCGCTGGCCACCGGGCTCAGCTCGGCCGCGTTGTACGCGGCGCTCGTGCTCGTCAACAAGCGGTTGCTCGGCGCCGGAGTGCCGGCGCTGACGGTGTCCTTCTGGGACTGCGCGGTGGGAACTGTCGTCGTGCTCCCGGTAGCCGTGCTCGCCGGCCGCTTGCTACCTGCCGGAGCGGGGGAGTGGGGCGCGGTACTGGCACTGGGGGTCGTGTTCACCGGTCTCTCGACGCTGGTCTACGCGATTCTCCTGCGGCGCGTGACGGCCCAGACGGCGGGGATCCTGACGTTCCTGGAACCGGTGGCAGGGGTGCTGCTGGCCGCGTGGCTACTCGAGGAGCCGCTGGGAGCGGCGACCCTGATCGGCGGTGCGCTCGTGCTCGCCGCCGGCCTGGTCGTGGTTGCACGCGATTCCGTCGGCGAGGCGCCCGTCCCGTCGTAGCCCATCGTCTGCGCGAGCTCTTCGAGCGTATCGCGGCGAACACTGCGGGCAGTACTGGCCGTAGAGTTGCCCCATGAAGGTGCGCCGCGCAACAACGGCCGACGCCTTTGCGGTCGCCGAGGTGTTCAGCTCATCCCTCGAGTCCCTTTCGTTCCTGCCAAGGCTTCACACACACGACGAGCACCACGCCTTCATCGCCGGTCTGATCGAGCGCAACGAGGTCTGGATGGCCGAGGATGGCTCGTCGGTCGTTGGCCTGGCGGCGCTCACGAAGAACATGTTGACCCAGCTCTACGTTCATCCAGCCGCCCAGGGTCAAGGGGTCGGGTCCCGTCTCCTGAGCCACGTCAAAGAGCGGAGCCCGGGCGGGTTCACGCTGTGGGTGTTCCAGCAGAACGAGCGGGCCCGCTGCTTCTACGAACGGCACGGTTGCCGCCTCGTGCGACTCACCGGCGGGCACGGCAACGAAGAGCGCATGCCGGACGCGCTCTACGAGTGGCGACCCGGTGTCTGGCACGTGCCACCGGCCGAGCTTCACACGGAGAGGCTCGTGCTCCGCCAGTGGCGCGACGACGACATCGAGCCGTTCGCCCGGCTCAACGCCGACCCCGATGTGCGGCGCTACTACCCGACGATCCCGACGCGGGCGGAGAGCGAGCGGCGGCTGCGCGCGAAGCACGCGGAGATGGAGTCCCGGGGCTGGGGGCGCTGGGCCGTCGAGCTGGCGGCCGAGAAGCGGCTGATCGGCTACACCGGCCTTTCCGACGTGACGTTCACCGCGGCCTTCACCCCGGCCGTGGAGGTGGGGTGGGGGCTGTCCCGGGACGCCTGGGGTCACGGTTTCGCGACCGAGGCCGGCCGTGCCGCACTGGGTTACGCGTTCGACACGCTGCAGCTGGACGAGGTGGTGTCCTTTACCGCGGTCGCGAACGGGCGCTCGCGGCGGGTGATGGAGCGGCTCGGGATGGGTCGCGTTCCGACCGAGGATTTCGACCACCCGAACGTGCCGGAAGGCCCACTGCGGCGCCACGTCCTGTACCGGGTGGCGCGGCTGCCCGAAGGCTTTCCGTGGCGCCGACCGCACCCCGCCTAGTGCGGCCCCTCCTAGCGTTTGACCTGTAACTCCGGGAGTGTGGTGCCGCACTAGCGTCTTTGGTGTCGGCCGCGGAGCGGCCGGCTGTGCTGTTCGCGATCAGGCTCCGCTGCGCGGAGGGCCACTCCGTGGCCGGTGATCGCCTGTTGGAGTCCCCGACGTAAACGCTTGGAGACACCGCATTAGACTGGCGCGGTTGTCGTACCACGCGTTGATCCTGGGCGGGACGGGCGCCGTCGGTCGGGCCACGGCGGAGCGTCTGCTCGCCGGCGGCTGGACGGTGACGGTCACCGGCCGCGATCCCGTCGCGATGCCGCCGACGCTGCTCGAGCAAGGCGCCGTGTTCGTGACCGCCGACCGGAACGACGACGTTACCCTCCACGCTCTGCTCGCCTCCGGGGCTGACCTGCTGGTCGACGCCGTCTGCTACACCGCGTCCGACGCGCGTGGGCTGTTGCCGTTCCTTGACGGAGTCACCTCCACGGTGATGCTCTCAAGCAAGGCCGTGTACGTGGACGCCGAGGGCCGGCACAGCAACTCCGACGACCCGCCCTGCTTTGCGGAGCCGATCCCCGAGACCCAGGCGACGCTGCCGCCCGGCGGCGGCGACCACAGGACGCGCGAGGGATACGGCCGCAACAAGGTCGCCGCTGAACAGGTGCTGCTCGACGCCGGCCGGGCGGTGACCGTGCTCCGGCCCTCGAAGATCCACGGCGCCGGTGCGCGCCTCCCGCGCGAGTGGGTGTTCGTGAAGCGGGCGCTCGACGGGCGTGTCGCCGTCCTTCTCGCCGAACGCGGCGAAGGAGTCGATCACACCTCGGCCGCCGTCAACGTCGCCGCCCTGATCGAGACCGTCGCCTTTCGGCCAGGCTCGCGCGTGCTCAACGCCGCCGACCCCGACGCACCCACCGCACTCGCGATCTCGCGCGCGATCGCCGCGCACCTGGGGCACGAGTGGCATGAGGTGCTGCTCGAGCACGGCGAAGCCTCAGGCCTCGGCAGGCACCCGTGGCAGGCCAAGCACCCGGTCGTGCTCGACACGAGCGCGGCCGCAGCACTCGGCTACGAGCCCGTGGGCACGTATGCCGAGACGGTGGGCCGGACCGTCGACTGGCTCGTCGAGGCAGCACGCGGAGGAGCTGACGCCGACCTCGTGCCGGGCGAGCACGACGGGTTCTTCGCTCGCTTCTTCGACTACGACGCCGAGGATCGGGCGTTCCTCGGGCAGGTAGCTCCCGCTGCGATCGATGAGCCGGCCCCTACTCGGCCGAGAGGAACGGGTAGCGGTAGTCGGACGGCGGCACCAATGTCTCCTTGATCGTGCGGGGCGAGACCCAGCGGATCAGGTTCCACAACGAGCCGGCCTTGTCGTTCGTGCCTGAGGCGCGCGCGCCGCCGAAGGGTTGCTGGCCGACGACGGCGCCGGTCGGCTTGTCGTTGACGTAGAAGTTGCCGGCAGCGTAGCGGAGCTCCGTGTGCGCCTGCTCGATCGCGTAGCGGTCATTGGCGAAGACCGCGCCCGTGAGGGCGTAGGTGCCGGTCTCGTCGACGAGGCGCAGCGTGTCGTCCCAGCGGCGCTCGTCGTACACGTGCGCGGTCACGACCGGTCCGAACAGCTCGTCCCGCAACAGGCGGAAGCCGGGGTCGTCGGTCTTGATCACCGTCGGCTCGACGAACCAGCCCTTGGAGTCGTCGGTGCCGCCGCCGGTGACGATCTCGGCGCCGGCCGCGCGGGCCTCGGCGATGGCGTCGGCCTGCGTCCTGAAGGAGCTGCCGTCGATCACCGCGCCCATGTAGTTGGAGAGGTCGCGCGGGTCGCCCACCTTGATCGTGGCCACCTCGCGCTGCAGCACCTCCTGGATCGCCGGCCACAGGTTGGACGGTAGGTAGAGCCGTGACGAGGCCGAGCATTTCTGGCCCTGGTACTCGAACGAGCCGCGGATGATCGCGGTCGCCACGACGTCGGGATCGGCGGAGGGGTGGGCGAGGATGAAGTCCTTGCCGCCGGTCTCGCCCACGATGCGCGGGTAGTTGCGGTAGCGGCCGATGCCGCCTCCGATCGTGCCCCAGATGCCCTGGAAGACGCTGGTGGAGCCGGTGAAGTGGACACCCGCCAGCTCGGGGCTGGCGATGGCGGCCTCTCCGATCTCGGCGCCGGAGCCGTAGACGAGGTTGATCACGCCCGGCGGCAGGCCGGCCTCCTCGAGCAGGGCGAGCGTGTAGTGCGCAGAGAGTGCGGCCGTCGAAGCGGGCTTCCAGACCACCGTGTTGCCCATCAGGGCGGGCGAGGTGGTGAGGTTGGCGCCGATCGCGGTGAAGTTGAACGGGCTGACGGCGAACACGAAGCCCTCGAGCGCACGATACTCGAGCCGGTTCCAGACGCCCGGCGAGGAGATCGGCTGTTCCTCGTAGATGCGCGTGAGATAGGCCGCGTTGAAGCGCAGGAAGTCGATCGTCTCGCACGCCGCGTCGATCTCCGCCTGGTGGGCGGTCTTCGACTGGTTGAGGATGGTCGAAGCGTTCAGCACCTGGCGCCAGGGACCCGCCAGAAGCTCCGCCGCACGCAGGAAGACCGCGACCCGTTCGTGCCACGGGGTGTTCGACCACTCCCGATGCGCGGCACGGGCGGCCGCGATCGCGCTCTCCACGTGCGAGGCGTCACCGCGGGCGACGTCAGCGAGCACGTGGCTGCGGTCGTGCGGCATCACCGCCTCGAACGTGCGCCCCGACTCGACCTGTTGGCCGCCGATCACCAGCGGCAGGTGGCGGCGCTCACCGGCCATGCGCTCGAGATGCGTCTTCAGCTCGGCTCGCTCGGGTGAGCCGGGCGCGTAGGACAGGACCGGCTCGTTGACCGGCTCGGGCACACGGAAGATTCCCTGGGAGGTCATGCCGGCGATTGTAGAGTCGGAGCGATGAGTGCGACCGGCTATCGCTACGAGGCCGAAGGCTGGGGCGTTGGTGAGATCTGGGTCGAGGACCTGACGCTGCTCGTCCACGAGCTCGCCGGCTCCATTGCCGCCCCGCCCCCGACAAACAGGTCCAAGAGGGCCACGGCAAAGCCAACGCCGCTCTCCCCCCAGGGGGGACGAAGGCCCCCTTCTGGCACGGTAGCGGCCAAACCGTCGCAAGCGTGTGCCACCTTTGTGTCAGAACTGTGTCGGCGGTTTCGGGCGCATCTGCGAGGGGAGGCGGTGGCGTACGACGACGTGCCCGTCGAGGTCGACTGCGGCACGCCGCTGCAGGAGTCGTTGCTCGCGGCCGTGCGCTCGGTGCCGTGGGGGGAGGTGGCGAGTTACGGCGAGATCGCCGCGCTGGCGGGGAGGCCAGGGGCGGCCCGCGCCGCCGGAACGTTCTGCGCGGCGAACGACCTCTCACTCGTTGTTCCGTGTCATCGCATCGTGGCCGCCGGCGGGATCGGCGGCTATGGCTGCGCAGGCGTTGAGCTGAAGCGGCGGCTGCTCGCCCTCGAGGGCGTCCGCCTGTGAGCCGCGGGCCTCTCGGGGAATCCGTGCGCGCCGAGCTTGCGGCGATCGCCCCGACCGCCAGGTGCGACCGCCTCGCCGAGACCTCGGCCCTGCTGCACGCCGCCGGAACCCTGCACCTGCTCGGACGCGGCGAGCTGCGCTTCCACCTCGACGTGGGCTCCAACGCCGTGGCCCGCCGCGCGTTCGCGCTGCTCCGCGAGCTCGGCGTAGGCGCCGAGATCCGCACCTACACCCGGCCCGCCTTCGACCGCGCCACCCGCTACCAGCTGTACCTGGCGGGCGACGCGCACGTTCGGGAGATCCTGGTCCAGGCCGGCGTGCTCAGCCGCGAGCACCGGCCGCTCGATCGGCCACCGGGCCACGTGGTCGCCCGTCCCTGCTGCCGCGGCTCGTACCTGCGCGGCGCGTTTCTTGCCGGAGGCACCCTCACCGGGCCGCGCGCACTCCACCTGGAGATCCGGGCGCCCACCCACGCGGGCGCCTCCGCCACCCGCTCCATCGCTGCGGCAGCCGGGATCGAGCTGAAGCTGATCGAGCGGGCCCAACACACCGCGGCGTACGCGAAAGGACGGGAGCACGTCGAGGCGTTTCTCACCGCGGCAGGCGCCTCCGAGTCTGTCCTCGCCCTTGAAGAAGGCGCGCTCGTGGCCGACCTGCGAAGTCATGCGAACCGTGTGGCCAACGCCGATCACGCCAACCTCGTGCGCCAGGCGAGGGCCGCAGATCGCACGATCCAGGCAATCGAGGCACTCCACGCCGCCGGTGTCTGGCCGGTGCTTCCGGACGAGCTCCGGGCAGCCGCCGATCTGCGGCGCCGGCATCCCACGCTCTCCGTCCGGGAGCTGGCCAGGCGCGCCGATCCGCCGCTCAGCCACTCCGCCCTCCAGCGGCGCCTGGCGCGGTTGGAGTCCGCCGCCGGGAGCTGACGCGGGGCGGGGAGGAGCCTCCGCTGAGGCCCCTCCGGCCGGCGGGCGACGGGCGGGGTCATGCCGGTCATCCGGGGCGGTTCCGCTCCGTTGACGGGAGTATCCAACGTTTGTCACACGGGATGCAAGCTCGGTGACGAAGCGCTTCCGAGGCGCGCGGATCGAGGCCGTGGCCACCCGGAAGGCGCACCCGGGCGCCCCGGCGAACGCGCCATCCGAAACGGGCCGCACGTACACTCGGAACGAGACAACGGCACAGCGAGCGAGAGGGAGCGCAGATGGGAATTCGCGTCGGCATCAACGGATTCGGGCGCATCGGACGGAACTTCTTCCGTGCGCAACAGCAGCACGGAGCAGACATCCAGATCGTCGCGGTCAACGACCTCGGCGACGCAGCCACGATGGCCCACCTGCTGAAGTACGACTCCAACCTCGGGCCGTTCAAGGGCGACGTAGCGCTCGGCGACGGGGTTATCCGCGCAGGCGGCGAGGAGATGAAGATGCTGTCCGAGCGCGACCCTGCAGCACTCCCGTGGCGCGAGCTCGGCGTCGACGTCGTGCTGGAGTCCACCGGGTTCTTCACCGACCGCGCAGCCGCCCAGAAGCACCTCGATGCCGGCGCCAGGAAGGTGATCATCTCCGCACCCGCCAGCGAGCCGGACCTCACCATCGTGCTCGGCGTCAACGACGACACCTACGACGCCGCGTCGCATCACGTGATCTCGAATGCGTCATGCACCACGAACTGCGTCGCGCCGCTGGCCAAGGTGCTCGACGAGCTCGCCGGCATCCAGCGCGGGTTCATGACCACGATCCACGCGTACACGAACGACCAGCAGATCCTGGATCTGCCGCACAAGGACCTCCGTCGCGCCCGCGCCGCCGCCATCAACCTGATTCCCACCTCGACCGGGGCTGCCAAGGCGATCGGGCTGGTGCTGCCGCACCTCAAGGGCAAGGTGGACGGCATCTCGGTGCGCGCTCCGGTACCGACCGGCTCGATCACCGATTTCGTCGTCGAGCTCGGTCGCGAGGTGACCCGCGACGAGGTCAACGCCGCCTACCGGACGGCTGCCTCCGGCCCCTTGCAGGGCATCCTGCAGTACTCGGAGGATCCGCTCGTCTCCACCGACATCTGCGGCAACCCGCACTCGTGCATCGTCGACTCCCAGCTGACCATGGTCCACGGCACCTCCGTCAAGGTCTTCGGCTGGTACGACAACGAGTGGGGGTACTCGTGCCGCCTGGTCGACCTCGTCGGCCGCCTGCTCCCGTAGCGATCCGACGATGACAGCCGGCCTCCCACGCTCTGTCGAGCACGCCGCCGTCGCGGGGAAGCATGTCCTCGTGCGCGCCGACCTCAACGTGCCTCTGGAGAACGGTGGCGTCGCCGACGACACCCGGATCCGCGCCGCCCTCCCCACGCTGCGCTGGCTGCTCGAGCGGGGAGCGGCCGAGGTGGCGGTGTGCTCGCACCTGGGCCGGCCCAAGACGGATGCCGACCGTGCCGGGCTCGTGATCGCCCCGGTGGCCGCCCGTCTCGGCGCACTGCTGCCCGATCCGCGGCTGCACGTGCTCGAGAACACGCGTTTCGACCCCGGTGAGACGAAGAACGACCCGGAGTACGCGCGGCGGCTCGCCGCAGGCATGGATCTCTACGTCAACGACGCCTTCGGCTCCGCCCACCGTGCGCACTCCTCGACCGAGGCCGTCGCCCACCTGCTGCCCGCCTACGCAGGTTTTCTCCTGCGCGAGGAGCTCGACCGGCTGGGGCGCCTGCTCGGAGACGTGCAACGGCCGTTCGTGCTCGTCGCCGGCGGAGCGAAGGTCGAGGACAAGCTCGGTGTGCTGCACCACCTCGGTGGCCGCGCCGACACGGTGATCGTCGGCGGCAAGATGGCCGAAGAGCTCCGTGACGGCAACCCGCTCCCGTTCCCTTGCGAGCTGCCGTCCGACGTGATTGCCGCAGCTGCGTTCGCCGCCGACGCGGAGACCGCTGTCGCGGCGTACGACGACCTTCCGGACGGCTGGCTCGGCCTGGACATCGGGCCCGTGTCGCGCGCACGCTTCGCGCACATCGTTCGCACCGCCCGCACCGTCTTCTGGAACGGCCCCATGGGCGTGTTCGAATGGCCGGCCTTCGCCGGCGGCACCGAAGCGGTCGCCCATGCGGTCGCAGAGGCCGCGAACGCCGGCGCCTACACGGTGGTCGGCGGCGGCGACTCCGTCCGCGCCATCACGGAGCTCGGCCTCGCCGGCGCGGTGAGCTGGGTCTCGACCGGCGGCGGAGCCTCCCTCGAGCTCTTGGAAGGCAAGACGCTGCCCGGTGTGGCGGCCATCCCCACGGAGGACGCATGACAGCCTTGATCGCCGGCAACTGGAAGATGAGCAAGGGCCCGCGCGAGACGCTCGCCTTCTTCGACGACTTCGACCCACCCGAAGGTGTGGAGATCGTCCTGTGCCCGCCCTACGTCTCGCTGGAGGCGGCGGTCGGAGAGGAGTATCCGATCTACGCGCAGAGCTGCCACTGGGCCGCTCGAAGGCGCCTTCACGGGCGAGGTGTCAGCAGCGATGCTGCTCGAGCTCGGTGTCACGGGCACGTTGGTCGGGCACTCCGAACGCCGGCAGTACTTCGGCGAGACCGACGAGAGCGTGCGGCTGCGGTGTGAGGCGGCGCTCGAGGCCGGCCTCGCCGTCATCGCCTGCGTCGGAGAGACCGAGGCCGAGCGCGAGGCGGGCGCGACAGAGGACGTGCTCGCGCGCCAGGTCGCCGTGCTGCCCCGCCACGAGCAGCTCGTGATCGCCTACGAGCCCGTGTGGGCCATCGGCACCGGCAAGTCGGCGACGCCCGAGATGGCCCAGGCGGCCCACGCCTTCATCAAGTCGCTGTACTCCACCCGCGTGCTGTACGGCGGATCCGTCAAGCCCGACAACGCGGCCTCCTTGCTGAGCCGGCCCGGCATCGACGGGGCGCTCGTCGGCGGCGCCTCACTCGATCCAGGCTCGTTCGCAGCGATCTGCGCCGCGGCACTCGCTTGACCGTCCCGCTCGTCGCGCTCGTCATCCTCGACGGCTGGGGACTGGCGCCGCCAGGGCCGGGGAACGCCGTCGAACTCGCTGCGACACCGGTGTTCGACGATCTCAGCCGTCGCTTCCCGCACACGCAGCTGGCCGCGTCGGGGGCGGCCGTCGGGCTTCCGGACGGACAGATGGGCAACTCCGAGGTGGGGCACCTGACGATCGGCTCGGGGCGCATCCTCTTGCAGGACCTGGTTCGCGTGAACAGAGCGGTGGCCGACGGGACGCTCCTCGAGAACCCCGCTCTCGTCGCGGCGTTCGCCCGGGCGCAGGAGCGCGGCGGCCGGGTGCACCTGCTCGGCCTCGTGTCCTACGGAGGCGTCCACTCGCACGTCGACCACCTGCGCGCGCTGCTGGAGCTGGCGGCACGGCGCGGAATGACCGAGCGGACACTCGTTCATGCCTTCACAGACGGCCGCGACGTCTCGCCGACGAGCGCGGCCGCCGATCTCGGCGAGCTCGACCCCGCCCGGGTGGCCACGGCCGTCGGCCGCTACTACGCCATGGATCGCGACAACCGCGTCGAACGCACCGACAGGGCGCTGCAGGCCATCCTCGCGGGAGCGGGGGAGCGCAGACGCGACGACCCGGCGGACGCACTCCGCCTGAGCTACGAGCGCGGCCTGACGGACGAGTTCCTGGAGCCGCTCGTCTTCGCGGCCCACGTGGCCCTCGACCCGGCGCGAGACTCGGTGATCTTCTTCAACTTCCGTCCCGACCGGGCACGGCAGCTCTGCCGAGCGCTGCTCGAGCGAGGCGTCGACCTGACAACGATGACCCGGTACGCGGACGACCTGGACGCTGCAGTCGCGTTCCCCGAGCACACCATCGGGCAGACGCTCGCCGAGGTGGTCTCCCGATCAGGGCTCCGCCAGCTGCACGCGGCCGAGACCGAGAAGTACGCCCATGTCACCTACTTCTTCAACGGCGGCGTCGAGGAGCCGTGGCCGGGCGAGGAACGGATCCTGGTGCCCTCGCCCCGCGAGGTGCCGAGCTACGACCACGCTCCGGGAATGTCGGCCGCGCCCCTCGCTGCGCGGTTCTGCGCCGACATCGATGCCGGCTACTCGTTCGCGGTGCTCAACTTCGCGAACCCCGACATGGTCGGGCACACCGGAGTCATCCCCGCCGTGGTGTCGGCGGTCGAGACCGTCGACGCCTGCCTCGGCGTCGTCGTCGAGGCCGTCGCAGCGGCCGGCGGCGTCTGCCTCGTCACGGCCGACCACGGGAACGCGGAAAAGATGCTCGAGGACGACGGCAAGAGCCCGCACACGGCCCACACGACCAACCCGGTGCCGCTGATCGTCACCAGTGCCTCGCTCACGCTCCGAGCCGGCGGCGGGCTCTCGGATCTGGCGCCCACGGTGCTCGCGCTTCTCGATCTGCCCTGCCCGCAGGAGATGACCGGTCTCCCGCTAACACAAACGTAACCTAGAGGGGGGATGACTGACATGCCATCGATCCGTAAGGTTCTCGTTAATCCCCCGGAAACACGGATATAGTCCCCGCCACCTTGACACTCGTCCAGCCAGATCCCGAGGTTCTGCGCAAAGCCCAGAAGGGTGACGAGAAGTCGTTCACGCTCATCGTCCGGCAGTACGAGCGACCCGTCTACAACTATGTGCTGCGACTCGTGGGTGACCGCTCGCTGGCGGAGGATCTCACGCAGGAGGTGTTCCTCCGAGTCTTCCAGGGCCTCCACGGGTTTTCCCTGCGCAGCCGGTTCACGACCTGGCTGTTCCAGGTGACGAAGAACCGCGTCCTCGACGAGCTGCGGGCCATCGAGCGCCGGCCGCGCGCCGTGGTCGCCCTCGACGACATCCCGCCGCTCGAGGTGCTCGACCAGCCGCTCGAGCGCAACGAGACGATCGACGCCGTCTGGCGCTCGATCGAGGCGCTCAACGTCGACCTGAAGATGGCGCTGCTGCTCCGCGACGTGGTCGGGCTCTCCTACACGGAGATCGCCGACTCCCTGGAGATCACGCTCGCCACGGTCAAGTGGCGCATCTTCAAGGCGCGCGAGGAAGTCGCCGCCGCGCTCACCCGTGAAGGCGTAGCCGTGTCGACGACGCGGCGCGAGAGCGCCAAGTAGCCCCTTCGGACGCCGCCCGCTCGGAGCGTCCTCGCTCGTACCCCATTCGGGTGATTCGCGAATTGGCCGCATGGTTCTTGCTGCCGATGACCTCTTGTCCTGTGAGAGCCGCACTCACCACGAAAGGACTTTGCATGCGATTCCTCCTCAGCATCATCCTCGTTCTTGCCCTGGCCGTTCCCGCCGTCTCGCTGGCCGGCTCACAGTCGTCGAGCTCGGCGACCGGCGCCACGGTGACCGCCAAGGCGGACAAGAAGAAGAACAAGAAGAAGACGAAGAAGGCCAGGAAGGCGAAGCAGAAGAGCCAGCGTGCGACGCGGACGAGCGGCAGCTCGGCCGGCGACGAGCGCGAGGTCAAGGGCCCTCTGACGTCGCTCTCGCCCGCGACGGTCGGCACGGTCGTCTGCCAGGTGCCCGCCGGCATGACGTTGGCCGGCTTCAAAGTCGGTGACTTCGTGGAGATGACGTGTGATCTCCGCGCCGGCTCCTGGACGCTGCGCAAGATCAAGCACGAGGACGACGGCGTGGCTGGTGGTGACGAGCGTGAGGTCAAGGGTCACTCTGACGTCGCTTTCGCCCGCGACGGTCGGCACGGTCGTCTGCGAGGTGCCCGCCAGCATGACGTTGACCGGCTTCAAAGTCGGTGACTTCGTGGAGATGAAGTGCGACCTCCGGAACGGCACCTGGACGCTGCGCAAGATCAAGCACGAGGACGACAACGGCTCATCGTCCGGTCACGACGACGATGACGACGACGATGACGACGATGACGACGATGACGACGATGACGACGACGATGGCGACCACGACGACGACTGAGTGACGCGGCAACGCCCAGCATGAGTCACGCCTCGACCCGCCTCGACCCGTCCGGCCGCCTCAGCAACGAGGCGGCCGGACGGGTGGTGGCCAGCCTGTACGAGAGCCACGGCCGCGCCGTCTACGGCCTCTGTCGCATGCTGCTGCGCGATCCTCACGACGCGGAGGACGCGAGCCAATCGGTCTTTCTCTCTGCGCACGCCGCAATCGCGCGCGGCGGCACTCCGCGAGACGGCGGGCCCTGGCTCAGCGCGATCGCCCGGAACGAGTGTCGCGGGCGAGTCCGTGACCGCATGCGCGAGCCCGTGATGACGGACGTCAGTGCGCACGACTCGCTCGAGGCGCCCGAGCTGATCCCGGAGGACCTGCTTCCGGACCCATCCGTACAGAAGGCCCTGACAGCCCTCTCCGACAACCAGCGCGAGGCGGTGGTGCTGCACGACGTGTTCGGGCTGCGCGCGCGCGAGGTCGGCACCGCGCTCGGGCTGTCGTTGCCGGCCGTCGAGGCCCTGCTCTTCCGTGCGCGCCGTCAGCTCCGGATGCGCCTGCGTCCCGTGGCCGGTGCTCTCACCACGCCGGTGGGCATCTACGAAGGGCTCGCCGCGTTGCTCCCCGGCTTCTCGGGTGGGGGCGGACCCGCCGTGCTCGCGGCCGGCGGCGCGACGGGCGGGCTGATCGCCAAGCTGGCCGGCGCACCCCTCGCCGCCAAGGTGGCCGCAGGCGTCGTGGCCGTGGGCGCCGGGACGGCCACGGTCACCGGCGTGGAGCAGGTGTCGCCCCGCGAGGCGAAGCGGCCCGCTGCCTCCACGAACCTCTCGACCGCTGAACGCACCACACCCGCCGTGCTCGTGACCACGGGCACCGGTCGCGAGGACGACTCCTCCGGTCCGGGTGACGGGTCCTCCGGCAGCGACGCCGAGCGCTCCGCGCGCAGCCGAGCCAGCAGCGACGACGGCTCCGGCCAGAACGGGGGCGGCACGAACAGCGACCGCGACGGCTCGGCGGGTGGTGCAGGGACATCCGGCCGCGGCAGCGAGGATGACGGAGGCGGGCAGGGGCCGACGGGCTCCTCCGGCGAGGACGGCGATTCTCGAGGGGACGACTCGGGCGAGGGCGCGTCCTCCCCGTCCCGCTCGGGAGCCGGTTCCTCCGGCGGCTCGGGATCCGGCAAGGGCAAGGGCGACGACGAGGACGGCGACGGCTCGGGATCGAACTCGGGACCGGGCTCCGGCGGCGCGCGAGACGACGACGATGGCGGCACCGAGTCCACGCCGACCGACACCCGCGGCGACAACGACTCCGGCGGAACCGGTGAAGACACCGAGACCGGCGATTTCACCAAGTCGGAGGATGACTCGGCGGCGGGCAGCGATTCGAGCGGGACCTCCGGTTCCGGCTCGAGCGGCAGTGGCTCCGGCTCGGACGACCCGGACGACGACTGATCCGTTCAGCCACGGCCGGCCCGCTCCGATCCCGCCCGTAGAGTGCGCCCGTGAGTACGGGCATCGACTTCCGCCGCTTCGGCTGGGCCGTCGGAGCGTACGCCTCCCTGCTCCTCGTCGGGATGGTGGGATTCCAGCTCCTGCTGCACGAGGGGTTGGTGACGGCGCTCTACCGCACCGTGGTCACGACGACGCTCACGGGCGCCGTCTCCCAGCCCGAGGGCACGGCGTCGGAGGTGTTCACGATGCTCGTGCTGGCGGGAGGCGTCGCTATCTTCCTGTATCTGGCCGGGGCGATCGCCGAGATGATCGCAGTCGGAGTCCTCGGCGGAACGTTCGCCGAGCGGAAACGGAGGCACATGATCGACGAGCTGGACAAACACGTGATCGTCTGCGGGTACGGCCGGGTGGGCCAGCGCGTGGTCGAGGAGCTCGCGAGCTCGGGTGCGCCGTGCATCGTCGTCGAGATCCTCAAGGCGGCCATCGAGCACGCCACCGCCCAGGGGCATCTCGCCCTGCATGGGGACGCGACCGAGGACGCCGACCTCGAGCACGCGGGTCTCTTCCGCGCACGTGCCCTGATCGCGACCGCCGATTCTGACGAGCAGAACCTGTTCATCACGCTGTCGGCGCGGGCCCTGCGGCCGGACCTGATGATCGTGACCCGCGCCTCCACCGAGTCGGCGGCGCGCAAGATCCGTCTCGCCGGCGCCGACCGGGTCGTGCAGCCGTACTCCACGGCCGGGTTGCACATGGCCAATCTCGTGCTCAAACCGCAGGTGGCCGACTTCCTCGACGTCGTCACGACTGCGGGTGGCCCGCTCCCCGAACTGCGCATCGAGGAGATCCTCGTCACCTCCGACTGCAGCGCCTGCGGGGGCTCGATCGGCGATCTCCGCATTCAGACGGCAACCGGTGCCCTGATCATCGGCCTGCGCAAGGCCGACGGGGCGTTCGACGTCACGCCCGACGGCAAGGCGCTGGTCGAGGACGGCGACATCCTCATCGGTGTGGGTACCGTCGAGGAGATCTCGGCGCTCGAGCTGATGTTCGCGCCGGCGGGAGCACTTGGTGGCTGATCCCCTCGCGGCGCTGGCCACGGCCGTGGGGGCGCTCGCCGGCACCACCACCACGCTCGAGCGGCCGTCCGACCCGGCACACGGCGACTACGCGACGAACGCCGCTCTGCGGCTGGCCAAGGAGCGTCAGCAGCCGCCGCGGGAGATCGCCGCCGGCCTCACCGAGGCGATCGTCGCCCTGCCCGGGATCGCCAGAGCGGAGGTCGCGGGACCGGGGTTCGTCAACCTGTTCCTGGAGGATGCGTGGCTCGGAGCCGCGCTCGCCACGCTTCGCGCCGCCGGCAGTGGGTTCGGAGGCGGCTTCGCCGACCCTCCCGAACAGATCCAGGTCGAGATGGTGTCGGCCAACCCCACCGGCCCGCTGCACGTGGGGTCGGCCCGTAACGGCGCCTACGGCGACTCGCTCGCGCGGCTGCTGACGTTCGCCGGTCACACGGTGGCCCGCGAGTACTACTACAACGACGCCGGCGGCCAGATGGACCGGTTCCGCGCTTCGGTGGAGGCCGCCCGCCGTGGCGAGGAGCCGCCCGAGGACGGCTACCACGGCGACTACATCCAGGAGATCGCCGTCGAGGAGGGCGACCCGGTGCCCCGCATGCTGGCGCGGATCGAAGCCACACTGGAACGGTTTCGCATCCACTACGACTCGTTCGCGCGGCAGAGCGAGCTGGAGCGGCGACTGCCCGAGGTGCTGAAGCGGCTCGATACCTACGAGCAGGACGGCGCGCTCTTCGTCCGCTCCACGGCCGCGGGCGACGAGAAGGATCGCGTGCTCGTACGCTCGGCGGAGAAGGGTGGCCTGCCCACCTACGAGGCCGCGGACGTCGTCTACCTGCTCGACAAGCTGGAGCGCGGTTACAACCGCGTGATCTACGTGCTCGGCGCCGACCACCATGGCGTACGCGGGTGGTACGCCGTGGTTGCCACCATGCTCGGTCTCGATCCGCGCCAGGTGGAGGTGCTGCTCTACCAGCTCGTCCATCTCACACGGGGCGGTGGCGAGGCCGCGAAGATGGGAAAGCGCTCCGGCAACGTCGTCTTCCTGGACGACCTGCTGGACGAGATCGGCGTGGATGCCGCTCGCTGGTACCTCGTCTCGCGCGGGCACGACCAGACGATCGAGATCGACGTCGACCTCGCCGCGGAGCAGAGTGCCAAGAACCCGGTGTTCTACGTGCAGTACGCGCACGCGCGCATCTCGGGGATCCTGCGGAACGCGGGCGCATCAGCGGCGAGTGGTGAGGGAAAACCGCGGGCAACAGAGGAGCGCGAGCTGATCAAGCGGCTGCTGGAGTTCCCCGCGGTGGTGCGCGAGGCCACCGACCGTCGCGCCCCGCACGGGATCCCGACGTATGCGATCAGGGTCGCCGACGACTTTCACCGCTTCTACCATCATCACAAGGTGCTGGGCTCGGATGAGGAGGCCTTCCGGCTCCAGCTCTGCTGCGCGACACGGGACGTGGTTGCCCGCTGTCTCGATCTGATCGGCGTCGAAGCGCCGGAGCGGATGTAGCGCGCCCCAACCGAGTACGATCCGCGCCTGTGCGACCGATTCGTTCGAGCGTCCCTGACCGCAACCTCGCCCTCGAGCTGGTACGCGTGACCGAGGCCGCCGCTCTCGGCGCCTCGCAGTGGGTGGGCCGCGGCGACAAGAACGCCGCCGATCAGGCCGCCGTCGACGGCATGCGGCTGATGATGTCCACCGTGAGCATGCGCGGCGTCGTCGTCATCGGCGAGGGCGAGAAGGACGAGGCGCCGATGCTGTACAACGGCGAGGAGGTCGGCGACGGCACGGGGCCCGACGTCGACGTCGCCGTCGATCCCCTCGAAGGCACCCGCCTGACCGCCCTCGGCCAGCCCGGCGCGATCGCCGTGATCGCGGTCTCGGAGCGGGGCTCCATGTTCTTCCCCGGCGCTGCGTTGTACATGAACAAGATCGCGGTCGGCGCCGAAGCCGCGGATGCGATCGACATCGACGCGACGCCGTCGGAGAACGTCCGGCGCGTGGCCGAGGCGAAGGGGATGGAGATCCACGATCTCACCGTCGTGGTGCTGGAGCGCGACCGTCACGACGATCTGATCGCCGAGCTTCGCGATTGCGGCGCCCGGGTCAACCTGATCCGCGACGGCGACGTCGCTCCCGCCCTGGCGGCTGCGCGGCCCGGCACCGGTGTGGACATGCTGATGGGTGTGGGCGGCACACCCGAGGGCGTGATCGCGGCGGCAGCCATCAAGTGCCTCGGCGGGTCGCTGCAGGGCAAGCTGTGGCCGCGAAACGACGACGAGCGCGCCCGTCTGCTCGAGGCCGGGTTCGACATCGGCCAGACGCTCACCCACGACGATCTCGTGCGTAGCGAGAACGTGTTCGTCGCCGCCACCGGCGTCACCGGCGGCACCCTGCTGCGCGGCGTGCAGTTCGCGGCGTCAGGCACCGAGACCGAGTCGATCGTGATGCGCTCCCGCTCCGGCACGGTGCGGCGGATCTCGGCGTTCCACCCGAACGCGAAGATCACCGCCATGCGGAGCGCCTAGTGCGGCACCTCCAAACGTGTGACCTGTAACTCTCGTTGGTGTTGTGGGTGCCGCACTAGCGCGGGGCGAGGGCGGGATGCTTGCCCGCTAGCGTCGGAGCGGCGTACTGCGGGGCCCTTCAGGGCCTCGCGAGGAGTGGGAGCTCGACCAGCAATTGGTCATCAGGAGCGGTGAATCCGGCCCCCGGCACGGGACGAGCTACATGCGAGGCCCTGAAGGGCTGCAGCGCGCCCGGCCTACCGGGATAGGCCCTCAGCGTCCTGCGGCTACCGATTGCGGTCTCAGCACCTTCCCGGGGTTCATGATCCCGTGCGGGTCGAACAGCTGCTTGAGGCCGCGGTAGAGCGGCAGGAGGTCACCGTGCTCGCGTTCGAGCGCCGCGATCTTGCCGATCCCGATGCCGTGCTCTCCCGTACAGGTGCCGCCACGCGCGAGGGCGTCGGAGATGACGATCTCGGACAGCTCCTGCCAGGCGGCGACCTCGGCCGGATCGTTGGCATCAAGGGTGACGCCCACGTGGAAGTTGCCGTCTCCGACGTGGCCGAGGATGCCGCCCTTCAGCTCGAGCCGGTCACAGGCGTCGCGGGCGACCGCGATGGCGGCCGGCAGCTCCGAGAGCGGCACGCACACATCGGTGGCGGCGTGCTGTAGCCCGGGCCAGAGCTGAGACCACGAGTAGGCGGACATGTGCCGCGCCTCCCACAGCCGGGCGCGCGCCTGTCGATCGCGCTCGTGCACGATCTCGACCGCGCCTTCCTCCTCGGCCAGGGCCAGCACCAGCTCCAGGTCGCCCTCAACAGAGGCTTCGGTGCCGGTCGCCTCGACGAAGAGACACGGCGTCTCGGGGAAACGTGTTCCGGCGTAGAGGTTGATGGCTCTGATGTTCAGCGGGTCGAGGAGCTCGAGCCGGGTCACGCCCGCTCCGGCCCCGACCGCCGTCACGGCTGTTCGCACGGCGGCGTCGACGGTGGGGAAGGAGATACGCAGAGCGACGCCGTGCTCCGGGATCCCGTGCAGGCGCACCGTGACCTCGGTGATCACCGCGAGGGTGCCTTCGGAGCCGACGAGGAGACCGGTGAGGTCGTAGCCCGCCGAGGTCTTGAGCGCGTGTGAGCCGGTGCGCACGATCTCGCCCGAAGGGAGCACGGCCTCGAGTGCGAGTACGTTCTGGCGCATCTTCCCGTAGCGCACCGTGGTCGTCCCGGAGGCGTTGGTCGCCGCCATCCCGCCGAGCGTGGCGTCGGCGCCCGGATCGACGGGGAACATCAGTCCGTGCTCGCCCGCGGCGCGGTTCAAGGTGTTCCGCGTGACACCGGCCTGGACGGTGGCCATGAGGTCGCCGGGCCGGATCTCGAGGATGCGATCCATCCGGGATAGATCGAGCGAGATGCCGCCGGCCACCGGGATCACGTGTCCCTCCAGGCTCGACCCGGCCCCGAACGGCGTCACCGGCACGCGCTCCTCGCCGGCAACGACGAGCACCGCCGCGACCTCCTCGGTGGAGAGTGGGTAGACCACGACGTCCGGCTGCGCCGGAGGGTGAAAAGTCATGTCCGACCCGTGAAGGCCGAGCTCGGACTCGCCGGTGGATACGCGTGCTGCGTCACCGCCGAGCGCGGTGACGAGCGCGATGACCAGCTCCGGGCGATCCATGCCTCAGCCTCGCACATAGCGGGCGGTTGCGACGAGACGAGCCGTCCCCTGAAGGGCAGGTCAGTGCCGGTTACCCGGCATCCCCGGGTACCCCACGCACAAGCGGGCGAAGGGATTCGAACCCTCGACACCTGGCTTGGGAACCCGTGCCGAGCGAAACGACGACCGACGAGCCGTGACGACGTACGACGCGGAAACGCTGATGAACACTTGGATTGAGGCGTCTCGAGGCCAGTGTTCACGCCGATCGCGGGCATCTCCGAATACGGCAGTGCTGAATCGTTTCGGGCATGAAGTGGGCACGCTCGCAGGGGAGGGACCGGGCTGTCGGATACCGACGTTCAGCCGGCACGACCTCCGCCATCGCCGGATTTCGCTCCTCTGCCGCTGCAGGTGTCCCGTGGGCGCGGATCGAAGGAGCACGTCGGGCAGAGGAAGCTGTCGACTACCGCCGACACTCACGTACTGACCGACGAGGCCGAACTAAGCCACGGACGGCTGATCGATCAGGACAACCCGCGAAAGCTAAGAGGGGAAGGGTCATGGAGGGGGAGGTAGGTGCTACCCCTGCCTTCGGGAGCGCCAATGGACGACGCGCTCGAGACGCTGCCGATATCTCTCCCGAAGGGGATGGATTCTTCCTGCGCCGGCGGGGCACGGGTTTCGTCTTACGCAACCGGCCACGTCGTCCGCCTTGGCTACAATGTGTGTAGCGTCGGTGAGTCGAAAGCGAGCCGGTCGTGAGGATGGGTCGGACCCGATACCGCCATCCGCCTGCGCCGCCCTTCACGGGCACCCAGGTCGACAGGGGAACAGATCATCCCTTTGACCGGCGGCAGTGCCGCAGGAGGTTCGACCGATGAACACTGACGTACTGGAGGTCGAGGATCTCCGCAGCGTGGAGGAGATCACGGCGCATCAGTTCAAGGTGCGCGACGCGATCCACAGTTGGAGAAGGACTGGGAGGGGCAGCCGTTCGACGAGGCTGCTCGGGAGCGGTACGCGGCGCTGCGTGGGGCCGACAAGGATCTCGATCTTCGTGCTCGCGAGATCGCGAAGCGTTTGGCGTACATCGAGCGGGTGATGCAGAACCCGGCGAACATCGATCGCGGCATGGATCTCGGCGGGTGGCATGGTGACCCGCGGGTGACCGACCCCGCCGTACAGATGGGGTTGCGGGCGATCGACCGGCACGCCGGCGCGCACCGCGGCAACGCCGGCGAAACCCTCGAGAACATGGTGCGCTACGACGACCCGACCGGGATCGGTGCCCGCTACCTCGACGCCGTCGGTTCCCCGGACTACATGTCTGCGTTCGGGAAGATGCTGGCCGACCCGACCACGGGGCACCTGCGGTTCGGGCCGCGCGAAGTCGACGCGGTACGGAAGGTCTCGGCCGTGATGCAGGAACGCGCGATGTCGGTAGGCACCGGCTCGGCCGGCGGCTTCGCCGTCCCGTACATCCTCGACCCGTCGATCATCCTGAGCGGTTCCGGCGCCACGAACCCTGTCCGTTCCGTGGCCCGTGTGATCACGATCACGGGTGCCCGCGACTGGAAAGGCGTGTCGAGCGACGGCGTGACGGCCGGCTACGTCGCCGAGGCGACGGAGGCCACGGACGGCTCGCCAACGCTCGCGCAGCCGGCGATCACCACCGCACAATGGAGGTGCTTCGTGCCCTTCTCGATCGAGGTCGGCCAGGACTGGGACGGCCTCTCGGAGGAGCTCCTCCGGCTCGCGGAGGACGCCCGCAACGTGATGGACGCCACGCAGTTCCTGACCGGGACGGGTTCGAACGCGCCGGGCGGCATCCTCAACATCGGGGGCACCGGTGGGCTCACGACCACGCAGCGGGTGCAGACGAACACGGTCGCGACGTACGCGCTCGGTGATCCCTGGTTGCTCAAGGCCGCCATCCCCGCACGGTTCCTCCCGAACACGACGTTCGCGGCGGCACCGGGCACCTGGGACGGGACGTACCGCTTCGTCGGCGGGAACTCGGCCGAGCCGCTGCAAATGCCATCCCGTGAGGGATCGTTCCTCGGTGCCCCGAAGATCGAATGGTCGACGATGGGCACCGGTGCCACGACCGGCACCAAGCTCATCGTGGCGGGCGACTTCTCGAACTACGGGATCGTGGACAGGCTCGGCACGACCGCCGAACTCATCCCTCACCTGTTCGGTGCGGCCAACCGCTTCCCGACCGGGCAGCGTGGCCTCTACGTGTACGGCCGAACGGGCGCCGGGGTGCTCGCGCAGAACGCGTTCCGCTACCTCGAGGTTAAGTGATGGCGGCCCCGTCGGTGCAGGTGGTGTGTGTGGCGGCGTTCACGGCGACCCTCGACGGCGACCCCGTCGTTGTCCACGAGGGAGACATGTTCGAGAGCACACATCCCCTGGTGAGGGGTCGGGAGGAGCTGTTCGCGGCTCGGGACGCGCACGGAGTCACCACGAACGACACAGGGAGGCGCACCCGCGGCGCCGCCTGACAAATCCCGCCGCACCCGGACGCCCGTCCCGTTTCCGCTTCCTTTCAGGGACGGCATCCGCGCCGCGGCCGGGAACGCTCCCGCGACGCCGGGTGGACGAGATCCCCGCCCGTCGTCGCGGGAGCACCAACCCACAAACCAAGGAGGGCCACCATGAACGTGATGAGCGAGCTGCTCGCAGCGGAGATCGGCACCATGCACGAGCTGCATGACGACCTCGGCCACGTCGACCGCTACGGCAACGGCTACGGACCGCACGACGACGCTGAGGGCCGCTACCTTCGTGCGCTCGACCGCACGACCGGGCTACTCGGCACCCTCGACGGTGACGAGCTCCGCCAGGCCGGCGCCGCCGTGCTCGACGCGAACTCTTGGTTGCGCGATCAGCACGCGTGGCGGAAAGCGCGGGCGTTGACGGCGACGGGCAACGAAGGTGGGGACATGCTCGGCGCCGCCTAACTACGATTCAACGAGAAATGAACGGTGCTGCTAGAACCGAGTCCGAGTCCTGGTTCGATCAATACCTAGCATCCAACGGCTATCAAGCCGAAGTCCATCCGGATCTCGGAACCGGAAAACGCCCTGACTACCTTGTGTCAAGAGGCGAAGCATGCTTTGTCTGTGAACTGAAGCAGTTTGACAAATCGCCGTTTGACAAGGCAAACAGAGTCGGTGCGATGGATCGCTATAAGCCCCTCCGTGGGTCAGTAAAGGCTGCCTGCGTTCAACTGGGCGATTTAAGAAGATCGGGACTTCCTCTCGTGATTCTTCTCGCAAACCCGAATGCGCTTTTTATAGACACGTCGTGGCAGAACGTGTTCTACGCCCTATATGGCGACGAAGCCATCCAGATTCGGGTCTCCCCGGGAGAAGGGGGAGAATCCCCACGCTCCCGCGGTTTCGAAGAGGATGTGCAACTCGTCCCGGGACGCAACGGGCGAATCCGCACTTTGGGGCAGTACGTGAGCGCGGTGGGAATGCTCCGAAGGGACGAAGACGGCACCTATGTCGAGATCATCGAGTCCCTAAGCGGTACCGCTACGCCGTTGCCCCGTACCGTCTTCGATGGACACCGGGACACCCGTTGGGTGCCGGACTTCGAGCGCGGTGAGATGGTCAGGTGGTCATCCGAGGCACCGGCCGACGGATCAACAGTAGACCGCTCTCCTCAGCGGGGTGGCTAGCCGACTGCCGGAAGGCGCTGTCGACGGCCTCCCGCCCGCGGCGTTAAACAAGCGACCGCTCCCGTGCCCCGCCTCCCCGCGGCCTGCTGGTGTTATCGTGCCGCGCGGTGTCGCAAGAGGGGTTCCTACCTCCGGGTGAAGAAGACAAGCTCAGGCGGGCGCGTGGGATCCGCTACCTCACCCTCGACAAGGATACGCACGACGCGATCATGCAGACGTGCGCGCGTCTCCCGGACGACGTCTTCAATTTCGTCCGGTGCAAATGCACGTTGGTCTCGCTGGGAAAGACGACGTGGGGCCAGACGTACAGGACGTGCAGTCTCGGTGAGACGGCAGAGTGGCTGATTCTGCTCGACGATCGAGTGTCCGCCGCTGATCTCCCGAGCTGCATCGCCCACGAGGTGGCGCACGCCTATAGGGGACACTCGTCGGGATCCGAACAGGAAGAGCAGGAAGCGCGCGATCTCGCGCGGTCGTGGGGATTCGAGGGACTCGGGACGCTACCCTGACTGACGCACTCCAGGACGGCAAAAGCGGGAAGGTCGAGACGATGGAACAAGTACGGTGGCTTGTTGGTGTTGCCTTTGTCGTTCTAATCATCGGTGTCAGCGCTGCTGTCGGACTAGTGGCCGACCGTGACGACATCGACGGCTTCGATTGGGAGCTGGCCTCGATCGTTCTCACGGGTCTTGGAACAACCGCGCTGGCTCTGGTCACTTGGCAGAGCGTCAGCGCGTCTTCAAGGCAGCTTGCCGTCGAGGCGAAGCGGTTGGAGGCGAGCCAGTGGCCGCGCCTGTTTCCGGTCGCGCTCAATGACTGGATCGCGAGTAGCGGCGATTACGACAACGAGAGATGGCGGCGGGTGCTGCCGGTTCGGAACGGCGGCCCGGGTGTTGCGCTGAACGTGACCGGGCATCTGGAGTGGAAAAAGAGCCCAGGGGATGCGGTCAATACTGTGACCACGAGTATCGGCCCGGGAGATCTTCAGGACCTGCGGCCGAACTGGATCGGGCAACAACGGCCTCTCGAGTCGGAGAAGTGGGATCAGGTTGCGGGGCGCCTCGACTACGACGACATCAATGGCGGGCGCTGGCGCACCAGCTTCCGTATCGAGACCGAAGGGAACCGCGCGATTCGCGTACAAGCCACCGAGTTGCTGCTTCGCCCCGACGGCACTCCGGTCGTTGGGCGAGACACGACGAGCCCTGCGGCCTGGTACACGCCGACAACGCGAGCGCGTTGGCCCGCGTGGCTTCGCAGGCAGCGTGACTGACTTCCCCGTCAGGCGTGACCCGTGCTGACAGGCTGGCCCTGCGTGACTTCGGTGACCTTGGGCAGCGCCGGCTCGAGCTCGGCAAGGAGTGTTCGCGTGACGTGACCTCGGAGCGCCTGCAGTCGGCGGGGCGTCTCGTGTGGTGACGCGATGCCGCTTACGCGCGCATCGCGTTCGGTGGTGAGGGTGCGGCCCCAGGTTATTTCCGCCGCGGCATGGATGTCCTCGACGGTGACCCCGAGTCGGCGGGCGGCCTTCGTTTCCGCCTCGCCGGGCCGGAGCCCGAGCAGTTCGTCAAGCGAGCCGCGGCCGGTGACGCGGCCCGTTGCTGGTTGGACGTTGAAGGTGCGGCCGGATCCGTGGCTCGTGATCGTCCAGGTGGGTGACTCGCCGAGCGCCTGTTTGAGGAGCACGTCGCCGTTCACGGACAGGTCGCCGCTTTGTGCCACCTCCCCGGCGCCGCCAAGAAGGTCGGCCAAGCTCATGTCCAATGCCGCGAGGAGCGACAGCAGCTCGGGCAACTCGAGTTGTCGCGCGCCACGCTCGATCGCGTCGACGACCGAGCGGGTGACGGCGAACCCCGCCAGGCCGCATCGCCACGCGACCTCGTCCTGGCGGAGACCCAGCGCTTGACGGCGCGCCCGCGCGGCATCACCGACGATCTCCTGGAACTCTCGGCGTGCGCTCACGCAAGGGACTTTACCACATATGAAGCGCCTGTGGACACGCGCTTCATGATATGGTGCGCGTGTGAACGAGCGCTTGATGCAGGAGGTGGGTATCGCCCCGGCGATCGTGATCCGCATTGCGGTCGAGCAAGGCCCTGTCATGGTCATCGACGCCGACAGCGACGCGGACGCGTCGCGAGCGCTCAACTGGCTCGCGTCACCATCTGTACGGGAGGCTGTGTGGCGGCTTCTGTGCGCCGATCACCAAGTGCTCGCCGATCGAAGTGAGGCGGCGTGACCGCCGACGTTCGTCGTGTGGAGCTGGACA
Organism: uncultured Actinomycetes bacterium; assembly: GCA_963738505.1. GTDB lineage: Bacteria > Actinomycetota > Thermoleophilia > Gaiellales > Gaiellaceae > Gaiella. Next base: position 238,618 of record CAVTWR010000013.1, on the reverse strand, counting down.
GGTGGCGGGCGAAGCGCTGCGCTGATCTCGAAGCAGAAAACGCAGCGCTCAAGGCGTACCGGGCGCAACTCGAGAGGCTCCTCGGGCTCGCGGTTGAAGTCGCCGCCAGCGGCACTGGGGTTCGTCCGTTGACGCTGCTCGCGGTCCTCGAGGATCTCGATCGGACCGTGCAGGAAGCCGGCGAGGCCGAGCAGGTGGCGGCGTGAGTTGGCGTACCGACCATCGTCTCATGGTCGTCGAGACTGAGCTTGCCTCGACGTTCAAGGTGGCGGCGCGCGACGGGAACACGCTCTCCCCGATCGTGCGGCAGGCGTGGGACACGGGCGATCTGAGGACGCTGACCCGCAACAACCCCTTGCATGCGACCGGCGCGCACATCTCGATCATCGGGCACATCACCCGGGAAGAGCTCCTCCGACACCTGACGTCGACGGAGGCGGCGAACGGGTTCGGAAACCGGTTCGTCTGGCTGCGGGTGCGGCGCTCCAAGTCGCTCCCCGACGGTGGTGCCCTCGACGAACGAGACCTGGCACCACACGTTGATCGTGTACGGAAGACGCTCACGTTCGCCCGCCAGTGCGGACGCATTGAGAGGGACGAAGATGCCCGCAGGCTGTGGTGGGCGAACTACGACCGGCTCTCGCAAGGCGAGACCGGGCTCGTAGGATCACTCCTCGCCCGCAGCGAAGCCCATGTCCTGCGCCTCTCGATGGTCTACGCGCTCGCGGACATGTCCGCCACGATCCGCGAACCGCACCTACAGGCCGCGCTCGACTTATGGGGCTACGCCGATAGATCGGTGCGCAGCCTCTTCGGGAACACGACCGGCAACCCTGACGCCGACCGGATACTCCATGCCCTCGCGTCCGGCGCTATTAACCGAACCGAGATCAGCAACCTCTTCGGACGGCACGCAGACCGTGGCCGCATCGAACGAGCGCTACACGATCTCACCGCGGGCGGACACGTCGACGCCACGAAGATCCCGACCGACGGTAGACCCTCCGAGCAGTGGGCGCTTACTTCGCATAGTTCGCTTGTTTCGCTACCGCAAGAGTGGCCAGAGCCTCCCTCCGACAGCGTGTACCACGGCCACTTCGGAGAGATCGTTCGTCTCATCGAGCCACACACCGAGGCAGACCCAATTGCGGTTCTCGCCCAACTGCTTGTCGCGCTCGGCAACGCAATCGGAAGAACCCCATACGCGCAGGTAGAGGCAGACAAGCACCACACGAACACATACCTCGTCCTCGTCGGTGACACAGCCAAAGCGAGAAAGGGAACGTCCTGGGGATGGCCCCGCCGGATCATCACCGCAGCTGATCCAGACTGGGAACCAAGAGTCATGGGAGGACTGTCAAGCGGAGAAGGACTCATCGCACAGGTCAGCGCTAGCGATGGCGAAACAAGCGAAGGAAGCGAATCAAGGTGAGTCTTCGACCGCCACACGGGAGGGGGGCACCCCCGCCGCGAGGACGTGGAGGTGCTCGCTGCACTCCCGCTCTAACTTTTCCCTCTCTAGGAAATCCTCAGGCTTGTTGCTATATCTGCAAACAGATACTTGAAGTCGAAGACTTCGCGGTGGATGCCTCGAAGGCGTCGGGCCGCAAGTCCATCTGCCGGGCGTGTGATCGAGCGAAGAGCCGGGCGTACTACTTGGCGAATCGGGAGAGGAAGTCAGCGGCTGCGAACGAGCGGGATCGGCGGTTGCGGGCGCTACAGGCCGAGGCGTCGGCGCTCGACGTGGTCGGCCAGAAGGGCGGCCCGCAGTTGCGCGAGCCCGTTGGAGTCGCGCTCGTCGTCGAGAGCGAGCAGGATGGTGTCGCGATCGGGGATTTCGAGAGTGACCTCGTCGGCGCCTGTTTCGACCGAGTCGCGGAGCCGGTGTGCGAGACCGGGGTCGTCTCTGTCGAGCGTGGCTGCGATCTCGAGCGCGTCGTCGTGGTCGACGGTGAGACCAGCGAGGTTGAGCGGCATCGGCTCAGAGCTCGTCCGTGTCGGTACGTGGGCTCATCTCACCCGCCGAATCTCTACGAAGAACTGGAAAGCGATCACAACAGCGACGACGATCACGAAGACCGCTATCCGGCCCGCTGCCGAGTCGAAGATGAGCTTGCCGAGAAACAGGCCGATCAGGCCAGCAATCGAACCGTACACCCCCGTGTAGCTGAGACGTTTGTGGACCGTGTCCAGCGCAGGTTGGCCGGTGTCATCCAGTTTCCGTACGATCCGGTAGCGCGGCAGCACAGCCCTGAGGGTATCGAGGGATGCGAGTGATCGCCGCGTCGCTGCTCACGACCAGGCAGGTCGCGGAGACGTTGAGCGTCTCGCCCGAGTGCGTCCTCCGATGGTGGCGCGCCGGCCGCATCGGCGGCTACCGGCTGGGCGGGAGCGGGCCGTTGCGGTTCCGTCCGGACGATGTAGAGGCGTTCCTTGAGCCGGGGCGTCGGGATGCGCTGCTTGCGGAGCTGGGCACGGTCGAGGTACGGTCCCCCCTGACGTGATTAGGGCACGTCCACCGGTCAATGCTGCGAAGATGCTTCCGGCCCTGGCCGGCGCCCTAATCGTCGTGCCGGGGCCGCTACGCGTTGCGAGGCACCATGCCAGCTGAAGGTCGCGGCAACGCTCGGAAGCTCCCGAGCGGTAAATGGCAGCTCCGATACATCGACCGCGAGGGAACGCGTCGCAGCGGCGGCGCCTTCGCCTCCAAGACCGAGGCGCTCCGACACTGGCGAGAGGTGATCGAGCCGGAACTGTCAGGGCTGCTGCCGCGCCACGATCTCGACTTGAAGGCCCTCGTCGACCGGTTCCTCGATCGCCATGTCGCGACCTCCCGCACCATCGACACGCTCCGCCATCGGCTCGCCCGGCCGCTTGAGAAGTTCGGTGACGTTCCGCTCCGCGAACTCGCTGGCATGGGCGACGAGATCGCGGCGTGGGAGCAGACACTCCCCGAGCGGTACCGCTACTCGGTCATGTCCGCGTTGCGGCAAGCACTCGGCGCAGGGGTCAGCTACGGGTTCCTGCCGGCGTCCCCGATCAGGTGGGCGAATCCGCAGCCGAAGCCTCGAGGCATCCGTGTGTTCACCCCTGACGAGATGACCGCGCTGACCGCGGAGCTCGGGCCGACGCGCGCGCCGATGATCGGGTTCGCCGCGGCGACGGGGATGCGGCCGAACGAGTGGGGCACGTTGGTACGCCGAGACATTGACCGTGAGCGGCGCCGTGTGACTGTCCGCGGCACCAAGACGGCACGCTCCCACCGAGAGGTTCCGCTCACGTCAGAGGCGCTCTCAGCGCTTGACAGCTTGCCCCGCAGGATCGACACGGCGTACGTGTTCGGCTCCACGCGCAACGGGCCGTTCGACCTCGCGAACTTCCGTCGGCGGGAGTGGGGGCCGGCGGTCGACGCGGCCGGGATCTCGAAGCCCGCACGGATCTACGACCTCCGGTCGACGTTCGCGTCGAACGCGCTCGCCCGAGGATTGACCGCCTACGAGCTAGCGCGGATCATGGGCACGTCGATCCAGATGGTGGAGCTTCACTATGGTGCGCTCCTTGACGACGCGCATGAGTCACTACTCGATAGATTGGAGGCCATCTAGTGAGTTCGAGAGGTGGAACTGCACGGGGCTAGCGCGGACTGGAGTCTGGATCCCTGGCGATGCCTTCGACCGAACCAGTCGGCGGGCTAGTGCTGGGGGAAGCGTCGGCGCGGCGTTGCAAGAGCCGATGATCGCGGGCCGTGCACAGTCCGATTGAACCGACGTAAGGCCCCCCGAGGTCGATATCGCACGCCTGCTCGATCTTGAGCGACTCGCGTTGCGCCCTCGCAGCCGCGACGAATCGTCGGATGCCAGCGTCTCCGTTCTTCAGACCTGAGGCGACAAACTCGAGCTGACCTGTCGTGTGTTCGATCGGGGCCTTGTTCTCAACGGACGAGAAGAGATGCTCGAGCAACTCGCTGCAGGTGTGAGTGTGACCGACAATCGCCTCTGCAAGCCCGGAGACGTTTGAGGCACCGAACGCAAGTTCCACCCGCGTCATAGGGCGAAGAAGCGCTTGAGCGGCCGCGTGTACCTCATCAAGTTTGCTGTCGCGAGCATCGATGTCTCTGCTCAACGAGAGATAGGTCGAGAGAATCGAGGTGACTTGACCCAGAGCCGCCCTCGCCGCATCGACGAAGTCCGCGGCGGCGCGGGTCATTTCATCGCGGATTATCTGGCTTCGCTCGAACTGCTGGCGCCTGGACTGAACGAACCACGTGGCGATCGCGCCGGCCATGGCGGCCAAGAGGGCGCCGAGCACGATGATGAGAGTCTCGTGTACTACGCTCACGGCAATCTCGCCGCCTCCAGGAGGGACTGTCACGTCTCGGGAGTGTAGGCCCTGCCGCTTGGGCGGGCTCGGCACCTCTCCCATGAACCAACCTCCAGTTGTTTTGGGCACGAGACGGGCACGGCCGATGCGTGCAGGTCCCGCAATCCCTGATGTTTCCTAAGCGGGCGAAGGGATTCGAACCCTCGACACCTGGCTTGGGAAGCCAGTGCTCTACCAACTGAGCTACGCCCGCGCAGGCCCCAGTTTAGCGCCTCCACATCTTCACGAGGCCGTCGCGGATCGCCGTTGCCGGTCGCGCCACGGGGTCAGGAAAGGGCCGCTCGCAGCCGTGCGAGGAATCCCGCCCGGTCGGCGTGGGTCACCGTCGCGATCGTGCCGCCCTCGGGCGCGTCCCAGTTGACGTCGAGTCGTCCCGCCTCAGAATCGTCGCCGACGACGACGTTGACCGGCCGCCGGGCCGCGATGGCGCTGGACGGGTCGAGCGCGACCGCCATCGCGATCGGATCCGGGAGGTCGAATCCCGCGAGCCCTTGCGAGGTCGTGGCCAGCGCCGCCACCTGGCGCTGGATGTCCATCGCGAAGCGGGCCGTCGGGGTCCCGACGCTGCGTAGGTCGGCTTCGGTCTTCGGGTCGATGACTGCGGCTGCGCATGAGATGTCCCAGCCGACAAAGGTCGCCCGCAAACCGGAACGCAGCACCACGCGCACCGCCTCGGGATCGACCCAGGCATTGAACTCCGCCGTCGACGTGGTGTTGCCCGGACCCGATCCCGTGCCGATCATGCAGACACACTCGCCAATGGCATCGACCACTCCGGGGTGGCGGAGCAGGGTCACGGCCAGGTTGGTCAGGGGGCCGAGCGTGACCAGCGTGAGAGCGCCCGGCTCGGCCAGCAACCGCTGCGCCAGGACGTCGGCGGCGTGACCGGAGGAGGGGGTGCGGCCACCGAGATCCAGTCCGATGTCACCCATGCCGTCCTGACCGTGCGTGTCCTCGGCAGTCCGCAACGGACGCAGGATCGGCGCGGGGCACCCCGCGTAGACGGGGACCGGGGAGCCGACCAGGTCGCGCACGTACAGCGCGTTCTGGACTCCCTGGTCGAGCGGGACGTTGCCGGCGACGACAGTGATCGCCTCGACGACAGCGTCAGGGGCGCGCAGGGCCATGAGCAGCGCGACTGCGTCGTCGGAGGCGGTGTCCGTGTCGATCAGGAGGCGCCGCATCACCGTCGATCATCGCGGATGGACGCGCGCGTGGCTCAGTGCAGGTTCTACAGAACCACTACCACTGCCACTGCCGGATCCTCACAGAACCCTCACAGCCGCTGCGTAGCGTGGGGCCATGGTCGCCGTCGGTCGAGCTCTGCGGCTCGGGGTCGTGGCGCTGCTGCTCTCGATTGCCTTCGTCGTCTCGCGTGCGGATGGCGGACGGGAGACGCCGCAGGCACGAGCTGCCGGTGTGGACGTGTTCCTCGGCCGGGCGACGTGGGTCGACATCTACGACTCGCAGGTCTACGCGGAGCCCGAGCGCACCGCAGCGCGCATCGCGTCGCGCGGTGTCCGCACGGTCTTCGCGGAGACCTCGAACGACCGGGCGCAGGCGGATGTCGTCGAGCCGGCGGCGCTGGCTCGCTTCGTCGACGCTCTCCACGAGCGGGGTATCTCCGTCGTCGCCTGGTACCTGCCCGGGTTCGTGTCGACAGGGCTGGACCTACGACGGTCACGCGCGATGCTCTCGTTCACCACACCGCGCGGCGACCACTTCGACGCCGTCGCTCTCGACATCGAGTCACTCCGGCTGAAGAACGTCAAGCGCCGAAACACGCGGCTGCTCGCGCTCATGAGCCGGGTCGCAACGGAAGCGGGGGAGACCCCGGTCGCTGCCATCGTCTATCCGCCGCGGGCGCTCGAGCGCCACGCGGGCTGGTGGCCCGGGTTCCCCTGGGCCGAGGTCGCAGCGCTGTCCGACGCGGTGGTGCCCATGGCCTACACGGGAGGGGGCTTCCCCGGCTACGACGCGACCTACGGGTACGTCGCGCGATCGCTCCGCCTCCTGCGCAAGGCGGTGGGAGACGAAGAGCCGCTGCACATCGCAGGCGGAGTCGCGAACCGGATGAACGCCGAGGAGCTCGACGCCTTCGTTTCCGCCGCCGACGACGTGGCGCCGGGAGCCGGTCTCAGCCTCTACGACTTCCAGACCACGACCGCAGCCGGATGGGATGCACTCGGCCGCGCACTGCCCTGAACTGCTTGATTGCGAATTGCCTGGCCGCGCAGGACTCCGGGTACCGGCTGTGCGGGATCAAGCGTGGAGTGTTCGGCGGTGTGAGCCCTTCAGGGCCTCACCAGGTGTCATCCCGAAGAGACGCTCGGGGAGCCCTGCTCTGCCAGGCGGTCCCGCACGGTTCAGGCGAGGCGATCGACGAGACGCTGGATGCAGGCCACTCGCTCGAAGCCGAGACGCTCGAGAATCGGCAGCGACAGACGGCCCGCGTGGGTGACGAGCACCGGTGTGCCACGCCGCTCGGCCTCGCGAGCCCGTGCTGCCACGAGCGCCCGGTAGGCACCGCGACCACGAGCGTGCTCCAGCGTGGCGCCCCCGAACAGGAGGACACCCCACGGTGTGTACGCAGCGTACGCGGCAGCGACCGGCTCACCGCCAAGAGATGCCACGAACGTGGAGCCGTCGATGCCCTCACGGGCGAAGTCGCGCGCCAGCTGCTCCGGGTCGGCCGCCGGCGGCTCGGCTCCAAAGGCGCGATGCTGCAGCGCTCGCGCGTCACCGAGTGCGCGAGCCGAGTCGACCTGCGACACCGCGATGCCCTCCGGCGAGGGCCAGTCCGGAACGCCGTGGAGCACGAGGCCGACGGCCAACGGCTCGTCCTCGTCGCGCTCGAGACCGAGGGCCAGCAGGCGCTCGACGAGATCAGGGGGCTCCGTACCGTCTCCGAGCTCCCACTCCGCCCCTTCGCGACCACGCTCGGCCAGCAGGCCCCGGACCCGTTCGAGCATCGGCTCGACCCCGTCCGCGGTCGTGCGCACCCGTTGCACCGTGGCCGCGTGTACGTCGGTGCCAACCGTGAGGTAGAGCGCGTACTCGTGATCGCGTAGCAACTGACGATCCGGGCCCAGCGGTTGGTGGACGTTTGGATTCGCCGCCAGCTCGAGGATCACGCGAGTGCCCGCGCGAGACGCTCGCGTGTCGTCGCGATGTGCTCGGGAAGCACCTTCACGTCGGCGAGCACCGGCATGAAGTTCGTATCGCCACTCCAGCGTGGCACAACGTGCTCGTGCAGATGGGCCGAGATCGAGCCTCCTGCCGCGGCGCCGAGGTTCCAGCCGACGTTGAAGCCCTCCGGCTCGTATACGCCGCGCAGCGCAGCGATCGCGCGCACGGTCAGCACGTGGATCTCCGCGGCCTCCACCGCCGTGAGCTGCGCGAGCTCGGCCACGTGCCGCCGGGGCGCGATCATCAGATGTCCGGAGGCATACGGGAACTTGTTCAGCACGACGAAGGCGGTCTCGCCGCGCACGACAACGAGCGAGTCACCGCCGAGCGTGTCCTCGGCTTCGTCGCAGAAGACGCAGCTTGCTGCCTCACCGGCCCGCGCGACGTATTCGAGACGCCACGGCGCCCACAGCTTCTCGCTCACTCCGCGCATTGTCGCAGGACAGGCGCCGACGAGCCGCGCCACCGGGCCGCTTGCGGCCCCTCCGCGAAGCGGAGCCTGGCGCCCAACGAGAACAGCCGGCCGCGGAGCGGTCGACCATTTGAACCTCGTGCGGCCAACACGGGCCTCACGAGCTGCGGGTGAAACGTTCGGAGATGCCGCACTAGTACACTCGGCTGCCTGCGGCATGACCTTCGAGCCGGTCGAACGACCGAGGAGAGCCATGCCATATCCATTCATCGAGAGTCCCAACCGCACCCCGGTGTCCGGGCGGCGGGTCGATCTCGTGGTCATCCACACGATGGAGGCCCCGGAGCGCGGAGACACGGCTGAAGCGGTCGCGCGCTGGTTCTCCCGCGCCGATTCCCAGGTGGCCGCTCACTACTGCGTCGACGCCAACTCGATCGTCCAGTGTGTGCGGGAAGAGGACATCGCCTGGCATGCCCGGGGTGGGAACACCTCGTCGATCGGGATCGAGCTCGCCGGCTACGCGCGCCAGGACGACGCCGGCTGGGATGACGACTACACCCGTTCCCTGCTCACGCTGGCGGCGAGCCTGTCCGCGGATGTGTGTCGCCGCCACCGCGTCCCGGTGCGGCGCCTCGGGGTCACAGCAGTCCGGGCGGGACGGAGGGGGTTGACGGGGCACAACGAGGTCAGCCTGGCCTTCAAACGCTCGGATCACTGGGATCCGGGGCCGGCCTTCCCCTGGGAGACGTTCCTGGCGCTCGTCGAGACGGCGTTGCGTGAGCCGACCCCGGATCTGTCCAAGGCGGCCGGCGACATCAACGTGGTCCTGTGAGCGATCCGCGATACGGATCCACCTGCGCGCCTGGGCACGCCGCCCACAGGCCGACCTTCGCGTCCTGGGCTTGCTCACGCGCGCGCTCCAGCTCGTCGGCGAAGCGGCCGCGCTCCTTGCGAAAGAAGTACGGAACCGCAGCACCGCGAGCCACGAGCTCGAGATTGACATTGAGGTCGCCCATCACGACGTAGCGCAGCAGCCGTCCGTGCTCGTCACGCCCGTCGAGGGCCGGGTCGGACACCAGGCGTACCGCGGACTGTCGGGAAACGAGGCCCGCCAGTGCTGCCGTGGCTTGGCCGCCAAAGCATTCGGTGTCCTCTTCCGGCGCGTCGATCTGCACGAGCCGAACTCGCCGACCGTCGGTGAGCCGCAGCGTGTCGCCGTCCGTGATCGAGCGGACCGTGGCCTGCTCTCCGCCGGCGGTGGTGCCCGGTTCCCTGCTGGGCTCTCCCGCAGTGTCGCCGTCCCCGCCGCCGATTCGGAAAGCAATGAACGCTGCCACGATGAGCAGGGCCAGGGGGACGGTCTGTCGCAGCCGTCTCAGGTCGTCGGCACCCAGACGAGCCGGACCTCGGCAACCCGAACGTCCGTGGCCTCGAGGCGGATCGCCACCGCTTCCACCCCGGCGGCGACGGCCTCCCAGCGCTCCTGTATCTCCGCGATCTCGTCCAGGATCTCCTGCTCCAACGCCTCCAGATCCTGCTGGGCATCCGCCACCTTCTCCTGGGCCGTCTCCTTGCGCTCGGCGACACGCGCCGACTGGCCGCGGCGCGACGCTGCTCCACCGATCGCGCCGGCGATCGAGCGCGCGCCGCGGCGCCCGCCGAGCAGAGCGCCCAGGACGGCCCCCGCTCCGGCGATGAGCTCGTTCGCGTGGCGACTCCGTGTCTCCGTGGTCAGCTCCTCGACGCGTCGCGCGGCCTGCGCCGCTGCCTTCTCCAGGCGATCTCGCTTCGCCTCCAGGCGATCCTTGATCTTGGCGGCCTCGGCGTCGGCACCGGCGTCGGCTACGGCAGCGCAGCGAAGAGCGAAGGCGTCCGCGGTCTCGCCGGGACGTGAGGTCAGCTTGAGTGCCCGGTTGCGCTGCAGCTCGAGCGGCCGGCCGGCCACGAGGCGTGCCTGCACGTCCTTGGCGGCCGTCCTCCAGAACGCCGCCTCGGCGATCGACGCCCCAGGGAGCACGTACGGCAAGGCGTGCGGGGGGGAAGCCTTGAAGTCGCGGTCGTCGAAGTCCACCAGCGTCTCGCTGTCCAGGTCGAGGCCGGCGTCGAGCGGTCCGTACAACGCCTCGAACTCCTGCTGCTCGTCGACCCCGGCCGTGGAGTCGTCGTAGCGGAGATCGACGCGAACCGCGACGAAGGCGCGGAGCTCGGTGCCGCTCGCGCTCGAGCCGATCTGGGCGCCCCACGGGGCGGCGGGGTCGAGATACGTGACCGGGATGCCGTCGGCGACCGGCGGCGCCACCGTGGTCGCGTCGGCCGGGAGCGGCGCGGGTGGGGGAGACGAGGCTGCCGCCGCGGAGGCCGTGGGCACGGCGTCTCGCGCCGCCGCCATCAGCCGCTGCACGTCCTCCTTGGTCAGCGGCCCGCGCAGGTACGACATCGCCCAGCGCGAACCGAGGAGCCTCGGCTGGCTGGCCTTGGCGGAGACCAGGAGGAACTGCCGCTTGGCGAGGCCGCCGATCGCCGCGTCGAGCGCGGCCACATCGGTGCCGCCGGCGGCCGAGCGCAGGCCCTCCAGCACCCTGACCTTGTCGTTCTCGGTCTGCAGGCGGCCCACCAGCCAGGTGCCGGCATTGGACATGGCCTTGTAGTCGAGATCGACAGGGTTCTGAGTGGAGAGCACGAGCCCGCAGCCGAAGGCGCGACCCTGCTTGAGGATGGTCAGGATCGGCTTCTTCGCCGGCGGCGCGGCCGTGGGTGGCACGTACCCCGCGACCTCGTCCATGTAGGCGAGCACGCGCAGGTCAGGAGTGCCGGCCTGGCCGCGCATCCACGTGACCAGCTTGGAGAGCACGAGCGTGACCACGAACTGCCGCTCCTGATCGGAGAGGTGCGCGAGATAGACGATCGCCGCGCGGGCCTTCCCGTCCGGATGGAACAGCAACGACTGGACATCGAGCGCCGCCCCCTCACCCCAGGCGGCGAAGGTGGGGGAGGCGACGAGCGCGTTCAGCCGGAAGGCGAGCTCGATCCGGTCCTTCTCGGGGAAGAACTGGTCGATGTCGAAGACGCCGAGCTTGCGGATCGGCGGGTTGGCGATCTGCCCGATCAGGCCGCCGAGATCGAGATCGAGCCCGCCACGCCAGGCCGTCTCCAGCAGGTTGGCGAGCAGGACGTGCTCACGGGAGGAAAGCGGGTCGGCGTTGATGCCGACCAGGGCGAGCAGGCTCGTCACCGTCCCCTCGATCTCGTCGCGGATGGCCTCGGCGTCCGTGTCCCAGGAGAGCGCGGGGGCGCGCAACGAGCCGATCACGTTGAGCGGGACACCGGCGCCCGAACCGGGTGTGTAGATCGTGACGTCGGCCGCGTCGCAGAGCGCCTGCAGCCGTTCGGGGCCGATCCCCGCGGCGGCGAGGCCGTCCTTCCACGCAGTCGCCGTCTTGGCCGCGAAGTCGTCCGGGGAGAGCCCCTCGGCCTGCGCGTCGGATTCGTTGATCCACGGCCGGAAGCTGGCCGGCGCCAGATCGGGGAAGACGAGCGCCAGGTTGCCGAGGTCACCTTTGGGGTCGAGCGCGAGCACCGGGATCCCGGCCAGCAACGCCTCCTCCAGCATGACCAGGGCCAGACCGGTCTTGCCGGAGCCCGTCATGCCCACGATCACCCCGTGCGTGGTGAGATCACCCGAGCCCACCGTCACCTGATCCACACCGGGCTTGCCGGTCGCCGGATCGATCACATTGCCGAGCCAGAACGTCCCCCGGTCTGCCATGGGGGCGAGTCTAACTGGCGTTAGAGTCCCGCCATGGGACACGGAATCGATCTCGACCCACTGCGCGTGCGGCCGGGCAAGAGCCCCGACCTGCGCCACCGCGACAACGACCTGGTCGACGGACTCGAGGGGAAGGAGCACGCCGAGCAGGTGCTCGCCAAGCTACGCGAGCGGCTCGAGGGCCTGCAGGAGCGCCTGTACGCCGAAGGAAGGCACAGCGCGCTCCTCGTCCTGCAGGGGCTCGACGCGTCCGGCAAGGGCGGGGTGATCGAGCGTGTGTTCGAGGGGCTCAACCCTCAGGGTTGCCGGGTCGCCTCCTTCAAGGCGCCGACCTCGACCGAGCTGGCGCACGACTACCTGTGGCGCATCCATGCGGCGCTGCCCGCGCGGGGTGAGGTCGGCATCTTCGATCGCTCCCACTACGAGGACGTGGTCACGGTGCGCATGCTCGAGCTCGTGCCGGAGGAGGTCTGGAGGCGCCGTCCCGAGCACATCAACGCCTTCGAGCGCATGCTGACCGACGAGGGCACGACGATCGTCAAGGTCTTCCTCAATGTCTCCAAGGACGAGCAGCGCAAGCGGCTGCAGGAGCGGATCGACGACCCGGCCAAGCGCTGGAAGTTCCGGCTCGGCGATCTCAAGGTGCGGGAGCGCTTCGACGAGTATCTGGAAGCCTACGACGAGGCCCTGGCCGCAACCTCGACCGACTGGGCACCGTGGTGGGTCGTGCCTGCCGATCGCAACTGGGTCAAGGCTCCGGTCGTCGCGGCACTGCTGGTGGACGCGCTCGAGCAGATCGACCCCAAGGCGCCGGAGCCCGAGGAGGGTGTCGCAGGGCTGCGCATCACCTGAGCCTGGATTCACCGACTCACGCCAATCGGTGGATCCAGGCTAAAAGGGCCTATCCCGCTAGGCGTCGGAACGGCGTACTGCGGGGCCCTTCAGGGCCTCGCGAGAAGTGGAAGCTCGACCAGCAATCGGTCATCCGCAGCGGCGAATCCGGCGCTCGTCACGGGACGAGCTCCTGGCGAGGCCCTGAAGGGCCCCGCAGCGTGCCCGGCCCAAGAGCTGCCGCGCCTGCCGTCGGGCAACGCGTATCGGCCGCGCGGCGCCGAGTGCCGCACGGCCGGGTGGTGCCGCGTCAGAGCAAGATGGACAGAACGAGATCGGCGGGGCAGCCGCGCTGGAGCAGCATGACGGCGTCGCCGAGGTCTACCTCGACATGGGTGGCGATGACAAGTGCCTCCCCGAGCGGACAGCCCCACTCGGCGAGTACCTCAAACCTGGCCCGGAGGATTTCCTCCGCCGCAGCGGGCCCAAGGAGTTCGAACTGTGCCGCAGTCATTGGAGCCATTTTCCCTTTCCGGTGATGCCGCAGGTGATACATCCCCTGTTTACTCATCCACCATGGGTGATCGCGTCCCCTAAACGGGTGGATCGACGCTCCCTCAACTCAGGGACTGTGCAAGGACTCCCCCGAGATGTTCGTCCCGGAACCCGCAACTGGGCCGCAAACAAGCGGCTGCCGGGCTCACGGGCGCAGCGGAGCTAGAGGAGGATCTTGAGGGCGGTATCGACCGGGCAGCCGCGCGAGACGAGGTCCTCCGCGGCACGGAGGTCGATCTCCACGTGCGCGGCGAGGATGGCCGCGGCGTCGGTGTCGTAGCCCGCACGATTCAGCACGTCGAACCTCCAGCGCAGGACTTCGACGGCGTCTGCCTCGTCGAGCTCTTCGAACTGTGCTGCCGTCATGACCATCGTCTCCTCAATCTCTCCCTGCTCAGTCCTACGTTGGTGGGTAGGGCACATACCTCGGCATGGGGGAGTCCGGAGATGACTCCCCCATTCGAGTGATTCGTCGCGAGGGGCGTCGCTCACCCGGAGCGAGGGAGCTCGCGCGTCCTCGTGGTCGGGTAGCGTTGCGCTCCAACCGGCAACGACTCCTGGAGCAGACATGGTGCGCAAACTGGGCCTGACCCTGGCCATCGGACTGATCGTTTCGCTTGCCGCAGCGGCCGTGGCCCTGGGCGAGCAGACCTACACCGACCCCGCCGGCGACTCCGGGGGCGCCCCGGACATCACCGGCGTCACAGTCTCGGACACCTCGGACGGGACCCTGACCTGGGTCGTGACGACGAACGCCACGACCCTGACGCCGGACACCGTCATCTCCATCACGCTGGAGACGGACGGCAACACCGCGACGGGTGACACCAACGGGTTCGACTACTACGTCGGGCTCGACTCCACCGGATACGCCTTCGGCAAGCTCCAGGGCTCGTCCCTCGACGGCAGCGTTCCCTTCTCGACCGTCCGCGTCCTCTTCAACGCCGGCGTCATGACGTTCATCGTCAACAAGAGCGAGATCGGCGCTCCGGCCGGCAGGGTCGCCTTCTACGTGGACGGGCTGCTCTTCGCCTCGAACATCGTCACGGCGAGTGACACCGCTCCCGACGGCACGGGCGTCTACGAGTACACGCCCACAGCACCGCCGCCGCCTCCGCCTCCTCCACCGCCTCCGCCACCCCTGGTCCTGAAGGCGGGCGCGCCCCTCGGCACGCCGGGGCGCCCGGTCGCGGGCAAGAAGTTCACCGTGTCGGTGCCGGTGACGAGAACGGACACGGGCGGCATCGTCCGCTCGGGCACCGTCTCCTGCGTCGCCTCGGTCGGGGGCAGGCCCGTGCCCGCCACGGGCCGCTTCGCCGGGGGCCTCGCCCGCTGCACGTTCGCGGTGCCGGCCAAGACGTCCGGCAAGGCCGTTCGCGGGTCGATCACCGTGCTCTTCCAGGGCAAGCAGGTGAAGAAGTCGTTCGCCTACAGGGTGCTGTAGCCGTGAGGACCCGCCGGTCGCTCGCTCTCTTAGTGCTCGCTCTGTCCGTCGTGCTGCCGGTGGCGGCGACCGCGAGCACACGGGACGCCTCCTTCACCGACCCCACCGGCGATGCCGGCACGGCGCCGGACGTGACCACCGTCACCGTGACGAACACGCCGGAGGGTCAGATCACGATCACCGCGGCCATCCCCTCGCTTCCCACCCTCGCCGCGAACCAGTTCGTCGACGTGCTGATCGACTCCGACAACAACCCGACGACCGGCGGGTTCGGGATCGGCGCCGACTACGCCTACGAGATCGGCGGCTCCGGCGCCACCGCCTTCCTCAAGCTGAGCGGAGAGACCCAGGACCCCAACGTCCCGCGCACCACGCTCAGCGCCTCGTACACGGACAGCGCGCTGCGGTTCTCGATCAACCGCAGCGAGCTCGGCAACACGTCGGCGTTCGCCGTCCTCGTCTTCACCGGTGCGCTCGACGCGACAGGGGAGAACCTGGCAGGTCTCGACCGCGCACCGGACAACGGCTTCTTCGGGTACCAGCTCGTTCTGCCACCACCACCTGTCGTGCTCACCGCCGGCGTGCCGATCGCCGTCCCCGGCCGGCCGGTGTCCGGGCAGCCGTTCACGGTGTCGCTCCCGGTGACGAGAAGCGACACGCAGGGGCCTCTCACCGGTGGTGGGATCGTGTCCTGCACGGCACAGGTCGGCACCAGGCCGATCGCCGCCCGGGGCCGCTTCGCCGGCGGCCTGCCCAGGTGCGCCATGAAGGTGCCGCCGAAGTCCACGGGCAAGACGCTCCGCGGCACCATGACCGTGGTCTTCCAGGGGAAGGGCGTCAAGAAGCGGTTCGCCTTCCGCGTCATCTGAACGAGGAGCCGGCGCGCTCGTCTGCCCACCGCGCAGCGGGCAAGCAGACGAGGGCGCTGATCAGAGCAGGATGCGCAGGGCGGTGGCGGACGGGCACCCGCCACGCACGAGGTCGACCGCCGCATGCAGGTCGATCTCGAGGTGAGTGGCCATCGTCATCGCGTCCGTCGGCTCGTAGCCGGCGCGGAAGAGCGAGTCGAACCTCCACTGCAGGACATCTCCCGTCCTGGTGTCCGTCTGCTCGAGTTGGGCCGCAGTCATCGTTCTCTCCTCACGGGTGGAACTGATCTCGATGATGACGTTGTGATCGATTCGGGGCCGCCGAGCGATCCCCGAAACGGGTGATCTTCACGAACAGCACGCGTGCCTCGAACGAGGGAGCGTCGGTTCAGAGCCAGCGCTTGTAGCGGAAGAAGCCGACCATGCCGCTGATCGTGACGACCAGCGCTGCTGCGATCACCCAGAAGGCAGCCCGGGAGTTGGCACCCGGGAAGAGGACGTTCATGCCGAAGATCGAGGTGATCAAGGTGAGCGGGAGCATGGTCACGCTGATCAGGGTCAGCAGGCGCAGCACGTTGTTCTGCCGGTGCGAGATGACAGACTCGTTCGTCGACTCGAGCGCCTCCACCACTTCCTTGTAGTTGTCGAGCTGATCCCAGATGCGCTCGGCCGCGTCCACGATGTCACCGAAGTACAGCTCGAGCTCCTCCGGCAGTAGTGCCTCGACGCGCCGCTCGAGGACGCGCAGCGTCGATCGGCCGGGCTTGATCACCTTGCGGTAGGAGATGATCTCCTGCTTCACGTTCGAGATGTCGCGGACGACGTCCTCCGCGTACCCCTCGAACATGTCGTCCTCGACCGTGTCGAGCTTGTGCCCGATCTTGTCCAGGATGGGGAAGCAGTAGTCGAAGAGGTCGTCCAGCACCTCGTAGAGCAGGCGGCCCGTGCCCTTGGCGAACAGCTGCTCGCGGAGCGCCTCGTCGTTGTCGCAGCGCGCGAACAGCCGCGTGACCGGAAGCAGCTCCCGGTTGGGGATGGTCACGAGGTAGTCGTGACCGATGAAGATGTCCACTTCCGCGGCGTTCAGCCGCTGAATCGTCTTGTCGTACACGGGGAAGTGCAGGACGGCGAACAGGTAGCCGTCCTCGTCGTAGCTGTCGACCTTCGGCCGCTGACGCTTGGACACGATGTCCTCGACATCGAGCGGATGCCAGCCGAAGCGCTCCGCCAGCAGCTGCGCCGTGCCCAGATCGGGACCGACGACGTTGACCCAGGTGAGACCGCTAGCGCTGAGCTCGCGAACCGTGACGGTCCGCGGCGCAACGTCCGCGAGCGAGCGCGGCCGGGTACCACGACGGATGCGCGGGAGGCTGGGCATCGGTACTGAGCGGGTCGTCGGTCGCGTACACGGGCATTTCGCCATTGTACGGGGAGTCCCTCGTCCGCGCGACCCCCGCGCGCGGTCGACCTGTGCGCAGCATCCTCGTGGGAACCGAGGCCGGTCCGAGCCGCGCGGGTAGACTCGTGGTTCCCCGCGCCCGTAGCTCAGGGGATAGAGCGCGCGCCTCCGGAGCGCGAGGTCGCAGGTTCGAATCCTGCCGGGCGCATGACCGAGGCCCACGACCGAAGCCTCGGTCGGCGCCGAGCTTGTGGCCGATCCTGCCTCGCCCAAGCTCTCGGCCTGGCTCCCCAGCCGGCCGTCCAGCTCCGGTTCAGGCGCGCAAGCCTCGCGGTGGGGCAGGTGGCTCGTCGTGACGGGTCGGCGGGGGCATCGGGCGGACGCCGGGCAACTGGCCGCTTGAGCGGAACAGGCAGAGCGCAACGGACTCGGATCGCGCCGCGGACGCGAAGAGCACTCCTGCCCAGCCCTCGGCGAACAGCGTCTCGCCCACGGTCTGGAAGGCGGGCCACTGCCGGCGATCCGGAACCGGTTGGTCGAGCTTCACTCGCGCGAGCTGCTTGGACGAGGAGAGATCGGCGACGCGGTCGACGTCGACCTCGAACCGCCAAAGATCGCGCGGCATCTGCCGCATCGGCGCAAGCGCGAGCTCGGCCAGCGAGCGGTACCACTCCGCCCATACCGTCTCCTCGGAGTCGGCGAGGTAGAGGCCTTCGATGATCTCGCCGCGCTGCCAGCGAGCGCTGCCGGGGCGATCAGGCCGATAGAGCGGCGCGCCGCCCGCCGGAACGTGGCGAAACCAGACGCCCCGGACCGGCGCCGGATCGACGTCGAGCGGCACGTGGCTACGAGAAGCCGGGGGACTCGAGTTCGGAGATCACCCGCACGACCGGTTGCCACTCGCCCCGCGCCAGGAGGTCGATCGGCTTCTCGTTACCGAGCGCCGCCACGGGCTTGTGGAGCCAGACAGGGATGTAATCAGGCTCGATCACCCGGGCGAGACGCTCCACGATCGCCGAGAGCTCCACGAGACGCTCGGCACGCTCACCGCGCGGCGAGCGCGTCCGACGGAGCCACGCGCCAACCGTGCTCACCGCCGCCCCGGTCGCCCGTGCAATGTCGCGGTCGCTCAGGTGACCCGTCTCGCGGATGCGGATCGCTTCCTCTGCGAATGCTGTCGTCATCGCCACGATTGTAGCGATAACCGAGCGTAAAGCGAGGACTGATGCGCGAGCAAGGTCAACGTTAGGTGGCCTCGCTCAAGCCCGCGGCGCCAGGCTGCCGGCCGGCCGACTGTCCAGATCGGTGGGGTGGGCGAGACCGTCGTCTGCCCACCCCCGATGCTCGAATCGTCAGCTCACGAAGGTTGCGCCGGCCCGCCGATCGGCACGGTCACGTCCTGGTCGCGCACGCGCTTGCCGGCGGAGTAGCCGATCAGCGCCAGGACGATCACGATCGCCACCGACCCGAGAGTCAACACCTCGAACCGCGTCCGGGTCACGCCCCACGCTTCCACGAAGGAGCCGTAGTCCTGCCCGAGGATCTTCCAGATCAGGCCCGGGACGAGGGCTTCGATCGACCCGACCGCCGTGAAGAAGGTGGTGAGGACGGCTGCCACGAGCATGCCGGCGTTACCACCGGGCACGCGGTACACCCTCGGCACGGCTCCGTGGCTGCGACGCAGCTTGTAGGCCGCAGGGAACACCCACAGGTAGCTGATCAGCGTGGTGGTGATGGCGATGGTCAGCACCACCCCGAACGTCGCCTGGGCGCTCTGCCCACCCGAGGTCGTGATCAGCGTTGCGATCACGCAGAACGCCGTCCCCACGAGCCCCGTGAGGATGTTCACGCGAACGGGAGTGCCGAGTTTCGCGTCGATGCGGCCGAAGTACGGGAAGAACGCTCCGTCGTAGGCGGCCACGGCCTCGGTCCGGTCCGACCCCATGATCCAGGACGCGCCCGACGTGGCCAGGGCGAGGATCAAGAGCGCCACCGTCACCTGGAGCAGGAAGCCCCCGAGCGCGTCGCCCCACACATCGTGGAAGGTCACGTCCGTGGCGCGAATGAACGCGTCCAGGCCGTCGATCTTGTCGAGCGGCAGCACGAAGAGCACGCCGAGGACCGGCAGGATGTAGGCGATCGTGGCGAAGATGCCCGCCCGAGAGACCGAGATCGGGATGTCCTTCTGCGGGTTCACCATCTCCTCGGCCGCGTTCGACTGCAGCTCGAAGCCGACGAAGGCGAAGATGGCCAGTGGCACGATCCCCAGGAATCCACCGAGCGACGGAACCAGGTCGGAGCCCACGAGCCCGTCCTGAACTCCGTTCTTGATCGCGTAGATCGCCACCGTCAGGACGAACAAGGCGACCAGGAACGCCCGACCCATGGCCCCGAGATTGGGGATCCACTTGCCCTTGTCGAGCGACGCGATGGCCACACCGATGGTGAGCCAGATGAACACGATCTTGAGCAGGTAGTCGAGGAACGAGCCGGAGCTCACGCTGAACCACTCCGAGTTGATGGCTGCGACCGCTGTGAAGGCGAGCGAGCCACCCACCCAGAACGGGTTCGTGATCCAGTAGAAGACGGCGAAGATGCCGGCCTGAACCCGACCGAAGGCCAGCTTGACCCACTCGTACGGGCCGCCTTCCTCCGGGAACGAGGTCCCGAGCTCGGACATGATCAGCGCGTACGGCAACAGGAAGAGGATGGCCAGCAGGAACAGCCACGTCACGGCCTCGAGACCGCTCGACGCGATCGATCCGATGAGGTCCATCCCCACCATCGCGCAGATGGTGAACAGGATCATGTCCAGCCGCCGGAAGGACTTCTTCAGCTTCGCCTTCTCCTCGAGGGCGAGCCTGGTCGTGTGTTCAACTTCTATCGCTGCCACAGGAACCTCTCGTCGCGGATGGCCACAGATCGGCCGCAAGAATCTCAGGTGAGCAGGACAATTGCAACCGTCCCGTGGAACCGGATCCTCGTTGTAGGCTCCGGCTATGGAGATCTCCACCCGCACGCTGCGCATCACGCTGGCCGAGACGTTTCGCATCTCACGCGAGACCTCGGACTTCGACGACGTCCTGCACGTCGCGCTCACCCACGGAGGCATCACGGGCTACGGGGAGGCGGCACCGCAGGCGCACTACGGCGAGAGCGTCGCCTCGGCCGAGGCCTTCGTCCGCGAGCATGGCGCACTCGTCGGCGACGATCCCTTCGCGCTCGAGCGGATCGGCGCACGCCTGGCCGAGGCACCGGGGGAGCACGCCGCCAAGTCGGCGCTCGATGGCGCGCTGCACGACCTGCAGGGCAAGCTGCTCGGCGTGCCGGTGTGGAAGCTGCTCGGCCTGCCGCGCGCCGGTCCGCCGACCTCGTGGACCGTGTGGCTCGGTGACCCGGACGACATGGCCCGGCGCGCCCAGAAGGCGGCGAGTACCTTCCGCCGGCTCAAGCTGAAGCTGGGCGGCGGGGACGGTCTGGACCTCGAGCGGGCACGCGCCGTGCGCGCCGTCACCGACCTCCCGCTGCAGGTGGACGTCAACGAGTGGTGGTCGCTCGACGAGGCTGTCGCCTGCTGCGAGGAGCTCCATGCCCTCGGTTACTCCTACGTCGAGCAGCCGCTGAAGGCGGGTGACCCGGGCGGTCCCGAGCTCAAGCGCCGCTCTCCCGTTCCCATCTATGTCGACGAGGACTGCCACACGCTGGCCGACGTCACGCACTGTGCCGAGATCGGGCACGGCGTGAACATCAAGCTGGCCAAGTCCGGCGGCATCCGCGAGGCGGTGCGCATCGCACACGCTGCACGTGCGCTCGGGCTCGGGGTGATGCTCGGGTGCATGGTCGAATCGGGTCTGGGAATCGCCGCCGGGTGCGTGGTGGCGCCGCTCTGCGACCACATCGACCTCGACGGCAACCTGCTGCTCGCCTCTGACCCCTGCCCGGGCGTCGACTTCAGCGCCGGGGTTCAGGTTCCCTCGGAGCGGCCCGGGCTGGGCGTCGAGGTGCCCGCTTGGTAGGCGAGCGAACGCTGATCCTCGCCGAGGGCTTCTCGCACGACCCGCACTACGGCAAGACGATGCGGGGCGTCCTGCGCTACCGGCGACCGGACGTCGTCGCCATCCTCGACAGTGCCCGCCACGGGGAGTCGCACGACGGCGTGCCGGTGATCGGCACCGTCGAGGAGGCCAGGAGCTACGGCCCGCTGGTGGCGCTCGTCGGCGTGGCCACCCAGGGTGGACGCTTTCCGCCCGCCTGGAGAGCGCTGCTCCGTCAGGCTGTCGAGGCGGGCCTGCACATCGAGAACGGCCTGCACCAGTTCCTGCGGGACGACCCTGAGCTGGCACCGCTCGCCGCAGCGCGGGGCGTGGAGTTGCGCGACCTGCGGCGCCCCCCGGACGACCTCGACGTCCCGACCGGGGAGAACCTCCGGATTCCGGTGCGCACGGTGCTCACCGTCGGCTCGGACTGCGCGATCGGGAAGATGACCGTGGCCCTCGAGCTCGACCGCGCGGCGGGAGCCCGCGGGCTCGCCTCCGGGTTCGTGCCCACCGGGCAGACGGGCATCGCCATCGCCGGTTGGGGTATCGCTGTCGACGCCGTCGTGAGCGACTTCCTCGCCGGCGCCACCGAGCAGCTCGTGCTCGAAGGACACCGGCGCGGTGCAGAGCTGCTGTTCGTCGAGGGACAGGGGTCGCTGACGCACCCGGCGTACTCGGGCGTCACGCTCGGCCTCGTCCACGGCTCGGCGCCGCACGCCTTCGTGCTCTGCCATAAGGCGGAGACCACGGAGGTCGACGGGTACGAGGGCTACCCGCTGATGTCGCTGGCCGACCTCGTCCGGCTGCACGAGCTGATCTCCCTGACGCGGCGCCACGCGCGCGTCGCCTGCGTGGCCGTCAACACAGCGGGGCTCGACGACGAGCGAGCGGGCGCGGCCATCGAGGCGGCCGCCCGCGAAACAGGTCTGCCGGCCGACGATCCGGTGCGCTTCGGAGCTGATCGGCTGCTCGAGGCGACGCTGGCGGCCCTGCCCACTCGTGCGGCAGCTCCAAACGTTTGACCTCACCCTGGACGCGCTTGCCGGACGGTTGCAGGGCCGGTACGCTCGCCTGCCGGGGGTCTCTGGAGGGAGAGCGGGGTTGCGGCAACGAGGACGAGTGCGCGTCCGGGGCGGAACGCTGATCGGCGGGCTGGCGGTGCTGGCAAGCCTCGTCGCGGCCTCGAGCAGCCTGGGCGCCGACATCGGCGCCAACGACGACACCGGGACCTATGCGGAAGGTGCAGCGGGCCTGTTCTACGAGCGGATGGCCACGCTGGGTCTGCGGCAGGTCGTGCTGACTGTCCGCTTCGACCCCGCCGCCCCGGAGGCCGTTGCCCATCCGGAACTCCTCGACGCGTCGGTCGCCGCTGCTGCGGCACGCGGCCTGCGGGTCGTGTTCGCCGTCTACCCCTATCCGCCTCGGGCCGTCGAGCGGGGACTCGTGACGCCCGCAGGCTTCGCGGGCTGGGTGGCGGCGCTCGCCCGGGACCATCCCGCGGTGCAGCAGTTCATCGTCGGCAACGAGCCGAACCAGCCGGCGTTCTGGCGCCCGCAGTTCTCTGCGCAGGGCCGCCTCGTCTCCGCGGCCCGCTTCGGAGCCCTGCTCGCCGCAACCTACGATGCGCTGAAGGCCGTCGACCCTGACATCCGCGTTGTCGGCGTCGGACTCTCGCCCCGCGGCAACGACCGGCCCGGGGCCCGATCGAACATCTCCTCCTCGCCCGTGCGCTTCCTGGCCGGGCTCGGCGCCTGGTACCGGGCCAGCGGCCGCACGCGCCCCCTGATGGACGCGCTCTCGCTCCACGCCTACCCGCGATCGGCGCGGGACACCGTCGACACGGGCTACGACTGGCCGAACGTCGGCTTCGCCAACCTCGACCGGGTGCGGCAGGCGTTGTGGGACGCCTTTCGCGGCACGGGCCAACCGACGACGGTGTCGGGCCTGCGCATCCATCTCGACGAGCTCGGGTGGCAGGTCGACACCAGCGACCACGCCGGTTATCGCGACTCCGAGAACGTCCCCGTGACCACGGAGGGCGCGCAGGCCGCAGCCTACGCGGAGATCCTGCGGAGGGCGGCCTGCGATCCCGACATCGCCGAGATCAACGTCTTCGGCTTCTACGACGACGTGTCCCGCACCGGTTTCCAGGCGGCGCTGCACCGTGTGGACGGAACGGCCCGCCAGGCGGCGCAGGTCGTGCGTGCCGCGATCGAGGCAGGCCCGTCGTCCTGCCGGGCCTTGCTGATGCGCCGCTGGCGACCGGCGCGCGCGGTGATCGCAGCGCCTGCCCCGCGGGCCGCGCTCACCGCAGAGGGCGTGCAGGTCCGCAGCCCGGTGGGCGAGGGGGTCGCGATCCAGGCCTGCTGGTTCGGCACGAGCGTTCCGCCGGGCGAGGCGGCCCTGCGACTCTGGCGCCGCGCCCAGGAGCACCCCGGCCGGTGTGCCCGCGCGCGAGCCGTCCCCGACGACCCGATCCAACTCACCCTCGGCCCGCCGCAGGAGGCGGGTGCAGCCGCCAGCGTCGTCGTCCGCCTCTGGGCCGAGACGAATCGCGGACGCTCCACCACCTTCGTCGTCCCCGTGACGTGATCGTTCGCTTGACACGCGAACAGGCGTTCGTGTACACTCGAACACATGTTCGCACGGATGCTCGTTCTCGTGATTCTGGCGGTCGGCCTCTGGGCACTGTTCGCACGTGACACCCAGGCCACCGGGCCCGTCGAGCGCTACACGGTGAGAGGCGGCGACACGCTGTGGTCGATCGCGGCGACCCACGGCGCCGGCGACATCCGCGAGGCGATCTGGGAGATCCGCGAGCGCAACCACCTGGCCGGCGCCACCATCACGCCCGGGCAGACACTGCTCCTGCCCTGAGGCCGAACGCCTTACGAGGCCCTGAAGGGCCCCGCCGGGCTTCTCGGGTCGATCGTACGGGACGGGAGGTGCGCGCCACAGCGCAGAAGCGGCTCTCCGCACAGTGGGTTCCCCTCAGGAGTAGCAGGAACTCGTCCCTGACCGCGCATGGCCCAACGGGGAGGTAACCGTCTGCAGCCCGTGAGGCGCGCCAGGACCGGGGCGAGCCGCGGCGAACCTGGAGACATGGCCACCGATCGCATCCTCGAGCTCCTGCGCCGCGAGCCTGACCCTGCAGAGCATGAGGCGATCCGAGCGCTCTGGAAGCAACACTCCATCGCCGAGGACGCCCGTGACCTCCCCGGGCTCATCTCCACCCTGACACCGGACTGTGTCTACGAGGTACGGGGCATGAACGCCCGCTGGGAGGGACACGAAGGCGCCACACGCTTCTACACGGAGCTGCTCACGGCGTTCCCCGACATCCACTTCGAGCTGGAGAACATCGTCATCGGGCCGCAGGGTGTCTGCGAGGACGCCGTCGTCACCGGCACCCACCGCGGCACCTGGCTCGGCCACGAGCCCACGGGCGAGCACCGCGAATGGCACGTCTCCATCTTCTTCCCCTGGGACCCCGTAACGCGCCTCTTCCGCGGTGAGATCGTCTACACCGACCTACGCCTGACCTGAGAGCAAGCTGGGCGGAGGTGGTCGAGAGCGAAGCGTCCGCGCAGAGTGGGGCCCTTGAGGGCCTCACCAGGAGTTCATCCCCAGGAGAGGCCGGGGTCATCGTGCAACGAACGGCGGATCTGTCGTTGTCCCAGGGCCATGGTCCGCGGCTCGCGACGCGTCGACGGCTGGTGGCTCGCCGAAGACTTGCGAGGCCCTGAAGGGCCCCGCTCCAACCACCGATTGCAGTCGCCCGCGGGTGGCCGGCACGGCCATGGATAACGCACAAGGAGTTCATCCCCGGGCGAAGTGGGGCCCTTCAGGGCCTCACCAGGAGTTCATCCCGAACGGAGGTCGGGTCCACGTGCAACGGACGGCGGACTGTCGCTGTCCCCGGGGCGTCGGCCCGCTACTCGCGACGCGGGGGCGGGTGGACAGCCGAACGTCTTGCGAGGCCCTGAAGGGCTCCGCTCCAACGCCCCTGCCGCGCGGGCCCGACGAAACTGTACTTCTCAACTCGGCCAACTCCCAATCGAGCAACTGAACGGCACTCGAGGAAGCCTCGGTTTCGCAGGCTCCGGGCGCACGTAGACTCAACACGTGGAGCTTGACGTCGTGTTCCTGGGGACGTCGGGCTCTGCGCCGACCGCGCAGCGCTCCGCCTCCGCCCTGCTCCTCCGTCGCGCCGGCGACCGGCTGCTCGTGGACTGCGGCGAAGGCACGCAGCGGCAGCTGCTGCGTTCCGACATCGGCCTCGTCGACCTGGAGGAGGTGTACCTCACGCATTTGCACGCCGATCACTACCTCGGGCTGCCCGGCATGCTCAAGACGTTCCAGCTGCGCGGACGCGAGCTGCCGCTGACCATCCACGGTCCGAGCGGCACGCGGGAGCTGGTGACCACGCTCAGGCGCGTGTTCGGCCGCCTCGCCTACCCCGTGACCATCGTCGAGCTTGACGACGGCGACGTCGTCCAGCGCAGCGGCTACTCGCTCCACGCGGTCCGGACCGACCACGGCGTGGAGTCGATCGGCTACCTGCTGGCAGAGGACGATCGGCCAGGGGAGTTCGACGCCGCGGCTGCGGCAGCGCTCGGGGTCCCGGACGGTCCGGAGCGTGGGCGCCTGCAACGTGGGGAGGACATCACCCTGGCGGGCGGCACGATCGTCACCTCGGCCCAGGTCGTCGGCGCGACCCGGCGCGGCCGCCGGCTCGTGGTCAGCGGCGACACCCGGCCCTGCGCGAGCATCGTCAGCGCCGCGGAGGGTGCCGACCTGCTCGTGCACGAGGCGACCTTCCTCTCGGACGAGCGAGAGCGGGCGCTCGAGACACGACACTCCACGGCAGGCGAAGCGGCGCTCGTGGGCCGCGAGGCCGGCGTTTCCTTGCTCGCGCTCACACACCTCTCGGCGCGCTACGGCGGCGGCGAGGTCGAGGCCGAGGCCCGCCAGCTCTTCACCGCAGCGGTCGTGCCGCGGGACTACGACGTGATCACCATCCCCTTCCCGGAGCGGGGTCGCCCGGAGCTGATCCGCCGCGGCGCCCGCACCGGCAGCCAACCGCAGTTCAGCTAGTGCAGCGCCCACCACACCCGCGACAGTTCCGGGTCGAACGTTGAGGGACGCCGGACGAGTGCGATGACGTCGACCGGTCCCGACTTCGATCGCCGCGCCGCGAGTTACGACCGCCTGCGCCCGCAAGGAGCGGCGTGGTGGCGGCGCTTCGACGCGCTGGTCGAACGCGGGTCGCTGCGTGGCCGCCGCGTCCTGGACGTGGGGTGCGGTACGGGTGCCCTGGCGGTCGCGCTGGCCGAGAAGGCCCACTGCCGGGTGTGGGCTGTCGATGTGAGCCCCGCCATGGTCGAGATCACCCGGGGCCGCCTGCCCCGGGGCGCTGCGGCGAGGTGCGCCCCCGCCGAACGGCTGCCGTTCCGAGACGCGTCGTTCGAGCGTGTGACGATGAGCCTGGTCGTCCACCTGGTCGATCGCCCGGCGGCGTTCGCCGAGGCGGCCCGCGTGCTCGAGCCTGAGGGAGTGCTCGTGATCGGGACCTTCGCGCCGAGCCACTTCGACACCTACTGGGCGGCGCCGTTCTTCCCGTCGATCCGCACGATCGACCGGGAGCGCTTCCCGTCCCCCGACGACCTGCTCGGCGAGCTCGGGCTGGCCGGCTTCGAGAAGATCACCATGACCGGCCTGCTCGATCGCGAGCCTCTCGAGCGGGAGATCGCCCTCGAGCGGATCCGCGGCAGGCACATCTCGACGTTCGACCTGCTGGAGGAACGGGAGCTGGCCGCCGGAACGGCGCGCGCGGAGGCGGAGCTTGCGGCCTCGGTCGAGGTGATCCTCGACCAGCTGATCGTCACCGGTCGCCTGCCACGAACTCGATCCGGGTCGAGCCCGTGAGCGTCCGCACGTCGAGCACGTACGTACAGGGGCTCGATCCGTCGACGTAGTCCGGCGTCGGGAAGGCGACCGTTGGAGTCTCTCCAGGCAGCAGGTCGACGACAGCCGAGCGTTGGCCGTTGACGTACCCCACGATCCGGGTCTCGGTCTTGCCGATGAAGGTCATCTCCAGGGCACCGCTGACGCACGACGGAACCACGACGCGCACCTGGCCCGCCAGGTCGCCGACAGCGTCGATGCCACGTACGACCTGGACGGCAACGCGGAGCGGTGGTTCCACGCGCCACAGCCGCCACGGAGACGTCGCCGTACCTTGGCCCGGCGCCTGCGCCACCAGCTCGCCTCGAAGCTGCAGCGTCGACGGTGAGACCACGAAGGTGCCCCCGACCGGTACGCCGCTCGCGTCGACGACAGAACCGTCTTCCCGCACGCTCACCCTCGTTCCGGGAAGCACCGAACGAAGCCCTGGGCCGAGCAGCAGCGTCCTCCGCACGGTCCGGTTCCAGAACGCGAGGCGCGCGGCTCCAGTCCACGCCCGGCCCTCGTTCACGAGCATGAGCACGGGCTCACCGCCCGCCTCACGATCGATCCAGTCGCGTTCACCCTGCCCGACCGTGTTGTCCCACTCGACGACCGAGGCCGCATGGGCCTCCCGGTAGCTGACCACGGAGATCCCGAGCAGGCCGGCCGCGAGCGTGACGGGAACCCACGTCACCCGTTGCGCGCGGACGACGGCGGCCACGCCCAAGGCGACCGCCACGCACGCCAGAAGAGCCGCACGCGCCGCCCAGGAATGGCCTGAATCGAGAAGATCGACCAGCGGCGCACTGAACGGATTGGCCACGAACGCGGCCCGGCCGGCGATCGTCGCCATCGGGAGTGCGGCCGCAAGTGCCAGTACCACCATGCCGCCGCCGAGGGCAACGCGCCTCCCGGGAAGGCCTCGGGCACACCAGATGCAGCACGCCATCGCCAGAAGCGGCTCCATCGACACGAGATACCGCTCGGCCACGTTCCCCGTGTACGCCGCTGCGAAGAACGCGGACTGGACGATCAGCGTCACCGACCAGCTCAAGCCGACCACCACGAACGCCGTCGTCCCATCTGCCCTCGCGGGGCCGCGGAACGTACTCCACGCCAGCGCCACGAGTGCCAGGAGGGGCACGATCAGCGTCGCGAAGGCCAGGGCTGCGAGGTGCCAGGCCAGGCTTGCGACAACGGACACCTGCACCGTCCGCTCCTCGCCGACCGCGGCGTAGGCCCCGAGGAAACGTGTCCAGGACAACGGCTCCCCGGCTGCGACAAGCGCACCGACCACGACGGACAGGACGAGCGCGGCCGCCGCCGAGGCCAGGGCGAGTCGCCGCAGGACTGCCATCGAGCGCGTGGCAAGGCTCAGGGCAAAGGCCGCCAGCAGTGACGCGCCGATCAGCGCCAGCGCCTGCAGCCGCACGGCGGAGCTGATGGTGACCAGAGCAAGGAACAGCCCGGCGCTGAACGCGGTGGGGCGCTCGAGCATCCGTGACATGGCCCACAGGGCAGTCACGACGAGCGGGACGAAGACGGCCTCGCTCATCACCAGTCCCGAGTAGACGAATCCAGGTGAAGCGAGCGCGAGTGCCGCCGCGGCCAGCGCCATCCGCCGTCCGGCGAGCGAGCGTGTCCAGAAGTAGACGGGGAGCGCCGTCAGCGAGATCAGGAAGGCGTTCAGCGCCTGCGCGGCGGCGATCGCGCGCCCCACCTCGAAGAGCGCGAAGGGCCAGCCGGTCACGGTCGGAAGCAGCGCCGTGTAGTAGGGCGTCGGGTTGTCGCGAACCGCCAGGCCCCCGCCGCCCCACAAGGACTCGCCGAGCGTGGCGTAGATGAGCTCGTCCGGCACGATCCACGGCACGCGAAACCCTCTCGCGGCGGCGGCCCTGGCGACGGCTGCGGCCGCGATCAGAACGAACAAGGCGACGAGCGGGCTGCGGACGGAAAGGCGGAGCCTCCGCATGGAGCCCATGCTGCCAGATGCCTAGTACGGCAGCTCCTGCCGTTTTGATCTGTAGCTCTCCTTGGTGTTGTGGGTGCCGCACCAGCCTCGTGGGGTCGGCCGCTGAGCGGCCGCCTGTTTTCCTGGCGATCAGGCTCCGCTTCGCGGAGGGCCACCTCGTGGCCGGTGATCGCGTGCCGCAGTTCCGGGTGAAACGTTGAGGGGCCGCACCAGACGACCTCCGTCACACGCCGGCAGTATCATCGCCTCGTCACCCCCTTTAATCCGGTCCCGTGAGGCCGGGAAGGAGTCTGTATGACGACGTCACTTCCGCGCGCTGCCGCGGGCACGGTCATCCTCGACACCGATGCCGTGTCGAGGACGCTGGCCCGCATCGCCCACGAGATCATCGAGCGGGCAGGGGATCTCGAGGACGTCGCACTGGTCGGCATCCATACGCGCGGCGTGCCGCTGGCGCAACGCCTGGCCAGGCTGATCGCGGAGCGCACGGGGCAGGAGCTCGCGCTCGGGTCGGTCGACATCACCTTCCACCGCGACGACGTGTTCGTGCGCGGCGGGGAGGCCCCGCGCGGCGCACAGCCCGTCGTCCGAGGAACACAACTTGGCTTCCCCCTCGAGGGCCGCACCTGCGTCCTCGTCGACGACGTCCTCTACACCGGGCGCACGATCCGGGCCGCGATCGACGCCCTGCTCGAGTTCGGTCGCCCGGCGCGGGTGCAGCTCGCCGTCCTCGTCGACCGTGGCCACCGCGAGTTGCCGATCCGCCCCGACTACGTGGGCAAGAACATCCCCACCGCGCGCTCCGAACGCGTCTCCGTTCAGTTGCTGGAGATCGACGAGATCGATCGCGTCGTTCTCGCCCCCACCGAGGAGGCTCCCTGATGCCCGACCTGCGTCTCGCCGGCGAGCTGCGGCCGCCGACGCCGCCCACACGCCGCCACCTGCTGGCCATGGCCGACCTGGATCGCGATGGTGTCGAGCGGATCCTCGACACCGCCCGCGTCCTCTCCCACTCGCTCGACCGTGAGGTGAAGAAGCTGCCGACGCTGCGCGGACGCCTGGTGCTCAACCTCTTCTTCGAGTCGTCGACGCGCACGCTGTCCAGCTTCGATCTGGCTGCCAAGCGCCTGTCCGCCGACACCATGGCCCTGCGTGCCTCCGGCTCCTCGGTGGACAAGGGCGAGTCGCTGCGCGACACCGCTCTCACCCTGGCCCAGTACGACCCCGACGTGATCGTGATCAGGCATCCGCACATCGGCGCGCCCCAGATCGTCGCTGCCGCCACCGAGGCCCACGTCGTCAACGCCGGCGACGGCAAGCACCAGCACCCGACCCAGGCGCTGCTCGATCTGCACACCATCCGCGAGCGACTTGGACGCCTCGAGGGCGTACACGTGGCCATCGTCGGTGATGTGTTGCACTCCCGCGTCGCCCGCTCGCTGATCGAGGCGCTGCTGCTCGTCGGCGCACGCGTCACTGCCGTCGGCCCGCCGACGCTGCTGCCGCGAGGGCTGGCCGAGATGGGCTGTGAGGTGACCACGGACATCCGCGCGCTCGCCGGCGCCGATGTCGTCTACGCGCTCCGCATGCAACACGAGCGCATGCAGGCAGGATCCGCGTTCGTGCCGTCGCTCCGTGAGTACACGGCTCTCTGGGGGATCACCCCGGACCGGGTGCTGCCCACGCAGCTGGTCATGCACCCCGGACCGATGAACCGCGGCGTGGAGATCGACCCGCGCGTCGCCGACGCCGCGAACTCCCTGATCGGCGAGCAGGTGCGCGCCGGCCTCGTGGTGCGGATGGCCGTGCTCTACGACCTGCTCACCTCGGGACCGGTCCGGGTCGCACAGACCGTCGGCGCGGGCGAGAGCCTGAGGGTCGCCTGATGAGCCTGCTCGCCGCCGGGATCGGCGTGCTCCACCACCGCGGCGGAGATCCCGTCACGTGCGTCCTCGAAGGCCACGCGCTCGATCCAGTGGCGGGCCACGACGGGCCACGGCGCATCGTCGTCGAGGACGGGGTCATCATGGCGATCGAGCCCGGTACGGCCAACGAGCTCCTGCTGCTCCCAGGGTTCGTCGACCCACACGTCCACCTGCGCACCCCTGGCCGGGAGGACGAGGAGACCATCGCCTCGGGCACGCTGGCGGCTGCCAGCGGCGGTTACTGCGCGATCCTGGCCATGCCCAACACCGACCCCGTCGTCGACAACGCAGCCGTCCTCGGTTCGCTCGTCGAGCAGGCGCTTGCCGACGCGGTCGTGCCCACCGGATTTCTGGCGGCGATCACGAAGGGTCAGCGTGGGGAGGAGCTGACCGAGATGGCCGAGCTCGCCGCGCACGGTGCGGCCGGGTTCACAGACGACGGCAAGCCGGTCGTCTCGGCTGGGCTGCTGCGGCGCGCGCTCCAGTACTGCGGCGTCACCGGGTTGCGACTCGCCCTGCACGAGGAGGATCCGACGCTGACCCACGGTGGCCATATGCGGGAAGGCGCCGTGTCGGCCGAGCTCGGCATCGGCGGCTGGCCGGGCATCGGTGAGAGCGTGATGGTGGAGCGCGACCTGACGCTGGCCGCCTACGAAGACCGGCCGTTGCACCTCCAGCATCTCTCGGCTCGCCAGTCCGTGGCGGCCGTCCGCCGCGCCCGCGCGGCCGGTGTCGACGTGACCTGCGAGGCGAGCCCGCATCACCTGTGCCTCACCGACGCGGCGATCCGCTCGCTCGACACCAACCTCAAGATGAACCCGCCGCTGGGGACCGAGGACGACCGCCAGGCCCTCCTCGCCGGTGTTCTCGACGGCACGATCGACTGCATCGCCACGGACCACGCACCACACGCCCGCCACGAGAAGGACGTGCCGTTCGAGGAGGCGCCGTTCGGCGTGCTCGGCCTGGAGACGGCTTTCGCCGCCCTCCACACCTTCCTGGTCGAGCCCGGTGCGCTTCCGCTCGCGCTCCTGGTCGAGCGGCTCACGGCCGGGCCCGCCCGCGCGTTTGCTCTCCCCAGGCCGCAGATCGCGGTCGGCGCCCCGCTCAACCTGGCGGTCGTCGACCGGCGCGAGCGCTGGACGGTCGACGGCTCCACGCTGCATTCGCTGTCGGCCAACTCCTGGCTGCTCGGCTCGACCCTCACCGGCCGCGTGCGTGAGACCTACGCGGCGGGAGCCCGGGTGTACGCAGTATGAGCGGGATGGCCGCACTGGAGACGACAGCCGGGTATCTCGTGCTGGAGGACGGCAGCGTCTTCCGGGGCCGGTCGGTGGCGGCGGCCGGGGTCGCGCACGGCGAGGCCGTCTTCACGACCGCCATGGGCGGCTACCAGGAGACCGTCACCGACCCCAGCTTCGCCGAGCAGCTCGTGTGCTTCACCGCGCCGATGATCGGCAACTACGGCGTCGACGACGCCCGGGCGGAGTCGTCCACGCCGCAGGCCAAAGCCGTTCTCATGCGCCGCCTGGGGGGACGCGACTGGGCCGACTGGCTCTCGCTGCACGGAATCGTCGCTCTGGACGACATCGACACGCGTGCGCTGACCCTGCACTTGCGAACGGACGGGGCGATGCGCGCCGCCGTCGTCGCCGACGAACGCGAGCTGCCCGTGCCGGAGGCGCTGCAGCAGGTGCTCGCACAACCCGGGATGACAGGTGCCGCGCTCGTCGCCCAGGTCTCCACGCCGGTCCCCTTCGTCGCCAGCAGCGACGGCCGGGTGCGGGTGGCGCTCGTCGACTACGGCGCCAAGCGCTCGATCGTGACGCGCCTGCAGGCCGCGGGCGCCGCCGTCACCGTCTTCCCGCACGTGTGCGACCCGGACGAGCTCGCCACCTTCGACGGCGTCATGCTCTCCAATGGGCCCGGCGATCCCGACCCGCTCGTCCGGGAGACCGCGGTCGTGCGCGACATCCTCGGCCGCGTGCCGGTACTCGGCATCTGCCTGGGACACCAGCTGCTCGGTCTCGCCACCGGCCACACGACGTTCAAGCTGCCGTTCGGCCACCGCGGCACCAACCATCCGGTGCTCGAGCGGGCCACGGGTCGTGTCCTCGTGACCAGCCAGAACCACGGCTTCGCCGTGGCCCCCACAGACGCCGAAGAGGCAGCCTTCGTCTCGCTCTACGACGGTACCGTCGAGGGTCTCGACTTCCCCGATCTCGCCGCCCGGAGCACGCAGTTCCATCCGGAGGCCGGTCCCGGCCCGCACGATGCCTGGCCGATCATCGAGTCCTGGGTGGACGGACTGGAGCCCCGCTGATGCCGCGGCGCACCGATCTCGAATCGATCTGCGTGATCGGATCCGGGCCGATCGTGATCGGGCAGGCCTGCGAGTTCGACTACTCCGGCTGCCAGGCGCTGAAGGTGCTGCGCGAGGACGGGTTCCGCACGATCGTGATCAACTCCAACCCGGCCACGATCATGACCGATCCCGGCTTCGCCGACCGCACGTACATCGAGCCGCTGGATCTCCAGGGGGTGACCGAGGTCCTGCGCCGCGAACGGCCCGATGCCGTGCTGCCGACGCTGGGCGGGCAGACCGCGCTGAACATCGCCATCGAGCTCTCCGAGGCCGGCGTCCTCGACGAGCTCGGCGTGGAGCTGATCGGCGCCCCCGTCGAGGTGATCCGGCGCGCCGAGGACCGCGATCTCTTCCGCCAGGCAGTTGAGAGCTGCGGGCTCAAGGTGCCGCGCTCGTGGATCATCACCGACGTCTCGCAGGCCGATGGCCTCCCGACACCCGCCGTCGTCCGTCCGGCGTTCACGCTCGGCGGTCACGGCGGCGGCTTCGCCGAGACGCCGGACAGGCTCCGCGCCCAGGTTGCGCGCGGGTTGCAGGAGAGCCCGATCGGGCAGGTGCTCGTCGACGAGTCGCTCCACGGCTGGGACGAGTTCGAGCTCGAGGTGATGCGCGATCGGAACGACAACGTGGTCATCGTCTGCTCGATCGAGAACCTCGACCCGATGGGCGTGCACACCGGCGACTCGGTCACCGTGGCACCGCAGATGACCCTGCCGGACGAGGCCTATCAGGAGCTGCGGGACGCCTCCGCCGCGATCATCCGCGCAGTCGGGGTCGAGACGGGTGGCTCCAACATCCAGTTCGCGCGGAGCCGCGAGACGGGGGACGTCCGCGTGATCGAGATGAACCCCAGGGTCTCACGGTCGTCCGCGCTCGCCTCCAAGGCCACGGGGTATCCCATCGCCAAGGTGGCGGCCAAGCTCGCGGTGGGCTACACGCTGGACGAGATACCGAACGACCTCACCAAGACGACACCCGCGAGCTTCGAGCCGGCGCTCGACTACGTCGTGGTCAAGTTCCCACGGTTCGCCTTCGAGAAGTTCCCCGGCGCCGACACCACGCTCGGCACGCAGATGAAGTCCGTGGGGGAGGCGATGGGCATCGGTCGCACGTTCACCGAGGCCTTTCTCAAGGCCTTCGGATCACGCGAGTTGGAGCCGGGAGCACCGTCGCCGTGGGGCACGATCGACGACATCCCCGACGGCGTGCACCCGTGGTTCATCGAGCAGCTCGCGTGGGCGCGGAAGGAGCTCGCCTCCCGCGACATCCTGCGGGCCAAGCGGGCGGGGTGGGGTGACGACTCGATCGGCGCCGCCTGGGGCGTCTCCGGGGAGGACGTGCGGCTCACCCGGTACGCAAAGGGCATCAAGCCCTCCTTCCGGCGTGTCGACTCGTGTGCCGGCGAGGTGGCGGCCGCCTCCAACTACTACTACTCGACCTGGGGTGAGGCGGACGAGGCGCCCCCGACCGGCGACAAGCCGCGCGTCGTGATCCTCGGCTCGGGGCCGAACCGGATCGGCCAGGGCATCGAGTTCGACTACTGCTGCGTGCACGCCGCCCAGACGTTCCGGACGCTCGGCTACGAGGCCGTGATGGTCAACTGCAACCCGGAGACGGTCTCGACCGACTACGACACCTCCGATCGGCTCTACTTCGAGCCGCTCTCGCCCGAGGAGGTGCTGGCGGTGCTGGATCGTGAGCGCCCCGAGGGGGTCGTCACCCAGTTCGGCGGCCAGACACCGCTCCGCCTGGCGCGCCCGATCGAGGCGGCGGGATACCGGATCATGGGCACGCCGCACGCTGCGATCGACCTGGCCGAGGATCGCGAGCGGTTCGGTGCATTGACCGGCGAGCTCGGCGTGCGGTGCCCGCCGTGGGCGATCGTGGAGGGCGCTGCACAGGCCCTCGCCGCGGCGGCGGACGTCGGCTACCCCGTGCTGGTGCGGCCCTCGTACGTGCTCGGAGGGCGCGCCATGCGTGTCTGCTACGACGACGACCAGCTGACACAGGCGATGGAGGCTGTTCGCGGCCAGGTGCTCGTCGACCGCTTCGTGGAGAACGCGATCGAGATCGACGTGGACGCCCTGTGCGACGGCGAGGACGTGTACGTGGCCGCGGTCATGCAACACGTCGAGGAGGCGGGCGTGCACTCCGGCGATTCCGCGTGCGTGCTGCCGGCCCAGTCGTTGACGCTGGCCAACGCCTTCGAGATCGAGCACATCGTCAAGCGGCTCGGCCCGGCGCTCGGAGTGGTGGGGCTGCTCAATGTCCAGCTGGCCGTGGCCGACCAGACGGTGTACGTGCTGGAGGCGAATCCCCGGGCTTCACGTACGGTGCCCTTCGCCTCGAAGGCGATCGGCATCAACCTCGTGGAGGCGGCCTGCAAGCTCGCCGCCGGCGCCAAGCTCCGCGATCTCAACCTGCCGGCGCCGCGCCCCACCGAAGTCAGCGTCAAGGCCGCCGTGCTGCCCTTCGCCCGCTTCGCCGGCGCCGACGCCGTCCTCGGTCCGGAGATGCGCTCGACCGGCGAGGTGATGGCCAGTGCTGCCGACCTGCCGACCGCCTTCGCCAAGGCCGAGCGCGCGGCGGGCCGGCCGCTGCCCACCTCGGGTGCCGCGTTTCTCTCCGTTCGCGACGCCGACAAGCCGGCACTGGCGCCCGTCGCTGCCGCGCTCGCCGGTCTCGGGTTCCGGCTGCTCGCCACCGGAGGCACCGCGGCGACGCTGCGGGCGGCCGGGCTCGAGGTGGAGGAGGTGGCCAAGGTGGCCGAGGCGGCCCCCGGCGACACGTCCGTGGTCGACCTGATCCGCGAGCACCGCTGCAATCTCGTGATCAACACCCCGCAGGGCTCGGGGGCGCGGGCCGACGGGTACCTGATCCGCGAGGCCGCGCTGGTCAGTCGCGTGCCGTGCATCACCACGATCTCGGGTGCCGCTGCCGCCGTCCACGCGATCGCGAATGCGCGGGCCGACACCACGATGTCGCTGCAGGAGCGGATCGGTCTCTCCACGTGACCACGCTCACCTCGGCTCGGCCGGCGGACACGGCTGCCATGCTCGAGCGCATCGCATGCCGCGTGCTGGGGACGGAGCCGATCGGCGCGTACGTCCTGCTGCGCCTGGAGCGGGGTGAGGTGGAGCCGGGCCGGCCGGGCCAGTTCTTCATGCTGGAGGCGCCGGGACGCCTGCTGCCGCGACCGTTCTCCCTCTGCCTGGCACCGCCCGGAGAGCTCGGGTTCCTGTTCGACGTCGTGGGGCCTGGGACGCGGGCGCTGGCCGCGCTTCAGCCCGGCGCAGCGATCGGTGTGCTGGGCCCGCTCGGCAACGGCTTCGACCTCGCAGTCGCCCGCCCGCTGCTCGTCGGCGGTGGCATCGGCCTCGCGCCGCTGCCGTATCTGGCCGCGGCGCTCGGGGGTGCACCGGCGGTGCTCGGGTTCCGGACGGCCGCGCAGGCGACCGCGGCGTCGCTGCTCCCCGGGGCAACCGTGGTCGTCGAACCGACGCTCGTGACCGACGCGCTTCCGCCCGGCGACCACGACATCCTGGCCTGCGGCCCCGAGCCGATGCTGGAAGCCCTCGCCGCGCTGCACCCGACCGCCCAGCTGTCCTTCGAGGCGCCCATGGCCTGCGGCTACGGTGCCTGCTACGGCTGCGTGGTGGCCATGGACGGCGAGCTCCGGCGCCTCTGCCTGGAGGGCCCGGTGCTGCGGCCGCTGTGAACGTGCCGCTGCTCAACGCCTCCGGCTGCCTCGACGCGCTCGCCGCGCCGCAGGTGGCAAACCGGTTCGACGTCTTCGTGACGAAGACCATCACACCGCTGGCCCGTCAGGGGAACCCCACACCGCGCATCGCGGAGACCGACCACGGCATGCTCAACTCGATCGGGCTGCAGGGCCCCGGGCTGGAGGCCTTCGTCGCCACCAACCTGCCCCGTCTCCGCGAGCTGCTCCAGGTGCACATCTGGGTCAGTGTCGGCGGGTTCTCGGTCGATGACTACGTGACCATGTGCGAACGGCTGGACGGCGAAGCCGCGATCGAGGCGCTCGAGCTGAACCTCTCGTGCCCCAACGTCGAGGAGGCGCCCGAAGGGGCCGGGGAGATCGTCGCCGCGGCACGCCGCGCGACCGGCAAGCCGCTCTTTGCCAAGCTGTCGCCGGCCGCCTGGGATATCGCCGAGTCGGCGCGCGCCGTCGTGGCTGCCGGCGCCGACGGGCTCACGCTCGTGAACACGCTCAAGGGCCTGGCCCTGGACGAGCACACCGGCGCACCCAGGCTGGCCCGCGGCGTCGGCGGCTACTCCGGACCCGGCCTGCGCCCGGCAGCCCTCGCCTGTGTCTACTCCTGTGCCAACGCCGTCGATGTTCCCATCGTCGGAATGGGTGGTGTGAGCACCGCGCGGCACGCCCTCGACCTCGTTCGAGCGGGCGCCTCCGCGGTCGGCATCGGTACCGCACTCTTCAGCGATCCGGGCTGCGCGCACCGTATACGCAGCGATCTGGAGGCCCTCCCGGATGCGCCCATGGAGGGTGTCCTGCCGCGCTTTCCCCTTCGAGCCGTTGTCCGTTTGGAAAAACACCTGCAAACGGATGGTAACGTTCCCGCTTGACCATCCCCGCTGGATCGCTAGACTCCATGCCTCGATGGTCACCTCCAAGACGCAGACCCAGGCACCGGCCCGGTCGCTCGACCAGCGCATGGAGGCACTCAAACGGGCCAACGTTATTCGCGTCAGGCGAGCGCAGCTGAAAAAGGACCTCAAGGAGGGTGTGGTCTCGATCGAGACGATGCTGCTCGATCCACCCGACTTCGTCCACACCGCCAAGGTCTTCGACATGCTCATGGCCGTCCCCAAGTTCGGTCGCGTCAAGGCGGCACGCCTGCTCAACCAGTGCCGGATCAGTCAGTCGAAGACGGTCGGCGGGCTCTCCGAGCGGCAGCGCGCAGAGCTCGTCAGCCTCTTCAACCGGTAAGTGCTCGGCGGTGCCCCGCTGTAGCGGCGACCGCGGAGTGGCACGGTCGGGCCCAGCCGTCGGACTGCGGTGAGCCCCGCGCCCCTCTTCGTCGTCACCGGGCCCTCGGGTGCGGGTAAGGGGACGCTGATCAGAGCGCTCGTCGACCGGCTGCCTCGGCTCGAGGTCGCGGTCTCCGCGACGACCCGCCCGCAGCGGCCCGGGGAGGTCGACGGGGTCGACTACCACTTCCTGAGCGACGGGGCTTTCCGCGAGCGCATCGCCGCCGACGACTTTCTCGAGCACGTGGAGTACGTCTCCGGCAAGCGCTACGGCACCCTCCGCTCCGAGATCGACCGGCTCGCGGCACTGGGCAAGGTCTGCGTCCTGGAGCTGGAGCTCGTCGGTGCGCTGCGCGTTCAGGACGAGCTCGAAGGAGCAGTCACGCTCTTCATCGCCGCTGACGTCGACGAGCTGGAACGGCGTCTTCGCGAACGCGCGACCGAGTCCACGGGGGAGATCGGCGAGCGCATCGCGCTCGCCCGCCGCCAGCTCGAGCAGGCACACCGCTTCCGCTACATGGTGCGAAACGACGACGTGCATCGCGCCACCGAGGTACTGGAGGCGATCGTCAGCCGGGAGCTCGAGCTCTCGGCGAGCTGACCCGTGGCGAGCCTCGGAAGTGATTGATTGCCCATTTCACCCCTCCAGATACACGGTTGTCGCGGAGATCGCTGCCGGATCGGGGGCTGAAACGCCTTGCGAGGCCCCTGAGCCTGGATCCACCGCTTGGCGTGGGCGGTGCATCCTGCCAGGCCCGCCAGGGCGCTACCCGGGTGGTGCGCTCCGCGCGCGGACAGCGTCGAACAGGCAACCAGCCTGCCCGACGCTGTCCGCGCACGTCCTGACGACCCTGGCAGGCGCCCCGCGATCACGCCAAGCGGTGGATCCAGGCTGAAGGGCCCCGCTCTGCCGCTCGCGCCGCGACCCTGCGTGAACGGCGAGCTCGACCGCGAGGGCTCCTCGGCGTAGCGGGTTCCTTCAGGGACTCGCAAGGAACTCCGCCAAGCACTCGCATTCGGCCGGACGGAGTCGATCGACGAGGAATCGGTCACTCGCACAGGACCACGGCGAGCCGGGTTCCTGGCAAGCCCCTGAACCTGGAAGGGCCCGCCCGCGCAGGCCCCGGGGCAGCTACCATGGCTGCATATGATCGAACCCCGCATCGACCACCTGATCGCCGCGGCCTCGAAGAACCCGGATGAGCCAACGTCGCGCTACGCGCTCGTGCTCGTCGCGGCCAAGCGGGCCCGTCAGATCAACAACTACCACCACCAGCTCGGCGAGGGCTTCGGCCTGGCGGACGCTCCGCCGCCGCTCGTCCAGTCGCGCTCCAAGAACTACCTGACCCTGGCGATGGAAGAGATCGCCCAGGGCAAGATCACCCTCGTCGGCTAGCGCGATCGCGCCTGCAGCGGATCACACGGGCGGCCGCCGGCCGCTCGTCGTCCGTGGTCCCACTCGCGGCACATGACGCCGCAGTTTGCGATCAGGCTCCGCTTCTCGGAGGGCCACTCCGTGGCCGGTGATCGCCCGTTGGAGTGCCAGGCGTAAACGTTTGGAGACACCGCACACGCGCGCTGACAGCCACAATGCGCGGATGGCCAGGATCGTCGTGGGCGTCACCGGGGGCATCGCCGCGTACAAGACGTGCGAGCTCGTCCGCCTCCTCGTCAAGGACGGGCACGAGATCGTCCCCGTCCTCACACGGGGCGCCGAACGGTTCGTGACCGCGGACACGCTGAACGCTCTCGCGCGCCACACGCCACCCGCCGACCCATACCCTCATCTGGCGCACGCCGACCTGCTCGTGATCGCGCCTCTCACCGCCAACACGATGGCTCGCCTGGCCTGCGGGCTCGCGAACGACGTGCTCACCGAAGCTGCGCTCGCGCACCGAGGACCGCTGCTCCTGGCACCCGCCATGAACACGGGCATGTGGGAGCATCCAGCCACGCAGACCAACCTTGCGACGCTGCGTGCACGCGGCGCGAACGTTGTAGGCCCGGAGACGGGCGAGCTGGCCGAGGGGGAGATCGGGCTGGGGCGCATGGCCGAGCCACAGGAGATCGCGTCCGCTGCGCGCCGTCTGCTGGCGGGCGACCCGGCGTCGGCGGCCGTGCCGCAGACGCTGGCGGGCCGCTCCGTGGTCGTGACCGCCGGCGGTACGCGTGAGCCGCTCGACTCCGTGCGTTTCATCGGCAACCGCTCGAGTGGCCGGATGGGCGTGGCGCTTGCGCAGGCGGCTCGGGACCGTGGGGCCGCCGTGACGCTCTTGGCCGCGAACCTCTCGGTGCCGGCCCCGGCCGGGGTCGAGGTCGTGGCCACGCCGACCGCCGCCGACCTCAGGCGCGAGGCGCTCGAGCGCAGCGCCGCCGACGTGTTTCTGATGGCGGCCGCCGTCGCCGACTACCGTCCAGCCGTGCCTCATGACGGTAAGCGGCAGAAATCGACCGAGCCGTGGCTGCTCGAGCTCGTTCCCACCGCCGACATCGCCAGGGCCCTGGGCGCGGGGCGCCGGCCGGGCCAGCTTCTCGTCGCCTTCGGCGCAGAGAGCGGGAGGGACGGCCGCGAGCGAAAACGGCAGATGCTCGTGGACAAGAACGTCGATCTCGTCGTCTACAACGACGTGGGGCGGGACGAGATCGGCTTCGACACCGAGGACAACGAAGTCACGCTCATGTGGCGGGGCGGAGAGCGGGACGTGGCCCGGGCACCGAAGTCCGAGATCGCGCTGGAGATCCTCGACGAGGTCGAACGCCTCCTGAACGGGCCGCGGTGAGCGAACCGGCGCCAGCGGGCCGCACCGGCGGCATGGCGGAGCGGGTGCTCGCCAACCTCGCGGCGGCCGTGCGCGCCCCCGTCGAGGTGCTGCGCCTGCCACTGCTCTGCGTGCTGGCAGAGGGTCACGCCCTGATCGAGGACGTCCCCGGGGTGGGCAAGACGATGCTCGCCAAGGCCCTGGCCCGGTCGCTCGATCTCAGCTTCGCCCGTGTGCAGTTCACGCCCGACCTGCTTCCCTCCGACGTCACAGGTGTCAACGTGTACGACCAGCGCTCGGCGGCGTTCACCTTCCGGCCAGGCCCCGTGTTCGCAAACGTGCTGCTCGTGGACGAGATCAACCGCGCCTCCCCACGCACGCAGTCGGCGCTACTGGAAGCGATGCAGGAGACGCAGGTCACCGTGGACGGCGAGAGCCACCGCCTGGAGCGACCCTTCGTCGTGCTCGCCACGCAGAACCCGCTCGAGTTCGAGGGCACCTACCCCCTGCCGGAGGCGCAGCTCGACCGCTTCTCCATCCGCATGTCGATCGGCTACCCGTCCTTCACGGACGAGGCACTGCTGCTCGCCGCCGAGACGAGCGATCCGCCGCTCGAGCACCTCCGTCCCGTGGCCGGCCGTGACGAGGTGATGGCGGCCATCGAAGAGGTACGCGCGGTGTTCGTCGAGGAGATGGTCAGCCGCTACGTGGTCGCACTCCTTCGGCACACGCGCGAGAACGAGCGGCTCGCGCTCGGCGCGAGCCCGCGCGCCGGCATCGCACTGCTGCGCCTGGCCAAGGCGCTCGCCTATCTCAACGGACGCGACTACGTCGTCCCGGAGGACATCCACGCGGTTGCGGTACCCGCGCTCTCCCATCGCGTGCTGCCGGCCGCAGGTGGGCGGGAGGTGGGTGCCGTCACGGCCATCGAGGCGGCGATCGCGCAGACCCCGGCACCCGTGTGAGAGGTCGACTGCGGGACGACGCAGCCTGGCTCACCGGGGTCGGCTCGCTCCTGCTGTCCTACGCCCTCGGTTCGCACACGCTGGCGGCACTCGGGCTCGGGCTCGTCGTGGCAGGCGGCGCCGCCCGGTTAG
Organism: uncultured Actinomycetes bacterium; assembly: GCA_963738505.1. Classification (GTDB taxonomy): domain Bacteria; phylum Actinomycetota; class Thermoleophilia; order Gaiellales; family Gaiellaceae; genus Gaiella. The sequence goes on along the minus strand of CAVTWR010000013.1, from coordinate 196,659 downwards.
CCACGCAGGCGGCCGTGCGCACCGCGCGCATCGAGTCCCGGGTCGGCACCATCAGGTTCACCGAGGGCGCGACGGTGGTGCAGAGGGTCGATCTCACCGGGCTCGCGCTCGGCCTGACCCGCCGGCTGACGCTGGACTTCGACGGGATCCGCCTCCAGGTTCCCGCCGCGGCCGGCCGGGTCGAGTTCGATCTCTCCTCGGTACGGCGCGGACGCTACCCACTCACGCAGATCGAGCTCGAGGCCGTCGACCTGCTCGGGTTGTGCGCGGCACGCGCCGTCCTGCCCCTGCACGGCGAGATCATCGTGCGGCCGCTCGTGCCGGAGATCACGGCTGCCGCGCTCGGCGGTCTCTCGTGGCAGACCGGCACCAGGCGACGGATGCGCTCCGCCGGCGGGCTTGACGTCCTCGGTGTCCGCGAGCACGCTCCCGGCGAGCCGCTTCGCGCGGTGCACTGGCCGACCACTGCCAGGCGCGGCAGCCTCATGGTGCGCGAGCTGGCGGAAAGCCGCCGCGTGGACACCGTGGTCGCGATCGACACCGCCGGCGGCTTCGAGCGCGCGGCCGTCGATGTTGCGGTGCGCGCCGGCGCCGCGGTCGTGCGTGCCGTGGCGGCGGAGGGACGGCGGGTCCTGCTCCTGCTGCCGGGCGGCCGCCGGCCGCTGACGGTCGAGTCCCTGGGCGGTGAATGGGATCTGGCGCTCGACGAGCTCGCAGGAGTGACGGGCGGTGGCGATGTGGTCGCCATGGCCGAGCGCGTCGCTCGCACCGCAGGAGCCGTGATCCTGGTCACGCTGCGCTTCGACCAGCCGGTCGCTGCGCTGGCCGCGCGGACCGGGGCCTCCGTCATCCAGATTCGAGGCGACGCCCAAGGGGCAGCCTCCGGGGCCTTCGCAAACGTGCTCGAGCGGTCGGCCACCCGGCTGCTCGTCGTCGACCACCAGGAAGAGCTGAGCTCGCAGCTGACCGGCACCCACGACGACGCCTCGCGGCGGGCGACCGGATGAGCAGGCCGCCGCTCCTGGAGAAGCTGGTCGTCGTCCTGCTCCCGGTGTTGACCGTGGCCTACGCGTGGGCCCGTCTCGAGGCACCACCCAGAGTTCCAGCGGTGCTCGCGGTCGTGCTTGCCGGCGTGGCGGCCGGCCTCGTCGCCGGCCGGGCACGCACAGCCGTGTCTCTCGCCGGCATCATGGCCATCCTCAGCGTGGCGTTCAGGGTCTCGCCGCTCGACGCGCTCCCCTTCACCGACGGGACCTGGTTCGGAACGGTCAAGGCGGACATGGTGGAGGGCCTGCGCGGCTTCGACGCCGTCGCGTTGCCCTTCGACACCGGAGTGCGGCCCGAGATGCACGGCCTCGTGCTGCTCGCGTGCGGGCTGTTCGCGCTCGCCATCGCGCAGGCCGCGTCCGCCGGGTCGACCCGGCGGGTCGTGCTCGTGACGCTGCTCGGCGGGGGCTGGGGGGCGACGACGTCGGAGCGCCTCGACACGGCGGCGCTCGGGGCGCTCCTGCTCGCCGCCACGTTGTGGCCGGTGGCGCTGCGCAGTGTGCGACGGCCGGCGGCGACAGCGCGCCGTACGAACGCCGCGGTTGCCGCGCTGGTGCTCGTTGCGGCCGGTGCCGGCAGCGCCGTCGCGCTCGGAGTCGCTCCGGGCGAGGCTGCCGTCGACTGGCGGGGCTGGAGCATCATCGACGCCGCCCGCGGCAAGGTCGGTGTGCAGTACGTCTGGGACTCCAACTACGACGGCGTCAAGTTCCCGGAGAAGCCGACGACCGTGCTCCGTATCCGCTCGACCGAGCGGGCGCTCTACTGGCGGGCCTCGACGCTGGATCTCTTCGTGCAGGACCGCTGGTTGGAGAACATCGTGCCGCTGGCCATCGGCGACCCCAACCAGGCCGTACCCTCGGATCCACTGCGCGTACCACGGGCACGCGAGCAGGCCGGTTGGGTCGAACAGCAGGTCGAGGTGGTGGCGCTCGACGACGAGCACCTGGTAGCGGCGTCGGAGCCGATGTGGATCGAGGGGCGCTCTCTGCCGCAGGTGCAGTTCGGGTCGGGCGGGGTCATCCAGGCCCGTGATCGGATCCCCCGCGGCTCGACCTACCGCGTGTGGAGCTACGCTCCGTCACCCCGTGCGGACGCGCTTGAGCGGTCGCTCCCGCGCTATCCGCCTGCTGCCTCGCACTACCTGCGGATCGACCGGGCGACCACGCCGATCTTCGGCGCTCCGGGTCGCAGCCAGGCGATCGACGATCTCTTCACCGACCTGCGCTACCAGCCGATGTGGGCGTACGAGCCGGTGTGGCAGCAAGCGCAGAAGATCGCCGGCGGGGCCGGCTCGCCCTATGCCGCAGTGCTGGCCGTGGAGCGATGGCTCCGCGCCGACGGCGGGTTCGTCTACGACCAGCAACCGGCGCTGAGCACGACCGCGCCGCCGCTCGTGGACTTCGTCACGCGCACCCGGGCGGGCTACTGCCAGCACTACGCGGGGGCGATGACGCTGATGCTGCGCTTTCTCGGCATCCCCTCACGCGTGGCGGTCGGGTTCACCGCGGGCCGTCTGCGCCAAGGGGTGTGGGAGGTTGCCGACCAGAACGCACACGCCTGGGTGGAAGCCTGGTTCGACGGCTATGGCTGGCTGCCGTTCGACCCGACGCCGGGTCGTGGCCGGTTCGCGGCCGCCTACTCCTTCGCCTCGGATTCCGCGGATGCGATCCGGGCGCTCGGAGGCGACCGGCTGCCCGGTCCGGATGACCCGTTGTTCTCCCCGTCGGCCCCGGTGGACACCCGGGCGGCCGCCGGCCAGGGGAGCTCGCTGCCCTGGCCCGCGCTCGGGATCGCAGGCTGCCTGCTCGCGCTGATCGCTCTGGGTCTCGTCAAGCGGGGTCTACGGCTGAGGCGCTACCACGTCGCCGACCCACGGCGCAGGGCGGCTGCAGCGCTCCACGAGCTGCGAGACATCCTCCGCGACCAGGGAGTGCACGTGCCCGTCACGTCGGGTGTGCGATGCACGCGGCAGCTCGCGGAGCGACACCTTGGGGTCGCTGCCCGCGGGTTGGCGGAGGCCGTGGGTGCGGGGTGCTACGGGCCGCCGGCGCAGGCCGACGCGGCGGCGACGCGTGCCGCAGAGGAGATGCGGCGCTACCGCCGGTTGCTGCGCGAGGAGCTCGGGCCGTGGCAGCGCCTCCGCGGCTATCTCTCGCCTGCCTCGCTGCTCACTCGAGCTCGTCGTCCGTGAGGTCGGCCACGATCGACGCATAACGCCGAAAGCGCTTGGCGGCGGCCCTGTTGAAGGTCGCCTGGAACTCCGCGCGAGCTGGGTCGGCAAGCGTCGCGGCGTATCCGTCGCGGATCTCCAGCAGCCGATCCGCGATCGCGTCGACCACGAGCTGGAAGTCGCCGTAGGCCTCCTCGGCCCCGTCGCGGCCGGACGCGGTCCACGCCGCCTCCGCCTCCTGGGCCTCCTCGAGCAGCTCCCGCTCGTCCGTCTCGAAGAGCGCCAGTAGGCGTTCGACGAGCTCGGCGAACCGGTCCGGCTTCCCGAACCTCATCATCCAGCCACCTCCCCGTAGAGCCGGAGGTGGGCGGCGGCGGACGCCTCCCACGTGAGGGCCGACCGGGCGCGTTCGGCCCCCTGGCGCGCGGCCGCCAGCGCCGACGGGTCGTGCAGCAGCTCCTGCAGCGCAGCCTTCAGCCCTGCCACGTCGCCCGGCGCCACCACGGTCCCGGCCCCGAAGTCGCGGACGACCTCGCCGAGGCCACCGACGTCGTACACGACAGCCGGGACACCCGCTCCGAGCGCCAGCAGCAGCGCCCCGGACTGGTCGAGCTCGGCGGCGTAGGGGAAGACGGTGACCGTGGAATCGCCGAGCGCCCGCTCCAGCTCCGCTGCTCCGAGGTAGCCGAGCCGCCACTCGGCGCGAGCGCCTGCTTGCGCCTGCAACACGTCGAGGGGGAACCGGGGATCGCCGGCCACGAGCAGCCGGGCTCCGGGGACGGCCAGCGTGGCCTGGACTGCGTCGGGGACACCCTTGTACGGCCGGAGGGCTCCGATCACGGCGACCGTGCGGCCATCGTCGGTGCGCGCGGGCTCGCTCCGGAACACGGGATGCGGCACGACGCGCAGGCGCTCCTCCGGAACACCGAAGGCGGCGAGGGTGCGCAACCCGCTGCGGGAGTGCACGACGATGCGATCGAAGCGATCGAACAGCCGGCGCCAGGTACGCGCCTTGCGTGCCGTCCTTCTGGGAATGAGGTCGTGCGCGGTGAAGACGAGCGGTGCGCGGCTGCGAAGCGCCCACGCGTCGATCTCGGGCGCGGCCGACCACTGCACGTGGACGACGTCGGTCCGGGAGCGGGCGATCCGAGCCAGAACCAGCGGGTGCTCGGCCGCCTTCACTGCCAGCCGGAGCCTGCGGTCGGTGATGCGGGCCGACCGGCGGTACAGCGTCTCCGTGCGTAGGTATCCGCTCGGGTGCGGGACCTTGCCGTAGCGGAAGTGGGAGGTGAGCAGCTCCACCTCGGCGCCCGCTGCGGCCAGGGCGGCGCAGAGCTCGTGATCGTAGGGAGGGGTGTACGCGGGCGGATCGGTGACGAGGACGCGCACCGTCGTAGAGTAGTGCGGGCGATGCCGGTCACCGTGCGCACCTGGAACGTCTTCCACGGCAACACGTCGCCCCCGGGGCGGCGCAGCCGGCTGGAGGAGATGATCCGGCTCGTCAGTGCCGACGGGCCGGACGTGGTCTGCCTGCAGGAGGTGCCCGTGTGGGCGATAGCCCGGCTCGCGGGTTGGAGCGGCATGCAGGTGTTCGCCTCGGTCGCCCGGTCGCCTCGACTGCCCACCCCGCTTTCTGCGCGTGTGACCCGGGTGCACAACGGCGTGATCCGGTCTCTGGTCGCTGGGCAGGGAAACGCCATGCTCGTCCATGCACGGCACGAAGCCAGGGCACTCGGCGCGGCGACGATCAGCGCGTGGGGCCGTGAGCCCCGCCGGGTCCACGCTGTCGCTGTTGGCGAGCTCGTCGTCGGCAACACGCATCTCTCCAGTCCTGCCGACACCGGCGTGCAGCTCGTGGAGCTCGAGCGGTGCGTCGCCTTTCTCGACCGTTTCGCGCCCGGAGCGGCGGTCGTGCTGGCCGGCGATCTCAACCTTCGCGACCCGGCGATGCCCGGCTTTGAGGGCGGCGGCTCCGGGATCGATCACATCCTCGTGCGGGGCCTGGAGTTGCTCGATCATGACGCGTGGCCGGAGACGCGCCGCCGGCTCGGGCCTAGCCTGCTCTCGGATCATCCCCTGGTGGAGGCGACCATCAAGTGACGTTCGACGAGATCCGGGCCGGCTTCCCCGTTCTGCGGCAGGTGGCTTTCCTCAACGCCGGCACGTTCGGGCCGCTCGCTCGCGTGACCATCGAAGCCATGCGCGGCCAGCTCGATCAGGACGAGCAGAGTGGCCGCTGCGGAGCGGCCTACTTCGAGGAGGCGATGGCCCTCCGTGGTGAGCTGCGGGCGGCGCTTGCGGCGCTGGTTTCGGCCACCCCTGAGCAGGTCGCGCTCACGGCCTCGACGACCGACGGCTGCAACCGGGTCGTGAGCGGCCTCGGGCTGGCCTCCGGCGACGAGGTGATCACCACGTCGGACGAGCACTTCGGGCTGCTCGGCCCCCTGGGCGTGTCGCGGGCGAGGATCGTTGTCGTTCCTGCCGATCCCGAGCGGATCCTGGCCGCCGTGACCCCTCGCACGCGGCTGATCGCTCTTTCCGGTGTGCTGTGGACGACCGGGCAGGTGATCCCGGCTGCGCGGTTGCGCGAGGCATCTGGCGTGCCCATCCTCGTCGACGGTGCCCAGTCCGTGGGGGCGATCCCAGTGCAGTTCGCGGGCGTCGACTTTCTCACCATCTCGGGCCAGAAGTGGCTGTGTGGCCCCGATGCCACGGGCGCGCTCGTGGTCGCCGATCCTGAGCGGCTCGCCGTGTCGGCTCCGAGTTACCTGGCGCAAGCCTCCCACGACGACGACGGAGCGTTCGTGCCGCGGCCGGGCGCTGCCCGCTTCGAGCCCAACTGGTGGCCGGTCGCGGCGATCCGAGGCTTGCTGGCGGCGCTGGCGGCCCGTCCGGAATGGGCGTACGAGCGGGCCTTCGAGACGGCGGAGCGCTGCCGCGCGCTGCTCGACCCGCACGTCGAGGTCGTGACACCTGCGGAGCGTGCGACGCTCGTCGCCTTTCGCCCGCACGGCGAGGACGCTGCGACCGTGGTCGCTCGCCTGGCCGCGCGCGACGTGGTGGTGCGTGAGATCCCGAAGACCGGGCTCGTGCGCGTCTCGGTCGGCTACTGGACGGACGGGACCGATCTCGAGCGCCTGCTCAAGGGCGTCCTCGACCGGTGAGCGGTGCTGCGATTGCCTGGCGGATCGAGACGGAGCGTCTCGTGCTTCGCCCCTGGCAGGTGGAGGACGCGCCTGCGCTGAAAGCGGCCATCGACGCCTCGCTCGAACATCTGCGGCCCTGGATGCCGTGGGCCGAGCACGAGCCGGTCGCGGTGGAAGAGAAAGCCGGGATGATCGAGGGCTGGGTGGCCGGCTTCGCCGCCGGTGGAGACCTGCCCTACGGGATGTTCGCGCGAGCCGACGCCCGCGTGCTCGGCAGCACGGGGCTGCACGACCGGGTGGAGGGGAATGCCCGCGAGATCGGCTACTGGGTACACGCGGACTTCGAAGGTCAGGGGCTCGTGACCGAGGCCGCAGCAGCGCTGACCCGCGTCGGCTTCGAGGTGATGGGGCTCCAGCGGCTGGAGATCCATTGCGATCCACGCAACGTGCGAAGTGCAGCGGTGCCGGAACGGCTCGGCTACCGGGTTCAGGGCATCGTCCCGGAGCCGGATCCGGCGCGTTTCGGCGGACGAGAGACGACGATGATCTGGTCACTCGACGCCGTCGCGCTTGCCGAGACCCGGAGCGCAACCGCGCAGCTGAGAGCTCTCGCGCAGGACGGGACGGTGCTCCTGGACGGCCGATCGGGGCGTGCCGGCGGCCTGAGCTGATCGACGCGGAATTGCTGCACGCTCGGGATGCGGCCATAGCGTCGTGAGTCTCGCGCTAGAGCAACAGATGGGCCGAACTTCTCGCGAGGCCCTGAGCTAAAGGGCCCCGCTCCGCCCTCTCGCGCCACCACAGCAAGGCGAGGGCGAGCTCAATGGTTCTTGAGGCGTCCCGCCTGGGACTTACCCGGGGAGGCCGAGCTCGCGCGCGATGGGCTGTAGGGCAGCAACCACGTTCGCGATGTGCTCGTCGAGTTCGAGCCCGATCAGCTCCGCGCCGGCGTAGACCTCGTCGCGATGCACGCCCGCGGCGAAGGACGGCTGCTTGAGCTTCTTGCGCACCGACTTCGGCTCGAGACCCGCAAGGCCCGTCGGCCGCACGAGGCCGCAGGCATGGACGAACCCCGACAGCTCGTCGCACGCGAAGAGCACCTGCTTGAGCGGAGTGTCCCGCGGCCTGGCCAGGTGCTCCGCGTGGGAGAGCACACCCTCGATCAGCGCCTCGGGCCAGCCTTCCTCGCGCAGGAGCGGCGCACCGTCCTGCGGGTGCCGGTCGAGGGTCGGATGGATCTCGTAGTCGAAGTCGTGGAGGAGGGCCGTCGCCCCCCAAAACTCGACATCCTCGCCGCGCAACGTCGCGTAGTACCGAACGGACGCCTCCACGGCCTGCGCGTGCCGAAGCAGCGACTCGCTCTTGGTATAGCGGGTCAGCGTCTCCCAGGCTCTATCACGAGTGACCTCCACAAGCACGGGTACGATACCCCGCCGCATGGAGACCTTCGTCATAGAAGGGGGGCGACCGCTCTCCGGGACCATTCGCGCAGCGGGAAACAAGAACGGCGCATTGCCTATCCTGGCGGCGACCGTGCTCGCCACCGGGCCGGTGGATCTGCGCAACGTCCCGCACATCGCGGACGTGCTGACGATGACCGAGATCCTGGCCGACATCGGGGCCACCGTGGAGTGGACGGGGCCGAACGACGTACGGGTCGACCCCCGGCACGTGACGAAGACCACGCTCGACCCCGACCTCTGCCGTCGCATCCGCGCCTCGTTCCTGCTCGCTGGGCCGCTGCTCGCCCGCTTCGGCCGCGCCACCATCCCCCCGCCCGGTGGCGACGTGATCGGCCGCCGCCGTCTGGACACCCACATCCACGCGTTCCAGGCGCTCGGCGCCGAGACGGCGCAGAACGGCGCCTACGAACTGCGGGCCGAACGGCTGCGCGGCACGCGCATGTTCCTCGACGAGGCCTCGGTGATGGGCACCGAGAACGCGATCATGGCCGCCGTCCTCGCGGAGGGCGACACCGTGATCGGGCATGCGGCATGTGAGCCCCACGTGGTCGACCTCTGCATGTTCCTCGTCTCCCTCGGCGCCCGCATCGAGGGAATCGGCTCCAACCTGCTGCGCATCACGGGTGTCACGGAGCTCGGTGGCGGCGCTCACCGGATCCGCTCCGAGCACATCGAGGTCGCCAGTTTCGCCGCCCTGGCGGCCGTCACGAACGGCGATCTCACGATCGAAGACGTGGAGACCGATGACCTCATCTCGATCGTCCCGGCGTTTCGCAAGCTCGGCATCGAGTTCGAGCTGGGGGAGCGAACACTGCGCGTGCGCCCGGGGCAGCGGCTGCAGATCGTCGACGATCTCGGGGGGCAGATCCCCAAGATCGAGAGCGGCATCTGGCCCGCCTTCCCCGCCGACCTCACCTCGATCGCGCTGACCGTGGCCACGCAGGCCCGCGGCACCATCCTCATCTTCGAGAAGATGTTCGAGAGCAGGCTCTTCTTCGTGGACAAGCTCGTCGGGATGGGTGCGAAGATCGTGCTCTGCGACCCGCACCGCGCCGTGGTCGCCGGTCCGGTGCGGCTGTACGGCGACCGGTTGGAGAGCCCTGACATCCGCGCCGGCATGGCAATGGTGATCGCCGCGCTGTGCGCCGAGGGCCGCTCGACCATCGGGAACATCCGCCAGATCGACCGCGGGTACGAGCGGATCGACGAGCGGCTACGCGCGCTCGGGGCCTCGATCGAGCGCGGCCAGGCCTGAACAATCTCGTGGCGCGTGAGCGCTATCCCACCTACTGGTAGGCGAAAGGAGCTCGTCACATGGAGAAGCAGGTCATCCGCACCGAAACGGCACCAGCACCGCTCGGTGGTGCCCCGTACAACCAGGCGATCGTGGCCGGGGACTTCGTGTTCGTCGCCGGCCAGCTGGGCATCAGGCCCGGCGACGCGGCGGTGGAGGGCACGATCGGCGAGCAGACGGAGAAGGTCATGCTGAACATCGCGGCCATCCTCACCGCAGCCGGCTCCGACATCGCCAAGCTCGTGAAGACCACGGTGTTCCTCGCGAACTTCGACGACTTCGCGGGCATGAACGAGGTCTACGCCCGGCATGTCGGACCGCATCCTCCCGCGCGCAGCACGGTCGAGGTGGCGCGGCTGCCCGCCGGCGTGCTCGTGGAGATCGAGGCGATCGCGCACCGCTGATCGCGCCCTCCGTTTTGGCATCTGAGCGTGGCGCGGCGGCCGGCGTCGTCACAATCAGCCCGTGACCACCGAGATCCGCCGGTACGTTCGCTCGCTCGGCCTCGACGCGTACGTCGTCGGCGGAGCCGTGCGCGACGAGCTGCTCGGCATCCCGCACAAGGACGAGGACTTCCTGGTGCCGGGCGTCGACACGGACGGGCTCCGCACGCTGCTGGCCCCGCACGGCAGGGTGGAGGACCTCGTCGTCCAGGATCGGCTCGTCGGCGTCCGCCTGCATCCGAGCGACCAGGCCGTTCGCGAGCTCGCGCGCGTCGGGATCGAGTTCACGCCGCCGCGTGCCGAGCGGTCGACCGGGCCCGGGCACCGCGACTTCGAGATCGTCTCCAGTCCCGAGATCACCGTGGAGCAGGACATGCAGCGTCGTGACTTCACGGTCAACGCGATGGCGCGGCGCCTGGCCGACGGTGCGCTCGTCGATCCGTTCGCCGGTCGTGCCGATCTGCAGGAGAGGCTGCTCCGCACCGTCACGCCGCACAGCTTTTCGGAGGACCCCCTCCGGATCCTGCGCGGGCTGCGTCTCGTCTCGCAGCTGGGGTTCCGGCCGACCGACGAGACGATCGTGCAGATGCGAGCCAACGCGTCAGGGCTCGTGCACGTGTCGCCCGAGCGGATCGGCGGCGGGCTCGCGGCCGACGGGAGGGGCGAGCTGTCCAAGCTGCTGCTGGGCGGCGACCCCGGCCTGGCCTTGCGACTGGCCCGGGACACTGGCGTGCTGGCGGTCGTGATCCCGGAGTATGGTCTGGCGCTGGGGTACGCGCTGGAGGGCGGTCGGCAGCCGGTCTCCCTCGACGAGCATGTGATTCTCGTGGTCGAGGCCTGCGCAGCAGCGGGGGCTCCACTCGTCGTCCGTCTGGCCGCCCTGCTGCACGACCTGGGCAAGCCGGAGGCCGCTGCCGCCGGGGCCGATCATGCGGAAGCGGGGGCGGAGATCGCGGCCGGAGTGCTCCGTCGGCTGCGCTATCCGACACGGGTGACGGCGGACGCCGTCGCTCTCATTCGTGCCCACGCCTTCCACACAGACCAGTGCGATGCGCTCGCAGCGCGGCGGTTTCTCGCTGCCCACGGCGATCGGCGGGCGAGATGGCTCGTTCAGCTCAAACGAGCCGACTTGAGCACCAAGCTCGTACCCGCCGGCGAGCCCGAGAGGCTGGAGCAGTTGGCAAAGCACCTTCACGAACAGGCGGGCGCACCGCACCGCATCGCCGATCTTGCCCTCGACGGCTCCGACCTGATCTCCGCCGGCATCCCGGAGGGTCCTGCGATCGGCGAGACGCTCCGGCGCCTACTCTCCCGCGTGGTGGAGGAGCCGGCCCTCAACGATCGCGAGACCCTGCTGTCGATGGTTGTGAAGGTGCAGGAATGAACCCGGCAACCGTGCGGGCCAACCTGCAAGCACTCCAGGAGGCGGTGGGCGCCGGGGTGACAGTCGTTGCAGCCACCAAGTACGTGACCGTCGAGGAGATGGCGTTGCTCGTCGACGCGGGCGTGACGGTGGTGGGGGAGAATCGCGCCCAGGACCTGGAGCGCAAGCACGCGCTGTACGGCGGCGCTTTTCGTTGGCACTTCATCGGCCAGCTGCAGTCCAACAAGGTCAAGATCATCAACGCCACCTGCGAGCTCGTGCATTCCGTGGACAGCGACTCGGCGGCGCGGCGCCTGACGGTCCCCGCGCTGCTCGAGGTCAACCTCGCGGGCGAGGGCTCGAAGGGTGGGGTGCAGCCCACGGAGATCGAGGGCTACCTCGTCCGCTACCCGGGCCGTTTCCGGGGATTGATGACGATGCCCCCGTTCGCCGACGACCCCGAAGCCTCGCGTCCCTGGTTTCGCCGGTTGCGTGAGCTGGCCTTCGCGCACGGTCTCGTCGACCTTTCGATGGGCACGTCGCAGGACTGGCGGGTGGCCGTTGACGAGGGCGCGACGCTGATCCGGGTCGGGAGCACGCTCTTTCGGTGACGCCCACGTCATCCGGGCGCTCTACCATCCACGAGGACATGGGGCTCACCGACGTCTGGAACCGCACGCTCGTCTACTTCGGCATCGCCGAGGACGAGGAATGGGACGAGGACGGAGCGGTCACGAACGAGGATCTGGAGCGCGAGTACCGATCGCGCTCGCGCCACAACGTACGCAAGCTGCCACGAAGACGCGAACGCGCCGGCTGGACGGACGACTCGCTGTCCGACGCGGACTCCGAGCCGGTCACGGCGTTGCCGGCGCGCCGCGCCCGGCTCCGCGAGGCGCCCAGGGAGCGGGAGGCGAGGGAGCCGCGCGAGACGCGTGAATCCCGCGAGTCCCGTCCGGCGCGTGAGCGCAGCCGCAGCCGCGACCGGGATCGCGCACAGGTCAGTGTGCATCTGGTGGTGCCGCGGAGCTTCAACGACGCACAGCAGATCGCGGACAAGTTCAAGGACGACGTTCCCGTCATCCTCAATCTGCAGACCGCCGACAACGAGCTGTCCAAGCGGTTGATCGACTTCGCCAGCGGACTCACCTACGCGCTCGAGGGCTCGATGCAGCGCGTGGCCGACAAGGTGTTCCTGCTCACCCCACGGAACGTCGAGCTGTCCGCCGAGGAGCGGGCGAAGGCGCTCGACCGGGGCAGCGGGGGGTTTTTCAATCAGGCCTAAGGCCTGATTGAAAAGGTGGGGGAGGCTTCAGCCTTCCCCACACTTCAGGCACAGAGCGGTCGAAAGCGGCCCGCCCCCCCAAAATACTGATGGGGGAGGCTTCAGCCTTCCCCACACTGCAGGCACAGAGCGGCTGAGAGCGGCGCGGGCACTCACGCCGGCGCGGAGCAGGCGAAGGACTCCGCGCGCGAATCGAGAACCCGTAGCGCGATGGGCGTTCTCGCCACCCCTTTCCTGGCCGACGCGGCTTCGGCGCTGCAGAACTTCGTGACCGTGTTCATCTGGGTCTACGGGCTGTTGATCCTCGCTCACATCATCCTGTCCCTGATCCGGGTCGGGTACTCGTCACCGCTGCAACGCGTGCAGCGGTTCCTGTTCGACGTGTGCGACCCGTACCTGCGGCTGTTTCGCCGGTTCGTGCCGCCCATCGGCCCGCTGGATCTTTCCCCACTTGTCGGCCTCGTCGTCCTGTCGGTGGGCGGCCAGTTGCTCGCGTGGGCGATCGGCGAAGCTCTCTGAGTTTCGTCCGCGTCGCCCTCCCACGATTGCAGGGAGGTACACTGTGTCCATCACACCCGTAGAAATCAGACACCTCGTCCTTCGGCGCGGATTGTTCGGGTACAAGCGCGTCGTGGTCCAGCGTGCGATGGATGACATCGCCGTGAGCTTCGAGGACGTGTGGCGCGAGCGTTCGGAGCTGCTCGACCGTGTCGAGGCGCTCGAGATCGAGCTCAACCGGCACGTGGAGCTCGAGGGGTTGTTGCGCTCGACGCTCGTCTCGGCCGAACGAGCCGCCCAGGACATCAAGGAGCAGGGCAGGCGCGAGGCCGACGTGATCGTGTCCGAGGCCAACGCCGAGGCCCGCAAGATCGTTCGGGACGCTCTGTCCGAGCGGGAGACCTTGGCCACGGACTCCAACCACATTCGTGCCATGCTCCATGCGGCCCTCGCGATGCTCAACGAGCCCAACCCCTCGGCAGAGGTGGTGGCGCGTCAGGCAGCAGCCGAATCGCCTGCCGCGACCGTCGCTGCCGAGCCGGAGGAGGCGGAGGCGCCCCGCGGCCCGGTGCCTGTCATGGCCGCATCAGGAGATGGGCCTGAAGGCTCTCAGGGCTTTCGCCGACTCGTCGGCTGACAACGCGCTCTATCCTTGAGGCGATGACGCCTCGTTCCCCAACCGACAGCACGCGCATTCGCGTTCGCGTCGCTCCCGGCGGTCGCCGCGCCGAGTTGCTCGGTCGCCGCGGCGACGCCTGGAAGGTGCGCGTCGTGGCGGCGCCTGACCGCGGCAAGGCCAACGAAGAGCTCGAGCGGTTTCTCGCCGCCACGGTTGGTGTGGCCGGCTCGCAGGTTCGCGTCGTGGCGGGCCGCTCCTCGCGGGACAAGGTGGTCGAGGTCCTCGGCCTGGCCGGTGACGACGTGGAAGCGCGACTCGAGCGAATCGGGAGGGATGCGGCATGACGATCGATCTCACACAGCGAAGGACGGAGCTCATCACCCTGCGCGAGAACCTGCTTGCGGGTGATCGGGCACTGGCCGAGGCGATCGACTCGGGCGGCGAGCTCAACTCGGCGGCCGGTGATCAGCACCTGGCCGACCATGCTAGCGAGCTGCTCGAGAGGGAGCTGGAGGGCGCCCTGGAGAGCAATACCGCCCATATCGTCGAGGAGATCGACGCGGCGCTCGCAGCGCTCGACGACGGCCGCTACGGCAGCTGCAGGGTGTGTGGTGAGTCGATCCCCGAGGAGCGGCTCTCCGCGTTCCCGTACGCCACATTGTGCGTGCCCCACAAGCGCGAAGTGGAGCGCGACCGGACGTGACGGAACCTCTACGGCGGCTCCCGCCGCCGGGGCCCGATGTCAGGGTCGGGTCGGCCACGAATGCCCTCGTTCCGCTCTCGCGGGCTGAACGCATCCTCGCAGCCGGCCCGTTCCAGTGGCTGGCCCTGGTGCTCGTCTTCTCGAGCGCGGTCGCGGGTGATCAGTTGACCAAGGCGGTCGTCTCGCGCACGCTCGCGCTCGGCGAAGCGGTCGACCTCACCAGCTTCCTGCAGATCCATCACGTGCGGAACTCCGGAATCGCTTTCGGTCTCTTCGCCGACGGCACCGCGGTCGTGATCGGCCTCACCGGGGTTGCGGTTGCCGCGATGGTCTGGTTCTTCCGGCGGAGCGCTCAACGCCACCGTCTGCTGCCGACAGCGTTCGGTCTCGTGCTCGGGGGCAGCGTCTCGAACCTGATCGATCGTGTCCGACTCGGCAACGTCACCGACTTCATCGATCCGAGCTACTGGCCGGCGTTCAACCTGGCCGACACGTTCATCGTCGTCGGCGTGGCCACGCTGTTCTGGTCGTTCGTGGCCGCCGACCAGGTGAGCCCGCGCACCGGGGGCCGCTACGACCGCTGACGGCGGCTCGCAGCCCGAGGTCTTCGTCGTCGCGGAGGGCTCGTCAGGCTCCCGGCTCGACCTGTGGCTGGCCGATCTCGACGCGGTCAGCTCTCGCTCCGAAGCCGAAAGGCTCGTCGCCGACCAGGCCGTCCGTGTCGAGGGCAGGTATCGGCCGAAGAGCTACCGGGTGCAGGCCGGCGAGCGCATCGAGATTGACCTCCCGGACGAAGCGGTGCTCGTGCCCGAGCAGCTCGACCTGCACATCGCCTGGGAGGACGAGCACCTGCTCGTGGTGGACAAGCCGGCCGGCCTCGTCGTGCACCCGGCGGGCGGCCACCGCTCCGGGACGCTCGTCCATGGGCTGATCGCATACGGAGCTCTCGGGGGTGAGGAGAACCGGCCCGGGATCGTGCACCGCCTCGACCGCGACACCTCCGGACTGCTGATCGTGGCCCGCTCGGAGGTCGCCCACAGCCGCTTGCAGCAGGCACTCCGCAAGCGCGAGATCGAGCGAGCCTACACCGCCCTCACCGTCGGCCATCCGCGATCTCGCACCGGCCGCATCGAGGCACCGATCGGCCGCGACCGCGAGGACCGCACCCGCGTGTCGCTGGACACCGAGTCCCCGCGCGACGCCGTCACCTGGTTCGAGACGGTCGAGCTGCTGCGCCACCATGCGCTGCTCTCCGTCCGGCTGGAGACGGGGCGCACCCACCAGATTCGCGTGCACCTGCGGGCGATCGAGCTGCCCGTGGCCGGTGACCCGGTGTACGGCGCCGCCGGCGAGCTCGGCCTGACACGGCAGTTCCTCCACGCGGCGCGCCTCGGCTTCCGTCATCCGTTCACGGGCGAAGAGCTGACGCTGGAATCATCGCTCCCGGACGACCTGCAGCGGGCCTTGCTCCGCGCCCGCGACGCCTGATCGCTACCATTTGGCTGTTCTCCGTCCTCCGACCCGGTGGGTCGCGCGTGCGGTGGTGCCTCGGCTCGGCCAGGTTCCGTACGCGTCCATCGGCTGCATCGTCAACCGATCCGAAAGGGGCTGGTCCCTTTGTCCGTCGTGTCCATGAAGGAGCTGCTGGAAGCCGGGGTGCATTTCGGCCACCAGACGCGCCGCTGGAACCCGAAGATGCGCCGCTTCATCTTCTCCGAGCGTGGGGGCATCTACATCATCGACCTGCAGCAGAGCCTCGCGCTGCTGCAGGAGGCCCATGACTTCGCGCGCAACATCGCGGAGCGCAACGGCTCCGTGCTGTTCGTCGGCACCAAGAAGCAGGCGCAGGACGCAGTCGCCGAGCACGCCGGGCGCACCGGTATGCCCTACGTGAACCATCGCTGGCTGGGTGGGCTGCTCACCAACTGGCGGACGATCGCCGACCGCATCGCCTACCTGCACGAGCTGCGGCGTCTGAAGAGCGAGGGGCAGCTGGAGCTGCTTCCCGCCAAGGAGCGGATCTCCATGCTCAGCGAGCTGGAGAAGCTCGAGGCCAACCTCGGTGGGGTGGCCGACCTCAAGCGCCAGCCCGACGCGGTGTTCATCGTCGACCTGCGCAAGGAACAGCTCGCCGTGCGCGAGGCCAAGCGCCTCGGATTGCCCGTGATCGCACTGGTGGACACGAACTGCGACCCCGACGAGGCCGACTTCGTGATCCCCGGCAACGACGACGCGATCCGCTCGTGCTCGCTCATCGTGCGCGCAATCGCCGACGGCATCGCCGCGGGCAAGGGCAAGCTCACGGAGAAGGAGCTCGCCGAGAAGCCGGCGGCACCGGCGCCCGCGGCGGAGGCTCCGGTCGAGACCTCCGATGAGGCGCCTGCGGTCGAGGAGCCCGCTGCAGCGGAGGAGGCTCCGGCGGCCGACGCGGCTGTGGCGGCCACATGACCGAGATCACCGCGGCCCTCGTCAAGGAGCTCCGGGAGGCGACGCAGGCGCCCATGATGGACTGCAAGCGCGCGCTCGTGGAGACGGGCGGCGACATCGAGGCGGCCAAGATCATCCTGCGGGAGCGCGGGTTGGCGGCCGCCGGCAAGCGTGCCGATCGTGCAACGACCGAAGGCGTCGTCGGCGTGCGGCTCGAGGACGGTATCGGCGCGATCGCGGGCCTCGGCTGCGAGACCGAGCCGGTGTCGCGAAACGACGAGTTCCGCTCGTTCGCGAAGAGGGTGCTCGACGCCGTCTTCGCCGACGGTGCCGACGCGACGGAGCGTTTCGAGGTGGAGCGGCAGGAGCTCGTCGGTAAGCTCGGTGAGAACCTCGCGATCATCAACCCGGCCAGGCTCGAGGGCGGCACGCTCTCCAGCTACGTGCATCCCCCGGCCAACAAGATCGGGGTGCTCGTACAGCTGGACGGAGGCACGGCGGAGCTGGCGCGGCAGCTGGCCATGCACATCTCGTTCGGGAAGCCGGAGTGGCTCGATCGCGATGGGGTGCCGGCGGAGACGGTCGCCGCCGAGCGGCAGATCTTCGCCAACTCCGACGAGGTGCAGTCCAAGCCGGAGCAGGCCCGTGAGAAGATCGTCGAGGGCATGCTCGCCAAGCGGTTCTTCGCGGCCGCTCCGGGCGGCGTCCTGCTCGACCAGGCGTGGATCCACGATCAGTCGAAGTCCGTGGCCAAGGTGATGGATGAGGCAGGCGCATCGGTGAAGGCGTTCCGGCTGATCGCGATCGCCTCGTCGTGAGCGACGAAGGCCCGTCCGCCGTCGCGGAGGCCGGGGTGGCTGCCACTCCGGCCTTCAACCGTGTGCTGCTCAAGCTTTCGGGGGAGAGCCTGATGGGCGACCGGGACTACGGCGTCGACCCTGACACCGTGCGCGCGATTGCACGTGAGGTCGTGAACGTCCAGCGCGGAGGCGTGGAGCTGGCCATCGTCGTCGGTGGGGGCAACTTCTATCGCGGCCTGAAGGCCGCGGCCGACGGCATGGACCGCGCCACAGCGGACTACGCGGGGATGCTCGCCACCATGCTGAACGCGTTGGCGTTGCAGGACGCGATGGAGCGCCTCGGAGCGCAGACGCGCGTGCAGTCGGCCATCTCCGTCTCCGAGGTGGCCGAGCCGTACATCCGCCGGCGCGCCATGCGGCACCTGGAGAAGGGCCGCGTCGTGATCTTTGCCGCAGGCACGGGCAACCCGTTCTTCACGACGGACACCGCCGCAGCGCTCCGGGCGCTGGAGATCGGCGCCGAGGCCATCCTGATGGGCAAGAACGGCGTGCAGGGCGTGTACGACGGCGACCCACGCGTCGATCCGGCCGCCCGGTTCCTGCCGGAGATCACGCATCTCGAGGCGATCGAGCGCGGGCTCAAGGTGATGGACACCACCGCGCTCTCGCTGTGCATGGACAATGGGCTCCCCATCCACGTGTTCGAGCTGGCCGAGGGCAACATCGAGCGCGTGGCGAAGGGCGAACGGATCGGAACGATCGTACGGAGAGGAGGCAGCTGATGGGTGTGATCGAGGACTTCCTGAGCGACTGCGAACGGCGGATGGACAAGAGCATCGAGGCGACGCGACACGAGTTCAACAGCGTGCGCACGGGGCGGGCTTCGACGGCGTTGCTCGACCGCATCACGATCGACTACTACGGCACGCCAACCCCTCTCGCCAACATGGCGTCGATCAACGCCCCCGAAGCGCGGCTCCTGTCCGTGCAGCCGTTCGATCCGACGCAGATCAAGGCCGTCGAGAAGGCGATCATGGAGTCGGATCTCGGGTTGACGCCTTCGAACGACGGCAAGCTGATCCGTCTCCCGATCCCCGCGCTCACCGAGGAGCGCCGCAAGGAGCTCGTCAAGCTCGTCCGCCGCTTCGCGGAGGACGGCAAGGTGGCGATCCGCAACGTTCGGCGTGACGTGATGAAGCACCTGGAGGAGCTCGTCAAGAACGGCGAGGTGGGGGACGACGAGGAGCGGCGCGGCGAGGACAAGGTGCAGAAGCTCACCGACGAACACGTCAAGCGCATCGACGAGCTGCTCAAGCACAAGGAAGCCGAGATCCTCGAGGTCTGACCGCGTGTCCCTGTCGCGCCATGCGAGCGGAAGGGCCTGACGGATGAGCACCGACGCGTCGGAGACGATGACCGGGGAGGGCTCGCCGAACGGGGCGGCCTCGCGCCTGCCCGTGTCCGTGGCGATCATCATGGACGGCAACGGCCGCTGGGCCGAGGCGCGCGGCCTGCCCGTCGCCGCAGGGCATCGTGAGGGCACGCGGGCGCTGCGACGTACCGTCGAGGCGGCCATCGGCGAGGGCATTCGCTCGCTCGTCGTGTACGCCTTCTCCACCGAGAACTGGTCACGCTCGCCCAACGAGGTGTCGGAGCTGATGGACATCTTCTCCGAATCGATCGACCGCGAGCTCCCGGACCTGGCCAAGCAGGGGGTGCGCACCCGGTTCTTCGGACGCCGCGACCGCGCACCGGATTGGCTGCAGGAGAAGATGCTGAAGCTGGAGCAGGAGACGGCGCGGCTTCGGACCCTCGACCTGTGGGTTGCGTTCGACTACGGCGGCCGCGCCGACATCGTGGAGGCAGCGCGTCGGATCGTCGCAGACGGCCTCGCCGCGGACGAGGTGGACGAGCAGGCGATCACCACCCGGCTGTACGCGCCGGAGCTGCCCGACCCCGATCTGCTGATCCGCGCCTCCGGCGAGCTCCGCATCTCCAACTTCCTGCTGTGGCAGGCCGCCTACACCGAGTTCGTCTTCACCGACACGCTCTGGCCGGACTTCGGGGCCGACGACCTGCGCCGGGCGATTGCAGAGTACGCCGGTCGGCAACGCCGGTTCGGCGGCCGCGAGCCCGCGTGAGAACGGCGTCCCGATGAGCTCGTTCTGGTCCCGGATGCTGGTGGGTGCTGCCCTGCTGCCTGCGGTGCTCGGCGTCGTCTGGCTGGGCGGCTGGGCGCTGTTCGGGATCGCAGTGGTCGCCGGGCTGGTGGCGCTGCACGAGCTGTACACGATGGCACGCACGCATCGGCCGCTGGTGCTGGCCGGGTACGGCGGGCTCGTGCTGGCCCTACTCGGCGCGCATCTCGGGACGTCGACGGAATGGCTCCTCGGCGGGTTGCTGGCGGGGCTCGTGGCCACGTTCGTGCTGTTCGGGGTGTCGGCTGCACGGCCTTCGGCGACGATCGCGTTCGGCTCGACGATGCTCGGGCTCGTCTGGATCGGCGGTGGGCTCGGGTTCCTGCTCCTGTTACGGAACCTCCCTGAACATGGCCGGCTGGCCGTCTTCACCGTGCTGCTCGCGGTCTTCGCGGATGACAGCGCCGCCTACTTCGTCGGCCGGGCGATTGGTCGCCACAGGCTCGCGCCGCAGATCTCGCCCGGCAAGTCGTGGGAGGGGTTCATCGCGGGCAGCATCGCCGCGGTGCTCGTGTGCTTCTTCGCCCTGTACGAGCAGGGCTTCCTGACCACAGGGGAGGCGATCGTGCTGGGCGTGGCCATCGCCTGCGCCGAGGTGCTCGGTGACCTCTTCGAGTCGGCCGTCAAGCGCGACCTCGGGGTCAAGGACTCCGGCCGCCTCCTGGCCGCCCACGGGGGCATGCTCGACCGTGTCGACTCCCTGCTCTGGGCCGGGCCGGCAGCGTACTTCGTGGTGCTCGCGGTCTCGTGACCCGAGTCGCCCTGCTCGGAGCCACCGGCTCGATCGGCCGGCAGGCGGTGGAGATCATCGGCGTCCATCCGGAGCTCGAACTGGTCGCGGCCATGTCCCGGACGAGGCCGCTCGACCGGCTGCAGGCCGAGCTCGGCGTGCCACACGTGCAGGTGGGGGGGAGCGCGGTGGCGCTGCTGGAACGCGCCGAGCCGGACGTCGTGCTCAACGCGATCGTCGGTTTCGCCGGAGTGGAGGCCACACTGTGGGCGTTGGAGCGCGGGATCACGCTGGCGCTGGCCAACAAGGAGAGCCTGGTCGCCGCGGGACCGCTGGCGCAGACGGCCCTCCGCCGGGGCGAGGGACTGCTCCTGCCCGTGGACAGCGAGCACTCCGCGCTCTACCAGTGCCTGGAGGGAGCCGGCGCCGAGGCGGTCTCCTCGGTAGTGCTCACCGCCTCGGGTGGGCCGTTTCGGGGTCAGAGCGCAGATCAGCTGGCATCGGTGACCCCGGAACAGGCGCTCGCACATCCGACCTGGAACATGGGGGCGAAGATCACGATCGACTCGGCCACGCTCGCCAACAAGGGGCTGGAGGTGATCGAGGCGCACGTTCTCTTCGGGCTGCCCTACGATCGCATCGAGGTCGTGGTGCACCCGACGTCGATCGTGCACGGTCTCGTACGCTTCCGCGACGGAGCCGCCCTGGCGCACGTGGGCTACCCTGACATGCGCGTGCCCATCTCGTTCGCGCTCACCTTCCCCGAGCGGGCGGCCACGCCTGTTCCCGCCCTCGATCTCGCGGCCGGCCTCACCCTGGAGTTCCACGCTCCAGACGCCGAGACCTTCCGCATGCTCCCGCTGGCCTTCCAGGCCGGCCGGAGCGGGGGCTCGGCGCCGTGCATCTACAACGCGGCGAACGAGGTGGCCGTGGCCGGCTTCCTCTCGGCGCGGATCGGGTTTCTGGAGATCCCGGCCGCGGTCGAGCGCGTTCTCGACGAGATGCCGTTGGGCGAGATCGGCGATCTGGAGGAGCTGCTCGCCGTTGACGCCGAGGCGCGGCAGCGGACAGAAGCACTGCTCGCGCGATGAACATCGCCTATTCCCTGATCGGGCTCGGGCTGATCATCTTCATCCACGAGCTCGGTCACTTCGTCGTCTCGCTGGCGCTCGGGATGCGCCCTCGGAAGTTCTACGTCGGGTTTCCGCCGCCGCTCGTGAAGACGACCCGCAACGGCATCGAGTACGCCATCGGCGCGATTCCGCTCGGCGGCTTCGTCAAGATCCCCGGCATGCATCGTCCCGTCGAGGACGACGCCACCCGAGCCTTCGAGCGGGCCGCGGAAGAGGCGCCGAGCCTCCAGGGACCGGTGGCCCGGCTGCGGCTGGCGCTCGCCGCCGACGATCATGACGAAGCCCGCGTCGCGCTCGCGGAGCTCGGCGAGCTGCTGCCGGGTCGCCGGCTGTCGGAGGGCGCCGCCGGCACCGCCGAGAAGGGTCTCGACAACCTGCGGGACGCGCTGGGGCCCGACGCCTACTGGCGAGCGGCGACCTGGAAGCGCGTGGCTGCGATCTTCGCCGGTCCGGCGGCGAACATCGTCACGGCGCTGATCCTGTTCACGGTCCTGTTCGCCACGGTGGCGGGTCGCGGAACAGCGGTGGTCGACGTGGTGCAGGCCGCGTCGCCGGCGGCGCAGGCCGGTCTGCAGCGCGGTGATCGCATCCTCAGCATCGACGGTTCACCGGTCGACGAGGACGGAGAACGGATTCCCACGCTCATCGCCGCCGGCGAGGGCAAGCCGGTTCAGGTGGTTGTGGAACGCGAGGGGCGAGAGGTGGCGCTCGCTGCGGTCGCACCGCGCCTGACCGATGGCGCGCTTCGCCTCGGCTTCACCCGAGAGACGCGTGGGCTCCCACTGGCGGACGCTGCGTGGCAGTCGGTGCGGGTCACGGGCCTCGTCACCGCCGACGTGGCACGGACGGTCGGCAGGCTCGTGACGGGGAGCGGGAGGGATGAGATCTCGAGCCCGGTGGGCATCGTTCGCGCGAGCTCGGACGCAGCCGACCAGGGCGCGGACAGCTTCGTGTGGGTGCTGGGCTTGATCTCGATGTCGATCGCCCTCCTCAACCTGCTCCCGCTCCTGCCGTTCGACGGCGGTCACATCCTGTTCGCCGTGCTCGAGGGGATCCGCGGCCGCTCCGTACGGCGCACCGTCTACGAGAAGGTCTCCATGCTCGGCGTCGCCGTCGTGCTCCTGCTCTTCTTCATCGGCCTCTCCAACGACGTGGGCGGCGGCACGTAGACAGCGTGGCCCGTTCGGCCGAGTCCCTCGCGAGGCCCTGAAGGACCCCGCAAGGCGGCGCCCCCAGCGAGCAAGCGGGTCGCTTCAGCGACTCGCAAGGAACGGAGCCGGCCTCAGGCAACCGCGGACGCGCCGCTCCCAGAGAGTCTGGCGAGGCCCTGAGCCTGGATCCACCGCTTGGCGTGGGCGGTGCATCCTGCCAGGCCCGCCAGGGCGCTCCCCGACCGGGTGTAACCCCTCCGCAAGGGCGTGGAGGGCTTGCACCCGGTCGGTGCGCTCCGCGCGCGGACAGCGTCGAACAGGCAACCAGCCTGCCCGACGCTGTCCGCACACGTCCTGACGACCCTGGCAGGCGCCCCGCGATCACGCCAAGCGGTGGATCCAGGCTGAAGGGCCGCGCAAGCGCGGGGCTCAGCACCCAACGGCAGCGGGCAGGAGCAGCGCTGCGCGCAGACGCGCGTGGTACTCCGCCCGCGGCACGGAGACTGCCCCCAGGCCCGTCAGGTAGGCCGTGGGCCATTGCACGTCAAGGAGCCGGGCCTCCGGCGAGCCCGCCTCGAGCAGCAGCTCCAGGAGACCGCAGAGCGCCGCCTTGGATGCTCCCGAGCGAGCGTGGAACTTGGACTCGGCCGCGAACAGCCCGCCGAGCTCGAGCCCGTAGAGACCGCCCGCCAGGCCCTGGTCGTCCCAGGCCTCGACCGAGTGCGCGATGCCGAGCACGTGCAATCGCTCGTAGGCGGCGATGAACTCCGCGTCGATCCAGCCGTGCGGCCGGTTGGGTTCGGCACAGCCGCGGATGACGTCTGCGAACGCCGTGTCCACCCTGATCTCGAATCCGCGCCGCGCGCGGCGCAGCCGCCGCCCGGGCGGGGCGACGGGGAGGATGCCGCGCTCGGGGGGTGAGAACCAGGCGAGGATGTCGTTCACGTGCATCGGGAACAGGCCGATGCGATACGCGTGCACGATGGTCGCGGGCTGGAGATCCGCCCCGAGCGCCCACACGTCGTCCGGGTAGTCGTCAGGAGGCGCTCGCAGGTCCCAGCGGGAGGCCGGGAGCTGATCCAGGGTGCCCGCCACTGAGAGGATGGTAGGCGGCGAGAGCGGCAGAACGGAGCCTCTACACTGGACGGCGTGGCGAGCGCGCACCAGATCCAGGTCGGTGGTGTCCGTATCGGGGGCGGCGCGCCCGTCGTCGTGCAGTCGATGACGCTGACGAAGACGCACGACGTGGGCGCCACCACGGCGCAGATCGCCGCCCTCGCCTCGGCCGGCTGCGAGATCGTGCGCGTCGCCGTCCCCAAGAACGAGGACGCGGCGGCGCTCGCGAAGATCGTCAAGCTCTCGCCGATCCCGGTCATCGCCGACATCCACTTCAACGCCTCGCTCGCGCTGAAGGCGATCGAGGCAGGGGTGGCCGCCGTGCGCATCAACCCCGGCAATATCGGCGGCCCGGACAGGACCGAGGAGGTGGTGCGGGCCGCCAAGCAGGCCGGCGTTCCCATGCGCATCGGTGCCAACGCGGGCTCGCTGCCGGCCCATCTGCAGACCCTGGCGCTGACGGACACGGCCGAGGCGCTCGTGGTGGAGGCGCTCGAGCAGGTGGAGATCCTGGAACGGCTCGACTACCGCGACTTCAAGATCTCCGTCAAGGCCTCACATGTGCCGACGATGATCCGCGCCTACCGCATGCTCGCGGACAAGGTGCCGTATCCGCTCCACCTCGGGGTGACCGAGGCGGGTACGCCGTTCGCGGGCTCGATCAAGAGCGCGGTGGGGATGGGCGCCCTGCTGATGGACGGTATCGGCGACACGCTGCGTGTCTCGCTGACCGCCGACCCGGTGAAGGAGATCGAGGTGGCCTTCGAGATCCTGAAGGCACTCGGCCTGCGTGAGCGCGGGCCGGTGATGATCGCCTGCCCCTCGTGCGGACGTGACAACGTCGGGGTCGAGACGCTGGCCGAGGTGGTGGAGGCGCGCCTGCGCGAGTATCCGCAGGTGATGGAGATCGCTGTCATGGGATGCGCCGTGAACGGTCCGGGTGAGGCGGGCGACGCAGACTTCGGCATCGCCGGCGGACGGGATGTCGGGTTCATCTACGCGCACGGCAAGGTGCTGCGCAAGGTTCCGTCCGAGCAGCTCATCGACCAGCTGTTCGTGGAGATCGACGAGTGGATCGCGGGCGGCATGCAGCGACCGAAGCGTTTGAAGATGGCGAAGCCTGCGGCGCTCGCGATGGCCGAGGCGAGCATGATCCCCATGGATTGAGCCGACGCGGGTCTCAACTGCGCCCGCTGACCTGTCGATAAGGTCCGGGTGATGCGACTTCGCTCCGTCGTTGCTGCGGTTTTCGTCGGCGCCGTCGCGCTCGTCGCGACCGGATGTGGCCAGACGAGCGCCGTGCCCGGGTCTCTTCCCGCGTCGGCAGCGGCGGCACCGGCGGACGCGCTCGCGTTCGTGTCGCTCGACACGGATCTCGGCTCCGAGCAGTGGAAGAACGCCCGGGCGCTTGTCGATCTATTCCCGTCGCTGCGCGACACGCTGGGCCGGGAGATCGAGAAGGCCCTCCAGGAAGAGAACGTGACCTGGAAAGACGACATCCAGCCGGCCCTCGGACGCGAGATCGTCGTCCTCGCGACCGTAGATGCGAAGGCCGTAGTGCTCCTACAGCCGCAGGACGACGCAATGCTCGACCGCCTGCTTACGTTCGGCGACGAGCAGCCTGCAAAGCGCAAGGTGGGTGACTGGACAGCCCTGGCCGAGCAGCAAGGCGACATCGACGCCTACGCCGCCGGGATTGCCCGCGGCACGCTCGATACGGTCGCAACCTTCGCGACCGCGGTCGAGGCGCTACCGCCCGAAGCGCTCGTGAAGGCCTGGGTCAACGGCGCGCGTCTCGCACAGACCCTGCCCAACCTGGCCCGCCAGGCGGGTGAGCTCGGCGTAGCCATCCCCTCACTCGACACCGGCTTCGACCTCGGGTTGGACTCGATCGCCATGGCGCTCGTAGCCAGGGACGACGGGCTCTATCTCACCGTCGACGTGGACGGGGGCCGGCTGGGCAACGGCACGCGCTACGAACCGAAGCTCTTCGCCAATGTTCCAGGCGACGCCGTGGCCGCGCTGTCCTTCGGTGGGACGCAGGGCATCGTCGACAAGATCCGCGGCCCGCTCCAGGACGTTTCCGACACGCTCGAGTCGACGGTCGGCGTGTCGCTCGACAAGGTGTTGACCGCCTTCTCCGGAGAGGGTGTCGTCTACGTGCGGCAGGGGTCAGGCGAGGTGCCCGAGGTCTCGGTCGTCCTCGCACCGCCGAACGTGGACGAAACGTTCGGCACGATCGACACCATGATGCGTACCCTGGCCGAGAGCTCCAATGCCACCGTTTCGGCCGTGACCGTCGACAACGTGCCCGTGACCCGCATCGAGTTCGAGGGCGTGCCGATCTTCTACGGGCGGCTGGACGACGACACCATCATCGTCACGCTCGGCCCCGACGCCATCGCCGCATACACGGGCTCGAGCCAGCGCCTGGTCGACGGGGAGGGCTTCAAGCGAGCTGCCGACGCGGTCGATCTCGGCGATACGACCAGCGGCTTCCTCTACGTCGATCTCGACGGGCTGATCCCGCTCATCACCGGAATCGGCGGCGCGGAGGCGTTGCCGGTCGATGCCCGTGACGTCCTTCGCAAGCTCGACTCGTTCATCCTCCAGTCCTCGTCCGACGGGGATGGGATGCGGGTCAGTGGCTTCCTCCGTGTGAATACATAACGCGGTCCCGATCCGCCGCTGCGGACACCTCATGCCCGCCGTGGCAACAACCGCATCGCCAGGGGGTCGTCTCGACTAGCCTTGGTGCTCGTGTCGCTCCGTCGCCAGTCCGAGCTGTTCCTGCCGACCCTGCGCGACGACCCAGCGGACGCCGAGGCGATCTCGCACAAGCTCCTGGTGCGGGCCGGGCTGATCCGCCAGGTGGGAGCGGGCCTGTGGACGTTCCTGCCCGCCGGCTGGCGCGTGCACGAGAAGATCGTGCAGATCGTGCGCGAGGAGATGGACGCGATCGGTGGCCAGGAGATGTTGATGCCGGTGCTGACGCCCGCGGAGCTCTGGCAGAGGACCGGGCGCTACGACACCGTCGATGTCCTGATGAAGCTCTCGGACAGCTCCGAGCGGCCCTTCGTGCTCGCCCCGACGCACGAGGAGACGGTGACCTTCCACTTCGCCGAGCTCGGCTCCTATCGCGACCTGCCGAAGATCCTCTACCACTTCCAGACCAAGGAGCGCGACGAGCCCCGGCCTCGCGGCGGCCTGCTGCGTGTGCGGGAGTTCGTGATGAAGGACGCGTACTCGTTCGACCGCGACGAGGAGGGCCTGGACGTCAGCTTCGAGAAGCACGCGGGCGCCTACGGGCGCATGTTCGACCGTTGCGGTCTCGACGCGGTGAGTGTGCAGGCCGAGTCGGGGATGATGGGAGGCTCGAAGTCGATCGACTACCTGGCGCCCTCCGGGTCGGGGGAGAACACGCTCGTCACGTGTGATCGGTGCGACTACGCCGCCGACGCCGAGGTGGCGCGTGGCATCCCGCGTGCCCCGAGCTTCCCCGCCATGCTCGCCGCGCCCGAGGAGATAGAGACGCCCGCCGTCACCACGATCGAGGCGCTCGCGGAGCTGCTCGGCGTGGATACGGCCGCCACGTCGAAGGCGATGCCGGTAACCACGGCTGACGGGACCGTCGTGCTCGCCCTCGTCCGGGGTGACGATCGCCTGGAGGAGGAGCGGCTCGCTGCGGTCGTCGGCGGCACCATCCGACCCGCCACCGTGGAGGAGATTCGAGCCGCGTTCGGCGCCGATCCCGGGTCGCTCGGCCCAGTGGGGTTCAGCGGCCGTGTCGTCGCCGACCGCACCCTGGCGGAAGGGCAGTTCGTGGCCGGTGCCAATCGCACAGGCTGGCACCTGCGCGGCGTGCAGCTCGGCCGCGACTACCAGGCCGAGGTGCAGGACATTCGCCTGCCGCTCGAGGGCGACGCATGCCCGCACTGCGGTGGGGCGTTGCACTTCCAGACGGCGATCGAGGTCGGTCACATCTTCAAGCTCGACACGTTCTACTCGGCGCCGCTCGGCGCCTCGTTCCTGGACGAGACGGGCACGGAGCGGCCGGTGCTGATGGGCAGCTACGGCATCGGCCCGGGGCGCGTGATGGCCGCCCTGGTGGAGCAGCGAAACGACGAACTCGGCATCGTATGGCCGCGGTCGGTGGCCCCGTTCGGAGTCCATGTGCTGGCGCTCTCGAGCGGATCGCCCGAGGTCACCGCGGTCGCCGACGGCGTGGCGGAGTTGCTTGACGGGGCCGGATATGACGTTCTGCTCGACGATCGAGAGCGGCGTCCGGGTGAGAAGTTCGCCGACGCGGACTTGCTCGGCTGCCCGGTACGTGTAACGGTAGGCAAGAAGACACTGGAGGACGGCGCGGTCGACGTGCGCCGGCGCGCAACTGGCGCCGATGCGCGGGTCGACCGGGGGGCCCTCTTGACCCGGATGGAGGAGTAGATGGCGAAGCCGCGTGCGTTCAGCAGCGATCCGCTCGGCACCACGATCGAGCGGTTGATGACGGAGAAGAGCGTGACGTATCGGGGGCTTGCGGAGAAGACCGGTCTCTCCGCCGGCTACCTGAACCACATCGTCCACGGCAACCGTCCCGTGCCATCGAACGACGTGCTCGCCAAGATCGCGAAGGCACTCGGCGTGAAGGCCGAACACTTTCGCGAGTACCGCATCCGCTCGATCACCGACCGGCTGGAGAAGATGCCGGACCTGGTCGACCGCCTGTACAAGCGCCTCACCGCCTGACCGGGCTGCGGACGAAGAGTTTGACTGTGGCGCTCCCAGGGGCGCCACAGTCCTTCCAGGCACCAGTGAAGGACAGGACCCCGGTCTCTGAGGGCTTGGCGGGCGGCTGCCGCTAGGATGGGCGGATCGCGGGGCGTGGCGCAGCCTGGTTAGCGCGCTAGTCTGGGGGACTAGAGGTCCCGAGTTCGAATCTCGGCGCCCCGATGACAGAGAGCCGCGCAGCGACGCGGCTCTCGCGATTCCTCCGTTGTCACAGCAAGATGGCGCCTGACGCGCCGTGGCAACCGCGTGGCAACCCCTCTCCCAAAGGAGGTATCCCGAATGAACGCGTACGAACCCGACGAGGTCGCGTTGATCGACGCGCTCCGACACGAGTTCGGAGACGAGGCTTTCCGCTCCACAATTGCACAAACATCCCGACGCAAAGCCGTTCCGCGGTGAGGACGGTGTCTGGCGGATCCGGCTGGAGAGGTCGAGTGCTGCCTCGGCGACGGCGGCGTGCTCTCCTGGGAGCCAAGCACGGGCCGTTACTGGATACCGGCACGGGGTTAGAGGTCGATAGGCTGCAACGGCGCATCGGGGTGAAGGACAGACGACAAGCGAACTGCGCCGCCGTAGCCGGGGTTCTCGACGATCGCGGCGCGTAAGCCGTTGTGCAGCCGCGCAGCAATCTGACCATCAGGCCTCATGTGCTCCTCCGTCACAACGATCGCGGAGTAGACGATGACTCCCGCTAGGTAAGGCCGGCGACCTGATCTCAACGTCGTCCGCGCTCCGTCCTCAAGCGCCTTAACTGTCTCCGCGCAGCACCCCAGCCCACCCATGACCAGGAACGAGTCACCTACGCGCAGCTGTAGCTTTTTCTTCCGCAGCGTCTCGTCGACGAGCTTCCTGGCACGGTCAGCCGACAGCGACCCGACGACCGGGTGGATCAAGTCACGCGGGACATGCACTTCGACATGCCACGATGACGATCTGTCCTTCGTGCAAACGCGGAGGTCGGGCGTCTTCGACTCCGTGTCCTCTACGAACTCGACAGTCCCGTTCCCGATGTTGGCGATGAGCCACACGTTGTCGAGCAGCACGAGCGTGTGCGCGTAGTCCTGGGTCTTTGTCAGAAAGACGCCTGCGTCTGCGAAGCCGGGAATGCGCTCGGCGTAGTCGTAGTGGCGGAGAAGGCGGTCGAGTTCCATCAGCGCGACGCGAGCGTCAGCGTCAAGCTCGATCTCGGCGTTTCCGCGCTCGAAGACCTCGATCATCGACTGCACACGCTTCACCAGTTCGACCAGTCGATGGGGGTTCTCGAGGTCGCCCCGTTGCTGCTTTTCGGAGACGGTCTCGAAGTCGACGCCCGGAACACTGCGCGCCCGCTCGACCAGCGACTGGAGATGAGCAAGGCTCAGCTGCGGCACGTGGGACCCTTCGGTTCAGTCACCAGGCCCAGCTCGTCGGCGGGCTCGACCAGCCACATGCCGGACGCCTTCGTGTCGGCGGTCGGCGACGCAGGCGCCATGTCTACTATGCGAAGCTTTCGGCCGTCGCCGGTCATGAAGACCTGACCGAGGCCCCAGTTCCCGCCGCCACCTTGAACACCCCCGGGCGTCTTTGCCTGTCTCGGAGTCGCGAAGTACTATTACAGGAACATACGTTCGATCCTACAACACTGCTCTGTGTATGTCACTGACCAAGATCCGGGGCCGTACGATAGGCGGTCGTGAACGACACGGCTGACTGCCGGTGCTGCTAAAACGGTTCAGGACCCGCGGCGCGACTTACCGTGTGCTGTTCGAGGATGCGCTCAAGACCGGCATGCGACAAGGCGAGCTTCTCGCTCTCGCGTGGGGAGGAGCACGCCGACCTCGTTGACGGCGTGATCCATGTCCGCCCCACCTAGACGGACGGCAACCTCGGCGTTCCAAGAACCACGAGCGCGAAGTGTTCATCACCGACGACCTCGTCGACCTTCTCGGCGGCTGGTGAGGCGAGCTCGGCAAGCCCGCCGACGACCGGCTCGTCTTTCCGGGTGAGACGAAGACTGGCTATCGCAACGCGCAAGTGATCCTGCGGCGGGAGTTGCACCCGGCGATGGAGCGCGCCGGTGTCCGGCGCGAAGGCCCGACGGGAGAAGCGGACGTTCCACAGCCTGCGGCATGCGTCGCGCGCATCGCGATCGAGGACAACCGGCCCATCCTCTGGCTGTCGAAGCATCTCGGCCACTCATCGCTCGACATCACCGCGGGTGTGTACGGCCATTTCGAGAAGGCGACACGCGAGCGGGAGGCGGAGGCGATGGCGAGTGTGTTCCGTCTCTAGGTTCCGACAACGCTTACCAAAGGAAGCCTCCGACTGCCACGAGGAAAATCGGGCAGGAACCATGCAGCAGCTCGATCTGGAATGGGCTACTCGCGCGGGTGGCGATGGCGTCGTCCGACAGATAGTCCGACTCCGCGCTCAGGATTCGGCCGCCGAGGCTGAAGCACATTGCATTCGCTTGGATTGGCCCAGTGACCTTCTTGCGCTGCATGTTGCGAGCGATGCCAACGATACGACCGTCCGCGAGTTGAGACTGGCTCACGACTAGGTCGCCGCCGCCGTTGCCAACCCCTGACGTGTCGATGCTTGCCTTGAGTCGAAACCGAGCCCTCTGCGGGAGCGGATTGCCGTCGAAGTAGACGTAGCCGAAGGCGATCTCGCCAGGACCTACTGTGTAGGGAGCCAGCTCTTGATCGGCACCAACGGCGATCATCGCTCCGGACGGACGATGTGCGGTCCCTTTGACCTGGATGTTCCTGACAGTCCGAGCGGCCTTCTCGTGGCTCGGCGCGGCTATTGTGAGCAACCTCCTCTCGTTGGGGCTTGTTGATCCAGACGGCGGTGGGTAGGTCGGCGGGGGTTGGTAGGCCGCGGACGAACCGTTCGGGCCGGTTGGTGTAGGCGGCTTCGAGGACGGCGGCGCGTTGCCCGTAGAGCCGGCTTGCGTTGCCTGTGTGGACGGCGGCGGGGGTCATGTAGCCGATCCCTGAATGGCGGTGCTGGTGGTTGTACCAATTGAAGAACACACGGCAGAACGCGCGGGAATGTTCGATCGAGTCGAACCGGTCGGGGAACTCGGGCCGGTACTTCATCGTCTTGAAGTGGGATTCCGAGTGGGGTTGTGGGTGGAGTGTACGGCCGACTGTGGGTCTTCGTGACGCCAAGGTCGGCGAGGAGGAAAGCGACGGGCTTCGATCGCATCGAGCGCCGCGGTCGGCGTGCACCGTCAACCGGTTCTTCACGATCTGCTGCTGCTCGGCCGCCTGCTTGATCAGCGCGCTGGCGAGCTCAGCCGATTCACGCTGCTGCACCGTCCAGCCCACGGCGTAGCGGCTGAACACGTCGAGGATCACGTACAGGTGGTCCAGGTCCACTTGGCCGGGCCCTTCAGCTTCGAGATATCCCACGACCACAGCTCGTTCGGCCCGGTCGCAAGCAGCTCCGGACGGGTGTAGGCGGGGTGGGTGAGCTGGGCGCGGCGTTCCCGCACCTGCCCGTGGGCACCAGCGAGCAGCCGGTACATCGTCCGTTCCGAGCAGAGGTACTGGCCTTCGTCGAGGAGGGTGGCGTACACCTCGGCCGGGGCCGCGTCGACGAACCGGTCTGAGTGCAAGACGTCGAGCACCGTGACGCGCTCCTCGGCGTCCAACGCCCTCGCTGGCGTCGGCCGCGGCCGGGATGGCCGTGGCGGCGACGGGGAACGCCGCCCATACACGGTGGCTGGCGACGCGCCCAGCGCACGGCACGCCGGCCTCGTGCCGATCAGCGGGGTCAACTCGTCAACGGTCTGGCAGATCATCGCTCGGTGCTCTCTTCCTCGCCCCTGGTTCCGAGCATCTCTCGTGTTGTTCCGGACGACCAGAGGCACTATCTGGGAATCGGGGTCATATGTCCCGACGGCGATAACGGCGATCGTTCCCTGGCGTCCAGTGGGAAGACGAAGGGGTCGGCTTCCGTCGACAAACGGCGACGAACGCGGATCCTTCGGCCTGACCTCTGGCTTCGCCTGGGCAAGAGACGCCCCCATTGATTCGGTTCCGTCGAGTAGCCCAATAAGCATGGCGCCGCCCAAAGGAATGAGCAGGCAGAAGCTGAGGAAACGCTGCACGGGGGCAAGTCTGGAGGGAACACACGAAAAAGACAAGGACTGCGGGCAATCGGGCGCTTGTGCCACCTCGGAGCGCCTCCGGGCAGTTCTTGGCGAGGATAGCCGGTCAAAGACCGACGATGGTCGGCGCGATCCTCCCCTGCGCGTACGGCGCGCGTACGGCGTCAGCTCCAAAGGATGCTCTTTCGACGCCTCACACGGCACACCGAAACCGTCGACTAGCAGGATAATCGCACTTACCTGCGCGACCCTGCATGTTGCCTAGCGGGACTAGCAGAGGTCCCGAGTTCGAATCTCGGCGCCCCGATGAACAAAGCCCTGCATACGCAGGGCTTTGTTCATCTCACTCGGAGAGGCGCGCTTGTGGCTGGCAACACGGCCGCGAGGTCAGGCCGGCGCGACCACCGTCAACCCAACCGACTCCGCCGCCGCGGCGAGTCGCTCGTCGTAACAGACGAATCCGGTAACCGAGTCTGCGGCCGCGAGCGCGGTCGCCAGGTGAATCGCATCCAACGTCCGGATCGTCGGATCGACGGAGAGCGCTGCGTGCTCGATCACCTCATCGAGCTCGACCACGACCAGAGTTGCGGCGAGCGCGTCCGCTCGGTTGGGATCGGCACCGCTACGTCGTCCGACACGACGCAGCTCGATGATCCCCACGCGGCTGGTCACAAGGGGCGTGTTTGCGGAGCGCAAGAACTCGACGAGCGCGACGCTCTCGGACTCTTCGAGGAGCAGCTTCGCGGTCGCAGAGGTGTCGACGTACAGCAACCTCAGTACCGCTGCGACGCGCGTTCCTCGGCGAGGAGCTCGCTCGGAAGCCGTTCCCCCTCACGAGGAGGGCGCGGTGGCGTGAGGCTCGCGAAGTCGAGGCTCGGCGCTCGCACAACAAGCCCACGGGCCTCGAGCGCCGTGATCTCGCTCGCGGCGTCGGCCGCGGGGACAAGACGTGCAACCAGACGGCCGTGCTCGGTGACATCGATCGTCTCGCCTGTCCGTACGCGATCGATGTACCGCGAGAGGTGCTGGCGGAGCTCACGGATTCCTGCGCGGGCAGCCATTATGCATCATAGAGTAGCACATTTTCCCGAGTTCGAGTCTCGGCGCCCCGATCATGGGAAGCGTTGTGTCCATGCGCCTCGCCGTGGTACAACAAGGGGGTACGACGCATTGATCGGGAGGTACGATTGGAAAGTCCACCGGATCATTTGGAGCAGTAGCCTGTTCGTGGCTGCACCCGAGTCGTCGTGACAGCGCGCATCGCGTCGCCCCGGGCATAAGGGAATTCGAGGGGCCTCAACGTCCTCCGCCTCGCCGCTCCGCGGTTCGAGCGTGACGTCTCGGGGCCCTTCGAACGTTCTCAGCTGCCCGCCGACGACGGCCTGGTGAGGGTGACCTCGATGCCGTGGACGCTGGTCGAGCGGGCCATGTCCGCCGGGGTGCCCGGGTTGAGCGTGTTGACGTTCGCCTGGTCGGCCGTGCGCTTGGGCCAGTGACCCTTGGGACAGTAGGCCACGCCACGCAGGGCGAGTGGATCGAGGACGACGCGAGCGCGGAGCCGCCCCGTCGGGGTGGCCAGGTCGGCGAGGTCGCCGTCCGTGAGACCGTGCGGTGTCGCGTCGTCGGGGTGCAGCGTGACTGTCGGAGGCCCGAGCTTGCGGGCGATCTTCGGATCGTTGGCGAAGCTCGAGTTGAGCGCCCAGGGGGAGGCCGGGGAAAGCAGCCTCAGGCGTCCCGCCGGCGGGCGAGGGTCGTGCCACGGCTCTGGCAGGCGCGGCTGGCCGGCGGCCTCGGCCGTCGTGGACGCCAGCTCGACGCGACCGCTAGGGGTCGGGAAGACCCGGTCCGCGAACTGTAGCCTCGGTTGCTCGTACAACCGAACCGTGCCGGCTGACGTCAGGTCGGCCCAGCTGACCCCGAAGCCTGTCCGGCTCAGCAATTCATCGATCACGGTCTGGTCGCTCTCGTGCAGCTCGGGCTCCGAGTACCCGATCGCTGCCGCCAGACGCCGGAAGATCTCGCTGTTCGGGAGCGCCTCTCCCGGTGGATCGATCGCTTTCACCTGCGCGGACAGGGTGTGATGGAAGTAGGAGCAGACCAGATCGTTCGATTCCAGGAAGCTCGCGGCCGGCAGCACGAAATCGGCCAGGTCGGCGGTGTCGGTCTGGAACAGGTCGAGCACGACCGTGAACAAATCCTCACGCTCGAGCGCCCGCCGGAGATCGCCGAGGCGGGGGTTGGACGCTGCGATGTTGATGTTCCAGCAGAACAAGGCCTGCGACCGTGCGGGGTCGGCCAGTACATCCGCAACGTCCATCTGGCTCACCGGCGGCGCTGGATCGGTCAGCAGGTGGCTCGCGACCAGATAGTCGTCATCGATCCGGCGTGAGCCGCTTCCAGTGACGTACGCCCAACCTGTGCCCGGCCGCCCCAGATTGCCGGTCAACGCGGGGAGCAGCGCCACCGCCCGCAGCGCGTTGCCGCCACGCGGCTGACGCTGAAACCCCTGTCCCAGCCACAGCAGCGACGGCCCGGCCCCGTACACCGCGGCCGCCTGCTCGATCAGCGTCGCCTGCACGCCGGTTGTCTGCTCGCCCCATTCCGGGGTGCACGGCTCGAGCAGCGGCTCCAGCTCGTCGAAGCCGAGCGTGTGCGCGTCGACGAACTCCCGGTCGAGGAGGCCGTCGCGCTGCAGGACGTGCGCGAGCGCGAACGCCAGGGCCGCGTCCGAGCCGGGGAAGAGCTGCAGATGAAGGTCGGCGGCGGCGGCTGTCGGCGTGCGGACGGGATCGACGACGACAACTGTTCCCGGTGCCTCGGCCAGCCAGTGCTCATGCTGGTGCGGCGCGGAGGCCGAGGGGTTGGCACCCCAGACCAGGATGCAGCCGGCCTCATCCGCCGTCTCGGGGTCGAACCCCTCGTCCGACGCGCCGTAGAGGTAGGAGAGGGCGTCGTAACCGGCCTTGTTGCAGATCGTGTCCGGATCGACCTCCGTCGCACCGAGCCTGTGGAAGAACCGCTGGGGAAACGCTGTTCCCAGCAAGGCGCACGTGCCCGTGTAGTGCGTGTTCAGGATCGTGTCCGCACCGCTGCTCGCCACGATCCCGGTGACCCTTCGGGCGATCTCGGCGAGAGCCGCCTCCCACGAGACCGGCTCGAAGCGTCCCGATCCCTTCGGTCCCACCCTGCGCAAAGGCCGCGACAGACGCGCCTCACGGTCGAGCAGCACGCCGTTGTAGGCGATCGCGCACTTGGCGCACAGGCGACCG
Source organism: uncultured Actinomycetes bacterium (assembly GCA_963738505.1). Classification (GTDB taxonomy): domain Bacteria; phylum Actinomycetota; class Thermoleophilia; order Gaiellales; family Gaiellaceae; genus Gaiella. The sequence goes on along the minus strand of CAVTWR010000013.1, from coordinate 160,917 downwards.
CGGCTGACGTGATGATCGGGATCGCCACGCACCTGGTGCACCTCGTCGCCACGGATCGAGACCAGCACACCGCATGCGTCGTAACAGTCACGCGGACACGTTGTACGGACCAGACGGCCATCCGGCGACACCACCGGTGGACTGTATCCCGCTGGTCAGGTTCGCAGGCGGTTCAGGACTTCCAGCCCTGCAGCTCCACGATGTTCCCGTCCGGATCGCGTGCGTACACGAACTCCGCTGTTCCGACTCCGTCCACTGCGACCTCGGCGATCTCGCCGTTCGCCGAGCCGCCGGCCGCGAGCAGCCGCTCCAGCGTCAGGTGGACGTCGTCGACGGGGAAGGCGAGGTGCAGCTGCGCCCCGCGCCATGTCGAATCGTGCGAACATACGTTCGTATGACGTCGGAAGGCCATGCCTACGCCCGCTTCCAGCGGGCACTCTCCCGTCGCAACCTGGCAGCTGCCGAAGACGCCGCGCGCGAGCTGGCTCAGCTGTCGCTGGACGACGCGCTGCAGCTCGTCCACCTGTACGCAGAGCGGCGCTCGGCCAAGTTCGAGCGGGCGGCCACGCGGTGGTTGGCGCGGTACCTGACGGAGACGTCACCGGCATTGCGGGACACGGTGATGGTGGCTGCGGCGCTCGCTGAGCGACTGGACGAATGACGAGCTCAGAGCCCTCCGAAGGTCAGGCCTCCGGCAGTAGAATCTGGCCGCCCAGCAACGAAGGAGGGAACACTCGATGTCGACCACCGCAGCAGCCTGGACGCGGGAGGCGCTCGCCGCCGCACCGCAGACGTACTTCGACGCCGTCGACGCGATGGACGCCGACGGCGTGCTCGCGCATTTCGCCGACGACGCCACGCTCACCGTGCAGACCGACCACACCACGTTCGCCGGAGCGGAGGAGATCCGCCGCATGTTCACCGACTTCTTCGGCGCGTCGGTGTTCATCCGCCACGAGCTCCGTAACGTCGTGGTCGAAGAGGCGACCGGCAAGGTCGCGACCGAGCAGGGCTACATCGGCGAGCTCAAGGACGGCTCGAAGAACGACATGCACAACTGCAACTTCTTCGACTTCGACGCCGACGGGAAGTTCAAGCGGGTCATCATCTGGATGGCCGGCAGCAACCCGCTCAAGTAGCCGCACCGTCGATGGAACTCGGCAGGCCGGCCGCGGCGCTCGTCGCGACGCTCGCGACAGCCGTGGTCGGCCTGCAGCTAACGCTGCCTGACAGCCCACTAGCCGCGGCCGCACCGGCACTCGAGCGGCGCGAGAGCGCCCGGCCAGAGGTCGCTATCTTCTACTACCCGTGGTGGAGCACACCTGCCCGAGACGGGGGCTGGGCCCACTGGAACCAGGGTGGCGCCCGCCCGCCCGCGTCGATCGCGGCCGACTTCTACCCGTCTCGCGGCCCGTACTCCTCGGCCGACCCGCAGGTCGTGCGCGCCCACATGCGAGAGATGGCCGCCCTCGGCGTGGACACGGTCGTCAGCTCGTGGTGGGGCCCGGGGTCGCCCGAGGCGGCGCGCCTCGCGCTCGTGACCGGGGAGGCACGTCGAGCCGGGCTCGCTGTGGCCATCCATCTCGAGCCGTGGGACGGGAGAACGCCGGCGAGCGCGGCCGAGGCGATCCGTAACCTCGCCGCCCGGGGCTACAGCGACTTCTACGTCTACGACTCCACGACGCTCCCCGACGCCGAGTGGCGCGTCGCACTCGCCCCTCTTCAAGACGTTCGGGTCTTCGCCAACACCGGCCTTGTGGGGCGGGCCGTCGCCGGGGGGTTCGACGGGTTCTACACGTATGACGTGTACGTCTACGACGGCACCGCCTTCCGGCGCACGTGCCGTGCCGCGCATGCGCTCAAGCTCGCGTGCGCGCCATCCGTCGGGCCAGGCTACGACGCCTCGCGCGCAACCGGCGACACCCGCGTGCAGGATCGAGAGGCGGGGCGCCGCTACGACTCTCTGTGGCGCCAGGCCTCCCGCGCCGGGCCGGACGTGATCACGATCACGAGCTACAACGAATGGCACGAGGGCACGCAGATCGAGCCGGCGCGAGCCCGCGGCGGATTCCAGGACTACGACGGCGCCTACGGGCGCTCGGGGAAGGCCGCCGAGACCGCGTACCTGGCACGCACGCGATACTGGATCGCGCGGCTCGGATAGCCCGCCCTCTGGCCTCGCGGATCAGTACAGGGCGGCGGCCAGACGGCGGCGATAGGTGCCGGTGAGCGGGTCGTCCTGGCCAAGCCGGTCGAAGAGCGCAACCGCCACCTCCCGCAACCGGTCGCGCCCGGGCGGATCGGCACCGAGAACGGCGTCGACGATGATGGTGAGCGCCCCCTCGACGTCCCCGCCGTCGAGGGCGGCGACGACCTCGGGTAGCTCACCGCTCGCGCGCAGCTCTTCGACGAGCCCGTCGGCGCGGGGAGGGGCGAGCAGGTCGTCGAGCCACGTCCCGATCGCCGCTGCCGACCGGGCGCCGACGAACTCCGCGGCGACGCTGCCGTTGCGGAAGCCCTTGACCGCAGGGATGCCGGAGACGTTGAAGCGCGCGGCCAGTCCCGGGTTGGCATCCACGTCGACCTTGACCAGCTCCACCTGCCCGGTGCGCTCACCCACAGCCTGCTCGATGGCCGGGCCCAACGCGCGGCAGGGGCCGCACCACGCAGCCCAGAAGTCGACCACGATCGGCACCGTCGACGACCGCTCGACCACCAGCTCGTCGAACGTTGCCTCACTGACGTCCATGCCGGCAGTGTAGTGCGGCGGCCCTGAACGGTTCGCCTGGCACTGTCCCGTGGCGGGCCGCCGCCCCGGGTAACCCTTGAGGTCGGAGACGACGCGCCTATCGTGAGAGACGTGCGACCTCACACGCGCCCACTCCTCCTGACCGTGGTGGCAGCAGCCCTGGCCACGTCGGCGAGCAGCGGGGCCGCGAGCTCGACCTGGCGCCTCGTCAAGAGGGGACCGACAGCAGGCCCCGGCGAGCTCGCCTTTGTCGGCGACATGGTGCGCCGGCCGACGTCCATCGCGTTTCGCGCTGTCGCCTCGCACCCGGGTGTCGTCACGTTGACCGTCACCATGTCGTGCCGCAGCGGCCTGAAGACGCGCGTGAGTCGCCAGCGACTCTCCGGTCGAGCGCCGTACCTCAAGACCGCGCGACTCCCGCTCGCGGGGGCAGAGCACTGCGCCGTCTCGGCCACGGGGTCGAGCGCCGCAGGCACCCTTCGGCTCGAGCTTCTGCGCGGCGGCTGATCACCCCTCCGGTCGGCCCCCGGTCCCGGCCGGGATCATCCCCGATCGGGCAGTCCGCACTACGATGGCCGCATGCGGCAGCGGATCCCGAACGCCTTGACGCTGCTTCGCTTCGCTGCCATCCCCGTGTTCGTCTGGCTGCTCGTCGAGGACAGCAGCGGCCCGAGCTGGCCCGCCGGCATCGTGTTCGGGGTGGCTGGGGCGACCGACCAGCTCGACGGCTACCTGGCCCGGCGCTGGCACGTGGAGTCCGCCTTCGGGAAGATCGCCGACCCGCTCGCCGACCGCCTGATGATCGATGCGGCGGTGATCATGCTCGTCGCCTACGACCGGCTGCCCTGGGTGGCGCTGCTCATCCTCGTCCGCGACCTGATGCTGATCGGCGGCTACAAGCTCGTCGAGAAACGGGGCTACGAGTTCCAGGTCTCACGGCTCGGAAAGGTCGCCACCTGGGGCCTCTACGCCTCCTTGGGGTTCGTCCTGGTCACGCAGAAGGGCACGACCTGGCCACTGGTGTGCTTCTGGATCAACCTCGCCCTCGCCGTACTGGCCGCTCTGCACTACGTGCTCGAGGCGCGCCGCGAGGTGCGGCGGCGAGAGGGATCCGGCACGCCGCGGCGAACGTAACGCCAGCAAGTCTCAAGCTGAGGTTGACCCCTGGCCACGCCGGCTGGTTGAATCAGTGGCGGGTCGTCGAAACGAAAGGCAACGCGTGGAACAGTTCCCGGATCTCAGCCAGCTCGCCGACACGGAGCTCGAGGGCTTGCTGCGTACGCTGGAGCAGTCAGAGGACAGGCTGTCCCACCGACGCCGCGCACTTCACGGTCACATCGACACGTTGCGCCACGAGAGGGTGGAGCGCCTCAAGCGCCGTGTGGCCGCCGGTAGCCTCGAGCTGCCCTCGCCGGAGACGCTGGAGCGCTCGATCTTCCACGGCAGTGGAGAGCTCCCGCCCGACCTCGGAGAGGATGTCCTGCCCGATCTCGCGACGCTCTCGGACGGTGGCCTGCACGACCTGATCGGGAGCCTCGAGGCGAAGGAGGACGACATCTCGCTGGAGCGCCGTGTCGTGCACGGGCGCATCGACATCGTCCGCGCCGAGCGCACACGCCGCATGCGCGGCGGCGAGTGGGATCCCGACGCCCTCTCCCGCCTCGGGGCCGGCGGGGAATGACCCACGTCTACTGCGCGGAGTGTGGATTCCAGAGCCCTGAGGCCGCGAACTTCTGTGCGCGCTGTGGCGCCGCCCTGCTCAAGCCATCCCTCGACGAGACCACGCAGAGCATCGAGCCGCTCGAGCTCGAGATGACGAGCCTGCTGGACGGGATCAGCGGCCCGGCGCTCGTCGTTCGTACCGGCGGAGGCAGGGAGGGCGAGGCGTTCGCCGTGGCAGGCACGACGGCGATCGGCCGTTCACCCGAATGCAACGTCTTCCTCGACGATGTCACGGTCTCGCGTCACCACGCCGAGATCGTGGTCGAGGGCGCGGACTACCTGATCCGAGACCTCGGCTCGCTCAACGGCACCTTCGTCAACCGCCGCCGCATCGACACCAGCCGCCTCGAGGACGACGACGAGGTGCAGATCGGCAAGTACCGCATGACCTTCCTGCTGCGATGACCACGACCGACATCCCCGCCGCGCGAACCGACCGGCACACCATCGGTGCCGTCTGTGAACGCCTGCAGGACGAGTTCCCCGACATCTCCATCTCCAAGATCCGCTACCTGGAGGATCAGGGGCTGCTCACCCCGAAGCGCACTCGAGGCGGCTACCGGCTGTTCTCCGAGGACGACGTGGAGCGGCTCGAGCTGATCCTCAGGCTCCAGCGCGACGAATTCCTTCCGCTTCGCGTGATCCGCGAGCAGATCAACTCGCCGACAGCCGATCGTGCCCGCCGCCGGGCACGTGCGCTGCCCGGCGCCCCGGTCGGCGAGCTGGACACGGCCGAGCTGTGCGAGAGGGCAGGCATCACCCCGGATCTCGTGCGCCAGCTGGAGGACTTCGACCTGCTACAGAGCAGGGTGGAGGGGGGTGAGCGCCTGTACCGGGAGAGCGAGGCCGACATCGCGGCGGCCTGCGGGCGCCTCGCCACGCACGGTCTTGATGCACGACACCTCCGCGCCTTTCGCAACGCCGCTGGACGCCAGTCCGCGCTGCTCGAGCAGCTGGTGGCGACAGGGCTGCGCTCACGCGACCCTGTGCGCCGCAGCGCCGCTGTCGCCGATCTCAACACTCTCTCAGCAGTCGCGCAAGAACTCGCGCAGCTGCTCGTCATGCGCGATCTGATGGAGGTAGCCGAACGATGAGCAGGGTCGACCTCGAAGCGCTCGTCCGCGATGTCCCCGACTTCCCGACCGAAGGCATCGTCTTCAAGGACATCATGCCGCTCGTCGGCGATCCCGCCGCCTTCCGCCAGGCCATCGACGATCTCGCCGCCTGGGCAGGTCCCCGCACCCCCGACATCGTCCTCGGAGCCGAGGCCCGCGGCTTCATCTTCGGCGGAGCGCTCGCGTACGCGCTCGGTTGCGGGTTCGTGACCGCGCGCAAGCCCGGGAAGCTGCCCGCAGCCACCGTGGAGGCGACCTATGCCCTCGAGTACGGAAACGACAAGCTGCAGATCCATGCCGACGCGATCCGGCCGGGCCAGCGCGTGATCGTCCTCGACGACGTCCTCGCCACGGGCGGGACGGCTGCCGCGAAGATCGAGCTGGTCGAACGGCTGGGAGGCCTGGTCGTGGGCGCGCTGTTCGTGATCGAGCTGGCGTTCCTGCACGGCCGTGAGCGCCTGCCCGGCCGCGAGGTGCACGCACTCATCCGCTACTGATTACCGCTGCGAGCGGGGTTCGAGGGCCACGATTCCCACAGCCTGGGGGTGGTGTGCCGTCCGGTGGGCGCGTTACAACCATTGGTCATGGCCGAAGCTCGCGCACGGGCAGCGACCGGCACCTCCCTCCCGGGAGGGATGCCGTCCGACGCCCCACGGCCGATCACCGATGGTATGCGTCTGATGATCAGCTTCGAGGGCGTGGAGCGCTCGTTCGCCGGCGACCTCAGCCTGCTGCGTGCCTGCTTTGCGATGGGAGGCCATCCGGCCCCTCGCGTGCCGGCCCGTCTCCGGTTGGAGCGCGCCGTGGGCAACGATCTCGCTGGCCGCCTGCTCCGTCTCGTGTGCGCGCGGCGCTGAGCCGGTCAGCTGGTGGGATCCTCGTCGCCGCACATCCGGACGAAGAGGAAGATGAGGAACGCGGAGACTGCGCCCAGGACAAACGCCGTCGTCCCCCGAACGCCGAGCGCCATCATCCCGAACCACAGCAGCGCAAAGAAGAAGGCTGCCCAGAGGAAGCTCTGAACCCCGCGGTCGATGCTGGGTGCGCGCAGGTGCACGGCACGATCCTACCGGTCACCACGGTCAGGGACCGGGCGAGCGCACGGGACCAAAAAGAATTCACCGAGCCGGTGGCGCTTTCGTCCACTCACCGCGTTGACCGGTCGGCTTCCGCCTAGTGGCCCTCGCGCTGAGCTTCGACCTAATCGCGCTCCGTGCTCGGTGCAAGCGGGAAACTACAGCATCGGCGACCCGGGTCAAGAGCACCGTCAGGGTAACGAGCGCAAATTGCGGAGATTTCGTGTTCGACTGGTTGCCCGATGGGTACCCCGCCGGACCGCTCCCGGGCTCCGCGTAGGATAACCCGATGCGCCGCGGCCCTGTTCTCACGCTCGCGGCGCTCGCCACGCTCGCCGCTGTCGTGCTCGCCGTGGCCGGAGCAGGGGACGACCCCGCCAAGCTGCCGAACTGGCAGGCGCTCGTGCTCGGGCTCGTCCAGGGCGCGACGGAGCTGCTGCCGATCTCCTCCTCCGGGCACCTGATCCTCGTCCCGTGGCTCGGCGACTGGGACTATCTGAAGACCCACGACGCGTTCAACCAGACGTTCGACGTCGCTCTGCATCTGGGCACGGTCGTCGCCGTCGGCCTGTATTTCGCGTCCGACCTCGGCACCCTCATCCGCGCCTTCTTCTCGTCCCTCGGGGCACGGCGGATCGCCACGCCCGAGCAACGCCTGGCCTGGGTCGTGATCGTGGCCACGATCCCCGCCGCGCTCATCGGGTTGCTCCTGGAGGACGTGATCGCACGGCATCTCGGCGAGCCGTGGCAGATCGCCATCTTCCTGGCGGTGTTTGCGGTGTTCCTCGCGTGGGCCGACCGCCGGCCCGCTCGCAAGGACATCACGCGCATCACGCCACGGCAGGGTCTCGCGCTCGGCCTGGCGCAATCGCTCGCGTTGATGCCCGGCGTCTCCCGGTCGGGGATCACCATCACCGTCGGCCGGCTGCTCGGGCTCGATCGTGACGGGGCGGCCAGGCTCTCGTTTCTGCTGCTGGTCCCCATCACTGCCGGCGCCGCGCTGTTCAAGGGCCTGACCGATGTGATCCTGGCCGATCTGCCGAGCGGCATGACCGGCCCCTTCGTCGTGGGTGTGCTGGCCTCATTCGGATCCGGGCTGGTGGCAATCCTTCTCCTGCTCGGGCTCGTACGCCGGCGCTCGTATGACGTGTTCGTCGGCTACCGGTTGCTCGCCGCCCTGATCGTGATCCTGCTCATCGCGACCGGCGTCCGGTCCGGCAGCTTCTGATCAGCGTGCGTGGTGCGGGCCTGCCGCCGATGCTCAGGCGGCCGGCGACGTGGGCCCTGCTCGGTGCACTGGGCATCTCCATGACCGGCGTTCTCGTCCGCCTGGCCGACCAGCCCCCGGCGACGACGGCCTTCTACCGTTCGCTGTACGCGGTGCCACCGCTGGCTGCGCTCGCCTGGCTCGAGCACCGACGCTATGGCCCGCTGGCCGCCCGCTCCGTCGTGCTCGCCGGCGTGGCCGGGGTGTTCTTCGCCATCGACCTGGAGACGTGGCATCACGGCATCGGCGCGATCGGCGCCGGGTTGTCGACGGTGGTGGCCAACCTGCAGGTGGTGGTCGTGGCGCTCGTCGCCTGGATGCTGCTCGGCGAGCGGCCGTCGAACCGGATGCTGGCCGCCATTCCCATCGCGATCGTCGGAGTGGTGTTCATCTCGGGCGTGGTCGGACAGGCCGCCTACGGCGACCGCCCGCTGTTCGGCGTGGGCATGAGCATCCTCACCGCCCTCTCCTACGCCGGCTTCCTGCTCGCGCTGCGCTCGGCGAACACCGACCGCCGGCGGCCCGGAGGCCCGTTGCTCGTCGCCACCGCCGTCTGTGCGGTGACCGTCGTCCCCGTGGGCCTCGCCCTGGGCGAGCTCGATCTCACCCCGATCTGGCCCGCGCACGGCTGGACGCTGCTCGCGGCACTCTCCGGTCAGGTCTTCGGCTACCTCGCCGTGTCACTCTCCCTGCCACGCTTGCCTGCTGCCGTCACCTCGTTGCTGCTGCTCGCGCAGCCGGTGCTCGCCGTCGGCCTGGCTGCCTTGCTGGTCGCCGAGCGGCCTTCGGCGTTCCAGCTCTTCGGCGTGGGGCTCGTCATCGCTGGAATCGTGACCGGCGTCGCGCGGGGCCGGAAAGCAACGTAGGATCGCGCCATGGGCGAGCGGCCGGTCGCGGTGGTCACGGGAGGCGCGTCCGGGATCGGGGCGGCAACGGTCGAGCTGCTGCGCGAGGAGGGCTACGAGACCGCAGTCATCGACCTGGCGGATGCCGGAGCCGGCGCCGACCACTCGCTCGCCTGCGACGTGTCGGACGTGGACGGCGTGGGGGAGGCGGTCGAAGAGATCGTGCGTCGCACCGGCCGCCTGGACGCTGCGGTCGCCAGCGCAGGCATCGGCACGATCGGAACCGTCCTCGAGATGTCGCCCGACGAGTGGGAGCGGGTCTTCAGCGTCAACGTGCGCGGCGTCTACGCACTCGCGCGAGCCACGATCCCCGCAATGACGAAGGGGGGAGGGGGTGCGTTCGTGGCCGTCGCCTCGCAGCTGGGACTGGTCGGAGCGGCCGGTGCCGCCGCCTACTGCGCCTCCAAGGGCGCGGTCATCAACCTCACGCGCGCGCTCGCCGTCGATCATGCCGCGGCCGGTATCCGTGTCAACTGCGTGTGCCCGGGACCGACGCAGACGCCTCTCGTCGAGCGGTTCTTCGGGCAGATGGAAGATCCCGAGGGGATGCGACGCGCGTATGCGGCGAGCTGCCTGCACAACCGCCTGCTCGAACCGCGCGAGGTGGCCGAGGCCATCGGTTTCCTCGTCTCGTCGCGCGCCAGCTCGGTGATGGGCGAGGCGCTCGTCGTCGACGGCGGATACGTCGCACGCTGATGCGGGTCTCCGTCGGCGATCTCGAGCTCCATGTTCACGAGAGGGGCGCCGGACGGGCGCTGATCGCGCTGCACGGCGGGCCCGGGCTCGACGGGTCGGTCTGGTTCCCTGGCCTCGACTTCCTCGCCGAGGAGGGGTGGCGGGTGCTCGCGGTCGATCACCGGGCCAACGGGCTGTCAGACGCGGGTGATCCCGCGCGCTGGACGGTGCCGCAGATGGCGGACGACGTGGAGAGACTCGGAGCAGCACTCGCGCTCGAGCGGCCGGTCGTGATGGGGTGGAGCTTTGGTTCGTTCGTGGCACAGAGCCACATGGCACGTCACGGCTCTGCCGTCGCCTACGTCCTGCTCGGGACGGTGGCGAGCCCCCAGGCCCTCGAGGGTGTGTGGGAGAGGCTGGACGCATTCGAGCCGGAGCATCTGCGCGCCCAGGTGCGCCGTTCCTGGGAGCAGGAGGCGAGCGTGGCCAGCGCCGCGGACTCCGCGGCCCTGATGGCCGACCAGTTGCCGTTTCATCTCGCCGACCCCGAAGGGCCTCTGGTGGACGAGCTGCGCGCAGGCGATCGAGTCGTCTACCGGCCCGAGGTGCTCCGGCACTTCGCCGCCGGAGGCGACTACGGGCTGGTCGACATGCGCGCGTCTCTCACCGGGTTCGCCAAGCCGGTGCTCGTGATCAGCGGCGCCCATGATCGCACGACCCCGGCGGCGTCGGCCCACGAGCTTGCCGTCACCATCGGCGCCCAGGAAGTCGTGTTGGCGAACTCGGCGCACATGCTGCCCTACGAGGAGCCCGGAGCCTTCCAGGCGGCGCTGAGAGCGTTTCTGGCGACCGTCTGAGCGGCTCCAGGCCGGGCCACCGGCTCCGCGCGGTCGGTGGGCTGAACTTCTTGCGGGGCCCTGAAGGGCCCCGCTTTGTCCCTCGCCGCCACGGCCGGGTGACGGCAAGCTCAGTGGGTTCCTTCAGGAAGGGCCCCGCTTTGTCCCGCCGCCACGGCCGCGTGACGGCACGCTCAGTGGGTTCCTTCAGGGACTCACAAGGAGTTCGTGCCTGGCCACGGGTCTGGACTCAACAGTGACGGTCCACTAGGTGGTGCGGCGCGGCCGTGGCTGCGGCAGGAACACGATCGCCAGCCCGAGCACGAGTGCCAGTGCGACGCTCGAGACGACGCGCTGCGGGCCGAGACCGGCCAGCGCGCACAACGAGGGCACAAGAGCGAGAGAGCCGATCCGCAAGGCCTTCATGTTCTCGTTATCGCCGCCAGGGGAGGCCCCGCAAGACCCCAATCGGGGCATTCATGCTCCAACTTGACATAACACTGATTATCGTGTGTGGCGCGATTGGGCCCCCGGACGGGTGATTCCCTCCATCCAGGGCTTGCATCGGGGGTGGCCGTGGTGACAGAGTGCTCCCCGACGGGTCTGACGCCCGTGCTGCTTCCCTCCCTGCCGCTTCCGTGACTTCACTCGACATCGACACGATCCTGGCGCACGACGACTTCCGCCTGCTGCTCGAAGCCGCCGAGCAATCCGGCTCCGTGCGACAGATCGACCTCGCCGAGCTGGTCGAGCTCCACGACCTGGCGCCGCTGGAGCAGGAGGCGTTCCACCGCGAGCTCGACAAGCGCTCGATCGAGATCGTCGAGAGCCCCGTCGATGCGCCGCTCGCGCCGCCCGCCACGGCCGAGTCGACCACGGACGCGCTCCAGCTCTTCCTGCGCGAGGCCTCGCGGCACCGGCTGCTGACGGCGGCGCAGGAGGTCGAGCTGGCCAAGAAGATCGAGCAGGGCGATCTGGCGGCCAAGCAGCAGATGATCCAGGCCAACCTGCGCCTCGTCGTCTCCATCGCCAAGAACTACCGCAATCAGGGCCTGCCCTTCCTCGATCTCATCCAGGAGGGGACGCTTGGCCTGATCCGCGCCGTGGAGAAGTTCGACTGGCGTCGCGGGTTCAAGTTCTCCACCTACGCCACCTGGTGGATCCGCCAGGCCGTCGCCCGGGCGCTCGCGGACAAGGGCCGTACCATCCGCATGCCGGTCCACGTCGTCGAGCGCCTGCAGAAGATCAATCGCGCCGAGCGCTCGCTGTGGACCGTCCTCGGCCGCGAGCCGACGATCGAGGAGATCGCCGAGGAAGCCAACATCACCGTCCTGCAGATCCAGGAGGTCCGCTCCGCCGCCAGGGCCTCAGCGTCGCTGGACGCCCCGGTCGGCGAGGCCGAGGACGCCGTCCTCGGCGATTTCGTGGCCGGCGACGACCCTCTGCCCGAGGAGACGGTGGAGCTCGCACTGCGCAGCCGCGCCCTTCGTCACGCCCTCAAGGAGCTTCCCGAACGCGAGCGCGACGTGCTCCTGCTCCGCTACGGGCTCGAAGGCCGTGACACGCAGACGCTCGACCAGATCGGCCGCGCCCTCGGCCTCACCCGAGAGCGCGTCAGGCAGATCGAGCTCGACGCGCTGCGACGGCTCTCCGCGCTCGCGGAGATGCAGGCGGTCCAGGACGTGTAGTCACGGACGTCCACCGCGCCGCTGACGCGCGCGTGTCTACGTTCGGAGATACAGCTCGAGCCCGGGTGCCACGTGGCGCAGCTCGCGCAACGCCCGTGTTTCGAGCTGACGCACGCGCTCACGCGTGATCCCGAGCTCGACGCCGACGTCCTCCAGCGTGCGAGGAGCGTCGCCGTCCAGCCCGAAGCGCAGCACCAGCACCTTGTGCAGCCGCTCGTTCAGCTGCTCGAGTGCGGCGCGAAGCTCGGTCGAACGCAGCGAGAGGGCCGTCTCCTCCTCGGGTGCCGCGGCATTGACGTCCTCGATCAGATCGGACATCAGCGACTCGCCGTCGCCGACCGGCATCTCGAGGCTCACGTGATCCTGGATCAGCTCCAGCAGGTCGCGCACCTTGGTGATCGGGAAGCCGCTTTCCGCAGCGATCTCCTCCAGGGACGGATCGCGGTTCAGCTTCTGTCCGAGCAGGCGGCGGGCCTTCTGGATCTTGCGTACCTGGTCGGCCACGTGCACCGGCAGGCGGATTGTGCGGCTCTGCTCGGCAAGCGCCCGTTGCACGGCCTGCTTGATCCACCACGTGGCATACGTGGAAAGCTTGTACCCGAGGGTCCAGTCGAACTTCTCGACTGCACGGATCAGGCCCAGGTTTCCCTCCTGGATGAGATCGAGGAGTGGGACGCTGGCACGCGTGTAGTTGCGTGTGATCGACATCACCAGCCGTAGGTTGCACTCGATCAGGCGCCGTTTGGCCGCCTCGTCACCCGCGTCCTTGCGTCGTGCGAGCTCGCGCTCCTCGGCGACCGTCAGCAGACGGCCGTCACCGATCGCCCGGACGTAGAGCTTGAGCGGGTCGTAACCGGGGTCAGTGGCCTCGTCCTTGGCCGGCTCGGCGACAGGATCGAACAGTTGCTCGGCGGCATTGCTCTCCACACCACCCTCATCGGCTGCAACCGTCCCTCACTTGAGGCATTCGGCCGCGTGATCAGGCCCGCGGAGGCCGATGTGCGCGATCAGGCGAGCGTGCCGTCGAGAGCGACGTCCACACCCTCCTCCCGCAGGCGTTCACGGACGAGGAACTGGAAGCCGGCCCAGGGGCCCTCGTCCAGGCCCACCATGCGGTAGATCTGCCATTCGGAGAGGAGCGCGGGTGCCTCCGTCCGGGCGATCTTCCAGTCCGCCATGCGCGGCAGCCGACCCAGGGTGCGGGCCATGAGCGCACCGTCGGCGACCGCACGCTCCAGCCGCTCCTCGCCGATCGGCACGTCGAAGCCGGCCTCCTTGAGCGCCGCCGCCAGCGAGCCGAACGTCTGCCAGATCAGCGACTTCGAGGCCACCCTCCCCCGCGCCGCCTCGATGTCCCTGGCGGTCGGAATACGCCCGAGATCGGCCCCGAGCGCGCGCAACTGGGTCGCCATCTCCTCCCGGCTGATGAAGCGTCGCGCAGTCAGGCCCGCCGCCCGCTTGGCGTTGTTCCAGGTACCGAAGTGCTCGATCACCGTCTGCGGGTGCACTGACGCGCCCACGTCGGCGTCGAACTCCCGCATCGTCGGCGAGCGGCCGAGCCGGGCGGCGGAGGCGCGCAGCTCCTCGAGGATCTGCTCGTCCGTGTACCGCTTGCGCAACCCCTCCCGGAAAGCCGCAAAGGCGGCCGAATCGATGCCCTCCACCGCGGGATGGCGCTGCCGGGGCCTGGCCATGCAATCATCCTATAACACCTTGTGAGAAATGCAAGAATTCTAGAACGGCCATGCTGCGCAGGTCCTGGGTACGCTCGACGGGTGTTCCGCTCGCTGGAGATCACCGCCGCCCGCACGGTCGGCACGCTTTCACGCCGCCTCGGTCGCGGCGGCGGCACCACGCTTCCCGGCAAGCTCGCCTGGAAGCTCGACCCGACGGTCGTCGACGCGCTCACCCGGCGACTCCGTGACGGCACCATCGCGATCTCCGCCACCAACGGCAAGACCACGACCACGGCCATGGTCGCCGGAGTGCTCGGTCAGGAAGGGCTCGCCTGGAACCGGTCGGGTGCGAACCTCGCATCCGGCATCGCCTCCACCCTGCTGGCCCACGGCAACGCGACCCGCGGGCTGTTCGAGGTGGACGAGTTCGCGCTGCCGCTGATCGCCCCGCGGCTTCAACCCCGGGTGCTCACGCTGGCCAACCTCTTCCGCGACCAGCTCGACCGCTACGGCGAGCTCGAGCACATCGCCGAGCGCTGGCGCGCGCTGCTGACGACGCTGCCGCAGTCCATGCGGCTCGTCGTCAATGCTGACGATCCGCTCGTCGCCGACCTCGGCACGGGCCGTCCCGGCACGATCAGCTACGGGATCGACGATCCCTCCGTGGCCAGGTCGGTCCTGCAGCACGCCGCCGACTCCAAGCACTGCCTGCGCTGTGGGAACCCCTACTCCTATCGCGCCGCGTATGTCGGGCACCTGGGCGACTACTACTGCAACGCGTGCGGACACGCCCGGCCTCGCCTGGACATCGTCGCGCGCGAGATCGAGCTCGAAGGTCTCGAGCGGGCGTCCTTTTCCCTCGTGGTCGACGGGGCCGGGCACCGCGTGGAGATCGCGGTCGGCGGGCTGTACAACGTCTACAACGCCCTCGCGGCGGCCGCAACCTGCGTTGCTGCGGGGATCGCTGCGCACACTGTCGCAGAGCGCCTCCGGGGCTTCCAGGCAGCCTTCGGACGCCAGGAGCGGGTTGTCGTCGACGGTCACGACGTCCGGCTGCTGCTGATCAAGAATCCGGCCGGCGCCAACGAGGTCGTGCGCACCCTCCTGGAGGGAGAATCGCCGCGTACGCTCCTGATCGCCCTCAACGACGCGATCGCCGACGGTCGGGACGTCTCCTGGATCTGGGACGTCGACTTCGAGCCGCTGCTGGAGCAGGCCGAGCACATCGTCGTTGCCGGCGACCGTGCCGCCGAGCTCGCACTCCGCTTCGTGTACGCCGGCTTCCCGGAGGAGCGGCTGACCGTTCGACCCGAGTTGGAGGCGGCACTCGACGAGGGCCTCGCGGCCACGGCGGATGGTGCACCTCTCACCGTCCTCCCCACCTACACCGCGATGCTCCGGCTGAGAGCGATCCTCGCTGGCCGCGGCCTCGTACGGCCGTACTGGGAGTCCTGACCGTGGACATCCGCGTCGGCCACCTGTACCCGGATCACCTCAACATCTACGCCGACCGCGGCAACATCGCCGTGCTCACGCGCCGCGCCGGCGCTCGCGGGCACCGGCTCCTGGTCACTGCCGTCGGGCCGGGCGCGGCCTTCGATCCCCGGTCGCACGACCTGCTCTACATCGGCGGCGGGCAAGACCGCGAGCAGGCACTGATCGCGCCCGACCTCTCCAGCCGCGCCGACGCCATCCAGGAGGCCGTTGCAAGCGGCGTGGCGCTGCTCGCCGTGTGCGGGGGCTACCAGCTGCTGGGCCGGGGGTATCGCGCGCGGGACGGCTCCTGGCTTCCGGGCGTCGGGCTGTTCCCGCTGGAGACGATGGCGGGCGAGCGGCGCATGATCGGGGACGTCCTGCTCGACTGCGAGCTCGGAGACGGCGGCCCGGCGCTCGCAGTCGCCGGCTTCGAGAACCACGCGGGCCGTACGCTGCTCGACGCAGGCGCCGTTCCGCTGGGTCGGGTGGTGGCCGGTTTCGGCAACGATGGCGAGTCGGGGTTCGAAGGCTGCCGTCTGGGAAGCGCGATCGGGACCTACCTCCACGGGCCCCTGCTGCCGCGCAATCCGGCGCTCGGGGACTGGCTGCTGGCCCGCGCCCTCGCGCATGTGGCCGGCGGCCCCGTGCAGCCGCTCGCGCCGCTCCCGGACGTGCTCGAGCGGCGCGCCTTCGAGGTCGCCGCCGAGCGCGCCCGTGCCAGGGGTGGGCGCCGCTGAGGCGCACGCGACGACCGTCGCGTGCGCCCCTACACGGCAGCCGGCGGCGACCGTTACCTTGGCTTTCCCGGAGACGCCCGTTGCCGCCGCTCTCGCCCTCCCTCTCCGTCTTTCCGACGACACGAGGGCGGCCGAGGACACCGGGCAGGGGGAAACCCCCATACTTTGCGCGTCTACGTGGGGGTGCGGTCGACGCATGCAGAGCAGCGTGATTGGTCGAGAGCGGGAGCTGGCCGAGGGGAACGGCCTCCTCGCCGAAGCCGCGTTGCGGTCTTGCGGCCTGCTGCTCGTCGGCGTGCCGGGGATCGGCAAGACGACGATCTGGTCGGCGGTCGTCGAGGAGGCTGCGACCCGTGGCTTCCGCGTGCTCATCGCGCGACCGTCCGAGGCGGAGCGTGACCTCGCCTTTGCGGTGCTCGGCGATCTCTTCGCGACGGTCGACGTCTCGGCCTCGACAGAGCTGCCCCCGATGCAGCGGGAGGCGCTCGAGCAGGCGCTGCGTCGGAGCGAGACGGGTTCGATCGTCGATCCAACCGCCGTGGCCCTTGCCACCCTGGGTGTTCTCGAGCGGCTGGCGGACGCCGCGCCGACCCTTCTCGCCGTCGACGACCTCCAGTGGGCGGACACGCCGAGCCTGCGAGCGCTCACGTTCGCCTACCGGCGGCTCGGCACGGCCCGGCTGGCGCTAGCCGCAACTGCGCGCAGCGGCTTTGAGTCGGACCTGACGCGACTCGAGGCACGACAAGGGAGCGCCCTCGACCGCATCGAGATCCGCGGGCTCGGCGACCGCCACCTCGCTCAGCTCGTCTTTGACCGGACCGGCCGGACGCTCAGTCCGCCGCAGCTCAGGCGCCTCGTCGAGCTGTCCGGCGGCAGCCCGTACTACGCGCTCGAGCTCGCCGAGACCGGGGACGCGGGGCTCGACGTGCCCGAGAACCTCGTCGCCGCGCTGCGAGTCCGACTGGGCACGCTGACTGACGAGGCTCGGACCGCGGCAGTGGCAGCAGCGGTTCTGGGTCGCTTCGACGAGGTCATTGGAGCGTCACACCGCGCGGGGCTCGCCGAGTTGCTGGGTTGCGGGATCGTCGACCGGCGCTCGGGGAAGCTCCGGTTCGCCCATCCGCTCCTCGCCTCAACAGTGCTCGAGATGCACACCACCGCGGAGCGACGCATGGTGCACCTGTGGCTCACAGGCGTCCTCGAGGATCCGGACGAGCGTGCGCTCCACCTGGGACGGGGCACGGACTCGAGAAGCGAGGCGGTGGCGAGGGAGCTCGAGGCTGCAGCCGGTCGGGTGGACGCGCGTGGAGCACCGGAGACCGCGGCCACGCTCGCCGAGCGCGCTGCCGAGCTGACCCCCGAGAGCGACACGGCCGCGAGGACACGGCGCCTCCTGCTGGCCGCGGATCTGTACCAGGCTGCAGGCGAGGGAGGCACACACGTCCTGCCGCTGCTCGAGCGGCTCGCCGAGACGTTGCCCGCAGGGCCGGGTCGGGCCGGGGTACTCGTCCGGCTTGGCTGGCTGGGAGCACAGATGGACACGCTTCCGGCCTCGGAGGTCGTCGCGTTCCAGCAGCGCGCTCTAGCGGAGGCGGGCGACACGCCCGACATCGCCGCCGCCGCCCACGCGGTGCTCGCGCGGCTCCTCGGCAACTCAGGTGACTATGGCGCAGCACACCGCCACGCCGAGCTCGCCGTCGCAGCCGGGGCCGTCGGTGAGGTGAACCTGATGTTTCCGTCGCCTTCCGGGGAGCTCGGCACGGCGCGGTTCTTCGCGGGGGCGGGCCTCGATGAGCACCTCTTCGGGGAGGGGATCGCGCTCGAGTCGCGGCAGGAGCGCGTCGGAGAGCCCTACCAGAGCCCAAAGCTCCAGCTCGCGCTCGCGCTGCTCTACACCGGACAGCTGTGGCGCGCACGGGATGTCCTGCAGGAGCTGCTCGAGCTCTCCCTCGAGCTTGGTCGCGTCCGTTCGACACCCGGGTGCGTCCTCCACCTGATCGAGCTCGAGGTGCGCGCTGGAAGGCTCGCGCAAGCTGAGGCCCACGCGGCCGAGTTCGTCCATCTCGACCGGCAGCTCCGGGGAGACCTGAGCGGGGAGTGGTATCCGAGCGGGCTCGTCGCGATGCATCTCGGACGGGTCGATGACGCGCGCCGCATCCTGAGCGGGGGGATCGAGTACTCACGCACGATCGAATCGACGATCTGGCTCGCGCACCAGCTCTGGGCCCTCGGTCACCTGGAGCTGGCACTCGGCAATCTCGACGCCGCGCGGAAAGCGCTCGTCCCGCTTCCGGGGATGCTGCGCGAGACCGGTCTCGGCGAGTGGTCGGTGCATCCCGTCCATCCGGACGCGATCGAGACGCTGGTCGCACTCGGCGAGCTCGACCGGGCCACCACACTGACGGACGAGCTGGAGGAGTACGGTCGCCGGCTCGACCGACCGTGGGGGCTCGCGACCGCCGCCCGCTCCGCGGCGCTCCTCGCCTCCGCGCGCGGTGCGGCGGACGAGGCGCTCGCACATGCCGAGCGGGCGCTCGCCGAGCACGAGCGGCTTGAATGGCCGTTCGAGCGTGCGCGCACGCTGCTCGTCACAGGCAGCGTGCTCCGACGGTCGGGACGCAGGCGCGACGCGGCGGCGCGGCTTGGCGAGGCCAAGTCGCTCTTCGCGACACTCCGAAGCCCACTTTGGCTTCAGCAGGTCGAAGCCGAGGAGAGACGCCTTGGGGGCCGGCGCACGACCAGCGACGCCCTCACGCCCGCCGAGGCCCGCGTCGCGGAGCTCGCGAGCCAGGGGCTCCGGAACGCCGAGATCGCGACGCGTCTCTACGTCACGCCGAAGACCGTCGAGGCGACGCTGTCCCGCGTCTACCGCAAGCTCGGCATCCGGTCGCGCACAGAGCTCGCGAGACGTCTGCCGATTCACTGAGTTCAGCCCTACCCCCCACCCGGCCGCCGTCGAGTGACCCACGCCTCAGGGGCGGGCGCCGCTGAGGCGAACGCGGAGCGCATCGAGGGCGCTGCTCGCCACCCCCACCTCGATGAGATAGGCACGCACGCTGCCCCATTCGGCGGTGACAAACGAGACGGCGCGGTGCATGGCCTCTGCCGGACATGTGGCCAGGCGCCGGCGCCCCGCCCGCTGCTGCTCCGTCTCGGCCGCCGCGATCCACGGGACTGCGGTGGCGGCCACGGCGGGCTCGCTCGCGGCATAGTCCGCGGCGATCGTGTCCACCCCGACGCCGGCGATCGCCAGCGCGCAGGCCGAGACGATTCCCGTCCGATCCTTACCGGCCACGCAGTGCACGATGAGCGTGCCGTCGGTCGCCTCGCAGACTGCTTCGAGCGCGTCGCGGATCGCTTCCCGGCGTTCCGTGAAGGTGTTGATGTAGGTCTCGGCATGGAACGCCACAGCGTCGCTTGCCTCGGCCGCACCACGCTCCCAGGTGCCGTGGAAATCCTCGGCGAGCGGTCCGAAGAGCGACACCGCAACGACCGGCACAGGGGCTACATAGCGTTCCCGTGTCCGCTCCTCCGCGAAACGCAGATCGAGCACGCGCGTGACGCCGTGCTCGAGCGCAGCGTGCCAGCCGTCGGCGCTCAGCTGCCCGAGATCGTCGGCGCGAACGAGCACGCCGCGCCGCGTGACGTGACCGTCCATGGTGGCCAGGCCGCCAAGGTCGCGAACGTTGGCACACGCATCCCAGGCCAGAGATCGCGTCACTCGACCCACACCCGGCCCAGGTAGACACATGGGTCGCCGGGCTGCCAGCGTCGCAGGAAGCGCTGGATCGGCGGGTGCAGCGAGACGTCGTCGAGCTCGTCGAGTGCGAACAACCGGTGGCCTTGTACGGCCATGTCGGCGGAGGCGGCCGAAATGAGCGACCCGTGCAGATCGCCGGCAAAGAGAATGTTGACGACGTGCTTGTCGAAGCGGCTGCGCTCCGGGGAGATCGAGTCCGCCAGCAGGATCGGCCCTTCCAGCGGCAGCTCCTCACCGGGGCCTAGCAGCCCCGTCTCCTCGCGCAACTCGCGAAGCAGCGCCTCCGTGAGCGTCTCGCCGTTCTGGACGCCGCCCCCGGGCAACAGCCAGTTCTCGCGGCCATCCTTGACGTGCCGGCAGAGCAGCAGGCGCCCACGCCAGCGCAGCGCGGCGGCCACGCGGATTCGTGGTTCCGCCTTCATCGCCCGGACGAGCCGAAGCCTCCCCCACCCCGCTCGGTGTCCGGCAGCGCCTCGACCAGGACCACCTCCGGTGCGCCCACCGCGACGATCACGAGCTGTGCGATCCGCATCCCCGGCTCCACCACAAACGGCTCGTCGAGGTCGGTGTTGAGCAGCACCACGCTAAGCTCCCCGCGATAGCCCGAGTCGATCAGTCCGGGACTGTTGACCACGGATACGCCGTGGCGTGCCGCCAGCCCCGAGCGAGGCGTGATCAAACCCGCATGCCCCGCGGGTATCGCGACGGCCAGACCGGTGGCCACGGTCGCCCGCCGTCCTGGGGGCAGCTCCACGCGTTCGCAGGAGGCCAGGTCGAGGCCGGCATCTCCCGGGTAGGCCCTCGTGGGAAGGGTAGCCTCCGGGCGCAGGCGAGCAGTCTCCAGCCGCGTCACGGGGCAGCGGGAGCGTGGTCGGAGACGAGATAGGCGGCAAACCGCCGGGCCTCGCGGGGCGGCAGCTTCGCGCGGATGCAGACTCCGTCGACCGTGTCGATGCGCTCCTCGATCGGCGCCCCGAGGGCGTAGAGTGCGGACAGGGCCGCGCCGTCCTCGTACGGGACGAGCAAGCGGACGTCCTCGAAGCGGTCTGCGAAGAGGTCCGCGATTCGTGCCTTCAGCTCCTCGAGCCCTTCCCCGGTGACGGCGGACACCTGCAGGGCCTGCGGCAGGCGGTTGCCGAGGAGCTCCCTTTCCGCTTCCCCGAGCCGGTCGATCTTGTTCGCCACGAGCTCGATCTGCAGCTCGGCCGCACCGATGTCCGTGAGGACTGTCTCCACGGCGCGGATCTGCTCCTGCAGCCGGTCGAGCGGCTGCGAGCCGTCCACCACATGCAGGACGAGATCTGCGAGCAGCGTCTCCTCGAGCGTCGAGGCGAAGCCCTCGACCAGCTGTGTCGGCAGGCGCCGAATGAAGCCCACCGTGTCGGTGACGAGATAGCGCTTGCCGTCGTGGACGAAGCCGCGGGTGGTCGGATCGAGGGTCTCGAACAGTCGGTCGGCCATCGAGATGTCCGAGCCGCTGAGCCTGTTCAACAGGGTCGACTTGCCGACGTTGGTGTAGCCGGCGAGCGCTACCGTCGGCGTCTCCGAGCGCTTCCGCTGCTTGCGCCGGGTGGCGCGCTGCCCGCGCAGCCCCTTCAGGCGACCCTGCAGCTGGGAGATGCGGCGACGGGCCATCCGGCGGTCGCTCTCGAGCTGCGACTCGCCCGGACCGCGGGTCCCCACCCCGCCCCCGAGACGCTCGAGGTGCTGCCACATGCCCCGCATGCGCGGCAGGTTGTACTCGAGCTGCGCCAGCTCCACCTGCAGCTTGCCCTCGGCCGAGACGGCGTGCTGCGCGAAGATGTCCAGGATCAGCTGCGTGCGGTCGACGACGCGGCCCTTCAGCCTGTTCTCGAGCACCCGCAGCTGCGCAGGCTCCAGCTCGTCGTCGACCAGGAGCACCTCGGCCCCGGTCGCCTCCCAGGCAGCCTCCAGCTCCTCCAGCTTGCCCTTGCCGACGTAGGTGCGAGCGTCGGGACGCAACCGGTGCTGGACGACCTCGCCCACCGGCGTCACGCCCGCGGTGCGCGCGAGCTCGCGAAGCTCAGCAAGTTCGTCATCGGCATCGACACCTGGCCTCAGCACCGCGAGCACAAGCCCGCGCTCGGGCTCCAGTTCTGGGATCGGTGAGGTCATCGCGCTCGGAGTATGCCGGTAGCCTGCCCTCATGGGAGACCTCGGCGATCGGCTGGCCGCACGCACCCTGGAGCTTGTGGACATCGCTTCGGAGAGCCTGCACGAAGCCGAGATCCGCTCGCACCTGCGAGCACTCGTTCCCGACACCATGCACCCGGTGTTTCTCGGCGACGACGCCGCGCTGTGGGCTCCGGCTCGGCGTCCGGGCGTGCCGCTCGTCGTCCTCTCCGGTCACTACGACACCGTTCCGGCACAGGGCAACCTTCCCGGACGTCTCGCAGACGGCGTCGTCCACGGACTGGGAGCCGCCGACATGAAGGGGGGTGTCGCCGTCGCGCTCGAGCTCGTACGCGACCTGGCCGGAGCCTCGCCGGCTCTCGACGTGGCGCTGCTGCTGTTCGGCCGGGAAGAGCTCCCACCTGTCCACAATCCGCTGCCCGAGCTGTTCGAGCAGTGCCCGCTGATCCACGAGACCGAGCTGGCGGTCTTGCTCGAGCCGACGGCGGGCGCAATCCACGCGGGCTGTGTGGGCACGCTCCACGCGCAGATCGTGTTCGACGGCGTCAGCGGCCACGCGGCCCGGCCCTGGCTCGCCGATAACGCGCTCGAGCGTGCTGTGCTCGGCCTGGGCCAGATCGCCCGCCTCGAAAGGCGCGAGGCGGTCGTGGGTGGGCTTTCGTTCTACGAGACGGTGACCCTGACCCGGCTGGAGGCGGGCATCGCCGACAACGTCGTCCCCGACCGCGCGGTGGCCACGGTCAACCTGCGCTACCCGCCCAACCGGGAGCCGGCGGAGGCGGAACGCTTTCTGGCCACTCTTCTCCCGCCCGAGGCCAGGGTCGAGATCGTCGGCAACTCCCCTCCCGCACGGGTGGTCGCGAACACACAGCGCGTACGGGCGTTGCTGGACGCGGGTGCCACGGCGATCCAGCCCAAGCAGGCGTGGACAAACGTCGCCGACTTCACCACGCGGGGCATCGACGCGGTCAACTTCGGGCCCGGCGACCCCGCGTACGCGCACCGCCGCGACGAGCAGGTGTCGGTCGCAGGCCTCGTCCATTGCTACGAGACGCTGCGCCGCTTCGTGGAGGCGGCGTGAGCGATGAGCTCGAGCGCGTGGCCGTCCTCGGGCATCTCGAGGCCGAGATCGCAGCCGGGCTGCTGCGCAGCGAAGGGATCATGTGCCTCGTCCGGGGCACGGATCTGGCCGTGGCGCGCGGCGACGGCGTGCCGCGCTCCTTTCAGGAGATCGTCGTGCGTGCCAGTGACGCTGGCGTCGCGCGCGAGTTGCTGGCCTCTGTCGCGGACGGTCGTCCTTAGCTTGCGCTCCCGTACACGCGGTCGACCGTCGCGATGCGGACGGTGTACTGGGCGTACCACTCCGTGCGGCCCCGCCGCTGGGCCTCGAGATGCTCGGCCACACGCTTCCACGCGCGGGCGTCGTCCTCTGTGGCCCAGTAGGAGACGGTGATCCCGATACCGTCCCTCGCCGACTCGACTCCGAGGAAGCCGGGTTGCGACCGCGCCAGCGCCTCCATCTCGGTGGCCATTGCGCCGTAGCCATTGTCCCCCTCGGTACGCAACGAGGTGAAGATGACAGCGATGTAGGGCGGCTCGGGCGTCCGCGCGATCTCGGACATGGCCAGGACACTACACAGCGTCCACTAACCTCAAGTGATGCCCATCTCCCCCATCCTGCGCGGCCAGGGCACGTATCCCTTCGTGCGCCTCAGCCAGGCGGTGGCTGCCCGCCGGGCCGCCGGTCTGGACGTCGTCGACCTCGGCCTGGGCGACCCGCAGGAGCCGACCGACCCCGCGATCCTCGCCGCGCTGCACGAGGGCGTGCGAGAGCGGATGGGCTATCCGGCCTCGGTTGGCCTGCCCGAGCTTCGAGAGGCGATCGCCGCCTGGGCGCAGCGCCGCTTCGGGGTTTCGCTCGATCCCGACCGTCACGTGATTCCCACTCTGGGGACGAAGGAGGCGATCTACTCCTTTGCGCAAGTGGTGCTCGATCCGGAATCGGGCAAGGACACCGTCATGTTCACGGAGCCCGGATACCCCGTCTACGAGCGTGGTGCGCTGTTCGCTGGTGCGAGCGTGCAGGAGCTGCCGCTGCTCGAGGGGAAT
Source organism: uncultured Actinomycetes bacterium (assembly GCA_963738505.1). Taxonomy (GTDB): domain Bacteria; phylum Actinomycetota; class Thermoleophilia; order Gaiellales; family Gaiellaceae; genus Gaiella. The sequence goes on along the minus strand of CAVTWR010000013.1, from coordinate 136,972 downwards.
GGCTTTCTTCCCGATCTCGACGCCGTCTCCTCGTTCGACTGGAAGCGTGCGGCGCTCGTGTGGGTCAACTACCCGAACAACCCGACAGGTGTCACCGCCCCGTTCGAGCTGTATCGACGCCTCGCCGAGCTCGCGCGCGAGCACGACTTCGTGCTCGCCTCCGACGAGGCGTACACCGAGCTGTATGCGGACGAGGTGCCTGTCTCGGCGCTACAGCTGGACGACTGGACGAACGTCGTCGTCTTCAACACCCTCTCCAAGCGGTCGTCGATGACGGGGTTTCGCAGCGGCTTCGTGGCCGGCGATCCCGCGCTGGTGGAAGCTCTTCGGCGTTTCAGGCCGAACGTGGGCACCGCGCCGCAGGAGTTCGTGCAGCGGGCCTCTGTCGTCGCCTGGGGCGACGAGGTGCACGTCGAGCGCGCACGGGCCGGCTACCTGGGTAAACGTGGCGTACTCGTCGAGGCGCTCGAGCGCAACGGCCTGCGGGTGGCGGGCGGCGACACCACGATGTACGTCTGGGCCGCGGTGCCGGGCGGGGAGCGGTCGGAGGCGTTCTCGGCGCGCCTGCTCGAGTTCGGTCTCGTCGTGACGCCGGGCGCCTTTCTGGGGCGTTCGGGCGAGGGATACATCCGCTTGGCCCTCGTCCCCACGTTCGAGGAGTGCGAACGGGCCGCCGGCATGCTCGACGAGGCCATCGCGGCACCGGTGGCTTCGGGCGACCCGCCACAGCCCGATCCGCGATGATGACCGAGATGGATCTCGCCGCCCGTATCGAGGAGCTGTTCGCCGGGTCCACGCTTGACGCAGAGCCCATCGAGGAGGCGATCCGGCTGCTGGACGCCGGCGAGATCCGTGTGGCCGTACCGCAGGACGGCGGGTGGGTCGTCAACGAGTGGGTGAAGAAGGCGATCCTGCTCTACTTCCGGCTGCGCAAGGTCGAGCCCATGAACGTCGGCCCGCTGCACTTCCTCGACAAGATCCCCCTGAAGAGCGACTACGCGGCCCGGGGTGTGCGGGTCGTCCCACCTGGGGTCGCCCGCTACGGTGCGTTCCTCTCGGAAGGGGTCGTCCTGATGCCGGGCTATGTCAACATCGGCGCCTGGGTCGGGCCGCGCACGATGGTCGATACGTGGGCCACTGTCGGCTCGTGCGCCCAGATCGGCGCGGACGTCCATCTCGCCGGTGGCGTCGGCATCGGTGGCGTGCTGGAGCCGCCGCAGGCCTCTCCCGTGATCGTCGAGGACGGAGCGTTCATCGGGTCACGCTGCATCGTCACCGAGGGCGTGCGCATCGGGGCGGGAGCCGTCCTGGCCGCCAACGTCTCGTTGACCGCGAGCGTTCCGGTGATCGACGTGACAGCGTCCACGCCGGTCGAGTACCGCGGTGAGGTCCCCCCGCGCGCCGTGGTCGTGCCGGGCACCCGTCCCAAGGAGTTCCCTGCCGGGACCTATCATCTGCAGTGCGGGCTGATCATCGGCTGGCGGGAGGAGAGTCACGACCTGCGCCTCAGCCTCAACAACGTCCTTCGCGAGTTCGAGCTCGCCGTCTGAGCCGGGCTCGTTCGGCGCCGCGCGTTGCGTGCGCCCTCCGCCGCGTGCGATCTCTCACAGCACGGTGTCGCCGGCGCAGATCTCCTCGGCGGGCCCGATCAGCGTCGCCCGCCCATCGCTGAACGTGACGCTCAGCTCGCCCCCCGGCATGCGAACCGTCACCGGGGATTCGCACCAGCCGCGGGTGATGGCGGCCGCGGCCGCGGCGGTCGCCGACGAGCCGGAGGCGGCGGTCTCCCCTGCTCCTCGCTCCCACACCAGGACACCGAGCTCGTGCTCACCGATGGGCTCCACGAGCTGCACATTCGTGCGCTGTGGAAACGCCGCGTGCGTCTCGATGAGGGGCCCGAGGCGCCGCAGGTCATCGGCGGTCGCTCCCGGCAGCCGCACGACGGCGTGCGGGTTCCCGACAGAGACCCTGGTGAACGTCACGGCTTCCCCGTTCACCTCGAGCTCGTCCTCCGTGCTCACCTCGACCGGCCCCATCGCCAACTCTGCGTCGGCGCCGCCCAACATACGCGCCGCAACCGCGCGGCCCGACGTACGTACCTCGAGCGCCCCTACTCCGTATCGCTCCGAGAGCCAGCGCGCGACGATGCGGACGCCGTTGCCCGACATCTCGGCGACAGAGCCGTCGGGGTTCCAGATGACGACGTCACCACCCGCCGGATCGTGCGCGAGAAGCTCGAGCACGCCATCGGCGCCGATACCCCGGTCGACATCACACAGGCGGCGAACCCGTTCGGGTGTCAGCAGCCCGGCGTCCGGTTGCTCGACAACGAGGTATGAGTTGCCAAGCGCGTGCCACTTCCAGAAGCGCATGGAGCTCATACTGCCTTGCCCCGCACCGACCCGACCGTGGCGGCGACCCACGATTCGACCTCGTCCGGAGTGCGGAGGCGGGAGACCGGATACGTCTCGAGCGTGGTTGGCCAGCTTCTGCGTCTGCGGCGGTGGGAACGGATCGCATGGAGGAAGAGCGAATCCCGACCCCAGAGGACGTGCCGCAACTCCTCCCGGTTGCCGTTCCACAGCTGCTCCCGCCTGCAGGCCCGCCGCCAGGTACGTCTGACCAGGCGCGGCAGCCAGATGCGCGCGGAGAGATCGAGCCAGACGACCTCGTCGGCTGCCGCGAGCACGAGCGGTCCCAGCTTCCGTTCGTAACAGCCGTCGATCACCCAGCTCTCCCGAACCACGATCGAGCCGACGATTCGGCGCAACGCATCGTCTGGCGTCTCGTTCCAGCCAGTCTGGTGGACGAGTGCGTCGAGCTCGACAAAGGGAAGACCGAGCTCGGCGGCGACACGGCGTCCCAGGGTCGTCTTGCCGTTGCCGCTGGCCGAGGCGACGATGGCGATCCGGCGCTGCGCTCGGTCTCCGGGGTTCACGCTTCCGTTCCGATCTGCTCAAGAATCAGGGCTGCGGTGACTTCGGCCACCCCCGTGGCCGCCACCATCGCGATGCCCGGAATGCGGCGCATCCACTTGCGCTGATAGGCCGCATACTGGCGGGTGCGAATCGCGATGCGCTCTTCGGCCTCGCGCGGCGAAAGCGACGCTATGTCGTCCAGCCCCAGCGTTTTCATGGCCGTCCGCGACAATGTCGACGCCCTGACCGCCTCGACCTCGGCCACGACCCCACGCTCAAACATGGCTCTCGTCCGGTCGCGGATGCGTTGCTCGAGCAGATCGTTCGGCACGTCGAGCCCAAACACGGTGGTCGGGCGCCGCATGCTCTCCGCCCAGAGCTGCGGGCGCGCCGGCGCGAGCGAGAGACCCATTTCTGCGAGCTCGAGCGCCCGGACGACCCGCCGGCGGTCGTTCTGGTGCACCACCGCAGCAGCACCTGGATCCAGCCCGACGAGGGCTGCGAAGCTCGCCCCCGGATCGCGGTCGTATTCAGCCTCGATCCGTGACCGGACGGCCGGGGTAGCCGCGGCGGGAACATCCAGATCGGCCAGGGCCGCCCGCAGGTACAGCCCCGTCCCGCCGGTGACAACGGCCGTCCCCCGCTCCGCCACGAGCTCGTCGATGGCGCGGTGTGCAAGAGGGGCGAAGCGTCCCACGGACATCTCCTCGTCGAGACCGCAGAAGGCAACAAGCCGTGTCGGCCGGTCCTGCTGGTTGGTGAGGATCGGCAGGCCCCGATAGACCTGCATCGCGTCGACCGAGACGACCTCCGTCCCAAGCCGCTCCGCCACGACGAGGGCCACCGCAGATTTCCCCGACGCCGTCGGGCCGAAGATGGCAACGACCTCGATGCGCTCGGATGGCGTCACACCGAAGCCGGGGACGGACGAAATCGCTCGGCACGGCCTGAATAGGCCATGTCCCACCGGCCCATGTCCCACCAGGACAACTCCAGGGCCACCGGCCTCCTCCCCACACTTCGATCCTATCGCGGAAACTGTGAGGGACGCCGCGCTAGGACGTCTTCCAGGCGAGCTCGCCGTCACCTGGTGCTTCCAGCTCGCTCGGAAGCGGCCCGCCCTCGTCTGGATGGTCGGCACGATGCTCGAGAAACCACTCCACGCCGCGCGGGATCCCCTCCGCCAGGGGCGTCTGCGGTGCCCAGCCGAGCAGGTCGCGGGCCCGGCGAATGTCTGCCACATAGCGCGTCACCTCACCGACCAGGGACGGGGCGCGCTCGATCTCGGGCTCGACCCCGAGCGCGGAGCCGATCAGCTCCGCTGCGCGAACGAGCGTGTTGCCCTCGCCGTAGGCGAGGTTGATCGTCTCGTTGGCTACCTCACCGGCGCCGAGCGCGCTCACGCCCCGGGCGATGCCGTCGACGCAGTCGTCGATGTACGTGAAGTCAAGCACCTTGTCCTCACCGCCGAAGACGATCACCGGCTCACCCCGGGCCAGCCGATGAATGAACAGCGGGATGACGCGCTCCATACGGCGCAGATCGTTGTCGTAGCGGCCGTAGACGTTCGAGAAACGGAAGACCAGGTAGCGCAAGCCGTAGCAGCGTGCGTACGCGTACGTGAGCGCCTCACCCGCGATCTTCGATGCCGAGTAGGGGCTCTCGGTGTAGGCGAAATCGGCGGTGTCCTCGCCGTACCCCTCGAAGCGATGGACGTCGCCGTACACCTCCCGCGTCGACGAGAACACGAGCGGCAGGTCGCTGAGCCTGCAGTACTCCAGGACGTTGAAGGTCATGATCGCGTTCTCGAGGGCGCGGTGCGGCTGACGCACGAGCTGGTGCACCTTCGCGTGTGCAGCGAGATGCACCACGAGGTCGACCTCGGGATACTCGACTCCGCCGATACCGCCACGAAACGGTGGGTAGTGACCGGCCAGATCCTGCAGCAGCGTTGGGAACGTGTCGACCCACGGGTTCGGGCGCTTGTCGACCCCGAACACCGAATGACCGTCTCCGAGCAGGCGGACGGCCAAGTTGGTGCCGATCTGGCCGCTCGAGCCGGTGACCAGGACCCGCATGTTCAGACCACCGCCAGCGCGGCGAGCTCACCGCGAAGCGTCGTCGAGGTGGCAGCCGAGATACGCACGGGCACCAGCGCCCCGACCGGCGCCTGCCCCGCGAAGACCACGGTGGTGTTGCGCCGGGTGCGCCCGCGAAGCAAGGTCTCATCGCTGCGGCTCGTACCTTCGACGAGCACCTCCTCGGTCATCCCTACGCGTGCTTCGTTGCGCTCGGCCGCACGGCGCTGCACGACCGCGACCAGGCGCTCCATCCGGTCGATCTTCATCTCGTCGGGAATCTGATCGGGCAGCTCCGCCGCCTCCGTCCCCGCGCGCGGCGAGTACACGAACGTGAAGGCAGAGTCGTATCCGACCTCGTCGACCACGGCCAACGTCTCCTCGAACTCCCGCTCCGTCTCACCGGGAAAGCCGACGATGATGTCAGTGCCCAGCGCGAGATCGGGTAGCGCACCACGCAGCCGCGCCACCAGCTCCAGGTAGCGCTCGGCGGTGTACGTGCGCCTCATGCGCTTCAGCACCGCGGTCGACCCTGACTGCAGCGGCAGGTGGACGTGCTCACACACGGACGCGCACTCGGCCATGGCCTCGATTACCGGTGCGCGGAAATCCTTGGGATGCGGGCTCGTGAAGCGGATGCGTTCCACGCCGTCGACACGGTCGCACGCGCGCAACAGCTCACCGAACTCGGTGCGCAGATCCGGTGCCAGATCCCGACCCCATGAGTTCACGTTCTGGCCGAGCAGGGTGATCTCCTTCACACCGTCCCGCGCCAGCGCCTCCACCTCCGCCACGATCTCCCCCGGACGCCGCGACTGCTCACGACCGCGAACCGCGGGCACGATGCAGTACGCGCAGACCGAGTTGCAGCCCATCGACACCTGGACCCACGCCTGGAAGCGCCGCTCCCGGCGCGCCGGGAGCTCGGCGGCGAACTGCTCGTGCGTACCGAACCGGCCGCGTTCGACCGCGAACCCACCCGCTGCGATCCACTTCCCGAGATGAGGGATCGAGCCGGGCCCGAAGGCCACGTCGACGAAGGGATACCGCTCGAAGATGCGTTCCCGTTGAGCCTCGGCATAACACCCGCCGACCGCGATCACCACATCCGGGTCGCGCCGCTTCCGCGCCCACGCGTCACCGAGATACGCCGCCAGCTTGGTATCCGGCTTCTCCCGAATCGTGCACGTGTTGAACACGATCACGTCGGCCGAGGCGGCATCGGCTGTCTCGCCCAGGCCCAGCGACTCGAGCATCCCCTTGATCCGCTCGGAGTCGTGAGCGTTCATCTGGCAACCGAACGTGGTGACATGGAACCGGCGCATCCGACCATCGTAGCCCGGCAACGTCGCCGTGCCACCCACCCCGGCCCGGTTGGCCCACCCCCTACTTGGCGACCTCGACCGAGCGGCTCTCGCGGATCACCGTGACCTTGACCTGGCCGGGGTACTCGAGCTGATCCTCAATCGTGCGCGCGATCTCGAACGAGAGCAGCGCCGCCCCGTTGTCGTCCACCTCCGACGGTTCCACGATCACGCGGATCTCCCGGCCGGCCTGAAGCGCGTACGCCTTCGCAACGCCGGGGCGCGACATCGCGATCTCCTCGAGGGCCGCCAACCGCTTGATGTAGTGCTCCAGGCTCTCGCCGCGGGCGCCAGGCCGTGAGGCCGACACCGCGTCGCCCGCGATCACCAGCACCGCCTCCACCGTCTGCGGCTGCACCTCGTAGTGGTGCGCCTCCACCGCATGCACGACCCCGTCCGTCTCCCCGTAGCGGCGGGCCAGCTGCGCAGAGACGATGGCGTGCGACCCCTCCATCTCGTGGGTCATGGCCTTGCCCATGTCGTGCAGCAGTGCCGCACGCTTCGCCGTCTTCACGCTTGCGCCAAGCTCCGCCGCCATCAGACCCGCGAGATGCACCACCTCGAGCGTGTGCTTGAGCACGTTCTGGCCGTAGCTCGTGCGATAGCGGAGCCGCCCCAGGATCTTCACCAGCTCCTCGTGGAACTCCCCGCAGTTCGCCTCGAACACGGCCTGCTCGCCTGCTGCGCGCACCTGTTCCTCCAGCTCCGCCTTGGAGAGGTAGTACATCTCCTCGATCCGCGCGGGGTGGATACGACCGTCCTCGATCAGCTTCTCCAGCGTCAGTCGGGCCACCTCGCGGCGGAGCCCGTCGAACGAGGACAGAACGACAGCGTGTGGCGTGTCGTCGATGATGAAGTCGACGCCGGTGAGATGCTCGAGCGTGCGGATGTTGCGCCCCTCGCGCCCGATGATCCGGCCCTTCATGTCGTCGGACGCGAGCTCGACCACGGATACGGTCGTCTCCGCTGTATGACTTGCCGCGACCCGCTGCAACGCGTCCGCCACCAGCGCGCGGGCGCGCCGACGCGCATCGGTCCGAGCCTCCTCCTCCATCTGCCGGACGCTTCGCGCCAGCTCGTGACGCACCAGGTCCTCCGAGCGCTCGAGCACGATCTGCTTCGCCTCCACCAGCGTCAGGCCGGCAATCCGCTGCAGCTCGCGCAGGGAGTCGTCCTTGGCACCCTTGAGATCGTCCTGCAGTTGCTTGACGTGCGTCTCCCGGTCCGAGACGCCCTGCTCGCGACGGGTCACCTCGTCCACGCGCCCCTCGAGGTCGAGCTCACGCTGAGCCACGCGCTCCTCGATCTTGGCGATCTCCAGCCGGCGATCCTGCACCTCGCTGTCGAACTCGGCCTTCACGCGAACAGCCTCCTCGCGCGCCTCGATCCGGGCCTCCCGACGCAACGTCTCGGCCTCACGCTCCGCATCCGCGACCACCGTCCCGCGACGGGTCTCGGCGGCCCGCAGAAACGACGAGGCCTGCGTCTTGAGCCACACCACGGCGAGCCCCACACCGGCCACGAGCCCTGCGAGCACCCCGATCACTGTGAGCATCCGCCGTCCTCCTCCGGGAGGTGATCCGAATTCCGCGGGTGGCTCCCACGGTTGCTCACATCCGGCCGTCCGCCTCGACGGGGCCCGGAACGATGCGCTGTGACGGCCTAGCGGTTCGGCGCCCCCAAGGCGTCGGCCCGCTGCGGCCGGTGTGCTCGATGGTTGTCGACGGAAAGGGTCACAGGTTGATCGTTTCGGGTTGCTACGTCTCGGAAGAACCGCTTCGCATGCAGCATGTTCATCCTAGATGAAGCACGGCCGAATCGCGATAGGGCGGTCGCCGCCTTCTATTCCAGCGACAGCGCCACGTCCTCGAGTGCCTCGTCGGTGAACCCGCGCCCCGCGAGGAAGCGCAACGTGCGGGCCGACACACCCCGGTCACGCACGACACGCGCGACGCGTCCCCGCTCGCTCTCGACGCCGGCCAGCGCCTGCCTGATGGCCTCCTCGGCCACTCCCGCCTGCACCAGATCGTGGCGAATCGCCAGATCGCCGTACAGGCGAGTGGCCAGCGCCTGCGCACGGCCCTCCGCGAAGCGCACATCGTCGACCCCACCCATCTCCTGCAACGAATGCGTGGCCCGCGCCGCATCGGCGGCGCCGACGCCCTTGGCCGCCAGGCGGCGCTCCACCTGGGCGCGCGATCGCTCCCGGCGTCCCGCGAACCGGGCGGCCTGATCGAGGGCAGCCGCGGCGCGCACGGCGCGAGCCAGCTCGCGTGCGGCGGCCCGGTCGAGCTCTCGGCCGACACGCAGCCCAGCTGTGGCCGCGGCGGCCAAGGGCAGCGTGCGCCAGGCGCGGCCATCCAGGTCCACCGCGACCAGCCCGCGATCAACGGGGCGAAGCGCAGTAATGACGGGACCCGCCAAGCGCTTGCAGTGCTCCGTGCCAGATGTCCGGGGTACCACCCGGCCGCCCCGGAGTTACTCCGCGCCCACGGTCTCGGCCATCTGGCGCCCGTGCTCCTCTGTTTCCGCCTCTGCCTCGAGCACGTCGTCCACCGGCGTGACCTCCGTCGGCGTCCCGCCGTGCGGCAGCAGGCGCGCCGAGACGATCTGGTCGGCAGGAGCCTCGGCCTGGATCCGCTGCAGGATGCTCTGCACAAGATCGGGATGCTCGGAGAGGAACGCCGTTGCGTTCTGGCGGCCCTGACCGAGCCGTTCGTCACCGAAGCTGAAGTACGACCCGGACTTGGAGACGATCTTGCGCTCCAGACCGACATCGAGGACAGAACCTTCCCAGGAGATGCCCTGCCCGTACATGACGTCGAACTCGGCCTGCTTGAACGGGGGCGCCACCTTGTTCTTCACGACCTTGACGCGCACGCGGTTGCCGATCGCCTCGGCACCCTCCTTCAGCGTCTCGATACGCCGGATGTCCAGGCGTACCGACGAGTAGAACTTGAGTGCACGACCGCCGGGGGTCGTCTCCGGTGAGCCGAACATCACGCCGATCTTCTCGCGCAGCTGGTTGGTGAACAGTGCGATGGTGTCGGTGCGGTTGAGCGTTCCCGCCAGTTTGCGGAGTGCCTGGCTCATCAACCGGGCCTGCAGGCCGACGTGGCTGTCGCCCATCTCGCCCTCGATCTCGGCCTTCGGTGTGAGTGCGGCGACCGAGTCGACCGCGACCACGTCGAGCGCGCCCGAGCGGATCAGCAACTCGCAGATCTCGAGCGCCTGCTCGCCGGTGTCGGGCTGCGAGACGAGCAGATCGTCGATGTTGACCCCGATCCGCCGCGCGTACGACGGGTCCATCGAATGCTCGGCGTCGATGAAGGCGCAGATGCCGCCGCGGCGCTGGGCCTCGGCGATCACGTGGTACACGAGCGTGGTCTTGCCCGAGGACTCCGGCCCGAACACCTCGACCACGCGCCCGCGGGGTAGCCCGCCGATGCCGAGCGCGATGTCGAGCGAGAGTGATCCCGTGGAGACGGCACCGACCGAGACGTGCGCGGCGTCGGTCATGCGCATGACCGAGCCCTTGCCGAACTGCCGCTCGATCTGGCCGAGCGCCATGTCAAGTGCTTCCTCCCGCTTCATCCTCTCACTCCTTCGTCTTCGTTCAGGTCGTCGTCGCTGTCCCAGCCGACACGGTCGAGCACCTCGTACCGTGCGCCGCTGGGATGCAGTCGGGATAGGTAAGCAGCCGCTCCGGACGGAACGAATGTTCCCATCCGCGGCACCGTAGCACGAACACGTGTTCTGGTGCGGAAGCGGAGAACAGTGACGTGCGGCAACCACGGTCGCGCCTCCGGGCGGTAGAGGTCGATCCGCTCCAGGCCCCACCGCACGGCTGTGGCGAGCGCCCCCGCCCGGCCGCCCTCGTCCTCGAGCAGGACCATGCCGACGGTTCCCGTCGTGCGCCACCCGGCGGCCGTGAACCGTGGACGGCGCGAACCAGCCATCGCCGTGCGCACGACCTCACCGACATCGCCGACCGCATGGGAGGGAACAGCGCCGAGGAAGGCGAGAGTGACGTGCAGGTTGGCGACGGGGACGGGCCGCCCCGCTCCGAGTTCCACCGCGAACGCGTGAAGCGCCGCCGCGGTCTCGGCGTCCAGCTGCAGCCCCACGAACAGTCGGAGATCACGGCCATCGCCTTCGACCTTACCGGGCAAGCTGTGACGGATCTGTGTCAGCTTTGTGCCAAGAGCGTGCGGCAGAGGTGGAGGGCGGCGACCGCTCCGCGCGTCCGGATCCACTCGCGCGCCCCGGGCAGCTCGAATCGGGAGGCGAGCTCACCGCCGGGACAGCTGGCGTGGAAGAACACGAGCCCGACCGGTTTCTCGGGTGTGCCACCTCCAGGGCCGGCCACCCCGGTCACGGCGATGCCGACGTCCGCTCCCAGCCGCTCGCGGACTCCTCGCGCCATCGCCGCAGCCGTCTCCGCGGACACTGCGCCGTGTGTGGCGAGCACGGCCTCGGGCACGCCGAGCGCACAGCTCTTGACCTCGTTCGCGTACGCCACGACCCCGCCCAGGAAGACGTCGCTGGCCCCCGCAACGTCCGTGAGGCGCGCGGCCACCAGACCCCCCGTGCAGGACTCTGCAGTGGCCAGCGTCCAGCTGCGCCTGCGGCAGAGGTCGAGCACCATCGCCTGCACCGAGCGCTCGTCCTCGGCGTACACGTAGGCCGCCAGCCTCTCCCTGAGGGCCGAGACCAGCTGCTCCCCGCGGTCGTCCGCCCCAGGCTCCACCAGGACGTCGACGTGGATCTCGAAGTTGCGCGCGCAGATCGTCACCTCGACGCCGTCACCGTCACCCCCTGCCCTACGCAGGGCCTCGGCGACGGCCGACTCGCTGACGCCGAACAGCTTGAGCACGCGCCTTCGCGGACGCCGGGCGCGAGCCAGGACCGAGGCGAGCAGATCGGTTGCCAGTGCCGCGGGCCACAGCGACTGCAGCTCCCCGGGCGGGCCGGGCAGGACGACGACCACGCACTCCCCGGCACGCAGCACCAGCCCGGGCGCCGTCCCTGCCGGGCCGAGCACCGTCGCGCCGGCGGGGATCGTGGCCTGCTTGACGATGCCCGCGGCGAAGTCGGCGAAGGGCCGGCTGAGCCGTTCAGCGATGCTCCGGGAGATGACCTCGATACGCGCCCGTAGCTCCTCGTCGACGGTCAGGGGAACCCCTGCGGCGGCCGCCACGAGCTCCACCGTGCGGTCGTCATGCGTGGGACCGAGCCCTCCGGAGACGAAGCAGATGTCCGCACCCGCGACAGCCTCGACGAGCGCGGCCCCAAGCTCGTCGGCACGGTCACCCACGATCGAGATCCGGCCCGGCTCGAGCCCCAGGGAGAGGGCCTCGCGCGCGAAGAAGGGGCCGTTGAGATCCGCCCGCTCGCCCCGGACCAGCTCGCTTCCCGTGACGACGATGGCCGCCCGGGGGCGCGCCGTCACCTGCTCTGCTCTGCCGCCACCCAGAGCTGACCCGAGCTCAGCTCCGTCCGCCGTCCGTTGACCCGCACGACGACGCGTGCGGGCCGGCGTACCGAGACGAGGAACGACTCACCGACGAACCTCTGCGACTTGTTGCGCTCGAGCGTCCCTGAGAAGAGCGGCAGGCGGTCTGCGCCGCCTTCGCGCACCTCGACGAAGGAGGCGCCCTTGGTCGCGGTCAGCTTGAGCACGACTTCGTCCGCTGCCACCGTCGTCTGCTTCGGGGTCGGAAGGCCGGTGCCGGGCGTGTCGATTCCCTGCACGGCCGGCACATCCGATCCCCCGAACTTCCACGCGGCGATGACGAGCGCTGTGACCACGGCAATCCCCGCGACGGCCAGCACGAGCAGCCGCGATTCGGCGCGCGCGCGGCGCTTGCGCTCGGCCGGCAGCGGCACACGGCGGGTACGAGGGGCGTAGTCTTCGTCGCCGGCGACGAAGCGCGAGTTGAACTCGTCCACGTACAGCTGGCCGTCGAGACCGAGCTGATCGGCGTACACGCGCAGGAAGCCCTTGGTGTAGGTCGGCCCCGGGAGCTGGTCGAAGCGCTCTTCCTCGATCAGCCGCAGGTACTTGGACCGCACCTTGGTGCGCTCCTCCATCGCCTCGAAGTCGAGACCGTGCCGGGTGCGGGCCTCGCGCAGGCTTGAACCGATCTCGAACATGTGGAAACGACGATTCTACACCGAAAGGCGATCGGCCAGCTCGAACACGCCGATCGCGATCGCCCCTGCTCCGGAGAGCCAGAGCCCGGCCAGCCCGAGCGACTGCCCCGTGAGCGCGGCCCGGCTGCCGCCGGCGCGCCCCAGCGTGACGTCCCGCTGCCGCCGTGCCTTGCGCGCCAGCGCCACTGCCCCGAGGCCGAGCGCGAACGCCACCGGGATCGCGAAACCGGCGTGCAGCAGCTCGTAGGCCTCCGAGTAGCGGGTGGCGACGACCGCTGCCGGCAGGATCGCCACGGACAGCAGGCCGACCACGATCGACCAGACGGCCTTGGGATTGCCCCCCATGCCGAGCAGGCTACTTCTTGTAGGGCTTGCCGACGGCGGCAGGCGGGATCGAGCGGCCGATCACGCCGGCGACGGCGATCAGCGTGAGCAGGTACGGCAGCGCCTGGAAGAGCACGTCGATGGGAATGCCCGCGGATTTGGAATACACCGGCAGGCGTTGTGCCAAGGCGCTCGAAAAGCCGAAGAGGAGGCAGGCGGCGGCCGCGCCGAGCGGGCGCCAGCTCCCGAAGATCAGCGCCGCCAGGGCGATGAAGCCACGACCGGCGGTCATGTTCTCGTTGAACGATCCGACGAAGCCGATCGAGAGATAGGCCCCACCTGCGGCGGAGAGCATGCCCGACAGGACGACGGCGCCGTAACGGATGCCATAGACGTTGATGCCGACCGTGTCCGCCGCCTTGGGATGCTCGCCGACGGCCCTGATCCGCAACCCGATCGGCGTGCGGAACATGACGATGCCCGAGACGACGATCGTGATCAACGCGATCCAGATCATCAGGTTCAGCTGCCCGAAGATGTCACCGACGAAACCCACGTCCTTGAGGAAGCCCAGGTGGATGTCGGGAATGCCGGGAATGTCCGTCGGCGTGCCCTCCTGCCCGTAGATGTCGATGAACAGGTACCCGGTGATGCCGAGCGCGAGGAAGTTGATGGCCGTGCCGCCGACGATCTGGTCGGCGCGCAGGTGGATCGCGAAGAAGGCATGCAGCAAGGCCATCAGGCCGCCCGCGAGCAGGGCGATCAGCAAGCCGAGGATCCACGAGTCGGTCTTGTCGGCGCCCCAGATCCCGAAGAACGCCCCCATCAGCATCATCCCCTCGAGGCCGATGTTGACCACACCCGAGCGCTCGGAGAACATGCCGCCGATCGAGGCGAAGATCAGCGGCGTCGCGTAGCGCAGCATGGCCGAGAAGAGCGCCGACCAGATGACCACGCCCTCCAGGTTCTCCACGCCCGAGCGGGTGGCCGCCCACCCGAGCAGACCGCCGAAGACACCGGCAGCGATCGCATAGGCACCGACCTTGCGCACACCACCCCGGACGATCGTGACCGCCCCGGCCAGCACGGCGAGAGCGCCGATCACGAGCGGCACGGCTGCCGAGCGGCTCTGCACCGGCGGCAGCGCCAGCCACCCACCGAGCAGTCCGAGCCACATGCCGGCCCAGCCCACGGCCCGCCAGCCGCGCGGGAGCTTGCGCAGGAGCCTCTCGCTCACGTCCGCCTCCGGAACTTCCCGAGGAGCCACAGCACGAACACGTCGGCGCCGACGAAGAGCACGATCAGACCCTGGATCAGCAGCGTCAGGTTCGAGGCGAGCTCGGGCTGGAAGATCTCCGGGTCGAGGTTGCGGGTGGAGGTACCGGTCAGCAGCGAGCCGAACAGCAGCGCGCCGAGGCCTACCCCGACGGCAGAGTTGCGCCCGAGCAGGGCAACGGCGATTCCGACGAAGCCGACGGCCGAGGTCTGGATGTCCCCCGTGGCCAGGCGGAACTGCCAGCCGAGGATGTCGATCGCGCCCGCCAGGCCGGCGAAGGAGCCGGAGATGGCCATGGCCAGGAAGTAGTTGAAGGAGACGTTGATGCCGCCGTAGCGCGCAGCCTCCGGGTTGAAGCCGACCGCGCGCACGCCATAGCCGAGCGTCGTACGGTTGAGGACGAGCCAGTAGACGACGAGCGCTGCGATGGCGATGAAGAACCCCACGTGCAGGCCTTGCAGCAGCGAATCACCCCAGAAGACCGGCAGCTTCGCCCCTTCGACGATGTCGTGCGAGATAGGCGAGCCGGTGGTCTTGTTCTGCAACGGACCGGTCAGCGTGAACAGGAAGACCCCGATCCAGATCACGATCCAGTTCAACATGATCGTCGAGATCACCTCGTGCGCACCGACCGTCGCCTTGAGAATCCCGGCCAGGCCGCCCAGGAGCGCCCCCGTGAGCGCGCCGATCACGAGCGCCAGCACGACGTGCAGCAACGGGTGCAGGCCGCCGAGCTTCGACCCGATGATCACGCCGAGGATGGCTCCGGCGAGGTACTGGCCCTGGCCGCCGATGTTGAACATGCCGCAGCGGAACGCGAACGCGACGGCGAGGCCGGTGAGGATCAGCGCGGTCGTGATCAGCAGCGTCTGCTGCAGGTTGAAGGCGGCGC
This sequence comes from uncultured Actinomycetes bacterium, assembly GCA_963738505.1. GTDB lineage: Bacteria > Actinomycetota > Thermoleophilia > Gaiellales > Gaiellaceae > Gaiella. The sequence continues at coordinate 121,964 of CAVTWR010000013.1, read as the reverse complement.
TTGCACGCTCGTCGCTGCCGATCCAGGGGAAGAACCACGTCAGACCGGCTCCGCGGAAGACCTCGCGGTAGACACCCCAGGGCGCCTTCCCGGTGGAGACGACGATGACGACGCCGCCCATGATGAAGGCCAGAACCGCCGTGATCACCGGCGCCAAGAGGCCGGCAGCCCCCTGCGCGTCGAGGTAGCGCTCGACTACGCCCTTCTGCCGCTCCTCGGCGGGCGGCTGCGGGGCCGGAGCGCCCGCTGCGTCGGGCTCGTGTCCGCTCACGCAGCGTCCTGCTTCCGGCCGCCGCCGGTCATGGCCACACCCAGCTCTTCCTCCGTCGCCGTCGGCGGGAACTCGCCGACGATCTCGCCTTCGTACAGCACGAGGATGCGGTCGGACAACGAGAGGATCTCCTCCAGCTCGAGCGAGACGAGCATGATCGCGCGTCCCTCGTTGCGCTCCTCGACGAGCCGGCGGTGCACGAACTCGATGGCGCCGACGTCGAGCCCGCGCGTCGGCTGCGCCGCGATCAAGACCCGCGGGTCGCGGTTGATCTCGCGGGCCAGGATCACCTTCTGCTGATTGCCTCCCGAAAGCGCACCGGAGCGCGTGCGCGGCCCTCCGCCGCGCACGTCGAACTCCGTGATCAGCCGCCGGGCACGCCCGACGATGGAGCCCAGGTCGAGCCAGCCGTGGTGCGAGTCAGGAGCCTTGCGGTAGTCATGGAGGGCGATGTTCTCCGCGATGGTGAAGTCGAGCACGAGCCCTCGCACCTGGCGGTCCTCCGGGATGTGACCGAGGCCGGCCTCGAAGTGCGCATGGGCGCTGGCCGCCGTCACATCCTCCCCTGCCACCGTGACCTTCCCGGACTCGGCGCGACGCAGTCCGGTGAGCGCGTCGATCAGCTCGCTCTGCCCGTTGCCGTCCACCCCCGCGACACCGACGATCTCACCAGCCCGTACTGTCAAGGAGAGGTCGCGCACCTTCACGAGGCCCCGATCGTCGCGCACCGTGAGCCCTGCCACCTCGAGCAGCGGCTCGGCCGGCTTCGATGCGCCCTTCTCCACGCGGAGCAGCACCTCGCGACCGACCATCAGCCGGGCCAGGCTCTCCTCGGTGGCACCTGCGGACGGGATCGTCTCGACCAGCTTGCCTCTCCGCAGCACGGTGATGCGGTCGGCGATGGCCAGCACCTCGTTCAGCTTGTGGCTGATGAAGATGATCGACTTGCCCTGCGCAGTGAGGCTGCGCACGATCTCGAACAGCTCGGCCGCCTCCTGCGGCGTGAGCACCGCCGTCGGCTCGTCCAGGATGAGGATGTCGGCGCCGCGGTAGAGAGCCTTCAGGATCTCCACGCGTTGCTGCTGCCCGACGGTGATGTCGTGGACGCGTGCGCCCGGATCCACCGCGAGACCGAACCGCTCGGAGATGTCGCGCACACGGCGCTCCGCCTCCGTCATGTCGAGCAGCACCCCGTGCGTGGTCGGTTCGGTGGCGAGCACGATGTTCTCGGCCACCGTCATCACCGGGATCAGCATGAAGTGCTGGTGCACCATGCCCACCGCGTGGTCGATCGCCGCCTTCGGCGAGCCGAGGTCGACCTTGGAGCCCTTGATCAGGATCTCGCCCTCGTCCGGGTGGTAGAGCCCGTACAGGCAGTTCACCAGCGTCGACTTGCCGGCGCCGTTCTCGCCGAGCAACGCGTGCACCTCACCCCGGCGCAAATCGAGCGTCACGTCGTCGTTGGCGACGATGCCGGGGAAGCGCTTGGTGATGTGGCGGAGTTCGAGGACGATGGGCGTGTCGGTCATCGCCGCGCGATTCTACGGACAGTGCTCAGGGCGCACAACGGCGACGGGCGGGCCTGGAGGCCCGCCCGTCGCCGCTTGCCTGGTGGTGCGTGCTACTTGACCGTGCGGGGGACCTTCACCTTGCCGCTCGAGAGGTCCTTCGACCACTTGCCGAGCAGGTTCACCAGCCCGACCCGGCCGGGCGCCTTCGCGCTGACCTTGCCGAACCCTGTGCCCTTGTTCGCCGTATTGAAGACGCCGTCGGCGCCACCCTTGAAGGTGCCCGCCTTGGCGGCCTGGATCGTCTGATAGACGCCCTGGTCGACCTTCTTCTGGGCGCTCGTGAGCACATGCGAACCGAGGAAGCTCTGGTCGGTGTCGACACCGATGCCCCAGACCTTCTTGTCCTTCGCCGCCTGCAGGGCGCCGAGGCCGCAACCGCCGGCAACCTGGAACACGACGTCGGAGCCGGCCTCGATCTGCTTGAGCGCGAGCTCCTTGCACTTGTCCTGGGCCACGAAGTCCTGCGAGTACTCGTGCGTGACCGAGATGCCCGGCTTCACCTTCTTGGCGCAGAACTCGTACCCGGCGATGAAGGCGTCGACCGGCGGGATCTTGACGCCGCCGACCGAGGAGATCGTGCCGCTCTTGGAGACGCGGGCCGCGGCGACGCCGGCGAGGCAGCCGGCCTCGTTCTCCGCGAAGATGATGCCGCGAGCGTTCTTGGGCGTGCCCTTGAGCGCAACCGCCGGGAAGTCCACGATCGCGAACTTCGTGTTCGGGAACTTCTTGGCGACAGCGGCTGTCGAGTCGGCCATGAGGAAGCCGACAGCGACCACGAGGTCGTATCCGTCCTGCGCGCCCTTGGACAGGTTCGGGATGTAGTCGGCAGCGCTCTTCGAGATGAAGACGCGACCGTCCACGCCGAGCTTGCTCTGGGCGAGCTTGAGGCCGTTGTAGGCCAGCGAGTTGAAGCCCTTGTCGTTGAGTCCGCCGATGTCGGTGACGAGCGCGACCCGGTACTTCTGCGCCGGCTTCGCCGATCCGATCGACGCGCCGACCAGCGCCACCGTCGCCACGACGGCGATCAGCAGGCCGATCGTGCCTTTGCGTACTGACACATGCCCTCCCTTGGGGTGTGATGCGGTTCCTCCGCCTCGTTCGACGGGGGATTCAAGCGGAAGTTTGCCTGTCGCGCCAGCACGACGTGTTGCGGGATTCCCGCAACGTCCAGGATCGGCGTTCGCTCGCGCCCGGCCGGGGCTACTGCGGGCCGATGATGCTGGCCAGCTGGTGCTCCTCGACCAGCACTCGGCGCGGCTTCGAGCCCTCGTAGCCCGAGATGATGCCCCGCCGTTCGAGCATGTCCACGAGCCGGCCGGCCCGCGTGTAGCCGACGCGGAGCCGCCGCTGCAGCAGGGAGACGGACGCGGTCTGCGTCTGCACAACGATCTCGATGGCCTTGTCCAGCAGCTGATCCTCGTCGGGGTCGTAGTCCTGGTCGTCGCCCGTGTCCTCGCTCGGTGCGCCCTCGGGCATCTCCAGCAGCGTCTCGTCCAGCTCCTGACCGCGCTGCGCCCGGCATTGCTCGACCACCAACGCGATCTCGTCCTCGGTCACGTAGGCGCCCTGCACGCGCTGCAGGCGGGAGGTCCCGAGGGGCTTGAAGAGCATGTCACCCTGGCCGAGGAGACTCTCCGCACCCGAGGTGTCCAGGATCACACGCGAGTCGGTCTGGCTGGAGACGGCGAACGCGATCCGGGACGGAACGTTGGCCTTGATCATCCCCGTGATCACGTCCACCGAGGGCCGCTGCGTGGCGAGCACGAGATGGATGCCGACGGCACGCGACTTCTGTGCCAGCCGGATGATCGCGTCCTCGACCGCCTGTGGCGACACCATCATCAGGTCGGCCAGCTCGTCGATGACCACGAGCAGGTACGGCAGCGTGTCCTCCCCGCGCGCCTTGAAGGCCCGGTTCGCCTCGGACAGGTTGCGCGCACGGACGATCGAGAGCCGCTCGTAGCGGCGCTCCATCTCCGCGACGACGTTCTGCAGCACCGCCGACGCCTCCTTGGGGCTGGAGACGACCGGCGTCAGCAGGTGCGGGATGGACTCGTAGTAGTTGAGCTCGATGCGTTTCGGGTCGATCAGGATCAGCCGCGCCTCGTCGGGCGTGGCTCGCAGCAGGATCGAGGTGAGGATCGTGTTGATGCAGCCCGACTTGCCCGAGCCGGTGGTGCCTGCGATCAGCAGGTGCGGCATGCGCGCCAGGTCGGTCCACACGGAGTTCCCCGAGATGTCCTTGCCGATCCACACCGACAGCGGGCTTGCCGTCGCCGGCACGTCGTCGAAGATGTCACCCAGGGTGACGAGCTTCGGCGCCAGGTTCGGCACCTCCACGCCCACAGCCTGCTTGCCCGGAATGGGTGCGAGGATACGGATCTCGGTCGTGGCGAGCGCGTAGGAGAGGTCGTCCTTCAGTGCCGCGACCTTGGAGACCTTCGTACCCGGTGCGAGCTGGAGCTCGTAGCGCACGACCCGTGGCCCGGCGATCGTGCCGACGATCGTGGCCTCCACGCCGAAGTGCCTGAGCGTCTCCACCAGAGTCACGGCGGTGCGCTCGCTGATCTCGGCGGAGTCACCACGCACGGGCGGGGAAATCTTGAGCAGGGAGCGATCGGGCAGCCGATAGTCGCTCTCCTGCCGCGGTGCATCGGGGAACAACGAGGCGTCGACCGACTCATCCGTGTCGGCCTCGGTCGTGTCGAAGCCGAGCAGCGACGGCGGGTCCATGCTGAGCGGGCCGGAGGTGTCGACGCTGACGATGTCGGGGAAGGCCTCGGCGCCGTCGAGCGGCCCGGTGGCGCGGCTGCGTCGCTTGGGGGCAGGTGCAGGCTCCGTCGCGTAGACATCCTCCAGCGAATCGTCGGCAGCCCAATCGAAGCTCCTGAACGTGCGCCGGGCTGCGCCGCCGGCGCGTAGCACGACGGCGCCCGACCCGCGAAGCAGCGCTCCCGCTGAGGCGCCGGTGACCAGCAAGGTCCCCGCGAGCACGAGCGCGATCCCTACGAGCACCGACCCGCCGCCGATGACCTCGGCCAGCGCGCCACCGGTGATCTGCCCGAGGAAGCCGCCGTGACTGCCGCCAAGGGTGACGAGCACGCCCGCGAGCCCCACCACGGCGCCGATGCGGAAGGGCTGCACGCTGACGATGGCGCTGCGTACGAGCATCAGGCCGCCGACCGCAAGCAGGATGGCCGGCAGCACGTAGGCACCCGTCCCCAGCGCCTCCGAGAGCCAGCCGGCGACCCTCGCGCCGACAGGCCCGCCGTCCCATCCGAACCACAGGACTGCGGCCACGAAGAGACCGATCACCGCGAAAACGAGCCCCCACAGCTCCGGGTAGTGATGCGTGCGCCGTCTCGGCGCTCGTGCCGGCTTGGCCGCGCGCCCGGGAGGACGGCTACGGCCGCCGCGCCTGGCGGCGGCCGACGGCCGCTTTGGTGCTGCGCGCTTCCTCGTCCCCGCCATGCTCCAGCCGGGTTCGGCGGGTCAGGGACGTATCCTCCCCCGGGTGGCCGTCCCCGTAATCGCAGGCGTTGCGCTGGCCGGAGCCCTGGGCGCTGTCGCCCGCTACGCCGTCGACCGCTCGTTGGACACCCGCGGCGGGGTGTTCCCGCTCGGCATCTTCGTCGTCAACATCAGCGGGGCGTTCCTGGTTGGCTTCCTGGCCACCTGGATGGAGCCGCGCTTCGAGGCTGCCACGTGGATCCGCACGGCCGTGCTCACCGGGCTGCTCGGGGCGTACACGACGTTCTCCACTCTTTCGCTCGACACCTACCGCCTGCTCGACGCCGGACACCTCGGCTCGGCGCTTGCGAACTCCGTCGGGTCGCTTGCCGCCGGCCTCCTGGCCGTGTGGCTCGGGATCCGGCTGGCCACGTTGCTCTGACGAAGCGAATCCACAGCACTGCGTCCGCTCCGTCCGCACCATCGGCCCAGACGGTGACAACGCCGACGCTGCAGCACCCTGCTGCAACGTGCCATGGCACGGGTCAGCTGACGTCGAGCCGGTGGAGTCGCTGCGCCAGAAGCCGGAAGAACCCAGAAGTGTCCAGATCGGTCCCGACGTGCACGTTCGCTGGCCGCCCCGTGCGTTGCCAGAGATCGACGACCGTGCGGCCCCGGCAGAGCTCGGACTGCAGCTCCACCTCGACGTTTCGGCGACGCGTGGTCACCAGGGAGGGGTCGATCACGTGGGCGACGGCCACCGCGTCGTGGATCGGCGCGCCCTCCCAGCCGTAGGTCTCCCGGTGGTACACGCTGAAGAACTCCACAAGCTCGGCGACGAACCCGCCGACCCGACCGCTGCTCCGCAGGTCGTCCTTGAAGGCCGGCGTGGTCACTGCCTTGTGCGTCACGTCGAGCCCGATCATCGTTACGTCGAGCCCCGAGTCGTAGACGATCTGTGCGGCCTCCGGGTCGGCCCAGACGTTGAACTCGGCGGCCGGGGTCATGTTGCCCTCGGCGATCGCGCCGCCCATGGAGACGATCCGCCCGATGCCATTCGGGCCGTGGCGCTCGAGGTACGTGGCGATGTTGGTCAAGGGCCCAGTCGGGACAAGCGTGACCGGGCGATCCGCATCGGCCACCCACCGCGCGATGTGCGCCACCGCGTCGAGCTCGGCGACACGTATGGGATCGGGCAGCACGGGCCCGTCGAGACCGCTTTCGCCGTGGACGTGGGCGGCTACGGTCAGCTCCCTCTTGAGCGGAACCGCCGCGCCCATCGCCACGGTCACCTCCCCGCGTCCCACCAGCTCGAGCACGCGGAGCGCGTTGGCGGTGGTCTTCTCGAGCGTCTGGTTGCCGTGGACGGTCGTGACCCCGAGCAGCTCCAGCTCCGGGCTGGCGAGCGCGAGCAGAAGCGCGATCGCGTCGTCGTGCCCAGGATCGCAGTCGAGAATGAGCGGAGTGGGCCTCACAGGCGGGAGTATCACTGACGCCGGGAGTGCTCGACGCCGTCCGCTCGCTCAGCTCTCCCGTGGACCCCGTTCTGACCAGGGGCGTCTGGTGACGTTGCAACAGACTGTTGCAACGTGGGGATTCGCGTGGCCGGCGTGCCCGGGGCCACATCCCGACATCGGGAACGTGAGGTAGGTCAGGTCCCGCTGCGGGCGAGGATCTCGTCGACCTCGCGGGCGAACGGCAGCGAGGGCTGGGCGCCCGGTCTGGAAGCGGCCAGCGCGCCCGCCGCACACGCGCGCACGAGTGCCTCGCCGTGATCGCGACCCTCGAGCAGCGAGACCACGAGACACGCCGTGAACGCATCTCCGGCGCCGGTGCCGTCGACCGCGACCACGGCCGGCGGTGCGGCGCGGGCCACCTCCTCCCCGTCCTCCAGCAGCACCGCGCCCTCGGCGCCCAACGTGAGTGCGACGAGCCCGTCGCGGCGCCGCAGCGTCTCCAGCTCGAGGCGGTTGACGACGGTCAGGTCGGCGTCCACGTCGATCGGTCGTGCCGGTGCCGCGTTCAGGCAGAACAGCCCGCCACAGGCCTCCCAGGCCGCGGCGACCGCGGCGTCCGGCACCTCCAGCTGGCAGAGGACCGCGTCGTGCGCAGGCAGTATCACGGGCCCGAGCGCGTTGTTCGCCCCGGGCGCGACAGCGATCGTTGTCTCACCGGCGGCATCCACCTCGATCAGCGCGACGCCCGTGGCGTGATCGGCGTGCCGCCGAAGATCGAGCTCGACACCCCCGGCCTCGAGCTCGATGAGCGCCTCCCGCGCTGCAGCGTCCTCGCCGACCGCTGCGATCAGCGTGACGGAGGCGCCGAGCCGGGCGCAGGCCAGCGCCTGGTTGGCACCCTTGCCGCCCGGGATGCGGGTGAACGTGCCGCCCGTGACGGTCTCGCCCGGTCGCGGCAGGCGCTCGCCGACCCACACGAGGTCGAGGTTGACCGACCCGACCACCGTGATGCGCGGCCCGCTCACGCGGCGAGCGCGCGCAGATCGTCCACGGTGGACTGCAGGAGGGTGTCGCGCAGGTCGAAGAGCCCGGCCCACAGGGAGGCCCGGTCCGGGATGGAGGCGAGCCGCGCACCATCGGAGAGCCCCTCGAGCGCGCGGACGAGCACGGCCAGCTCGAGATAGACGGAGGTCACGCGATCGGCCGACACGGGCACGCCGGCGCGTTCGAGGACGGGCGCCCATGAGACGAGCTCCGCTGCACCCGGCCCGCCGTACCACGACAGGCCCTCGGCGTGATCGGCGTTCAGCTCCACCAGGTAGCGGGCCAGCGGCTCCTCCAGCCCCGTGAGCGCCGTCTCCGCGCGGTCTGCGGCGTGGCGGAGGGCCGCCACCCGGGCTCCGGGTGTGGCGGGTGTTGCATCGCCACGGGCCCAGCGTTCGAGTAGACGGCAAAAGGCGAGCGCCGAGACCTCGCAGGCGCGCAGCTGTGCGGTCAGCTTGCGGGCGGTGACGTCGTCCGCGGCATGCGCGGTGATGACCTCCGCCCAGTTCATGTCCGCTCGCCTTGCGGCGCGCCCATGGGTCAGACCTCGATGACGACCGGCAAGATCATCGGTCGCCTGCGTGTCCTGTTGTAGACGACGCGGGCGACCGCCTCGTGCACGTGCTCCTGCAGCAGCTTGATCTCGGTGATGCCGTCGGCCGCGAGCTCCTCCACGAGATCGTCGAGCTCGTCGCGCACCTCGTTCATCAGCTCGTCGTCCTCGGCCACCCCACGCGCGATGATCTCCGGAGGGGCGATCTCGCCGCCGTCGGCAATCGCCACAGTGGTGACCACGATGATCACGCCGTCCTCTGCCAGGCGCCGGCGATCGCGGAGCGCGACGTCCTCGACGTCCCCGACACCGAGCCCGTCCACGAACGTGACGCCGGACTCGATGCGATCGACGATGGAGGCACCGCGAGGCGTGAGCTCGACCACGGAGCCGTTCTCGGCGATGATGATGCCGCTCTCGGGGACTCCCGCGTCGCGGGCCAAAGCGGCATGGGCGGCGAGCATGCGGTACTCGCCGTGGATCGGCATCACGGCCTTGGGCCGGACGAGGGAAAGCAGCGTGCGCATCTCCTCGGCGCAGGCGTGACCGGAGACGTGCACGTTCGCGATCTCCTGATGCAGAACCTCGGCCCCCGCCTTGGCCAGCCGGTTGATCGAGTCGTGGACGCGGAGCTCGTTGCCGGGGACGGGCTTCGCGGAGATGATCACCGTGTCGCCGCGCTCCACCGAGACGTTCGGGTGGTTGCCGTAGGCGATGCGCGTGAGCGCCGACATTGGCTCGCCCTGGCTTCCCGTACAGACGATCAGCACCTCGTCGGGCGGGAGCTCCATGGCCTCCTTCGGCGAGACTATGGAGTCGTCCGGAAGGTCGACGAAGCCGAGGTTGCGGGCGATGTTCATGTTCTTACGGGCGGAGCGTCCGACCACGGCGACCTTGCGACCGTCCTCGATCGCCACCTCCGCGGCTTGCTGCATGCGGTGGATGTTGGAGGCGAACGAGGCGACGATGATCCGCCCGGTACGCAGCGGGATGATCTGCCGGAAGGCCTCGCCGACGAGCCGTTCCGACCCGGTCATGCCGGGTCGTTCGGCATTGGTGGAGTCTGCCAGCAACAGGTCGACTCCCTTGTTGCCGAGCTCCGCCAGCCGTCCCACGTCGGTCTTCTGGCCGTCCACCGGCGTGTGGTCGAGCTTCCAGTCGCCCGTATGGACGACGCGCCCCGCCCCGGTCTCGATCACGAACGCGACCGCATCGGGGATCGAGTGCGCCATACGCACCATCTCGATGGTGAAGGCGCCCAGCTGCATGGGGTCGTCCTCGGGGCCGGCCTCGGTGAGCGTGCACTTGTCGAGCAACCCGTGCTCGTCGAGCTTCGACTTGACGAGGGCCATGGTCAGGCGCGTGGCGATGATCTCCTCGACCTCGACCTCGCGCAGCACGTACGGCAGGGCGCCCACGTGATCCTCGTGACCGTGGGTGAGCAGGATCGCGCGGACCCGCGTCTCGGTGAGATAGCCGAAGTCCGGGAGCACGAGGTCGACGCCGAGGTGCTCGTCACGGGGGAAGGCGAGCCCGGTGTCCACGACGATCGTGTCGCCGCCGCACTCGAAGACGGTCATGTTCTTCCCGACCTCGCCGAGACCGCCGAGCGGGATGATGCGGAGGGTTTCAGACATCAGCTGCCCAGTGTAGTGGCGACCTCGGGAGCATCTTGCCGGGAGTGTCCTCCGGGTCGGTCAGGCTGCGACGGGTGAGAGCAGCCCGAGCCGCTCCAGGCACCCGCGTACGGCGGCGGTCTCCGCGTCGTCGGCCTCCACCAGCGGCAGCCGCAGGCCGCCGACGTCGTGACCGAGCAGGGTCAGCGCCTGCTTGATCGCAATCGGGTTGGTGGTCACGCGCAGCAACTCGATCGAGGGAGCCAGCTCACGGTCGATCTCGGCTGCGCCGTCCACGTCACCGGCCTTGAAGCGCTCGACCATCAGCTTCACCTGAGGCCCGACGACATGCGTGTGGACGCAGATTCCCCCCGTCCCGCCGAGCTGGAGGAAGGGGAAGATGAGATCGTCGTCCCCGGCGTAGAGGGCCAGCCCCACGTCGACGATGTGCCGCGCCTCGTCCAGCTCGGGACGGGCCTGCTTGACGGCGACGACATTGTCGATGGCCGCGAGCCGGGTGAACGTGGCAGGCTCGATGTTGATCACGACCCGGGCCGGGATGTTGTAGGCGACGATGGGCAGTTCCGTCGAGGCGGCGATGGCCTGGAAATGAGCGACGATGGCCCGCTGCGGCGGCTTCGAGTAGTACGGAGTGACGACGAGTGCGCCGTGCACACCGAGCTTCTCGGCCTCGCGGGTCAGGTGGATCGTGTGGGCCGTGTCATAGGTACCGGTACCGGCGATCACGGTGGCGCGGTCGCCGACCTCGTCGAGTGCTGTCTCGAACAGCGACAGGCGCTCGGCGTCGGAGAGCGTGGGCGCCTCCCCCGTCGTGCCGCACACCACCAGGCCATCCGAGCCGTTGTCGATCAGGAACCGGGCCAGTCGCCTGAACGCGTCGTAGTCGACCTCGCCCTGGGCGGCGAAGGGAGTGACAATGGCGGTCAGGACGCTCCCGAGCACCTGGACATCCTAGACCGTGGCGATTCGACCCGCGGGGATCCGTTCGATCTCCGCCGGGACCTGATAGACAGTCCTGTCCGCAGTTTCCCGAAAGGTGTTGAGATGCTCAACGAGTTCAAGGGTTTCCTCATGAAGGGCAACATCGTCGACCTGGCAGTCGCCTTCGTGATGGGCGTTGCGTTCGGCGCAGTCGTCAACTCGCTCGTCAACAACCTCGTGATGCCAATTGTCGCGATGATCATCGGGAAGCCCGACTTCAGCGGGCTCACCTTCTCGATCAACGACGCCGTCTTCAGGTACGGCGCCTTCATCACCGACACGATCACGTTCGTCGCGACGGCGGCTGCCATCTTCTTCTTCGTCGTCAAGCCGGTGGGTGCGATCATGGCTCGGATGAAGAAGGACGAGGCGGCGGAGCCGACCGCAGAAGAGAAGATGGTCGCGCTGCTCGAGAAGATCGCTGCCAAGTAGCACGTTCCAGCGCACGTCGACGGAGGCGCAGCCGGGTCACCTGGGTGCGCCTCCGTCCTGTTGACGAGCTCCCGGGGTCGGGACAGCGTCAGAGCACGGCGTCAAGACCCACTGTCAACCCGAAGGGAAGCCGGTCGAGGCGCGCAAGTGCCAGCATCACCCCAGGTACAAAGGCCTCCCGGGACGTGGTGTCGTGTCGGATCGTCAGGTACTGACCAGCCGCCCCCAGGATCACCTCCTGGTGGGCGATCAGGCCGGGAAGGCGCACGGAGTGGATCGGCACCTCGCCGCCCATCCGGCGCGCGGTGGCGAGCGCCGTCCCCGACGGCGCGTCGAGCTTGGTCTCGTGATGCAGCTCGACGATCTCCGCGTGCGGCATGTGCTTCGCCGCCTCCTCGGCGAAGCGCATCATCAGCACCGCACCGATCGCGAAGTTGGGCACCACGAAACACTGGATCCCGCGGGAGCGCCCGAGGGCGTCCAGGGCTGCGAGGCCTTCGTCGTTCAGACCCGTCGTCCCGATCACGCACGGCACACCCGCCCCCAGGCAGGCCGTGGCGTTCCCCAGCACGGACTGCGGAGCGGTGAAGTCGACCGCCGCGTCGTGGCCTGCGAGCGTCACCTCCTCGCCGACCTCCACGGCCGTCACCTCGTGCCCGGCCGCGCGCAATCCCGGGCCGAGCACCGACCCGACCTTGCCCTCCCGGCCGAAGAGCACGATCCTCACCTGGCCACCGCCCCCGGTGCGACGCGCGCCGCCGCGGCGTAGAAAGCACGTTCGCTGGGCCCGATCCCAGCCACCGACAACAGCTCCGGCGCGAGCAGGTCACGCGCCAGCTCGGCGATCTCCCGTGGTGTGACGGCGTCGATCAGAGCCATCGTCTCCCGGACCTCGAGCAGGGGAACGTCGGTGAGGATCGAGCGTCCGAGACGGGTCATCCGCGCTGACGTCGATTCGAGCGCGAGCAGGATCCGGCCGCGCATGTTCAGCTTGGCCCGCTCCAGCTCACCGTCCCTGAGATTCCCGGCCCCGACGTCCCGTAGCTCGCGCGCCGTGATCTCCAGGCACTCGGCGAGGTTCTCCTGCCGCGTGCCGATGTAGATCCCAACCTGCCCGGTCTCGGCGAACTGAGCGGAGAAGCTGTACACGCTGTAGGCCATGCCTCGCTTCTCCCGGATCTCCTGGAACAGGCGTGACGACGCGGAGCCACCCACGATCGCGTCGAGCAACGCCAGCGCGAAACGGCGATCGTCGATCCGCGAGACGCCGGGCGCCGAGATCACCACGTGGTACTGCTCGGTGCGCTTGCGCTGGAAGACGAGTGCCGGTCCCGGAGCGTCGACCAGGGCGCGCCGCGCCGGCAGCGGCGCCGCCGGCGCCTTCGTCCTGCTCCGCCCGGCGGCGACGAGATCCACGAACCGCTCGTGCGCGATGTTTCCGGCGGCAGCCAGGACAACGTTCGGGGCGGAGTAGGCGCCCGCGTGGTAGGTGCGGAGGGCGCGGCGGCTGACGGAGGAGATCACCTCGGCCCGGCCGATCACCGCACGACCGAGCGGGTGCCGTCCGAACACGGCCTCGCCGGCGAGATCGTGAACGAGGTCCTGCGGGTTGTCCTCGACCATGGCGATCTCCTCGAGCACGACCTCGCGTTCGCTGTCCAGATCGGCGAAGGTCGGCCTGAACACCATGTCCAGCATCACGTCCATCGCCTGCTCCACCGCGTCGTCTGGCACGCGCGCGTAGAGCATCGTCGTCTCGCGGGAGGTGGCGGCATTCAGCTCTGCGCCCATTCCGTCGAAGATCTCCGCCACGGCCTGGGCCCCGTACCGCTCGGAGCCCTTGAACAGCAGGTGCTCGATGAAATGCGAGACGCCGGCGCGCTGTTCGGTCTCGTCACGAGAACCGACACCGATCCAGATACCGAGCGCGACCGAGCGAATGCCCTTGATCCGCTCCGAGACAACGCGTTCCCCGAGCGGCAACGTCGTCAATGCAGGCGCGGGCATCCCGCGATCGTATCCGTGCCGCGTCAGGCTCACTCGAACGAGGGCGTGAACACCCGCTTCGGAGGGATATCCACAGCCCCCAAGCTCCGCTTGCATGGCGCTGTCCCTCGCTCCAAAGGAGCTGTCGCCATGTTCCAACGCCTTTCACGTGGGCCGAGTTTCGGCGCGGGCCTCGCGCTCGGGCTGATCGCCGTCTTTCTCGCGCAGACGGCCTGGGCCCGCGTCTCGACGACGGAGGCCAAGACGATCCGCGCCTGCCTCAGTCGTGACGGCGAGCTGAACATCGTCACATCGGAGCGGCGCTGGAACCGCTGTCCCGTGGCTCGCCGGCTGGAATGGCGCGTTCAGGGCGACCCCGGCCCGGCCGGGGCGACGGGCGCACAGGGCCCACAGGGTGAACGCGGCCCCGCCGGGGCGCCCGGCGCCAACTCGCTCGTCAGCCCGAACGGACGCTTCCGGATCGACATCTCGGACCGCGGGATCTTCCTGCGCGGGCCGGGTGGAACGATCTACGTAGACCGCTTCGGCGCCGCCGCAACCGCCGGCCAACAGATCGTCGGGAGCTGACCACCATGACCATGACGGCACCCACCACACGTCGCCGGGCGCTCGGACGCATCGGCCTCGCGCTCGCGGGCACCCTCGGGATCGGCGCCGGTAGCGCCGCCGCGCTCAGGGGCTCGCGACCCCCGAGCACCGTCGCTCGAGACGGGCAGCTCCGCCTCCACGCCGCCGGCCTGCGGACAGCTCCGGGTTTCCGCCACCCGAGGAACGCCGTGGCCCACCCCATCGATCCCTTTGCCGACCTCCTCGACGACCGCCGGCAGACGGTTGGCTCGTTCCGCACGGCAACACTCGGCACGGGCTCGCTTCATACCTTCGAGCTCCCGCACGGCCTGCTGCTCGGGCTTGGCGCCGGTGGTCTCGAGGGGACCTCCCATGCGGTCGTCGGCGGCACCGGCCGCTTCGCTGGCGCTACCGGCAGCTACACGATCGCGCCCGCTCCGGAGCTCCCGGGCCGATCGTTGACGTTCGCATTCACCCTGACCCTGCCCACTCTGGAGGCGTAAGCGCCATGGCCGACGTGTTCATCAAGATCGACTCCATCGCGGGGGAGAGCACCGACGACAAGCACAAGGGCGAGATCGAGGTCGAATCGTTCAGCTGGGGCCTGACCCAGACCGGCGGCGGCAGCAGCGGTGGTGGTGGTGGAACTGGAAAGGCCCTGTTCGAGGATCTCACGCTCGTTGCGCAGACCAGCGCCGCTTCTCCCAAGCTCTTTGCAGCCGCCGCCAGCGGCAAGCATCTCAAGCTCGCCGACCTGACGGTGCGCAAAGCCGGGGAGAAGCCGCTCGAGTTCTACAAGGTGCACCTCGAGGACGTCCTTGTGTCGAGCTTCCGCACTGCCGGCGGCGAGGGCGAACTGCGTCCTGTCGATCAGTTCAGCCTGGTCTACGCGAAGATCGAGGTCAGCTACACGACACAGAAGGCGGACGGCTCGAGTGGCGACACGATCACCGAGGGCTGGGACGTCCTGAAAAACGCAGGGCTGTGACACAGCTCACCGTCGCGGCGCCTGTGCCGGTGGCCGGTGGGGGCGCAGCCGCTCGCGTCCGCCGCCTGTTCCGCCTGGCCGGATACGACGCTCCGGCAGTTGCGGCAGCGCTCAACGGGCGACGGGCCGGCACCGGCGGCTCGATCGGGCTCCTCGATCGCCGCGAGACCCGCGTCCACCAGCGGCGGCTGGGCCCGCGTGAGGACGCCCTCGCACTCTTGATCAAGCTGTTCCTGCTGAGCGAGACGGTGGAGGTCGAGTCCGCCGAGCGTCAGCTCGGCGACATCGATGCCCTCCTCACAACGGGTCTCGTTCGTGAATCGGGCGCACAGCTCCAGGGCCTCGTCCGGATCGTCCCTCACGACGACCTGCTGCTGGCTTCCGACGGGCCGCACTCGGCTGCCGGCGCGGAGCACGTGCCCGGGGTGCACCGCCCGAGCGCGGCGCTGGCGCACCTCACGCTCCGCCGCCAGGTCGGGCGGGCGCTCGACCTGGGCACCGGCCTGGGAATCCAGGCGTTGCTGCTGGCCCGTCACGCGGAACGGGTGGTCGCGACCGACGTGAACGAGCGCGCGCTGGCGTTCGCCACCTTCAACGCCGCCCTCAACGAGGTGGGGAACGTGGAGTTCCGCCAGGGCAGCTTCTTCGAGCCGCTCGAGGGCGAGACGTTCGAGCTGGCGGTCTGCAACCCGCCCTACGTGATCTCTCCCGCCTCCGAGCTGACCTACCGCGACGGCCTCCTTCCGCGCGACGGCGTCAGCGAGTTGGTCGTCCGCTCGCTGCCCACGGTCCTGGCGGTCGACGGCGTGGCGACGGCCATGATCAGCTGGATCGCCTCCGACGACGACCTCACCGCCCAACCGCGCCTCTGGGCCGGCGACAGCGGCTGTGACGCGATCCTCCTGTGCTCGGTGGCCGAGGACGCTCTCACGGCCGCGGCCAGCTGGAACCGCGAGGCCCGGGACGATCTGGAGAGCTACACGCGCCGTGTCGACGAGTGGGCCGACTACTTCGCGTCAGAGGGCATCGAGCAGATCGCCTATGGCGCTCTCGTGCTGCGCGCGCGGCGCTCCGGATCGCCGTGGTGGAGCGAGCTGCGCCTCACGGCGGGCGACCTCAGCCCCGCTTCCACGCACCTCGAGCGCCTGCTCGAGGCCAACGATCTCCTTGCCGCGAAGCCGCGCGAGAGGCTGCTCGGCGCGGCCTTCGCCGTTGTGCCGGAGGCGCGCATCGACCTGAGCTATCACCCAGGCGGCGCCGGTTGGGAGGCGGGACAACCGCTCCTCCGCGTGAACGAGGGTGTGCCGGTCGCAGTTCGACTGGATCAGGCGGGACTTGATGTCGTGCGTCGGTTCGACGGCACGTCCACGCTTCGGACCGTTCTCGAGCACGCCTCTCAGCCCGAGGCACCGTCCCGGGAGCTGGAGGCCGGCGCAGTCGAACTCGTCGAGCGCCTGCTCCAACTCGGTCTCGTCACAGCTGCCTAACGCCCGCACCTCCCTCGCAGGAATAAACGTGCGCTGGGCGAGGCAGGAGGGCGGCTGGCGCCGCCCCCCTGCCTCTGTCCTAGCTCCAGCGAGTGCTCTAGTCTCGCCGGACGCGGTCGCGATCTCGGCCGCCGCGGCCGCGATCGCGATCCCCGCCACGGGGTCGCTCCTCACGCGGCTCACGGGGAGGAGCGTCCTTGGCCCGCTCGATCAGCGTCTCCGGGGAGATCAGCTGGCCGTCCTCGTGCTTGGCCACCAGCTTGAGGCCGATGCGGCCGCGCTCCTTGTCGATCTCCTGCACGACGACGTCGAGCAGATCACCGCGGGCGATCACGTCCTCGATGTGGGCGACACGGCCCGGGCCGACGTTCGAGACGTGGAGCAGCCCGTCGGTGCCCTTCTTCAGCTCGACGAAGGCCCCGAAGTCGGTCGTCTTCACGACCTTGCCGGTGTAGGTGTCGCCGGCCTCCGGTTCCTTGGTCATCGCAGCGATGGTCGAGATGGCCGCGTCGGCCTTGTCGCCCTGCGTCGCGTAGATGAGGATCGTGCCGTCCTCCTGGATGTCGATCTGTACTTCGTAGTCGGCCTCGAGCGAGCGGATCGTCTCGCCGCCCTTGCCGATGATCATCCCGATGAACTCCGGGTTGATCTTGATCGAGGAGATGCGCGGTGCATGACTCGCGAGGTCGACCGACGGCGTCGCGATCGTCTCGAGCATCTTCTCGAGAATGACTGCACGGGCCCGCTTGGCCTGTTCGAGCGCGTTCCGCATGATCTCCTGGGTGACACCGGTGATCTTGATGTCCATCTGCAGGGCGGTGATGCCCTCGGCGGTGCCGGCGACTTTGAAGTCCATGTCCCCGAGATGGTCCTCGGCGCCCTGGATATCGGTGAGGATGACGTAGTCGTCACCCTCCTTGACGAGGCCCATGGCGATGCCGGACACCGGCGACGAGATCGGCACGCCCGCGTGCATGAGCGCCATCGTCGAACCGCAGACCGAGCCCATGGACGACGATCCGTTCGACTCGAGCGTCTCCGAGACGAGGCGGATGGTGTACGGGAAGTCCTCGGCGGTGGGGATCACCGGCTCCAGCGAGCGCTGCGCCAGTGCGCCGTGACCTATGTCTCGGCGTTTCGGTCCTCGCATGAATCCGGTCTCACCGACCGAGAACGGCGGGAAGTTGTAGTGGTGCATGTACCGGCGATCGGTCTCCAGGGAGAGATCGTCGATGCGCTGCCCCTCCTTGGCGGTGCCGAGGGTGCAGAGCGTCATGATCTGCGTCTGCCCGCGCTGGAACAGCGCCGACCCGTGCGTACGCGGTGAGACACCGACCTCGGTCATGATCGGCCGGATCTCCTCCGTGCCACGCCCATCCGGGCGGCGCTTCTCGACGGCGATCTTCACGCGGACGAGGTCCTTGTAGATCGCGTCCGCCGCCTTCTTCAGCGAGCCGCGGGTCAGCACGTCACGCTCGCCGTTCTCGCCGCCGCCCGGGAAAGGCAGCGACGTCTCGTCGACGATCCGCGAGTAGAGCAGGTCGCGCTTGCGCGACTTCAGCTCCTTCGAGTCCTGCTCGGCATCGGTGAGTCCCCGCAGCTCGGCCTCGAACTGCGCGGCGACGGCCGCCTTCGCAGCTTCGCCACGTGCTTTCTCGAGCGCCGCCTGCAACCCGTTCCGCACCTGCAGCTCGCGGACGAGGTCGGCTTCGGTCGAGCTCATGGAAATGCTCGGTCCGGCCGTCACCAGCAGCTCGTCGACGATTCCGGCGGCTGCGGCCAACCCCACCTCGCCGATCCGCTTGCCGATCGCGTCGAGGTGTGCCCCGGCCAGCTCCGCATTCAGCGCCACGTCGATCCACTTCGGCTTCCCGGCCTGACGGGCGAGATCGTCGATCGCATCGCAGATGCGGCGGATCTCGGTATGGGCGAGCTCGAGGGCCTCGAGGATCGTGTCCTCCGGGATCTCCTGCGCACCCGCCTCGACCATGGTCAGCGCCTCACGGGTGCCGACCACGACCAGGTCGAGGGCGGAGTCGTCGAGCTCCTGGAGCGACGGGTTGACGACCAGCTCACCTTCGATGTGCGCAATGCGGACCGCGCCCACCGGTCCCAGGAACGGGAGCGAGGAGATGGCCAGGGCCGCCGAGGCCCCGTTGATGCAGAGGATGTCGTGCCCCGTCTGCAGGTCGGCGGAGAGGACGGTGCAGATGACCTGCACCTCGTTCTTGAAGCCCTTCGGCCACAACGGCCGGATCGGGCGGTCGATCATGCGCGCGGTCAGCGTGGCGCGCTCGGTGGCGCGACCTTCGCGCTTGAAGAAGCCGCCAGGAATCTTCCCGGCGGCGTACATCCGCTCCTCGACATCGACGGTCAGCGGGAAGAAGTCCGCGTCGGGACGCGCCTCCTGCCGGCCGACGGCCGTGGCCAGGATCATCGTGTCGCCGCTACGAACGACGACTGCGCCGTCCGCCTGCTTGGCGAGCTTGCCGGTGTCGAAGGTGATCTCGTGACCACCGATCTGCACCGACACCGTGGCTTGACGCCCGGTATTCGTGCTCATGTGCTTGTCTTTCCCTTCACGTCCGTGTTCGCGAAAGGTGGAAGTTTGAGCCAGCGCCGACACGGATCCTTGCCGCACGCTCGATCAAACGCCCACCTCCCGCCTTCCGCAGGAGCTTCGTTGGCGGCTAGCGCCGCAGGCCGAGCTCCTTGATGAGGGCCCTGTAGCCCTCGAGATTGGTGCGCTGGAGGTAGTTGAGGAACCGCCGCCGCTGACCGACGAGCTTGAGGAGCCCGCGCCGCGAGTAGTGGTCCTTCGGGTGGGTGCGGAGGTGCTCGGTGAGGTCACTGATGCGCTTGGTGAGCATCGCCACCTGCACCTCGGTCGAGCCGGTGTCCTTCCCGTCCCGTCCGTGTTTTTCGATCAGCTCCAGCTTGACTTCCTTGGTGAGTGCCATCACTGGCTCCTTCGTTCGAGATGTCACCGTCGATCCCCGCTTCGTGTGAGGAAGAGCACGCCGAAGCCGAGACCGGGGTCTACCTCCATGCTACCAGCCGTTGCCTCCAGCGCTTTCACTCGAACAAGTCTCGCGTTGCCGTACCACGCACCGATGCCCTCGAGGCATCGTCCGCCAGGCCCGCCCTCCGGGCCGCTTCGAGAAAGGTCCTACCGCACATGCACAAGCTCCTCACGGGCGCCGCCCTGGCGCTCGTCCTCTCGCTGGCTCTCGCCTCACAGGTCGCGTTTGCCGGCCGCCCGGCCTTCAATCCCGTCTGCGCGGGCACGAAGATCGAGCCCGTCGTCTCGGGCACCTATGCCATGCCGTTCGGCACCGAGACCGGGTCTGTGACGATCGTCGTCACCGATACGCCCGAAGGTCAGCTGTTCGACTTCACGACCGATGCTGCAACGCACCTCGTGACGTCCGTCGTCGCCAAGGGCGGCACCGACTACCTGCCCTGGACGTTCGATCCAGGCGTGGCCTCGGCCTCCGGGCTGCACGCGGGGCTCAACCCGCGAAGCGGCAAGTGGTACGACCTCAGCCATCTCTGTTTCGACACCGTGCTGAGTGGCGGGGGCGGCGAGGAGTAGCACGTTCCCGGCGGGGCTTCGGCGCCCGTCCGGCGCGCCGGAGCCCCGCCATCAGCCCGGTCGCAGGGCGGAGCGCGTCGCCTCGACGTCGCGGCCGATCTGCTCGACGAGCGCCAGCTCGCTCTCGAACACCTCCTGCCCACGAAGCCGTTCCCAGAGCTCGACCACGAGCCGTCGGTCGTAGAGATCGCCGTCGAAGTCGAGCAGGAAGGGCTCGATGCGCCGCTCGGTACCCCCGAAGTGCGGGTTCGTGCCGACCGAGACCGCTGCGCGATACCCGAGTGCCGCGCCGGCGTAGACACCGTCCCCCGGGTAGAGCAGCCGCATGTCCTGCTGGATGTTGGCCGTGGGGTACCCCAACTCCGCTCCGCGCTGGTCACCGGAGACGACGACACCCTCGAGCTCGAACGGCCGGCCGAGCAGGTGTGCGGCCCGTACGACGTCACCCGCACGCACGGCTGCACGGATCTCGGTCGAGGAGACACCGTCGACGTGCGGGACGTCGAGGCGCCTGAGCCCGAGCCGTTCGAGCACACCGAGGTCGCCCGAGCGCCGGGCCCCGAAGCGGAAGTCGTCCCCCGCCGCGACAGCCTCGGCCCCGATCCCGAGTAGGTAGTGCCGGGCGAACTCCTCCGGGGTGAGCCGCATCAGCTCCGCCGTGAAGGGGACGACGAGCAGGTCCGCGGCCCCGCACTCCTCCAGCAGCTCGAGCCTCCGCTCCAGCGTGGAGATCAGCTCCACACGGTTGCCGAGGGCCGCCCGAGGATGGGGATCAAACGTGACCACGGTCGGCGCCAGGCCAGAGGCGACCGCAGCGGAGATCACCGAGCGATGCCCCCGGTGGACGCCGTCGAAGGTGCCGATGGCCACGGCACGCGGCCGGCGGCTCAGCTCCTCCGGCCTGACGACGACGGTCACGGCGCGGTCAGCCGCAGCAAGGCGTCGGCGAGAGGTACGACAACATCGGGATCGGCCTCCGCCACGGAGAACGGGCCGATCGTCGTCCGGCGGAGTGCCCTGCAGTGCCCGCCGAGCGCCTCCGCGATCGAGCGCACGTAGGTACCCGAGCCGACATGCAGCTCGAGCGTGACGGAGCCCGCCCCCGCCGTCAGCACCCTGAGCTCGTGCACCTGCATCGTGCGCACCGGCATCTCCACCGCGATGCCCTGGCGGTGGAGCTCGTAGGCGCGCCGGCCGTCGATCTTGACCGCGGACGCCGTGGGGATCGGCAGGTCGACCGCGCCGCGCATCTCGTCCAGCGCGTGCAGGAGCTCTGCACCGTCCAGCGGGTCGCGCTCGCTGGTCACCTCCCCGTCCACGTCACCGGTGGACGTGCAACGGGTGAGATCGATCTCGGTCACGTAGCGCTTGTCGAGCTTCATGAACCGTTCCTGCACGGACGTGGCGCGCCCTGAGAGCAGGAGCAGGAGGCCTGTGGCGAAAGGGTCGAGCGTGCCCGCGTGCCCGGTCTTGGCCCGGGTTCGCGAACGCACACCTGCCAGCACCGCGAACGACGTCGGCCCTGCCGGCTTGTCCACGAGGATCACCCCCGTGGGATCGAGCCCCTTCGGGATCGCCACTCGGATCAGCCTTCGCCGCGTTGAGCAAGGTAGGCCGCGACGACCTGCTCGGTGATCTCCTCCACGGTCAGCTCGCTCTCGAAGCCAGCCGCCTGCCGGTGGCCGCCGCCGCCGAACGTCCTCGCGATCGCCGACACGTCCAACGCCTCCGTGGCGGCACGGAGCGAGCCCTTGCGGTGCGTGACACCGTCACGCGGCGGCTCGCGCAGCAGCACCGCCAGCTCCACGCCGTCGATGGCGCGAAGGTGGTCGATCACACCCTCCGAGTACGGTTCGTCGGCCCCCACCTCGGGGAAGTCGGTGCGCAGCAGATACGAGGCCACGACGCGATCGTCGGCGTAGCGCCTGGCCCGCTCCAGCGCACGCGCCAGGAGCTTCAGCTTCGGGTAGGGCTGATGCTCGTACACCGACTCGAACACCCTGCGGACGTCGGCACCCGCCTCCACGAGGCGGGCAGCGAGGCGCAGAGCCGCCGGTGTCGTGTTCGAGTACTGGAAGCGACCGGTGTCGGTGACGAGACCCGTGTACAGCGCCACGGCGATGGTCGGGTCGAGCTCGACACCCAGCTCGTCGATCACGTCCACCAGCACCTCGGCGGTCGAGGACGCGCCGTCGACCACGAGATCGACAGATCCATAGCGCGTGTTGTCGTGATGATGATCGATGTTGACGACGACTGGAGCGCGTGCCAGCAAGCTCTCGTCGAAGACGCGGCTGGCCTGCGCGCAGTCCACCGCCACCAGGGCGCGATCGCCGGCATCGGCCGGTGCCTCGCGCAGCAGGCCCAGCGTGGGAAGCGCGAGAAAACGATACTCGCCCGGAAGCGGGACCGGGCCCCCGACGACCATCAGCGAGTCCTTCCCGAGCGCCTTCAGCGTGAGGTGGGTGGCCAGCAGCGACCCGAGCGCATCGCCGTCGGGGTTGACGTGGGTGGTGACCAGGAAGCGGTCGTGTGCCCGGATGGCCCCCACCACCGCCAGCAGGTCAGGACGGGCCGTCATCGGTGGCCTCCAGGTCGGTGGGAGGAGGTGACGAAGCGGCAACCTCGTCGATCAGCTGGGACATGCGCACCCCTCGTTCCACGGACACGTCGTGCGCAAAACGCAACAAGGGCGTTCGGCGCAGATGCAGTGCACGGTTGATCCGCCCCTGCAGGACTCCGGCCGCACTCGTGAGGGCAGCGAGCGTCAGCTCGCGCTCGCGCTCCGTGCCGTACACGGACACCCACACCGTCGCCTGTTCGAGATCCTGGGTGGTGTCCACACCGGTGACCGTGACGAAGCCGATGCGCGGGTCCTTGAGCTCGGCGATCGCCGTCGACAGCACCTGCTTGACCGACTCGTCCACCCGCCGCATGCGAGCGCCGGAGGCCATCAGTGCGGTGCCTCCCAACGCTTCAGTGCGGTCCCCACACCAACAAAGCTCCAGGCCAACGTTAGGAGATGCCGCACTAGCGATCCTCCAAGGAGACCAGCTCGCGATCGGTCCGCAACACCTCGAACTGTTGGCCGTGGAGCCAGCGGTCGGCCTCGTCCAGCAGCCTCTCGGCGTCGGCCGGGCGTCGGCCCACACAGGCCAGCGTCAGCCGCGTACGCTGCCACGTGTCGTGATGGTCGACCTCGGCGATCGAGCAGCTGAGACGGTTCTCGAGCTGGGCCTTCACGGAGCGGAGGTGCATGCGCTTGTCCTTCAACGAGTGACTCTCCGGGAAGAAGAGCTCGAAGGAGAGGATGCCGACGAACCCGGCGGACACGTCTAGGAGGGCAGGGGCGTCTCGAGGTCGGTGCGCTCGATCTCGCGTGTCTCGTAGCACTCCAGGACGTCCTGCTCCTTTACGTCGTTGAACCCGGCGAGCAGGATGCCGCACTCGAACCCCTCGCTCACCTCGCGCGCATCGTCCTTGAACCGCTTGAGCTGGTCGATCGTCGTGTCGTAGATCACGGTGCCGTCGCGGACGACGCGGACCCGCCCGTTGCGACGGATGACGCCCTGTGTGACCATGCAGCCGGCGATCGTGCCGAGCCGCGAGACCTTGAACAGCGCGCGCACCTCGGCTTCGCCGATCGTCTCCTCGGTCTTGACCGGCGAGAGCATGCCGACGAGCGCCTGCTGGATATCCTCGGTCAACTGGTAGATCACGCGGTAGGTGCGGATGTCCACGCCTTCACGCTCGGCCAGCAGGCGCGCCTCGGCGCTCGGCCGCACGTTGAATCCGATCACGAGCGCGCTGGAGGCACTCGCCAGGTTGACATCGTTCTCGGTGATGCCGCCGACGCCGGTGTGGATCACCTGCACGCGCACCTCGGTGTGCTCGATCTTGGCGAGCTCGCTCTGAATGGCCTCGACCGAGCCCTGCACATCGCCCTTGAGCACGATGTTCAGGTCCTGGATCGCGCCCTCCTGCATCTGCGCGAACAGCGTCTCGAGGGAGACGCCGCCCTTCGCGCGCTGCGCAAGCTGCTCGCGGCGCAGGCGCTCGGCACGCTTGTGCGCCAGGTCCTTGGCCTGCCGCTCGTGCTCGACGACGCGGGCCAGCTCGCCGGCCGGCGGCGGACGATCGAAGCCGAGGATCTCCACGGGCTCGCCCGGGCGGGCCTCCTTCACGCGTTCCCCGCGGTAGTCGTAGAGGGCGCGCACCTTGCCGGCAGCATCGCCCGCCCAGATCGCATCGCCCACGCGGAGCGTTCCGCGCTGAACGAGCATCGTCGCCACCGGGCCGCGGCCGATGTCCAGGCGCGACTCGATGATCGGGCCGGAGGCCTCCGCCTTCGGATTGGCCGTGAGCTCGAGCTCGGCGTCGGCGACGAGCAGGATGCGCTCGAGCAGATCCGGCAGGTTCTCCTTCAGCTTCGCGGAGACGGACGAGAACTGCGTGCTACCTCCCCATTCCTCGGGCTGCAGACCTTCGGCCGCCAGCTCGCTCTTGACCCGGTCGGGGTTCGCGTCCGGCATGTCGATCTTGTTGATGGCGACCACGATCGGCACCTCTGCGGCGCGCGCATGCGAGATGGACTCCTTGGTCTGCGGCATCACGCCGTCGTCCGCCGCGACCACGAGCACCGCGATGTCGGTGATCTTGGCGCCGCGGGCGCGCATGGCGGTGAACGCCTCGTGACCCGGCGTGTCGAGGAAGGTGACCCGGCGACCCGCAATCTCGGCCTGATACGCACCGATGTGCTGCGTGATGCCACCCGCCTCGGTGTCGACGACGGAGGTCTCACGAATCGCGTCCAGCAGCGTCGTCTTGCCGTGGTCGACGTGCCCCATGATCGTGACCACCGGCGGCCGGGCCACGAGATCGGCTTCCAGGTCCTCGTAGATCTCTGGCTCGTCGTCGTCGGCGGCGTGCTTGATCTTCACCTCACGCTCGAACTCGAGGGCGATCAGCTGCACCTCCTCGTCCGTCAGCGACTGGGTGGCCGTCTTCATCTGGCCCTGGTCGAACAGGTACTTGATGATCCGCGGCAGCGAGATACCGAGCGCCTGCGACAGATTCTGGATCGTCACACCCGATTCGACGACCGCAGGGCCGGTCGGGACGACCGGCTGCGGGCGCGCTTGCGGTGGCCCCCCGCCGCCCGGGCGGTCGCGCTGGCCGCGCGCGTCGCGCCCTCGCGCCGCTCCGCCCTCGATCACGACGCGGCGCTTCTTGCCCGCCGTGCCCGTACGGGGCCTGATCGGTCTGTTCGGCTTGTTCGCTCCGTCTGCCATATCGGTCAATCCTCAGTGTAGAGGGCTGCAAGGCCCGGTTCGATCTTCACCGTCCGGCGCAACACCCGATTGAAGCCCCTCGTGGCCAGCGCCCGCTCGAAGCAGGGCTGCCGCCGGCAGGTGTACACGCCCCGTCCCGGCAGGGTCCGACCCTCCCGCAACACACCGTGCACCGCCGCGAAGCGTACGAGCGCCGACTGCGCGGCCTTGCGGCCGCAGCCCGCGCACGTGCGGATGGGCTCGTGGCTCACGCGTCGGCCGGCGCGTCTCCGTCTGCCGGCTGCACCACCGGTACCCCCACCTCGACGGGTGGTGCAACGCTCTCCACAACAGCCGCCGCCGCGGCCACGGCAACGTCTTCGGCCTCGCCCGTGTCGGCTGCCGCGGCCGCCGCCTCGATCTCGCGCGCCTGTGCGGCGGCAAGTGCGACGCGGGCCTTACTGCCGTCCGGGTCGCTCTTGGCCAGCTCCTGGTGTGCAGCCACGCCGCAGTAGTGCGAGGCCGGCAGCGCGGTGTTCGGGCAACGCTTGCCGTTCGTGAGAATCGCGGAGCAACGCCCCGAGAAGTCCTCCCCACCCTCGTCACCCGCGAAAGCGGCCTGCGCCTCCTCCTGCGCGAACTCCGTGTCGGACTTGATGTCTACCTTCCACCCGGTGAGCCGGGCGGCGAGGCGGGCATTCAAGCCTTCCTTGCCGATGGCGAGCGCCAGCTGATCATCGGGCACGACGACCGTCGCCTCTCGCGTCTCATCGTCGATGTACACCTCGCGCACCCGCGCCGGCGACAGGGCCTTGGCCACGAAGCGGGCCGGCTCCGTGTTCCACGGGATGATGTCGATCTTCTCGCCGCGCAACTCGGAGACGACCATCCGCACGCGCGAGCCACGCGGGCCGACGCACGCACCGACCGGGTCGACACCCTGGACGTGGGACTCGACCGCGATCTTCGAGCGGTATCCCGGCTCGCGAGCCACGCCGCGGATCGTCACGAGCCCGTCGGCGATCTCCGGCACCTCCAGCTCGAACAGCGTCTCGAGCAGCTGCGGCGCCCTCCGTGAGAGGATCACCTGCGGCCCCTTGGTGCCCGAACGCACCTCGACGATGACCGCCTTGATGCGGGAGCCCTGCTCGTACCGTTCGCCGTCCACCTGCTCGGAGCGAGGGAGCAGCGCCTCGACCTTGCCGAGATCGACGAGCACGTTGTTGCGGTCGCCCGCCTGCTGCACGATGCCGGTCACGACCTCGCTCTGACGGTCGATGTACTCCTCGTACATGATCGCGCGCTCCGCCTCGCGGATGCGCTGCTGGATCACCTGCTTCGCCGTCATCGCGGCGATGCGACCGAAGTCGTGAGGCGTCACGTCCGCACGCTGCATCTGCTCGGCCGGCACTTGATCCCAGTCGAGCTCGAGGTCGACCTCGTTGATCAGCGTGTGCTGCTTCTCGCCGGTCTCCTGCTCGATGCGCTCGAGCTCTTCGATCTTCGCCTCCATCGCTTCCTCGACCAGGCGCTCCTCGAGATCTGTAGGGATGACGATGGAGAAGACGCGGAACTCGCCGAGATCGTCGAGAATGACGTCGGCATGCCGGGCGGCGCCCGGGGTCTTCCTGTACGCGGCGAGCAACGCGTCCTCGAGCGCCGAGATCAGGGTGCCTGTCTCGATGCCCTTCTCGCTCTCGATCGCTCGGATGCCGTCGATGATCTCCTGGCTCATGATCCCTTCCATCCCTCGTCGATCAGGTTCGCCCGCACGATTGCGTCATACGGGATCTCGATCTCTGCGTCGTTGATCCGCAAGGTCACGGTGCTGTCATCAGCGGTGACGACCTCGCCTCGCCGCTTCGTCCTCTCGGCCTCGAGCCGCACCAGCACCTGCCGCCCTTCGACACTGCGGAAGTGCGCGGGCTTGCGTAGCGGCCGATCCGGCCCTGGAGAGGACACGTCGACCGCGTACTTCGTCCGGAAGTCGTCCAGGACCCGCGTGACGCGCTCGCAGAGGGCGAAGTCAACGCCCTCCGCGTGGTCGACGTAGACACAGAACCGACCGGGCGAGAGCAGTTCCACGGCGAGCACCTCGATCCCCGGCACGCTTCGCTCGACGATGGGGATGACCTCCCCCGTGAGGGCCTTCTCGCGGCTCCAGGTGTCGATTGCGGGCATTGACGCTCTCTCCGGTGTCCTCTCGAAACGTGTCCTCTCACAAAAAATGGGCGCCACCGCGCCCATTTCCCCAAGACAGGTGAAATGTGGTCCCTCTACGGTAGCAGGAGTCCGGAACCCGTGGTCAGCCGCCGGGGCCGACCGACCGCAGCTCCCGATCACACCGTGCCGCCGGCCCGATCACCGAGCCCCGTAGCGTGCAGCGCCTGCCGGCGCGACGACCGTGAAGTCGCCGCGTTGCGGATCGGCGAGGCGCACCGAACCGACCCGCGCCGCCGCGTCATCGGCACCGAGCGTGACCCGGTCGGGCGCGTACCAGTTGCCGGCCACGCGGACGGCGCGAGCTCGGGCACCCGTCTCGACATGTGCCCGCCGGTACCAGGAGCAGTTCGACCGGCAGGGACCGGCGACGGGTTGCGCGATCAGGTTGCGGGTGATGACCACGTCGCTGATCGTCGGATCGTCGGCCACGGAGATGCCCTGGCGCCCGTTCGCCCAGAACGTGTTGCCCTCGATGCGCACCCTTCCCACACGTGGGCCGATTGCGATGCCTGTGTGGTTGTTGCCCGTGAAGACGTTGCCGCGAACCAGGACGCCGGTGATGTGGTTGCCTCGGCCGCCCTCGTCACCCATGGCCAGGATCAGCCCGGAGCGCTCGCTCGAGGAGGCCAGCACGTTGCCCTCGATGAGGACGTCGGCGATCACCCGGCGGCCTTCGCCTGCCTGCCGCAGCTGGTCGAAGACGTGGATCCCGTAGCCCGGCGCGCCGCGGGCGACGTTGTACAGGAGACGGAGGTCCCGCCCCTTTGAAACGTAGAAGCAATGCCCCTGTGTCCCGACGGTGCTGCCGCGCGCGTCGCAGTCGTTGCCGGCGACGAGGATGTCCGTCCCGTGGGTGCCCACGGCGTCGTACCCGAGCGTGCCGCTGAAGCTGTTCCCGACGACACGCAGGCCGCGGGTGGCGTCGGCTCCGGCGACCACGGCCTTGCCCCCCGGGAAGGCGAGCCCGGCGAGCGTCACGTGGCTCCCTTCGAGGATCACCGGCCGGGCCGCCCTCGCGAACGTCGGGCGTTCCCCCGGGTAGGCGAGGATCGCCACCGGCCTTCCGGGGCGGCCACCGGCACCCGCTCGCACCCAGACCTCGTCGTCGGCGATCGCTCCCCCGCGCACGAGGACGGCGTCGCCGGGGCGGAGCACGCGATCGACGACGTGCTGCAGCGTCGAGCAGGGCCGGGCCTCGGTGCACGCGAAACTGTCCGATCCGGTGGGGGCGACGAAGTGGATGCGACCCGATCTGCGCACGAAGGCGGCGTGGCCCGCAGCCGGACGGCCACCGATGCGGACGGCGATGGGGCCTCCCGTGACCTTGGGGCCGGGTTGCACGACGATGCGATCGAGCCGTCCCCCGGCGACGGCACCCTGCTCCCATGAGACGTAGCGGGCGACCTCGCGCCCCCCGATGGTCACGGTCGACGTGCCACGGGTGTCGCCCAGGCCGGCGCCGTAGATCGTGATCGGGATACCGAGACCCAGTGGGCCACCGCGCGTCGGGCCCGCGGTGACATCTGTGAAGAGGGTACGCGGGCTGACAGGGGCTGCGCCCGTCTGAGCGCCCATCCCGCCCGCACCCGCAGCGGCGGCCGCCGCGACCGCTGCCAAGGCCGCGACAAGTGGTGTCAGGCGGCGTCTCATACGTCGAGCACGATCGTCACAGGCCCGTCGTTGACGAGCGAGACCGCCATCTCCGCCCCGAACTGGCCAGTGGCCACCGAGACACCTTCGTTGCGCAGAGCCTCGATAAACGTGTCGACGAGCGGCGCGGCATCCTCGGGGCGGGCGGCCCGGGTGAAGCTGGGACGATTGCCCTTCGTGGTGTCCGCGAGCAGCGTGAACTGGCTGATCACGAGGGCCTCACCCCGAGTCTCGACGAGCGAGCGATCGAACTTGCCGTCCTCGTTCGCGAACACGCGAAGACGAGCCGTCCTCGCCGCGGTCCTCACCGCGGTCGCCGCGTCGTCGCCCTCGGCCACCCCGAGCAGGATGAGCAAGCCCGGACCGCACGCGCCCACGACCGCACCGGCAACGGAGACGGACGCCTCTGACACCCGCTGCACGACGACACGCACGTTTCCCGATTGTCCCTCATCCGGGGGACACCCCTTGCCGATAACCCGTCCGTGGAAGCAGCCCGCAATCCTTGGCCTGCCATCGGCGCGCTACTCGTGCGAGACGGCGCGCTCACCGCTGAGAACCTCGAGCGGGCCCTGGCGCTCAAGCGTGCGCAGCCGCTCAAGCGGCTCGGCGAGATCCTCATCGATGCGGGCTTCACGTCACAGCAGGCGGTGGCCCGCGTGCTCGCAGAGCAGCACGAGCTCGAGTACCTGGAGGTCACACCGGAGAATGTGGACGCGGACGCCGTGATGCTGCTGCCCGAGAACCTGGCGCGCCGCTACCACGCGGTCCCCGTCCGGGTCAACGACGACGGCTCGGTGCTGGTCGCGGTCGCCGACCCGACGAACGTCGTGTTCTCCGACGAGCTTCGTCTTGCCCTCGGCATGCCCGTTCGCGTCGCCGTCGCCGCCGCCGGTGCGATCGACTACGTGATCGACAAGATGAACGACGACAGCGCGACGCAGATCGAGATGATCGAGGACGTTCCCGAGGTCTCCGGAGACGACGCCACCGTCCTCGACATGGATCACGAGACGCCGGCCGTGCTGTTCGTCAACCGCGCGATCTCCAAGGCCATCGACATCGGCGCCTCCGACATCCACTTCACGCCGCAGGCCAAGCGTATGTTGGTGCGCGCGCGGGTCGACGGGGTGCTTCGCGAGATCACGTCCATCTCCGGTACCCAATCGGCCGGGGTGACCAGCCGCCTGAAGGTGATGGGCAGCCTGGACATCGCCGAGCGCCGCGCCCCGCAGGACGGGCGCGTTGCCATCAAGCGCGGATCCCAGCAGATCGATGTCCGTATCGCCGTCCTCCCCACCGCGCACGGCGAGAAGACGACCCTTCGCATCCTCAACCAGCGTGACGCACCCGCATCTCTCGACGAGCTCGGCATGTTCTCGCGGAGCCAGGCGGCGCTCCAGCGTGCAATCGCGCAGCCGTTCGGCTCCGTCGTCGTCTGCGGCCCGACCGGATCAGGCAAGACGACGACCCTCTATGCCTGCCTGAACATGCTCAACACCCCCGACCGCTCACTCGTCACAATCGAGGATCCGGTCGAGTATCGCGCGGCGGGTCTCGACCAGATCGAGGTCAACGTGCGCGCCGGCCTCACCTTCGCCAGCGGCTTGCGCACCGTGCTGCGAAGCGACCCCGACGTGATCCTGGTCGGTGAGATCCGCGACGAGGAAACGGCGCAGATCGCGTTCCGCGCCGCCATGACGGGCCATCTCGTGCTGACCACACTTCACGCGCAGACCGCGGCGGCCGCAGTCCAGCGCCTCGACGACATCGGCGTCGACCGCGGCATCATCGCCACTGCCATCAACTGCATCATGAGCCAGCGGCTCGTGCGCAAGGTCTGCACCCTGTGCTCCGAGACCTACGAGCCGACCATGGAGGAGCTACGCGAGATGCGCGTCCCGGACTTCTACGGCCCCGTGACCCTGATGCGGCCGGTGGGCTGCCGCGAGTGCGGCGACACTGGCTACCGGGGCCGCACCGGCATCCACGAGGTGATGACGATCACGGACGACCTGGCCACGCTCGTCGGCCGGCCGACCCGCGAGATCGAGGCCTTCGCCGTCGAGCAGGGCATGTTCACCCTCCGAGACGACGGCATGCGGCTCGCGGTTGCAGGGATCACCACGCTGGACGAGGTGCGGCGCGTCGCCGGCTGGTAGCCGGACGAGCCGCACCAGTGTCAGACCTTCAGGCCTGGTACTGCAACAGACCCGGTCGGTGCCCGGCCGGCCCTCACCGGCTGGCCCGGTTTTCGATGACCCGAGGACGGCGCAGGCACGGGCGCTCTTGAGGCAAGATGGCGTTCCAAGGTTCGGCGCGCCATGCCGAAGGAGCGGGAGCTTGCCGGTCACACCGTCGTCAAATCCGATCGAAGCCGGGCGCGCGATCGCCGAGCATGCCGCGCGTCTCGCCAAGCTCGAGCTCGAGTTGAAGACCGTCGAGCTCAGGGCGAAGGCGACCCGCTTCGGGGTCGCCGCCGGGCTTGGCCTCCTGGCGATCCTCCTCGCACCGCTTCTCGTGATGTTCCTGCTCGCCGCCGTGGCGGCTGCCCTGGCCTCGTTGGTACCGGTGTGGGCGGCGATCCTCATCGTCGCAGGCATCCTGCTGTCCGTCGTCGCTGCGCTCGCGGCCGCGTGCGCAGTGATGATCTCGGGGGCGAGGGGCGACAAGGAGGGCCGTGCCGATGGCGCAAGCTGACCACCGCTCACCCGAGCAGATCCGGGCCGAGATCGAAGTGGAACGAGCCCAGCTGGATGCGAGGCTGACGGAGCTCGCGGTCGACGCGAAGCGCTCCGGGCGCCGAGCCGGGAAGGCCCTCGCCGCACTCGGCGGTGTCGTGCTCCTGGCCAGGCTACGGTCCCGCCGCCGCGGCTCCTGAGACGCCGCGTAGGGCTCACGCCGGTGCGGAGGTACCCATGAGCCTGGTCGAGACGCGCGACCGCGTGGCGCTCGCGGCGTTCTTCCGCCGCGACGCGGCCTTGCATGCATACGCGCTCGGCGATCTCGACGAGTTCTTCTGGCCACACACCCGCTGGTGGGCCTGGGATCGAGGCTACGGCTTCGAGCAGGTCGCGCTGCTCTACCAAGAGCCTGACGTACCGGTGCTGCTGCTGCTCGAGACAGGGCGGCCAGGGGACGCGACGGCGTTCGCCGAAACCCTCCTCCCGGTGCTTCCCGACCGGATCTACGTGCACCTCTCTCCCTCGCTGCTGCCGGTGTTCGAGGCCTCGCTCGAGACGACGGTCGAAGCGGCGCCCCACCTCAAGCTCGGGCTCCGCCACCTGGGGCCGCTCACTACGCCTGTCGACCCACGGGTCGCGGTCCTCACCCCGGACGAACTGCCGGAGATCGAGGCGTTCTATGCCGCCGCCTATCCCGGCTCCTGGTTCGAGCCGCGCATGCTCGAGACCGGGCGCTACCTGGGCCTGCGCGAGGACGGCGAACTGCTCTGCATCGCGGGGCTCCACGTCTACTCCCCCGCCTACAAGGTGGCGGCCCTTGGCAACGTTGCGACCGCTCCAGGCGCGCGTGGTCGGGGGCTGGCCCGCGAGTTGTGTGCCCGGCTGTGCACGCTGCTCAGAGACGACGACGGGGTGGACACGGTCGCCCTCAACGTCCATGCCGACAACGCCCCGGCCATCGCCGCCTACCGCCGCCTCGGATTCGTCGAAGCCGGCCGCTACGTCGAGGCCGGGTTCGCGCGCGCCTGACCTTCCCGCAAGGCGCCTGGCGCGGTGTCTCCCAACGGTTCACCCGGAGCTGCAACACGCGATCAGGTCAAACGTTAGAAGATGCCGCACTAGCGCGGGACGAGCGTGTCGTCCTGCGCCGGGAGCTCGTCGCCGATAGCGAGGAGCAGGCGCCGCGCGACCGACTGGGAGAGATGAAGAAGCGTGCCCACGGCCAGACCGTCGCCGGTGCCAAGAGCGGTCGTCAGCGACAACGCTTGTTGCGCGTGGGCCCTCGTCTCGTCGCGCGCCGTGGGCGACTCGTCGACCAGCCAGCGGCCGAGTGCCTCGATACCGGAGGCTAACTCGTCCACGAAGCCGGCGAGCGGCGGCGCGGCCCCGCGCTCCCGGACGATGCGGTGTGCCACACCGGCCAGCACGTGGGTGGTGCGCGCAATGTGCGGCAGATGCTCGAGCACCGCCGCCTGCCGGAGCACACGCCCGCGATCGCCGCGGCGCCGGATCGCGATTCGCGTCACATCCTGGCCCAGCCGGAGCGCGTCGGCGATCGCAGGATGATCGAAGACACGCTGGCGAGCGCGCTCGCTGCGAGCTGGATTCCCCCTGCGTAGCGCGGTCGCCGTGTCCTCGAGGGCGGAGCGCACGGTGTCGAGCACAGGGCCGGCGGTTTCGAGCACGTGCCTGACCGGGGAGAGCGGGAACAGGAAGACACTGAACACGATGGCGACGACGCCCCCGACGAGACCGTCGAACAGCCGATCCGGTGTCAGCCCCTGCGTTCGCTCGGCGGCAACGAAGATCATCCCGGAGATGGCGACATTGGTCGTGAACAACGGATCGGGGTCGATCAGAATCGCCAGGGTCATGGCGATCAGCACCACGGCAGCCACGCCCGCAGGCCCGGCTCCGAGCGCCGTGAGCAGGAGATCGCCGAGCCCGATCCCGAGCGCCGTGGCGACGACGATGGTGATGACCTGACGGCCGCGGCGGCCCGCGCTTGCCCCCATGGCCACGATCGTGGTGACGGCGGCGAACACCGGTCGCCGGTGATGCAGGAGCTCCTGGCAGATCCACCAGGCGAGCCCTGATGCGGCCGCGGTCTGCAACAGAGGCCAGGCCGCCGGAGTCAACCGGCCGACCCGCTCGCGCGCGGCACGGCGAAGACGCACCCTGCGGGGCGTGTAGCGGACCTGGCGGGAACGAGTCGGCATCAGGTCGAGTCTCGGGTCTCGGCCGCGGGAATCGTGCCGACCAGGCTCACCAGCCAGGGCACGAAGCCGTACCGCGTGTAGAGGCGGAGTGCGTCCTCGTTTCCTTCTGCCACGCGCCGAGTATGCCGGGCACCGGCAGGCGACCGGAGCTCGCATGCTCAGCGGTGCCCGAAGTGGTGGGCGCGCGGGAGGGCTGCGACGACGTCGTCCGAGGCGGCCACGCGGCGGGCCAGCGGCGACAGGCTCTCGAGCGAGCTCACGAGCACGTTGCGGTTGCGCTGAACGTGCTCGAAGCGGCCGCGGACGAGCAGCAGCGGCTCGGCCCGGACGATCGCCCGGTGGCGTTCGTAGACGTCCGCCTGCACGACGAGGTTGACGTGACCGTGCTCGTCCTCGAGCAGCATGAAGACGATGCCCTTCGCCGTGGACGGTCGTTGCCGGGCCACGGCGAGACCCGCGAAGACGACCTGTGAGCCGTGCGGGCGCTCGTTCAGCTCCACGCTCGCGAGCACGTCTGATGCGAGATGTGGACGGAGCAGCGTGAGCGGGTGCACCCCGACGGAGAGCCCGGTCTCACGGTAGTCGGCGAGCATCCGCTCCCACCGGGTGAGATCGGGAAGCGCCGGCGTGGCCACCGTCGGCTGGAGCTCGAGCGGGAGCTGCTTGACCGTGCCGCGTGTCCCTTCGACCGAGCGGGGACGGATGGCGAGACCGAGATCCCAGAGCAGATCGCGCCGACGCCCCCACGTGTCGCAGGCGCCGCTGCGAACGAGCGCATCGAGTGCGTCACGTGAGACGGAGGCGCGACGTGCGAGATCGCCCACGTCGACATAGGGGCCGTTGCTCTCCCGTTCCGCGACGATCAGCTTCGCATCGTCCATGCCCACCGACTGCACGTAGGCGAGCCCGATCCGGACGGCCGGCGCCGAGCCCGTGCCCTCGAGCGCGCACCTGGCACTGCTCAGGTTGATGTGGGGCGCCTCGACCTCGACCTCGCGCCGGCGGGCGTCTCTGACGAGGCTGGAGGGCGGGTAGAAACCCATCGGCTGCTCGTTGAGCAGCGCGCAGAGGAACTCCGCAGGGTAGTGGTGGCGCAGCCAGGCGGACTGGTAGGCGAGCAGCCCGAACGCCGCCGCATGGGACTTGGGAAAGCCGAAGCCGGAGAAGCCGACGAGCTTGTCGTAGACGATGTTCGCGGTCGTCTCCTCCACCCCGTTCCCGGCGGCACCTTCGACGAACCGCTGCCGGTGAGCCTCCAGCGCGGCCAGGCTGCGCTTGCGGCTCATCGCGCGGCGCAGGCTCTCGGCCTCGCCGACGCTGAACCCGGCGAGCGCCATGGCCACGTCGAGCACCTGATCCTGGAAGACGACGACTCCGAGCGTGGCGGCGAGCGGCTCGCGGAGCGACTCGTGATCGACCGGGTAGACGAAGGCGGGATCCTCCCGCAGGCGGCGCCGGTGCTCGATGTAGGGATGCACCGCCTTCCCCTGGATGGGGCCGGGGCGCACGAGCGCGACCTGCACGGTGAGGTCGTCGATCGTCTCCGGCCGCGTGCGAAGCAGGCTCTGCATCTGCGCGCGGGACTCGATCTGGAAGACACCGACGGTGTCCGCGTCCTGGATCTCCTTGAACACCGCCGCGTCGTCGAGCGGGATGCGGGAGAGATCGATCGGCTCGCCGTGCAACCGCGTGATCTGGTCGACGCAGTCCTCGACGCAGGAGAGCATGCCGAGCCCGAGCAGGTCGATCTTGAGGAAACCGGCGTCGGCGCACGAGTCCTTGTCCCACTGGCAGAGCTGACGGCCTGCCATCGCCGCCGGCTGCACCGGCACGAGCTCCACGAGTGGCCGCGAGGAGATGACCATGCCGCCCGGGTGCTGTGAGACGTGGCGCGGCAGGCGGGCGATCTCGCGCGTCAGGAACTGGAAGGCGCGCCAGCGTTTCGAGCGCACCTTGTCCTCCCCATCGGGCAGCTTGCGCACCTCGTCGGCGACCGCTCCGGCGTCCCAGCCGTCCGTGGTGCGTGCCAGCCGCTCCAGCTCCGCGTGCGGGAGGCCGAGCGCCTTGCCGACATCGCGTATCGCTCCACGCGAGCGGTAGGTGGCGAAGGTGGCGACGAGCGCTGCGTGCTCGCGGCCGTAGCGTTCGGTGACGGCGACGATGAGCTTCTCGCGGATGTCCCGGGGGAAGTCCAGGTCGATGTCCGGCACGGATACCATCTCCCGGTTGAGGAAGCGCCCGAGCGAGAGGCCGTTGACCACCGGGTCGACGTGCGAGAGACCGGTGAGGTAGCACACGATCGAGCCCACGGAGCTGCCGCGCCCCCGCCCCGGCGGGAGCACGTTGCGTGGCGAGTCTCGCCCGCGGACCTCGTTGGCACAGCCGCGCGCGATCTCGAGCACCTCCCAGTGCAGCAGGAAGAAGCCGGCCAGGCCCAGCTCGTCGATCAGGCGGAGCTCGCCTTCGAGGCGCTCCCCGGCCTGCCGGCGGAGCGGCGGAGCGCTCGTGCCGTACCGGTCGAGCAGGGCGCGCGTGCAGATCTCGCCGAGCTGGCGGATCGCCGGGTCTGGTCCTTCCGAGAAATCCGGGTAGCGATAGCCGAGCTCCTGTGTGAGGTCGAACTCGAGGCGCTCGGCCAGCTCCACGGTGCGGGCCGCCGCGCCCCGGTCGATCCCGGCGAAACGATCGGCCATCTCGTGCGGCGGGCGCAGCACAGCCTCGCGGTTGCCCCGCCGCTCGGGCTCACAGCCCTCGAGGGTCGTGCAGCAGCGAATGGCGACGAGCGCGTCCTGGAGCACGGCCCGCCGCGCCGAGTGGGCATGCACGTTGCCGGTGGCGATCGTCTCCACCCCCAGGTGCGTGGCGAGGTCGCGGAGCAGCAGATGGCGGCGGGCATCACCGCGCTCGAAGAGCCGCTGCAGCTCGACGTAGAAGCGATCGCGACCGAACGCCGTGGCCAGCCGGGCAGTGCCGTTGGGGTCGCGGAGCCCGAGACCATCCCTTCCGCACCCCGAGAGGCACACGAGTCCGGCGGCGTGTTGCTCGACCGTGTCCAGGCTCACGGCCGGCGGCAGCAACACCCGATGCTCCTTGCCGGCCGGCCGGGTGCCGGCGTGCGCAGCCGTGAGCAGGCGGCAGAGGTTGGCGTAGCCCTCGTGCGTCTCGACGAGCAGCGTGATGTGCGCCCCACCGGCCACCGTGACCTCGGCGCCGGTGATCGGACGCACCCCGAGCCCCTTTGCCGCGTGGGCGAACTCGAGCGAGCCGTACACCCCGTCGTGGTCGGTCAGCGCCAGCGCCGGATACTCGAGCAACGCCGCCTGCGCCGCCAGCTCCTCGGGCAGCGAGGCGCCGTCGAGGAACGAGTAGGCGGAGTGACAGTGCAGCTCGACATAGGAGGCGCGAATCATCTGGCCTGCCTGTCGGGTGGTGGCCGGCATTCCCTCGGGCGCAGAGACCTGCTCGTCGGCACCGGCAGCTGACACGCGCACGCGTGCCCCCCGCGTCCTGGCACGAGCACGAGTTCCTTGCGAGCCCCTGAAGGGGCCCGCGAGGGCCGCCCGGCACGCCTGACTGTGCCCCGCTCTATCGTCTCCTTGTGGCGCGGTCCCGGCACCAGGCGAGGTACGAGGACATCGTGGACGCCATCACGACCTGGCAGCATTCTTGCAAAGCTTCCAGGGTGTTTGGTATGCCGTGTGTGCAGCGGGCTGGGCGCGTGGTGTTCGGGTTGTCGCGCACCGGGATGGTGTTCAAGCTCACCGATCCCGCCACCCACGCCCGGGCGTTGGCCGTGCCGGGCGCGCACCTGTTCGACCCGTCGGGTCGCGGTGAGCACTTTCGTCAGTGGGTGGTCATCCCGCCCTCGCACCAGCACGAATGGGATGCGTTCGCCTACGACGCGGTGGGACAGGATCACTCGATCGCTCCCGGATAGGAGATCCGGGTTCTCATGCCTTCTGGGTGAACCACCGCTTGCTCTCCCCGTCGAAGTAGACGGCGGTGTTCCGGCCGGACTCCAGAACCACCTCGAAGTAGCGGCGGTCGATCGGCTCGTCCGTCCACCAGCGATCGACGACGCGCCACTCCTCGCGCACCGCGACGACGCTCTCACGATCGACGCTCTCCGGGACACCGCGTAGACCGGCGGTGACGAGCGCGGGGCGGGGGGCGTTGAGTCGACCGGCCCGGCCTCGGGTGTACGCATGTGCTCTGCTCACCGCGGTCATCTACGCCTCCCGCGGGACGACGAGCGCTCGCGCTTCCGGGATGCGCGACCACGGAGCAACTTCCACGACTGCGCACACCGAGCCCGCGCCGGCACTCGCCCGCACCTGCCGTAGCCCTTCACTCAGACGCGCACTCGCCTCCTGCCCTTCCGGTTCGACGAGCGAGAGTTGCTGGCCGGCGTGCTCTGCAAGCTCCACGACCTCGAGCCGTAACTCCAGTACCGGGGAGGGAATCTCGACGAGCTTGCCGGCGAGGGCGTCCCGTAGCCGGCCCCGTTCGGACGTGGCGTCGCGCAGGGTCGTGGTGCGGCGCCAGGAGCCGCCCCCGACGAGCCTGGCGGAGAGAGCGATCTTGCGAAATGGTCGTCCTGCCCGTTCCGGGCGCGCCACCAGCCGGTCGAGCAACGCCGCGAACGCGCGGCGCAGCGTCAGCTCGTTGCCGACCGCCTCGGGGAAGGAGAGCGCCTCGACCAGCTCTGCCGCGGGAGATCGCCCGGCCACGCGACGGCGTTCCCCGCCGCGTGCCAGGCTCCACGCCCGCTTCCCCTCCGGCCCCAGCCGCTCCGCGACAGCCTCGCCCGGCAGGTGGGCGAATGCTCCGAGGGAACGGACGCCGAGTGCTTCCAGCTCGGCGTAGCGTTCCTGTTCGAGCGGTAGGAGCGAGAGTGGGAGCGGCTCGAGAAACGCCTTCTCCCCCTTCCCCTCGACGATCACTGCCTGCCCGGCCCGCGCGACGCTCGCCGCCGCCAGGGCGACGAACCGGCGATCACCGGCTCCCGCACGCGGATCCCAGGCCGGCCCGACGGAGGCGAGCGCCCGTGTCAGCGCCGCCTCCACCCCTCCGTAGAGACGCTCCACTCCGCGCGTCTCGAAATAGACGACACCGTGCTCGGCCGGATCGACCGAGAACCCTGCGTCCTCCAGCCGGCGCAGGAGCGCCTCCCATTCCTCCTCCACCGCAGCCGGATCCCGCTCGACGAGCACCAGCCCGGGGCAGGTGGCGAGGGCTTCCCCGAGCGGCAGGCCCGGCCTGACTCCCATGCGCTCGGCAGCGACGGTCACCGCACCCACCCGCTGCTCCCCGGTGGGCGGTGGTGCGAGTGCCGCCGGGACGAGCGCCAACCTCGGCCGGGAGCGAAGCGCCGCACGGAGCTCGAAGCCGGAGACGAGAAGGCAGGCGATCACAGGAACATATGTTCTACACGAACATGCGTTCGCCTGCAAGCGTCCAAAACGGACATGCCCTGGGGACTGTCCCCAGACCTTGAGCTCAGCGCCTCGTCGTGGTGTGCACGTGCATCAGGTAGGGGAGCACGAAACCCTGTGCCCCGGCGGCCTCGTCGTACAACCGGCCGACTTCGGCCAGCACCTCCCCACGCTCGGTCTCCCCGAGGACGGCACTCGCCAGTTCCAGACGAGGCCGAGCACACCCCCCGGCCGCAGCACGCGGGCGATTTCGCGATACGCCGGACTGGGGTCGAACCAGTGGAAGGCCTGGGCCACCGTGACCACATCGAGGGTTCCGTCGCCGAGAGGGATCTTCTCCGCCGTGCCCACCCGTAGCACCACACCGGCCAGGTCCCGCTCGATCACAGCCAGCATCTCAGGTGAAGGATCGACGGCGGTCACGCGGTGGCCGAGCGCAACCAGACTCCGCGTCAGCTTTCCCGTGCCCGCGGCAAGATCGAGCACATCGCACGGGCTCGAACCCGCGAGCGCCAACACCGCCGCCTCCGGATATCCCGGTCGCGCGCGCTCGTACACATCTGCCACGGCTCCGAAGGAGGAGGCACGGGCAGCGTGTGAATCACGGTCCTGCGAGCCGGCCACCCGTCCTACTCCCCCACCGCGTCCACGTCGGCGTGCGCCAGCGCCACCGCCTGTGCCAAACCGCCCTCGCGGGCACCGCGCACGATGCGCTCCAACCGGCTCTGGAACTGGCCGGTTGCGAAGGCAAGGAAGCCGTTCAGCTCCAGCCCGAACGGCATCGGGTCGTAGGGCGCGAACGTCTCCAGGACGACCCCGAGCGCCGGCTCCAGCAGCTCGTCCATCCGCGCCTGCGCGACAACCAGCAGCTCGGGTTGCTCGGCGATCAGGCGGGAGAGCAGAAACAGGCCGTAGGCGATGTGACGCGCCTCGTCCCGCTTGACGAGACGCACCCCCTCGCGCACCCCGGGCAGGAAACCACCGCGCTCCAGCGCCTCGAAGAATCCGTGGTAGCCGGTCTCCGCGAGCACGCCCTCTACGATCATCGTGTAGGTCACCACCGCGCGAACCTGGGCGGCGGCCGACGGGTCGGAGCGCAAGGCACCCATCGCCGCCGGCAGCTCCTCGAGCACGACCCGTCGGTAGCTCGGCGTCAGATACCCGGCAAGCTCGTCCGACACACCGGCCACCTCGCCCAGGAAGCGAGCGAAGAAGTCGACGTGCTTCCCCTCCTCCCACAGGAACGTCGTCAGGTACAGCTCCTCCTCGAGCCTTCCTTCTGCCGCGATCGCCTGCACCAGCGGGAGCAGGTCGACGGTCACGCCTTCCTCACCTGCCACGAACAGCGCCCCGAGCCGGAGCAGGACATCGCGCTCGGTGTCGTCGAACCGCTCCCAGTCCTGCGCATCCTGCGTCAGGTCGAGATCACTCGGGTTCCAGGTGCCAAGCCGTTTCGCCTTCTCGTACAGTCGCATCGCCGGTCCGCTGCGGTCGAGGCCGCGACCGGTGGAGACGGGCGGCCGAGTCTCGCCCATCAGAGCCGGACGACCGCCGCCACGCCGTGCCTGCCGGTGAACCGGGGCACCACGTCGAGCACGCTCTCGCGCGCACAGCGCCGGATGTCGGCCTCGAGCTCGGGGCCGTGGTTGATCAGGTTCCGTCCCGAGCGCGACTGGCGCAGCGCCTCCTCGGCGCCGCCGTACGAGCCGACCAGGCGGACAGCCATCTCTGCGGCGTCGGTCTTCTCGCACGCGAGCGACTGTGCGATCCGCCCCGCGACATAGGTGTCGTCGAGGCACGGGTCGCCCTTGACACCGGCGCAGACGATGACTACGTCCTCCCCATGCGCGGCGGCCGCCGCCGTCACGGCCGCCAGGTTGAGCAGCGAGGCGACGTACACGCGCTCGCAGCGCTCCGCCGCAGCCACGATCGCGCGCGTCCCGTTCGTGGTGGACGTGGAGACGATCCGCGAGCGCGGCTCCACGTACTCCTGCGGTGAGTTGCCGAGATCGAAGCCGTCGATCTTCACGCCGAGCCGCTCGCCCCCGAGCGTGACCCCCTCGAGCTCGTCGCGCAGGCGCCGGGCATCCTCGATCTCCGCGGAACAGTAGACCTCCTCGTAGCCCGAGGCGAGCGCCTGGCAGATGGTGGAGGTGGCTCGAATCACGTCGATCACGACACCCGTCGGCGCTGCCGTCCCGTCGGCGGGAGTGAAGGCGACGTGGACACGCACGCCGGTACGCTAGCCGGACATGTCCGTCTCGGCCGACGACACGCAGTACTGCTACCGGCACCCGAAACGCGAGACCCGGGTCTCCTGTTCGGAGTGCGAGCGGCCGATCTGCGAGCAGTGCATGAGCTTCGCGCCCGTGGGGATCCGCTGCCCGGAGCACGCGGCGGTCGGGCGGCAGAAGGGTGAGCTGCGGCGGCAGGCACGGACCGCGAAGCACACGGTGGCGCGGAGTGACGCGCCGGCGACGGTCACTCTCGTCGCCCTGAATCTTCTCGTCTACCTGATCACGGTGGCACAGGGCGCCGGCTTGAGCCGTCCCGGCGGCTGGCTGATCGAGAACGGCGCACTCATCGGCGGGTCGTCCTTCGCCGGGATCGGTGTGGCCGACGGCGAATGGTGGCGGCTCGCCACATCCGCGTTCCTGCACGCAAGCGTGCTCCACATCGCCTTCAACATGTTCGCGCTCTACTCGATCGGCTCCGCTGTCGAGCAGATGCTCGGCACCACGAGGTTCCTGCTCGTCTACGCCGCAGCCGGGCTTGCAGGATCAGCGGGAGCGCTCATCCTCTCCGATCAGAACGCCGTCACCGTCGGCGCGTCCGGCGGCATCTTCGGCCTGCTGGGCGCGCTCCTGATCTGGGAGTTCGTGCAGACCGGATCGTTCGCAGGGCAGGCGATGGGATTGATCGTGCTCAACCTGGCACTCACCTTCGCCATCCCCAACATCTCCGTCGGAGGCCATATCGGAGGGCTGATCGGCGGTGCCGCCGCAGCCTATGCCCTGCTCCGCACCCGCTACATGCGACCGCGGTGGATCGGGCCCGGGCTCGCCGTCGGCGTGGCCGTGCTCGCCGTGGTGGTCGCCGCGGTGCGCGTCGAGAGCTATCCCATCTGAGCGCGCGCCGTCCGGCTCCCTCGTCCCGGGTGAGACCGGGCGGGATGACACCGCCCGCTCGGCGTGCAACCATGTCACGCAACTACCGAGACATTCCAACCGGAGGGATTCATGAGAAAGCGATTGTTGGGCGTGACGATCGCGGTTGCGGCCGCGCTCGTCCTCGTCGCGGCTGCCGTTGCCGCCACGAACGCGTA
This sequence comes from uncultured Actinomycetes bacterium, assembly GCA_963738505.1. Classification (GTDB taxonomy): domain Bacteria; phylum Actinomycetota; class Thermoleophilia; order Gaiellales; family Gaiellaceae; genus Gaiella. The sequence continues at coordinate 79,118 of CAVTWR010000013.1, read as the reverse complement.
CACGAAGCCGACGCTGGCGGTCTCCTACGCCAGCGGCGCCACCCGCATCGTGGCGAAGGCAGACGTCGCCGAGGACGCCACGGCACGCGCAGCGATCATCATCTCCGAGGGCACGACGGTCACCACCACCGCTGCTCCCGGAGCCAAGGTCGGCACGGTGCAGGCACAGGTGAGCGCACTCGCGCTCGGAGGCGCCCTGCTCCCCCTCGCAGGTGACATCATCGTGGCGCCGCCCGGAGCGATTCCGGCCGCATCGCAGACGGCCTGTATCGGGGCGCTCCCGCCAAGCGCGACCTACCTGCTCGTCCTCTCCGCTGCCGGGCAGACGATCAACCTGCCCGCCTACATCGTCCCCACCGCCGGCGCGCAGACCCAGCTCGGCTCGGCGCAACTCGTCTTCTGCCTGGCCCCGCCCGATATCCCCACCGACAAGGGTGGTGCCACGTTCGGGGCCAAGTTCCTGAGCGCCGACCTCACGTTCAACGGGATCTTCAGCCCGCAGACCGAGGCCGTCTGGTTCAGCTTCTGGACGCCGTGGACGCCCGCTGTCGGCCAGGTCAACGCGGCCGGCACGGTTGCCGCCGTCAGCGTGATCCTGCCCGGAGCGGTGACTCTGAAGGGTAAGCGGACGGCCGGCAAGATCACTCTCACCGGCAAGGTGACACAGGGCGGTGAGGGCTTCGCGGAGCGCGTCACGCTCTGGGGCGCCGGCAAGACAGGAGCACTCAAGCGCCTCAAGAGCGTGGTCTCGAAGGACGACGGCACGTTTTCGCTGGCGCTGGGGAAGGCCGCCAAGCAGGTGCGCTTCCAGGCGCGTGTCGTCAGCCCCGAGTTCTCCAACACCCCCGAGGCCGCTGCGACCCTGTGCAAGGACGTCTTCAAGAACAACGAGCTGGGCGTGCCGTGCTCGGGATGGACGGTCAGCGCGTTCACCGCGAGCTCGAAGACGGTCTCGGTGCGGTAGCGCCGAAGCCAGATCGCCACAATCTGCGAGGGGCGCCGCCAGGCGCCCCTCTGCGTTTCGGGGCTTCCGACCTCGAGGCGTTCTCAAGGTCAGGACCCTCTGCAGAGGGTCGGCGATCGGTGCGGTTGTCCCTGCAGATGATTGATTCCGAATTGGTCGGGTTGAGCCGTCACCGTCTCGTCAAGCCGATGCGGCAGGCGGGGTTGGAGCGGGGCCGCACACCGCGCGGACGCTCCGCTCTTGGGCCCGCCGACTCGTCCCGTCATCCAGTTCAGGCGGGGCGGACGACGAGGGTGACACCCTCGATCGCCGCGACCACGACGGTCGCGCCCTCGGCGATCGGCGACTCGTCGGCCGAGACCGCGCTCCAGAACTCCGTGCCCACGCGCACCTGGCCGCGCTCGCCGGTTCCCGCGTGGATCGGCACCATCACCACGGCCCGCTTGCCGACGACCGTGGGCGCATTGGACACCACGACCGGTGTCTTGTTGAGCGCACGCATCAACGGCTTCCGGGTGAGCAGGAGCGAGGCGATCGAGACCACGGCGAACACGGCGATCTGCATCCCCACGTTCCCTCCAGCCGCTGCCACGATGGCGGCTCCCACGCCGCCCACGGCGAGATAGAGCGCGATGAACGCGAGGGTCGCGGCCTCGACGCCGACGAGGACGAGCGCAACCACCAGCCAGATGACAAGACCTGCAGCACCGTCCACCGCTGCTACTCCTTGTCCGTGCCGGTGGCGTCCTTGCCGGCCTGGAAGCCTCCGCCGAGCGCGGCCACGGCACCCATTGCCGCCATCGCGTCGGAGGGCACCAGCATCAGGCTCATGCCGCGCCCGTCGGCCACCTTGGGCAGGTTCTGGATGTACTGGTACGCCAGCAGATCCGGCGAGGGACCGCCGTCGTGGATGGCCCGGAAGACCTGACGGGTGGCCTCCGCCTCACCCTGCGCGCGCAGGATCGCCGCTTCCTTCTCACCCTCCGCGCGCAGGATGGCCCCGGTCTTCTCCCCCTCCGCCGTGAGGATCTGCGACTGCTTGGCGCCCTCGGCGGTGAGGATGGCGGCCCTCTTGTCGCGCTCGGCGCGCATCTGCTTCTCCATCGCCTCCTGGATCGAGCTCGGTGGATCGATCGACTTCAGCTCGATACGGATGACGCGCAGGCCCCAGCGCTCCGTCGCCTCGTCGAGCACGATGCGGAGATCGGCGTTGATCTTGTCCCTCGACGTGAGCACCTCCTCCAGGGAGAGCGAGCCGATCACGTTGCGGAGCGTGGTCACGGTCAGCTGCTCGATCGCAGTGAGCAAGCTCGCCACCTCGTAGGTGGCGCGGAACGGGTCGGTGACGGTGAAGTAGAAGACCGTGTCGATCGAGATCGTCACGTTGTCCTGGGTGATCACCGGCTGCGGCGGGAACGCCACCACCTGCTCGCGGAGATCGACGAGGGGGCGCAGCCGGTCGACCAACGGCATCAGGAAGTGCAGACCCGGATCGAGCGTGCGATGGTAGCGGCCGAGTCGCTCTACGAGCCCGGCACGCGCCTGCGGGACGATGCGCACCGTGCGCGCGAGAATCGTGAGGACGAAGAGGATCGCGATGGCGGCGATGACGAGCGTGACGAGCGTGTCGGATTTCATGTCCGGACTCTACCGCCGGGGCGGGTGCCTCCTGCGGCAACCGCCCGGCCGGGACGCAACGCGCCGTGCGGGCAGAGCCCGCACGTGAGCCTCGCCCCTACCCGCCGATGACGACTGCGGTCACTCCGGCCTCCCGGAGCGCCGCCTGCGCAGCGGCCAGCCGGGCCACGGGCACCCGGAACGGCGAGCAGCTGACGTAGTCGAGCCCCAGGTCGTGGCAGAAGGCCACCGACCTCGGCTCACCGCCGTGCTCGCCGCAGATCCCCAGCTTCAGGTCGGGCTTGACCGCACGGCCACGCTCGACCGCGATCCGCATCAGGTCGCCCACGCCCTCCTGGTCGAGCACCTCGAACGGGTTGCGCTCCAGGATGCCGTGCTCCAGGTAGTAGGTGAGGAACTTGCCTTCGGCGTCGTCGCGCGAGAAGCCGAGCGTGGTCTGCGTGAGATCGTTCGTGCCGAACGAGCAGAAGTCGGCGATCTCCGCGATCTCGTCTGCGCGCAGGCAGGCGCGGGGCAACTCGATCATCGTGCCGCAGTGGTACTCCACCTCGGGTCGCTCACTCGCGACATGCGCCGTGAGCGCGCGCAAACGGCGGAGCTCCTCCGCGAAGCCGACGAGCGGATGCATGATCTCGACGAGCGGGGGCTGCCCGGTGCGTTCGCCGACCGCGGCGGCGGCGTTGACGATGGCCCGTACCTGCATCTCGTAGATCTCCGGGTACTGCAGGCCGAGCCGGCAGCCGCGCGTGCCGAGCATCGGGTTCGCTTCGTGCAGCTGCTCGATGCGCCGCCGCATCTCGCCCGAGGTGGCCTCCGCGAGAGACGGCAGGAACTCGTGGAGCGGCGGATCGAGCAATCGGATGGTGACGGGGTACCCGGCCATCGCCTCGAAGATCCCCTCGAAGTCGGCTTGCTGTACGGGGAGCAGACGGTCGAGCGCGAGGCGCCGGTCCTCCTCGCTCGCGGCGAGGATCATCTCCTGCACGATCGGCAGCCGGTCCTGGGCCATGAACATGTGCTCCGTGCGGCACAGACCGATGCCCTCGGCGCCGAACTCACGGGCGCGGGCTGCGTCCTCCGGCGTGTCGGCGTTCGCCCGGACGCGGAGCCGGCGCATGGCGTCCGCCCACTCGAGGATGGTGCCGAAATTCTCGTCGATCGCCGGCGCCACGAGATCGACCTCCCCGACCATCACGGTGCCGGTGCCGCCGTCGATCGTCAGCATGTCCCCGACGCGCAGCTCGCGGTCACCGAGGATCACCACGCCGGCGGCGGCGTCGATCTGCAGCCCTTCGCACCCGGCCACACACGGTTTGCCCATGCCGCGCGCCACCACCGCTGCGTGGGACGTCATCCCGCCGTGCGCGGTCAGCACGCCCTGCGCGTGGATCAGGCCGTGGATGTCGTCGGGTGTCGTCTCCCAACGGACGAGAATCACCGGATCGCCCGCCTTGCCGCGCTCCTCGGCCGTGTCGGCATCGAGCACGATCGCCCCGCAGGCGGCGCCGGGAGAGGCGTTCAGGCCGCGCGCAGCGATCTCGAGGCGCGCGGAAGGGTCGATGCGCGGGTGCAGGAGCTGGTCGAGCTGGGCCGGATCGATCCGCGCCACGGCCTCTTCGCGACTGATCAGCCCCTCGTCGACCATCTCCACCGCGACCCGCAGTGCAGCTTGAGCGGTGCGCTTGCCCGTCCGCGTCTGCAGCAGGTAGAGCGTGCCCTCCTCGACCGTGAACTCGATGTCCTGCAGGTCCCGGTAGTGGCGTTCGAGCCGGTCGATCGTGTCGACGAGCTGGCCGTACGCCTGAGGGAGCTCCTCGCGCATGCGGTCGATCGGCTCGGGCGTGCGGATGCCGGCGACCACGTCCTCACCCTGGGCGTCGATCAGGAACTCCCCGAAGACCGCGGACTCACCCGTCGACGGGTTGCGGGTGAAGAGCACGCCGGTGCCCGACGTCGCCCCCTTGTTGCCGAAGACCATCTGGCAGACGTTGACCGCAGTCCCGAGATTGTCGGGGATGTCGTACGTGCGACGGTAGACCTGGGCCCGCGGCGCGTTCCAGGAGTCGAACACCGCGCGATAGGCACGGGCGAGCTGCTCGCGGGCGTCCTGCGGAAAAGGCGTGCCGGTCGACTCGGCGTAGATCCTCCTGAACTGCTCGACGAGCGCCGCAAGATCCTCGGCGGAGAGCTCGACGTCCAGCGTCGCGCCACGCTCGGCCTTCGTCTGGGACAGCCTGTCCTCGAAGCGGTGGCCATCCACCCCGCTCACGACCTCGCCGAACATCTGGATCAGGCGACGATACGAGTCGTACGCGAACCGCGGGTTGCCGGAGCGACGCGCGAGGCCCGCGACCGCCACGTCGTTCAGCCCGAGGTTGAGAATCGTGTCCATCATGCCCGGCATCGAGACCGCCGCGCCTGAGCGCACGGAGACGAGCAAGGGGTCGTCGGGATCGCCGAATCGCTTGCCGGCCTTGCCTTCCAGGCTCTCGATGTGGCGCTCGACCTCCGCATCCAGCCCGTCCGGCGGCGAGCCCCCGGCGGCGAGATACGCGCGGCAGGCATCGGTCGTGATCGTGAACCCGGCGGGGACGGGAACCCCCAGCTGCGTCATCTCCGCGAGTCCTACGCCCTTGCCTCCGAGAAGCTCGCGCCCACCTGCGGAATCCTCGTCGAAGTCGTAGACATACCGGGTGCCGGGCACGATCCAACCGTACTCGAATCCCGGGAAATCGCGCGTGGGCAGCCTTCGCGTGACACCGTCCGAAAAATCGTTCAAGATGCGACAGGGATGGGGAAATGGTGGTCCGTGCTGGTGACGAGCACGGCCCTGGCCAGCGTGTTCGTTCCTGGGGCGACGGTCGGGGTGGTGGCGTCGATGACGATGGCCGGTCTGGCCGGCCTGAGCGCCGCCCTGCTCCACGAGGGTGTCGATACGTTGCGGCTGAGGGGGCAGGGCGCGCCGGCATCGCTTCGCCTGGCCCGGTTCTGCGACGACCTCGCGCTCGCCTGCTGCTTCGCCGCCGTCCTCTTCGCGACGACGCCCTTCGCTTGACGCGCCGCCGGGCCGCTTGCGGCCCCTCCGCGAAGCGGAGCCTGGCGCCCGACAAGGACAGCCGGCCGCGCAGCGGCCGACCGTTCGAAATCTCGTGCGGCCAACACCGACCTACCGATCAACGTTCGAACGGGCCGAACTAGATTTCCACGCTCTCCCCGACGTCCTCGCGGCGCCGGGCCCGCGCCCTGATCTCGGCCACCCACGCGGCCGCGCGCAGACCCATCCAGATCGGGGTCAGCACCACGTAGAAGAGCACGACGGCCACCCCGAGCGCCGACCACCACGTGGCCCAGTAGCGCACCGGAACCCAGCCCTTGTCGGCCAGGGTCCGGCCCTCCGCCCTCCAGATGCTGCGCGGCCGGCTCAGCGGGCTCTCCGCTCCGCCTGCCGCCGGTCGACCAGGCGGATGATGCGCATCGCCGTCTCTTCCACCGACAGATCCGACACGTCGATCACGGGGCAGGCCAGCCTGCGGTGCACCGCCTCCGCCGCCTCCAGCTCCTCGAACACCGCGTTCATCTCCGCGTACTGGCGCCGCGGCGCACCCATCGCCCGCACGCGTGCCTCGCGGATCTCGTGCAGCCGCTGCGGATCGATGGTCAGCCCCACGATCTTCGCCCGATCGATGTCGAACAGCGCGTCCGGGGGGTCGACCCCGATCACGATCGGCACGTTCGCCGCCTTGTGCCCGAGATACCCGAGAAAGATGGAGAGCGGCGTCTTCGAGGTGCGGGAAACGCCGACGAGCACGATATCCGCCTCGTCCAGGCCGCCGCCCACCCCGTCGTCGTACTTGACCGCAAACTCGATGGCCTCGATGCGCTTGAAGTACATCGCGTCCAAAGGCACGCGCACGCCGGGCTCCATACGCGCAGCGACTCCGGCAACGCGCGAGATCGATTCGATCGGGTGGCCGAGCAAGTCGCAGTAGTGGACGCGCGCCCGGCGGCACAGTCGGCGCATCTCGTCCCGCAAGGCCGGCTCGACCAGCGTGTACACCATCACGGCCCTGCGTCCCCGCGCCCGCGCCACGGCCCGTTCCAGGTCGTCGACACTCTCGATGCGCGGGTGGCGGATGTCCTCGAAGGCCAATCCGGCGAACTGTGCCTCGAGCGCCAGCACAAGCCGCGCGGCCGTCTCACCCGTGGAGTCGGAGACGATGTGGATCTCGACGGGTTGGCTGTCCGGGGACATCCGCGTCATCTAGATCGGCCGGCCGCCGCGCAGCTCGGGCTGGAAGCGCTGCAACCGCTCGTCCAGGTCGTCGAGCTTTCGCGTGCGCGCGATTGCGGATCGTGCGCCCACTCGCGCGAAATGGGCCTGCACGGCCTGGCCGCCGAGCTGCGTGCCATCCGCCGAGTAGCTCTGCCAGCCCGTGAGCATGTAGAGATAGATGTCCGCCACGCTGAACCGGTTGCCGAGACACCACTCGCGGCCCTCGAGCTCGCGCTCGAGGTACGAGCCGGCGGCCTCGAGCTTCTGCCGGCCCTTGCGCTCGATGCCCGCGGTGTCTCCCTCACCGTCGGTCATCAACGTGGGGGATTGAAGGGGATACCAGATCGTGTGCAGGGTGTTGGCGCAATAGGTGACCCAGCGCAGGAGGTTGGCACGGCCCGGCTCGCGCGGCTGGGGACCGAGCCCGGCCTCTGGATACCGCTCGACCAGGTACAGGAGCACGGCACCCGTCTCGTAGACGCAGTCGTCGCCGTCGCGGATCGCGGCCACCCGCAGCAGCGGATTGACCTCGGCGAACCCGGGTGTCTCGTCGCGTCGGCGCGGATGCACGTCATGGGTCGCATACGGGATGCCGCCCTCCTCGAGCGCCGCGCGCACGGCGAAGCTGGCCGACCCGGTGATCTGGAAGAGCTGGAGCACTGCGGTGACCCTATCTGGCGATCGGCGCCGCCCTGCCACCGGTGAGCGCCACCAGATCGTCCGGGGCCAGTTCGAGCTCCAGACCGCGCCGCCCTGCGGAGACGAAGATCGTCTCGTGCAGGAACGCCGTCTCGTCGACCGTCGTCGGGAGCGACGTGCGCTGCCCGAGCGGCGAGATGCCGCCCTTGACATATCCGGTCGTCCGCTCCGCCTGCCTGGCGTCCGCCAGAGCCGCGCGCTTGCCGAGAGCGCGCAGGTCGAGCTCGGTCTGGACGGGCACGAGGGCCACGCCGAGTTGCCCGTCCACCGTGACCACGAGAGTCTTGAACACCCGCGTGGGATCGACCCCGAGCTTCTCTGCGGCTTCCAGCCCGTACGCTGCCGCGCCCGGATCGTGGGCGTACTCGTGCACGGCGTACGTGATGCCGGCCGCCTGTGCGGCAGCGATCGCCGGCGTCTTCGCGGCTGCCATGGCCGCATCGTAGGGCGGGAACCGATCAGCCTCGCGGGACCCGCGGCTACCGTGTGTCGATGACCGACGTCGTGACCATGGAGAAGATCGTCTCGCTCGCCAAGCGGCGCGGCTTCGTGTTCAGCTCCTCCGAGATCTACGGCGGCCTGGCCAACACCTACGACTACGGCCACTACGGCGTCCTGCTCAAGGAGAACGTGAAGGCACGTTGGCTGGAGGCGATGGTGCGCGAGCGCGAGGACATCGTCGCGCTCGACTCCTCGATCATCCTGCACCCCAAGGTGTGGGAGGCCTCGGGCCACGTCGGAGGCTTCAGCGACCCGCTCGTCGACTGCAAGTTCTGCAAGAAGCGTTTCCGGGCCGACCACCTCGAGGACGCTTCGTGCGGCCAGAGACCGAGCAAGAAGCCTGGCGAGACGACGGACTGCGAGCTGACCGAGCCGCGCCAGTTCAACCTCATGTTCGAGACGCGCGTAGGGCCGGTCGAGGAGACCGGTGCCAGGGTCTTCCTGCGGCCCGAGACGGCGCAGGGCATCTTCATCAACTTCAAGAACGTGGCGCAGCTGGCGCGCCGCAAGCCGCCGTTCGGCATCGCGCAGATCGGCAAGTCCTTCCGCAACGAGATCACGCCGGGCAACTTCATCTTCCGCACGCTCGAGTTCGAGCAGATGGAGATGGAGTTCTTCGTACCGCCGGCCGAGGCCGCGGAATGGTACCGCTACTGGATCGACGAGCGGCGCCGCTGGTATCTCGACCTCGGGATCCGCGAGAGCCACTTGCGAGTACGACCCCACGACGAGGACGAGCTCTCCCACTACTCATGCGGCACGAGCGACATCGAGTACCTCTTCCCCATCGGCTGGTCGGAGCTCGAGGGCATCGCCAACCGCGGCGACTTCGACCTCACCCAGCACACCGCCCACTCCGGCACGAAGCTGGAGTGGGTGGACTCGCAGACGCAGGAGCGCTACACGCCACACGTGATCGAGCCTGCGGCGGGCGTGAATCGCTCGCTGCTCGCCTTCCTCGTGGACTCCTACGACGAGGAGACGGTGGCCGAGCGAGAGCGTACCGTGCTGCGCCTGCATCCCCGAATCGCCCCTGTGACGGCTGCCGTGCTGCCGCTGATCGCCAGGGACTCGGGCATGGCGGGAAAGGCACGGGATCTCTACGAGGAGCTCCGGCGTGTGCTCGCCGTCGAGTACGACGACAGTGGCCAGATCGGCCGCCGCTACCGGCGCCAGGACGAGATCGGTACCCCGTGGGCTTTGACCGTGGACGAGCAGACGCTCGCGGACGACACGGTCACCATCCGCGACCGCGACTCGCTCGCGCAGGATCGGATCCCGCTCGCGCAGGCGCGGGCTGTGCTGCAGGACCGGCTGGCCGCGCCTTGGCGCTCGCCGAAGACGGACTGACGCAACCGGACGCGCCGTGCGGGCGGAGCCCACACGTGGCGCGGCGGCGGCGAACTCCACGCGCGGCGGGAGAGTGACCGAACTGGCGCACGAACGTGCGGGCTCCGACCGCATGGCGCGTAGACGCCCGCGGCGGGGATGCACGGCGCCCGCCGGGTACCTCACGCCCTCCCTTGGGCCGTGCGATGCGCGGCTCAGCGTAGGGCTGCTACCGTCGGTTCATGAGCCGGAATGTGCAGTTGACGACGCTGCTGATCGTCGCATTGCCGGTGACCGCAGCCGACCTCTGGGTAAAGGCGCTCACCACCACGCCGTGGTGGGCCTACCACGAGCGCTCACCGCTCTGGGCGGTGCTCTGTATCGCGCTGCTGCCCACGCTGGTCGCCGTCACCCGGATCCCGGCGCCGTTCGCTGCGGCTGCCGCCGGCCTGCTCATCGCCGGTGTCCTCGGCAACGTCGGCTCGGCCCTGGCCAACGGGTTCCTCGTGCCGAATCCGTTCATCATCAACGGCGAACAGGCCACGATCGCCTTCAACCTGGCCGATGTCGCTGCCATGCTCGGCATCGCGCTCCTGACCGGCTCCCTGGCTGTCTGGCTCGTTCGCAACCGCGACCAGCTGCGCACCCGCGACGCGGCGATGGCCTTCGCCAGGTCGACGTGGCGCTCAGACGACCGCCGTTTGCCGTAACGTTCAATCCGGATACGCCGACAACGGCGTAGAACACGTGATGTCCGGCATCGCACCCCCCCCTCTCTTCCAGGCCGCGCTCGACTCGCTCGGCGCTCTCGTGCCCCACGGGGGCGTTCTCGACGCGGCGGAGTTGGAGAGCGTGGCCGCCGGCATCGTCGCGCAACCCGAGATCTGGCGGCCGCTTGTACGTGTCGACCCTGCGCAGCGACGGTACGAGCTTCTCTACGAGGACGACCGCATGGACGCGTGGGTCTTGACCTGGATGCCGGGGCACGGAACCGGTTTCCACGATCACTACATCTCGTCAGTGGGGATCTGTATCGCCGAAGGCCAGGTGCGAGAGGATCAGATGAGGTACGGGATGCCGGCCATCGAGCGCCACCTGTCGGCGGGCGATCGACGACGGGGCGACGCCACCTACATCCATCGTGTCCAGCATTGGCAGGGCGAGCCGGCCATCACCGTCCATGTGTACTCCCCGCGGCTCGAGTGGGTCGGCCAGTATCGCGTGGGTGACGACGGCGTCGTGCGTCGTGAGCCTGCTCCCGGCCGCAACGAGCTCAAGGATCAGCTGATCGGCGAGGGCGCGCTTCAGGGCGTCCTCGAGCGCTTCTGAACGACCCACACCGGTGATTCAGTTTCGGGCGTGACCGGTCGATGACCGGGGGATGACGACCCTCAGCGGGGGCGGAACGATCTTGCGCGACGCGCTTCTCGAGCGCGCGATGAACCTGCCGATGGCCGACCAGCGGACGCTCTGGCGCATCGCCGAGCTGTGCCGCGATCCAGATACGGACGCTCGTGAGGTTTCTTTGCAGGCGCAGCAAGACGAGGGGTTCGCGGCGATGCTGATGAGACTCGCGAACAGCGCCTGGTCGGCAAGCTCGACGCGCATCGGCGATCTGCCGACGGCGGTCTCCCGTCTCGGCATGACCTTCGTCGAGAGCCTCGCCATGGCCACCCCCGGGATGCGTCTCGCCGCATCCGGCGGCTGGAAGTACGCGGGCCCTCGACGGAAGCTGCACCGGCACGCGGTGCGGACGGGCCTTGCTGCCAGGGCGCTGGCTCCGCGGCCACTCAACCCCGAGGAGGCGCTCGTCGGGGGTCTGGTGCACAACATCGGCCTCTCGGTGATCGCCGTGCTCGAGCCGGATCTCTTCGGCGAGCTGCTCGACGTCGCGGACGCGGGCGAGCGGCTGTGCCTCTTCGAGGAGGAGCGGCTCGGGTTCACACACGCTGAGATCGGTGCGCTCCTCGCGGAGCGCTGGGGCTATCCGACGCAGCATGTCGCAGCCATCGTCGATCACGATCACGACGGTGCCACCGGCATGGCTGCACTCGTCCGGATCGCGGATCTGCTCGGCCGCGACGCCGGCGTCGGCGTGGAAGCTGCAGAGCCGATCGATCTCGAGCTGGCCGCGCGGGCGGGCGTCGATCTCCCTGCAGCTCGGGCCCGGTTGGCGCCGCTGTTCGATGCCGAGGCCCGCCGGGATGCGGCCGAGACGTCCGCGGAAAGCGGCGAGGCAGCCGGGACGTCTGAGGAATCGGAGGACCGCGACGTCGTTCTCGCTCGCTTCCTCGACGCCGCAGTCTGACCCGCAGGCCGGCGGGCGCCCTTTCCGGGGCTCGCAAGGAGCCGAGGTTACAACCTCACGCCGTCTTCAGCCGGAAGCCGCCGTGGTGCTCGTAGGAGGCCGTGACGACGAGGTGCGCCTCGCGCGCACCATGCTCCCCGAGCGGCACGGCCGGGGCGTCTGCGATCGGTGCGCGGAGGAGCCCTGCGATGCCGTTCAGGCCGTCAGAGCCGATGGCGATCGATCCTGTCTCGCAGTTCGTGCACACGGCGCCGCCGGCAGCAGGGGAGAACCCGACGATGCCTTCCTCGGCACCGCATTCGACGCAGCCGCCGAGATGCGGGAGGTAGCCGGAGATCCAGAGCAGCTTGAGCTGAAAGCTGAGAATGAGCGGATCGAAGATGGCGGGTCGTGGCGGGACGGTGGGCAGGGCCTGGTCGAGAGCATCAAGGAACCGTGTGAGGGCGAGGAACGCGCGCTCGTTCCGTTCCTCCTCCGTGAACAGGCGCAGCGTGGCCTCGAGCCCGATCGTGCCGACCGCGAGGCGGTAGCTGTTCGCGCGGATGCGATCGTGTGACTGGACGAGCGAGGCCCCGGTGACGGTGGCCAGCTCACCTCGACCCCGGTGCAGCACGAGCTCGACGTGCGAGAACGGCTCGAGTCGCCCACCCATCCGGCTCTTCGTCTTCCGCACCCCTTTCGCAACGGCGCCGACCCGGCCGGCGTCGGCTGTGTAGAGGTGCAGCACCCGGTCGGCCTCACCGAGCCGAAACGAGCGAAGCACGACCGCTTCAGTGGTGGTCGTGCGAGCCACGCTGTCGAGTGTAGGCGAGGTTGCAGCCGGCGAGCCCGGGCCGTGCGGGCAGCGCTCGGTCAGCCGCTTGGATCCAGGCTTAGGTCGTGAGCTCGTATGCCCAGGCCGTGCCGGCCGGGGCATCGTCACCGTCGAGCTCGATCGCGCCGTGGTAGTAGCGCGTCCAGGCGGCGAACTCGAACGACGTCTCGGCTCCGAGCTCGGCCACGGGCACCGTCCAGATGACGGTGTTTCCGGGAGTGGTGACTCGCGAGCCCCTGAGCCGCGCTGCAGACTGGAGCTTCCCGTTCTTCCACCGCGAGAAGGTGACGTCCCTCCCGTCGACGGACATGGTGACGTCGAACCCGGCATCGTCACCGGTGGTCTCGTCCCGGTCGCCGTCCACCGAGATGCCGACGATCCGTCCGGCTTTGGCCCCGAGCGGCGACGTGAGCAGCACGCGGAAGGTGATGCGCCCCGCGTCGTCGTTCGTGACCCGGACTCCGACGATGTCGGGCGCGGGTCTCGTGTCTCCGCGCGCGTCCCTGTAATCCGTGGCCGCTGCCGCCGAGACGGCGATGGCAGCCACGATCACCGATGCGGTGAGGGCCCGAACACGGGACATGGGAGTCATCCGTGTCATCGTCCTCAGCTTACGCTTCCTGAACCCCCTGGACTAGTGAGACTTTCGGACAGGTCCGGTATCCGTGTGGTGAGGATCAGAGCGGCTGGCAGCGGGGGCACCAGGACGTCCCGCGCCCGCCGACGACGCCCCGCTCCAGCATGCTGCCGCAACGCAGGCACGGCTCCCCTGCGCGGCCGTAGGCCCTGAACTCGTCCTGCATCGTCCCGGAGCCGCCGTCCGGCCTCGCATAGTCGCGGAGGGTCGCGCCCTGCCGCTGGAGGCCGAGCTCGAGTGCCTTGCGCGTGGCGCGGACGATGCGCGCGAGCTCGTCGAGGCCGAGTGACGCCGCCGTGCGCCGAGGGTTGATGCGGGCGTACCAGAGCGCCTCATCGACATAGATGTTCCCGAGGCCGGCCAGGAAGCGCTGATCGAGGAGCACGGACTTGATGGGCGCCTGCCGTGTCGCGAGACGGGCGGCCAGGCTGCGGGCGGTGACGCTGCGCGCGAACGGCTCCGGCCCCAGACGGTCGTCGAGATAGGCGTCCAGGTCACCGGCCTCGAGCAGATCCCACGTACCGAAGCGGCGGACGTCCCGATACATGACGTCCGATCCATTGTCTAGACTGAGAACAGCACGCCCATGGGCGTCCTGGGGCAGGGCACCGCGGGGGGCAGTACGAAACGATCCCGTCATGCGGAGGTGAACCACCAGAGAACGAGACGACTCGAACCCGACAATCAGATACTTGCCACGACGGCCGACCTCGGAGACCCGCTCGCCGAGGAGCTCACCGGCGACGAGCGACGGATCGAACGGCCGCGTCAGCCGTGGGTCGTTGATCTCGGCACGCTCGATCCGGGCGCCGGTCAGTGTGGGTGCAAGCGCACGCCGGACGGTCTCGACCTCGGGCAGCTCCGGCATGAGGCGAGGCTACCCGCGCGCGGGAGGATGGCGGTCCCGACCTTCCCTCCATCGTCCCGGACGGAATCAGGCAAGCTTGCCGCCATGCGGGTCGACCGCCACGACGCCGAGAGTTCCTGAACGTGCGCCCGTGACCGCTGCCCTGCGCCAGATCCGTGAAGGAGATGCCGGGACGGTGGCGGCGCTGTACGCGGCCGCCTACGGTGCCGACCGCCAGCTCGACGCCGAGGAGATCCGCAGCTGGATCCGCCTGGAGTCCTTCGCACCCGAGTGGCTGCGCGTGCTGGAGATCGGCGGCGTGGTCGTCGGGTACGGCGACGTTGACATTCGTGAGCACGAGATCGCCGTCGACATCGCGGCGCCCGGCCACTGGGACACGTTCCTCGACTGGGCGGAATCGCTGGCGTTCGAGCGCGGTATCGCCAAGGTGCGGGTGGTGTTCCCGGCCGGGCACGAGCTGGAGGCGACGGTTGGTCGGCGTGGGTACCGGTTGTGGCGCTCGTCGCTGACGATGGCGAGATCGCTTGATGCCGGGGCCGCCGGGGTCGGTGTGGTGGCACCGGAGTTCAGGGTGGTTCCCTATCGCGACGGGGACGCCGAGCCGCTTCGCGGCTCGCTCAACGAGGCGTTCGCCGACGACCCGTTCCACCAGGAAATCACACCGGAGTGGTTCCGCGACTTCTATCTCGGCGCACGTGGCTTCGACCACTCGTTGTGGCATCTGGCCTGGGCCGGAGCCGAGCTGGCGGGATTCGCGCTCTCGTTCCCGGAGCGAGGTGGCGACACGACGCTGGGCTGGATCCACAGCCTGGGTGTTCGCGACCCGTGGCGGCGGCGAGGGCTTGGCGAGGTGCTGCTGCGGACGGCCTTTCGCGCGCTTCACAACCGCGGCCTCCGGCGGGTCGAGCTGGGCGTCGATGCCGAGAATCCGACGGGCGCCGTGCGGCTGTACGAGCGCGTCGGGATGCGGCCGATCCGGCAGACGGACAACTGGGTGCTCGACCGCGTCACATAGCGGCTGACTCGCCCTAGGCATGACGCGCTACCCTCGCCCGATGCCGGCGATCCCGACGATTGATCTCGCATATCTGGACGGACGGCGCCCAGCGCTCGTCGCGTCCATCCGTCAGGCCTACGGCGAGGTCGGCTTCGCGTACCTCATCGGTCATGGTGTTCCGCGTGATCTCATCGACGCCGCCTTCGAGCAGTCGCGCCGGTTCCACGCGCTCGCGCTCGAGGAGAAGCTGGCACTGCACGTCAACGAGTGGCATCGCGGCTACCTCCCGTTGGCGGAGTCGAAAATCGTGGCCTCCACGATTCAGCAGGCGACCAGGCCCAACCAGAGCGAGTCGCTGATGCTCATGCACGAGGTCAGAGCTGGTGACCCACTCCGGGCCGACGATCCGTTCGCCGGCCCGAACCAGTGGCCGGCCCTCGACGGGTTCCGCAAGACGTTGACCGCGTACGAGGAGGCGGTGCATGCCGTGGCGGTCCGGCTCGTCGGTCTCCTCGAGGAGGCGCTGGACGCCCCGGTGGGCTCTCTCGCCGCGCAGTTCCGCGCGCCGACCACCTTCCTCCGGCTGCTCCACTACCCGCCGCAGGATCCGGATGGCCCCGACGACGAATTCGGCTCCAATCCGCACACCGACTACGGGTTCCTCACGTTGCTCGCTCAGGACTCGACCGGCGGCTTGCAGGTTCGCGCACCCGACGGTGCCACGTGGCTCGACGCGCCGCCACGCGAGGACGCTTTCGTCCTCAACGTCGGCGACGTGGGCGCGCGCTGGTCGAACGGTCGGCTGCGCTCCACGCCGCACCGTGTCATCAACCGCACAGGCAGCGACCGCTACTCGATCCCGTACTTCTTCGATCCGGACGCCAATGCGGTGGTGGCGCCGCTGCCGTCCTGCTTGGGAGAGGGCGGTCCGCATTTTGATCCGATCAGGTACGGCGAGTACCTCGTGGGGAAGTTGAACGCAAACCACTCCTACCGGCGCGATACCGCCGACACCTGAAGTCGCCCTCCATCCAGCGGGCCCCTTCAGCGGCTCGCAAGGGACGAGCTGTTTGGTAGCGAGGGCTTCTACGGATTCGGACACCGTCACCCGAGCGAGGTGCCACGGCTTGCTGCTAACCGAGCCGTCAGTTCGCGACGACCACGAACCAGCGCCCCTCGTGGAGCACTTGACCAGCGCCGAGCTCACTGATCAGTTCGGCAGCCGTGAAGGAATGCCTGTGCATGTGATGGTGTGAACCATCGCTCCCGACTCGCTCATGCCAGACCTCCGCGGGAGCGTCGGCGCGACGCACATCCTCGACGACGACAAGCTCGCGTGCGACGCGACGGGCGTCAGCGATGAACGCGGCGCGTTGGTTCGGCGACAGGTGGTGGAGGAAATGGCTGGTGAAGACCCGGTCGAACTCGCCGTCGCCGAACGGCAGCGGTGCGACATCCCCTTGCAGCACACGCGCGTGCGGCATACGGGCCGCAGCAATCTCGACCATCCGAGGGCTCTGGTCAAGCGCCACCAGCTGGCCGCGCAGATGCTGGGTGAGGAAGCCCGTGCCGCATGCGACATCGAGCACCCGTGCCGGGGGCAAGGCCCGGACCACGCCGATGAGCTGCTCGACCTCCGCAGACCAACCGGGTCGCTCGCGCTCCGCGAACGACCCCGTGCCGAGCCACCAGTCGTCGTACTCGGCCGCACGCTGGTCGAAATGCGCACGCATCAGATCGTCCGCCTCACGCTCGGTCATCTCGCGGATGCTATGCAAGGCGCACCTGCAGCCCGGGCCCTCAGGTGCTCGTCGGGCGGGTCGCCACGGCAAACTCGGCACCTGGTGAGGCAAGACCAGCGTGCGCCAGCGTTCGGGAATGTCACCCGAGCGATGATCGAGAGGATCAGACCGCGTGCCGATAACCGAGGGATGATCCTTCGCGGGATGGTCTCTCGTAGGCACTACTTGGTTGGAGCTGTAGTCGCGTCGCTGGTGGCGGCCTCGGTGTGCGCCGTTGCTGCCGCTGACGCGATCGTCCCGGAGCAGGGGGAGGTCTTCCGGGTGTGGTTTGACGGCCGCAAGGTCAATCTCAGTGCGAGTCCCGCGAACGACGAGGTGCCGGTCGTGTCGCCGGACGGCAGCCGGGTCGTGTTCACGAGTGACCGGGGATTGCCCGAACTGCCCAGTGGGAGGGTGCGGCTGTTCGAGGTCGCGAGTTCTGGTGGCAAGGCGACTCGTCTCTCCTCGTGGCTGTCGAACGAGGAATACCTCGGCGGCCAGATCGTGTGGTCTCCCGACAGTCGACGCCTGGCGGTGGTGACCAGGCGGCCGGTCAACTATGGCTCCTACCTGTTCGTGATCGAGCCAGGTCAGTTTCAGCGGCGGATTCTTACGGTCGACGACCCCGGCTTCCTGCTGAATCCGCTGTGGTCTCCCAACGGCGCGAGAATCTCCGTTGATAGCTTCCTCTCGAACCGCCATGCGACCTGGGTCGTAACCCCATCAGGACGCAAGGTCTTCCAGGTACCCGGTGATGGCGCGGCGTGGGCTAGAACCGGTGACCTCGCCGTCCAGCTCGGGCAGAAGACGATCCGAGTGTACGGCTGGAACGGGAAGCAGAAGGCGAGCTTCCCCGGCGTCGAATACGTCTGGTCGCCCGAAGGGAACCGGATCGCGACCCTCACCCAGGGTCAGGTGCAGGTGCGCTCGGCCAACGGTCGCCTGCTGTTCACGAAGCCTCTGTCGGATCTGCGCCTACCGAAGGTGGGCGACCCGGATCAAGTCCTCTGGGTCAACGCAACAACGCTCCTCATCACGAGGCCACAATCGACCTCTGACGGCGTCGGCCGATACGTCGATCTCACGACCGGCACTACATACGGCCGTACGGTCGGGGGTCTCGTCTCACGCGACCGCAAGCACACGGCGAAGGTCGACAGCGTCGGCAACTCCACCACACTCACCGTCTCCCGACTCAACGGGACACAGCGCCAGGTGCTCGTCCGAAGAACACCCTGCCGCCGCTCGCTTGCCACGATCGAGTGGCTGCCCGACGGGCGATCCCTGGTCTACGACTTCCAGTGCGACACGAGGGGCTGACAAGCCCACTCGTCTGCGCCAGTGTGCTCTCGCCTGACGGGGGTCAGCCGAGCACGTCGAGCAGAATGCCGGGACTCGACGGCGTGGTGTCCCCGACCACGTACGCCGCCGCGACCGCTTCTACACCAGCCGCCGCCGACGCCTCGTCACGGGCGTGCACCTCGGCCAGGACGTCGCCGGCGCGCACCTCGGCGCCGCGCTTCGCCACGCAGACCACCCCGACGGCGTGGTCGACGGGGTCGGCCTTTGTCCTCCGCCCCGCGCCAAGCTCGAGGGCCGCGATCCCGACTGCGAGTGCGCCCACGGAGCTCACGACCCCGCTCCGCGGAGCGCGTACCTCGCGGATCACCGGCGCCGTTTCCAGGACTTCCAGACGCGGGTCGCCGCCCTGCGCGCGGATCCACTCCTCGTACCTGGCCAGGGCCGACCCGTCGGCGACCGCGACCTCCGCGCGGCAGCGGCCCTCCGCCAGGTCGACGCCGAGATCGGAGAGTGCGAGCAGCCGCCCGCAGGCGTCGAGCACGAGCTCGGTGAAGTCCGGCGGCCCCTCTCCCTTCACCGTGGCCACGGCCTCGCGGATCTCGAGGGCGTTGCCGACGGCACAGCCGAGCGGCTGAGACATGTCCGTGAGCAGGCACACCACCTCGCGCCCGGCCGCCTGGCCGAGCCCGATCATGGCCCGCGACAGCGTTCGCGCCTCCTCGAGTGTCTTCATGAACGCGCCATCGCCGACCTTGACGTCGAGCACGATCGCCTGTGCACCTGCAGCGAGTTTCTTGGACATGATCGAGGAGGCGATCAGGGGCACGATGTCCACAGTCGCCGTCACGTCGCGGAGTGCGTAGAGCTTCTTGTCCGCGGGAACGAGGTTCGCCGACTGCCCCACGATCGCCACGCCGACGCGACGCACCTGGTCGATGAACTCCTCCGTGGACAGCTCCACCCGGTAGCCGGGGATCGCCTCCAGCTTGTCGAGCGTCCCGCCCGTGTGCCCGAGCCCGCGGCCGCTCATCTTCCCGAGCGGCACCCCGCAGGCCGCCACGATCGGGCCAACGGCGATCGAGGTCTTGTCCCCCACCCCGCCCGTCGAGTGCTTGTCCACAACCTTGCGCCCAAGCGCCCCGGACATGTCGATCGTGTCGCCGGAGCGCACCATGGCATCATTCAGCGCGATGGTCTCCGCGTCCGTGAGCCCGCGGAAATAGACGGCCATGCACCACGCCGCCATCTGGTAGTCGGGCACCTCGTCGCGCGCGTAGGCGAGGATCAGCTCGGCGATCTCACCGGGAGCGAGCTCTTCCCCGTTTCGCTTGCGCTCGATCAGATCGGCCGGCCGCATCGTCATGCGGTGATGTCTAGCAGGCAACAGATGGACATGTCTCCATTGGCCATATTGACAACGTCACCTCCGGCCGTAACCGTAGACACTGTGAAGGTGTGGCAGGCCATCGGACGCGTCGAGGCGGCGGGCTGGGTCCTCGTACGGACGCGCGGCAGTCATCGCCAGTATCATCATCAGCACCTTCCGGGCACTGTCACGATCGCCGGCAAACGAAGCGACGACTTGCACCCCAAGATGGTGAAAAGCATCCTTCGACAGGCAGGATTGGAGCGATGACGACGTTCGACGAGCTTGCACGCAGCTACACGATCCTCATCGAGGGTGGGCCTCCGTCAAACTACTCGGCGTGGTCTCCCGACCTGCCAGGTTGCGTAGCGACCGGCGACACGGTGGAGGAATGCGAGGGTGAGATGCGGAGCGCGATCGCCTTCCACCTCGAGGGCATGAGCGCGCACGGCGACGGGATCCCGGAGGGCACCGGCCCCGGGGTCTACGTTGCGTGGCAGCCGCAAACCGCCGCGTAGCCCTGCAAAGCGCTCAGCGCTTCGTCGCGGCGTACGCGAGCGCGGCGCGTGTGACGACGAACGGCACCTCGAAGGCCGGCACCGCCCCCGTCCCCCGCAGCAGCGTCGGGCTGGCGTTCACGTAGTCGAGGACGCTCTCTCGATCGGGGAACACGATCGTTCCCGACGCGTCACGAAGTTCCCAGAAGGCGAACCGCTCACTGAGCAGCGGCCCGGCGACTGTTTCGTCGAACGGGTTCCCTTCGGACGCGACGCCGATCAACTGCCTCAGCTCCTGTAGATGTGCGCTGCCGTTGGTCACCGCCACGAGCCTGCCGCCTGGCCTGAGGACGCGCCCGACCTCGTCAAGTGCCTCCGCGAGGTCGGGTACGTGGTAGAGCATCCACGCCGCGAGCACGACGTCGAAGCTCGCGTCCTCGAACGGCAGCGACTGTACGTCGCCGACCTGCGCGTCGACGCCCCGGCCCCGCGCCAGCTCGACCATACGTGGCGAGATGTCCAGGGCGCGCACCGGCGGACCGACGTGTTCTTGGATCCGCGCTGCAAGCTCACCGGGCCCGCATCCGACCTCGAGCACCCGCGTGGGCGCGACCTCCACGACGGCGTCGAACGCAACCTCGACCGCGTCGGGTCCGGTTGCCCAGCGGTAGGCAGCTCGCCGTCCCTCGAGGCCCCGCTCGGACGCGTACTCACGCGAGACCTCGGCCGGATCGTCGAGCGCCACCGGCTACCGCTCGATGATCGGCGTCCCCGGGATCGTTCGGCCAGGGTGCTTCCCGCCCAGCCAGGTGTTGACGGTGGCGCCCACGTCGGCCATCTCCCCGTTGTAGACCCGACCGGCGGCGTTCTTGCCCGCGGCGTACGCGATCAGCATCGCGTGCTCGCGTGAGTGGTCGGTGGACTCGGTGGTCGGGTCGCAGCCGTGATCTGAGGTGAGGATCAGCAGGTCGTCGTCGCGCAGCGCCATCAGGATGTCCTCGAGACGTCTGTCGAAGTCCTGCAGGCAGCGGTGGAAGTTGACGGGATCGTTGCGGTGCCCCCAGAGCATGTCCGTCTCCACGAGGTTGACGAAGACCAGGCCCGACTCGATGTTCTCCAGCAGCTCGATCGTGCGGTTGATGCCCTCCACGTTCGACTTCGTGGGAAACGACTCGTCGATGTCGCAACCGGCGAAGATGTCGGAGATCTTGCCCACGCCGTAGACCGTGCTGCCCGCATCACGGATCGTGGAAAGGTAGTTCGGGCGCTTCGGCTCGAGAGAGAAATCGTGACGGTTCGTCGTTCGCTCGTAGTGCCCCGGTGTGCCGAGGAAGGGTCGCGCGATCACGCGGCCGACCGCGTGACGGCCCGTGAGGATCTCTCGAGCGACACCGCACGCCTCGTACAGCTCCTCGAGGGGCACCGTCTCCTCGTGCGCGGCGATCTGGAACACCGAGTCCGCCGACGTGTAGACGATCCACTTCCCCGTCTCCTGGTGCACCTTCCCGTACTCCTGGATCACCTCGGTGCCCGACGCCGGCTGGTTGCAGAGCACCCCCCGCCCCGTGCGGTTGGAGAAGGCGTCGATCACGTCACCGGGGAACCCGTACGGGTAGGTCGGGAAGGCGACCGGCGTGAGCACGCCCATCAGCTCCCAGTGACCGGTGGTCGTGTCCTTGCCCTTCGAACGTTCCACGAGACGACCGGCGACAGCCGGTGCGCCGGGCTGCGGCGGACAGCCTTCCAGCTCGGTTACGTTGCCGAGACCGAGCGCCTCGAGGTTGGGCAGGTCGAGACCGCCGACGGCCCGGGCCACGTTTCCGAGCGTGTTCGACCCTACGTCACCGTAGTCAGCCGCGTCCGGTAACTCCCCCGCTCCGACGGCGTCAAGAACGATGACGCACGCGCGTGCCATGAGACCGTCTATTCTAGTAGTCAGTGGACACCGTGCTCAGCCTGCTCGAGCTCGCCGGCTACGTGCTGGCCATCCTACTGCTCTCCGCCGCGATCACCTGGCTGGTGGTCAAGGTTCTGCCGTCGGAGAGCGCCAAGCAGAGCAAGAGCACGGACGCGACCGCCTGAACGGAGCCCTACGGCTCGGCGTAGGCCTGGAAGACCATGTTCACGTTCCGCTTCGCCGCCGGGACTGCGGTCACGTCCTGACCCTGCAGATAGATCCGGCCGTCGCTCGGGTCTTCCAACCCGGAGATCATCCGCAGCGTCGTGGTCTTGCCGCAGCCGCTCGGTCCGAGCATGGTGAAGAACTCGCCCTGCTCCATCGTCAGGTCGATTGCGTCGACGACGGTGTTCTGCTCGAAGCGCTTGCTGACACCGTCGAGAACGATGTGGCCGGCGGCGCTGGCGGGCATTGGAGTGTTCTGAGCGTCGATGGGGCGGGATTCTTCCTGCCGCGACGGCTGGACGCAAGCCAGGCGTTTAGATCAGGCGCCGTAGAGCTCGGGCCGGCGATCGCCGAACACGTCGTTGCGATCATTCCACCTCTTGTCACGAGCCCTAGCGAGATCACATTCAGCCAGGATGAGCGTGCCACCAGGCGCCGGCGGGCCCGCGAGGAGATCCCCGAGCTCGTCCGCGATGGCGGTGGCCCCGACCCAGTCGACGCCTCGCTCGCTTCCGCCGCGGTCGCAGCTGGCGACGAACACCCGGCTCAGGTGGGCCGTGGCCTGGATCAAGGTGAGCTCGATCGGCGCACCGGTCGAAGCTCGAGGCATCGCGCCCACCGGGTTGTTGGCGAGGTGGGCGATCAGATCGGCCCCGGCCAGCGCCAGCACACGCGGAAGCTCGGGAAAGGACAGGTCGTAGCAGATGCACACCCCGATCCGTCCAAAGCGCGTCTCGACCACGGGGGCACGGTGCTCGCCGGGCCTGAACACGAGCTTCTCGGTGTCCCACAAGTGCGTCTTGCGGTAGACGGCAACGACACCGTCCCCGTCGATCAGGGCAGCGCTGTTGTACAGGGCGCCGTCCTCCGCAGCTTCGGCGAAGCCGCCGATCACCACGGCGCCGGTGGGACGCACCAGTCTCGCCCACTGCGCAAAGAGTGGGTCATCCCTTCCCAGCGCGCACGATCGAGCCTCTTCCGCGCTTTCGAAGACCTACCCGGACGTGGCGAGCTCGGGGAGGAGAATGATCTCGGCGCCCGCCTCCAGCGCCTGCGCGATCGCGCCGCAGGTGAGCTCGGCGTTCCCGCCCGGGTCACCCACCGTGGGCACGAGCTGCTGGCACGCGATCGTCGTCACCGGATTACAGTACTGCTCCAGCATGGCACTGACGGACACCGAACAGCGGATCGTCGCCGCGGTCGCGGAACGCCGCGAACGGATCGTGGAGCTAACGAGAGTCCTGGTCGGGTTCGACACGACAGCCCGGAACGTCGGTGACCCAGCCCGCCAGGAGGCGGCGCTACAGGCGCACCTCGGCCTTGTGCTCGAGACCGCCGGCGCCTCCGTGGAGATCTTCGAGCCTCCGGCAGCCGAGGTCGACGGCCAGCCGCTTGTCCCCGCCGGCCTCGATTTCGCCGGCCGTCCACAGCTGATCGGGCGGTTTGCAGGCACCGGGGGCGGCCGCAGCCTCGTCTTCAACGGCCACATCGACGCCGTCTCGTATGAGCCGCGCGAGCGCTGGGCGAGCGATCCGCTCGCAGCCGAGGTCCGTGGCGGGCTGCTCTACGGACGCGGGTCGTGCGACATGAAGGGCGGCGTGGCAGCCATGACCATGGCTGCGGTGACGCTCCGCGAGCTGGGCATCGAGTTGGCCGGCGATCTGTTGGTGGCCACGAACACCGACGAGGAGTCGTCGGGAGCGGGAGGGCAGGCTCTGGTCCGGCACGGCCTCGCCGCCGACGCGGGCATCGTCACCGAGGCGACCGGATTCGCCGTGTGGGTGGCGTGTCGTGGCTCCGAGTACGGCGTGATCACCGTGCCCGGCCAGACTGGGCACGCCGAAGTCGAGCACCCACACTTCTCCGAGGGCGGGGCGGTCAACGCCATCGAGAAGGCCATGATCGTCATCCACGCGCTTCAGGGTCTGCGGGAGGACTGGCGAACGCAGTCCCGGTTCCGGCACCGGTACCTGTCCGTGCCCGACGTCGTGCCGACGCTGATCTCCGCCGGCGAATGGGCCGTCACGCACCCCGCGGACTGCAAGATCACCATCGCCGTCCTCTACCAGCGCTCACAGGCGGACGAGGCCGGTTGGGGCAGCTCGATCCGGCGCGAGGTGGACGAGTGGATCGCGAGGGCGGCGGTCGCCGACCCCTGGCTCGCCCTCAACCCTCCGACCATCGACTGGTGGCCGAACGGCGTGATGCCCATGGAGATCCCCGAGGACGAGCCCATCGTCAGTGTCATGCGCGAGGTCAACCGCGATCTCGGGCTCCCCGATCACCTGCACGGCCTCGACTCGTGGTACGACGGCGCCACACTCACCCAGTTCGCCGCCACGCCGTCGATCGGCTACGGCCCGGCCGGGTTCTCGATCACGGGGGCCAAGGTCGCGCACACGATCGACGAACACGTACCCGTCGACGATCTCGTCACGTGCGCGCAGGCGCTCGCGCTCGCTGCCTATCGGTTCTGCCGGTAACGACCAGCGGCAGCGCGGGCCGGCGCGCCCGCGGGCGCCCTGAGGGGCTCGCAAGAAACGGCAGGTTCACGTGTGTCCAGTCTCGTCATTGCCATCGGTGGGCTGAACGCCTTGCGAGGCCCTGAAAGGGCCCCGCTCTGCCCCGCCCTGCGGCGGCCTCACACCAGAGACAGTTCCAGGTCAAGCGCTAGTACACGCGTCCTTGCGGACGCGTGTACTAGCGATCGATCGCGCGATACCGCCGCACGGCGAGCGGCGCGAACACGGCCAGGAGCACCACGGTCCAGACGAGCGACAGGAGCACCGGGTGGTCGGCCGGGAACGAGGCCGCGGGGCCAGGATTGGGGTTGCCGAAGAGGTCGCGGGTGGCGGCCGTGAGCGCGCTGAACGGGTTCCACTCGGCCACCGGTTGCAACACCCCCGGCAGCGTTTCCGTGGGCACGAACGCGTTGGACAGGAACGTGGCCGGGAAGATCACGAGGAACCCGAGCTGCTGGGCGACTTCGACGGAGGGCACGAGGAGGCCGAGCAGCACGCCGATCCAGGCCATGGCGTAGGTGAAGAAGAGCAGGACTGCGACAGCGAGCAGGAAGTCGACGAGGCCGGCGTGGACGCGCCAGCCGACCACGAGCCCCGAGACCATGAGGACGCCGAGGATCGCCGTGTTGTAGAGGACGTCGGCCACCGTGCGTCCGCTGAGCACGGCAGAGCGGGCCATGGGCAGCGAGCGGAAGCGGTCGATCAACCCCTTCTTCATGTCGTCGGCCATACCGACCGCGGTCGTGATCGAGGCGAAGCCGAGCGTCTGTACATAGATGCCGGGCATCAGGTACTCGCGATACGAGCCTCCGCCCGGCAGGGGTATGGCGCCACCGAAGACGAACGCGAAGAGCAGCACGAACATGATCGACTGCAGCACCGCGAAGATCGCCAGTTCCGGGATCCGTGGTACCCGCTTGAGGTTCCTCCAGGCGACTACGAGCCCGTCGCCGACTGCGGCCTGAACGATCCCAGCGTTCATGCAGCCTCCTCCCCGGCCTCAGCCGAGCCCGGCTCCGCCCCGTGGCCGGTGAGAGCGAGGAAGACGTCGTCGAGCGTGGGGCGCCGGAGACCGACGTCATCGATCCGGATCTGCTCCTCCCCGAGGCGCGTGACGACCTCCACCAGCTGTTGTGCTCCGCCCGCAGCAGCGATCGTGATGCGGCGCGTGTGCTCGTCGATCAGCGCGGTGCCATCGGGCGCGAGCAGCGCCGCCGCCGAGATCAGCTGGGTGCGATCGTGGATCACCACCTCGATCCGCTCACCTCCGACCTGCGACTTGAGGGTGTCCGCCGTGCCTGTGGCGATGATGCGTCCGTGGTCGACGACCGCGATCTCGTCCGCAAGCTCGTCGGCCTCCTCCAGGTACTGCGTGGTCAGCAGGAGTGTTGCGCCCTCGCGCACCCGGCTACGAATGATCTCCCACATGCCGAGCCGGCTGCGGGGGTCGAGGCCCGTGGTGGGCTCGTCGAGAAAGAGCAGGCGAGGGCGGCCGATCAGCGCGCTGGCGAGGTCGAGCCTGCGCCGCATCCCGCCCGAGTACGTCTTCGCCACCCGGTTGGCGGCGTCCTCGAGCGAGAAGCGCTGGAGCAGCTCGTCCGCGCGGATGCGCGATTCGCTCTTGGAGAGCTGGTACAACCGGCCGAACATCCAGAGGTTCTCGCGGCCGGTGAGGTTCTCGTCGACGGCCGCGTATTGGCCGGAGAGCCCGATCACCCGGCGCACAGCCTGGGGGTCCTTGAGCACGTCGATCCCCGCAACCGTGGCCCGGCCGGCGTCCGGACGGAGGAGCGTCGCGAGAATGCGCACGGTGGTCGTCTTGCCGGCACCGTTCGGCCCCAGCAGCCCGAGCACCGTGCCCTCGCGCACCTGCAGATCGACGCCGTCGAGCGCGCGCACCTCGCTCTTGCGGGAGCGGTACACCTTGACCAGGCCCTCTGCTTCGATCGCGTGCATTCGCGAGAGGCTAGATGGCTTCGGCGAGCGGGGTGTAAGTCAGCCCGTGCGCCTCGGCGACAGCTTCGTACACGACTTTGCCGCCCGCGACATTGACGCCTTTCGCGAGCGCGGCGTCCTCCCGGGCGGCCCGCTGCACCCCCTTGTCGGCGATCGCCTCCACGTACGGCAGGGTGACGTTGGTCAGGCCCTTGGTCGAGGTGATGGGCACCGCGCCGGGCATGTTCGCCACGCAGTAATGGACGATGCCGTCCACCACGAAGACGGGATCGTCGTGGGTGGTGGCGTGCGAGGTCTCGAAGCAGCCGCCCTGATCGATGGCGACGTCGACCAGCACGGCACCGGGCTTCATCCCGCCCAGCATCTCGCGTGTGACGAGCTTCGGTGCGCGCGCACCTGGAACGAGCACTGCGCCGATGACCAGGTCCGCGTCGGCGATCGTCTCGGTGATCTGGAGCCGGCTCGACTTGGCAACGGTGATCCTGCCGTCGAGCATCATCTCGAGCTCGCGCATGCGATCGACGCTGAGATCGAGGACCCACACGTCCGCCTGCATGCCCACGGCGATCAGCGCCGCGTTGTAGCCGACGACCCCGCCGCCGAGCACCACCACCTTGGCGGGCGGCACGCCCGGCAGCCCGCCGAGCAGGATGCCGCGGCCGCCATGGGCCTTCTCGAGCGCCCAGGCGCCCATTTGCGGCGCCAGCCTGCCGGCCACCTCGCTCATGGGTGCCAGGAGCGGCAGGTGCCGGTTCGCGGTTTCCACGGTCTCGTACGCGATCCCGGTGATTCCAGAGTCGACGAGCGCCCGCGTCAGCGGCTCGTCTGCCGCGATGTGCAGGTACGTGAACAGCACCAGGTCCTCGCGCAGGAAGCCGTACTCGGCCTCGATCGGCTCCTTCACCTTGAGCAGCAGATCGACACCACCCCAGACCGACCCGGCCGAGTCGGCGATCCGAGCGCCGGCAGCCACGTACGCCTCGTCGGGGAAGGCCGAACCGACCCCGGCACCGCGCTCGACGATGACTTCGTGGCCCCGCTCGCCCAGCTCGAGTGCCCCGCCCGGCGTCAGCGCCACGCGGTACTCCTGCGCCTTGATCTCCTTGACCACTCCCACGCGCATGGCGCGGGACGATACCTCAAACGCGGAGTCGCTCAGTGCGACGACTCCCACACCAGGACCGGTCCGCGTCGGCCGTTCCGCGACTCAGCATCAGGTGATCGGCGTGAGCGGCGGCTCGCCGGCGAGCACGGCGAGCACGTTGCGGGCGGCGAGCCGGCCCATCTCGCGGCGCGTCTCGATCGTGGACGATCCGAGATGAGGTAGCAGCACGACGTTCTCGAGCCGCAACAGGCCAGGGTGCACCTCGGGCTCACGCTCGTACACGTCGAGCCCGGCTCCGCGAATGCGGTTCTCCCGTAGCGCATCCGCGAGTGCCGCTTCGTCGACGACAGGCCCACGCGTGGTGTTGACGAGGTAGGCCGTGGGTCGCATCAAGGAGAGGCGGCGCCGGTCGACGAGGTGCCGGGTCTCCGGCGTCAGCGGACAGTGGAGCGAGACCACGTCCGAGGTGGCAAAGAGCTCGTCCAGCTCCAGCCGGTGTGCGCCCAGCTCGCGTTCCAGCGCCCTGTCTGCCCCGCGCCGGCCGGCGTAGGCGATCTCCATCCCGAAGGCCCTGCCGCGCCTCGCGGTCGCGGTGCCGATCTGGCCCAAGCCGACGATGCCGAGCGTCTTCCCCTGGATGCCCGTGCCGAGGTGGAAGAACATGTTGAAGCGCCAGGGAGTCCCGTTCCGCACCAGGCGCTCGGCCTCCCCCAGGCGTCGGGTGGCCATCAGGATGAGGGAGAAGGCGATGTCCGCGGTGGCTTCGGTGAGCACGCCCGGGGTGTTGGTGGCAATGACGCCGCGCTTGTGGCACGCCGCGACGTCCATGTTGTCGTATCCGACTGCGACGTTTGCCACGACCCGGAGTGAGGGCCCGGCGGCAGCGAGGAACGCGTCGTCCACACGATCGTGGAGCAGGGAGACGACGGCGTCCGCACCGGCGATCGCCTCGTGCAACTCGTCGCGCTCGAGCGCCCGATCGTGCGGGCTCACCCATACGTCGTGGTTGGCGCGCAGCTCCTCGATCGCCTCGTGCGGGATCTCGCGTGTGACGACGACACGGCCCATGTGCGCGACAGAGTACGGAAACCCCAGGAGGGGATGACCTCGCAGCTCATGCGGCGACCACCGGCAAGCGCCAGGTCGAACGTCGAGGGAGGCCGCGCTCTCTAGGGGCGAGCGAGCGAGCGGGCCAGGCGCCCGGCGGCGAACGCGGCCGCGAAGAACCAGGGGTCATCGACGGGGCCACGCCCCATATGCGAGAGGTCGAGACTGGCGCACGCCTCCTCCCAACCGGTGACCGGCACCGCCTCCACCGTGAGATCGTCGGGCGCCGCCAAGCCGGCCGGCCAGGCGACCTGATGGCGGCCGAGGACGAGATCGAGCACGGCCCGCGTGTGACGCGAGAGACCCTGATGGCGCTCGCGTGGATCGCCGAACGAGACACGTGGCGCCAGCACCGGCCGACCGTCGAGCGCCGCCGCTGCGTTGGCCGCCTCGGCCGCCGCCATGCCGCCGTGCCCGTAGCGTGAGCCGGTGCCGACGATGCCCGGCCCGATCGAGCACACGACGGCCTGAGCTCCACGCTCACGGGCGACCAGGAGCGCGGAGGCCACCGTCACGCATTGCAGGTCGCCGCCGAAACAGGGGCTCACGGAGATCGTGCGATCGATCAGCCGCCGTACGTGAAGGGTGCGCAGCGCGTCGGAGAGCTGGACGGGGAGGGCGCCGCCACCGAGCTGGAGATAGGTGACCCGAAGCCCGGCCAGGGCGGCGCAGGCGGGAGCGACCTGGCTGTGCAGCCCCGTGCAGACCACCGGCATCCCGCCGAGCGTGGACGTCTCGAGACCGTCCTCCTCCGCGAAGGGCACCGCATGCTGGAGCGGTGTGTACGGAAGGTTCATGACGTGCGCGGCCTGTTCGGCCTCGAGCCACAGGCCACGGGTCAGGTTCGCGACGACAAGGTCGAATCCGCCCGACCCGAGACCGAGCTCGCGGGCGCGCGTGTTGAGGAGCACGACGTCCCCCGCCTCGATCTCACCCGTCAGCGCCGGGTACGAGATCGCCCGGATCTCGTCGATCTCCACCGTCGTCAGCGTCTCGCCGCGCTCGCGCACCGCGGAGACGATGCCCCAGGAGAGCCCCAGGCCCACGGTTAGTGGGCGCGTGCTGCGTCGACGATGCCGAGCGTGACCTCGACCATCAGCTCGAGGTCGGAGACGGCGATGTGCTCACCGGGTGTGTGGATCTCCGCCATCCCGTTGGCCAGCGTCACGCACGGCAGCCCCCGAGCGTTGAAGACGTTGGTGTCGGCACCACCGCCGGAAAGGCCGAACTGCGGCTCGACACCTGCCGCACGCAGCCCGGACGCGGCCAGCTGCAGCACCGGGGACTGACGGTCGAGACGGTAGCCGCTGTACATGGTGGTGATCGTGGTGTCCACGGTGCAGTGACTGGTCGCGGCTGCATATGCGATCACCTCCGTGTGCTCCTGCAGCACCCGGGCCAGGCGCGCGGGATCGTGCGACCGGGCGTCACCCTCGATGCGGCAGAACTCCGGGACGACGTTCCGCGCGGTTCCTCCTTCGATCACACCGAGGTTGGCGGTGGTGATCTCGTCGATCCTGCCGAGCGGCAGATCGGCGATCGCCCGCGCCGCGGCGACGACGGCCGACCGACCCTCCTCCGGGGCCATTCCGCCATGTGCGGCACGCCCGTGGAAGACGGCTTCGAACTTGGCCCCGGTCGGAGCGCCCTCGACGATCAACCCGATCGGGGCTGCGTGGTCGTAGACAAAGCCGAGCTCGGCCTGCAGCACCGACTGGTCGAACGCCTCCACTCCGGTCAGGCCGACCTCCTCGAGCGGGGTGAACACGAGCTCGATGCCGGCGTGCGGCCGCTCCTCCTCGATCACCCGCCGCGCGGCGTCGAGCATGACTGCGACGGCGGCCTTGTTGTCGGCCCCGAGGATCGAGGCGGTGTGCGTGCGCACGACACCGTCCTCCACCACCGGCTCGATCTCACCCTCGACCGGAACGGTGTCCAGGTGGGCGCACAGGAAGATCGGCGTGCCGGGAGCCGTCGCCGCCACGCGCGCGACAATCGTGCCCATGGTGGAGCCGATCGACGGCCCCGTGCCGTCCTCGTGCCAGGGGATCCCGATGGCGTCCAGGTAGGCCTCGACGCGGTCTGCGACGGGGCGTTCCTCCCCGGGGGGGCTGCGGATCGAACAGAGCTCGAGGAACAGCTCGAGGAGGGGCGGTGCGCTCACGGCCGTTCAGCTGTGGTGGGCGGGCGCAGCGGCGCGGGTCTCGGCGCGGACGAGGGCCGCGCCCACGAAGTCACGGAAAAGGGGCGAGGGCCGGGTCGGTCGTGACTTGAACTCGGGGTGGAACTGGCTGGCCACGAACCACGGGTGGTCCTCGAGCTCCACGATCTCCACCAGCCGCTTCGTGGGATACATCCCCGAGAAGACCAGGCCCGCCTCGGCCAGCTGATCGCGGAACGTGTTGTTCACCTCATACCGGTGCCGGTGCCGCTCGTGGACGACGGCCTCGCCGTAGGCGGCGCGGGCCTTGGTGTGGTCGGCCAGCTCGATCGCCTGCGCGCCGAGCCGCATGGTGCCGCCGAGATCCTCGATCCCCTTCTGGTCGGGCAGCAGGTCGATCACGGGGAAAGGCGTCTCCGGATCCATCTCGGTCGAGTTCGCGCCGTCGAGACCGCACACGTTCCGCGCGTACTCGCTGACCGCGACGTGCATGCCGAGGCAGATGCCGAGATACGGGATCAGGCGTTCGCGCGCCACCTGGCAGGCCAGGATCTTCCCTTCCCAGCCGCGCGAGCCGAACCCACCGGGCACGAGCACGCCGTCGACGGAGTCGAGGACGTCGGCTGCCTCCTCGAAGGTCATGTGCTCGGCGTCGACCCACTCGACGTCGACGTCGGTGCCGTGGTGGATGCCGGCGTGCTTGAGCGCCTCGAACACCGACAGGTAGGCGTCGCGGAGCTTCACGTACTTGCCGACCAGCGCGATCGTGACCGAGCCTTCTCGCTGGTCGATGCGAGCAACGAGATCGTCCCATTCGCCGAGCTCGGCGGGTGGGCAGTCCAGTCCGAGCTTCTCGCAGACGAGCCGGTCGAGGCCTTCGGCCTGCAGGCGCTTGGGCACGAGGTAGACGTCACGGACGTCCGGGGAGGCGATCACGGCACCACGGTCGACGTCGGCGAAGAGCGCGATCTTGTCCTTGATCTCGTCGGACAGCTCCTCGTGGGAACGGCAGACGACGACGTCGGGGTGGATACCGATGCGGCGGAGCTCGTTGACCGAGTGCTGGGTGGGCTTCGTCTTCAGCTCCCCGGCCGCCTCGATGTACGGCACCAGCGTGCAGTGCAGGTAGAGCACGTTCGCCGAACCGACTTCACGGCGGAACTGGCGAATCGCCTCCAGGAACGGGAGAGATTCGATGTCTCCGACGGTGCCACCGATCTCGGAGATGACCACGTCGACGGGCTCGTTGAGCGCGACACGGCGGATGCGGGTCTTGATCTCGTTCGTGATGTGCGGGATCACCTGGATGGTGGCGCCGAGAAACTCGCCCTTGCGTTCCTTGCGCAGCACGGTGTCCCAGATGCTCCCTGCCGAATGGCTGGCGTTGCGGGAGAGGTTCTCGTCGATGAACCGCTCGTAGTGGCCGAGGTCGAGGTCGGTCTCGGCACCGTCTTCGGTGACGAAGACCTCGCCGTGCTGGAACGGGCTCATCGTGCCCGGGTCGACATTGAGATACGGGTCGAACTTCTGGGCCTGCACGCGGAGACCCCGGGCCTTGAGCAGCCGGCCGAGCGAGGCGGCGACGATGCCCTTGCCGAGCGCCGAGACGACACCGCCTGTGACGAAGATGTACTTGGTCTCGCGGTCGCTCATTCGGGGCGTCCCCACCGGTCGACGACGCGAACGCCACGTGTGCGTTCCACGACCTCGCCGAGAGACCGACGGTCGCCGTAGAGGGTGATCGCGGCGAGCGCTCCCACGAGCCCGATCCGTGCCAATCCCCGTGTGCGCTCCACGGAACCCAAACCTAGCACGGCGCCGAGCGCGTTGGATCCCCCGTCTCCCAGCATCCCCATCTCGCGAAGATCGTAGGGGGCGACAAGGACGGCGGCCGCGACCGACCGGCGCCGCGTCCCGAGCAGCAGGCCGCAAAGCGCGAACGCCTTCAGCGCTCGGCCGGGCTTCGTGTCGAGCTGATTGAGGATGTTCGCCGCGAGCCCCACGGCGAGGGCTCCGGTGAGCGATCGGGTGCGGACGAGGCCGTAGAGCGGGATGGCCACCAACTTGAGCGTCCCCGTCGTCGCTCCTGCCCGCAGGTGGGCCTGGAAGCCACGCTCCGGACCGGCCCAGAGATCATCGGCGAGGCCGACGAGCGAGACGGGGAGCACGGCCGGGTCGAGCACGCCCACCGCGGCGCCGATCAGCGGCAGTCGCAGCCCGCGGTGGTTCACCGCCTGCGGCAGGCACGCGAGCAGGAGATCGTGAAGCTGGTGGCCGCGGTGCAGGAACCCGGCGAGGTCGCGCCCGGTGGCCCGATGGTCGAGATCGAGCGGGATCTCCTGCACGTCGAGCCCGGCGCGGACCGCGTCGATCGTCATCCGTGTCTCCACCCCGAATCCACCGGCCACCGGGAACAGCACCGCGCGGGCCCGCTCGGAGAGGTGACGCTGGCCGGACAGCGGTTCCACCGGCTCGAATCCGCTGCGGAGGCGGATCAGGCGTCGTGCGATGCGCTTGGCGAGACCGAGGCCGCTGCCGCTCCGCCGGGTGAAGGTGGCGATCGTGACGTCTGCCCCGGACCGGGTCAGCGGCGCGAGATCGCCCCGCAGGTCGGCATCGCACAGCAGGAGCGGCCCGGCCGGGCTCTGCCGCTCTGCCAGCGTCAAAGCCTGACCTTTCCCCCGTCGGGCCAGGCGGACCACGGTTGCGCCCGCAGCCTCCGCCCGCTCGGACGTCGCATCCCGCGAACCGTCGTCGGCGACGACGATGGTCACGTCGCCCAGGGTTTCCCTGAGCCGACTGACGGTCTCTGCGATGTGGTCTTCCTCGTCGCGGGCGGCGATGAGGACGACGAGGGCGGTCATCCGGTGCGGGGCACGAGGGGCAGCACGCCGTCGCGGGCATTCCGCTCGACGCCGTAGCTTCCCGGGTCGGCACCGGCGAGGAGAAGCACGAGGGCGAGTTGGCCGGCGGGCGTCTCGATCGAGTCGACAGTGGAGAGCCCGGCCCGCGCCAGCACGGGAACCGTCGTCGGGGTGGTGCCCGCTCGCTCGACCCCCACGTGGATGGCCCCGCCGGCACCAAGACCGCGGTAGAGGCCTGTGAGGAAATCCTGTGTCTCGCCGCTTTGCGGCTTCGCGGTGCGGGCGATGATGATGCCGTCGAGTGGGGGCCCGCTCGGGCCCGAGCGGTTCTCGACCACGAGCTCTTCGAGCGCGTCGAGGAGCGGGGTCGCGCCACCGGTGACGAGTTCGATGCCGATCCGCTCGCCCAGTTCCTCGAACGAGGTGCCGGCAGCCCGCAACGGGGGCGGCAGCGAGGCGACGGCCTTGGTCAGGTCGTCGACGGGGAGCGGTGCGCCGAGCACGCGGATGCGGACGAGCCGTCCGCCGGCGGTGCCGACCGTGTCCCCGACAGCCTTGCTGATCCCGTCGTCTCGGTCTCCCACGACGACGAGACCGACGCGCTTCCCGGTGAGCCGTCCTGGCACGAGTGCCGGGTAGGTTCGCTCCACGTAGTCGTCGAGGGCTCGCTCTCGCTGGGTGACCGTTGCGAGCAGCTCGTTGGAGCGATCCTGCTGGTTCTGCAAGTCGGTGATCCGGTCGTTGAGGTTCCTCCGTTCGGCGTCGTCGACGAAACCCTTGCCGGAGAGCCCGATGCCGACGAGGATGCCCACGGCGAGCGCGATGAAGACGGCGGCCAGCGAGGCGACGTGGTAGCGGAGATCGAACACGGCGCAGAGTCCTAGAGCCCGAGGCCGCGGACGATGGTGCGCACCACGCCGCTGACCACGTTGCGCAGGGCCGGGGAGACGGCGACCGCGATCGCCATGGTGGCGATGCCGGTGGCGACGAAACCGGCGAGCAGACCGGGGCCGAGGCGGGGATTGACCAGTCGCGAGACGCCCTTGGCGTCGACGAGGACGTCGCCGACCTTGAGCCGGGTGACAAAGGTCGAGGCCATGCCGGCCCGATCGCGCTCGAGGAACTCGACGAGATTGAAATGCGTTCCGACCGCCACGATCAACTCTGCGCCGCGGTCATGGGCGAGTTGGAGCGCGATGTCCTCGCTGATGCCCGGGGCGGCGACGGTCTGGAAATCCAACCCCAGGCGCCGCAGGCGCGAAGCGCCGGGGGCCCGGCCGTCGGCGTAGGCGTGAACGAGCAACTCGGCGCCGCCTCGCAGTGCCGTGTCGGTGACCGAGTCGAAGTCACCGACGATCACGTGCGGCGCGAACCCCACCTCGAGCAGGGCATCGGCGCCTCCGTCGACGGCGATCAGCACCGGCTTGTAGTCGCGGATGTATGGCCGCACGATTCGCAGGTCGTTCTTGTACCCGGGGCCTCGTGCGATCACGACGGCGTGGCGGCCGCGAAACCGCGTGCGAAGCGGCGGGAAGTCGATGTCCTCCGCGAGTTTCCGCCCCTCCTCCCGCAGACGGGCAAGGGTGTTGGCGGCGAAGGCCTCGAGCGCCTCGGTGACACGCTCGCGCTGATCCTCCAGCAGCCCTTCGAGCGTGTCGACGTCGAGCGCCCTCCCCTCCGCCACTAACCGCTCGCCGGCGAACAGGGAGTTGCCGCGGATCGTCAGCGGCTCTCCTTCCTGCAATCTCTCGAAGAGTGGCACTCCGGGCATGTCGAGCAGCACGACCCCGCCCCGGGCGAGCTGCAAGGGCCCTGGGTTCGGGAAGCGGCCCGAGCTCGACGCGCGTGTGTTGACGACCGCAACCACACCGGCCTCGAGAAGCTCTTCAGCAGAAACTCGGTCGAGGTCGCAGTGATCGATGACCGCGATCGCTCCCGGCTGGAGCCGCTTGACGAGGTCCTTGGTGCGCCGGCCAAGCCGCGCTGGGCCCGACACCACAGCGCCCGCTCTCACCGGCGCGGCAGCCGCCTGCTCCTCGAGCGGGATGCCGGTCACGATCCGCCTCCGCGCCGGCCTCGTCTGGCGCCACGTGTGGTCTCCGCGCGAGACCCGGGAGTCCGGCCCGACGCGTGCCGCGGCCAGAGCTTGGCGCCCCCCCTGTCGCACTGTCTGTCGCAGTTTCGACTGTTCATAGGGCGTCGTCCTTGGCAGCGGAGATCGTGGCCAGGAACTCCTCCCCGCCGAGCATGCGCTCGATCTCCGTCTGGCGCTCGCCGGCATCGAGCCTGTCGATCCTGGTGTGCGTAGGGTCGCCCGCGACTTTCTCCACGCGGAAATGCGAGTCGGCGACGCTGGCGATCTGCGGCAGGTGGGTGATCGTGACGACCTGCGCGCGCTCCGTCAGCCGCCGGAGCAGCACGGCAACCTTGTTTGCGGTCACGCCGCCGATGCCCGCGTCGATCTCGTCGAAGATGAGCGTTTCCCCGCCGGCGACGGCTGCGATCGCAAGCGCCACGCGCGAGAGCTCTCCGCCAGACGCGGTCTCGGCGACCGGCCCCAGCGGAAGGCCGGTGTTCGGCCGGATCAGGAAGACCACCTCGTCACGGCCGGTCGGCCCCAGCTCGCGCGGCCGGAGCTCCACCGTGAACTCACCATCGCCCATCCCGATGTCCTCGAGCTCATGCGCGACATCCCGGCCGAAGGCCGACGCCACCTCGGCCCGCGCGGCGCCGAGCGCTGCGGCGAGCCCCTCCACACGCGCCTCGGCGGCGGCCAGCTCGGCGAGGGCCACCCGTACCGGGTCGCCGGCTTCGTCGACGAGTGCGAGCTCGACCTCGGCCGCGGCGCGGCGTCGCAGCAGCTCGCCGGCCGTCTCGCAGCGGTATCGGCGCCGCACGTCCGACCAGCGCTCGAGCTGCGCCTCCACTTCCTCCAGCCGTTGCGGGGACGCGTCGAGGCCTTCGAGTGTGCGACGGAGGCCGCGGAAGGTCTCGCGGACGCTTCCCATCGCGTCGTGGAGGTCGGCCCGCTCGCTCTCGAGCTCGGGTGCGAAACGCGCGGCGGCCGCGACCGAGCGTTCCGCCTGGGCGAGGAGCGCGAGCGCCCCTTCACCTTCATCCGTTTCCAGCGCTGTCACCGCCTGTTCGAGATCGACGCCGAGCTCCGCGACGTGCCGGATCCGTTCCCGCTCGGCTCGCAGCGCGTCTTCCTCACCCTGCCCGAGCCCGTGACTGTCCTCGAGGAGACGCCGCAGCCCTTCCAACCGTTCCGCGACACCGGCCTCGTCCCGCTGCAGCTCCTCGTACCGGCGGCGTGCTGTGACGAGGTCGCGCCAGGCGCGCCTGGCCTCGGCACGGCGCGCAAGCTGGTCAGCTCCGGCCGCCCGATCGAGCACTTCGAGCTGATAGGCAGGGCGGGCCAGCCTGCGCTGCTCGAACTGGCCGGACATCGAGAGCAGCCGCTCGACCGCACTCGCGACGTCCTCACGCGCAATGGATCGCCCCCACGCGTAGGCGCGTGTTCGGCCGTCCGCGAAGACCCGACGCGCCACGACCAGCGACTCCTCGCCCTCCGGCCGCAGCTCGGTCAGCGCGTCATCCGGCTCCGCGTCGTCGAAGAAGCCCGGTGGGAGCGCGAACTCCGCCTCGACGAACGCCTCCTCCCCGTGGGCGCCGACGATCGAGCTGTCGCCCTTCTGGCCGAGGAGCAGCCCGAGCGCGTGCGTGAAGATCGTCTTGCCCGCACCGGTTTCGCCCGTGAAGGCGTTCAGGGCGGGGTCGAACTCGACCTCGGCCTCACGGATGAGGACGAGGTTCTCGATGCGCAGTCGCTCGAGCACGAACGAGATGGTAGTTCGCGGACGCACCCGGGACGATGTCCCCTTCGGACAATTCGTGGGATCAGCCGGCGAAGGTTTGCCGGTACCGGCTCACGAACGTCGTCTCGGGGAGCGTGGCCAGCAGCGACCGCTCGTCGGCGAGGCGGATGTCGACGCGCTCCGAGGGCGCAGCTTGCGCCACGATATGGCCGTCGACGAGCACCGCCACCGGCACATCGGCGGTGTGATTCCACACGAGGATGTCGCTCCCTCGGGGAACCACGACCGGGCGCGCGTGGAGCGAGTGGGGTGCCACAAACGTCGTGGCCAGGGCGTCCAGCCCCCACATCAGGACGGGGCCACCGTTGGAGAGGTTGTAGGCCGTCGAGCCGGACGGGGTCGAGCAGATCAGCCCGTCGCATGGGACGCGTCCCAGCGCTTCGCCACCGACTGCCCATTCGAGCTCGATCATGCGACCGAGCATGGCGCTCGTGATGACGACGTCGTTGACCGCGATGTGCCGCCGGCCGCCGATCGAAACCTCGACGGTCGGCAGGTCGACGACCGCATACTCCCCGGCGAACACGCGGGCGATCCCCGTTTCGAGGTCGTCGCGCGTGATCGAGCTGAGGAACCCAACACGCCCGAAGTTGACGCCCACGACAGGGATGTCGGCACCCAGGAAGCGGGTCAGCGCCCGCAACATGGTGCCGTCTCCCCCTAACACCACCGCGATGTCGGCCCGGAGGATCTCGCTGTCCTCGGCCATCGGGACACCATGCCGGTCGGCGTCCTCGACGCTGAACAGGAGCTCCACGTTCGCCTGCTCGCCGACCTTCTGCAGGCGGGCTATCCCGGCGCCGATTTGCTCGGCGCGGCCGTGTGTGACGACTGCCGCCCGGCCGATGGGGTCAGCCGGCGACGGCCGCATCGATCCAGGAGGTGAGCTGGCGGGCATCGGCAACGGGTTGGCGGTCGACGAGATGGACGACGAACTCCCGGTTCCCTTTCGGTCCCGGCAAACCGGAGTCTACGATTCCCCGGACCGCCGCGCCCCAGGCAGTTGTGCTCGCGCAGAACTCGGCAAGAACACGCCGATGCACCAGCGGGTCGCGGACGACGCCTTTGCGGAGAGCGGCCGGCCCCGCCTCGAACTGCGGCTTGACGAGTACGAGCGCCTCCCAACCCGCAGCCGCCAGTCGCAACGCGGGCGGCAAGGCCAGGGTCAACGAGATGAAGGACACGTCGCACACGACGAGGGAGGGCGCGAACGGGAGCTCGATGACGTGTCGCACGTTTGTCCGCTCCCAGACCGTGACCCGAGGATCGGCGCGCAGACGGGGATGGAGCTGCCCATATCCGACGTCGATCGCTATCACCCTCGCAGCGTCGTGCTGCAGCAGGCAGTCCGTGAACCCGCCCGTCGAGGCGCCGATGTCGACGCAGTCCCTCCCGGTAGGGTCGACACCGAACGTCTCCAGGCCCTGGGCAAGCTTCTGCCCCGCCCGCGAGACGAATGGCGGCGGCCGGTCGACGGTCAGCTCGACTGTCTCCTCGACCTGTTGCCCTGGCTTGTCGAACCCTGGCACCAGACCCGCGATCAGCAGCGCCTGCGCCTGCGCCCGGGTCGCGGCCAGCCCGCGTTCGACGAGTAGTAGATCGAGCCGTTTCTTGCCCACGGGGACATTCTCGCGATGGAGCCGAAGGGCCGGCGCTCGATCGCGATCGACGACCTCTCCGCCGCCCGAGAGCTCTCCCCACTGATGACCGCTCCAGGGACACACCACCGCCACAGAGTTGGCACAAACCTGGCACGGTTTCGCCACCAAGCCGCCGCCCGCGACCCTTACACTCAACAGTGGGTGGAGGTTCGGGGTGGCCCCACAGGCAGGGTTGCTCCCGATCGAGGCCGGCCCCCCTCGTGCGATGTCTCCCAGCGTTTCGCCTGGAGCTGCAGCACGCGATCACCGGCCACGAAAGTGGCCCTCCGCGAAGTGGAGCCTGATCGCCAAGAGAAACAGCCGGCCGCTCCGCGGCCGACCCCAAAAAGCTAGTGCGGCACCCACAACACGAACGAGAGCTACAGGTCAAACGCTTGGCGGTGCCGCACTAGCTCGTCCGCTCGGCCAACCCGTCGACGATCGTCGCCAGCACGGAGGTGTCGGCCGGGATCGCGTGGAGCCGTTCCCGTGCCCGGTCGGCCGACTCGTGAGCGAGGTGCCGGGCGCCGTTGACGCCGAGCCGGTCGGCGTACCCGTCTCCGTCGAGGACGTCATCGATGATCTGGAAGAGCAGGCCGAGCTCCTCGCCGAACGCCCGCCAGGGAAGCTGCGCCTCGGCTGGGACACCGGCGACCCATAACGCCAGACCGACGGAGGCGGCGAACAGGCGACCGGTCTTCAGGCGATGGAGCTCGGCGAGATCACCGGGGTCGTCCTGGATGTCGAGGAACTGGCCGCCGATCATTCCCTGAGTGGCGCGGGCCAGCTCACGAGCCACCTCGGGTGTGTCGTAGCGCAGGGCCAGCAGTAACGCTTCGGCCAGGAGCGCGTCGCCCGCGAGCAGCGCCACACCCTCATCGAACGCGACATGCGTGCTGGGCCGGCCACGACGCTCGTCGTCGTTGTCCAGACAGGGAAGGTCGTCGTGCACAAGTGAGAACGTGTGCACCAGCTCGAGCCCGACCGCAGCCGGCAGCGCAGCCTCGACCGAGGCGCCGGCCGCCTCGGCCGTGGCCAGGCAGATCACAGGCCGGACCCGCTTTCCCCCGCCCGCCAGCGCGTAGCGCATCGAAGCGACCTGGCCGCCGAGCTCCGGTGTCAGCTCGAGCGTCTCGATGAAGCGCTCGACGCGCTCCCGAAGCTCGTCAGGGGCGTGCATCTGCGGCAAGTCGGGCCCGCTGCACGTCCGCCTCGATCTCCTTCGCGATCTCCGCGATCTCCGCGAGATCGTCGACCGCACGATCAAAGTCGGCATCGCTCCCGGACGACGCGGCGGTGTCGAGGCCGTCGAGCTTGGCGCGCAGGCGCTCGAGCCGCTCTTGCGCACGCTGAAGCAGTTCGGTGGCGTCACTCATGGGGTTCGCACCTCCCCGTTGACGCGGCTCAGGATCCCGTTCACGAGCCGGGCCGCATCGTCGGTCGCATAGCGCTTGGCCAGCACCACGGCCTCGTTGATCGCCACCTCGGGTGGCACTTTCCCCTCCTCCAGCTCGTAGATCCCGATCCGCAGAATGTTGCGCTCGAGCGTACCGAGCCGATCGGCGGGCCATGCGTCACTGACGATGGTGATCCGCTCGTCGAGAGCCACGGCACGGTCCGCCACCTCCTCCGCCAGCGCGCGCGCGAACTCGTCGGGCTCCGATCCGAACAGCGTCGCCAGCGCCTGCCCCGTGAGATCCCACTGGTAGAGGAGGAACAACGCCTGCCTACGCGCCTTGCGCCGGCTCATCGCGTTCACGGGGCGGCTCGCAGGCTCGGCAGCTCGTCTTCCACATCCGCAAGGTAGCTGGTGGAATACGAGCCGGACTGGAACGTGGGGTTCGCGAAGATGTCCATGGCCAGCTCCCGCGTGGTCGGGATCCCGCCGATCTCGAACTCCGAGAGCGCGCGGAGCGCCCGCCGGATCGCCGCCGGACGGTCGTGGTCGTGCACGATCAGCTTCGCGATCAGCGAGTCGTAGAACGGTGCGATCACGTCTCCCTCGGAGAGGCCGGTGTCGACCCGCACTCCGGGGCCGAGCGGTGGCCGGAAGCGCTCCACTCGCCCGGGAGCGGGCAGGAACCCGCGGGCGGGATCCTCGGCGTTGATCCTGATCTCGAACGCGTGCCCGGATCGCTCCGCGCGGCCCGTGACCGCCAGCGGCTCACCCTGCGCCACGCGAATCTGCTCACGCACGATGTCGATCCCCGTCACCAGCTCCGTCACAGGATGCTCCACCTGCAGCCGGCAGTTCACCTCGATGAAGCACGGTGCTCCGTCCGGGCCGAGCAGGAACTCGAACGTCCCGGCGTTCTCGTAGCCGATCCGCCGGCAGGCGCGCTCCACCGCCGCCTCCATCGCCTCACGCGACTCTGCGCTCAACGCCGGAGACGGGCTCTCCTCGATCAGCTTCTGATGGCGCCTCTGGATCGAGCATTCGCGCTCGCCGAGCGTCAGCACCCCTCCGTGACCGTCCGCGAGCACCTGAATCTCCACGTGCCGTGCCGGCACGAGGGCCCGCTCGAGGTACAACGACCCGTCGCCGAACGCGCTCTGGGCCTCCGACCGCGCGGCGCCGTAGGCCTGCTCCAGGCCACCCGGCTCGTGCACGACCCGCATGCCACGGCCGCCACCCCCCGCAGCCGCCTTCAGGAGCAGCGGGAACCCGATCTCCGCCGCCAGGTCCTGCGCCTCGGCCAGGGTCACCGTCCCCGCGCTCCCGGCCGCGAGCGGAACGTCCGCAGCTCGCATCTCCGCCTTCGCGCGCGCCTTGTCGCCGAGCCGCTCCATGATCTCGGCGGACGGGCCGATGAAGACCAGGTCGTTGTCCTCGCACGCCCGCACGAACGACGGGTTCTCGCTCAGGAACCCGTACCCCGGATGGACGGCCTGGCAACCGGTCGTGGCGGCGGCGGCGACCACGTTCGCGATCGCGAGATAGCTCGCTGCAGCGGCCGGCGGGCCGATGCACACAGCTTCGTCGGCCAGCGCGACATGCGAGGCCTCCCGGTCGGCCGTCGAGTACACCGCCACCGAGGCGATCTCGAGCTCACGGAGCGCGCGGATCACGCGCACCGCGATCTCGCCCCTGTTCGCGACGAGGACCCGCTCGAACCTCATCGCGTCAGGGCTCGATCTCGAACAGCACCGTTCCGAACTCGACCGGCTGCCCGTTCTCGGCGCACACGGCCCGCACGACTCCCGACGTCTCCGCCTTGAGCTCGTTGAACAGCTTCATCGCCTCGAGCAGGCACAGCACCTGGCCGACATGGATGCGGTCGCCGACGCTCACGAAGGCCGGGGCCCCAGGGCTCGACGAGCGGTAGAAGACGCCGACCATCGGCGACTCGATCGGCACCAGGGCGCTCGTCGCGGTCCCGGCCGCGACCACCGGTGCGTCGGTGTCGGCCGCGGGCGCCAGGGCCACCTGCTGCACCGGTTCATCCGCGCGCCGCACGGACACCCGCATGCCCTCGTCCTCGATCTCGATCTCCCCCACGCCGGACTCCTGCACGATCTGCACCAGCTCGCGGATCCGCTCGTTCCGCGTCGCGTCCGCGTTCTCCTCGAGCAGCAGCCCGTCGCTCGAGTGGCGTCGCCGGATCGAACGCAGCAGGTCCTCCGCAGCGGTGCCGAACAGCGCGAGCAGCACCAGCTCCTCCTCGGAAGAGGCCAGACCGTTCGCTGCGGCGAGCACGTCCTCGTCGCTCGCCGGATCGTCCTCCAGGACCGTCGTTCGGCTCCTCGCGGCCACCGCTTCGCGCATCGCCTCCTCGATCGGGGCCGGCGGCGAGCCGTAGTCCCCGAGCACGAGCGATCGGAACGAATCGAGCACGGTGCCATAGCGGCGGGCCGAAAGGACGTTCAGCAGCGCCTGGGAGCCGAGAATCTGCCCGATCGGAGAGGCGAGCGGCGGCCAACCGACCTCCGCGCGGATCCGCTGCACCTCCGTCAGGATCTCCAGCAGCCGATCCCCCGCGCTGTGCTGACGCAGCTCGAAGTCGAGGCGGAGCACGAGGCCGGCCGGCATGTCGTACTCGGCTGCGCGCACGGCGATGCGCGGCGGCACCGGTGCCACCGGCTCGTCTCCGATGTGCTCGTCGACGACGTCGGACGCCTCCCACAGCCGCGCCACGTCGACTCCGGTCTCGCGACCCAGGCCGTGCAACGCCTCGACCAGCGACTCGCCGGCGACCCGATGCAAGGTGAGGGCCAGCGGGTAGATGGCGGTGGCGATCAGGTCTGCCCCGACGCGGGAGGCCACCGTCGCGTTGAGCAGGCCCGTTCCCACGGCGCCCTGCACGTGCAGGCCCACGGGAAGCCCCGTGGCCTCGCCGATCCGTTGCACGAGCTCCTCGGTCACCGCGGGCGTCAGTGCATCGCTGGGGTCGCTCAGGATCACCCGGGAGGCGCCGAGCTCGGGCAGGAGCTTGGCGCGCTCCACGAGAGCGGTCGTCTCACCGGTGCGGCCACGGCTGTACACGAGGCCCGCGTGGAAGACGCCACCGGCGTGGACGATCGCCTCCCCGGCCTCGCGCAGGTTGCCCGTGTCGTTCAGGGGATCGTGTAGCCGGAACACCTCGATCCCGTTCTCGGCCGCGCACGAGACGAACCGCTTCACGACCTCGCCGGACACGGGACGCGATCCCACGAGAAAACGACCGCGAAGCGCGATCCCGAGCGGGGTCTTCGTGCGCGCATCGAGCGCACGGATGCGCTCCCACGGGCTCTCCACACCCCGCTTGACCGCCGCGTCGAAGGCCCCGCCGCCCGACACCTCGAGGCAGGCGAAGCCCGCCTGATCGAGGATCTCGGCGATCTCCAGTACGACGCCCGCCGGCACCGAGCCGGAAAGGGGCTCCTGACTGAGCAGGCGAATCGTCG
This sequence comes from uncultured Actinomycetes bacterium, assembly GCA_963738505.1. GTDB lineage: Bacteria > Actinomycetota > Thermoleophilia > Gaiellales > Gaiellaceae > Gaiella. Next base: position 34,905 of record CAVTWR010000013.1, on the reverse strand, counting down.
TATCGAGCAGCTTGAGCATCGGCATCAGACCTTAGCGGGTGGGCTTCCGGGGCACCCCACCTCGCGGGCGAGATCACGGCGTGATAGGACCCTGGACGATGGCCGTCGTCGTCGTCACCGGTGCAGCCGGCGGCCTGGGTGCCGCCACCGTCGACCAACTCACAGCGCGAGGCGCGGACGTCGTCGCCGTCGACCTCGACGCAGACGCCCTGCACACCGCCGTGGCGGCCGCGACAGCTCCCACGCTGGTGCGGGCAGTCCTCGCCGATGTCACCGAGGAGCAGGCCGTCTCCGACCTGATCGCGGAAACGGTGCGGACCCACGGCCGGCTCGACGCGATCTTCAACAATGCCGCGATCGAGGGGCCCATCGGGGCGATCGAGACGATCACAGCCGAGGACTACGAGCGCACGATGCGCGTCAATGTGCGCAGCGTCTTCCTCGGCTTGAAGCATGCGATCCCACATCTGCGCGAGTCGCGCGGGGTGGCTCTCAACACCGCCTCCACCGGGGGCCTGATGGGCTGGCCCGGGATCTCGCCGTACGTCGCCTCGAAGCACGCCGTTGTCGGGCTGACACGGGCAGTGGCGCTGGAAACCGCCGGCAGCGGAGTACGGGTCAACGTGCTGTGCCCCGGTCCCATGGACACCCGCATGATCTGGGCGATCGGCGAGGCGATCAGACCCGGTGACCGCGCCGAGCAGCGCCGCCAGTTCGAGGCCACCATCCCCGTCGGCCGCCTCGGACGGCCCGCTGAGGTCGCCTCGTTCGCGACGTGGCTCCTGCTCGACGGCCCGGAGTACATGACCGGCGCCGTGCTGCCGATCGACGGAGCGCAGACCACAGGCTGAGTGGCCCCCACCGCGAGGGAGCCGTCAGCCGAGATCGACCCGCCGCACGTCGCTGCCCGCGAAGCTCGGCGCCCAGAGGTCGCCGAACCCCTCGTTCACCACGAACGGGCCTGGGCCGACCTTGACCCGCTCGGCCACGGTGTTCGTCTGAGGGTCGATCCGCACCACGTGCGCGCCCCTGGTCAGCGGGAACCACACCTCGCCAGTCGTGGTGACCGTACCGTCACCTGGACCGCCGGGGACGTCGATCTCGGCAACCACCGACAGCGTTGCCGGGTCGATGCGGAAGATCTGCTCGTCACCGGGGGAACCGACCCACACCGCGGTTCTGGAGACCGCAAGCCACGCCGGGTTGTACGTGGGCATCGCGATCGTCCGGAAGCGATTCGTGGCCGGGTCGATCCGCCAGACCTCCTGCGAGCTCGAGGACCCGACCCAGACCGCATCCTTCGTGATGCCGAAGCCTGCCGGCGCTCCGCCCGTCCTGATGCGGACGATCACCCTGTTGGTCACCGGGTCGATGCGAGAGACCTGGCCGCTGCCGTTGTCCGAAGACCAGACCGACCCGAAGCCGAAGGCCACGTCGTAGGGCTGGAGACCGACCGCGATCCGCGCCACGACCTTGTTCTTGCGTGGGTCGACCCGCTCGATCGTGTGGGTTCCGTACCCGTCGATCCAGACGCTTCCCGCGCCGACGGCCAGGCCGCATGGTCGTGCACCCACCGACACACGGGCAATGACCTTGTTCGTGCGCGGATCGATACGCACCACCTTGCCCGCCCCGTACTCGGCCACCCACATGCTGCCGAAGCCGGCGAACGGCCCGCAGGGGCCGCTGTCGACCTTGATGCGTGCGATCGGCGTGGCCGCCGCGACCGACGAGACGAGGACGGCAAGAACCACGAGCATGGCGACGAGCGGCCGGAGCATGACGATCTCCTTGGTTCACGGGGGTCAGGGCACGAACCACCAATAATCTGCTGCGATATCGTACTAAATGTAGTGCGATATCGAAACATGGATCGGTTCGCCCGGAACTCCAACCCGCGATCACCGGCCACGAAGTGGCCCCGCGAGGCGGAGGGCTTGATCGCCAAGAGAAGCAGCCGGCCGCTCCGCGGCCGACCCCAAAGCGCTAGTGCGGCACCGCCTGACGGTCCACTAGTCGCTGTGGCCGAGCGCGTCCCGCAAGGCTTGCTCCAGGCGCTGGTACCCACCTTCGACGACCCCGAGCTCCCCGCCGAGAGCAACGTTGACGCGTGAGAGCGCGCGCCTGAAGGAAGGAAGCGCGGCCTCGACCTCGCTCTTGCCCAGGGGCGTGGCCTCGATCAGAACAGAGCGGCCGTCGCTCGGGTTCGGCCGGCGCAGCGTGGCCCCGGCGCGCTCCAGTCGCTGCAGCCAGCTCGAGACCGTGGAGGGCGACAGCCCGAGAAACGCGGCAAGCTCCGACGGAGTCAGCGGCCCGCGGGCCACGATCACGCTCTGCACACCGAATCGGTCGGGCCGCAGGCCGGTCCCCTCGAGCTCCTGCGCCAGCAGCTCCCCCACGAGCTGGGAGGTGATGAAGCTCGAGAGCAGGACGTTCCGGTCGTACCTCGGGCGGGCCACCGCGCCGCTCCCTCGTTGTCAGGCGCGGGAGATGTAACGGGCTTCGCGCGGGTCGATCTTCAACCGCTCCCCCACATTGACGAACAGCGGCACCTGCACGATGGCACCGGTCTCGAGCGTGGCCGGCTTGGTCACGTTGGAGACGGTGTCGCCCTTGACCCCGGGCTCGGTCTCGGCGACGGTCAGCTCGACCGAGGCCGGTAGCTGGATCCCTGACGGCTTCCCGTTGACGGCCAGCATCTGCAGGATGCTCGAGGGCAGGATGAAGAGGAGCTCGGCCTCCACCTCACGGCGCGAAAGAACGAACTGCTCGAAGGTCTCCTCGTCCATGAAATGGGCCTCGTCGCCGTCGTCGTAGAGGTACTGCACGTTCCGCACCTCGGTGTGCACACGCGCGAACTTCTCGCCGGCGCGGAACGTGTCGTCCACGACGGCTCCGGACTCGAGGTTCTTCAGCTTCGTGCGCACGAACGCTCCGCCCTTGCCGGGCTTGACGTGCTGGAACTGCACGATCCGCCACACGCCGCCCTTGTGCTCGATGTGCATCCCGTTGCGGAAGCTGTTCGTGTCGACCATCTCTGCCATCGGCGGCTCAGGGTACCTGCTCTGCCCTGAGTGCCGTGATCATCCGCCCGTACGGAGCGACCGGCCTGCTTCAATCCCGACCGTGGTCACCCGCGCGAACGACGTCAGTGTCGAGGAAGCGCGTCGGATCGCCGTCCGCGCCCAGCTGCTCGACGGGACGGCAACCGACCCGTTGACCACGGTCCGCCGGCTCGGGTTCCTCCAGCTCGACCCCATCGCCACGGTGATGACGCCGCAGGAGCTGGTGCTGTGGAGCCGGCTCGGCTCCTTCGACCGTACCGAGCTCGACCGGTTGCTCTGGTCGGAACGGTCGTTGATCGAATGGAACGCCTTCGTGTATCCCGTGGAGTCGCTGCCCGCGCTGCGCGGCCGCATGAAGCGCTGGCGCACGTCGACGCGCTACTCGTCGGAGCGCTGGGTGAAGGGCTTCCTGGCCGACAACAGACACTTCGCGCGGTACGTCCTGCGCGAGCTGGAGCGGCACGGGCCGCGGCTCTCGCGTGACCTGGAGGATCGGTCGGTCGGCGAGAAGCGCGAGCACCGGTGGTACGGGTCGCGCATGGTCGGGCTGATGCTGACCTCGCTGCACCTGCACGGCGAGATCGCCGTGGTCGGTCGCCGCGGCGGCCAGCGGCTGTGGGATCTCGCCTCGCGCTGGTATCCGGAGACGGGCGCGCTCTCACCGGTCGAGGCCGACCGCTTCTTCGAGGCGGAGCGCTTCCGTGCGCTGGGCGTCAAGCTCGTGAAGGGCCGACTCGTCGCCCATCCGCACGCAGACCCCTCCCCCGTGCCTGACCGTGTCACCGTGCTTTCTCCGTTCGACCGCCTGATCCACGACCGTGACCGCACGGAGCGTCTCTGGGACTTTCGCTACCGCCTGGAGATGTTCGTGCCGCGCGCGCAGCGCGAGTACGGCTACTACGTGCTCCCGGTCCTGCAGGGCGACCGGCTCGTGGGCCGTGTGGAGCCGGTGCACGACAAGAAGGCCGGAGCGCTGCGCGTCCTCGGCGCCTGGGGTGAGACGGCACGCGTGCGGGAAGCGTTGCAGCCGCTCGCTGCCTTCCTCGAGGCTCGGCTGGAGCCGTAGCGCCGCACGTTCCTGGCAAGGCCCTGAAGGGCCCGCACAGGACTCCAGGCGGTGACGTGTCCGTGGGGAGCGTCCTGCGCAGTGGGGCCTTTCAGGGCCTCACCAGGAGTTCATCCCAAACGGAAGGTGGACTTACCTGCAGCTGCGGATCTGTCCGAGTGTCCCCCGCTGGCGTCGGCCCACTGCTCAAGCTGGTCGTCCGCGAACGTCTTGCGAGGCCCTGAAGGGCCCCGCTGCAGCGTGGGCCTGACGAAACCGTCACCGCTCAACTCGCCCCACTCGGCATCGATCAGCTGGAAGCAGGCGCCCGCCCTAGGAGAGGTTGAGCAGGTCCTTGGTGAAGTGGGTGAGGATCTCGCAGCCGTCGGCGGTGACGACGACGAGATCTTCGATCCGGACACCGCCGCGGCCGGCCAGGTAGATGCCGGGCTCGATGGAGACGACGTTGCCCGCCTCGAGCACGTCTTCGGACTCGGGACGCAGCGTGGGCGCCTCGTGGATGTCGAGCCCCACACCGTGACCGAGGCCGTGCCCGTACGCCTCGCCAAGACCGGCGGCGTCGATCTGCACCCGAGAGGCTGCGTCAACCTCGCATCCGGTCGCGCCCGCCCGCACGGCCGCCAGGCCGTCCAGCTGCGCGGCCGCCACCAGGCGATAGGCCTCCGCGAGGTCGTCGCCCAGCGGTCCGGTGGCGAAGGTCCGTGTGCAGTCGGAGCAGTAGCCGTCGACGACGCAGCCCATGTCCACCGTGACCAGCTCGCGGCGGCCGATGATGCGCTCACCCGGGATCACATGGGGGCGGCCGCCGTTGGGGCCGGAGGCGACGATGGAGCCGAAGGCGAGCGCGTCGGCGCCTTCGTCGCGGAAGCGTCGTTCGATGAACCAGGCGATCTCCCGCTCCGTGCGGCCGGATACCTGCTCGCGACTGAGCTCGGCGTAGACCCGGTCCGAGATCGCACACGCCGCCCGGATCGCCGCGAGCTCATCGGGCTCCTTGACGGCCCGCAACTTCTCGACCGCGCCGCCGCCCGCGGTTGCCTTCACACCGCCTGCCGTGAGCACGGCGTGCCCGGCGACGGTCAGGTTCGCAGCTTCGATCTCGATGTCCTGACCGGACAGCAGGCCCGCGAGCGCCCCGACCACGTCGCGCTTCGTCTGCCGGAAGCTCACACCCTCGACGGCGCGGGCAGCGTCGGCGTAGCGGAAGTCCGTGTACAGCTCTGTCTCGCCGCCGGGCTGCACGAGGAGCGCGCAGTTGGAGCTGTGAAACCCGGTCAGGTAGACGACGTTGGAGGGCGTCGTCACCAGGAACGGTCGTTCCACCAGAGCCCCGAGACGTTCGAGCCGCGTCATACTGCCGATTCTTTCAGGTGTTGCAGAGCGGCGCGGTACCCCTCGAAACCGAGGCCCTTGACACGGTGCGTCGCCACGCCTTCCAGCACGCTCAGACGCCGCCAGTCCTCGCGGGTGTCCACGTCGGAAAGGTGCACCTCGACGACCGGCCCGGAGAGGATGACTGCGGCATCGCGGATGGCCCAGGAGTAATGCGTCCATGCGCCGGGGTTGAGGATCACCGCATCCGCCGTGTCGACCGCGGCGTGCAGGAACTCCACGTACTCACCCTCGTGGTTGGTCTGACGGCAGCGCGCTTGCACTCCCAGCTCGCTCGCCCACGCGTATACCTGTGTCTCCAGATCCCGTAGCGATCGGTCGCCGTAGACCCCCGTCTCGCGGCGGCCGAGCATGTCGAGATTCACGCCGTTCAGGACGTCGACCCGCATCTGCCCGAGCCTACGCGATCAACTCGTCGAGCGCGCGACGGACGTCGGCGGGATCCACCTCGACGCCGTGACGGGGTTGTCCTGGCGCATCCAGCAGCACCAGCCGGGGGCTGCCGCTCTTGGCCTTCTTGTCGCGCTGGAGCGCCGCCCACGCCGCCTCGCGATCGACGGCGACGCGCTGCGGCGCGAGGACGGACTCCACCGTGCGGCACTGCTCCTCGAGCCCCGAGACCCGTAGGGCCGCCAGCAGCCCCAGCGCCACGGCTCGCCCGTGCGGCAGCTCGTACCCCGCTGCCGCCTCCAGTGCGTGTGCGAAGGTGTGGCCGAGGTTGAGGACGTTGCGGAACCCCCGGTCCCGCGGGTCGCGGAGGCAGACACCGGCCTTGTAGGCGCAGCAGCTCCGCACGAGATCACGGTCGCCGAGCTCCCAGAGGGGCGCGCCCGCCAGGAGACCGGTCTTCACGACCTCCGCCATTCCGTTCAGCCGTTCCTCCTCCGGCAACGTGGCGAGCACGGCGGGGTCGACCACCACGCGCGCCGGCCAGTGGAACGCGCCGACGATGTTCTTGGCGCCGGGCAGATCGATCGCGGTCTTGCCACCCAGTCCGGCGTCCACCTGGCCGACGAGGGTCGTCGGGACGGACGTCCACGGCACGCCGCGCATGTACGTGGCCGCCGCGAAACCGGTCACGTCTGTCGTGGCCCCCCCGCCGACGCCCACGATCATGTCGTCGCGACCGACCCGGAAGGCGTTCCACAGCTGTTCGAGAACCGCAGTGGTCTTGGCCGGCTCACCCTGGGGCACTTCGTGAACGGCCAGATCGCGGGCGCCGAGGCCGAGCTGCACCGTCACGCCGTGGATGCCCGAGACGTGGCGGTCGATCACCACCTCGACCGCGCCCTCACCGGGAACGAGATCCTGCAGCTCGTCGAGCGCGCCCGCCTCGACATGAACGCCGGCGGCGGCGAGCAGCACCCCGTCGACATCCCTGGCCCGGCCTGCGGCCACCTCGTCGTACAGCGGCCCCCGTTCCTCATACAGCGCCGCGAAGCGTTCGGCGTCCTGGGCCAGCGGACGCCCACTGCCCTGCGCACGGCGCCACGCCTCGTCCAGCTGGATCTCGACGAGCACGGTGAAGGCGTGTGTGCCGAGCAGCGTCCGCGTCAGGGCAGAGCCGACGGCACCGCCTCCGAGCTCGATCACCGCGGGCTGCGCGGAGGCGAGAAGATCGGCAACGACCTGCTCCTCGAGCTTCCTGAAGGCGGCTTCCCCGTCGCGGGCGAAGATCTCCGCGATCGGTCGTCCCGCGCGCCGCACGATCTCCGCGTCGGCCGCCACAAACGCGCGGCCGGTGCGCTCGGCGACCGCGGGACCGAGTGTCGACTTGCCGGCGCCCATGAAACCGACGAGCGCGATGTGGCGGTGGAGTGCGTTTAGCGGAGGTGCCACTGTGGCGCGATCCGCTGCAGGTAGTGCGCGTGCGCAGCGACGAAGTCGTCGACCGTGTCGCCGCCGAACTTCTCGAGTGCGGCCCGGGCCAGCTCGAAGGCGACGGCCGCCTCTGCGACGACGGCGAGAGCCTCCACGGCCTGGACGTCCGACCTCTCCACGAGCGCCTGAGCCGCCTCGCCGGTGGCGAGGTCGACGGAGTCGAGAGGGCGCATCAGGGTGGGCAGCGGCTTCATCGCGGCGCGCACGACGAGCGGCTCGCCGTTGGTCATGCCCGCCTCGAGACCGCCCGCGCGGTTGGTGCGACGCCGGAGGCCGGGGTCGATCTCGTCGTGGGCTTCGCTGCCGCGCCGGCGCGCGAGATCGAGACCGTCTCCGATCTCGACCGCCTTCACCGCCTGGATGCCCATCAGCGCGGCTGCGAGACGCGCGTCGAGCCGGTCGCTCTTCTCGGCGTAGCTGCCGAGACCCGGCACGAGGCCTGAGGCGACGACCTCGACGATGCCGCCCAGCGTGTCCCTGTCCTTGCGCGCCTCATCCGTTGCCAGGCGCATCCCTTGCTCGCTCGTGGCGGCGCCGATCTCGACCGGGCGGCTGGTGAGCGCGACACCGATCGTCTCGAGCAGCGCCTTCGCAACCGCCCCGGCGGCGACGTGCGCTGCCGTATGGCGCGCACTCGCCCGCTCGAGGGAGTTGCGGACGTCGTCGTGCCCGTACTTGAGCACGCCCGCCAGGTCGGCGTGCCCCGGTCGGGGCAGGGTCACCGGCTTGGTGCCTTTGCCCTCCGGCTCCCCCTCGGGCTCCCACGGGTTCATCCCCCACGGCCAGTTCTTGTGGTCGCGGTTGCGCACGACGAGTGTCAGCGGCGTCCCCAACGTCCGCGCATGCCGCAGTCCGGAGAGCACCTCGACCACGTCAGACTCCAGCTTCTGGCGGGGGCTGCGGCCGTAGCCCGCCTGGCGGCGGCGCAGGTCGGCGTCGATCGAGGCCCGATCGAGCTTCAGCCCGGCGGGCAGGCCGGTGACGACCGCGACCAGCGCAGGCCCGTGAGACTCCCCTGCGCTGACGAGCGAGAGAGGCATGGCCCTAGGGTAGATGCGCCGCCGGAATCACGGTCCGGGTAGCCCGCGGGGCCACTGCGTCCCTCCGCGACCGTGGCTCGATCACCCGCAGGTGCGCGGCGCGGGCGCTCGTGCCTCGACGAGGTAACGAACGATCGTCCCGTCGAGGCAGGGTGAGCCGGAGGGGAAGGCCGTGTGGGTCAGGCCCCGGTAGGTGAGGAGGACGCCGGAGTCGAGCTCGCGGGCGACGCGCTGCGCCCACACGTAGGGCGTCGCCGGATCGCCGGTGGTACCGACGACGACGATCGGGGGGCTGCCCGAGCCGTCGACCACCGGCATCGGGTCGGCCGGTAGCGGCCACGAGGGCGGACACCCTGAGGCGAGACCCCAGCCGACGAGGGGCTGCGTCTTGGCGAGCGCGCGGGAGAGCGCCAGCACCGCGGCGCTCGACGGCCGTTCGCGCGTGTCCGCGCAGGAGATGGCATAGAGCGCGCCGGTCTCCTCGGGCGTTCCCAGCGCGTCGGCTGCCTCCGCCAGCCGGGCCCCCTCGCCGGCGAGCACGCCGCGGAGGACGGCCGTGAGCTCCGGGTAGCCGTACTCGCCGCTGCCCAGGCTGGCGTAGGCGGCCGAGACGAGATGCCCGACGTAGAGCGGGCGTCCATCGAGGCGGAGCGGTGCGCGCCGCAGCCGTGCCACCGCCGTTCGCCAGGACCGCTCTGGCTGCTCGAGCTTGCACGAGACGCGGATGCACCAGGCGACGTACCGCTTCAGGGAGCGCTCGAGCGCGGCAGCCTGGCGGGTCGACACCTCCCGCCAACCGGCATTGGCCGGTGCGGCACCGTCGAGCACCGCGGCACGGACACGCCCCGGGAAGAGCTCTGCGTAGACCGCCCCGAGAATGGTGCCGTACGACCAGCCGAGGTAGGTGAGTCGCTGATCGCCGACGAGCGCGCGGACGCGATCCAGATCTCGCGCGGCGTTGGCGGTGCCGAGGTGCGGGAGTGTCGTGCGGTTGCGGGCAAGGCATGGCGCCACGATGAGGCCGAGGCGGCGATCCAGCTCGGCCGGGGAGACGGAGCGGCCGGCAGCATCGAGCGCGTAGATGTCGTCGGCAGCGAGGGCGCAGTCGAGGCCTTCGCTTCGACCCACGCCGCGCGGGTCGAAGGAGACGATGTCGAAGCGCTCCAGCAACTCGTCGGGCAGCAACTCCCTGATCACACGCAGGATGGCGATCCCCGACCCGCCAGGGCCGCCGGGGTTGACGACGAGCGAGCCGAGCCGCCGGTCTTCGTCGCGAGCGGGCACCCGGGCCACCCGGATCGCGAGCGAGCCCTTCGCGGGTGCGTCGTAGTCGAGCGGCACCGCGAGCGTTCGGCATTCGAGAGAGCCGCACCCTTCCCAGCCGGTGGCCCGGTCTTGGCCCGTGGCGGCCCGGGCACCGAGCGCCGCCGCCGCCAGCGCGCACGCTGCAAGTGCGGCCATCCGGACGCTCGGGCGTAGCGTCATCAGCGTCGCAGCGCGGTGCGCATCGCCTCGACCGGCGCCGGTTGCCCGGTCCACGCCGTGAACGACGCCGCGCCCTGCCAGAGCAGGAGGTCGAGGCCGTCCACGATCGTCTCACAGCCACCGAGACGGGCCGCGAGGACGAGCGCGGTCTCGCCACCATCAGGCCGGTAGGCCATGTCCACGACGGCGTGGTGCGAGGACACGGCAACCGGCACCTCGTCCTTGAGCGGTGTGCAGTTGACGATCACGTGGAAGGCGTCGGCCTGGGGAGGCCACTCGGCGTCGCGCCGGGAGACGAGCGTGACCTCCTCGGCGTCGGCGTAGGCGGCCGCGGCGGCTTTGGCCGCTCCTCCCCGGCCGAGCACGAGCACCCGCTTCCCTCGCGCGTCGACCGCCTGGCGCAGCGCGACGATGTCGGTGCTCGACCCGTGGATTCGCCCATCGCGGACGACGAGGGTGTTCACCGAGTCCGCGGTGCCGGCGGCCTCGTCGACCTCGTCGCAGAACGGCACGACGGCGCTCTTGTGCGGAATCGTCACGTTGGCGCCCGCGAACCCGAGCGCCCGCAGTCCGGCCACGCCGGCTTCCACGTGCTCGGGCGCCGTCGCCAGCGGCACGTACGCCCAGTCCAGGGCGAGCGCGGCGAACCCGGCGTTCTGCATCCGCGGCGACAGCGAGTGCTCAACCGGCCAGCCGAGGATGCCAACCAGGGTGGTGCGTGCAGTGATCGTGCTCATGCGGTCGAGGTTACCGGCGTCGATCGCCGGTGTTGCGTAGGCTCGGCCCATGGAACCTCATGTCATCACGCCCGCTGACCTCGACTGGATCACGCGACCCCATGAGCCGGGCGAGCCGGCGCGGCACGTCGCGGAACTGAGCGAGCACGCCGGGTTCGCCCACACGCGCGCCAATGTGTGGCGCTACGACCCCGGCGCCGCTGGCCGCCGCCACCGGCACCCGGTGCAGGAGGAGACCTTCGTCGTGCTGCAGGGCACGCTCTCCATGTACGCCGGCGAGCCCCCGGTGCGGCACGACGTTCCCGCGGGCTCGCTGATCCACGTTGCGCCGAAGACGGCGCTGCAGTCCGTGAACCATGGTGCCGAGGACCTCGTGGTCTACGCCTACGGCACGCCGCCGGAGAACGAGAGCGCTGAGCTTCTCGAGTCTGCGGTGTAGGCGGACGGGCAGGGCGCGTCAAAGCACGACGGGCGTGCCGTCGAACGCGAGATAGGCAGCCACGATCGGCTGCGCGGCGGGCCACAGCGGAAACGCCGCAAGTTCACCGCGGGGCACGACGACGAACTCCGTGGCCTCCGGCCCGGATCGGGGAATCTCTCCACGAGGCCGTACGACGAACGCGATGCTGACGGCCCGGTTGATGACGCCGTCCGGGTAGCCGATCAGCCGCGTCGGGTCGGAGAAGATCCCGAGCAGCCGGCTGGAGGCGATCGCCAGGCCGGTCTCCTCGCGGAGCTCGCGGGCGAGCGCCTGCTCCACGGTCTCGCCGTCGTCCACCTGACCGCCGGGGAGCGCCCACGAGCCGTCGTCCGCGCGGCGCTCCACGAGCACGCCGTCCCCGACCTCGACGACGAGCGAGACGCCCAGGCGTCGCGGGGCGTTCGGTGCGGGTGCCTCGGGATCGCGGTACCAGCTCGGCATGCCGCTCAGGAGCAGGCGTAGCCGAACTGGCACACCTTGCGCAGGAACTCGTCCTCGCTCGCGGTGAAGAAGTGCCGCACCGTGTCGGGGATGCGGACGTAGTAGAGGTAGTCCACCGGGGCGGGGTCGGCGGCAGCCTTGAGCGAGGCCAGGCCCGGGTTGGCGATCGGCGTCGGCGGCAACCCTCGAAAGCGTCTCGTGTTGTACGGGTTGTCCGAGGCGAGGGCCTTCTTCGTCAGCGACTGGGACGGCGGGATGCCCAGCCCGTAGCGCAGGGTGGCGTCGATGCCGAGCGGCATGCGGTTGCGCAGTCGGTTGTAGATGACGGCGGCCACGAGCCTGCGCTCCTTCGCCACGGCCGTCTCCTTCTCGATCATCGAGGCGATCGTGAGGACGTCGTAGGGCGTGAGGTTCTTCGAGCGCGCGACCTTGAGCGGGATGCGGGCAAACTGCCGGCGGAACGCGGTCAGCTGGTCGGCCACCAGCTTCTTCGCGGTCGTCTGCTGGGTGAACTCGTAGCCCGCCGGGAACAGGAACCCCTCCATGGAGCCCTGTTGCCAGTCGCGGAGGAACGGCTTCGGCGGCCTGGCCAGCGCGATCGCGTTCTCGTACGCACTGCGCGTGATCCGCGGCGTGACGCCGCGCTCGCGGATGGCGATGCCGTGCACGGCGGCCACGCGTTTCGCCATCTCCTCGTTCGAGAAGCCCTCGGGGAAGATGATGCGCAGCACCTGGAGCGGCGGCACGGTGTCGGGGGGAACGTCGTTGCCGCCACAACCGGCCGCGACCGAGGCGACGATGGCCGACAGCGCCGCCGCGAGGAGGGCCCGCCTACGCCTGGATGCACCGCCCGCGCCCATCGATTGGTCCAGGCTAAGCATTGCGCTGTTCCCGATCGAGGTAGCCCTGCAGCAGGTGGGCCGCGGCGAGCGCGTCCTCGGCAGCAACCGACGGTGTGGCATTCGCCATCGTCGTCGTGAAGCGCTCGTCGAGTGTTGTCACCGGCACCGCCAGTCGGCCTTGGAGCTTGCGGATGAAGTTGTTCGTGCGCCGGGCCTGCGCCCCGACCTCACCGCGCAGGGTGAGCGGCAGCCCGACCACGACCCGCTCGACCTGTTGCGAGGCGACGAGCGTCGCGATCTCCTCGAGCCCCGCCGGGGAACCGGCGTCGAGCACGATCCCGTGCGGCCGCGCCAGCGTCCCGCTCGGATCGGAAAGCGCCACGCCCGTTCGTTTCAATCCGTAGTCCAGAGCCATCACGCGCACGGCACAGTCTCGCAAGAAAGCGTGACGGCCCCGCTCTGCCTCTCGCGCCAGGATCTGCGCCAGCGGCGAGATCCACTGCGCGGTGGGTTCCTTCAGTGACGCACACTGTCTCAGAGCGCGGCGGCGAGCAGCCGGGAGGCCTCGGCCAGGGCTGCCTCCAGCTGCGAGGGATCCTTGCCGCCGGCTCGCGCCATCGTCGGCCGGCCGCCGCCGCCGCCGCCCACGAGCGCGGCGGCGCTCTTGATCACGTCGTTGGCGCTGATCCTCTCCGCCACCGCCTGGTCGAAGTTGCCGACGAGCGCAACCTTGCCGTCTTCGACCGCACCGAGCACGACCGCGGCCGGGGCGTGCCGTTGCTTCAGGCGATCCGAGACCTCGAGCAGCGCCTCGCCGGGGAAGCCTTCGACCCGCTGCACGATCACATTCACGCCGCCGCGCACGACAACCTCAGGCTCCGGATCCGACGACGCGGCGCCGGCGGACGGGCGCCTCTTCGCCTCCTTGCGCAGCGCCGCCAGCTCCGCCCGCAGCTCGTCCGCCTCGCGGGCTCGGGCGTGCAGCAACGCGTACGCCTCGCCCGACGTGACCGCCTCGATGCGCCGAGCCCCCGAACCGACGGAGCCCTCGCCGAGGATGGCAAACGCACCGATCTCCGCTGTCGAGCGCACGTGGGTGCCGCCACAGAGCTCTGTCGAGTACCCGTCGACCTCCACCACTCGCACGATGTCGCCGTACTTCTCGCCGAAGAGCATCATCGCGCCGAGCTTGCGGGCCTCGGCGATCGGCGTCTCGTAGATCCGCACGGGACGGTTGTCGAAGATCTTCTCGTTGACGATCTGCTCCACGCGTTCCTGCTGCTCCGGCGAGAGCGCCTCGTCGTGCGTGAAGTCGAACCGAAGCTTGTCCGGCCGCACCGCCGAGCCGGCCTGCTTCACGTGCTCTCCCAGCACGTCGCGCAACGCCTGATGCAACAGGTGCGTGGCAGTGTGGTTCGTCATCGTCGGGAAGCGCACCGCCATCGCCACCCGCGCCTTCACCCGCATCCCCGCTGCGAAGCCACCGCCGCGGAAGACGAGGGCCTGATCGCCGCCCAGACGGTGCGCTTCGACCAGCTCGGCACGAACGCCGGCGTCGTCGTCCAGCTCGATCCAGCCGTGATCGCTGACCTGGCCGCCGCCGGCCGGATAGAACGGCGACTCGCGCAGCTTCCCGAGGAACGTCCCGTCGTCCAGCGGCTGCACCGCGTGGAGCTCCGTGATCACCTCCTGCTTGCGGTCACCGACGAACTCGCTGGTGTCATGCGCCGCCGCGAACTCCGCAGCGCGCTGCGCGTCGCCAGTACCACCCGCGCGGGAGATCTGGCGGTGCTGTGCCATCTGCTCGCGGTAGCCGTCCACATCCACCGCCTGGCCACGCTCCTCCGCCAGCTCCACTGTCAGCTCGATCGGGAATCCGTACGTGGCGGCGAGGGTGAAGGCCTCCTCCCCCGTGATCCCGCTCCGCCCGGAGAGCTCCTCGAACACCTTGAGACCGCGCTCCAGTGTCTCCGTGAAACGCTCCTCCTCCAGCCGAACGACGCGCTCGATCTCGTCCGCGTTCTCCACGACCTCGGGATACCACGGGCCGACCTGGTCGACGACGATGCGGGGCAGCCGATGGAGGCCGGTCAGGCCGATCCGCCTGGCCTGCACGACCGCGCGACGGATCAGTCGTCGCAGCACGTACCCCTGTCCCTCGTTCCCCGGCATCACGCCCTCGGCGATGAGGAAGGTCATGCCGCGCCCATGGTCGGAGATCACACGGTGCGCCTTGGAGGCGGAGGGGGACGAGTCGTAGGCCACGCCCGACTCCTGCTCGATCCAGTCCATGATCAGCTGGAAGCCGTCGGTGTCGAAGATCGTGTCCACGCCCTGCAGGAGCATCGTCCCGCGCTCGAGCCCCAGACCGGTGTCGATGTTCTGGCGCGGCAGAGGCGTCACCGTCCCGTCGCCGCCGAGGTCGAACTCCATGAAGACGAGGTTCCAGAACTCGATGAAGCGGTCGCAGTGATCGCAGTTCGGGCCACAGTCCGGCCGGTTGCAGCCGAACTCCTCACCCCGGTCGAGGTGGAGCTCGGAACACGGGCCGCAGGGGCCCGTTTCGCCCGCCGGCCCCCAGAAGTTGTCGGAGCGCGAGAAGGGGACGATCCGCTCGCGCGGCAACCCCTTGCGCAGCCAGGCGGCGACCGCAACCTCGTCCTCGCCGAGCCCGAGGCCCGGGTCACCGGCGAACACCGTCGCCCACAGCCGCTCCGGGTCGAGCTGCATCTGCTCGGTCACGAACTCCCACGCCAGGTCGATGGCACCGTCCTTGAAGTAGTCGCCAAACGAGAAGTTGCCGAGCATCTCGAACATCGAGGCGTGCCTGGCTGTCATTCCCACCTGGTCGAGATCGGTGTCCTTACCGCCTGCGCGCAGGCACTTCTGCACCGTCGTGAAACGGGGCGAAGGTGGCTCCTTGGCTCCGGAGAAGAACGGCTTGAGCGGCTGCATGCCCGCCGAGATGAAGAGGGTCGAGGGATCCTCGGGCGGCGGCAGGAGCGGGTACGAGGGCATGCGCAGATGCCCTCGTGCCTCGAAGAAGCTGAGGAATCCCTCTCGCAACTCGGCGGTCGTCCGCATGGCAGCGATGGTATTGGGCTACGCCGCGTCGGCGTCGGTGCTGCTGCCGTCCTGGGACTCGGCCCAGGGCCGCGGGCGGGGCTGGGCCGGCGGTGGGGCCGACCGCTCCGGGCGCGGCGTGGAGGCGGCCGTGGGTCCGGCGCCGCGGAGATCCTCCGCCAGATCGGCCTCGCGCTGCCGCGCTGCCTCCTTGGCGGCGTCGAACGCGCCGGACAAGCTGCGCGTCTTGCGCAGCGAGGAGACGCCGTGGACGACGCCTGCGGCGAGACCGGAGAGCTTCTCCACCGGCTTGGCGATGGCGGTGCTGACCGCCCGCACGGCCGTGTCCGCCGAGTCGGCCATCGAGACGGCGCTGTCGGTGACGGAGTCCGCCTTGTCCAGTTGGTAGTTGATGCGATCGACGGTGCCACCCGTCTTCACGACGACCGGCAGCAGGTCGCGCTCCGTGCCGGAGATGAAGGACGAAATACGATCGAGCAGCCGGCCGAGGCGGAAGAGCATGTAGAGCGATCCCAATCCGAGCAGGACGAGGAACGCAGCCAGGCCCCAGTAGGCGACGTCTCCACCGGTGACGGCAAGCGTGTTCATCGTCGCTGATCCTACCCGGCTCGAATGATCGTGCCCGCGCCCACGATCGCCCCGTCGACGTAGAGCGCTGCCACCTGCCCCGGCGCCACCGCCTCCACCGGCTCGTCGAGCTGGAGCTGAAAGCCGCCCTCGATCGGCTCCACGGTCGCACCCACGGGGCCTGAGCGGTAACGCAACTGCGCGTCTACCCGGCTCGCCGGGAGGTACAGCTCACCCTCGACCACGACCGTGCGCGCCTCGAGCGAGCGCCGCGGGCCGACCACGAGGGTGCGGGTGAGTGGATCGGTCCGCAGCGCGTACAGCGGTTGCGGCGCCGCCACACCGATGCCGCGACGCTGGCCCGGCGTGAACCGCCACACCCCGGCGTGGCGGCCGAGCACGTCGCCCGCCTCGTCGACGATCTCGCCGGGCTCGTCGCCGACGCCGTGGCGTCCCAGGAATGCGCGATAGTCGTCGCCGGCGAGAAAGCACGCCTCCTGGCTCTCCAGTCGCCCGGCCGCAGCCAGTCCGGCCCGCCGGGCCTCGAACCGGGTCTCGTCCTTCGACTGCTCACCCAGCGGGAATCCGATCCGTGAGAGGAGCTCGGGCGGGACCGTGGCCAGCATGTACGACTGATCCTTGTGCCGATCATGGCCGCGGGCCACCAGCCGTACCCCGTCGCGCTCGATCACCCGCGCGTAGTGCCCCGTCCACAGCACGTCGGCTCCGGCGCGCTCCGCGAACCCGGCCAGCTCCTCAAAGCGGAAGACGCCGTTGCAGCGCGTGCACGGGTTCGGCGTGCGACCGGCCGCGTACCCCTCGACGAACGGCGCCACGACCTCCTTCCGGAAGACCTCCCTCCGGTCGAGTGTGATGTGCGGGACGCCGAGCTCGTGGCAGAGCCGACGCGCTGCGAGCACCGCCTCGGGCGAGCAACACACGCGTTCGCCGGATCGCCCCGCGGGGTCGGCCCAGAGGCGCAAGGTGACACCGATCGCGTCGGGCAGGGCGCGTAACAGCGAGACCGCGCTGTCCACGCCGCCGCTCATCGCCACGGCCACCCGTCCGGCGATGGGCGGCGCGGTGAACACCTCGGCCAGCGCGTTCGCGAGCGCGTCGGCGGCGAGCGTCGTGCCCGGCACCGCGGCCGCCTCGAGCAGCGTCAGTCCGTTCAGCTCGCGCTCGAGCCCGGGCGCGTCGGCCTCGACGATGAGCTGCCCCTCCACCACCAGGCGCACGGCCGCGTACTCCTCGCCGCGCGCGGAATCCCCGCAGACCTCCATCCGCCCAGGGTACGTCAGCTGCGCGGGTGCGCCAGGCGCCAGCGGGTCGCGCGGCGGGCCAGGTTCTCCACCGTGGGGCGCATCAACTTGCGGTACTCGGTCACCGTTGCCGCCCGTGCGACCGCCTCGCGCCTGGCTCGATCGTACCCGACGGCCTCGTCGCTGAACTCGCGCAGGTAGTCGCGCACCGCGAGGTTGGAGCGCCACTGGCCGCCGTACAGCTCTACGAGATGGATCGTGAAAGCACCGTCCTTCTTGTCGAGCAGGATCGTGCCGGGGGCGGTGGGGACGGTGCGGCGTCGCCGATACCCGAGAGCGAGCAGCGACGCGACGATCTGCTCGGCCCGCTGGTCGAGCATGCGGGCACCGACCATCAGATCGATCGCCGCAAGGCCCGCCAACCCCGGGACGGCGGTCGAGCCGATGTGCTCGACATGTCCCGCCAGCTTCTGCAGCCGCAGCGCCTCCCCCTGGGCACGCGCGCCCCAGTCCGCATCGTGCGGGACGACCGCGGCGGGTCGTGTGACGGCAGCCACAAAGCGATGATGGCGCCAGCACCCCCGAAAAGCAAGGAATGCCGCGGGGCCCCGGAAGGAAGCGAACCACTGCCTCCTACAGGTGGGTGCCGTGCGGTGCGTCGGCCTACGACCTAGCCCCGACCCAGGCTCCCTTCATCGTGACGTTGGTTCACGTGAATCCCGAAGCCCCGCGGACGCCTGCAGGCTACCCGTTCTAGCCTGCGGAAGCGCCCGAAGTATCCGCAGCTGTGGCGAATCGCCAGTCCAGCTGCTGCGTTCCGCTGAGTCCGAGCAGGCCTGCCAGCCGCTCGGTGACCTCGACCTGGCGCCCTTGCACCTCGAGTTGGTTGTCGATCACCGACGTCAGCACGATGACGCCGCTGTAGCGGAGCAGCACCTTGGCGCCACACGGGAGCACGGGGTGGGTGACACCGTAGGAGCGACTGGTCAAGAGCAGGCCACAGGAGGTGCGCTGCGCGTCCGCGGGAGCCCCGCGGCTGGCCGCGAGCGCCGAGTACCAGCCGGCAGGTGCCACGGCCCCCACCGCGTCGGCAGCGGCGCCCGCCCGGGCACGCGCCTCGACGGTGGCGATCGCGACCAGGCCGCCGAGCGTGGCGACTGCAGCCAGCACGAGGATCCTCTGGGCCGCCGCGGCTCTCATCGCCGGCAGCGCCGCCGGGTCACGCCTCGGGCTCCACGACGAGCGCGATGCCGAGCTCGGCGAGTTGCGCCGCCGTCACCTCGGACGGCGCTCCTGACATGGGGTCGAGCCCCGCCTGGTTCTTGGGGAAGGCGATCACGTCGCGGAGGTTCGGTTCGCCGGCCAGCACCATCGTCATGCGATCGATGCCGAGCGCGATGCCGCCGTGCGGCGGTGCTCCCATGGCCAGCGCGTCGAGCAGGAACCCGAACTTGCTTCGCTGTTCCTCGGGGGAGAGGGCCAACAGCTCGAAGACCTTGGCCTGCACGTCCGGCTCGTGGATCCGGAACGATCCTCCGCCGAGCTCGTTGCCGTTGACGATCAGGTCATAGGCGTGGGCGAGGGCCTGGCCAGGCTCCTCGTGGAACGTCTCGCCCCACTCGGCGGTCGGGCGGGTGAACGGGTGGTGGACGGCGCCCCAGCGCTTGTCGTCCTCGTCCCACTCGAACATCGGGAAGTCGGTGATCCAGAGGAACGTGAAGGCGTCGTCGTCGATGAGCCCGAGCTCGCGACCGAGGTGGAGACGCAGGGCGGCGAGCGTCTTCGAGGTCTGTTCCCAGCTGTCGGCGCCGAAGAGCAGGGTCTCCCCCGGTCTTGCGGCCAGCCCCGCCAGCTCCGGCTCTGAGAGGAACTTGGCGATCGGCGAGCGGATCTCGCCGGTCTCCTCGTCGCAGATCACGTAGGCGAGGCCCCTGGCGCCACGCGACTTGGCGATCTCCTCCAGGGCCGCCAGCTCGGCGCGCGAGTAGTTCCGCGGCACACGCAGGAAGCGGACGGCCTCGGCGGAGGCGAACACCCCGAACTCGGAGCCGCGCGTGAGCTCGGTGGCGTCCTCGATCTCGAGCGCGAAGCGTGTGTCGGGCTTGTCGGAGCCGTAGCGCCGGTCGGCCTCTGCGTACGTCATACGCGGGAACGGGACGACGATCTCGATGCCGAGGCAGTCCTTCCACACCGCCGCGAAGATCGTCTCCATCAGGGCGAGCAGCTCCTCCTGGTCGGGGAAGCTCATCTCCACGTCCAGCTGGGTGATCTCCTGCACGCGATCGGCGCGCAGATCCTCGTCCCGGAAGCACACGGCGATCTGGTAGTAGCGGTCGAAGCCGGCGATCATCGTCAGCTGCTTGAGGATCTGCGGGCTCTGCGGGAGGGCGAAGAAGCGCCCTTTCTGCAGGCGGCTCGGCACCACGAAGTCGCGGGCGCCCTCCGGCGTCGGCTTGAAGAGCATCGGCGTCTGGATGTCCAGGAAGCCGGCGTCCTCCATGTGACGGCGGATGATGCCCACCATCTGGGCCCGGAGCCTGAGGTTGCGCTGCAGCTTGTCGCGGCGCAGATCGAGCCAGCGGTAGCGCAGACGGAGGGTCTCGTCGACGTTCTCCTCGTCGAGCTGGAAGGGCAGTGGCGTGGAGCGTGAGACGATGCGCAACTCGTCGACCTGCAACTCGACCTCACCCGTGGCCATCTTCGGGTTCACCGTCTCCGGCGAGCGGGCGACGATGGTGCCCGTGGCCTGCAGTACGAACTCGTTGCGGATCTCGTGGGCCAGTTCGGCTGCCGCTTCGGCCTGCTCGGGATTGATCACCAGCTGTGAGACACCGGTGCGGTCGCGCAGGTCGACGAAGACCAGCCCGCCGTGGTCGCGGCGGCGCGCGGCCCAGCCGGCCAGCGTTGCCGTCTGACCCACGTCGGCGACCCGCAGGTCGCCGCACATGCGGTCGCGCCACGTGCCGGTCATGGGGACAGTCTGCCGACGAGGTCGGAATGGGCGATGACCTCGTCGCCCCCGGCGGCGCGCAGCGTGGCGGTCTCCGGCCCGACGACGACGACCGTTGCCGCGCCCAGGCGTCCCGCCTGGGTGAGCTGGCCCTTCAGGGAGCGGGCCGCATAGTCGGTGTCGCACGAGACGCCGGCTGCGCGGAGCTCGGCCAGCCAGCGCTGCACATCGCGCCGCGGTGCTTCCGCGTCGCGGGCGAAGAACACGTCCAGGCCCGGAGGTGAGGGCGGCTCGACCCCTGCCTCCTCGAGCGCGATCACCAGCCGTTCGAGACCGGCACCGAACCCGACGCCGGGTG
This sequence comes from uncultured Actinomycetes bacterium, assembly GCA_963738505.1. Taxonomy (GTDB): domain Bacteria; phylum Actinomycetota; class Thermoleophilia; order Gaiellales; family Gaiellaceae; genus Gaiella. The sequence continues at coordinate 14,254 of CAVTWR010000013.1, read as the reverse complement.
TGGCCGGCCCGCCGATGTCCTCGATCAGGTAGTCGTAGCGCCCGCCGCCGGAGATGGTGGAGTTCTCGTTCGCCAGTGGCCCGATGAACTCCCACGTCGTGTGCGAGTAGTAGTCGAGCCCACGGACCAGGGTCGGCACGAGGCGGTACGTCACACCGGTTGCGTCGAGGTCGCCCCGCACGACGGCGAAGTGCTCGACGCAGGCCTCGCACAGGGACTCGCCGATCGTCGGGGCCTCGGCCAGTGCAGCCTGCACGGCGTCCGGCTTGGCGCCGTAGTTGTCGAACACGCGGAGCGGGCTGGAGTCCGCCTTGCTCCGCGTCTCGTCGTCGAGCCGGCCGCGGTTCGCATCCAGCCACGCGCCCAGCGCCTCGAGATACGCAGGCCGGCAGTCGCGGCACCCGATCGAGTTCAGCTCGAGGTGGTAGCTGGTGACGCCGAGCCGGGAGAGCAGCGTGTCGTAGAGCTGGATCAGCTCCGCGTCGAGCGACGCATCGCTGCTGCCGATCGCCTCCACGGAGGCCTGCCAGTGCTCGCGGTAGCGGCCACGACCCGGCTTCCCGTAGCGGTACATGGGCGCGATCGTGAACAGCTTCTGCGGTTGGGGAAGACGGCTCATGCCGTGCTCGACGTAGGCGCGGCAGATCGGCGCGGTGCCTTCCGGGCGCAGCGTCAGCGAGCGGTCGGAGCGGTCGGTGAAGGTGTACATCTCCTTCTGCACCACGTCCGAGCCCTGTCCCGACGTGCGCTGGAAGAGCGCCGTCTCCTCGAACACCGGCGTCTGGATGCGCTTGTAGCCGTACAGCGCCGCGAGCCGTTCGACCTCGCCGGTGACCCGCGACCACACGGGCTGCTCGGCCGGGAGGATGTCGTGCGTGCCCCGGGCTCGCTCGATCGTCACTGCTCCTCACCGGCCGCGTCTCGTGCGGCGCGCAAGTCGCCGAGGAACGGATTGGCGTGGAGCTCCGCTCCGAGCGTGGTGATCGGTCCGTGGCCGGGGAAGATCACTGTCTCGTCGGGGAACCGGTCGTAGAGCGAGGAGATGGACGCGAGCAGCACGTCCCAGGAGGCGCCGGGCAGGTCGGTGCGCCCGACGGAGCCCTGGAAGAGCACGTCGCCGGAGAGCAGCCCGGCGTCACAGGCGTAGGCGAGATGCGCCGGCGAATGCCCGGGCACACGGAGGACGTCGAGGGAGATCCCGGCCATGGTCAGCGTCTCGTCGCCGTCGAGCAGGACCTCGGGGCTCCAGGCGCGGAGCGTGACACCGAAGGATGAGTAGTCGCCAGGCGTCTCCAGGAGGCTGCACTCCGCCCTCGCCATGTGCACCGGCGCACCGGTCGCCTCGGCCAACTCGGCCACGCCGAGGGTGTGATCGAAGTGTCCGTGCGTGACGAGGATCGCCGTGCAGGTGGCGCCCATCCGGGCGAGTTCGATCCCGATCTCGGCGGCGGAACCGCTCGGGTCGACGACGACTGCCTCGGTCGCGCCTCGGTCGCTGCGCACGACGTAACAGTTCGTGCCGATCGGGCCGAGGGAGAACTGATCGACGACGGCCACGTCAGCGGCGGGGCTTCGCGCGGCTGCTCGGGTTCGCCTGCCGCTTCTGCACCTGTCGCCACATCACACGATCGAGGAAGTACATCATCGGAACCATCACAGCGACGAGGATGACGCCGTTCAGGAGCGCGGCTGTTGTGCTCGCCTTGCCATTTGTGACCAGGAGCAGGACGACGAAGAGCGGTCCGAAGATCGCGGCGCGCTTGAACACCCGGGGCCACGAGGGCGGCTGCGGCTCACCCCAGCGGGAGCGCTTCGCGGGCGCCTTTGCGGTGGCCTTTACCTTCACGGGCTTCTCGGTCTCGGACCTGGTTGCGCTCCCGGAGAGCACGACCTCGTTCCCGTCCGCGTCGATCTCCACGAGCTCGAACCCGTGTCGCTTCTCCTTGACGCGGCGTCGGCGCTGCTTCTCCGTGGCCATCCGTCGATTATGCCCGCGGGCCCGCCGCTCTCGCTGCAACACCGTGTTGCGCGTCAGTCCTCGGCGAGCACGCGCGCTTCGAGGACGCGGTCTGGCCCGAGGCCGGGCAGCTCCAGCGCCTGCGCCGCAGCGGCAGCGGCCTCGCGCACGGGCAACAGGCCGACCAGCTCGCCCCGCGCAATGCCCACTCCTCGCGCGGCCGCCTCGCGGCGTACGGCTTCGACGACCGTGACGAGCGAGGTCGCCTCAGGATCGATCAGGTTCATGCTGACCTGCGCGCGACCGGTCGTTTGCAGGAGGAGCCCGATGGCCTGCACCCCCGGCAGCCCGCCGGACGAGGCGCGGATCGCCGCGGCGATCGCTCGAGCAACAGCGACGTCACCGGTGTCCAGCTCCAGGTTGTACGCGACCAGCGGCCGGCGGGCGCCGACGAGCACGGCGCCCGCGCTCTGGTGGAGCTGGGAAGGGCCGAAGTCCGGCCGCAGCTCGCCGGCGTCGATCCGCCGCTGCAGCTCGCTCGGGCCGCCGCGCCGGAAGAACGCAGGACGGCGCCCCGCACCGGTCTCGGCATAGAGAAAGACCGGGAGCCCGAGCTCCTCGCCGATGCGGGCGCCCACCTCGCGCGCAGCGGCGATCGCACGTGGCAGGTCCGAGGGGTGGAGCGGAACCAGCGGGACGACGTCGGCCGCACCGACCCGCGGGTGGATGCCCTCGTGGCGGCGCAGGTCGATGCGCACCGCGGCGGCCGCCACACCCGCCACGAGCGCGTCGACGAGCTTCGCGTCGGGCCCGACGAGCGTCAAGACTGAGCGATGGTGGTCGGCGTCCGAATGGATGTCGAGCAGGCGCGCGCCGGATGCGCTGAAGGCTTCGGCCAGGGCTCGAATCACGGATGGGTCGCGGCCCTCGGACACGTTGGGTACCGATTCGAGCGGGAGCACGGCGACACTCTACGATCGCCCCATGCCCCGCGCCCGCTCGCTCGCTGCGCTGCAACGTCAGAACCTGGCGTGCAGGCGCTGCGTGGACGGCGGCTTCCTCGAGCACGCGGCGCCCGTCTTCGAGGGCTCGGCGGGCCGGCGCGCCTACCTCTTCGGCCTGGCGCCGGGCCGCGAGGAGGACGCGGACGGCCGGCCCTGGCGGGGCCGCGCCGGCCGCACGCTTCGCGGCTGGCTGCGCCTGGACGACGAGACGTTCCGGCGAACGTTCTACTGCGCCTCCGTCACCCGCTGCTTCCCCGGCAAGGCTGCGACGGGTCGCGGCGACCGGGCTGCCACACCGGCGGAGCAGGCGCTCTGTGCCTTCTGGCAGGAGGAGGAGCTACGGCTGCTGCAGCCGGCGCTGGTGGTCACTGTCGGCCTCACCGCAGCTCGCCGACTGCTCGGTGTGACGAGCCTCACGGCCGCTGTCGGCAAGAGCTACCTGCTGGGTGAGGCGATCGCGGTGCCGCTGCCGCACCCCTCGGGCGCGAGCGGCTGGCTCAACGAGCCGGCCAACCGCGCGCGCCTCGGGAAGGCGTTGACCCACGTCCGGCGAGAACTCGCGCGGCTCGAGAGCTAGAGGCTTGCGGGTCTCTTTGGAGCGGGGCCTTTCAGTTCAGGGCATCGCAAGATGTTCGGCCAACCACCAGCCCACGCGTCGCGAGCACTGGGCCGGCACGCCCAGGAGGACCGGCAGATCCGCCGTTCGTTGACGTGAGGGCCTGCCGCTTCCTGGGGATCAACTCCTCGTGAGGCCCTGAAGGGCCCCACTCGGCCCGGCCGCTCCCCCACACCGCGCGGACACTCCGCATTCGAGATCAATCATCTGAAGGGACTGCTCGGAAGGCCCAGCCTCCGGTCGGATCACGGCCACTTGCTCACGGGGTAGTGCTCGATCGGGACGACGACGGACTTGCTGATGTGGTCGTGCCAGGTTCGCTTCTCCTTGTCCCAGAGCATCCAGAAATAGCCGAGATAGCAGGGAAGCCCACCGATGATCTTCGCGATGAGCCGGATGAAAGCCCGCGTGTAGCCGATCGGTCCACCGGAGTCGAAGTCCACGACGCGAATGCCCACTGCCTTCCTACCGGGGGTTTGCCCGCTGCGAGAGCCGTCGAAGAAGATGGGATAGATGACAAGGACTGTGAAGTAGGCGATAGCGCCGATGAGCCCGTGTATGAGGATCCCGACAACCACAGCTACCAACCCAATGAGCGTGTCAATGAATGTCGAGCCGAGCCGCTGGCCGAAGCTGGCGCGAGGCCCGCTTGGGCCGCTCGGCGCCCAGGCGGGCTGCGGCGGAGGGGCCGGCATCGGGTCGTGCATCTCGGACATGCGTTCTCCTTTTTAGGGATCAGACGAAACCGAAGCGGTGGAGCTGGAAGAGCCACGCCGCAACGAGCACGGCGCTCACGAGCGCCAGCGGGACGGAAAATGGCCGCGGCCGGGCCACGGCAAGGATCAGCGCCAGCGCGACGACCGTCACTCCGAGCGGGCTCGCCTGAAATGCGCCGACGAGGTCGGCGTGCACAGCCCGCACCATGCTGGTGGTGCCGCCGCAGAGCGGGCAGGGAATGCCCGTCAACGCGCGCAGCGGGCAGGTGAGCAGCCGCTCTGCGCCGGGAACGGCGCCGATCACGAGAGCACCGCCGACGGCAACCGCCGCCAGGGGCCCAAGCGCTCGCGGGTCTACCACTACACGCTGCACCCCGCGACTGTAGAGCGGCCGTCGGTCGGCTGCAGCCGGCGCCCACCACAGCGCGGAACCCTCCAGATCGGACCTTGACGGGTGCCGCACTAGTGCGGCACCCACAACACCAAGGAGGGTCAAAGGTCAACGTTTGGAGGGGGCCGCACTAGCCGCTCTTCTCCCGCACCAGCGCCATCAGGAACGCCTCGGGCTCGAGATCGCCGTGGGCACCTCCGACCTTGGGACGCAACCGCTCCGCCAGCGTCGCCGCGAGGGCCGCCCGTGCGTCCGGATGGGTCATGTGGCGGCGCTCCAGGAACTGGATCACGATCGCCAGCTCCCTGGCTGTGACGGCGGTGGCGTCGAGATCCGGGTCGCCGTACAGCGGTGGTGTGATCATCACGGGCAGGCCCTGGACGACCGGAATCACCTCGCGCGCCACGATCGTCCCGGCCACGAGATCCCCGATCCGCTGGTTTCGCCTCGTGGCGAGGATCGAGACGATGCCGACGAGGTACGCGCTCGGCAGGATGTCCACCAGCCGCAGGACGTTGCGGATCGCGCTCGTCACGAACCCCACGGGCTGTCCACCGACCCGCACCACGCGCAACCCGTTCAGCCGCTTGCCCGGGGTGCGGCCGGACGCGAGCACCTCGAACGCGACGTCGTAGGCGATGAAGACGAGGGTGGCGAGCACGATCGCGATCGCCTGGACGAACCCGTCGCCGACCGCGACCCCGAGTAGCGTGATGCCGATGAAGAGCACGAGCTGCAGGAGCAGGTCGATGGCAGCAGCCGCGAATCGCGAGCCGACGCCCGCCAGGCGCAACGTGAGATCCACTCCCTCCGGCGTCCGGATCGTCAGCTCGTCCTGGTACTCCACGCGATGAACGTACGTGACCTCGAGGACGAGCGGGGCCCTGTCTGGGCCGAGCTTGAAGCGTTGACAGCCCGGGCCGGCAAGGATGCCTCGCGTCTCGACGGTGACGCAATCGTGCGATTCGCCGGCGCGTACCGTGCGACGGCCGCCGATCTTGCCCTCGCCCGCCGCCGGTACTCCGGCGACCCGGTCGTGACGCGGCTCGAGGGCCTCGTGGTGCGGGCCAGGCACCTCGTCTACGCACGCGCGACACGCGCGCTCTCACCCGTGCAGTACCTCTCCCGGGGTTACTGGCGGCAGATCGTGCGCCACCGCGTCCCGCTGCTCCTCGCCACGGTTGCCCTGTTCGCACCGGCGGTGCTCGCCGGGACGTGGGCCGTGCGCGACCCCGGCGCCGCGGGCGGGCTGATTCCGGACGCCTACCGGGTGGTCACCGAGCCGCGGACCGAGGCCGATCTCGGGCTGGCCCCCGGCGAACGAGCCGAGTTCGCGAGCATGATCTTCACCAACAACATCCGCGTCGCGCTCTTCGCCTTCGCGGCCGGCGTGCTGCTCGGGATCGGGACACTGCTGATCCTCGCCTACAACGGTGTCCTGCTCGGGACGGTGACCGGCCTGGCCGTCGGCTCGGGCAACGGCGACGTCTTCTTCCGCCTCGTCAGCCCTCACGGCGTGCTCGAGCTGTCCTGCATCGTCGTCGCCGGCGCGGCGGGGCTCGCACTCGGCTGGTCGATCGTCGACCCGGGACGCCGCACACGCGGCGAGTCGGCGACGCGTCAGGCCAGGCGCTCCATCGGACTGGCTCTGGGCACCGCACCCTGGCTCGTGCTGGCGGGATTGATCGAGGGCTTCGTGACGCCGACCGGGCAGCCGCTCGGCACCGCCCTCGCGGTCGGCTTCGGGCTCGGTGCGCTCTACTGGCTGCTGATCGTGTGGCGCGGACGGAACCCCGCAGATCTAGTGCGGCCGACACCGACCTTCGGAGCTACAAAGGCGCATCGAGGGGCCGCACTAGAGCCTGGGGTCGGAACCGATCGAGCCGCGCCACCGGGCCGCTTGCGGCCCCTCCGCGCAGCGGAGCCTGGCGCCAACAAGAACAGCCGGCCGCGCAGCGGCCGACCACCAAGAATCTAGTGCGGCCGACACCGACCTTCGGAGCTACAGAGGCGCATGGAGGGGCCGCACTAGAGGCCGCGCCACCGGGCCGCTTGCGGCCCCTCCGCGCAGCGGAGCCTGGCGCCAACAAGAACAGCCGGCCGCGCAGCGGCCGACCACCAAGAATCTAGTGCGGCCGACACCGACCTCACGGAGCTACAGGGGCGCATGGAGGGGCCGCACTAGATTCGCTGCCGCGCCTTCGCCCTGAGGTACGCGCTGACGCAGGCGGCGGGCAGCGTCTCCGCCGGCGATTCCACCACGTCTGCGCCCGCTCGTCCGATCAGCGCCCGCGCACGGTCGAAGGCGGCCAGCACGGAGGCGGCGGCCGCCGCGCGAAACGCGTCACCCTGGCCCGTGGGATCGCCGGTAGCCAGTGCGACGATGTCCGCGTCGGTCGCTGTGACCACGGTCACCGAGTGACGACGCGCCAGCATGGGCAGCGCCCGTAGTAGCGGCCGCGCGGCGTTCTCGTCCAGGAGATCGGTGCAGACGAGCACGAAGGCGCGCTTGCGCCCGAGCAGGGAGGCGAAGGCACGCTCGTAGTCGCTGTCCTCGTTGGACGGCTCGAGATCGAAGAAGGCGTGCGCGATCGCCGCGGTGCCCTTGCGCCTCGGTGACACCTCGGCGCGCAGGCGTGCGTCGAAGGCGAGCGCCCCCACCCGGTCGCCGAGCTCCTCTGCCACGGCGGCCACCGCCAGCGCAGCGTCGAGCGCTGCGTCCATGCGCGTCTGGGCGCCGAGCGGCGCCGCCATCAGCCTGCCGCAGTCGAGCACGAGCATGACGTCGCGGTCGCGCTCCACCCGGTACTGGTTGGACATCGGGCGACCGGTGCGCTGGGTCGCCGTCCAGTTGAGCTGCCGGATGTCGTCGTCCGGGAGATAGTCCCGCACCGATTCGAACTCCGTGCCCAGGCCGAGGGGGCCGCGGCGCTTGCCCTCGTGCCTGAAGCGTCCGCGTTGCACCGACCGCGCGATGCGCCTGGCCCCGGGCAGATCCGGGTAGACACGTACCTCCGCCGGCTCACCTGCGGTGCCGTACGCGCAGCCCAGACCGAGCGGGCCATCGACACGCGTGGCGACGCCCGCCAGCAGGTGACGCCCACGGCGCTGGGCCTGCAGACCACCGTGTAGCTCGCCGGTGGCCTCCTGTGGCTCGAGCTGCAGATCCGGCGGGACGGCCTGCCGCACCCGTGTCGTGAGACCGGGAGCGACCCCGATTGTCACGGGCGACGGCACCCCCCGCACGAGCGTCGCTGCCACCGTGCGGCTGATCTCCGGGCGGCGGCGCGCCGCGAAGGCGTCGACAGCGGTTGCCGCTGCCACACAGGCGATGACGACGGCGGCGAGCTGCCAGGGCAGCGCCAGCGCGCCGAGGCCGGCCGCAGCGATCACGTAGGCCGCGAGCGGCCGCGGGCTCATCGTGGGACGTGCACCGTCCGCAGCGCCGTCTCGATCGCGTCGCGGGGCGCGACCCCGTCGAGCTCGGCCTCCGGACGCAGCACGATGCGATGAGCGAGTACGTCACCGACGACGGCCACCACGTCGTCCGGTGTCACGTAGGACCGGCCGTGCAGACGTGCCGCCGCCTTCGCCGCCACCAGCAGGTGCACGGATGCCCGCGGGCTCGCGCCGACCTCCACGGCCGGCAGGCTACGTGTGGCGCGGACGACGCCCACGATGTAGTCGAGCACTTCACCGGCGACCGTGGTCGCGTCGACGGCGGCTGCCGCTTCCCGAATCTCGGCCACACCGACGACGGAGGCGATCGTCTCGATGCCGGTGGCGGTGACGCCTCGGCGGCTGCTCTCGAGGATGGCCCGCTCCGACGCCGCGTCGGGGTACCCGACATCCACCCGGAACAGGAAGCGGTCGAGCTGGGCCTCCGGCAGCGGATAGGTGCCCTCGTACTCGATCGGGTTCTGGGTGGCGACGACGACGAAGGGATCGGGCAACGGGCGGGACTCGCCGTCCACGGTGACCTGCCGCTCCTGCATCGCTTCGAGCAGCGCTGCCTGCGTCTTGGGCGGCGTGCGGTTGATCTCGTCCGCCAGCAGCACGCTCGTGAACACCGGGCCTGGACGGAACACGAGCTCCTGTCCTCGCAGGGCCATCGTCCCGGTCAGGTCTGAGGGGAGCATGTCGGGGGTGAACTGCGCCCGCCGGAAGTCGAGGCCGAGCGAGCGTGCGGTGGCGTTCGCGACGAGCGTCTTGGCGACACCAGGAACGCCTTCGAGCAGCACGTGGCCCCCGACGGCCAGCGCGATCACGAGCCGCTCGACGACGGCGTCCAGACCGACGGTGGCCTTGCCGACCTCCCGGACGATCCTGTTCCTCAGCTCCTGCATCCGTGTCCTTTCATTCCAGGCGGCGTGCGCGACGCTCGGCTGCTGCCGCGGCCCGCGCCACGTCGAGCAGGTTCGCAGTCGGGTCGGTCAGCGCAACCGCCCGCCGTGCGTCCAGCCCGTAACGGGCGAGCCGCTCCGGGGTGAGCCCGTCCGGCGTCGGCCCGAGCCGTCGCTCGAGGTGTCGCCCGGCCCGTTCCCGGAGCAGGGTCGCGGCGGTGCTCTCGGCCTTGCCGCGGCCGAGCAGGTCGGCGACGGCGTCGACGTATTCGAGCCGGGCGGGTGGCAGCTCGCGGCTCTCCCGTTCCGGCGGCCCCAGGCGGCGGAAGCGCGCCCACAGGTAGACGAGACCGGCGGCGAGCAACCCGCCGAGGGCGGCCCACCAGCGGTCGGGAAGTGCACCGAGACCCTCTGCCGGGCGGTAGCCGTGGTAGCTCTCCAGGAAGATGACCGGACGGGACGGCGGGCCTGCGGCAGCGACTCCGAGGCGGGCATTGTCCCGCTGCGCCAGGCGTTCGTTGTGGAGGAGCCCGGTGTCGGCGAACAGCACCACGCGCCCGCGGCCCACGTCGGCCACGGCGACGGCAGCACCATTCGCATCGCCGAACACCGGCAACGCGCGCCCCGGCGACGTGAAGGCTCCTGCGGAGAGCGCGAGCGAGCGCACCCCGGCGAGCTCGGCTGCGGGAGCGAGAACGTGAGGCTCGGCGATGCGCGCCGGTTCGAACCCGAGCGAGCCGCCATCGAGAACCTGTTCGATCCACCGGGTGGACGCCCCGCCGGCGAGCAGCCTGCCGCCGTCGCGCACGAAGCGCCGGAGCGCCGCCACCTCGGTGGCGCCCACGAAGCTCGGATCGAGCAGCACCGCGGTCAGGCGCGGATCGAGCGCAGCCTCGTCAGCCGCGCGGCGCTCGCGCGCGATCGGGTGTCCGGTGCGGGAGAGGAGCGATTCGTAGGCGGCGAGACCGTCGGTTCCGGTCGCGTAGCTGGAGGAGCGCGGCCCGCCGGGCGTGCCTCCGGTCAGCGCCCCGGCCACGCCGACCAGCACGTTGAGCGCGATGATCACCCCGACCAGCCCGAGAGCGAGGCGGGTTGCCGTTCGCGTCATCGCCGGGCCTCCGCGAGCACTCGCGGCCACGCGTCGCCCGCGTGGGCGGCGTCGGCTGCGGACGCCTCACGGCCTCCGTAGACCACCTCGTCGAACGTCTCCGCGATCGTGTCGAAGACGGGCTGCTCGAGCCGGTCGCGGAGCTCGCCGGTGGTGAGCTCCGCGCGTGGTGGCAGTGACCCGCTTCGGGCAAGGCGAATCAGCCCGGCCCGGAAGCGCAGGCGCACGGCGAGCTCGTACTGCCCTCGCCGCTCCGCCTCGGAGGCCTCTCGCTCGAGGTCCTCGGGGTCCTCGTCGGCCGCGATCTGGTGCCTGGCCGACCGCTCGCGGATCACCGCACCGCGCCTGCTTCCGAGATGTGTGGCGACGATCGCCGCCAGCGCCGCAACCGCGCCGGCCACGATCAGCCAGCCGGCGATCGAGCCACCGGGGAGCCGGTCCACGAAACGCCTGAGCGGGCCTGTCACGAACTCCAGGCGGTCGCCCAGCCACTCGAGGAAGCGGCGAAAAGGCCGCGGGACGCTGCTCTCGTGGAATCGCCCCTCCTCGAGGATGTCGGCGGCCGCGGCGGCCGAGGTCGAGGTGTCGACCGCCTCCGCCTCGCCTGCGTCGCCCGCCAGCGTCCGCAGGCGCGCCAGACGCTCGCGACCGGGGACGTCGAGTGCGCTCGCGAGGTCGACGGGGACCGCGTCGACCTCGCGCACGCCGCGCAACCGCTCGAGCGCGTCCACGTCGCCCGCCGCGGCCTGGCGCGCCAGCGCCCGTACCTCCGCGCCGGTCTCGGCCCGGGCCGCGGCCGGCGCCAGCAGGAGGGCTACGACGAGCGCGACGGCGGCGGCGGTCCGGCTCATTCCTGCCGGTCGGAGGGCGGCTTCCAGCCGGGGGGCGGCGGCCAGAAGGGCGGCTGGTCGGTGCTCGGCGGCTGCCCCGGCTGGTACGGCGTCGGGACGACGGGTGTGGCCGGGAAGAGCGAGCCGACGGCGCTTTCGGTGCCGTCCGTGTCCACTCCGATCGAGGTGGCCAGGACCTGCAGATCGAACGCCTCCTTGCGCACGCGGAGGTCGATGTAGAGCACGACGATGACGGCGGCCGTGAACGGCACCGTGAGTGTCGCGGCGATCGTGTTGGCGACGTAGGTGACGAGGACATTGAGCACATCGTTGTCGGGCGCGGCGAAGGCAGTGCCGGCCGCCAGGCCGCCGAGCACTCCGGAGACGATCGAGGCGAGCACGGTGGAGACGACGATCACGCCGAACACGTTCCACCACCGTCCCGTGACGAGGCGCTTCGATCTGCCAAGCGCCTTGACTCCTTTGGTGCCCTCGGTCAAGAGGACGGGGACGCTGACGGCGAAGAGGCCGTACAGCCAGATCCCCGGGAAGACGCAGAGCAGGAGCCCCAGCATCGGCAGCAGGAAGCCGAGCACCGAGACCCAGACGACGGAATGCAGCCGGCGTCCGGCGAACGAGAGCGACCGCCGCCACTCGGGCTTCTCGCCCAGGTAGGCGGTGACGATCGCGTTGAAGCAGGCGGCGGTCGCCAGCGTCGAGGCCAGCAGGCCGAGCGCGGTCGTGATGCCGATCCCGGCGAACCAGGGCCAGAACCCGCTCGTGTCGAAGGTGAGCTGGCCGTCTGCGTTGATCGCGTCCTCGGAGGTGATGTTGCCGATGTCGAAGCTGCTGTCCGGCACGGACAGCAGCACGAGCGCGGAGAGCACGTTGACCGGCATCACCACGAACAGGACGAGCTTGAGCAGTGTCTTCGCGTTGCGGAAGAAGATCTTGATGCCGACGTCGAGGATCTCTCCGAAGCCGAGTGGTCGAAGCGCCGGAACCTGAGTGCTCATTCGGCCCTCACCGTAGTCGGGGCGCGAGACGTACTACCATCGCCGGATGGCCGACGACGACAGCGAGGCGGCGATCGAGCCGCAGATCGAGGGGCCGATCTCGGTCGAGGCGGAGCGCGAGACGCGCATGACGCCGCGCGAGGCGATCGAGGCGATGAAGATCACGATCCCCACCCGCGGCAATCGCAAGCTGCAGACGATCCTGGCGAGGGCGAACGGGGACAAGGAGCTGCGCGCGTGGTGGCACGTCTCCAACGTGAACGCGGTCGTCCGCCTGGAGATCAACGACCACAGCTGGGTGCACATCCAGGTGGTGGCGAACATCGGCCTCAAGCTGCTGCGGCAGCTGACCAAGCATGGGGTCGAGCCGTCGGTCGTGCGTGACTTCGGGATGACCGACGCCGAGGCCGAGGTGGTGGTGGTGCTGGCCGCGTTGACGCACTGTGTCGGGATGTCCGTGCACCGGCGTGGCCACGAGGACTGGAGCCTGTTCCTGGCCGAGCCGAAGCTGCGCCAGCTGCTCGAGGGGGTGTACGAGGAGCCGGAGCGCACGGTGCTCGTGTCCGAGGTGCTGCAGGCGATCACCAGCCATCGCGCGGACGGTGAGCCGCTCTCGCTGGAGGCGGGCATCCTGCGCGTGGCGGACGCGCTGGACATGGCCAAGGGGCGTTCGCGCATCCCCTTCGAGCGCGGCCAGGTCTCCATGCACTCGCTGTCCGCGGCCGCGATCGACGAGGTGCTGATCGGCGACGGAGAGGTGAAGCCGGTGCGCATCGAGATCCTCATGAACAACAGCTCCGGGCTGTTCCAGGTGGACGGCCTGCTCAAGGCGAAGCTGAAGGGCTCGGGCCTCGAGCCGCACGTCGAGGTGATCGCGCACATCGACACGGAGAACGAGAAGCGCCTCGTGCCGATGTACCGCCTCGAGCACTGAGCAGCGGAGACGGGCGGCGAAAGAGCAGGGAACCGCTGCCGATCGTCTAAAGTTCGAGGCGCCGTTGCGGGATCGTCTAACGGCAGGACGCCCGGCTCTGGACCGGGAAGTTGGGGTTCGAATCCCTGTCCCGCAGTACTCGTCAGTCACGGGGGAACGTTTGCTTTCCCAAGCGTGCGGGCTCCGCCCGCACGCGGTTTCCCGACCCGAACGGAAGGTTCGGGAACTGTAAAGAGCGACTTGCGGTGTCCGACCGGCCGACTACGGTGGGTGAGACGAGACACGAGTGGCCCCTGCTGTGGGGCTGCGCCCCTGTCCCCGATCAGGAGGTTCACGTTCTGAAGGCCATTCTCACGGCTGCGTGCGTTTTGTTGTTGATCACCGCCCAGCCGACCGCCCAGGCGACGCCCTCGGGCGCGCAACTGAGTCGCGATCTGACCCGCCATGTGCAGTCGATCCGCAAGAGCGAGAGCGTGTTGCGCTTCTTCAAGACGCACGCGTGGCTGCTCGACGATGCGCGCTACCGCGACACCGCGCTGCGCCTCGTGCGGCAACACGAGCGGATTCTCGCGCACGAGCAGGCCCGCCAGGCTCAGGTCCAGCAGCAGAGGAAGCGGCGTCTGCAGGCGCTGCGCCGCGAGGCCGCCCCGCCACGCGAGGCCATCTGCATCGTCTTCGGCAGTTACTGCGGCCAGGCGCTCCGGGTCGCCCTCTGCGAGTCGCGCTACGACGTGAACGCCCAGAACGGCCAGTACCTGGGGCTGTTCCAGATGGGCTCCCACGAGCGGAGCACCTACGGCCACGGCTCCACGCCCCTCGCGCAGGCTCGTGCCGCCTACCGCTACTTCGTCGCGTCCGGTCGCGATTGGAGCCCCTGGGAGTGCAAGCCGTGGTGGTGAGCCCGTTTCCCGGTCGGAATCATCTGCAAAGTGCGGTTGCAAACGGGTGATCGGGCTCGCGACGGCGCCGGGAAGCTGATAGTCGTCCGTTCGTGAACTGGATGCGCGGGAAGGCCGACCGGCTCCGCCCACTCGACGAGGCGGCCGCTTACGCGCGCTGCCATGGCGACCGTGACGAGTCCGTACGCATCGTCAAGCTCCCCCCGCGCCGCGAGCGCTACGAGCTGCTCGCCACCGGTGAGCTGATCCGCCGCCGGCTCGAGGAGCGCATCGACGCGCGCGAAACAGACCCCGACGCCATCACGGGCGCCGGCACGCTTGCCTGACAGCAGCCGCGGCGGCTCCGCTACACTCCCGCTTCGCCACGGCCCATTCGTCTAGTGGCCTAGGACACCGCCCTCTCACGGCGGCGGCACGGGTTCGAATCCCGTATGGGCCTT
>CAVTWR010000012.1:0-80088 GCA_963738505.1 uncultured Actinomycetes bacterium | reverse complement strand
TGGGCCGTGCTGGGCTCGAACCAGCGACCTTGGGATTAAAAGTCCCCTGCTCTACCAGCTGAGCTAACGGCCCACCCCATGAGTGTACGGCGGGGCAATCGCGGATTCCGACCGAGCGTGCGGTCAGATCCAGAGGTCGGCCAGTTGCAGCCTGACGAGGCGGTTCCCGAGACTGACCTCGTTCGTCTCCGATATGGAAAGACGTGTGGCGTCGGCGGACAGACGCCCTTCACGAGGCCGGCAGCTTCCAGCCGCGCCCGGCCCTCTACTCCACGGCGAAGGTGACGTTGACGATGGACGTCACGTCCTTTTCGCGCGTCGAGGTGTCGTACGATCCGTAGCCGCCGGCGTCCGTCGAGTCGGGCGGGGTCAGGTCGAGCGGGCCGACGCTGATCGCCCGCAGCTTCCCGAGCTTCTGGCCCGCCGTCTCGACAACGGTGCGGGCGCGGGAAAGCGCATTCTTCGTGGCCGCTGCGGACAGCGCGGGCCGGAGCTCGGCGAGGCGGGTGTAGACGAACTGCGCGGGCGATGTCGTCACCGGCACGCCCTGGCGCACGAGCTCGGCGCTGGCCTCGATCGCGGCGACCACCGGATCGACGCGGCTCGAACGCACCCTGAACGACCGGCTCAGCCGGTACCCGACCAGCTTGCCCTGCGACCCGGTGACCGTCTCGGTGGAGATCGGCGTCACCGTCAACTCCTCCTGCGTGATGCCCTGGCCGTCGATGAACGAGGTGATCGCCTGCGTCCACCCGTCCAGCTGCCTCGCCGCCTCCTGCGGGGTGGGAGCCTGGGCCGAGATCGAGGCGTCCCAGATCACGACGTCCGACACGATCCGTTGCTTTGCGGAACCGACGACCGAGACGGTGTCGTTCGCGTCGCGTGCCCGGATCCCCCCGGCCACCGCGTGCAAGCCGTAGGCGAGTGCGGCGGCGACGAGCGCGAGGCCGATCAGTCCGCGCGGTGCAGTCATCGCGACATCACTCTACTCTCATGCCGTCAGGTCGCTCGAGCAGGGTACGGTCAAGCGCGACAGAGACCTGCCTGCCGAGAGGAGAAGGTGCGCCGACGTCTACCGGCAGAACGCATTGCGGCCTGAGCCGAGACAGAGCAGCCCGGTCAGGCGGCCTTCGCCCTCGACGACCACGAGCCGGCGGCCTCCGCCTGCCTCGAGGCGAGCGAGCGCCTCGCTCATCGGTGCATCGGGATGGATCGTCTCGCCCGGAGCGGCGACAGTCAGCGCCGCGGCCGCCCCATCGAGGCTCTCGGTAACGGCGTTCCGTTCGACCGACGTCACGTACCGGTCGCCGTCCACGAGGAGCGTAGTCACGACGTTCCGGTTCTCGAACACACGTCGGAGATCCGCGACCGTGGCCTGCGTCGGCAGCGTCTTAGGTCGCGTGAGCATCACGTCGGCGACGGTCTGCTCACGCGCCTCTTCGACGGTCACACGAGGGTTGTGGCAGGTGGCGGACATAGGGCGATCGTAGCGGGCGTGCATCGCCGTCGATCGGGTCAGGGATGCCGCTTGACACAATATACATACCCGATATATATATCGGATATCTAATGAGGTTTCCGTTTCTTGCGCTCCTAGCCGGCGGCCCGCAGTACGGGTACGAGCTCAAGCTGTCACTCGAACAGCGGTTCGGTGCGGCTATGGCCCCGGTCAACGCAGGGCAGGTCTACACGACCCTGCAGCGCCTGGAGCGTGACGGGCTCGTCAGCGGGGAGGACGTGGCCGGGGACAACAGGCAGAAGCGGATGTACTCGCTCACCGAAGAAGGGCGCCGGCACCTCGCCGCGTGGATCGAGACCCCGATGTCCGCGACCCGGCTGCGTGACGAGTTCTTCCTCAAGCTCGTGCTGACCGGGCTCTCAGGGATCGCCGAACCAAAGGCTCTCGTGGAGCGGCAGCGACGGGAGTACCTGCTCGCGCTGCGCAGCCTCGACGAGCAACCCCGTGACGGCTGACCCTGTGGCGGCCCTGCTCGTGGAGGGTGCGGCGCTGCATCTCGAGGCAGACCTGCGCTGGCTCGACCTGTGTGAACAACGACTCGTGATGGAGGAGGACCATGGATCCGATCCTGCGCGTTGACGGGCTGGCCAAGACCTACTCGGGCGAAGGTGTCGACGTCCCTGCGCTTCGCGGTGTTGACCTGGAGATCACCCCCGGGGACTTCGTCGCCGTCGCCGGCCCGAGTGGCTGCGGCAAGTCGACCCTGCTCAACCTGCTCGGTGGTCTCGACCGCTGCAGCTCAGGCACGATCGAATTCGAGGGCCGTCGGGTGGACGGCCTGGACGAGACAGCCTGGGCCCGGCTGCGGCGGGCGCGCATCGGGTTCGTCTTCCAGTTCTTCAATCTCGTGGCCACGCTCACGGCGCGCGAGAACGTCGAGTTGCCGCTGCTGCTCGTGGGCCACGGGCGCAGCGATGCGCGGAGGCGCGCCGACGACCTCCTCGAGCGGCTCGGCGTCGCTGACCGGGCCGACGCGTCGCCCTCGCACCTTTCCGGGGGACAGCAGCAACGGGTTGCGCTTGCGCGAGCGATCGCCAACGAGCCGGCCGTGCTCCTGGCCGACGAGCCGACCGGCAACCTCGATTCGCGCAGCGCCCGCGAGGTGATGGCGCTCCTGCGCGAGGCGAACGAGGCAGGGCAGACGCTCGTGCTCGTCACCCACGATCCGCGAATCGCGGCTGCGGCAGACCGCGTCGTGACCATGCGCGACGGTCTCATCATCGACGAGACGACGCTCGACGAGCACCGGCCGGCGGCGGCGATCCTCTCCGATGTCTTCCAGATCGGGGGCGAGCGATGACGCGTCTGCTGCTGAGAATCGCCTTCGCGGGACTGTCCCGGCGCCCGGTTCAGTCGCTGCTCGTCGTTCTGGTCGCCCTCTCCTCGTCGGCGGCGCTGGGATTGGCGAGCACGATCGGGGCGGTCGCCGACCGACCCTACGAGCGCACGCTCGACGCGACGAACGGCGCACATGTCCGCGTGTTCGGGCTGGACAGTGAGAAGGAACGCGTGGCCGCCGCGGAGCGGAGGCCAGGCGTTGTCGCCTCCAGCGGCCTGCGTCCCGTGTTGTTCACGTCGTTCGCCCACGAGCGCGGGACGTTCGGGCTGCGACTCATGGGCTCCGCGGGCGCGGGCGCCCAGGTCGACCGGCCGCTGCTTGTCGAGGGGCGGCTGCCCGGCGCACGCGCGGAGATCGCGCTCGAGCGGAGCCTCGCCCGGGTTCTCCAACTGCGGGTCGGAGAGCGGATTCCCATCGGGCCGCGCGGGTACGAGTCAACGGTCACCGGCATCGTCGTCCTTGCCCAGGCCAATCCGTACCCCCGCGACCAGCCGGGGCTGGCCCTGGCCTCGGAGGAGACGATGCTCGCCGTCGAGCCCGACCGGGCGGCCTGGCGGGTCGATCTCGGGTTGAGGCTCGACGATGCCGAACGCGCAGGCGCGTTCGTAGCCGGCCTGCCACCAGGATCGTTCGCGACCACCTGGCTGGCCGAGCGGGCCGACTCCGCCGAGTGGCTTCGGCTGACCCGCACGATCCTCGGGCTGTTCAGCGTCTTGCTGCTCGTGACGTCGGGAGCCGTGCTGGCGACCCTGGTCAGCGGCCGCGTGCTCGCACAGCTGCGGGACATCGGGCTGCTCAAGGCGGCCGGCCTGTCGCCCCTACAGGTCGCGTCGACGGTCGCCGGCGAGCAGGTCGCGCTCAGCTTCGCCGGTGCGGTTGTCGGGTTGGTCGTGGCGCGACTGGCCGCGCCGCTGTTCGTCGCTGAGAGTGCAGCACTCCTCGACTCGTCGCAGACGCCACCGCTGCCTCTGGCCACCGCGGTCGCGGTCGTCGGGGTGATCGGTGGGGTGACCGGCCTCTTCGCCTTCGTGCCTGCCCTTCGCGCGGCGCGCAGGACGACGGTGGCGATTCTGGCCGCCGCCTCCGGGCGGCCGGGTGATCGCTCCCGCATGGGACGGCTGGCCGAGCGCCTCGGGTTGCCGCTGCAGCTCGTGCTCGGTGTCCGCGACACGTTCGCTCGCCCCGCTCGAACCTGGATCCTCGTCGTCTCCCTGGCGCTGGCCGTGGCCGCCTCGGTGGCCACCCTCGGCGGAGAGGCTTCGTTGCGAGCAGCGTCGAATCCACCACCGGCCGCGCCACCCATCGAGGGGACGGTCACACCCCGCTGGGATCCGATCGACGACGACGCCGGTGAGGCCGGTCGCCTGCGCCCGATCCTCTACGCGCTCGACGGTGTACTGCTGTTCGCCGCCCTCGCGAATCTGCTCGCTGCGGTGCTCCTGGGCGTACGTGAGCGCCGGCGGGACTTCTCGCTGCTCAAGGCGGTGGGGCTCACGCCGGCTGAGATCCGGAGAGGGTTCCTCGCCGGCCAGGCCACGGTCGCCGTGACGGCGGTCGCCCTCGGGCTACCGCTCGGCTACGCGCTCTTCCGCGGAGGGATCGAGGCCGGGGGGTCGGCGGACGAGTTCGCCTATCCCGTCTGGTGGTGGGTCCTGCTCCTCGTTCCCACGGCCGTCGCCGTCGTCCTCGGCGTCACCGCCCCGCTCGCCCGCAGCGCGGCCAACGTCAGCGTGACCCACGCCCTGCGGTCGGAGTGACAGGGCGAACGGGCGGATGCTGGTTCGAGTCCGACGATCCCTTACGAAGGCCTAACACCAGAGGGGCAAGGTGGTAGCTGAGCGAGAGGCAACTGGTGGGAACCGAGAGGAGAAGACAATGCGTAGAGCAGCACTGCTAGGGGCTGTGCTCGGCGCCGTGGGGTTGGCCCTCATAGGTGGCTCGTTCGCCCGTGCCGACAAGGGTGAGGGCAACGGCAAGGCAAGTTCGGGCAAGGGGAGTCTCGACGGATACCAGGAGACGCCGTCGATCTCGACTGCTGGGCGCGGAGACTTCCGCGCCGAGGTGGACGGAACCACGATCCGTTTCCGTCTCCGCTATGAGGGTCTCGAGGGCGGGGCGGTCGCAGCCGCTCATCTGCATCTCGGGCAGCAGCACGTGGCGGGCGCGGTGATCGCGTTCCTCTGCGGCGGTGGCGGCAAGCCGGCGTGTCCGGCCAGCGGCACGGTCGAGGGAACGATCGTGGCAGCCGACGTGATCGGGCCGAGCGCCCAGGGCATCGCAGCTGGTCAGTACGACGAGCTCGTGCGTGGCGTCAAGGCCGGGGCCGTATACGCGAACGTGCACACGGCGACGTATCCCGCCGGCGAGATCCGCGGGCAGGTGCGCGGAAAGGGTGGGAAGGACTGACCGAGCGAAGGGGGTGCGAGGCTCGGCCTCGCACCCCTTCGGGGCCTGCAGGGCGACAAGGCGGGAACACCGCCTGCGGTTGCGCACTTCGTCTTCGCCCGGCGACGCGACCACACGCAGGCGCCGTCGCCGCACGTGCGGCGCCGCGGCGACCTAGCGACCCGTACGAGCTTCAGCAGCTCCAGGAGCCGGCGACGGGCGGGCCGGTCCCGCCCAGGCGCCCGCGCGGCTTGCCCTTCCGAGTCCTGCCCGGCCGGTCAGCATTTCTGAAAGCGTGGAGCCCCGGCGGACGCCGGGGCTCCACGCTGTCGCCAAAGAAGTGCCAAGCCGAGTGCCGTGGCTCAGGAGAATCCGCCGACCTGCAGCATCATCATCTGCGCCGTGACGTTTTGGATGTGCTGCGAAACGCACCAGAGGCTGACCTCTCCGCCACCGGGCGGGACCTGTGCTCCGCCGTTGAGCGACAACGACACCTGATAGTGGTCGCCTGCCGGCATCGCCCTTCGGTCCGTGGTTCCCCCAATGAAGCCGGTGCCGTTGCGCAGTTCGCAGGAGCTTGATGTGACCGCGTCGTCGACGAACGATGGTGAGCTCAGAGTCGCCGTGGCAACGATGGCCCAACTCCCGGCGGGCAAGTTCTTGGAGACGATCTCCTCGAAGGTGTCGAAGATCACGACAGAGCCTCCTGCGGTGCCTGCGAAGGTCGCCGTCGAGATCCCGGCCGGTCCGGGAGCGCCCGGCGGCCCCTGCTGTCCCTGTGCGCCGACACCACTCGGTCCGGCTGGTCCCTGCGGCCCGCGGGCGCCGTCGACGCCGGGATCCCCTTTGTCGCCCCTGAGCCCCCGAGGCCCGGTCTGGTTGAAGTTCAGCGACGTCTCGACCTTGGAGCACTTCGCGCCCGCGTCCGTGTCGATGACGCGCAAGAGGCCGGGCGAGTAGCGGCCGGGGACGTAGCAACCGTGGATCACGCCGTCCGAGCTCGGGATCCCGGCATAGCCGACTCCGACCGTGATGAGCACTGCCAGAACAGCGAGCGTGAGGACGCCGCCCTTGCGATTGAGCCTGGAGCTCATTGTTCCCTCCTGGTGGTTGAGCCTGCTGAATGAAGAAAGAGGACGCCGAGGTGGTGGTCGGTGAGGTCACCAGTGTCCGAGAGCAGGAAGTTGGAGACGATCCGCCCCGTTGCGCCGGTGAAGGAGCCGGCGCCGCCGTCCACGTCCCAGGCCACTGTTCCGTGACGCAGGCCGGGGTCTGAGGAGACGCCGAGCGTGCCCGCAACGGCGCTGCGGAAGCGAAGCGTGTTGCCGTTGCCGAAGCTGATCGTGCCGACCTCGTCGAAGCGACTGTCGTCGAGAAAAGTAAGCCGGCACTCGAGATGCGCCTCGTCTCCGTCCCGCGGCTCGAGGTGGCCGTGGACACCTTCGGCATCGATCTCCGTGACGAGTGCCGAGCTCGGCGCCGTTGCCCTCGCGGTCAGCACCCCGGGAGAGAGACCCGTTGAGTGACCCCGGAACTGCATGGAGAAGGCGACGTGCCGCATGACCACAAGCCTGCGCGCATGGCTGCCTCAGCCGCCTCGGGTATTTCCCTAGTCGATCCAGGTCGGCTACGGTCAGCAGGTGTTGGTCGGGCGGCAGGGGGAGCTGCGGCACCTCGCGGAGTTACTCGACGAGGTGCGACGCGGCCGCAGTCGGACGCTCATCGTCGTGGGCGAGCCGGGCGTGGGGAAGACCGCGCTCCTCGACGAGGGGCGCGTCAGTGCCGGCGACCTGCGCGTTCTCATGGCGACAGGGGTGGAATCCGAGTCGGAGATCCCTTTCGCGAGCCTCCACGAGCTCTTGCGTCCCGTGCTCGGGCTACTCCCACGCATCCCTGCATTTCAGGCTCGCGCCCTCTCTGCCGCGCTCGCGCTCGCGGACGGCGAGCCCGACGCTTTGGCAGTCGGCGCCGGCACGCTCTCCCTCCTGGTCGAGGCGGCCGAGGAGTCGCCGGTGCTCGTCATCCTCGACGACGCCCATTGGCTCGATCGAGCGTCGGCCGAGGCGCTGGTCTTTGCTGCACGTCGTCTGGTGGGGGAAGAGATCGCGATGATCGCTGCGGTGCGGCCCGAGGCTACCGCCGTCTTTGAGACCTTTCCGCGGCTCGAGATCAAGCCACTCGGGAGGGACGATGCACGGCAGTTGCTTGCAGCGCGTGTGAACCCCGTTCCGAAAGCGGACGAAGCGCGCTTCCTCGCCGCTGCATCCGGCAATCCGCTCGCACTGCTGGAGTTTCCGGTGGAGTTGCTTCGGGAGCCACCCACGGCGGCGACACCGCACGAACGTCTCCGGCGCGCGTTCACGCAGCGGGTCGACGCTCTTCCGGCGCCGTCGCGTCTGGGGCTCCTTCTTGCGGCTTCGGATCCTGACCTGCGCGCTGTCCGTCGTGCCGCCGCTGCGCTCGGGCTCGACGACCCGCTGGCGGCGGCGGAGGCTGCTGGTCTTGTCCGGGTCGCGGACGGTGAGGTCGCATTTCGCCATCCTGTCGTGCGCTCGCTCGTCTACTCGGATGCGCCCGCAGCCGATCGCCGTGTCGCACACCGGGCACTCGCCGAGGCGCTGATTGCCGGGGCAGATCGTGATCGGCGCGCGTGGCACCTGGCAGCGGCCGTGGAAGGCGTCGACGAAGGCGTGGCCTCGCTGCTCGAGCAGACGGCAGAGCGGGCAGCGGCGCGGGGCGGCCTCGCCGCCGTGGCCCGGACGCTCGTGAGAGCAGCGCAACTCTCCCCGGAGCGCGCCGACCGCGCCCGCCGTCTCTACGCGGCCGCCCACGCGGTCAGTAGGGCGGGAGACAGTGCACGTGCGCTCGAGCTCGCCGAGGAGGCGTTGCCCCTTGCCGACGATCCCCTGCTGCACGCCGACCTGGTCTATCTGGCCGGTGGAGTTGCGCGCCGGCTGGGTGAGGACGTCACCGAAGGTGTCTTTCTTCGCGAGCTCGAGGTCGAAGGCCTCGACGACGAGCGCGTCGCGAAGCTGCTCAGCGAGGTCGTAGACCTCCGCCTCTACGACTTCGATGCGGTCGGCGCGATGGCGCTCGCCCCCCGCCTGGAAACGGCAGCACGAGGCGTCGAGGCGTCGCGGGGGCGGGGCGCGCTCGCGACCGCGGCAAGTGCCTGCCTCCTGGCCGGTAAGCGCGACCGTGCGACGAGCCTCTTCCGCGAGCTTGCGCGCGACTCAACCATCCCGGCCATCTTCCCCTGGGATTACCTCTGGCTCGAGTGGTACGACGAGCTCCGATCCTCGCTCGCGCAGACGCTTTACGCGGATCGCGCCAGCGGCAACCTGCTCAGAATCTCGTTCGTCCAATCTGCTGCCGCCCACCTCGAGCTCGTCCAGGGGCGGCTCGGTGCTTCTGCTGCTGCGGCGGCCGAGGCAATACCACTGGCCGACGCGATCGGCGCGTCGGCGTTCGCCGGCATCGCGTCCGGAGCTCTCGCGGGCGTGTCCGCCTGGCGCGGCCAGGCGAACGCCTGCAGGGCGCTTTCCGCTGCCGCCCTCTCGTCAGCGCGCCAGGTGGGTGACAGCTACCACGAGGCCGTGGCGCATCAGGCGCTGGCGCTACTCGCTCTCGGGGCGGGCCGGCCGGAGGTGGCGATCGTCGAGCTCGAGCCGCTGGCGCGCCGGTGGGCCGCCAGCTCGGTCGTCGAGCCGAGCGTCGTGCGGTTCGTACCTGACCTGATCGAGGCGTATCTCATGGCCGGGAACCCAGCGGAGGGAGCTCTCTGGCTCGGTCGCTTCACGCAGATCGCGAGAGAGGCTGACCGCACGTGGGCGATGGCCGCGTGTGCGCGCTGCGAAGGGCTGCTGGCGGACAGCGACGGTTTCGACGACCCCTTCCGACGGGCGCTCGAGCTCCTCGAGCCTTCGGCGCTCGCCCTCGATAGAGCGCGCACGCAACTCGCCTACGGTGAGCGCCTTCGCAGGCGCGGCCGGCGCCGGGACGCGCGAACGCAGCTTCGGGCGGCGCACCACACCTTTGCCGCCGTTGCCGCAGCGCCCTGGCAGGCCCGGGCCGCCGCCGAGCTCCGGGCTACCGGCGAGCAGATGGCGGACGAGGTGGCGCCGCTTCCAGAGCTGACGCCGCAGGAGCTGCACATCGCACTACTCGTCGCCGAGGGCAAGACGAACAAGGAGATCGCAGCGTCCATCTTCCTCAGCCCGAAGACCGTCGAGTACCACCTCGCAAACACGTTCCGCAAGCTTGACATCCACTCACGGGCCGAGCTCGCGCGCATCGTCGCCCTGGGCGCGACATAGGCTGCCGCGACGTGGATCCACGCTGGCACCCATCGCGGACGCCGCATCGTGGCGCCGAAGGGGCATGCGATCCGCCCGACAGGCGATCGCGTTCGTGAGGCGCTCTTCTCCATCGTCGGCCCCGTCCAGGTGACGGTCGGTGAAGTCGCCGTTCTCGGGGAGGAGAAAGTTCGACCTGCGGCTGGTGATCCAACGCCCGATAACTTCATTGCGGACTCGGACATCCCACCCTTCGCTCCTGGGTGGCTCGGCCCTGATTGCTCAAACCCCAGAGGGGCACATTGGGGGCATCCCACGCGCACCACAGACCCCCGAGCAAGGCAAGACCTTTGCAGTGCTCGCTACCTACACGATTCTCGAGGGCGACTCGTTCTGAGACCAAGCACCCAGTGAAATGGAGCAGCTCCAACAATCCCTCGCCTGGGGCTCGAGCCGCCCAGCGGGTGGGTCGACTCTGAGATCATGGTCAGGCTAATCGCCGTCGGCGTTTCGCTGATCGCGTCCGCGTCCGCGTTTGCGGTTGGAGGGCCGTCGCTTACAACGGATATCGGCACGCCGGTCGACCAGCTTTCATCTCACGGCGGTGGGCCCCTGCGAGGGCAGCAGGTAGCGTTCTTGACCGCGGGTGGTTGTTCGCGGCTGGGGACATGGCGTTTGTCGACGAAGCCCCGGGTCGTGTGGTCTCGTTGTGCCGCGCGGCCGTTCGGTGTGTCCGCCTATTCCAACGGGCTGCTGTGGGCGACACTCGAACGGTTGCCGGAAGGTCGTCGGCGACTGTCTGTGTGGCGTGAGCAAGCCGGCCATGTCAATCCCCGGAAGCGCCTGATCTCGCAGTATCTCGCGCCCGGCGAAGCCGTCCCCGTTGTTATGAGCGATCAGTACTTCTGGATCGATGGCGAGCTGCGGTTTCCCGACGGCGAACGGTACGATGGTGATTTCTCGCTTCGTCCACGCTATGTCGGAGGGTTCACCGTGCTGTACGCCGACGGCAGCGTTGGCTTGATCGGATTCGATGGAATCAGACTAACGATTCCCTCTGATCCGCTTCCGGCACTGGCGGTGCGCGCGGGTCGCGGCTCCGGCGGCCAGTCGAACAACTTCCTGATCCTTCGCGGCTCGGTGATCGAGCACCGAGACTCGGCTGGCAGGATGCTCAACACGTACCCTCTCCCAAAGGCGAAGAGCTACGGCGACGATCGCTGCTTCCAACCGTCGCCGTGTCCGCTTGCCGAGGTGCGGCTGGCAGACTTCGAGGGCTGGTACGTCGTGTATGTCCACGGCAGAGCCATCCATCTGGTGGATACCCGTACCGGTAAGGATCTGGTGGTGCAGCGTCCACGCGAGCAGCCGGTGCATCCCCAGCTCGAGCCGAGCGGGCTCACCTACAGCCACGGCAGCAAGATCAGCTTCTTCGGGCAACGCAAGATCGACGCGCTGTTCCGGTAAACCGTAGGAACCAGGTGAGTTCCAGCTCCGCTCCGCAAGACGTGACAGACCCGGCTTCTTTCGGCTTCGGTGCCTCTTTCCAGGACGGTTTCGGCCCGTTTCTCGCTCGTAGTCCCCAGCGCGATGCGCCTCGCGGAGGCGGGCAGCGGTTTGAAAGACGCCAACCACCTCTCTCGAGGATGGGCGGTGCTGGGCTCGAACCAGCGACCCCTTGCGTGTAAGGCAAGTGCTCTGACCAGCTGAGCTAACCGCCCGCACCGCCCATTGTGCCGTGCCGGCTGGCGGCCCGTGCCGGGCGGGCCCGAACCGGGTCAGCTCCCGGCGAGGGTGCCGGCGAACACCTGCCACGCGAGTGCCGACTTGGCGACGAGGCTCAACAGCATGTAGACGCGCTCGCCGTACAGGTAGTCGTGCCACCGCCCCAGGCGGCGGTACTGAAGCCACTGGTTGACCGCGAACGTGTTGAAGAAGAGAAAGAGTGAGATCACGATCGCGAACACGAAGCCCGGTGGAGTGGCGGAGGAGGTCGAGCCAGGTGCGGCCACGTACAGCAGGACGGCGAGCCAGGGCACGATTCCGGCGAAGCAACCGAAGACGAACGGGAGCCAGCCGCCTCCACCTGGTTCCTCGTACTTCTCCTGCAACCAGCCGAAGAGGATCATCGAGGCGTTGACACCGGCGATGGCCAGCAGGGCGACAACGTCGGAGATCCCGCACAGCTGGGCGATCAGCACCATCATCAGGGATGCGCTCAACGAGTACTCGACCCAGCGCGCGATGTTCCGGTGATGGCGAAGGTCATGGCGGTACCTGCCGTAGGCAGGCCCGGCGAGCAGGAGATGAGCGACGGCGGAGAGAGCGAGGAACGCGGCCACGCCCCAGGCCAGCGGCAGGTCGAAGAGGACAGTCGTGTCACCCGGCGCGGAGCCGGGAGGGCCCTCCAGATAGGTCGCGGTGACAGGCAGGTCGAAGCCACGTGCGAGCGCGACCACCGCCACCGCCTGGGCGGCATGGAGCACGCCCAGCAGGAGGTTGGTACGCCGTAGGTGCCCGTCGCCGTCCATGTCTAGCTCTGCTTCGGTGCCGCCGGGACGATCGGACGTCGGCGTCACGCTAGGCGAAGCGGACGCAGAAGCGCTTCGTCTCCGGATACGGGAAGAACTCGACCAGCTCGCCCGCGCCGACGCGCGCCTGACAGTCCCGCCAGAACTCAGGTGCCAGCAGATCGCTGTGATGGCGCAGGAAAGCCTCGCGCACTCTCAGGTCGCCGAGCAGGAAGCTGGCGAACTCCTCCGGAAAGACGTCGCGCGGGCCGACGCGGTACCAGGGCTCGCCGGAGAGCTCCGCCTCCTCGTTGGGTGCGGGCGGCACCTCGCGGAAGACGCAGTCGGTGAGGTACTCGATCTCGTCGTAGTCGTAGAATTCGACGCGTCCGTGGCGGTTGACGCCGAAGTTCCGCCACAACATGTCCCCCGGAAAGATGTTCGCGATCGCCAGCTCGCGGATCGTGTCGCCGTAGTCGCGCACCACCCGCTCCACCTGCTCGGGCGTGGCCGTCTCCAGGAACACGTTGAGCGGGGTCATGCGCCGCTCGACGTAGCAATGGCGCACGACCAGCTCGTCGCCGTCGCGCTCGATCGAGCTCGCCGCCAGCTCGTCCAGCTGCGCCAGCAGTTCCGGCGAGAAGCGGACGAGTGGCAACGAGAGGTTGGTGAACTCGACCGCGTCCGCCATGCGGCCCACACGGTCGACCTCCTTGGCCATCAGGAACTTCCCCATTACCGCCTCGCGGCTCGTGTTCTTGCCCGAGCCGAACCGGTCCTTGATCAGCTTGAACACGTAGGGATACGAGGGCAGGGTGAACACGTGCATCACCTGACCGGGCGTGCCCGGGGCCTCCACGAAGGCGTCGCGCGAATGGTGCAGATGGTGGAGCAGGTCACGCACGAACAGCGTCTTCCCCTGCTTGCCGAGGCCGACCGCCGTGTACAGCTCGTTCCGCGGCTTCGCGGGCAGGATCGTGCGCAGGAACTGCACCGTGCCCGACGGCACGTCCAGGTCCACCATGAAGTAGGCCCGGGAAAGGCCGAAGAGCACGCTGATCTCCTCCGCGTCGAACAGCGCCGCGTCGACCTCCAGGCCCTGCTCCCCATGCACGACGGCGATCGCCAGCGGCGTCCCGGCATTGCCGTTGACGATCTTCCCCACGATGTAGGCGGCGCGGTTGCGGAAGAACGGCGAGCTGAGAATCTGCAGCTGGAAGTCCGGCTGCTGCACCGGCCAGACGCCGCCGAGATGCTCGAGCAGCGCCGAGGTGATCCGTCCCGCGTCGCGCTCGAGAGACCTGAACGGCACCGACCAGCCGAACTCCTCGATCGCCAGGCGGAGGGTCTCCGTCATGCCGTCCTCACCCGGGTAGTAGCTGCGGTAGATGGGCGGGTCCGACTCGATGTCCTCCGTGGCCACCGCCGCCCGCAGGAAGATGAAGTCGTTGTGCGCGTAGGTCCGGTGCAGGATGCGCGTCATGACCGAGTTGAAGAAGGTCTCCGCCAGCTCGGGGCGCTTGTGGTCGATCAACAGATCGATGTACAGGAGCTTTGCCTGCTGCCACACCTCGTCTCCGAGCGCGTCGAGCTCGAACTGCGATTGCAGCGTCACCACGCATTCGCGCACGCGCTCGTCGTAGAAGCGGATGCGCTCCTTCACCGCACGGGGCACCGCCGGCCAGTCCTGGCGCTCGAAGCGCTCCTGCGCCGCCGCCGTCGTCTCCCGGAACAGCCGGTAGTGCCGGTCGAAGCCCTCGATCAGCGTGGCCGCGATCCGGGGTGCGACGTCAGCCATCGCCGGGAAGCAGCCGAAAGGGCAGATCGCGAGTGGTGCGGAGCGTCCGGAAGTGGCGCTCGTCCAGGGTCAGCACGTCGGTTGTCCCGAGCCGGTCGGCCAGGACGACGATCGACGCGTCGGCGAGACCGATGTCGTGATCCGCGAACCTGACGATCACCTCTAGCGCGCTCTCGACGTCCCGCGCGGTGAACGTCGCCAGGTCGTAGGCGCCGTTCGCGACCTCTACCAGTAGGGCCGACTGCGCGCGCCGGCCGACACGCGTCGAGATCAGATAGTCGAGCTCGGCCAGGACGAACGGCGAGAGCACCAGCGGAAGGGGCGATTGCAGGAGCACGTCGCGGGCTGCGGCGTGCGCACGGTGTGAGGAATCGACGGCCGCGAGGACGCCGCTCGTATCGAGCAGGATCACCGCTCTCCGAAGCCCGCGAGATGCTCGTCGACGCGGTCGGCGAGATCTGCCTGGCCGCTCTGGAACAAAGGAGCCCGCGGCCGGCGCGCGCCCTGCGGCGCCGTGTACGCGAGGAGCGCCGCACGTATCACCTCTGCCTCGGAGCGTCCTTCCAACGCCGCAGCGTTGCGCACTCGCTGTTTCAGCTCCTCGGGGAGGTAGACCGTCGTCTTCACCATACGTATGTATGGTAGCACGTGTGAGGCGGCTGATCTAGCCTCTTGGGCACCCACACGCACGCGAACGAACCGAGGAACGGAGCCCATGGCCACCACGCAGTCGCACATCGTCGTCCCCGAAGGCGGAGCCAAGATCGTCTCCGGCGAGCCGGTTCCCGACAACCCGATCATCCCCTTCATCGAGGGTGACGGCATCGGCGTGGACATCACGCCGGTGATGCAGGCCGTTGTCGACGGCGCCGTGGCCAGCGCCTACGAGGGCGAGCGCCGCATCCACTGGATGGAGGTGTACGCCGGCGAGAAATCCACGCGCCTGTACGGCACCGACGAGTGGCTCCCCGCAGAGACGCTCGCGGCCGTCCGCGACTACGTCATCTCCATCAAGGGCCCGATGACCACACCGGTCGGCGGCGGCATCCGCTCGCTCAACGTGGCCTTGCGACAGGAGCTCGACCTCTTCGTCTGCCAGCGCCCGGTGCGCTGGTTCAACGGCGTGCCGAGCCCGCTCAAGGACCCCTCCCGGACGAACATGGTCATCTTCCGCGAGAACACCGAGGACATCTACGCCGGCATCGAATGGGAGGCCGAGTCCGCCGGAGCGCGCAAGCTGATCGCGTTCCTGCAGGACGAGATGGGCGTGCAGAAGATCCGCTTCCCCGAGACGTCGGGCATCGGCATCAAGCCGATCTCGCGCGAAGGCACAGAGCGGCTCGTGCGCAAGGCGTTCCAGTACGCGATCGACAACGATCGCTCCAGCGTCACGCTCGTGCACAAGGGCAACATCATGAAGTTCACCGAAGGCGCGTTCCGCGACTGGGGCTACGAGCTGGCGGCCCGCGAGTTCGGTGCAGAACCGCTCGACGGCGGCCCCTGGCTGACCTTCGTCAACCCTGTCAGCGGCAACGGGATCACCGTCAAGGACTCGATCGCCGACGCGTTCCTGCAGCAGATCTTGCTGCGCCCCGCCGAATACGACGTGATCGCCACGCCCAACCTCAACGGCGACTACATCTCCGACGCGCTCGCCGCACAGGTGGGAGGCATCGGCATCGCCCCCGGCGCCAACCTCTCCGACGAGGTGGCGATGTTCGAGGCGACGCACGGCACGGCACCCAAGTACGCGGGCCAGGACAAGGTCAACCCGGGCTCGCTGATCCTCTCCGCGGAGATGATGTTGCGACACATGGGCTGGCGCGAGGCCGCCGACCGCATCGTCTACTCGATCGAGGCGACCATCTCCGAGAAGATCGTCACCTACGACTTCGCGCGCCTGATGGACGGCGCCACCGAGGTGTCGTGCTCCGCCTTCGGCCACGCCATGATCGAGAGGATGTGACGAGTGCCCGTACGCGTCTACCACACCCCGTCGACACGTTCGACCCGCGTGATCTGGCTGCTCGAGGAAATCGGCGCCGAGTACGACGTCACCGTCCTCACGCGCGAGCAGAAGCAGGAGGACGACTACAAGAAGGTGCATCCCCTCGGGCGCGTGCCCGCCATCGACGACGGCGACGGGCCGATCATCGAGTCGCTGGCCATTTGCCTGCACATCACCGACCAGCACCCCGAGGCCGGTCTCAACTGGCCACTGGGGTCTCGCGAGCGGGCTCTCGTCTATCAGTGGAGCACGTTTGCGATGACGGAGCTGGAGACGGCGATCGTCGAGGCCTGGCGCTACGAGGATCAGGCGGACCTGGCGGAGAAGGCGATCGAGCGCTTCCACGCTGCAGCCGGGGTCCTCGAGCGGGCGCTGGCGGGGAACGAGTACGTCGTGAGTGGTCGTTTCAGCGTGGCGGACCTTATCCTGGGCTCGGTGATCGGCTTCGCGCGCCGCCGCGGGCTCCTCGGCGACAGCTTCCCCAACTGCGTCGCCTACGACGATCGTCTTCAGGCCCGGCCGGCACGGGTGCGGGCGAACGCGGTCGGCAACTGAGCCAGACCGCGCGGGCTCGGTCCGCACGACACGTGGCGGCTTGGTGCTGGGCTGGGGACGATGGCGCTGCGCGCCGTGCGGGCGGAGCCCGCACGCGTTCGGCGGGCGTGAGCGGGCTGTGTCGCTGGTCGGCTGTCCGAAAGGGACATCTTGGCGTCTGTATTGACAACAGGCAGTTTGAATCCATGGACTATCTCAATGAGGAGACCGGGATCTATCGCGGCGAGGTTGTTACGATCGTCGTTGCGCTCGCCGATATCACCGTGAAGGTCGACCGGTTGCTCTCCTACTTCGAAGGGGACGACGATGAAGAAGAAGCGGAAGAAGACCTGGACTCCTGAGCAGGAGGCGCATTTCGCTCACACCGAGGCGCTGCTCAACGACGCGATTCGGCGGCTCCGGATCGAGCTGACCACGGGTAAGCGCCCGCCAGCGCTCGTACCGTTTGTTCGCGAGCTCTGAGCCATTCCACGCGGTGTTCCCAAACGGCGCGCCGAGAACTCCGACAAGCGATCACGGGCCACGGAGTGGCCCTCCGCGAAGCGGAGCCTGATCGCAACAGAAGCAGCCGGCCGCGCAGCGGCCGACGTTTAAGAATCTAGTGCGGCCAACACCGACCTTACGGACCTACAGGTCAAACGTTTGGAGCTGCCGCACTAGGCGACCTGCTCCGCCCAGTCCCCGTACAGGCCGGTGTAGACGCCGCCGCGCCTGATCAGCTCGGCGTGCGTGCCTTGCTCGACGATCCGGCCGTGCTCGAGCACGACGATGAGGTCGGCGCCGCGGATCGTCGAGAGCCGGTGTGCGATCACGAACGCGGTGCGGCCGGAGAGCAGACGCTGGAGCCCCTCCTCGATCTTGCGCTCCGTGCCGATGTCCACCGACGATGTCGCCTCGTCGAGGATCAGGATGCGCGGGTCCGCGAGCAGCGCCCGTGCGAACGCGAGCAGCTGCCGCTGGCCCAGCGAGAGCCTGAAGCCCCGCTCGCCGACCTCCGTGTCGTAGCCGTTCTCCAGGTCGGCGATCCAGCCGTCGGCGCCGACGGCTGCCGCCGCGTCGGCGATCTCCTCGCGTGAAGCGTCCGGACGCCCGAAGGCGATGTTGTCGGCGACCGTGCCGGCGAAGAGAAAGCCCTCCTGCGGCACGATCCCGAGCTGGCGGCGCAACGACTCCTGGGTGATGTCCCGCAGGTCGTGGCCGTCAACCGTGATCCGGCCCTGGCGCGGGTCGTAGAAGCGGGCCAGCAGCTTCGCGATCGTCGACTTGCCCGCGCCCGTCTGGCCGACGAGGGCGACCGTCGTCCCCTCCGGCACGTCGAGGTCGATCCCGTGCAGCACTTCGGGCAGCGACCCGTACCCGAATCGCACGCCGTCCAGCCGCACGTGACCCTGCACCCGCGGCAAGACGGTCGCCGCCGCGGCATCCTCGATCTCCGGTGCTTCCTCCAGCACCTCCTGGATCTTGTCCATGGCGGCGACTGCGGAGAGGAACGTGTTGTAGAGCTGGGACAACTGCTGTACCGGATCGAAGAAGTTGGAGAGGTAGAGCAGGAAGGCGAGCAGCGTGCCGATCGTCACCTCGCCGTTTCCGAGCAGGTAGCCGCCGAACGCCAGCACGATCACCGTGGCCAGGGTCGAAAGCAGGTCGACGGCGGGGAAGTAGATCCCGTTGAGGACGACCGTCTCGTAGTTCGACTCGCGGTAGCGGGTGTTGATCCCGCGGAAGCCTTCGCGGTTCTTGGGCTCGCGGGTGAACGACTGCACGACCCGCATCCCCGAGATGTCCTCCGCCAGCGTGGCCGTGACCAGGCCGATGCGCTCGCGCACGCGGCGATACGCGCGGTTCGACCGGATGCGGAACCAGGCGGTGGCGAGCGCCATCAACGGGAGCACCACCAATGTGGCCAGCGCGAGTCGCCAGTCGAGGACGAGCAACACGATCGCCGTCCCCACGAGCAGCAGCGTGTTCTGCACCAGGCTCGTGAGCCCGTCCGTGACCAGCTGGTCGAGAGCCTCGACGTCGTTCGTGATGCGGCTCACGATCGCGCCGGTGCGGTTTCGTTCGAAGTAACCGAGGGACAGTCGTTGCAGATGTCGGAACAGCGTGCTGCGCAGGTCCGCCAGCACGCGTTCGCCGACCCAGCCGGTGAGGTAGGTCTGGACACCCGAGAGCACGAGTGAAGCTCCCGCTGCGGCCAGGAAGATGACCACGATCCACGTCAGCCGGCCGAGGTCACGCTCGCTGATGCCCTCGTCCACTGCGAGCTTGACCAGGAACGGTGGAGCCAGCCCCACGATCGTGTACCCGAGCAACGAGGCCACGGCCAACCAGGCGCGCCTGCGGTACGGGCCGGTGAG
The DNA here is from genome assembly GCA_963738505.1 of uncultured Actinomycetes bacterium. Lineage (GTDB taxonomy): Bacteria > Actinomycetota > Thermoleophilia > Gaiellales > Gaiellaceae > Gaiella. The sequence continues at coordinate 61,322 of CAVTWR010000012.1, read as the reverse complement.
CCGCACCAGCAACGCCATGCGGCGGCGCGTGCTGCCCCAGGACCAGTCGGCGATCTGCGCGCCGCGCTCCTCGGAGAGGTGCGATCCCGCCTGCCAGACCTTCACAGCGCGATCCCGATCTCCTGCAAGAGGCCGTACTCGTGGATCTCGCGAAAGATCGGGCTCTGCTCCAGCAGCTCGGTCTGCGTTCCCTGCGCCACGATCCGCCCACCGTCCAGCACCACGACGCGGTCGGCGAGGGCGATCGTCGACAGGCGATGCGCGATGATGATGGTCGTGCGGTCGCGCACCGCCTCGCTCAGCCCGGCCCGGATGCGCGATTCCGTGGTGGCATCGACAGAGGCGGTGGCGTCGTCGAGGATGAGGATGCGCGGATCGATCACGAGCGCCCGCGCGATGGCGAGCCGCTGGCGCTGACCTCCGGAGAGCGTGAGGCCGCGCTCGCCGATCACCGTGTCGTACCCGTGGGGAAGCGCCTCGATGAATTCGTGCGCCTGGGCCGCGCGCGCCGCCGCCTCCACGAGCTCGGCGGGAGCGTCCGGGACGCCGAAGGCGATGTTGTCGCGCACGCTCGCGGAGAAGAGAAACGGATCCTGGGAGATCACGCCGACCTCCCGGCGCAGGGAGCGCCGCGCCACAAAGCGGACGTCGTGACCGTCAACGCGCACCGTTCCGCCGGTTGCGTCGTAGAAGCGCGGCACCAGCGAGGCGAGGGTGCTCTTGCCGGCGCCCGAGCGCCCGATCAACGCCACCGTTGTCCCGGCCTCGATCTCCAGGTCGATACCGGAGAGGATGTTCCGACCCTCGTCGTAGGCGAAGGACACGTCCTCGAAGGTGATGCGCCCCGGCCCGGCCGGGAGCTCGGCCGCCTCCGCGACGTCCGCCACGCCGTCCGGCTCGTCCACGATCTCGAAGAAGCGCTCCCCCGACGCCACCGCCCGCTGCGCCTGGCCGATCCACATCCCGAGCGTGCGGAGCGGCATGATCATCAACCCGAGCAGGAGGTTGAAGGCGACGAAGTCCCCCGGCGAGAGCTTGCCGTTGACGACCGACCGGCCGACCGCGATCAGCACTGCCGCCTGCGCCAGCAACGGGAGGAAGGAGAGGATCGGGACGTAGGTCGCGCGCTGCCGGTTGGCGCGCACAGTCGCGTCGAAGACGGCATCCGACGAGCGGGCGAAGCGCTCTGCTCGCCGTTCCTCCTGCGCGAACGACTTGACCACGTGCACGCCGACGATCGATTCCTCCGCCACCGTGGAGACGTCCGCCAGCCGCTGCTGGACATCGCGCAGGACGGGGTGGGAGACCTCGCTGTACCGGAACGCGACGAGAACCAGCGCCGGGGTGATGGCGAGGGCGATCAGGGCCAGCTGCCAGTCGTAGAAGAAGAGGGCGGCGGTGGCGGCGAGCACGGTGACCACGTGCTGCACGAGGAAGATCAGGCCGTAGCCGAGAAAGAAGCGGATCGTCTGCAGGTCGACGGTGGCGCGCGACATCAGCTGCCCTGTCTGATGGCGGTCGAAGAAACGGAAGGACAGCCTGAGCAGCCGGTCGTACAGCGCGTCGCGCATGTCCCACTCCACACCGAGCGCCTGGTTCCCGGAGAGGAAGCGCCGGCCGACCATGAACGCCGCCTTGAGCAGCCCGATCGCGCAGATCACGCCGATCAGCCAGACGAGGCGCTTGCCGTCCCGGTCGCCGGCCAGTTCGTCGAAGGTGACCCCGCTCACCATGAGGGCGGCGATCGCCGCGCCTTGCGAGGCCACGGCCAGCACCGTCGAGATGATCAGTGAGGTGCGGTACGGAACGAGAAAGCGAAGAAGGCGACGGAAGGTCCGCCAGTTCGAGTGCTTCACCAGCTCACCCTACCGGCGCGGTTTCGGCTCAGCCTGGATCCACCGCTTGGCGTGGGCGGTGCATGCATCCCTGCCGAGGCGCCCCCGCGATCTCGCCAACCGGAGGGTCCAGGCTCAGATCAGAGGTGCCACTCGCCGCCGAGCACGCGCGGCAGCAGGTCGTCGAGGACGCGCAAGCTCAAGCCCCAGAGCACATGTCCCTCCACCTCGATGCCGTCGACGATCCGGCCGTCGGGAATCGCTGCCGACCGAAACGGGAGTCGCGCCCGGGCGGAGGGCTCGGCCAACGAGGCGACGGCGGGCATGAGGACGCCGGTGATCTCGCTGGTCTGCAGCCGCAGGCTGTCGCCACCCGGGATGCGACCGAGGAACGGGGAGACGAGCGTTGCGCTCACGTGGGTGTGTGCCGCAGGAAGCTCGGCGAGAACCTCGATCTCGGTGCGAAGGAGGCCGACCTCCTCCTCCGTCTCCCGCAGAGCGGTCTCGAGCAGCGTGGCGTCGGTGGGCTCGTGGTACCCGCCGGGGAAGGCGAGCTGCCCGCCGTGGATGCCCCGGTCCTCGCGGACGACCAGGAGCACGCGCAGCACCTCTGCCCGATCTCGGAAGATCGGCACGAGAACGGCGGCGCGCCTGTCACGTGCGGCGTGGGCCCGGTTCGGTTCGTCCATGTGGGGGTGTTGTAGCGGGGCCCTTCAGGGCCTCGCAAGGGGTTCAGCCCACGGTGCTTGCGTGCACGAGAGCGTGGTGATCTCGCTGCGATGTTCCAGCGGCTGGTTCCACAAGGCGCGTTCCGCCACGAGCTCCTTGTGAGTTCCTGAAGGAACCCACGACGCCGGCTGCCGTCCGGAGGGAGCACGCAGCGGGGCCCTCCAGGGCCTCGCAAGGGGTTCAGCCCACGGTGCTTGCGTGCACGAGAGCGTGGTGATCTTGCTGCGATGTTCCAGCGGCTGGTTTCACAGGGCGCGTTCCGCCGCGAGCTCCTTGTGAGTTCCTGAAGGAACCCACGACGCCGGCTGCCGTCCGGAGGGAGCACCAGGCCGCATAGGCCCCGGTTCGCCGCAAGATCCCTCGATCGTGTCCCCCTTCCGGGTGACTGACAGGAGCGGTGCGGCCTGACATCAATATCTGCGTGAACGTGCTTCGCCGCCACGGAGCATCCGACCGGCTACCTGCGGTCGTCGATGAGCGCCTTGCTGGGTTCTCGGATCGGCTCGATCAGCTTGCCGCTGCCATCGAGAAGACCGCCGAATGGATCGCGGTCGCCAACGCCGACTTCGGCGAGCTGGCGAACCGTGTCGACGAGCTCGAGCTTGTCTTCGAGGTGCGCACCGCCGAATCCGGCGAGATGACCGCGGGGTTGCGGTTCGCCATGAACCGCGTGGACTCGCGCTTGACGCACGACGTGATCGGCCTCGACGTCCGGCTCGAAGGGCTCGCCGAGGCTGTGCACGAGCTCATCCGGGGGCCCGCCGTGTCGGCACTCCCCCTTCCCGCTGCTGCGGCGGCCTCCGGTGAGCCCGTTACCTCCGAGGGTGCGGCGGCGTTCGAGGAGCGCATCGTCCAGGCCGAGGAGCAGTTGCGGTCGGTCGTGGCGTCGCTTGCCGAGATCGCGCCCGGAATGCGCGAGACCCTCGAGCAGCGCATCGGCTCCGTCTCCGAGCGGCTGGAGCGCATCGAGCGTCGTGAGGGCGCGGTTGCCTGGAAGTCGGAGCTTGTGGCGCTGGAGGACAAGTTGCGGTCCGAGCCGGGTGCTTCGGCGGCCGACGTCGAGCGGGCTGTGGTCGCGCTCGACGAGATGCGCGCCCGCGTGGCGCGCCTCGAGCGCGATCACGACGACGCTGCGGCAGAGGCCTCCCGGATCGCGAATCAGTGGGCCTCCGAACGCGCCGCACTGCAGGAGCGCGTCGGCGAGCTGGCCGCGCGCGTCGTGCCGTCCATGCCGCGGGGAGCAGCGGCTCGTGCTGCCGCTCGCTCCAGCCACGCTCCGGAGGAAGGCTGGACGATGCTGGAGCGCGACGTGGACATCGTGCGCATCGGCATGGAAGGGCTCCGCATGCGCCTCGCCTCTTTCGAGCGGGCCAACCAGCAACTCTCAGGCTCCCGTCAGGTCTCCGATCGCATCGAGGAGATCGCCGAGCGAATGGCGCGGCTCGAGGTCTCCCTCACGCGGTCGGACGGCGATGACGCCCTGGATCGTCTCGAGCGGCTGGCCAGCAAGCTGGACGACCGCCTCGAGCGCATCGAGCAGCACGCGTAGCCAAGCCCGAATCCTTGTGGGTCGCTCGAACCGCACGGACGCCGAAGTCTGGCGAGGCCCTGAAGGGACCCGCCGGTAGCGCACCCCTACGAGAGTCGGGCCTCGAGTCACTGCCCATCATCTACGCTCAGCTCGTGGTCGAGAGCTTCCACTGGCCCGGCGGCTCGGCCATCGTCGAGACTCGCGTCTCCGGCCGCGCCCGCCGCTTTCGCGTCGTCGTTCATGCCGTCGACCGGATCGAGGTCGTGCTTCCGGCCCGCGGCCGCACGGCGGCCGTGTCCGTGCTGGTCGAGCAGATGCGCCCCTGGCTCGAGCGGGCGCTGGCGAAGGAGCAGCGGCGTCCCGTACTCGGTCTCTCTGGCTCCAGCTGGCTGAACGGCGAGCGCGTGGCGAGGCAGTTGGACGAGCGCTGCTACCGGCGCGTGGCGCGCTCTGCGCTGGCCATGTCGATCGACACCCACGCACCGGCCGTCGGGCGAGCGCCGGCCCGCGTCCGTGTCGGGGATCCAAGGAGCCGCTTCGGCTCGTGCTCCAGCCGTGGCGCTCTCTCCTTCTCCTGGCGACTCGTGATGGCCCCGCGCGCAGTCCTCGACTACGTCGTCGTCCACGAGCTCTGCCACCTCCTGCAGCCGAACCACAGCTCCAGGTTCTGGGCCGAGGTGGCACGCGTGCGTCCGACCTGGCGGGAGGACGCCGACTGGTTGAAGCGGTACGGGAGAGAGCTGCTCGCCTACGAGCCCGTCGGTTGACCTTCGGCCTTCCAGGTCCGGAAATGCGCGAGGAGGACGTCACGCGCCTCAGGTTCTAGCGTTTCCTTGCTAAGGCGTCCGGTCAGCTCGATCGTGCGACGGAACTGCTCGAGGTACGTGCGGCAGCCGTCGCACTCCGCCAGGTGCGCGTCGAAACGAGCACGCGTGTCCTCGTCCAACGCGTCCTCGAGGTATTCGGTGACCAGCTCGACGAGTTCCTGGCAGCTCAGCTCGGCGCTCATCTCGCCGCTCCCTGCAGATACTGCTCGAGGACGGCACGGACCCGCGAGCGCGCGCGGTGGAGAAGGACGCGCTGGTTGCCCTCGCTGACCTCGAGGAGTGCGCTCACCTCGGCGGAGTCGAAGCCTTCGATATCGCGGAGCATGATCACGAGACGCTGTGTAGCAGGGAGCTGGGCAATTGCCGCGTCGACCACTGAGCGCGTCTCCGCCGAGAGCAGCTGGTGCTCGGGCAGCGTGTCCCACGACGTGGGATGCGAGGTCCAGTGGCCGGGATACTCGTCGTGCGCGCCCTGGAAGCGGTCCGGATCGACGGACGCCTCGGTGTCATCCGCGGCGAGCGAGGAGAAGGGGATCGACCGGGCCTCGCGCACCGCGCGCGTGCGGGCGAGGTTGGCGACGATGCGGTAGAGCCAGGTCTTGAGCGACGAACGGCCCTCGAACCGGTCGATCCCGTGGAGGACAGCGATCCACGTGTCCTGCACGACGTCGTCCGCGGCCGCTTCGGTGCGAACGAAGGTGAGGGCAAAGCGGCGCAGCGCAGCGCCGTGGCGGTCGACCAGCTCCATGAACGCCGCTTCGTCCCGGGCGCGGAGCCCGGCGACGAGTGCAGATTCGTCGTGAGCACCCGGCATGGCGGCACGGTAGCGCAGCGCCGGCGTCGCACGACGTGTGGCTTCATGCAGGTGTGTGTACCGATCTCGTCTGACGCGGTGGTCGCCGACGACGGCGGAAGAGTGACAGTCATCTGCTCCCAGTCCTCCTTTGGCCCTCCGGCGTTACACTGGCCCGCTCAGGCCCCGCGGCCGGTGAGCTCGAAGAGCAGCTCGCCGATCCCGTCGGACCCCACGATCGGCGGGCCGGCCTGGGAGAAACCGCACTTCTCGAGCACGCGCACCGAACCGAGGTTGTGCGTCGTCACCTTCGCCTGGAGCGGCCGGCTCTGGTCGTGGTGGGCGACGAACGCCCTCAGCGCCGCGGTGGCGACGCCACGGCCCCAGGCCTCCCGGGCGATCCAGTAGCCGACCAGCCTGCTGCCGTCGCCCGGCCAGCTCAGGACGTGCCCGACCGCGACTCCCCCGAGAGTCACGGTCTGCACCAGGACCTCCGGGCGGCCCAGGACGTTCCTCCGCCAGTGACTCGTGAACGCGTCGAGCTCACGAGCGGGAAAGGCGGCCATCGTGTTCGCCACGGGATCGCGCTGATGATCGAACAGGATCGGCAGATCGGATGCCCGGGCATCGCGGAGCAGGACCATCGCGCAAGTCTCCCGGTGGGCCGGGGTGTCGCCGCGGCCCCGCAACCAGCCCGAACAATTTCTTTACGTATCGGCGTAAGGACGTGGGGGCTCGGGGGTTGTGTGGACATCGGATCTTGTCCAACTAACCGAGAGGAGCTCATCATGATCCGTATTCCCAGCCCGGCGACCGTCATTTCTTGTGTCGCGCTTGTGTTCGCCGTGACGGGTACTGCGACGGCGGCCGGTCTGATCACCGGTGCGCAGATCAAGGACAACACCGTTGGTTCGGTCGATATCAAGAACAACGCGGTTGCTTCGCAGGATGTGAAGGACAACGCGTTGACGACGTTCGACATCAAGGATGGGTCGTTGCTGCAGGGCGATTTCGCTCCTGGTCAGCTGACCACGGGCCCGGCCGGTCCTGCCGGCCCGGCGGGTCCTGCCGGTCCGGCGGGTGCGCAGGGTGTTCCGGGTGTGTCCGGTGTGGAGATCGTGAACGCGGTCAGTCCCACGGATTCGGTCAACAAGCTGATCGATGTGAGCTGCCCGGCCGGTAAGCGGCTGCTGGGTGGCGGGGCGCAGCTGACCGGTGCCTTCGCGAGTGTGGCGCTGGATGACAGCTATCCGCTCAACGACACCACCTGGCGGGCGACAGCCGGCGAGGTCAACCCGACCGTCGGCGTCTGGAGCATCCGCGCCTACGCCATCTGCGCAACGGTCGCGTGATCAAGCACCAACGTTGGTTTCTCCCCAGGGCGAGGTCGCGCACGCGGCCTCGCCCTGAACCGCGTCGAGGACGACAGGAGACTGAGATGAGCAAGCACATCACCCGAAGGAGCGCGCTTCCCGTCGAGGAGGCGTGGATCGCGGACTGGGTGGCCGAGGGCGTCGCTGCGCTCGAGCGCTACCTGGCCCGGCAGGCGGCGTTCGCGGACTACCTCCGAGAGCGCGAATCCGACCTACACTCAGACGATGGCGACGCTCGAACGAGCGCCTGACACCGAGCTCCTGCTGCGGCTCCGCTCCCGCGACCGTGAGGCGTGGGAGGATCTGTACAGAGAGTTCCAGCCCCGCCTCCGCAAGTTCGCGTACCGGCTCTGCGGCAACGTCCACGACGCGGACGACCTCGTGCAGGAGACGTTCGTGCGCGCCGTCCCGCGCCTCGACTCCCTCGACCCCGCCTCGGTCGATCTCAGCGCCTACCTGTACACGACCTGCAAGAACCTCTTCTTCAAGCAGGCCGAACGCCGCAAGCGCACCGAGACGATGGCCGAGGTTCCGGAGCCGGCCGTCCCGTCGCACATCGACGACGATCCGGAGCGCTCGACACTGCTGCGCAGCCAGCAGGAGGACGTCCGCCTCGCCAACGGCCGGCTCGACTCCAGGCAGCGCCTCGTGCTCGCCCTGCGCGAGCTGGAGGATCGCTCGTACGCCGAGATCGGTGAGATCGTCGGGCTCAAGGAGAACGCCGTCGCCCAGCTGATCTTCCGCGCCCGCGAGACGCTCCGCACCGAGGTGCGACTCGCCCAGGTCGACCCGGAGAGCTTCCCCGAGGCCTGCCGCCGCTTCCTCCCGCTCCTCGCCCGGCATCTGGACGGCGAGCTCAAGGGGCCACGACTCGAGGAGACGCTCGCGCATCTCGCAGGCTGCGAACGCTGCCAGTCCGCCCTGGCCGACATGCGCGAGGCCTCGCGCCGCTACCGCACCCTCTTCCTGCCCGCCTTCGGTGCCGACGAGTGCAAGGCCGCCGTCGACGAGCGGCTGGACAAGACCGGCTACTGGCGCAAGGCCGCCGGCGCTCGACGACTCGCCGGACTGTGGCGAGTTGCCGTGCTGGGTGCCGTCGCACTCGCGCTCGGTGGAGGTGGGATCGCGGCCGGGCTTACGCTCAGCGACGACCGGCGCGGCGCCGCGCCCACGGTGACGCCGCCCCCGCTGCCACCACCGCCGCCCACGAGCCCACCGCCCCGGCCGCCACCCCCGCCCTCCCTCCCGGAGACGGCTGCCGCCCCCACGGACACCGAGCCGGAGACGCAGGCAGAGAAGGAGACGGAGACGGCAGCGGCCAAGCCGCCGAAGGAGACCACCGTCGCCGCCCCGAAGCCCGCCGCCCCCGCCGCCGGCGCCTGCACCGAAGCCCCCACCGCCCCCGGCCCCGGTCAAGAACCCACCGGCCGCGCCCAAGTCACCGCCGCCCGCGCCGCCCGGCCCACCACCGGCCCCGGTCGATCGCACCGCGCCCACCGTCACGGTGAGCGGACGTCCCGACGCGACCACGACGGTGGCGCGCGCCGATATCGCCTTCTCCGCGAACGAGCCGGGTGTGACCTTCCTCTGCTCGGTGGACGGCGGAGAGGCAGCAACGTGCTCGAGCCCCGTCCTTCTCGAGGCAGTGGCCCCGGGCGAGCACCGCTTCCAGGTGCTCGGCACCGACCCGGCCGGGAACTCGAGCGCCTGGGTCGTCGTCTCCTGGAGGTATCGCGAGCCCGACACCAGGGCGCCGGTCGTGCGCTTCACCGCCTCCCCGGCCGCCTCGACGACGTCCACGGCCGCGAGCTTCTCGTTCGTCGCGGACGAAGCCGGCGTGGCGTTCACCTGCGCCCTCGACGGGGCGGCGTTCGCGGCCTGCACCTCGCCGGCAGGCTTCGTGCGGCTCGCGGCCGGCCAGCACGGCTTCGTGGTCAGGGCCACCGATGCCGCCGGCAACACGGGTCAGGCGACCTTCTCCTGGACGATCACGCAACCCCTGCCAGATCTGGCGATCACGGCCTTCACTGCCAACTCGATCACGATCACCAACCGCGGGACAGCGACGTCCGCCGCGAACGTGCTGACGATCACCCTGGTCTCCACGTTCACGGTGCCCTCGTTGAGACCCGGAGCCTCCGTGACACTGACCTGGAGCATCTGCCGCAACGGCACCTACTCGGCCATCGTCGACCGCACGAACGTGGTGGCGGAGTCGGACGAGAAGAACAACACCGCCTCCCGCTTCAACCAGTGCCCGATCGGCTGAGCCACTAGCGGACCGACCTTCCTTGCCTCCGTGAGCCGCTGCAGCGGCTCACGACTTGACCCGGGCGCAGGCAAGGGACATACTAACTGTATGTCGAATATGATTACGGCTCGTATGCCCAGCGACCGCGTCGCGGCTGTCGACGCCTTGGTCGCTGCCGGCGCCTATGACAGCCGCTCCGCGTTCATCCTCGCGGCGATCGAGAAGCTCGTGGCGGAGTTGGAGAACCAGGCTGCGGAGCGCGCGATCGTCGAGGCGTACATGAGGATCCCCCAAACCGAGGCTGATCTGCGCTGGGCCGACGCCTCGTTCCGCCAGTCGCTGCAGTCCGACCCGTGGTGAGGCGGGGCGAGGTCTGGTGGGTCGAAGCGCCCGGCGCCGGGCGGCGGCCCTACCTCGTGCTGACACGCGATCCCGTGATCCCGGCGTTGACCGCCGTGGTCGCCGTTCCTGCCACCCGCACGATTCGTGGGATCCGCACCGAGGTGCGACTCGGTCTCGAGGACGGAATGCCAGAGGAGTGCGTCCTCACGCTCGACAACACGTCGGTGGTCCGGCGGACGTTCTTCACGGAGCGGATCTGCCGGCTGCGGCCGGAGAAGGTGGCGGAGGCCTGCCAAGCGCTCGCCTTCGCGACCGGCTGCTAGTGCGGCATCCCTCAACGTTTGACCTGGGGCTGTTGCGGGTGTGTGGTCGCCGCACTAGATGGTTTCTCGGCACATTCTCAAAGGCCCCGCAGTGCACCGGCCTACCCGGATAGGCCTCAGCCCTGACCCGATGCGGCCCGGCGCCCGCCGAGTCGGATCGTCCACGGCTCGATGGTGTCGATCACCAGGTGGGATCCGCTCCACGGGTCGCGCGCCAGGGTCTCGCGCACGGCAGCCTCGGACGGGGAGTCGACAATGAGGATCACGCGGTGCTCGTCGGACAGCGGGCCTCCGAGCTGGATGAAGCCAGAGGCAGCCAGTTCGTCCATGTACTCAGCATGGGCGGGCCAGCCCGACTGGAGCTCCGTCGCGCGGTTGGCATCCCACGAGGGTCCCGAGCGGCGGAGGATCACGTGGAACGTCCCCATCGACTCGGTTGTACCACGCAGGCCGTGCCGTGGCGGCGTGCGTGCCGGGTGACGGCAGCCTTGGTGCGAGCGGGATGGGTGCGGGATGCTTTGAGAGCCTTTCCCGCCAGGCGTCGGAACGGCGGACTGCGGGGCCCTTCAGGGCCTCGCGAGGAGTGGAAGCTCGACCAGCAACTGGTCGTCCGCCCGCAGCGCGCCCGGCCTACGGGGATGCGCCCTTACGTCCTGCAGTCGTGAGTCCGACCGTCCGCCCGGCGTCGAGCCTACGCGGCCTGCTGCTCGGATGCCGCCGGCTCGCCGGCTGCGACATCCCCACGAAGCGGCGCCCCGACTGAGTCGGGCGAGCGGCGCTCCTCGCCGCCGGGTGCTTCCCCGGCCGGGCGGCGAGCACTTCTCGGCGTGACCTTCCAGGCGCGCTCGCCCATCAGTTCCTTGAGGTGCCCGGTGCGCACGATGACGTTCTTCCACTCGGTGTAGACGAGCGTGGAGGCGACCAGGAAGAGCAGGAACCAGCGGCGGTGTTGCTTGATGCTGGGGTGCGCCAGCTTCCAGGCGAACAGCGTCTGCGCAGGCCCGACGGTCATCGTGAAGATCGTCGTGGCCAGGAAGATGGGGACGAACCAGTCGAGCGTCGGCTCGTCGCGCAGGAACCAGACGGCGAGGATGGGGAACATCTGCAGCGAGATCCAGGGGTAGATCTCGCGCCAGGCGAGCAGATGTATGGCGCCGAAGCGGCCCTGCCAGCCCGCGCCGGCCCGTCGCCACATCGGGCGCACGTGGCGGAACGAGACCTGTGACCAGCCCTGTGCCCAGCGCATCCGCTGGTTCCAGAGCGCACCGAACCTCTCCGGTGCGAGCTCCGTGGAGATGAGCCCGGGGTCGGAGACGATGCGCCCGCCGCCTTCGACGACGCGCATCGAGGAGTCGATGTCCTCGGTGAGCATGAACCCTCGCATGCGCACGCTGCGCAGTAGCTCGGTTCGCCAGTAGCCGTTCGAGCCGCCGAAGATGCCGAAGCTGTGCACGCGGGCTCGTCCAGGGTGGGCGACGGCGTAGATGGCCTCGAACTCGGCGGCGACGAGCCGGGTCACGACGTTGTGGCCGCCGTTGCGAACCACGCAATGCCCCTGCACGACGTCGGCCCCGTTCGAGAGCCACTGCCAGGCGCGCCGGAACGCCCCGGGCTCCGGGTGATGGTCGGCGTCGAAGAGACCGACGATCTCGCCGCGGACGTGTGCGAGCGCGGCGTTCACGTTTTGCGCCTTGGACACCGACCCTTCGATGCGGAGCGGCTGGAAGCGGAGGTCGCGGCGGGCGATCTCGCGCAGCTCGTCCTCGACGGGCAGCGGGCGTGGTGTGTTGTAGGCGAGGATCACCTGCAGATCGGGGTGGTCCTGGCGGAGCATCGCCTCCACCGTCTCCACGATCGTGTCCGCCTCGTTGGGGAGGTAGGCGGCGATCACGGCCGTGGCAGCTGCGGGTGGGCCGTTCGCCGGGGGCGGGGTGGTGGCTCTGAGTGCGGCGAGACACTCGGCCCAGATCCCGGCAGCGGTCGCTGCGAGGGCGCAGACGAGGGCGAGGTAGGCGATGCCCGTGAGGTCGATGCCGATGCGCAGCAGTGCGAAGTAGCCGAGGAAGGGAATCGTGACGCAGGCGAGCTGCTGTGCGATCACCTGCGCGGGCGTTCTGGCGCGGCCGAGCGCTCGCAGCAGCCACGATCCACCGGCATGCTCGGGCGAGAGCCGTGGCTGCCAGCGGGTCGGGTGGAGGTCGAGCTGCTCGGCTTGATGCATCATCGCCACCCAGGCGCGCTCCTCCAGCGTGTCGGAGTCGATCCCGACCTCGGAGGCGGCGTAGCCGGCGATCGGGGTCAGTCGCGATGCGTGCCCGGCGGCGACCATGGTGCGGGTTGAGAGCAGGCGCACGAGGCGCTCCAGGCGGATGGCGGCGCCGTCGGGTGGAGTCGCGGGGAGCAGCAAGGCGATCACGCCACGCCTGTGCCCCACGAAATCGAGCTCGCGGCCGTCCTCCCGGATCAGGTGCACGATCTGCGCGAGCAACTCCTCCCGTGCCGTCGGGCCGAGTCGGGATTCGAGCTCGGGCAGCTCGTCGAAGGTGAGGAGCACGAGCGCCCCGGGCCGGCCGCCCCGGGCCACGCGACGGAGCTCGTGGTCGACCTGGATGCCGAACGCGCGTGGGGTGAGCGCCCCTGTGACGGGGTCCTCGGTGCGGTCGCCGGCAGCGGTCGATCGCCGTTCGATCCGCAGGTGGAAGCGGGCCTGGAGCTCCTCGTCGTCGGGGTGCCCGACGACGACGTCGTCGGCGCCGAGGTGCAGTGCTTCCAGGGTGGCAGGGCCCGCGCGGGGCAGTAGGACGATGATCGGGAGCGATTCCGACTCTGACCGGATCATTCGCAAGACCTCCAAGCCCTCTTGTGGCTGTTCGGGGTCGGGCACGTCGATCACGACGAGATGCGGTGGCACGGGGGAAAGCTCCCAGCGGGTCTCGCGAACGTCGCACGCAGTCCGCACGGTCAGCTCGGCCGCCGCTGCGAGGCCGGCCAGGCGCGTGCGCGCGGCGCCGTCCGGGGCCACGACGAGCACGGTCTCACCGCGCACCGGCCCCGGTGAGGATTCGCGCGCAGGCGTGGTGAGGGTCGACGAGTCGGCCATAGGCCGGGAATCGGCGCGGCGTCCGACCAGTTGAGGCTGGGGCGGTCGCCCGTGATCCGCGGCGCCGCCCGAGCGGTTCGCCTACGGCGCCTGCTCCGGACGAGATCGTTGGATCCCGAGGGCGCAGGGTTATGGTCTGTCGCCGCTCCGTGGGTGACGGACCGACGGGCGCACGGGCCGTCAGCGCCGCGTTGGCTCTACGCCTCGACCTGGTGGCCCGGGGCGCTATCTGACGGCGCCCCACCCGTCGCGGGAACGAGGAAGAGATCGCTGGCGGCCGCAAAGACGATCCGGCTCGAGGCGGGTGACCAGGTGGGAAACGAGTTCACGGCCCTCGTATCGGCCAGGAATTGCACTAGCTGTCCGCTGCACCAGGGCTCTGTGCCGTCGCTCTCCGGGCGACGACGACGCCCGCGTCCCACCCTGGGGCGCGACCACCCGCCGGTGGCAGGATCGCTTCGATGTCGAGACCGCCTCTGGTGAGCAACCACGCGATCACGGAGTTTGAGTTCCACATGTCGCCGGCCCGGAGCTCATCGCGCCCCCAGACGGGAGTTGGTACGGAGGGCATGAGATCGAGGACTCGTCGCGCGACGTTCGGGTCGTCTGTCAGCGGCCGTGGACTGTCAACGGCCTCGGCGACGTCGGGGATGACTCCGTCGCACCAGCAGCGAAGTTCGTAACGGAAGATGCGAAGGCGTCCCGCCCAGCAGGTCCCGACCGCTCCCCCCGAAACCGCTCCGCGTTCGGCGGGGTCGCCCGGTGCAACCGGGGCAGACTCGATCACGAAGCGTCCCTCGTCGACGCGCACGATCAACGCCGAGTGGTACAGGTCACAGCGCGGACGCCGGTCGATGGAGGCGACGACGGCCTCGTAGGCCTTCCCGTTGAGCCGCACGAACCAGCCCCCTGCCCCGAGCGGAAGCCAGTACAGATCGACTCCGGCAGCGGCCACGCGACCAGTTTGCCGGAGGTGGGTGGCGAGGGGCAGCGCCCAATCACCTCTGGCGAGCCGGTGCCCGCTCGCGTCCGTCCTCGCGAATCAGGCGAACGACGTGCGCAAGGAGTTCTGCGCGTAGGACGGGGCCGGTGGGTTGCGCCGCGCGGGTCGCCCGACTGAAGCACGAGGCCGATCGCGAGGATCGGGGAGCGACGACGCCTTGATCGAGGCGACCGCGCCGAACGCGAGCTCTCGAATCCAGGCACCGGTGGCCTTGATGTTGTTCGTGGTATCCTTACTTTCATCAATAGATAAGGAATGAATGACATGGATGTTGCAGCGCGGATGACGTCGAAGGGGCAGGTCACGGTTCCCAAGAGCGTGCGCGATGCGCTGGGCCTCCGGGAGGGCGACCAGGTTGTGTTCCGGGTCGAGGGGCGAAGGGCGACCCTGGCGCGGACGCCGGATCTGCTCGATGTCGCAGGCGCGGTCAGCGTGCCGGCCGCCAGGCGCGGGTCGAGTTGGGCGGATGTTCGGAGCACGACGCGGGCGGCTCGAGCGCGCGAGCGCCATTGAGGGCGTTCGTCGACACGAACGTCCTTGTCCGCCACCTGACGGGTGATCCTCCCGACCAGGCCGCCGCTGCAACCGCGTTCCTCCGGGAAGCCGAGCAGCTCTACCTGGTCGACCTCGTGCTCGCGGAAGTCGTCTACGTCCTCGAGTCGTTCTACAAGGTCAGGCGGAAGCGGGTCGCCGAGCTTGCGCGGGCGGTGCTCGCGTTCCCCTCCGTCGTCGTGGTCGACGGCACCTTGCTGCTGCGAGCGGTCGAGGTGTACGAAGTCGATCGGCTCGACTTCGCCGAGGCCTACCTCATTGCCTGTGCGGAGGTCTCCGGCGTCAACGCGATCGCGACGTTCGACCGGACTGTCGACCGCGTCCAGACCGTGCGTCGGATCGAGCCCGGGTCGCGCGAGACGTGAGCCTCACCGCTCGCAGGCCTGGGTCAGCTCGGACTCACGACGCCTGCACTCGCCCGCGGAGCCTGTCCCACAACTCCTTCGCAGAAGAGGCAACGAGCTCGGAGGTGAGCAGGTGGCGGCGGCAGCGGTACGCGGCGACTCGGAGCGGATGCGCAATGCACGATGCCAAGCGACCGGACACAACAAGTGCCCCAATTGCAGGCACTTCGTTGTGATTTCGACGACGAATGCCCCCAACGGGATTCGAACCCGTGCACCCACCTTGAAAGGGTGGTGACCTAGGCCGCTAGTCGATGGGGGCGGCGAGTTCGAGGATACCGGCGGCGCGGGCCGGGCCTGCAGACTTGGCCCCCGGAACGAGTGAGGCCTCCCCGTGCGGGCACGGGGAGGCCTCGAAGCGACGGACGTGCCGCTCGCGAGTTCAGCTGCGCTCCGATCAGTCGTCCTTCTCGTCCGGGTCCCAGCCCTTGATCTCGAGCATCTCGTCGTAGCGACGCTCGTCGACCGCCGTGGCGGGGTTGTCGGGCGAGTGCTGGATGTTCACGTACGCGCGCTCTCCCGAGGCGTCGAAGCGGAAGCCGGTCGGCTCTGCACCGGCGGTCACGACCGAGAGCACCCGGACGCAGCCGTCGGTGAGCTGGTCGTCGTCCGCGCCGTCACGCAGACACGCCCAGATGTCGCCCGGCAGCGAGACGCCGTCGACGGTGGGGGTGTCCTCGATCACGTAGACGATGCCCGTCTTCGGCTGGAACTCGATGTTGTCGGGCTGGTTCATCTTCGGATTGCCCGGCGTGAAGAGCTCCACGTCCGGGGTGGCGCCCGTCGGCTCGCTCGCCACACCCTTGTCCTCGGCGCATAGCACCTCGCCCCAGTTACGGCGTGACGAGACACCCGTATTCGTCCAGCAGAAGCGATAACGGCCACTCTTGAGCGCAAGCGGATCGCCCTCCAGATCCTCGGGCCGGTAGTAGCCGGTTGCCTTCAGCGCCGCCGCGCCCGCCCGCGCCTTCGAGGGATCGGCGATCGGACCGACCCAGCGGCCCTCGCCGTACTGGTTGCCCTGACCGTAGTTCGAGCCGCCGCCCTTCGTGCCCACCTGCAGCACGTACAGCGACCCCCCGGCGAACGGCGACTTCGCAGCGTTCTCGACCTTGGAGAGATCAGCGATCGCGGCCCGCGTGATCGGCTCCGGAGCCGGGTTCGCCGGCACGAACTTGAACACCGCGCCGCCGTCCGCGTCGTTGATCGGGGCGAGCTCGTCGCCGGAGTACATGACACCGCTGTCTCGGATGTACAGCCCCTCCCACGCGTACAGGCCCGTGGCGAGGCGTCCGAAGACGTTGCCCGGGTTGGTGCCGCCCGTGGCCAGGCCGGTGGTGCGGTTGAAGACGACGTTCGTCGTCTTCAACGGGTCGTAGATCTCGAGGCCCCAGCCGTCACCCGTCTCCTCCGTGGCGAAGATCGTGTTCCACGGGGTGCGCCGGATCCCGTCGCAGGCGTCGGTGCCCGTGAGGATCGTCTCGACCTTGCCCTTCGACGGGTTCTGCAGCTTGATCCGCTGCACGCCCCAGAACGGGTCGGTGGTGACCGGGTTGGTCGATCGTCCCTCGATGCAGACGATGCCCCACTCGGGGTTCTTGTCGCTGGGCCAGTAGGCGATCATGTCCGCGTGCTGCCCGAGCTGATCGGTGATATCCGGCTCCGCGATGTTGCCCCTGAGCACATCGCCCACCTGAAGGCCGCTCGCGAGAGCCACGGATGCCTTGCCCTCGGCTCCTGCGACCGGGGTCGCGCTCGCCGCGAGCGGCTTGCCGATCCCTCCGTACAGCTTGTCGGCGGAATCCTGCAGCTTCTTCTGCCGCTCGGCGCCCCAGTCCAGAGCACCTGCCGCAGCCGCCGTCGGAATGCCGATGGCGAGCGCCGCGACGACGCCGAGCAGTATCGCCTTGCGGCGCGTGAGTTCGATTCTCATGAGCCTCTCCTCCCGTCCCGTCCGTTGTGGCCCAGTCCTCTGAGCCCTCGCGGCCATGATCCCGACGGGAGATCGGTTCGGGGGTTCAGTCTTGGTCGCGTTCTGACCGCGATCTCAAGACCGGAGGGTGAACAACTGGAGATGCCTGGCCGGCGTCGACCGCCGGCCGGCTGTGAGGCTCCGCCGCGAGCTACGCGGGCGGGATCACGTAGATGTGCGTGCCATACGCGCCGAAATCGTCCTGTATCTGGTTACCGACGACCGAGGGCTCGCGACCCTCACCGAACACGCGCACCTTCTTGCCTGCGGCCTCGGCGATCGGCAGCGTGACCTTGCCGAGCGGCTTCGAGGTCGGGTTCACCGCGATCACGTACGTGGCGCCGCCGTTCTTGCGGATACCGACACGGAGACCACCGACCGACATCGTGCGGGCCTCCTTGACGTTCAGGAGCGCCGGGGAAAGCGCGACGATGTCACGGTTGATCCGGCCGATCTCGGCGGTGATGTCCGCCGGCCACACGTCGGGGAAGTAGCCGATCCCACGGGCGCCTGCCGCGATCGCCAGCCACGTCTCGGCGCGCACCACGGCCGGGGTGGGGTCGTACTTCTTGCACTTCTCCATCGGCCCGGCCTCGATCCACTGGAAGGTGGGCTTGCCGCCGACCTGCGCCATCAGATCCTGCTGCAACCACCAGACACGATCGATCGTCTCGGGCTTGCACCACTCCTCGATCGGATACGAGTCGAACCCGATCACGTCCGCCTTCGCAAACAGCGGCTTGTACACCTCCTTGCCGGCGGTCGGCGGGGCCGTCCGCGGCGAGTAGTGGTCGGTGACCGTGAGGAACGTGAGCTTGCCCGGGTCGTCGTTCCGCGGCAGCGACTTCGGCGCCTTGTTGAGCCGAGCGTCGAGCTCGTCCTCCATGTGCCAGCCGATCAGCCCCGGGCCGGAGACACGACCGCGAACCTCCTCGTCCAGCAGGGTCAGCGCCCGACCAGCCGTCTCCTTGAGCTGTGCCGCCGGCTTCACGCACTGGGTGTTGGTGCCCATGAACAGGTTGATGCCCGCCTTGATGCTGCGATCGAATGCGTAGGGGCACTGCCGGAAGACCATGCGGAAGAACACGGTGCCGCCGTTCACGGCGAACAGGCGCTCGGCCTTGCTTCCCGACGGGGCGGCCGGAGCTCCGGGCACGGGACGCGCGCCGATGCCCGGCAGCGGGCCGGCGGTCACCTGCGCGGCCAGGGTCGCCGCGGCCGAGGTGGGCCACGGCCAGGTCGTGAACGTCCCCGACTGATCGAGCTGCCCCTGCGAGGAGACCCCCAGGAAGCGGTAGCGGTAGGTGGTGTTCGGCTCGAGCCCAACCAGCTGGGTCACGCCGGACTGCGGACCCGTGGTCACGGCGGGCGGCACCCAGATGCCCATCGTGTCGGCGACGCCGTACTCGACGCTGATCCGGCTCTGCTGCTCGACCTGCCAACGGATGTTCGCCGTCGTGGCGCCCGTCTCCACGGCCAGGATCGTCACCCGCGCCGTGTTCGCTCCCGCGGACGCGCTCACGAGCAGCGCGGCAACGACGCTCAGGGTGGCGAGCAGGGAGAGCAGAGCGGTGCGGCGCATGTCCTGACAAGGTCGGCCGGAACAGTGTGAAATCGCGTCCCTCGATCGAGGGACATCAGGCCCCTAAACGGGGGATGCCACGAAGATCCTGACCTGCAGCCCGCGGAGGTACTCCTTGAACGTGTCTCCCGCGGGCGAGACGGTGCGATCCTCACGCCACACGCGGAGCTGCCGGCCCGCCAGGCCCGGGACGGTGATCCGCGTCAGCGCAGGCTTCAGCGTGGGGTTGACCACGATCACGTAGAGCGCCCCGTTCAGCTGGCGGGTGCCGATCCGGGCCGGGCCACGCGCCACCCGCGCAGCCGGGCCGTCCGGTGCCAGCAGCGCCGCCGACAGCGCCCGGATCTCGCCGTTGACCCGTGTGATCTCCGTGCGCACCGGCGCCGTCCACTGGTCCGGGAAGTAGCCGATGCCGCGCGCCCCGCCGGCGACGGCCAGCCAGGTCTCGGCCCGCACGATCGCGGGGCTGGGATCGAGACCGTGGCACTGGCTCATCCCTGCCGCCTCGATCCACTGGAAGGTCGGCTTGCCCTTGGCCAGTTGCACCAGTTCGCGCTGCGCCTCGTAAACGTCGTGGAAGCGGTCCTTGCGACACCAGATCTGCAGCGGATACAGATCGAACCCGATCATCTCCGCCTTCTCGACGATCTTCGGGTAGATGGCGCGGCCCTTGGGCAGCGGCGCGGCGTTCGAGTAGAAGTGGTTGGTCAGGGTCAGGAACGAGACCCGCCCCGTCTGCGTGGACGGCGGCGGCGTGGGGAGCTGATCCGCGCTGTCCACGTGCTCGTCGGCCTCGTCCAGCTGATGCCACCCCACAAGTCCCGGGCCGTCGACGGAGCCGCGTGCCCCGATAGGCACGATCGCGTAGCCGCGGCCACGTACGTCGCGCAGCAGCTCCCGCGCGCCTCCGCAGGCCGTGCCCATGAACGTGTTGATCCCAGCCGCCAGGCTGCCCGCCATCGCGTACTCGCACTGGTGGTAGACCATCCGTGGGAACACCGGTTGCCCGTTGAGCACGAGCGCGCGGCTCGTCGTGCGGGCGCGTAGGGAGGGCGGCGCGGGGTTCGTCCGTACGTTCCCGGTGGCCTCGCCGATCGCCCCGTCCGCCGTCGCGCTGACCTGGAAGCGGTACTCCACACCCGGCTCGAGCGACGGCAGCCGTGTCGATCCCGAGGTTCCGCTCGCAGCGCGCGTCCACACGGCCAGATCGTCGCCGCTTCCGTAGGCGATGCGCACGGTGGCGGGACGATCGACGGTCCAGGAGACGACGGCCGAGAACGATCCCGGCGCGACACCGCTGACAGCCACGACGGGAGCCGACGCGCGCGGCGCACCGGCGGCAATTCCGCCACCGGCCGCGAGCACGGCGGCCGTCACGGCGACTCCCCACATTCGGAATCGCATGATTCCACCGTAGGGGCCGAGCCGTTAGGGCGGTGTAAGGGAGGGCCTTGGGCCTTGGGTAGCCTCGGGCCTGAGCCGCATCGGCCTCACGGCACAGGACGCCCAAACAGCCTGGGCGGTCCCGCAGCGGGGCGCTTGCCGTACGTTGGGTTCTACTCCTGGCGAGGCCCTGAAGGGCCCCGCTCTTCGCGGCTTCGGCTTGCCTCGACAGCCGCTCGCGCCTGCACCTCGTACGGGTTGTTCCAGTACCCGCGCACGAGGTACGAGAGCGGCATGCGCACCGGGCGGTGCTGCATCTGCCACACATGGCACAGCTCGTGCGTGACCAGATCCTCCGACGCGTCAGGGCTGCGGAGCAGGATCCCGAAATGGAACGCCCACCCGTCGAAGCGGCGGAGGTAGGGCAGCCTGAAGAACCAGGGAGCGACGGCGATGCCGACGAATCGGGTGGAGACGGGTCGCGGCCACCAGTCGAGGGTGTCGAGACGTTGCTTCGGCTGCTGGAGCCGCACGTCGCCTGGCCGAGCCGGCCGACTCCCGCCCGCGATCTGGGTCAGGGGATTGTGTTCCCGAGCGGGTTGAGCGCGAGCAGCCAGCCGTTGTCCTGCGTCTGGCGGAATACGTACTCGAAGAAGCGACCGCCCGTGATGTCATCGAGCTGCTGCCGTTCCCAGGTCGGTACCTGCCCCACGGACGGGGTCCGCTGCCCCAGCGTCGACGTGAGTGGCTTCGACGTGAAGCTGCGCACAGCGCCACGCGTCAGGAACAACGTGGTTCCGGTGCCCTGGTCCTGACCCGGCGGCGGTGGCATGAACACCGTGACCGTCTCGATCTCACGGATGTATCGGAACGTGTACAGCGCCAGCTCGACGCCCTCGCGCGCGAGCAGTAGGAAGCGCTCCTGCGTCGCGGGTCCCGCCTCAGGCGAGAATGCGCAGTTCTCGCCCAAGCCGCACAGGACGAACTGGGCGTTGGCCTGCGGATCGTAGACGATCCGGTCGTCGTCCTCGAAGTCGCCGCGAGAGTAATCCGCGCGCTCGACGATGGCGATCAGCGAGAGGTTCGCCGGCGGTCTCGCCTCGGTCACTGGCAGCGACGGCCGCGTGGCGACCGCGGCTACAAGCTGCTGTCCATCGGGGAACCGGTAGCGGATACCGACGTTGTGTGCTATCCAACGGAGCTTCTTCGCCGCCGATCCGCTCGGCGCGCGCGCCGACCACGGTGCCGGTGGTGCAGCCTCGTCGCGAAGAAGTCCGACAATCAACGCGCCCATCGCCCCTCCACCGATGATGGCCAGTAGGAGGAAGATGCCACCGAAGCGATTGCGGTACCCGGCCAGGCGCGCTCTGTCGCCCCTGGTAGGGCCGCCGGCACCCGGGCCGCCGCTGGTGGGGATCGCCGTGTCAGCGTCGATGATGGGGGTGTGCTCCGGGGTCACCGTCACCTCTCGAGATCCTTGATCTCGACGGCACCGTTCCGTTGGTTCGCCGGTCCCGATCGTCGCCCGACCAGTGCCGAGAACTCGAGCGGCGGCCACGATGCATCGTCGGCAAGATCGGTTTCCGGGATCGCGAACTTCTGCGTGTCGAGCAATTCGAGCAGCTCGTCCCCGAACATCTCCCGGCGTTCGGCGAGGGTTACAGCGACGTTCTCCACTCCTTGTCTGTTGTGCACGATCAGATTGTGGGCGGCGACGTACGCCTGCCCCAGGAGCTGAGCGGCCAGCGAACGCTTGGCGGGATCCTGAAGTGCGGACGCCAGAGGGTTTCCGTCGAACGGGCCGCCCCCCGTCCTGTTCATGATCTGCAGGCCGATCTTCTCGAAACGCTCGAGGATCCTCGAACGGGTGTCCTCAGCCGACTCCCCGTCACGAGGGGTTACCTCGAACGGATTCGGTCCCATGGCCGCTGCTGCGACCATGCCGGACGCCTGCGCGGTCGCCGAAGCCACGTCCCCGCCGACCCCTGCTGAGTTCTCTCCGTAGAAAACGCGTTCGGCGGCCATCGCCCCTAGAGTCCACACGAGCCGCGCGAACAGCTCGCCTTGGAACCGACCAAAGCGCTCCTCTTTCTCGAGCGCCTGATGGTGGCCGAGCGAGCCACCTCGCATGCGGATGGAGAGGCGCGTCGACTCGACGCCCTCGAGGTACGCATGACCGCAGGCCGCGTGGCCAGCCTCGTGAACGGCAACGGCCCGCGTCTCGGTCGGGATGTATTCCACCCCGACTGCGGTTCCGGCCTCGAGCGTGGTCATTGCCTCGACGAGGTCTGCCCACACAAACGCCTGCCGACCGGAGTGGTGGGCAATCGTGAGGGCCATCGAAGTCACCTGCTCGATCATGGCCGGTGAGTAGCCGTTCGTGACGCGGGCGATCTCCTCGCGCCGCTCGTCGCGATCGAGATCGACGCTATGCGAGACCTTGCCGATGTACAGATCGAGAACGTCGAGACGATCCTGCTTCGTGGGGGTGCGGAACCACACGTGTCGTCCCATTCGACCTGGGCGTGTGAGCGCCGGGTCGAGTCGCTCGATTGGAACATTTGTGGCGCCGATGAAGTAGATCTGCTCGCGCCGCGGGCGAGCGGCCGGAATCCGAAGGCTAACGCCGCCGATCCGCCGCGGAATCACGAAGATCGCATCGAGCAGCGTATTGGTCTTGTTCGTGAAGACCTTGCGGAAGAACGGGGGATTGTCTATGCCGTCCATCACCACGAGCAGCTGGTTGAGGGCGAGGCCTCCGCCCATGCCCATGCCGCCCGGGAACATGAAGTTGAGAATCCCGAGTACGCGTGCCTGGAACCCGTTGAGCCCGACTGTGACCGGCGCCCGTTCCTCGAAGAGCCGATCCCGCCAGGCTCGAGTCTCGAGGACGAGATCGCCCGACGACGTCAGCGCACCGTTCGGTCCAAAGAACAAGTGGTCGGAGGGGTCGAAGTTCGAGTAGCCCGAGCCGATCGGCGAACCGCCCTGGAGGGCCTGCCGGCGCATCCCGACCGCGTCGATCTCGTCGATGAACACGAGGCACTGACCGCCCCACTTGCGCGCGAGCTTCTTCGCTCGCCGCGCCAGGATGCGCACGATGATCGCGTCGACGCCGATGAATGTCGCTGCGAACCCCGAGCCAGGGATGGAGATGAAAGGAGAGTTGAACCCTGTGGCGATTGCCTTGGCCAGCATTGTCTTGCCCGTTCCGGGAGCTCCGAGGAAGAGCAGACCACGTTCGCGTTTCCCTCCGGCCCGCTCGAACTGTTCGCCCGACTGCCAGATCGAGACAACGCGACGCACTTCCTCCTTTGCCTCCGCCTGGCCACGGACGTCGTCGAGCTTGACGCCCCATTTCGCATCACCCGGCTCGAAAGACTGGATCTGCGAGAGGTTCATCATCAGGATTGGGCCGAACATGATTGCGAAGTTGGCGAAGAACAGGAAGAAGACGAAGACCGCCTGCGTCCACAGGGTCGGCGATTGGAGGATCCCTCCGATTCCGGAAAGGATCTTGCCCAGTGCGGCGAACCACGAACCGCCGCGGAACACCCACACGATGGTGACGATCAGGACGAAAATCACCCCGAGCCGGAACCAGAATCGCCAGAACCACGCGCGACGGCGACTGACGACGTCTTCCTCGCGCAGGCTCTGGCTCTCCAGGCCGAACAGGCTCGGGCGCGGGATCACGCGGTGGAACAAGAGGTCGGCGATCCCGCGGAAGACGACGACGATGGCGGCCGTGACGAGGAGAGCCACCCACCAGCGCCAGCCGTTCTGCTTCGTGAACCAGATGAATAGCGCTGGAGACGTGAGCAGGGCAACAATCGTTGCCGCGCGAGTCAGCTGCTGCCAGCTGCGTGCGAGCTCCTGGGATGTGTCCCCGCTTCGCGATGAAGCGGGGGCAGGGTCCGCCGAAGCCATCTGCTGAGTGTACGGAGACCAGAAAGAGACAATGTTGACGAGCGGTTAAGGGCCTATCCCGCTAGGCCTCGAAGTTCGACCAGCAATTGGCCATCCGCAGCGCGAACCCCGCCCTTGTTACGGGACGTGCTTCTTGCGAGGCCCTGAAGGGCACCGCAGCGCGCCCGGCCTACCGGGATTGGCCCCAAGCGGACCGCGGCGTGGCGGAAGGGCCGTCAGCTAGCGTCCTGCGCATGACTCAGGCTACGTTCCACACCAGCGAAGGGGCGATCGGGATCGAGCTGTATCCGGACGCGGCCCCGAAGACCGTCGACAACTTCACCCGCCTCGCCGGGGAGGGGTTCTATGACGGCGTCATCTTCCACCGCGTCATCCCCGACTTCATGATCCAGGGCGGCTGCCCGCAAGGCACCGGAACCGGTGGCCCCGGCTACCAGTTCGAGGACGAGATCAACGAGCATCTGATCGTCCGCGGCGCGCTCGCGATGGCGAACGCCGGCCCGAACACGAACGGCTCGCAGTTCTTCATCGTCACCGCCGACGCGTGTCCCTGGCTGGACGGCAAGCACACCGTGTTCGGGCAGCTCACCGCAGGGGAGGACGTCGTCGCCCGCATCTCCGCCGTCGACCGTGACGGCCGCGACCGGCCAGTCACACCTGTGGTGATCGAGCGGATCGAACTCGCATAGCGCGACCCTCCGAGCGTTCACGTGGAGCTCGATGAGGTCGGTGTTGGCCTCGTTAGTACACGCGTCCGCACGTGCGGTCTTGGTCGGCGGTTTCCAGACCGAGCAGGCCGAGATGATTGATACCGAGTTGTCGCGCTCTGAGATGCGCCCGTGGTGTCGTGGGTCTCGCTGTGCGCGGCAGATGGGCTGAACGTCTTGCGAGGCCCTGAAGGGCCCCGCTCAGTCCCTCGCGCCGCCACGGCCGGGTGGCGGCACGCTCAGTCGGTTCCTAGGCGCGGCCGCGGGTCACGTCGAGATCGTGACTCGCTCGGTGCAGCAGATCCGGGCCCGAGGTGGTGTCGGCGTCAACGGTGGAGACGCCCGTGTGGGCCCAGTCGCCAAGTGCCTCGACGACCCGGCCCGCGAGGATGCGGGCGCCGTCGATCGGCGTGTGGGGGAGGATCACGGCAAAGTCGTCGTCACCGACGCGCGCAGCGATGTCCGTGACGCGCAAGCGCGTGAGCAGAAGCTCGGAGATGATCAGCAGCAACCGGTCGCCCGCGTCGTAACCCTGGTCCTCGTTGACCCTGGCCAGACCATCGACGTCGATCATCAAGAGCGAAAGCGGAGTGTCATAGCGGCGCGCCGACTGGAACTCGCGCCGCAGATCCTCGAAGAACCGTGTGCGATTGCGCAGGCCGGTGAGCGGGTCGACGCTGGCCGCGAGCTCCATCTCCTGCTCCAGCAGCGCCTTCTCGGTGGCCAGATCCTCCCAGGCGGGACCTGCGTCCAGCTCGAGCGCCTCCCGGATCTCGGACAGCACCAACTCGGCCCGCGGGGCGGGCAGACTGGCGCGCACCACAGCGCTGATCTGCTCCCAGGCCATGGGAGACACGCTGGCGGGGGCGGCGACGACGGCGGATCGTTCGCTCATCTCACTCATGATCATCGAAAGGTTCTGCGATGTGGGCGTCCCTCCAACGGGGGATCTGAGCAGTCCCTCGAACGAGGCCTGCGTCGGACTCCTGACCTCGCGCAGTAGGCTGCGATCCATGGATCTGCGCGGCAAGAACGCCATCGTCACGGGTGCCTCGTCCGGGATGGGAGCCGCCACCATCCGTCAGCTGCGCGAGGCCGGCGTCACCGTCGCCGGCGGCGCGCGTCGAGTGGAGCGGATCGAGGCCGACATGGCGCTACCGCTCGACGTGACCTCCGAAGAGAGCGCTCAGGCCTTCGTCTCGGCCGCCGCCGAGGCGCTCGGCGGCCACGTCGACATCCTCCTCAACGCGGCCGGTCTCGCGCTCGGTCGCTACCCGTTCAACGAGTCCACCGAAGAGGACGAGCGCACCGTTCTCCACACCAACGTCGACGGTGTGATGCGGATGACCCGGCTGGTGCTCCCCTACCTGCGCGACGAGGGCCACCTCGTCTTCACGGGCTCGGTTGCCGGACGCCAGGCATATGCCAACGGCGCCTCCTACATCGCCTCCAAGTACGGCTTGCGCGGCTTCGTCTACGCGTTGCGCGAAGATCTGCTCGGAAGGCCGATCCGCGTCACGACCGTCGACGGCGGGCTCGTCGAGACCGAGTTCTCGATCGTCCGCTTCCGCGGCGACGTGGAGGCTGCGAAGAAGGTGTACGAAGGGCTCGATCCGATCACCGCGGACGACATGGCCGACTGCATCATGTTCGCGCTCACCCGCCCGTTCCATGTGAACGTCGACGAGATCGTCGTGAAGACGGTCACGCAGTCGAGTGGCGGGCGCATCGTGCGCGCCACAACGCCCAGCTGACGTGAACCTGCGGTCGCGGTACGACCGCGAGATCCTGCGGCTGGCCGTGCCCGCACTCGGGGCGCTCGCGGCCGAACCGCTGTACATCCTGGTCGACACCGGCATCGTCGGGCACCTCGGCCGCGCGCCCCTCGCCGCACTTGCGCTGGCGGCGACCGTGCTCTCCGTCGTTGTCCTGTTCAACTTCCTCCAGTACGGCACCACGGCGCAAGTTGCTCGGGCCACCGGGGCGGGCGAGCACGAGACCGCGGGCCGGCTCGGGGCACAGGTGCTCTGGCTGTCCATCGGCATCGGGATCGGGCTCGCCGCGCTGCTCGTCGTCCTGGCGCCGACCGTGGTCTCGTTGCTCGGCGGCGAGGGCCGCTCGGCGGAGCTCGCCGTGACCTACCTGCGCATCGTGGCGATCGGCGTGCCCTCGGCCTTCGTCGCGCTCGGCACCCAGGGGTACCTACGCGGCGTCTCCGACCTGCGGACGCCGTTGATCCTGCTGCTTGCCGGCAACGTGCTGAACGTGATCCTCGAGGTGCTCTTCGTCTACGGCTTCGGCTGGGGCATCGAAGGCTCGGCGGCAGGGACGGCGATCGCGCAGACGGCGATGGGCGGGATGTTCGTTTGGACGACGCTGCGGCGTGTGGGACGCCCGCGCTGGGGGTTCCGTCCCGAGCTTGCCGTGAGGCTCCTGACCATCGGCAAGTTCCTGTTCCTGCGCACGGGCGCGCTCGTGGCGTCGTTCGTGCTCGCCGGCGCCGTGGTCGCGCGCTTCGGGGACGCTTCACTCGGCGCGCACCAGATCGGCTTCCAGCTCTGGACGTTCCTCGCCCTCGTGCTCGACGCGGTGGCGATCGCCGGCCAGATCATCGTCGGACGCGAGCTCGGGGCATCGCGGCCCGACGAGGCCTACGCGGCGAGCGTCCGCATGACCGTGCTCTCGGCCGTCACCGGGCTCGTGTTCGCCGGTCTCCTGCTCGCCCTGGCGGACGTGCTGCCTCGGGTGTTCAGCGGCGACGCCGCCGTGCTCGAGGCCTGCGCCTCCATGTGGTTGATCTTTGCACTGATGCAGCCGCTGAACGGCGTCGTCTTCGCGCTCGACGGCATCCTCATCGGCGCCGGTGACGGCCGTTACCTCGCCTGGTCGATGGTCGCGTCGTTCGCGGCGTGTGCCGCCGTGCTGGGAGTCGTACGCGCCGCCGACTGGGGGCTTCAGGGCGTCTGGGCCGCCCTCACCGTTCTCATCGTCTCGCGGATGGCGCTGATGATCGTGCGCTTCCGGCGCCGCACCTGGCTCGTCGTCGGGTGGACGTAACGCAAGCTCGGGGACTGTCCCCAACGGTCCGCGGTAGCCTCCGCTCTGTGAGCGATGACCAGCGTCCCCTCAACGTTCTCGGCCGGCCGCTCGAACCGTGCTGCTTCGACCCGCTGACCGGCTTCTACCGCGACGGCCACTGCCGGACGGGCGGCGACGATCTCGGTGTGCACGCCGTGTGCGTCGAGGTGACCGAGGAGTTCCTGCAGTTCAGCGTGTCCGCCGGCAACGACCTTTCCACGCCGCGACCGGAGTGGGGGTTCCCGGGCCTCGTCGCCGGCGACCGCTGGTGCCTGTGTGCCGACCGCTGGCGCGAGGCGCTCGAAGCCGGAACAGCTCCCCCGATCCTGCTCCGCGCGACCCACGCCTCGATGCTGGAGTTCGTGACCATGGGTGAGCTCGAGGCGAACGCCCTCGACCCGGACTGAACACCGCAAGACGCTGATGCGTCCCGCGCGGGACGTGGCCGAGGTGGGATGCTTTCGGGCCGATCCCGCTAGGCGTCGGAACGGCGTACTGCGGGGCCCTTCAGGGCCTCGCGAGGAGTGGAAGCTCGACCAGCAAGAGGTCATCCGCAGCGGCGAATGCGGCCCTCGTCACGGGACGAGCTCCTGGCGAGGCCCTGAAGGGGCTCCGCAGCGCGCCCGCGGCTCAGGTCTCGGCCGGACGCGGCAGTCTGCGCACGTCACCGACGAGCAGCTGGCCCAGCATGGCGGCAGCGACGATCCCGGAACAGGCGAACAGCGTCGTGTTGATGCCGACCGCGTCGGAGACCGGGCCGACCACCACGAGACCGATCGGGAGCAGGCCGATGGAGCCGAAGGCATCCCACGCGAACACGCGCGAGAGCATCTCCTCGGGCACGTGTCCCTGCACGGACAGGAACCAGTTGACGCCGAAGATCTCGATCCCGATGCCCGCCACGAACGAGCCGAGCATGATCGCCCCAAGCGGCAGCCGCAAACCGAGCAACAGCGGCAGCACGAAGAGGGGGACGGCGCACAGACAACCGGCCAGCAGCGGGCGCGCGAACCTCACCCGGAGGGCGATCAGGCCGCCCACGACCAGGCCGGCGCCCTCCGCCGCCAGCACCAGGCCCCAACCGTGCGCTTCACCCAGGGACTCGTCCGCGACGATCGGCCCGAGCACATAGACCGCTGCGTGGCCGGTCGCCAGCGCCACGGAGAAGCCGGCGACGACCGCCCACAGCCAGCGGCGGCTCGCGAACTCCCGCCAGCCGGCGCGCAACTCGGCCAGGAAGGAGCTCGCCTCGGATCCCACCCTGGCCCTGGCCGTGCTGCTGAGCGAGCCCACGAAGCCCGCGGCGATCGCAAACGTCAGTGCGTCGATCGCGACCGCCCACCCGGGGCTGATCAGATCCACGATGATGCCTCCGAGCGCGGCGCCGCCGATCTGGGCCCCGTTCAGCCCCAGGCCGAGGAGCGCGTTCGCGGACTGAAGATCCTCGCGCCCCACCGTCTGCGGCACGATGGCGATCGCAGCCGGGAAGAACAGCGCAGACACGGTTCCGCCGATCAGGGCCAGCACGGCGAGTCGCCCGATCGTGGCGTTGCCGCTGATCAGCAGGCCGGCGGCGACGCTCTGGTTGGCGAACGCGAGAACGTTGGAGACGACCATCACCCGGTGCCGCGGCAGGCGATCGGCTATGACACCGCCGATCAGCAGGAAGACCACGGTCGGCAGGACACCCGCCGCCACGACGAAGCCGAGACTTGTCGCCGACCCCCCGAGGTCGAGGACCGCCCACGCGTACGCGATCGGCGTCAACGCGGATCCTGCGCGCTGGATCGTGCGGCCGGCGAAGAGCAGCCTGAAGTCGCGCGACGCCAGTGGCGCGCGCAGGTTCTGCTGCAACGTGCTCATTCCGCCTCGCGCTTCTTGCGCCAGTAGCGCTCGAGCCCGACGAAACAGTCGTCGATCGTCACCGCCTGCTCGTAGAGAGCGAGGTTCTCCGGGTCGGCCGCCTCGATGTCGGCCCGCGCGGCCCGGATGAACTCGTCCTGCTCCACGCCGCCACCGACCCGCTCACCCCACCGCGCCAGGATCTCACGCAACCGGGCGTAGTGAGCCTCGACGTCGTCGAACACGCCGAAATGGATCAGCGCCAGCCGGGCCGGGTGGCGCGCCAGGCTCAGCGCGGTCGATCGCTCCCACCCTTCGAGATCGACGTCAGGTGGTGGCGTCGGCGGCAGCACGAAGCTGGCCCCCGGCAGCCTCACTCCCGCCACGTCGCCGGAGTAGAGCGTCCCCTCGGAGTCGAGGTACGAGACGTGGTGGATCGCGTGGCCCGGGGTCGGAAAGCAGTCGAGGTCGAGCACCCGATCGCCCGCAACGTGCACATTGGCGGCGGGGACGGGCACGATCGTGCCCCACAGCTCGTCGAAGAGGCCGCCGTACAGCCGGCGGGCGCTGGCCTCGAGCCTGCTCGGATCGACCACGTGAGGAGCGCCGATCTCGGAGACGTGCACCCGCACGTCCGGGTTCTCACGGACGACGAGGCCGGCAGCGCCCGCGTGGTCGAGGTGGATGTGGGAGAGGAGGACGTGCCGGATGTCCGCGCAGGAGACGCCGTGCTCGGCGAGGCCGCGTTCCAGGGCGGGGAAGCAACTTGAGGGCCCGCAGTCGAAGAGGGCGAGACCCGCGGCTGTGTCGATCAGGTAGCAGGACGTCGTGAACGGCTCGCCGGCGTGAAAGAGGTCGATCGGCCCGGCGAGAAGGCTGGACACTAGTGTCGCACCTCCAAGCGTTTGACCTGTAACTCTCGTTGGTGTTGTGGGTGCCGCACTAGGAGACACTCCACTAGCGCGCCAGGGCCTGCTCGAGATCGGCGACGAGGTCGTCCGCGGACTCGATCCCGACGGAGAGCCGCACCAGATCCTTCGGTGCGGCGAACGGGCCGGCGGCGGTTGAGGCATGCGTCATGCGGTACGGATGCTCGATCAGGCTCTCGATCCCACCGAGCGACTCGGCCAGTGTGAACACCTTCGTGCGGGCGACGAGCGCCACCGCCTCGTTCTCGGAGCCGGTGAGGAACGAGACCATGCCGCCGAAGTCCCGCATCTGCCGCTTCGCGATCTCGTGCCCGGGATGGTCGGGGAGCCCTGGGTACAGCACGCGCTCCACCGCCGGGTGCCCGATCAGGAAGTCGACGACCGCCTGTGCGTTGCGGCAGTGGCGCTCCATGCGCACCGCGAGGGTCTTGACGCCGCGCAGCACGAGCCAGGCGTCGAACGGGCCGGGGATGGCTCCGAGCGTGTTCTGCAGGAAGCGCAACCGCTGTGAGACGTCCTCGTCGTTCGTGGCGACGAAGCCGCTGACCACGTCGGAATGACCGCCCAGGTACTTGGTGGCCGAGTGGATGACGATGTCCGCGCCGAGGTCGAGCGGGTTCTGCAGGAACGGGGAAGCGAAGGTGTTGTCGACCACGAGCAGCGCGCCCACGGCGTGGGCAGCATCGGCCACCGCCCGGATGTCCACGATGTTCAGCAGCGGGTTCGTGGGGCTCTCGATCCAGACGTATCGTGTGTTCTGGTCGAGGACGGAGGCAGCGTCGGTCGAGAGCTGCTCCGGCGGCACCCACGCGAAGACGTAGCCCTTCGGCTCGTAGACCTTCGAGAACATGCGATAGACGCCGCCGTAGACGTCGTTGACGGCGACGACGCGCTGGCCCGGGTCGACCAGGTGCATCAGAGTGGTGGTGGCACCGATCCCCGAGGAGAACGCATGTCCGAACCGCGCGTTCTCGAGTGAGGCGAGGCAGGTCTCGAGCGCGGTGCGCGTGGGGTTGCCGGTGCGCGCGTAGTCGTATCCCTTGTGGACGCCCACCGCCTCCTGCGCATAGGTCGAGGTCTGGTAGATCGGCGTCGTCACGGCGCCGGTGGCGCTGTCCGGCTCCTGGCCGACGTGGATCGCGCGGGTCTCGAAGTCCATCCGCCGATCGTATCTGCGCGCTTCCCAGTTCACTCACGCCGTCGCGCCGCACGCGATTGCGGAGCAGAGGGCCGCACCCCTGGCGAGGCCCTGAGCCTGGATCCACCGCTTGGCGCGGGCGGTGCATCCTGCCAGGCCCGCCAGGGCGCTCCCCGACCGGGTGTAACGCCTCCGAAAGGGCGTGGAGGGCTTGCACCCGGTCGGTGCGCTCCGCGCGCGGACAGCGTCGAACAGGCAACCAGCCTGCCCGATGCTGTTCGCGCACGTCCTGACGACCCTGGCAGGCGCCTCGCGATCACGCCAAGCGGTGGATCCAGGCTGAAGGGCCCCGCCCGCAGCTGCAGGCTGAACGCCGTCCAGGCGCGCGCGAGACCGGGTGGGTCCCTTCAGGGACTGATGGGAAATCACCGATTGCACCCGCCCGCCGCTGGCCGGCACGGCCATCACCAAGGCACCAGAGTCGTCCCCCAAGAGGAGCGGAGTGGGGCCCTTCAGGGCCTCACCAGGAGTTCGGCCCTGACCAGACAGGGGGTCGACGACAACGAACGTCTAGGCCCGTCGGTGTGCGGGAGGCGTGGGCCCACTGCGTAGGAAGCCTGGACCGCGGGGCAGCAGAACGTCTTGCGAGGCCCTGAAGGGCCCCGCTCCAACCACCGATCGCATTCGCCCGCGGATGGTCGGCACGGCCATCGCCAACTCACAAGAAGGTCGTCGGGAGCTCGCCTGGACGCACTCGGCCAATCGGAGATCAACCGACCCACCGGAACCCGGGGCGGGTTCACCCCACCCGTTTGGTGCCCTCGAAGCGGACGGTCTCGAGGCCGATCGTGGTGCGCAGGCGGTCGAGAGCCTTCTCGAGCGCGGTGTCGAACGCGCCCGAGCGCCGCACTCGGGACTCGAGGTGCAAGGCCCGCACCACCAGGGCGCCCTCGCTCCGTTCCGACTTCAGATCGAGCCGCCCGACGACGCGGTCGCGCCAGAGGAAAGGCAGCACGTAGTAGCCGTACTGCCGCTCGTGGGGCCTCTTGTAGACCTCGATCAGGTGCTCGAAGCCGAGCACCCGCCGCGCGAGCTGGCGGTCCCACAGCAGGTTGTCGAACGGCGTCAGGAGCACGGCCGCCGACGGGCTCGCCGACTCCAGGTCGGCACCGGCCGGCACGAGCAAGGGCGGGCCGCGGTCCGCGAGCGCCACCTGCTCCACCAGGCCGTCGGCCACGAGCGAGTCGACAGCGGGGCGGATCCGCCTGACGCCACCGGACAGCCGCCAATGCTCCACGATTCCGCTCGCGGTCAGCGCTCCGCGCGCCTCCACAGCCTTCACCGCGAGCAACCTCAGGCGCTCGTTCTCCGGCGGTGTCGGAGCCTCGAGCACCGCACGCGGGATCACTCGCTCCGTCAGGTCGTAGAGGCGCTGGAAGCTCTGCCGGCCCGCGATCACCAGCTCCCCGTGATTCCACAACCGGTCGAGCATGGCCTTCGCCGGCTTGCGCTCCCACATGCCCTTCTCGGCGACACCGTCGAAGTCGCGCGAGGCGAGCGGGCCGCGCTCGCGGATCGTCTCCAGGATCTCTTCGCGGAGATGCGGATGCGTCCGCTCGACCTCCGCCCACCAGAGGCGGCCGCCGTCCTCCATGGCCGGACGGTAGAGCGGCCAGTCCTCGACGGGCAGCAGGCAGGCCTCGTGCGCCCAGTACTCGAACACCCGGCCCTCGCGCAACAGGCGCGAGACCGTGTCCCGGCGGTAGCGGCCCACGCGTGAGGCGAGGGCCACGCGATGGCTGCGCTCGACGACGGAGATCGAGTCGAGCTGGACGCAGGAGAGAAGGCGGATCATTGCCTCGACCTCATGGGCCGAAGCGGTGCGCGACCGGCTCGCGTAGCGCTGAGCGGCGATCACGTGGCGACGGAGAGCGGCGAGGGAAACGGTACGCACGGGTTGAATAGTCGTCGATGCGCCGCCTGCTCGTCGTCTGTGCCTCCCTGGTCGCGGTCTCCTTCGCCGCGTGGACGGTGTTCGTGCTCACCCGGCCCGACGACGAGCTCGTGCGCGCCGATGCGGTGCTGGTGCTGGCCGGGAACAGCAAGCGACTGCCCGTGGGTGTCGAGCTCGTCCGCCGGGGTGTGGCGCCGGTGCTGGTGCTCTCCGAGGACACGAGCGGGCGGGACCTGGCGCGGGAGAGGCTGTGCGCCGGCGGGTTGCCCCGGATCGTCGTGGTCTGCCGGAGGGCCGTTCCCTACTCGACCCGCGGCGAGGCGCGCCTACTGGCCGCCCTAGTACGCGAGCGCGGCTGGAGGACCGTCGTCGTCGTGACCAGCCGCTACCACCTGCTCCGCGCCAGGCGGATCCTGGAACGCTGTCTTGGCGCGACCCGGCTCCTCATGCACGGCGCACCCACGACGGTCGTGCAGAAGGCCACTGCTGTGCCGCTCGAGGCGATCAAGCTCGTGCTCGCCTCGACCTTGCGCCGCGCCTGTTCGAACGCCGCAGCCGGTCGGTAGAAGACCGTAAGGCCCTGGGCCCCTGGCTCGACTACCGTCCAGGTGTGGACGGTCTTCAGCTGCGCAAGAAGCGCGACCGGGAGCTGATCGAGCTGCTCAATGAGCTCCGCGTCGTGCTCCCCGGCGTCCAGGTGCTCTTCGCCTTCTTGCTGATCGCGCCGTTCAACACGGGCTGGCGGGGCGTGACCGAGCTGCAGCGCGTCGCCTATCTCGTCGCGCTCGCCTCCACGGTGCTCGGCTCGGCCTTCCTGATCGCCCCTACCGCCTACCACCGCCTGCGCTGGCGCGAGCGGAACAAGGAGGCGATGCTCCGTGTCTCCAACCGGCTGGCCATCGCCGGGTTGGGATGTGTGGCGCTCGCCATGACCGCCTCGGTGTTCCTGGTGGTGGAGGAGATCGCGAGCTCCGCAGTGGCGACGCTGCTCGCAGCGGCCTCCGGGGTCGTGTTCGGAACCGGGTGGTTCCTGCTGCCCCTGACCCGCCCCTACGACCGCTGGGACGAGGATCCACCGGGTGACGAGAGCGACGAGCGATCTACACCGGTTGATTGACTCCTCACTCGCTCCACTGGTTCCGGGTGCGAGTGCCGGGACCCACTTCTTGTGGGTCAGTGAAGGAACCCACTGCGCTGAGAGTCGGTCGCTCTGCTGTGGATCCCGTCCTGCGCGCGCACGTCTGAACCGAGGCGCACGCGGGGCCCTTCAGCCTGGATCCACCGCTTGGTGTGATCGCGGGGCGCCTGCCAGGGTCGTCAGGACGTGTGCGGACAGCGTCGGGCAGGCTGGTTGCCTGTGCGACGCTGTCCGCGCGCGGAGCGCACCGACCGGGTGCAAGCCCTCCACGCCTCTTTGGAGGGCTTGCACCCGGGCGGGGAGCGCCCTGGCGGGCCTGGCAGGATGCACCGCCCGCGCCAAGCGGTGGATCCAGGCTCAGGGCCTCGCAAGGAGTTCAGCCCACCGCCCGGCAATCGCGAGCGACACCACACACCTCTCATCGGTCACTCAGATCGCGCCTGCGGCCGTTCACGGCACCCGACACCCCGCATGCGCGGAGTGGAATGGAGCATCTGGAGCGGCTGGTCCGCGTCGAGGGTCAGTCGGGGACCCGGCCGGCGAGGATCGCCGTCAGTCTCGACGTGTCGATGTTGCCGCCGGAGACGATGCACACGACGCGCCCAGTGCCCCCGTCGCCGCGGAGCGCCGCCGCGACCGCGAGGGCACCTGCGCCCTCCGCCACCACACGGGCCTGCTCCGCCAGCAGCCGCACGGCCGCTGCCGCCTCTGCCAGCGGGATCACCGACGCGCCGGAGAGGAAGGGCGTGACGTGCTCCCACATGTCGGCGAGCACCGTCTTCGCTCCGGCACCGTCGACGAACGACGCCTCATACGGCACCTCGACCGGCCGGCCGGCGGCGAGCGCTCCTGTGACCGCCGCCGCCGTTTCCGGCTCACAGGCGATCACTCGCGTCGAGGGTGAGAGCTCGGCGAGCGCGCTGCCGATGCCGGTGGTCAGCCCGCCGCCGCCCCAGGGCACGAGGACGGTGTCGATCTCGCGGAGCTGC
The DNA here is from genome assembly GCA_963738505.1 of uncultured Actinomycetes bacterium. Lineage (GTDB taxonomy): Bacteria > Actinomycetota > Thermoleophilia > Gaiellales > Gaiellaceae > Gaiella. Next base: position 25,617 of record CAVTWR010000012.1, on the reverse strand, counting down.
TCCACCAGCTCGATCCCGATAGTGCCGTTGCCGGCAATCACGGCCGGGTCGCGAACCGGATGCACGAAGTGCCCGGGGATGCCGTCGAAGACCCCTGTCTCCATCGCCTCCCACCACCGCTCGAAGGAAACGGGGATGGCGGTTGCCCCCAGCCGCGCGATCGCTTCCAGCTTGGTCGCCGGAGCGTGGTCGGGCACCACGATCGTTGCCGGGAGGCCCAGCTCGTGGGCGAGCCAGGCAACGCCCTGCGCCATGTTGCCCGCGCTGGTCGTCCACAGTCCGGCGGCGATCGCCTCAGGGGCGGCCAAGCGGACGGCGTTGCCGGCACCACGAAGCTTGAACGAGGCGATCGGGGAGAGGTTCTCCAGCTTCAGCCAGATCTCCGCCGGAGCCTCGACCTGGAGCCTGATCAGCGGCGTGGGAGAGACGAGATCGGCGATCCGCTCGCGTGCCGCGGCGATCTCCGCGAACGGGATCAGAACTCGACCTCGGTGCCAAGGCCACGCTCGCGTGCGCGCCGGACGCAGAGCTCCGCGGAGGCGAGATCCTCCACCGCGATGCCGAGCGACTTGAAGACGGTCAGCTCGTCGGGGGAGGTGCGGCCGGGATGGGCTCCGATCAGCAACTCGCCGAGCTCCGCGCGGATGTGCTCGGGGCCGAAGCCATGCTCGAGAGCGGCCAGGAGGTAGTCCCCGGACTCGTTGAGCGTCGACTCGCGACGGTCGACGAAGAACGAGGAGTCACGCACGATCGTGCCCTCCAGCTCGCGCGTGGAGCGGATCGACGAGCCGACGGCGTTGATGTGCGCGCCCGGTTCCAGCCACTCGCGCGCGAGGATCGGCTCGCGCGAGGCAGTGCACGTGTTGACGACCTGCGCACCGCGCACCGCATCTTCGGCGCACCCCGAGACAACGCCGTGACACTCGAGCGCCAGAGCCTCGGCGTGGGCTTCGGTGCGGCTGCAGATGCGCAGCTCGCAGTCGGGGAAGATCTCGCGCATCGCTTCGGCATGGGAGCGGCCCTGCACGCCTGAACCGACGATCGCGACCGTCTTCACCCCCTCGGGCGCCAGGAGGCGGGTGGCGACGGCGGACACGGCGGCGGTGCGGATCTCGGTGATCGCAGAGGCGTTGAGGACGGCAGTGAGCTGTCCCGTTTCCCCGTCGTGGAGTAGGACCGCCCCCTGATGGGGATCGAGCCCACTCACGGAGTTGGTGGGGGTGATCACGATCTCCTTGAGCGACCAGAGCGCCCTCTCGCCGCCGCGCCAGGCCGGCATGAAGCCCATGATCTGGTCGTTGGCGGCACCGGGCCTGAACAGGAAGCGGAGCGGCATCTCGAGCTCCTGGCGGGCCAGGCCGGCGAGCGCCTCCTCCATCGCCGTGATGCACGACGCCAGGTCCAGCGTCGCGCGGACATCGGCCTCGGAGAGAACGAGCACCCTCACGAGAACAACTCTGTCAGGTCGTCGCACTCGGCGTCGGTGAGGCGGACGGCGAGCGCTTCGGCAAGCGGCGCCAGTTGGTCGACGCGGCTGGGACCGATCACGACGGCGGTCACCTCGGGTACGTGCAGGAGCCAGGCGAGTGCCAGCCCGGCCATCGACACTTCGCGCTCTGCGGCCCGGTGCCGCAGGCCGTCGAGCGCAGTCCACACGCGATCGGCGCGGTAGGACAGATACGGCTCTGGTCGCAGCGTCATCCTGGTTCCGGTCGCCGGTTCCTCGTCGCGGCGGTACTTCCCGGTGAGCCAGCCGCCGGCCAGGGGGCTGAACGGCGTGTAGCCGAGACCGTGCTCATGGCAGACCGGGAACATCGTCTCGCGGTCGCCTTGCTCGAGGAGCGAGAAGGAGTTCTGGACCCACTCGTACCGGGCCAACCCTTCCAGTGCGGAGATCTCGAGCGCCTCTGCCAGTTGCTCGGCCGTGAAGTTGGAAGCGCCTGCGGCTCCGATCTTCCCCTCGCGCACCAGCCCGTCGAAGGCGGCGATGGTCTCCTCCTGCGGCACGTTCGCGTCGAAATCGTGCGCCATGTACAGGGCGACCCGCTCGACCCCCAGGCGCCTCAGGCTCGTCTCGATCTGCCGCGTGACGCGTGTGCGCGCGAGACCGTGATCCTCGCCGTCGTCCATCGGGTTGAACGTCTTGGTCGTGATCACGACCTCTCCGCGCACCCGAGCAGGCTTGGTCGACAGCCACTCGCCGATGAAGCTCTCGCTGCGTCCACCACCGTAGGCGTCGGCGGTGTCGAGGGCGCGGATCCCCAGGTCCCAGGCCGCGTCGAGCAGGCGGAACGCCTCGTCCTGCGGCGTGCCGTGGCCGAAGAAGGCGGGCGACGAGCCGATGCCGCCGAAATTGCCGCAGCCGAGCACGAGCCGGGTCAGCTCGATCCCGCTGCGACCGAGTTCACGGGTCTCCACGCGGCGATCCTCTGGGACAGCAGTCGGCGGTCATCCCGCGGCGGCGGGAGCCGTCTCCTCGACGAGGGCGACCGCGTCCAGATGCCGCTTGCGCAGCAGCACGACCAGCAGTACGGCACCGAGTGCGACGAGCAACGCGGCTGCGAGGAACGCTGCCGTGAAGCCGCCGACGAGTGCCTCCGAGCGCTCTGCGTCGGTCGGGTCGCCCTGGATGGCATCGAGTGCGTCGCCGGTGCGGCTCGCGGCGATCGTGGAGAGGATGGCGAGGCCGATCGAGCCGCCGATCTGCTGTGAGGTGTTGAACAGTCCGGAGGCGAGCCCGGCGTCCTCGTGTGGCAGTCCGGCGGTGCCGATCAGCGTGATCGGGACGAAGGCGAGCCCCATGCCGATCGAGGTGGGAAGGATGCTCGGGAGCAGGTCGGGCAGATACGAGCCGCCCGGCTCGAGCCGCACCAGCCATAGCATCCCGAGCGTGGCGATGGCCAGCCCGATGACGGTGATCGTGCGGCCGTCGACGCGTTTGAGGAGCCCCTGGGCAGCGCCTGCCCCGATCACGATCCCGAGCGTGAACGGGAGGAAGGCCAGGCCGCCCTGCAGCGGCGAGTACTCCAGGATTCGCTGCGTGTAGAGCGAGTTGAAGAAGAACATCGCGAACAGACCGGAGGCGATCAGGAGCATCGTCACGTTCGCGGCGCGGAGGGTGGGCACCTTGAAGATGTTGAGCCGCACGAGGGGTGCGGCGTGGCGCTGCTCGATCAGGACGAAGGCCACGAGCAGGGCGACGGCGACCGCGAAGACGCCGAGTGTGGTCCCGTTCGTCCAACCCGACTCGGACGTGCGCACGATCGCGTACACGAGCGCGATCAACCCGGCGGTGACGGTGATCGCGCCGCCGACATCGAACCCGCGCTCGCGCAGCTCGCCCTTCGACTCCGGGACGAGTCGAGCGGAGAGGATGAAGGTGGCGATACCGACCGGGACGTTGACGAAGAACACCCAGGGCCAGGAGAGGAAGTCGGTGAGGATGCCACCGAAGAGGAGACCTACCGCGGCGCCTCCGGCGGCGATCGCACTCCACACGCCGAGCGCCTTCGTCCGGTCCTCGGCCGTGTTGAACGTCGTGTTGACGATCGAGAGGGCGGCCGGTGACACCAGCGCCCCCCCGAGCCCCTGCAAGCCGCGCGCGATGATCAGCATCGTCGAGTTCTGCGCGAGGCCGTCCAGCAGCGAGGCGACGGTGAAGAGCACGATGCCCGCGAGGAACACCCGCTTGCGCCCGAGCAGGTCGCCCGCGCGACCACCAAGCATGAGAAAGCCGCCGAAAACGAGCGTGTAGGCGTTGACGACCCACTGCAGGTCGGCCTCGCTCATCTCGAGGTCGGTCTGGATCGAGGGCAGCGCCACGTTCACGACCGTGGCATCGAGCACCACCATGAACTGCGCCAGGCAGACGAGGACGAGCACGAGCCACGGGTTGACGCGCTTGGTCATTCCTGGAACCTAGACGATTGATTCCGAATCGATCGAGTCGAGCGGTGACCGCTTCGTCAAGCCCATGCGGCTGGGGAGGTAGGAGCGGGGCCTTTTTAGCCTGATCCAGGTTTAGGGCCTCGCAAGACGTTCGGCCGTCCACCAGCCCACGCGTCGTGAGCGGTGAGCCGACACTCCCGGAACACCGACAGATCAGCCCTTCGTCGCAGTCGACCGCTTGCCTCACTCGGAGACGAACTTCTTGTGGGGCCCTGAAGGGCCCCACTCCGCCGCAGCGGCATCAACAGGAACTGAGGCCCCGAGTCGACACGGCCCGAACGAGCAACAGGGGGTGGGATCCGGTGATCCGGATCCCACCCACCGCTGGTCAGAGTGGTCAGGGCGCGCAGTTCTCGAGCGTCCAGGCGGTGATTCTTTCGGATGCCTGCTGCGCCTTCGTCGCCTGCTCGCCGGTGAACAGCTCCTGGATCTTGGCCACCGTCTCGGCGTCGGGGGTTTCACCGGAGGCGAAGTCGACAGATTCCAGCAGCTCGGCGTAGGCCTTGAAGCCTTCGGCCAGGATGCGGAAGTCGCCGCGGATCTCTTCGGGCATGCGTTCGACGATCCCCTCGAACGTTTCGAAGGCGTTGATGATGCTCTCAGGATCGCTGCCGCTGGCTCCTGCGATTGCCTTCGCGTACTCCTGTTGCGCCCCCGTCATCTCCGCACAGTCGACGCTGCCGCTGCCGGAGGTCTCCGTCTCAGTCTCCGTCGTCTCCGTCGTCTCGGTTTCCTCAGGGGTCGATTCGGTGGTTCCCGACCCTGTGGTTTCCTCGATTGCCGTCGTCTCGTCAGATCCGCCGCCACCGCAGCCCGTGCCAACGAGCACAAGCGCTGCGGCGATGAGCGTCAGTAGCGTCAACAGTCTCCAGCGTCCCATCATCCGGCCTCCTGATCGTGTTTCTTTCCCGGGAACCATGAGCATCGGCACGGACGGCGCGTTCCCTGAGACACCGCACTAGTGCGGCACCCACAACGCCAAGGAGAGTTACAGGTCGAACGTTGCGAGGTGCCGCACTATCCGATGCGGAAACCCCCTGCCTCCTCCAGACGACGGATCCGCTCCTCGAGCGGCGGGTGGGTCTGGAAGAGCGAGCCGAGCAGCTCACCGACGCCGCGGATGCGATGCACAGGGCTCTCGATGAAGAGATGGGCGATCGCGTGGTCGGCGTAGTGCAGGGTCTGCTGATCGAGTTGCAGCTTGCGGAGGGCGAGCGCCATCGCCTCGGGGTCGTTGAGGATGGCGGCGGCGCTGGCGTCGGCCAGGAACTCCCGTCGGCGGCTCAGGGCCATCTGCAGCATCACCGCCGCGATCGGGGCGAGCACGAGCGCGATGATCACGGGGACGACGGTGATCGGGCTCTGGTCCCTGCGTCCCCGGCCGGAGAGCGCCAGGCGGAAGGCGATGTCGCAGATCATGGCGACGGAGCCGGCGAGGACCGCGGCCATGGTCATCAGGCGCGTGTCGCGATTTCGGATGTGCGAGATCTCGTGGGCGATCACGCCCTCCAGCTCACGGCGGCTCATCAGCTGCCGCAGGCCCGTGGACACGGCGACCAGGCTGTTCTCGGTGCGCAAACCGCTGGCGAAGGCATTCGGAGCGGGGTCGTCGATCACCCAGATTTGCGGCGGCTGTGAGAGGCCCGCGGCGATGGAGACGTTCTCGACGATGCGGAAGAGCTCCGGATCCTGCTCCTTGGCCACCACGGGCCTGGCGTGCGCGAGCGACGTGACCATGCGCCGGGAGGCGGCGAGCGAGATCATGGCGTAGGCGGCGCCCGCCACGAGCACGCCGATCCCCAGCGAGCGGTCGACGCCGAACGCAACGATCGCGCCCACCACCGCGATGAGCGCGGCGAAGAGCAGCAGCACGAGCACGGAGCGCAGGCGGTTGGCGCGGATCTGCTGCTGAAGCGTCACCGTGCGGGTGTGTCGAAGGAGACCTGGACAGCCTGACGGTCGGCATCCGTGGCCTCGAAGAACTCCCGCGGCCGGAAGCCGAGAGGGCCGGCCACCGCGAGCGAGGGGAAGGTCTGCACGGCGTTGTTGTAGGCCAGCACGGTGGCGTTGTAGTAGCGGCGCGCCGCCGAGATCTTGTCCTCGGTGTCGACCAGTTCCTCCTGAAGGTGCTTGAAGTTCTCCGAGGCGCGCAGTTCCGGATACGCCTCGGCCACGGCGAACAGTCCACCGAGCGCGACTCCGAGGACGTCGGTGGCGGCGGCCGCCGCCACCGGCGTTCCGGCTGCGCGCAGGGCCGCCCGTGCCTTCGTCACGTTCTCGAACACCTCGCGTTCGTGGGTGGCGTACCCCTGCACGGCCTCGACCAGGTTGGGGATGAGGTCGGCGCGCCGGTTCAGCTGCACGTCGATGTTGGCCCACCCTGTGTTCACCTCGTTCCGCAGCCGCACGAGCCGGTTGAAGAGGTAGAGGAGCAGGCCGAGGATGACCACACCCACGACGAGCAGCACGATTACGTAGGTCACGAGGCGATTGTGACGGACCGGGAGGTCACTGCCGGGCGGGGGGTGGCCCGGTCATCGGCCCGCTGACGAATGCGCGGTACGCGGGCATCAGCAGATCGGCCAGATCGATGCCGCCGACGGTGATGCCGCTGCGGCCGAGCCGCTTGACCACCGCTCCGGGCGGGAGCGGCCGAGCTGCTCGGAGCGCGGGGACGGGGCAGGCCTGCCAGGGATCGGCCGGTCGGGCGGCCGGGCGCGAGTCGGCTATCGGCGTCTCCTCTGACCTGGTCTCGGGAAGCTCGAACGCCACAGGCGCGGCCGAGCAGCCGCGCCAGTCGACGAGCAGGTCGAAGTCGCGGTCGACGCCGTCGGCGAGCACGTAGCCGAGTGCAGCCACGTGCTTGCAGCGGTCGTGGTCGACCAGGTCCGGGCAGGTGCAATGACGGCGGATGTCCCGCGGCTTCGGCACGAGAGGTGCTCCCCAGTCGACGGAGAGCAGGTGCTCAAGCTGGACGGAGTGCGGCCTCCCTTCCCGTGCTGCAGACAGGAGGTTCGCTCCCCGCTCGCTCGCCGTCACCGCCTGCCACGTACGAATGGGCATCGGCGCTGCCTCGATCGACACGTCGTACTCGTTGTCGCCGGTCCCGATCACCTTTGCCGTGGCGCGGCCCGGCTCGATCTCCACCGAATGCACGTGGCCGGAGCGGGCGAGGATGCGGCCGCGCTCGGCCCGGCTCGCGCTCTCGTCCCCGACGATCGCGGTGGCCAGCCAGCGCGCCCAGGGGCCGGTGCCGCCCGAACGCGCGAAGATGGGGCGGCCGTCGTCCAGCATTCCCTTCACGCGACCTCCTCGTACGCGGTGTCGGCGAGGGCGACGGCGGCGCGCAACTCGTCGAGGTCGAGATCGGCGAGCCAGTCGTCCGCCCGGGCCTCGACGACCTTCTCGGCCAGCTCGCGCTTGGCCTCGAGCAGCTCGTCGATCCGCTCCTCGACGGTGCCCTGCGTGATCAGCGTGTGGACGAACACGGGTTTGAGCTGCCCGAGGCGATGCACGCGGTCGGTGGCCTGCTGCTCAACGGCCGGGTTCCACCAGCGGTCGAAGTGGAAGACGTGGTTGGCGACCGGCAGGTTGAGCCCTCGCCCGCCCGCCTTGAGTGAGACGACGAGCAGCTCCGGCCCTTCCTCCTCGTGGAACGCCGCGACCAGCTCGTCGCGCGCGCGGGCCTGCAGGCCGCCGTGGAAGAACCCGACGCGACGGTTGAGCCGGTCGGCGAGGTGCGGCGCCAGCTGCGCGAAGCCCGGGTACTGCGTGAACACGAGCGTGCGATCCCCGGGTGGGGTGGCGCGGATCAGCTCGACGAGCCGCTCCAGCTTCCCGGAACGGCCGGCCAGCTGCCGCCCGGTAGCGAGCACCGTCTCGGGGTGATTGCAGACCTGTTTCAGCTGGCCGAGCATGGCGAGCACGGCACCACGCCGGTCGAAGGCACGCTCGTGCTCGGCGATCCGCGGCAGCCAGCGGTCGATCGTGGCCTGGTAGAGGCCGGCCTGCTCGACGGTGAGGGTGCAGTACTCCTTCGTCACCGTGATCGCCGGCAGGTCGAGCCCGACGTCGGGCGCGTCCTTGCCGCGGCGCAGGATGAAAGGCCGCACCATGGCGCGCAGCCGTTCCAGCGCCCGCGCGTCGCCGTGAGCCTCGATGGGTCGGGCGAACGTCTTGGCGAAGCGCTCGCGCGACCCGAGGAGCCCGGGGTTGATCAGGTCCATGATCGCCCACAGCTCGCTCAGCCGGTTCTCGATCGGCGTTCCCGTCATCGCGATGCGCCCCCGGGCGGGGATGAGGCGTAGCGCGCGAGCCCGCTTCGTGTTCGGGTTCTTCGCGTCCTGCGCCTCGTCGAACAGCACGCGATGCCAGGGCAGCCGAGCGAGGGTCTCCACGTCGCGGGTGGCGAGATCGTAGGAGGTGACGACGACATCGCGGGCCCGGGCCACGGCGAGGAAACGGTCGCTGGTGAGACGGTCAGGGCCGTGATGCAGGTGCACGCGGAGCTTCGGGGCGAAACGCTCGATCTCGCGCACCCATTGCCGCGTCACACTCATCGGGCAGACGACGAGTGTCGGCCCCGGCTGGGCGGCGCCTTCGCGTTCGGAGACCAGCATGGCGATGGCCTGCACCGTCTTGCCGAGCCCCATGTCGTCGGCCAGGATCGCGCCGATGCCCCGGTCGGAGAGCAGCCGCAGCCACCCGTGTCCCCGCTCCTGGAAGGGATAGAGCGGCTCGGTCATTCCGTCGGGGGCGGGCAGGGACTTGAAGTGCGCGTCTTCACCACCCCCGAGGAGAAGCGACAGAGCCGGGTCGAGTGTGACCTCGCCGAGCTCCAGGCCGACTTCGTCCGTGGCCACGCCGCTGATCGCCCGGACGAGGTCGATCAGCGAGCCATCGTCCTTCCGGCGGTCGTCGAGGAAGCGCAAGGCCCGCTCGATGTCGCCCCGGCGGATCATGTGCCAGCGCCCGCCCGCGCGCAGCAGCGGCTCCTTGGCGGCCGCGAGCTCTGCCAGCTCCGCCTCGGTCAGCTCGACGTCACCGACGGCCAGCTTCCACTCGAACGCGGCCAGGGCAGCGGTGCCCAGCAGGCCGGTGGAAGGGCCGGGCGACGACGCGGACAGGTTGATGCGCAGCCTGCTCGTCTCCCTCATCCACTCTCCCGGGAGGAGCACCGGCACACCGTGCTCCTCGAGCGCGGGCACGACGTTGCGGAGGAGGTCGGGTACCTGATCGGGCTCGACGGCGACGGAGAACGGCTGCTCGGCCGGGAAGGCGATGCCGGCCTCCGCGAGCACCGGCTCGATCCGCTCCAGCTGCCGCACGAGGGCCCGTTCGGGGTCTCCTGCTCGGAGGAACGTGAAGATGTCGGCGCCGTTTTGCCAGAGCATGCTCGCGGGGAGCCCGAGCGTCGGGTCGTCGGCTGCCTGCAACCAGAGCTCGAGCATGGTGTGCCGCGCGTCGGTCTCCTCGTCGATCCGCTCGTCGAGGTGGAGCGTCAGCGCCCAGGGTGCGCGCGGTCTTGACGAGAGCCCGCCGTCGACCCACTCGGTGAGCATGCGTTCGAGGCCGGTGTAGCCCGTGGCCTTGGGGAGCTGGGGATCGGCGGTCGTGAGCGCGTCGAGCAGATGCGTGGTGGCGGAGCTGCGGCCGAGCAGGTCACCGCCGAGCCGCACGCGTTTCGCCACCAGACGGTCACGTGCGATGGTGTCGACCGCGCACGCGTAGAGGTCGCGCACGGCTTCGTCGCGATCGCCACCGAAGACGTCCGCTGCTATCTGCGGGAGCGCGTCGGCGAGCTGCGCCAGCTCGGCGTCGGCGGCGACATCCAACGTCGCGCCCCAGAATGCGTGCCACCCTTCCAACGACGGTTCCAGCTGCGGATGCACCATGCCTTCGTCGACGGCGCAACGGGCCCGGTCGAGCACGGCGAAGGTGATGACCGCGGTCCCGCCGAGATCGAGTGAGAGCGGAGGCGACTCCGCAAGCTCCAGCAACTCGTGCACCTCGAGCCGCCTGGCGGGGAGGCTGAGGTCACCCGCGTCGGCGCGGAACACGGCAGTGCGACCGGCGGAGATGGGCGGCGCCTCGATCGTGCCATCGGGCAAGCGCTTGAGGACGAGCGCAGTCGTGTCCTCCTGCCACAGCACCTCGAGCATCGCCCGCGGTGTGCGTTCCTCCTGGGCCGTGTCGGTGGTGGCGAGGGTGGGCTCCGACATGAACATTCCACCGTAGTCGGTCCGGACTCGGTGGCGTCGGCAGAGGCGCCCTCGCGCGGCATTCTCCACGCGTTTCGCGGCACCCGGGCCGGGGTCGACGTGGCCGCACTCGAGCTTGACGGTCGGTCCGCTGCGCACGGCGCCTGTTCGCCTCCTGCCGTGGCGATCCTTTCAGGGGGTCGTGCCGCCCAGTTCCTCGCAGCCGGTCGGGTGATCCCGCTCGTTCCCCCGCAGCGGGGTCGGAGTCACGGCCAGCCGTGCCAGCTCTGCGAACCAGTGCAGCCGTTCCGCCCAGGGGACCGCGGCGTTGGCGGGTGAGGTGGAGGGGAGCACGAACAGCCGGGTGCCCCAAAGACGACGCTCCTGGAGGCCATGCGCGGGCCGGGAGCCGAAGGGGCCACGGTAGGCCTCCTTGCCGACGAAACCGAGGAACGCGGGGCGGAGCTCATCGGCAATCCGTCCGAGGCGGTCGGCGCTCCCGGCGAAGTCGGCCTTGCGCAGATCCGACGACCCGCGCGTTGTGCGGTAGGCAGCGTTGGTGATGCCGATCCCGTAGCCGAGCACCTCGAGCTGCCCTGACGGATCGACCAGCCGCGGCGTGAATCCGCCGGCGTGGAGGAGCCGCCAGAAGTCGTTGCGCGGATTCGCGAAGTGCGCGGCCTTCGCATCCGAATGAAGGCCGGGGTTGATCCCGACGAAGACCACGAGCAGGCCGGGGGCCAACACGTCGGGGACAGTGGACGGTGGTTGCTGCCCGCCGCTCATCCAGCATCCAGTGAACTGTCAGGCAACGTTGCCTGACAGTCCAGTAGGTGCGCAGACAGGGCCTGGGCAAGCGCGGCGACGGCGTCAGACGGGCGTGGCATGGGCGCTCCGGGCGCGAAGACCACGCCCTCTGGTGCGAGCACGGGCTCCGACAATGGACCAACGATACCCCGTCGACCTCAACGGGGAATCCCCACGCTGCCACGGGCCGCACAACGCTTGCGACACACTGTTGCAAGCGTTGTCTGCGGCCTCGAGAGCGAGCTGGGCTAGGAGCAGCCGGTGTTCGTGCCGCAGTCGCGGCAGGTGTAGCAGCTGCCCGTGCGCACCATGCGGCCGCCGCAGCGGGCGCACTCGACGGCGTCCTCCCACTGGTTGAACAGTGCCGTCTGTCCGGGTGTGGCGGCTTCGACCACGGCGCCACCCTCGCCGGCCGTTGCGCCGCCGCCGGCGTACTGGGCGGCGAGCCGTGCCTTCACCTCGGGACTGAGGATGCCGGCCTCCTCCTGCAGCTCGACGCTCAGGAACTTCTTGCCGAACCAGCGGAAGATGTAGTCGACGATCGACTTCGCCATCCGGATGTCCGCGTCGTTCGTGAGACCCGACGGCTCGAAGCGCAGATGCGACAGCTTGGAGACGTAGACCTCGGGCGGGACGCCGTACTGCAGGCCCATCGAGACCGCGATCATCAGCGAGTTCATGAGCCCGGCCATCGTCGTGCCGTCCTTGGCGATGTCCACGAAGATGTCGCCCGGCGTGCCGTCCTCGTACAGGCCGACGTGGATGTACCCCTCGTAGTCGCCGACGCGGAACTTGCGGCCGACCTCCACGCGATCCTCCGGCAGCCGGCGCCGCTGTGGCACTGCGCCGCCGGCGACGAGCGGCAGGAGGCTACCCGTCGTGGTGCCGAGGCTCTTGTCCTTCTGGCCCGACAGCGGCTGCGCGACCTTGCAGTTGTCGCGGTAGATGGCGATTGCCTTCACGCCGAGCCGCCACGCCTGGGTCAGGAGCTGCGTGATCTCCTCGACCGTCGTCTCCTCCGGGAGGTTCACGGTGTTGTGGTTGACGATGCCATTCCCGACGAACGCGTGTGTTACGGGGACGGAGACGTCGAAGACCTCATGAATCCCCGCCTCGGTCACGCTCTCCACGGGGCTGAAGTGGAGGTTGCGCTCGAGCACGAGCTCAACCCAGTCCGGAAGCGTCACGCCGAGCGTTGCGACCTGTTCCAGCGACGCACGGCTGACACTCTCGGAGCGTGGATCGAGCAGGTGCCGGAACCGCGCTGACTTCCCGGTGCCTGCCCCGCTTCGTCCGCTGCGGCCGGAGGGGATCAGAGCGTAGAGCTCGCGACCGTCGAGACCGGGTACGAGATCCGCTGTCGACGTCCCGATCTTCTGGGCCACGATCTCTGCCGCCCGGACCCGCTTGTGGGCCTCAGGGAACTGCAGTTGGCTGACGAATTGCCGTGCGAAGCGACCGCTTACGTACACCTCGTCGAATGACCGGTCGTACTCCGCGTCGAACTTCGTCACGCGACCATGAACGATCCCCATGTTCGTGAGTACAGCCTGAAGGTCGTCGAGCAGGCCGTTCGACGCGAGACACAACGCCCACTTGGGGAGGCTCGACGGCAGGTACGAGTCGAGCGAAAGCCCCTCGAGGAACGCCAGCACCATGGGCTTCGGTGACTGCAGCACCGCATCGGGAATCCGCTTGGTCTGCGATCGGTCACCGCAGCCGAGGTAGTCGAAGAACTCGACGAGTGTTTTGGAGCTGATCTCCACGGACGGGCACTTCCCAACTTGCCGGGCAACCCGTGCCGCGCAACCGAACAGCGCCTCGGTGATCGCGAGGAGGCGCGCAATGACGCCCTCATCAGTGTTCGCGATGCGAACGGTGTGGTTCGACCGCGAGATGTGGCCCTCGGCCGCATACGCTCCCAGGAAGAACGCGAGGTCATCGGACATCGCCTCTGGGATCACGATGCGCTTCTGCGATCCGTACAGTGACGTGGGCGTGAAGCCCTCGAGCCGCGGCGGCTCGGCCGCCCAGAGATCGGTTCCGTACTGCGTCGCAACCTGGTCGCCGGGACCGAGGTCGGCTAGTGCCTTCCAGTCCAGTCCGCCTTCAACGGTGGCGATCAGAAGGCGGTGATTCGCTGTTCCCACCACGCGGTGACCAGAGCGGAGCTTGACCTCGAGCGTTTCGCGTTCGCCACCGTAGTAGAACGCGTCGGTCTCGCGGATCCCGTCGAGCGACGCGAGGGCAAGCTGCATCGGCCGGAACGAATCATCCCGCTCTCCGCGATGCAGGCTGCCGATGCGAACGAGACCCTGCGTCGTAGCGACGAGAGTGTCCGCCGTCACACACTTCGAGATTGCGCCCGAGATGAAGGGCTGCACGGCGCCCATCATCTTCACGTGCCCCATGTAGTGGATGGCGCGATCGCCGATTGCGCAGTCGAACACCGGGTAGTGGTCGCTCTTCAGGTACGGCGCACCCACCACCGTGTTGCGCTCGTCGATGTACGCGACGATCTCCTCGATCTCCGTCGGTGCGTAGCCGAGCTCGTTGAGCGCCATCGGCACCGTCTTGTTGACGATGGTGATCTCGCCGCCTCCGACGAGCTTCTTCGACTTGACGAGCGAGAAGTCGGGCTCCACGCCGGTCGTGTCGCAATCCATCATGAAGCTGATCGTGTTGTGGCTGACGAAGCCGTTGGCGACGTAGGTCACGTTGTCCGGAACGGAGAGGTCGTACGTCGGCTGGTCGTCGAGCACCTCGACCGTGGCCACGGTGTCGAAATGGAAGCCGAGCAGCTGCTTGAGCTCCGTGCTCTCCGCCCGCTCGAGCAATTGCGTTGCTGACCGGCGGGAGACGTCGCCTCGCCGCGCGAGCGACATCAGCATCGCCTTGCGCAGCCCGTCGTTGTCCGGCGCCAGGCGATCGACGAGCTCACGGCTCACCGGGATGTGGTCGTGGCGCGCGGCCTGCGGGTGATCGCCGTTCCACACGGCGGCCGCCTTACGCGAGGAGATGAAGTCGATCTCCTTGAGGAAGCGGTCGGAGGTGGAGACGTTCAGGAGCCGCAGCACGTACCGCGGGTTACCGCCCCAGTTGCCGTTTGCCTCGTCGACCTTCCGTGTCGTGACGAACCCGAGCGTGAGCAGCAGGCTCTGCACGTCACGGCTGAAGCTCTCTGTGACGGTTGTCCATGAGACGTAGCCGTTGCTCGTCGTCCCGTCGGCCTCGAACAGACCGCGGACGAACGCGGCGTACACGGAGCGGTCGTTGCTGTGCAGCACGGCATCCGGGATGTGTGCGTGCCAGCCCTTGCCGCTGTGCTCGGCGGACGGCGGCAGCTTCGAGAAGCCGCACGCCTTCCACCAGAGCGCCAGCGGAACGGAGTTGACGGCCACCTCGGTGTACCCCTGGCGGACGGCGATGTCGCAGTCGAGACCGAAGAGCGCCGCGACCCTATCGGCGATGTGCTCGACGACATCATCGTCCTCGCGGGCGACGCAGAAGCGCAGACCCTTCGCGTGCAGCGACCCGTCGCCCATGAAGTAGCCGACCAGCTCGGCCAGTTCGTCTGTCATCTCCTGCGGAACCCGCGTCCGGAAGTCGGCAGCCCAGTGCAGCTCGCCGAGGGGCGGCAGCTCGACCGTCTGCGGCTCGCCCACCATGCTGCCCAGCATCAGCGGCACCCGATCGCCTTCGCGGATCTCTGCGAGGCGGCGCCACATCCACTCGCCGCTCGCGTCGACGACCTTGATCCGGTGCGTCGGCGTTCCCTGGATGCGGTAGCCGCGGCCGCTCTCGATGGAGACGACCTGCTCGAACCCGTTGACATAGAACTTGGTGGCCCGCCGCGGGCCTTCGTCAGTGGCGACCTCGAGTTCGAGGTCCTGCCACTTGGGGCCGACGGGGTCGCCGAGCGACGCGCAGGCGGACGAGGCCACGGCTCGTGGAGACGAGGCTGTCGCTCGTCAGGCAGCCCGTCGGCGCCAGGACCGTGGCCTGCGCGTTGCGGAAGCCCGACACCTCGCCCAGGTCGAGCGCGTCGTCCCAGGCACGGCGTGCCGCGGCGAGCAGGCTGCCCGGCACCGCATCCGGGTTCTTGATGTTCCCGACCGCCGCCCGGTGCTTGGCGATCACGCCGATCATCGCCGCCGCATTCTTCTGATACCCCTCGTGCGCTCCCATCCGCTTCGCGACCTCGGCCGACTTGCGGTAGGCGCGTCCCGTCATCAGGGCGGTGATCGCGGCCGCGTACGCCCGGCCCTCGTCCGAGTCGTAGGGCAGGCCGTCCGCCATCAGCAGGGCACCGAGGTTGGCGTAGCCGAGGCCGAGCTGGCGGAACTTCTTGGCGTTGACGCCGATCTCCGGTGTCGGGTACGAGGAGTAGCCGACGATGATCTCCTGCGCGAGAAACATCACGTCCACCGCGTGCTCGAACGCGGCCACGTCGAACTCGCCGTCCTCGCGTCGGAACTTGAGCAGGTTGAGCGAGGACAGGTTGCAGGCCGAGTCGTCGATGTGCATGTACTCGCTGCACGGATTCGAGGCGTTGATCCGCCCGGTGTTCGGCGACGTGTGCCACGCGTTGATCGTCGTGTCGTACTGAACGCCCGGGTCTGCGCACTCCCAGGCCGCGGCCGCGATCTGCTTGAGCAGGTCACGCGCGTCAGTCGTCTCCACCACCGAGCCGTCGCTGCGGGCGGTGAGGTTCCATTCCTTGCCCTCGGCCACGGCCTCCATGAAGGCGTCCGTGACGCGCACCGAGTTGTTCGCGTTCTGGTACTGGATCGAGTTCCAGTCCGGCGAGTCGAGCGACATGTCGTAGCCCGCCGCCTCCAGCACCCGCGCCTTGCGCTCCTCGCGCGCCTTGCACCAGATGAACTCGTTGACGTCCGGATGGTCGACGTCGAGGACCACCATCTTCGCGGCGCGCCGTGTCTTGCCGCCGGACTTGATGGTGCCGGCCGAAGCGTCGGCGCCGCGCATGAAGGAGACCGGCCCGGAGGCATACCCGCCCTTGGACAGCTGCTCCTTCGAGGAGCGCACCTTCGAAAGGTTGAGGCCCGACCCGGAGCCGCCACGGAAGATGATCCCCTCGCGCCGGATCCAGTCGAGGATCGACTCCATCGAGTCCTCGATCGAGAGGATGAAGCACGCCGAGCACTGCGGCTTCGCCTCGAACCCCACGTTGAACCACACCGGCGAGTTGAAGGAGGCGATCTGGTTGACCAGGATCGCCTTCAGCTCCGCCTCGAAGGTGTCCGCCTCGTCGTCCGCTGCGAAGTAGCCGCCCTGCCGGCCCCAGCCGCCGATCGTGCTCACGATGCGGCCGATCATGTCCTTCACCGACCGTTCGCGATCGGGCGAAGCCATGCGACCGCGGAAGTACTTCTGCGCCACGATGTTCGTCGCCGTCTGCGACCAGAACTTGGGGAACTCGACGTTCCGCTGCTCGAACGCGGGGCCGCCCTTGCCGGGGATGATCGCGTCGCGCAGTTCCCACTCGATCTCCTCGAACGGGTCCCGTCCGGGGATCGTGAAGAAGCGACCGGGTGCCGCCGACGCCTCGGCGTCCACGACGGTGTTCACCACCTCGTCGGTCGTGTCGGTGCTGGTCTCGGTCGCTCGTCCTGCGGTGGCCATCTCGTCCTCCGAATCCTTCGTGCGGTGTGTGCGCGGCAACTCGTCTGCGGCAACGGTGCCGGGCTGGTCGGTCCCGTGGGGGGTCGCTTACTCTAGGACGTGGCCCGGACGGTACGGGTGTCGTGCTCCGCGTGACCCGTGCCTCGTCTAGAAACCCGCAATTTGCAGGAATTTACTGCAGGATCTGCTCCCTGCATGGTACCTGGGGGGAGCCGGTCAGGCGGCGTCTGAGCCGGCTTCGGCGTCGATCGTCTCGCCGCGGCGACGGGTGATGTAGCCGACCCCGCCGAGCACGAGGAGCAGGCCGGCCAGGCCCGCCACGACGATCAGGGGAAGCGGTACGGAGGCACTCTCCGCTGCAACCGCGCCGCCCGACACCGGGTCATTACCGGCGGCCGGCGTCCCTGCCGGACTGCCGGAGCCGCCCGGGGAGCCTGGTGTGAGGCCGACTCCGTCTCCGCCGCCGGGTCCGCTGCCGGACCCCGAGCCGCCGCCGGAGCCGCCGCCGTTGCCATCGGTGGGGTCGCCGCCGGAGGTCGGGCGACCCGTGTCCTCCTTGCCCTTGCGCGCGAGTGCCCAGGCGCGGCGGATGTCGTCGGCGGCGTTCGTGTACTCCTTGACGTCCGCCGGCAGCGTCTGGATCGCCTGCCGGTAGCAGGACAGCGGCTTGTAGATCTTGTCGATCCGGTTGTCATCGAACCAGTCGGCGATGATCTGCTTCGCGCACCCTGGCGGCTTCGCGCTGGAGCCGGTGGCGGGCACGAGCAGCACAGCCAGGGCGGCCAGGGCGGCGAGAAGGAGTGTGCGACTGGCGGCGGTCATGAGCGTTTGGAGGAGGCGATGCTCCCGACTATCGACGCTCATGGTGAACGTCGGGTCGAGAAAGGGTAAAGGATGTGTCAGCGGGCGTAGGTGACGATTGTCACGACTTCGGCTCCGACCCGTCGCCGTCCCCGTCCAGCGCGTCGTCGTCGGCGGCGTCGATGTCGTCCTCGTCCTGCGCCCACGGTTCCTCACCACGCGCGGATCGCCGCCGCAGGTACCCGGCACCTCCGAGCGCGAGGAGCAACCCGGAGAGCCCGCCGAGCACGATCAGGGGGACCGGGACGGAGGACGGGTCGGTCGAGTCCCCGGGGCCTGTCGGGTCAGTGTCCGTGGAGTCGGTCGCGGTCGTGTCGGTGGACGTCGTGTCGGTCGCCGTGGTATCGGTGCCGGTCGTCTCGCCCGGGTCTCCGGGATCCGGGATGCCGAGCCGGCGGATCTCACGGGTCCGCGCCCGTTCGACGTCCTCGACGAAGTCCGTGTAGTCCTTCAGGTCCTGGTTCGCCTCGCGGATCGCCTCGCGATAACAGGTGACGGGGTACCTGCCGCGAAGGACAGGCTTGTTCTTGTCCCAGTCTGCGATGATCTTGTCGACGCAGGGCCGCACCTTGGCGTCGGCGCTCGACGGCAGCAGCGCAGCGGTCGCGAGGGCGAGAGCCAGGGTGGCGGCCGTGAGTGCGAAAGAGGAGACGAGGCGGCGGGGCATCGGTGCTGGCGTTTCGTGCGGCACCCACACGGGCGCCCGAATGCTCGAGCGGACAGGGTACTGAAAATCATCTAGCGTCAGCGTGATGGGCCGACCCGCGGCGAGAACGAGGGCGTTGCTCCTCGCGGCCTCCGCCGGGCCGCTCGCGTGGGCCGTCTTCTTCGGCGGGAACTCGCGCATCACGGCGCTGCCCGCGCCGGCACTCGCTGCAGCCGGGGTTGCGCTTCTGCTGGCGTCCGCGGTCTGCCTGGGGCGGCTTCCGGTTGCCAGACTGGATGGGAGCGGGCGCCTCGGTGTCGTGGCCGGCGTTGCCCTCGTGCTTCTGATCGGGCTCTCGGTCGTCTGGTCGCTCGCGCCCGACCGGTCCTACGGAGGGCTGGGCCAGGCTCTGCAGTACGCGGCGTTCGCGGCCGTCGGCTTCTTCGTGGCCGGCGCGCTCGGTGGCCGGGCTGTGCGGTCGCTCGCCGGGCTTCTGGTCGGCCTGCTCCTCGTCCTGCTCCTCGTCGCACTCGTCATCCGCATCTTCCCTGCGCTCTTTCCGGACGCGGTGCGCATCGCGCGGCTGCGCGAGCCGGTCGGGTACTGGAACGCGCTGTCCCTGCTCGCCGGTGCCGGTGCCGCGCTCGCCGTCTGGCTCCTCGGTACCGACTCGCGGCCTGCACGGGTCGCGGGCGTCGCTCTCGCGCAATGGGGAGTCGTCGTCGTCGTCCTCACACAATCGCGTGCGGGGCTTGCAGGGTTGCTCGCCGTCGTCGCACTCGCGCTCGCCGCGGGGCATTCGCGCGTGCTCGACGCGTCCCGACTGCTGGCTGCTTCCGCTCCGGGTGTCGCCGTGGCTGGGTGGGCGTTCTCGCGGCCCGCCCTGATGGAGGCGGGGGCCTCGCGTGGGGATCGAGCGCGCGACGGCACGATCCTCGCGGTGCTGCTCGTGGTCGCGCTCCTCGTCGGTGCCGCCACGGTCGCGCGGGGCCGGGTGGAGAGGGTCGTCTCGGCCAGGCGTGGTGTCGTGCTGCCCTCGCTCCTGGCGCTTGCCGCGGCCGCTGCGATCGGGCTCGCCGCCTCGGCTGCGGCCTCCGGGCTCTCGCTCGGAGAGTGCTCGAACGAGGCCGGGCGTGGCTTCGAGCCGTGCCTCAACAACCGTCTCGACTGGTGGGGCGAGACGCTCGAGATCTTCCGTGACAACCCCCAGGGAACGGGTGCGCGAACGTACGCGATCGCGCGGTTCCAGGTGCGAGACGATGGAACTCCCGTCACCGAGCCGCACAGTGTCCCGTTGCAGCTCCTGGCCGACCTCGGCCTCGCAGGGGTCTTGCTCGGGATCGCGGTCGCCGTCGCCGTCGTCCTCGGTGCCAGACGGGCCCTGGCCGCGGTGGGTCTCGAGGAGCGCCCGGCACTCGTCGGCCTGCTGGGGGTGCCGCTCGCGTACGGCGTGCACTCCCTGGTCGACTACGACCTCGACTTCCTCGCTGTCACGGCACCGGCGCTCTTCGTCTGCGGTGCGCTCTTCGCGCTGGGCCGGCCGCTGCGGCGCTCGCAGGCCGGCCTCCTGGGCGTCGCGGCAGCAGCAGCGGGTGCGGCACTACTGGCGGTCGTCGTGCTCGGGCCCTGGCTCGCCGAGCGGCGCCTCGAGGCTGCCGAGGCAAGCTATGACGCGGGCCGCCTGGATCGCGCGCTGGAGCAGGTACGTGCGGCCCGCTCGCTCGACCCGCTGGCGCTCGAGCCCGTGCTCTCGGAGGCGTTGTTCACGCAGCTCGACGGCGACGTGGTCGGGGCCCGCCGGCTGTACCGTCTCGCCGTCTCGCGCCAGCCCGAGAACCCCCGCACGCATCGCGAGCTCGGCTTGTTCGAGTTCGATCTCGGCCGCCTGTGTGCGGCCTACCAGGCCTTGAACGACGCCTACACGCTCGATCCGCGAGCCACGTCGTGGCGCGACGGCGGGGAGCTCGACCGCAGTCGCGACGCGGTCAACGAGGGAGCCTGTGAGCGGGAGGCACCCGCATAGCCAGTGCGGCCCTCGAACCGTTCGACCTGGAACTCTCGTTGGTGTCGTGGGTGCCGCACTTGCGTCTTGAGCCCCTGAAGGGGCCAGCGCCTGTGAACCGTTTCCGTTCTAGGGGCTGAACGTCTTGCGAGGCCCTGAGCCTGGATTCACCGCTTGGCGTGGGCGGTGCATCCTGCCAGGCCCGCCAGGGCGCTCCCCGACCGGGTGTAACCCCTCCGAAAGGGCGTGGAGGGCTTGCAGCCGGTCGGTGCGCTCCGCGCGTGGACAGCGTCGCACCGGCAACCAGCCTGCCCGACGCTGTCCGCGCACGTCCTGACGACCCTGGCAGGCGCCCCGCGATCACGCCAATCGGTGGATCCAGGCTGAAAGGCCCCGCGCGCGTGTTCCCCGCGCGTGTGGGCCCCTTCAGGGGCTCACCAGGAACTACTGCCCGAGAACCAGTACGACCTGAGCCCGGCCCAGGGACTTGGGGCGCATGCCGTCGAGCGGAGAGACCTGCTTGACGCCGAGATCGCGGGCGAAGCGGGTGGCCTCGCCGCCGTAGCCGGCGCGGTACATGACGACGGAGCGGGGATAGTCGTGGCTGGGGGCGTTCCCGACCGTGCCGAGCTTGTACCCCTTGGCCTTCACGCGCTGCGCGGCGGAGGCCGCGGCGCCGCTTCGGCCGTTGCCGTTCAACACCATCACGCGCACCCGGGTGCGACTGAGCTCGGCGGCCGGCAGCTTCGGCGCCATGACGATCGGCGCCTTCTGCGCCACGACCTTCGTGCTCGCCGCCTTCTTCCTCGCCTTGGCCGGCTTGCCGTCGGAACCGGCCAGCAGCGCGCCGCCGGCGACCACGAGCAGGATCAGCTCGACGGAGGCGACCAGGGCCGCCACGACGGCGAACGTGCGCCAGGGAAAGGTCGTGCGCGGTCGGGAACGGGGATGGTGCAGCGGCAGATCCATCGTCTGCCGGGTTCGCGCTGGGCACACCCAGTCCTCCCGCGATCACACGATCGTGCGAATCCACTCCCAGGTGTCCCGAATCCCTGCCTCCAGCCCGATGCGGGCCTTCCAGCCGAAGTCGTCGGCTGCACGGGAGGCGTCGAGCACACTGCGCCTGGCATCGCCTGGCCGCGGTGGACCGAAGTTCGGAGTCGCTTCGCTCCCCGCCAGCTCGAGGCAGACGCGATGGAGTTCGGCGATGGACGTCTCGATGCCTGTGCCCACGTTGTAGGTCGCCTCGGTCCGGCCGGCGACCGCGAGGAGCGCGTCGACGACGTCCGCGACGTGGATGAAGTCGCGTGTGATGCCTCCGTCCCCGAAGATGGTGGTGTCCTGCCCGCGAGCCATGCGCTCGAGGAAGATCGAGACGACGCCACCTTCGAGCCCGCTGGATTGACGCGGTCCGTAGACGTTCGCAAGTCTGCAGACGACCCCTCGCTGGCCGTACATGCGGCGCCAGCCGGCGACGTACTCCTCAGCAGCGAGCTTTGCGATGCCGTAGGCGGAGACCGGGCGGCGGGGCGTGTCTTCGTTGGCCGGGGCCTCGACCTCACCGTAGATGGCGCCGCCGGTGGAGACGAAGACGAAATCCGCCTCACTTTGGCGCGCGGCCTCCAGTACGTTGACCGTTCCTATGACGTTGACCTGTGCGTCGTAGACGGGTTGCTCCATCGACGTGCCCACGTCAGCCTGCGCGGCCAGGTGGAAGACGACGTCGGCCTGCAGGCTCAGCGGCTCGCGGATGTCATGCTCGACGAACGTGGCCCCGGACGGCACGTACGTCCGTTTTCCCGTGGAGAGGTCGTCGATCACGGTCACGCTGTCGCCGCGCGCGAGGAGCGCATCCGCGAGATGCGACCCGATGAAGCCTGCTCCTCCTGTGACCACGGCTCGCACCGCTGCACCATACTCAGGGACGTGTTCGTGACGTTCGAGGGAATCGACGGGTCGGGGAAATCGACGCAGGCGGCGCTGCTGGCCGACCGGTTCGAAGCGACGGGTCGCGAGGTGGTTCTGACCCGCGAGCCGGGCGGGACGCCGCTCGGCGAGGCGGTGCGCGACCTCGTCTTGCACGGCGGCGAGGTGGCCCCGTGGGCGGAGGCGGCACTGTACGCGGCTTCCCGTGCGCAGCACGTCGAGCATGTGATCAGGCCGGCGCTCGAGCGCGGCGTCGTGGTCGTGTGCGATCGCTATCTCGACTCCTCCGTCGCCTACCAGGGCGTGGCGCGCGGTCTCGGTTTGCAGGCTGTTCTCGACCTCAACCTCGCAGTCGTGGGCGGCCTGCTCCCGACCCGGACGATCCTGCTCGAGCTGGCAGCCGATGAGGCCGATGCGCGAATGGGACCGACACGGGACCGGCTGGAACGTGAGGGCCATCCGTTCCAGCAGGCCGCAGGAGCCGGGTACCGCGAGCTGGCCGCGCTGTTCCCGGAGCGCTACGTGACCGTGGACGCCGGAGGCGCACCTGCCCTGATCGCGGAGGTGGTATGGCAGACGGTGAATCAGGTCGCACGCCGATGACGGTGGACTGGTTGCCGACGGTGCCGGAGCAGATGGAGGCGAAGCGTCTGCTCGGCTCCGCGCGGGGTGAGGGGCACGCACATGCCTTCCTGCTCCACGGCCCGGCGGGGGTCGGCAAGCGGACGGCGGCCTTCGGGTTCGCGGCGACGTTGCTCGGGGACGAGCGCCGGGTGCGCGCCCGAACCCACCCCGACCTGGTGGTGATCGAGGCGCTCGGCGAGATGATCCGCATCGATCGCATCCGGGAGCTCCACCGCGATCTGCATATGCGCCCCTTCGAGGCCGATCGCCGCGTCTACCTGATCTTCGACGCCCACCGCATGAACGACGACGCGGCGGACGCCCTGCTCAAGGATCTGGAGGAGCCACCGCTGTACGCGACGATCGTGCTCGTGGCCGACGAGCTCGGCCCGCTGCCCGAGACGATCCGCTCGCGCTGCCAGCTGGTGCCGTTCCGGCGACTGTCGCGCGGCGCCGTGCGGAGCTGGATCGGCGAGCACGCTCCCGACCTCGGCGGCCACGAGGCGGACGCGCTCGCGCGTGTGGCGGGCGGCCGTCTCGACCGAGCCCGCCGGCTGCTCGACCCCGAGGCTCGGGCCCGCCGCACGGCGCTGCTCAAGGCCGCCCGGTCTGTCTACCTGGCCGAGGACTTCGATGCGTCGGCGGCCGCTGCGGTGGTGCTCTCGGCCTGCAGCGTTGCCGCGGCCCGGGCCAAGGAGCGGGAGGAAGCGGCCATCGCCGACTTCGACCTTCCCGCACGCGAGGCCGAGACGCGCGTTCGCCGGGCGGCCCG
Organism: uncultured Actinomycetes bacterium; assembly: GCA_963738505.1. GTDB lineage: Bacteria > Actinomycetota > Thermoleophilia > Gaiellales > Gaiellaceae > Gaiella. Next base: position 2,185 of record CAVTWR010000012.1, on the reverse strand, counting down.
CGGCGCGGAGAAGGAGGAGTTGCTGGCCTCGCTGGACGAGCTGGGTCTGTGGTTCCGCGATCTGCTGGCGGTCGCCGCGGGTGCGCGCACTGCGGTCGCGAACGCCGATCATGCGGCTGCGCTCGACGAGGACGTGTTGGTGGGGCGAGGGAGCGAGCAGGGCGCGGAGGCTGCCGTCCTGATCGTCCGGGAGGCCTGGCGGGTGGCGGAGGAGTTCAACGTCGCGCCGGGCCTCTTCCTCGAGTCGCTGTTCATCCGCCTGAGCCGCGCGTTCTGAGCAGCGGCGGCCTAGTGCGGGTGTCTCCTGCCGTTTCAAGCGGTACTGCGATACGCGATCACGGGCCACGAAGTGGCCCTCCGCGAAGCGGAGCCTGATCGCGAGAGAAACCGCCGGCCGCCCCGCGGCCGACCCCACAAACGCTAGTGCGGCCCCCGCAACATCGAGTTCCAGGTCAACGTTTGGACGTGCCGCAGTAGCGGCTCACACACCCCGAACAAAAGCCTTTCCCCTCGCTTTCCCTCTGCACATCGGGCGCTCAAACGCGCGGTGCCTAATGAGGCAGTCAATTCCGACAAGGAGGGAAGCGGAGATGCAGTTGAAGGGTCTGAGTGTGCTGGTCGCGGCGGTGGCGGCGCTCGCGCTCGCCTCGGTCGCGATGGCCGCCGTCATCAACGGCACGGCCGGCAACGACCGTCTCAAGGGCACCGAGGAGGCGGACGAGATTCGCGCGTTCGCCGGCAACGACGGGATCTCCGCTCTCGGCGGGAACGATCTCGTGCGTTCCGGCCAGGGTCACGACATCGCCCGCGGTGGGGAGGGCGACGACACCATCTACGGCGGCATCGGCCGTGATGTCCTGCACGGCGGCAACGGCAACGACCGCATGTGGGGCGGCTCGGAGAGCGACTCCGTGACGGGCGGGCCCGGCGACGATCGCGTCGGCGGCGGCTCCTCGAGCGACTTCGTGCGTGGCGGCGAGGGCAACGACTCGGTGTTCGGCGGGTGGGGTGCGGACACGATCCACGGCGGCCCCGGCGACGACCAGCTGCACGTGCTCGCCCCGGACGGCAACGCGGACTTCGTGCACTGCGGCGCCGGCAACGACACGGTCACCATCCTCCGTGCCGAGCGCCCGCGGACACGCCTCATCGGTTGCGAGAACATCGTGATCGTCGATGCCGCGAACGCGGAGCAGGCGACGGCGGAGAACGACGACCAGGACGCGGCAGCGGAGTAGTTCCCCGTTCCACGCATAGCTCGTCACAGCATCGTGGCCCCCGTCTCTCGCCGGGGGCCACGACTCGTCTAGACGGCGGCGCCGGCGGTGTTGCTGGCAGTGTGAGAGCATGCCGCTCCCCGGGTTCGTCGACGTCCATTCGCACGTCGTGCCGTCGCTCGACGACGGCGCCCGCTCGCTCGAGGAAGGGCTCGAACTGTGCCGTTTGGCGGTGGAGACGGGAACGAGCGTGCTCTTCGCCACGCCGCACGCGCACGCGCCGTGGGGCAACTATCCGCTGACGAAGCGGCGGATCGAGCTGTACGACCATTCCTTCCCGGTGTTGCGCGAGCAGGCCGGCGAGCTGGGCCTCGACCTGCGGCGCGGCTCCGAGGTGTTCCCGACGGTGTTGCGAAACGCCGACCCGCGCGACTTCCTGCTCGAAGGCACGAGGGGGGTGCTGGTCGAGTGCCCGGGCTGGTGGGTCGATCAGGGCCAGGCGATTGCCGACACGGAAAGCGCCTGCCGTAGGGTGCGGAAGGCCGGCCTCGTCCCCGTCGTCGCCCATCCTGAGCGCTCGCCGGCGTTCGCCGGGGACATCCACGCCGCCCGGCGCTTCGCCCGTGAGGGCTGGCTGCTCTGCCTCAACGGCTCGTCGCTGACGGGGGAGGACGACGCCGAGGCCGCGGAAGCAGCGTGGGCGATGCTGGACGACGGGATCGTCTCGCTCGTCGCCTCCGACGGCCACCGTGCCCACCGGCCGCCGACGCTGGACCGGGCGTTCGCGGTGGTGGCGGAGCGGTACGGGCCGGAGGTGGCGGAGCCGCTGTTCTGTGGGGCCGCGCTGCCGTGGACAGACCCGCCGGCGTCGCCCGCCCCCTGCTGACCGACAGGCGCGGCGGCGCTACCATGCTGGAGCGCCGACGTAGCTCAGTTGGTAGAGCACATCACTCGTAATGATGGGGTCC
>CAVTWR010000011.1:0-34531 GCA_963738505.1 uncultured Actinomycetes bacterium | reverse complement strand
ACACCAACGACCCGTTGGACCGGCCGGTGAAGCAGGTGTCCACCGAGTCCGCGGCGACCACCACCTACGACTTCACCTACGTCGGCGTCACCAACGCGCTTTCCAAGGAAGCGTTGAGCGGGGCGACGAATCGACCAAGCGCTACGCCTACGACGCGTTCGGGAACCGCGCCACCATCGCCGAGACCGTCGGCGCCACGACCAGCCGATACAGCTATCTGTACGACCCGCACACCTCCGTCAGCCTGCTGATCCATCAGGCCAACGTGGTCAAGGAGTCGTATGGGTACGTCGGCTACGGGGCCGCCAACGCCGCCCTCTCCAAGACCGCTGCGGGGTTCTCCAACAAGACCAACCCCTACCGCTACACCGGAAAGCGACTAGACACAGGCTCCGGCACGCTGGACATGGGGGCGCGAAGGTACTCCGCCGGCACAGGGAGGTTCTTGCAGCATGACAGCTACTCTGGCGCATTGGCCAACTTCAGATTGGCGATCGATCCGCTCACAAACAACCGATATCTTTTCGCAGCCGGGAACCCGATCAATTTCATTGAGGTTGATGGCCATGTTGCGGCATCGGTTGCCGGCGGCGGCGGTGACTCGATTCCTGTCACCTTTACAACAACTAGAGCCGACGGCGTAGCGGTCAGTGTCACGATTCAAGTGTACGACAATCGCAATGGGGGCACAGTGACATCGGTTCGAACCACCTACACCTGGACGAATGGGTCTGGCCAGCATCAAGCGACGAAATTGGAGACCTCCAACTACTCGCCGCCCAAGTATGTCAACCTTAGGCCCGGACTCGGATGGCTAAAGGATCACACGCTAGAGATTGCCCAGCTGGGAGCATCGATTGCGTGTAAGGCTCTCAAAAACCCATCAGCGGTTGTCGCATGTGCAGTCATAGCAGCGGGCGCTAACATTTTGGTGGATGCGGTCCGCTGTGTCGATAATCCGACCAAAAGGGGGTGTGGAAGATTCTCAAAGATGTTGCCGAGTTCGTGTGTGGGTCCGTGACGGGCGGCCACCTCTCGAAGAGTGTTGGAGTCAAGAACCCCTTCGTCAAGGCGTGTGAGAGGCTGACACGAGGTATCTTCAAGTGATCCGGTTCTGTTCGTCAAAGACATCACGATGTAGCCTGCGCTACGAGACGATATGACCGAAGAACAGGAAGTTTCTTCGGGAAAGAGATGGTTGAATGTTATCGCTTACGCGTGGATAACCGCCTGCTTCGTAGGTACTCTAGAGGCCTGGGATCGCAAAGGTGTCGCGGGTCTATTTGGCGCACTGGCGGTCGTGGTGATGTTGAACCTTGGTATGTACCTTCGCTGGAAGCACTATCATCGGAAGTACTCCGGAGACTAGCCGGGACGGTCACCGGCTGTCCTGACACCACGATGGTCGGGCAGCACGCGTTGGGTTACACCACGACCGGCCAGTATCTGAACGGCAACCGCGTCAGTGACGTCTTCCAGCTGAAAGGCCCCGACGCGGCTGCTGCCTGCTACAACGCCACCTGCACCGCCAACTGGACCTACGACGCGCGCGAGCGGCTGGTCAACGAGAACCCGGGCACGGGCACCTCGACGGCGTTCAAGCTGGACACAATCGGCAACGTCACCCAGGAAACCCCCTCCGCGGGGTCGCTGGTCACACGCACCTACAACGGGCAGCAGCTGAGTACCCAAACCGTCGGGGCGACCACGGACAAGGGCACTTGACCCCGTTCGGGGACTGTCAGATTCTTTGTGTAAGTAGCTGTGGCGGTCATCGGTTGTTGGCGGCCTCGATGCGGTCGCCGTAGTGGACGTGCAGTGTGTTCAAGATGCTTTTCCAGCCGGTGATCTTGCCGGTCATGTCCTGCCGGTTCTTGCGTCTGCGGGTCGCGACGAGGTAGAGCACCTTCATCGCGGCCTGCTCGGTCGGGAAGTGGCCGCGGTGCCGGACCGCCCGGCGGAAGCGGGCGTGGAGGCTCTCGATCGCGTTTGTATCAGGTATGACATCCCTGCGTCTCGGTCTGCTGTCGGCCCGACGTTCTAGGGTCAGATGGTCGGGTTGGGGGCGTCGTGGAGGAACGAAGCTAGGGCAGGCCGTTCTATACCTTGAGCTGCGAGCTCGTGTTAGTACGTGGCCGCCCCTGCGACTGGCCCGACTGCGCTGCGAGCGCGAATCCGTTTCTGTCGCTTCCGCCCGGCCGTTCCTCGAGTCATCGAGCTGAAAAGAGCGTGGGTCGTGAGGTCGATCGGGATGGATGTACATCGCTCGTTCGCGCAGATCGCTGTCGTGGAGGACGGCCTGTGCCGTGACGAAGGCCGGATCGGGGTGCGCCCCGAGGAGCTGCGTGCCTGGGCGGCCGATCTGCGTCTGGATGACGAGGTCGCGCTGGAGGCGACGACGAACTCGGACGCGATCGCGACGATGCTCAGGCCGCTCGTCAGACGGGTCGTCGTCTCGAACCCGCGGAAGACGAGGGCGATCGCGGAGGCGAAGGTGAAGACCGACAAGGTCGACGCGAGGATCCTCGCGCAACTGTTGGCCGCCGACTTCCTGCCCGAAACATGGGTTCCAGACGACCGCACCCGGATGCTCAGGCGGCTTGTCGCGCGCCGCACGCATCTCGTCAAGCAGCGCACGCGGATCAAGAACCAGGTGCACGGCGTGATCGCCCGCAACCTCGTGCCTACCTGCCCGCACGCCGACATGTTCTCCGGTGTCGGCCGCCGCTGGCTCGACCGGCAGGACCTGCCGGCGGACGAGTGGCGAAGCGTCGACGCGCTGATCCGTCAGTTGGACTTCCACGCTGACGAGCTCGCGCTGGTCGAACGCGACATCGCGGTCGAGGCGATCGACGATCCCATTGTCGCCAGGTTGATGACCGTGCCCGGGATCGACGTCACCGTCGCGATGGCGATCGTCGCCGCTGTCGGCGACTTCCACCGCTTCGACAACCCCGACCGCTTGGTCTCCTACCTCGGCCTGAACCCGCGCGTGCGCCAATCCGGCAACGGAACCCCGGTTCACGGGCGGATCACCAAGGCCGGACCCGCGCAGGCGCGCGGGATGCTCGTCGAGGCCGCGTTCTCGGCCTCCCAGGCCCCCGGCCCTCTGCGTGCCTTCTACCGGCGCGTCAAAGAACGCCGCGGCTTCCAGGTCGCCACCGTCGCGACCGCCCGCAAGATGACCGTCCTCTGCTGGCACCTGATCAGCAGAGGCGAGGACTACGCGTTCGCCCGCCCCAGCCTCAACGCCCACAAGCGCCGCACGCTCGAGCTCGCCGCCGGCGCCACCTCGAAGCGCGGACCCGTACGCGGAGCAACGCACGACTACCACGTCAAGCAGCTACGCGATCAGGAACGAGCACTCGTCGAGCACTCCGAACGCGCCTACGAAGTGATGGTCGCTCACTGGCAACCCCAACGCCCGACCACTCGCACTTGACAATCTCATCCGTCGTATAGACGACCTTGCGCAGTTCGACGGGGAACTCGAGGAATGGCACGAACTCCGGCCAGCTGTGTTCCCAGGCGTTGATCATCGCAGGATAGGTGTCGGCCCACTCGCCGGCGAACTCGGCGAAGCGCGCCTCGGCCGCCTCGACGGTCGGGGCGGTGTAGATCTCGCGCATCTGCCCCGTGATTCGCTGCCAGTGCTGGCGGCCGGCGTAGCGCAGGCTGTTTCTGACCATGTGCACGACACAGGTCTGCACGGTCGCCTGCGGCCACGTCGTACGGATGCTCTCGGGCAGGCCTTTGAGGCCGTCGCAGCAGACGATCAGCGCGTCCTGCACGCCACGGTTCTTGAGCTCGGTCAGCATCGTTGCCCACTGCTTCGCGCCCTCCCCGCCAGTGGGGCCGAGCCACATTCCGAGCAGGTCGCGCTCACCATCGAGGTTGACCCCGATCGCGACGTAGACGGGTCGGTTCGCAACCTGGGAGCCTCTGACCTTGATCACGAGGCAGTCGATCACGAGTACGGCGTAGAGCGGGTCGAGCGGCCGGTTCTGCCATGCGACCATCTCGTCGACGATCTCGCCGGTCGTCAGCCCCTTCGCGTACAACGAGATCACGTTGCCCGAGAGCCCATCGAGGCGCCGCTGGTACTTCGGCACCGTCGCCGGCTCGAACCTCCCGTCGCGATCACGGGGGACACGCAGTTCGACCTCGCCGATCTCCGTCGTTACCGTCTTGTCGTAGTAGCCGTTGCGCGCGTTCGCCCCGACACGCTTGCCCCGCTCATGCGCCTCGTAGCCGAGGTGCTCGACCATCTCGACCTCAAGACCGGTCTGCAACACATGCCGCATCAACTCCGTCAGCAGCCCACCCTCGCCTGTCAAGGCAACCCCGTCCTCCCGGGCCCGCTCCACCAACAACTCCGCCCAACCACGCAGCTCGCCCGAATCCCGCCGCGGCACCAGCTCGCTCGCCACGGCCCACACCCGGCTCGTCCGACACTCCAGTCATCGTCTGTGCTCCCATCCCGCCAGCGCTCAAGCCAGCGAAGTCAGACCACAGCAACTACACAAAGTCTCGGACAGACCCCAATCAACGAAAGAGAAAGAAGTAATGACTTCTCAGCGACGTCTCGACGGCGACGACCGGGTGTCCGACCACCGGTGTCAACACTTCGCGATAACTGTTCCGGCAGAGCGCCAAGCCGATCTCTGGTCGCGATTGCAGGCAGGGCGTGCTGCCTGCTCTGACTCGATGCTAGATGTCGTTATACACACCGAACTTGAGGACGGGTGCCCGATTGTGACCGGAGCAGTCTATTTCGAGCGGCCGAGTCTTGAGGGTGACTCAGGAGCGAAAGAGCCATCATGGCCAATCCGCCGGTTAACGTTCGCCCCCGGCAGCGACGATTTGGCCGACGCTCTGGAGCAGCTCGCCGACGTAGTGAGGTCAGCTAATCTCAGCGCCGACTTCGTGAAGCTGATTGGCCATGTGGGAGAATCGTCCCATCCAGAGTTCGTGATCTATAGCGGTACTAGGTCTGCTTGACCCGCGCGCTGCGGCGTGGTGGGCCGGCACTTGATCCCGTATGTGGACACTTGATTCTGGGGCATCGGCCCTGGGTGAGAGGAGTCTGTAATGGGTCGTCTGAACCGATGGCGCCAGGTGGAGGCGCCATGTTTGATTCGGGCGCGTATCAGAATCGCGTGAATGCCCGCGTGGAGGCAAGTGGCGCCGTGTACGTCTCAGGAGAAGGAGTCACGGTCTCAGCTGGCACGTTCGGAGGCCGGCGACCAAAACCGAAATGAAGACCAAGATCAACATGCGGCGCCACAGACTTACGGTGTCCAGTCTACTGCTCGCCTCTGTCGTGGTGCTTCTGGCAGCGCTTGTCGCGTCCGTCCTGTCTGGACCGACCAAGGGATCGCCAGAACACCCTTCGGTACCCCATAGTGTACTTTACCCCGGTTGGCCGTTGTGGATATCCTGCCTGAGGACCCCTGACGGATTGCGGTGCCGAGGTAATGGCGGTGGTGTGGGATTTCTCTTGATTAGCGTCGTGGGCTCTGATACGTCTCAGTCAGAGACGACGATTTCCGCCGAAGGTTCTGATGTAAGAACACATCTTCTCTGTGAACAGTCGACGCGAGGAGAAATCCCGTGCGAAGCTTGGGACGGCAAGCGACGCAACGTGACTCGAGAACCGGCCATTACGTGGACCCCCTTTCGTAGGGCGCCGTGCTGACCGTGGATGTCTATGTGACATGTGGTCGTGGCGGAGAGCTGTCTGTCGGCGGATCGTTCGCCGATACAGCGGGCGTGGAGTTCCACGGGATCGTCTCGGCTACGGTCGGTGGATGCCTGCTTCATGGCTCATTTCGACGATCCGGATAGCCGGCGTTCGTCGAACACGCATCGTCAAGGGACGGCCCTGACTTACTACCTCCACCCAACTGGACCCGAAGCAGCGACCTCGTCGCGGAGTCGGCTCCGTATACGGAAAGGCGATAGCGGCGCCTAGCCCGATTGCTCAAAACCGACTCCGCAGAGTATGCTGGGAGTACGAACGAACGTTCGATCACAATGTGTGTCCGCGCATGAGGCGACTGAGGATCTCCTGAAAGTCACTGTTTGAAAGCAAGTCAGACCTCGACGAGCACCCACCAGAGATCTTCACTGTTTGAAAGCCGTCCTCTCAGGTGCCTGACCGAGGCCTGATGCGCTTTGCCGGCCGGCGTTGGTGTGCCTCGCTCAAGTCCTGGGCGCTGCTGCCGCGCCGCCCTGCGAAGCGCTAACCAGCGCGCCGGGGGGCGGAGGCGCCGCGAGCCCCTGGCGTTGCGGGGCCTTGAGGCTGCGGGGCCCTTTAGGGCCTCGCGAGGGGTTGGCTCGAGCACAGGTGCGGGCGCCACAGACCGGACGGTCCCGATTCGTAGAAGGTCGGTCGGCGCTGCTCGACGTTGAGCTCGCAGCGGGCGTCCCCGCTGAGTAGCAATGACGCGCGTAGTACGATGTGTGGTACGATCCGATTGTGGCGCGAACGGTGCAGGCGCGGTTGGACGAACGCTCCGAGAGGGATCTGGCGTTGCTTCGCAACGAGGGGCGGAGCGACTCGGAGGCGATCAGGCTCGCGCTGCGCGAGGCAGCCGAGTCGCGGCGCCGGAAGAGCGCGTTACGTCTCGAAGCCGAGCTGGCCGCCGGCGATGAGGCCGATCTGGCAGAGGCCCGCCGTATCCGCGGGGAGATGGACGCGATCGCCGCGGCCTGGTCGGAGCCCTCCTAGCGCGTGGTCAGAGGCGAGGTATTCCGGCTGCGGCTGCCGCGCGGGACGCGTGGCTCGGAACAACGTGGCGCACCGTATGCCGTTGTCGTCCAGGCCGACGAGTTGCTCGCCCTCTCGACCGTGCTGGTGGCTCCGACCTCGACGTCGGCGCCGGCTCGCTCCTTCAGGCCGACGATCGAAGTCGGTGGGAGGCCGACGCGCGTACTCGTCGAGCAGATGACTGCGATCAGCCCAGATTCTCTAGGCGACTCGAGCGGACGCCTGAGCTCCTCCGAGCTCCGCGACCTCGACGCCGCCCTCGGCCTCGTCTTCGGGCTCTGAACCTTGTCATCCCATCCACCCTCGTGGGACTCCATCATCCGGGCCAGTTCGTCGCACTGACAGTGGCGGGCTGATCCGGTTGCGCGCCTTCGTCCCCTCGCTGACGCCCCGCCTATGGCGGCTGACCGGCGGCTCGTTCCTGGACACGCTCGGGAAGGGCATGACGACGCCGTTCCTGCTCATCTACCTGAGCGAGGTGCGCAGCCTGTCCATCGGCGTGGCCGGGGCGGTGCTCGCCGCGTTCGCCGGGGCCGGCCTGGTGGGGACGATCCTCGGCGGCTCGATCGCCGACGCCCGCGGCGCGCAGCCGACCCTGATCGCCGGCCTGCTCGTCACCGCTGCGGGGACCAGCGTGCTCGCCTTCGCCACGACCACCGGTGTCGCAGCGTCCGCGATGGCGGTCGCCGGCCTCGGCTACGGGGTGGCCCGCCCCGCGGTGTCGGCGTTCGTCGTCGCCGTCGCCGAGCGCGACCAGCTGCACATGGCGTTCTCCGCCACACGTGCTGCGAACAACCTCGGGCTCGGGCTCGGCGCGCTCGTCGCCGGCCTCGTGGCGCAGGTCGGCAACCCGACCACGTTCACCGTGCTGATCCTGCTCGACGCGGCAACGAGCGTGCTCTTCGCCCTCGTCGTCCTGACACTCCGCTCGCGCGCCCGCGACGAAGCCACCGCGAGCAGAGAGAGCCGGCCCGCAGGCGGCTACCGGCGCCTCTTCCGCCAGAAGGCGGTGCTCGGTGTCGTCGGTCTCAACGCGGCGCTCGTGCTCGCCGGCTACGCCGTGTTCGAAGCCGGCCTCCCGCTCTACTCGCTGCGGGAGGCGGGGATCGACGAACGTGGCATCGGCCTCGTGTTCGTCTTCAACACGATCGCGGTGGTCATCTTCCAACTCCCTGTGGCGCGGTTCCTCGAAGGCCGCGACCGGCTGCGCTACGTCGCTGTCGCCGGTGTGCTCTGGGCCGCCGGCTGGCTGGCCGTCCTGGCCGCAGGGGAGTCGCTCCACGGACGTCTCGCCCTGGCGGCAATCGCGATCGTCGCCGTCACCTTCGCCATCGGGGAGTGCGTGCTCCCCGTGCTCTCCACGCTGATCGCAGAGATCGCCCCGGCTGAGATACGGGCTCGCGCCCTCGGGCTGGTGCCCACCTCCTACGGCCTCGGGCTCACCCTCGGCCCGGCTCTGGTGGGTGCGCTGCTGGCAGTGGCTCCCGCCCTGCTCTGGATCGGCGCGGCGGCTGCGCTCGGGCTCATTGCACTCGCCGCAGTCCGGCTCGAGCGCTCGGTCCCGCCGGAGGCCCGCGTCACCCCGCGCCCCGCTCACGCACCCTGACGGCCGGGAGCCTCCGGCTCTTTGCTCTAATGGGCCAGTGACGCCGCAGGTCGAAGAGCTCGCCGAGAACCGCGTCCGCCTCACGGTGGATGTCTCCGAGCACGAGCTCGAGCACGCCGTGGAGCATGCGGCCGGTGATCTCGCGGAGAGCGTGAAGATCCCCGGCTTCCGCAAAGGCAAGGTGCCGCGGCAGGTGCTGCTCGCCAAGGTCGGGAAAGACCGCCTGTGGGCCGAGGCCATCGACACCCACATCGGCGGCTGGTTCTGGTCGGCTGCCGCACGCACGCGCCTGCGACCGGTCTCCCCACCCGAGTACGAGTACACGACGCTGCCGAGCTCCCACGAGACGCCATGGACGTTCAGCGCCACCATCGAGGTGCAGCCCATCCCAACCGTCGTCGACTGGACGACGCTCGAGGTGCCACGCGCCGAGGTCACAGTCCCCGACGAGCTCGTCCAGCAGGAGCTCGAAGCGCTGCGCCTGAGCGTGGCGGAGCTCATCCCCGCCGACGATCGCCCCGCCGAAGCGGGCGACACGGTCGTCGTCGACCTCGTCACCCCGACCGGGGACAGCCAGTCCGACACCGTCGTCGAGCTTGGCGCCGGCCGCCTCGTCGAGGAGATCGAGCAGGCCCTCGTCGGTGCCCGCGTGGGCGAGCCGTCCGACATCGACTACGAGTTGTCCGACGGCAGCACCACCACTGTCACCGCCACCCTCAAGCAGATCCACGGACGGGCGCTCCCCGAGATCGACGACGAGCTCGCACGCCGGGCCACCGAGTTCGACGACCTGGCCGCGCTCCGCACCGACGTCGAAAGCCGGATCGGCGATGCGCTCGAGGCGGAGATCGACGCGCACTTCCGCACCACCGCCGTGGACGAGCTGGTCAAGGCTTCGGCCGTGGTCGGTGCCGGGCCGCTCGTCGAGACGCGTGCCCGCGAGCTGCTGCAGAGCTTCGTACGCTCGCTCGCCAACCGCGGCATCTCACCCGAGGCCTACTTCCAGGTCACCGGACAGACTGCCGAGGCGCTCACCGCCCAGGTGCGCATCGAGGCTGCCCAGTCCGTGGCGCGCGAGCTCGCGCTCGAGGCCGTCGCCCGGCAGGCGGGCATCGAGGTCTCCGACGACGAGATCAAGGACCTGATCCGCGAGCAGGCCGCAGCAGCCGAGGAGGACCCGGACGAGGTGATCGAGGAGATGTGGGCCCACGGCCACCACGAGACGCTGCGCGAGGACCTGCGCATGAAGAAGGCGCTCGACCGCCTCGTCTCCGAGGTCAAGCGCATCTCGGTGGAGCAGGCGGAGGCCCGTGAGGCGATCTGGACGCCCGACAAGGAAAAGGGTGGGCCTGAGAAGAAACTGTGGACACCCGGCAGCAAGGAGAACTGATGAGCCCGCTTATCCCCATGGTCATCGAGCAGACGTCACGCGGCGAGCGCTCGTTCGACATCTACTCGCGTCTGCTCAACGAGCGGATCATCTTCCTCGGTACCCAGGTCGACGACCAGATCGCCAACCTGATCGTGGCGCAGCTCCTCCACCTCGAGTCGGAGGATCCCGACAAGGACATCTCGCTCTACATCAACTCGCCCGGAGGTTCGGTCTACTCCGGTCTCGCGATCTACGACACGATGCAGTTCATCAAGCCGGACGTGTCCACCATCTGCGTCGGCATCGCCATGAGCATGGGCGCGCTCCTCCTGGCGGGCGGGGCCAACGGCAAGCGGATGGCGCTCCCCAACTCGAAGATCCTCATCCACCAGGTCTGGGGCGGATACCAGGGCCAGGCGTCGGACATCGAGATCCACGCAAAGGAAACGATCGCGCTCAAGCGAAAGCTCGAAGAGATCATGGCGCACCACACCGGTCAGGAGATGGACAAGGTGCGTTCGGACATGGATCGCGACTACTTCATGACGTCCGACGAGGCGCAGGAGTACGGGATCATCGATCGGGTGATCGCGCACCGCTAGACCGCGAGATACGCGGAACTGGTCTAGGCAGGCGCCCGAAATCGCGCTAAAAGGAGAAACGTGGCTCGAGCGTCGGACGGGAACAACGAACAGCTGCTCTGCAGCTTCTGCGGGAAGAGCCAGCGGCAGGTCAAGAAGCTGATCGCCGGCCCCGGGGTCTACATCTGCGACGAGTGCATCGATCTCTGCAACGAGATCATCGACGAGGAGCTCACCTCGCCGACCTCGCTCGACCTGGACAACCTCCCCCGCCCGACGGACATCTACTCGGTCCTGAACGACTACGTGGTCTCGCAGGAGCAGGCGAAGCGCACGCTCGCCGTCGCCGTCTACAACCACTACAAGCGCGTCCGGATGGGGCAGGACGACGCCGACGTGGAGCTGCAGAAGTCGAACATCCTCCTGCTCGGCCCGACCGGCTGCGGGAAGACGCTGCTGGCGCAGACGCTGGCGCGCATCCTCAACGTGCCGTTCGCGATCGCCGACGCGACCGCCCTCACCGAGGCCGGCTACGTCGGTGAGGACGTCGAGAACATCCTGCTCAAGCTGATCCAGGCCGCCGACTTCGACATCAAGAAGGCGGAGACCGGGATCATCTACATCGACGAGGTCGACAAGATCGCCCGCAAGGCCGACAACCCGTCGATCACGCGCGACGTGTCGGGCGAGGGCGTGCAGCAGGCGCTGCTCAAGATCCTCGAAGGCACCGTGGCCTCGGTACCGCCGCAAGGTGGCCGTAAGCACCCGCATCAGGAGTTCCTGACGATCGACACCACGAACATCCTCTTCATCTGCGGCGGCGCGTTTGCCGGGCTGGACGCGGTCATCTCGCGCCGCATCGGCCGCAACCAGGTCGGGTTCGGGGCCGACGTGCGCTCCAAGCACTCCGACGAGTCGTCCGAGCTGCTGGTGCAGGTGATGCCGGAGGATCTCGTCAACTTCGGGCTGATCCCGGAGTTCATCGGCCGGCTGCCGGTCGTCTCCGCCGTGCACCAGCTGATGCAGGAAGATCTCGTCCGGATCCTCACCGAGCCCAAGAACGCGCTCGCGCGGCAATACCAGCGCTTCTTCGGTTACGACTCGATCGAGCTGCACTTCACGGACGACGCGCTCAACGAGATCGCCCAGAAGGCGCTCGAGCGCGAGACGGGCGCCCGCGGGTTGCGGTCGATCATCGAGAGCGCCCTCCTCGACGTGATGTTCGAACTGCCGTCCCGCCGCGATGTCTCCAAGTGCGTCGTCACCCGCGAGACCATCTCCAAGGGCCTGCGGCCCACGCTCGTCACGAGCGCCGAGCACGACCTCGCCGACGACGGCGATCTCGGCGCGGTCGCAGACGGCAGCCTGTAAGCCGTTCCGCCTCCGCGCCGCGCGTGCCGGTCGGTGGGCCGAACTCCTTGCGAGGCCCTGAAGGGCCCCGCTGCCGGCGCCCCGCCGGTCGGCTTGTGGCGTGGTGGGTTCCTGCAGGGACGCACAGGAGTTCGTTGCGAGCCTGCCGTGTAGTTCCTTGCGAGGCCCTGAAGGGCCCCGCTGCCGGCGCCCCGCCGGTCGGCTCCTCTGGCGTGGTGGGTTCCTGCAGGGACGCACAGGAGGTCGTTGCGCGCCTGCCGTGTAGTTCCTTGCGAGGCCCTGAAGGGCCCCGCTGCCGGCGCCCCGCCGGTCGGCTTGTGGCGTGGTGGGTTCCTGCAGGGACGCACAGGAGGTCGTTGCGAGCCTGCCGTGTAGTTCCTTGCGAGGCCCTGAAGGGCCCCGCTGCCGGCGCCCCGCCGGTCGGCTTGTGGCGTGGTGGGTTCCTGCAGGGACGCACAGGAGGTCGTTGCGCGCCTGCCGTGTAGTTCCTTGCGAGGCCCTGAAGGGCCCCGCTGCGTGCGCCCCGCCGGTCGGCTTCTGGCGTGGTGGGTTCCTGCAGGGACGCACAGGAGGTCGTTGCGAGCCTGCCGTGTAGTTCCTTGCGAGGCCCTGAGAGCCCCGCTGCGGCGCCCCGCCGGTCGGCTCCTGGCGTAGTGGGTTCCTGCAGGGACGCACAGGAGTTCGTTGCGCGCCTGCCGTGTAGTTCCTTGCGAGGCCCTGAAGGGCCCCGCTACCGGCGCCCCGCCGGTCGGCTTCTGGCGTAGTGGGTTCCTTCAGGGACTCACAAGGAACTTCGTTGCGGGACCCGCCTCGTGGGCCGAGCGGTCAGATCACTACGGGGGCCATGGCGTTCTCGCACACGGGGGTCGGTGGGCTGAGCTCCCTGCGAGGCCCTGAAGGCCCCGCTGCTGCCCGCGCTCGGTGTGGCGTCACCCGCCCGCAGCGACGGCTGTCACCTTCAGACCGGCTTCCTCCCCCGAGACGACGACGCGGTTTCGTCCTTCCTCCTTGGCCGCGTACAGCGCCGCATCGGCGCGCGCCACGATCTCGTCGGCGCTCTCGCCGGGCCGCCACTCCGCCACCCCGATCGAGCAGGTGCGGCCGTGGGGCGTGGCCAGCCGCAGCCGGTCGGCGACGACGCGCGCCTCGTCGATCCCGCAGCCGACGAGGATGACGCCGAACTCCTCTCCGCCGTAGCGCGCCAGGAGGTCGCCGCCGCGCAACGCCTGCTGCCACTCCCCGGCTGCGTCGTGCAGCAGCACGTCGCCTGCCTGGTGCCCGTACGTGTCGTTGTACTGCTTGAAGCGGTCCAGATCGATCAGGGCGACGCTGAGCGGTGCCTCGCCACGTGAGGCGCGGGCGATCTCCCGCGGCAGGTCGCGTTCCCACTGGCGCCGGTTCGGCACGCCCGTGAGCTCATCGGTGAGAGCGGTCAGCTCCAGCTGCAGCAGCAGCTTCGAGCGCTGGATCGAGGTCGAGGCCTGATGCCCGAGCAGCTCGATGGCCTGTTTCGCGTGCGGGCGGATGACATGCCTGAGGTCGTCCCAGCCGATGCCGAGCACCCCGATCGGGCGGCCGTCCAGGAAGACGGGCTGGTACAGCATGGAGGCGCAGATCTTGCCGCTGCTCTTGAGCTTGTCGGACACCTTGTCGCTCGCCGCCACGTCGGGGATGAACAGGGGCTCGCCGGTGACGAACGCGATCGCGCACCCCGATGGAGTGGCGCCGATCTTGATCAGATCACCGACGAAATCCTTGCCGGCTGAGGCGGTGATCATGAGCTCGCCGGGCCGGTCCTCCTGTGCGATCAGGGCGATCGAGGCCCCGGCCACCTGAAGCGCGGCGTCGCAGATGGCGGCGCTGCCGTCCGTGGAGGTGGCGACACCGTGGAGCGCGAGCGCGAGCGCGTCGAGCGCGGCGGTGCTTTCGGCAAGCGTGTCAGCTCGCTCCTCCGCCTGTGCGCGCGAGCGGTGCTTGGCCCGCAGCAACGTGTTGATCGCGTAGCCGGTGACGATGAGGCACGCAGTCCACAGCAGCCCGGCGCGCAGCTCACCCGACCAGACCTTGGCCGGATCGAGGGCCACCGGCAGGCCGAAGAACAGGGCGATCGCACCGAAACCGAGGGTCAGCATGCGGCCGCTCTGGGTGAGGGCGATCGTGATCACGGGGAGCAGGAGCAGCGAGGCGTACGTGAGCCCCGCTGCGGGATGGGCCTCGCGCAGCAACCCCGCCACGCCGAACGTGGAAAGCGCAGGTAGCGCCAGGACCCAGTCGGGCAGCCGCTGCCATGGCACGAACTGCACTGTTGCGCCGCCGAGGGCGGCCACGGCCGCGGCCAGCAGCAGCGGCCACCAGTTCTCAGGACGGCCCGGCAACACGGCAGCGACCGTGAACGCCAGCGTGGTCACAATGGCGAACGGCAGGAACAGGTGTTGCGCATCGTTGATATGCGCCTCGTGCTCGTCGATCTTCATCGCCGCTCTGTGATCGGCCGCAAGGGCGCCGGATTTCGCTCCGGGAGGGGGTTTCGCGGCGGTCCGGTAGGGCTTGTGCCGAGCGTCGTGGGGCGCACTGTCGCGCGGGCGACGACCGTACACTGAACCTCCCATGACTGACACCGCCCTCCCGGCCCAGTACGACCCGTCCGGCGTCGAGACGCGCTGGCAGCAGACGTGGGAGAGCGAAGGCCTGTACGCGGCCGGCGCCGGTCGCCGCCGGGACGAGTCGTTCGTGATCTGCGTCCCTCCACCCAATGTCACGGGCGAACTGCACATGGGCCACGCGCTCAACGGCTCGATCCAGGACGCGCTCGTCCGCTGGCACCGGATGCGCGGCTTCGACACCCTCTGGCAGCCCGGCTACGACCACGCCGGGATCGCCACCCAGAACGTCGTCGAGAAGCAGTTGCTGGCCGAAGGGACGTCCCGTCAAGAGCTCGGCCGCGCCGCCTTCGTGGAGCGGACGTGGGCCTGGCTGGACGAGACCGGGCGGACGATCATGGGCCAGTTCCGGCGGCTCGGCGCCTCCCTCGACTACACGCGGGAGCGCTTCACGATGGACGACGGTTACGTCGCCGCCGTGATGACGTTCTTCGTGCGGCTGTGGGAGGCCGGCTGGATCTACCGCGCCGACCGCATCGTCAACTGGTGTCCGCATCACGAGACCGCCATCTCCGACCTCGAGGTCGAGCACGAGGAGATGGACGACGTCCTCACCTACGCGCGGTATCCGTTCGCCGACGGCAACGGCGCGATTACGATCGCCACCGTCCGTCCTGCGACGATTCTCGCCGACGTCGCCGTCGCGGTGAATCCGAACGACGAGCGCTATCGCGAGGCCATCGGCCGCGAGGTGGTCGTGCCGGTCGTGGGCCGGTTGATCCCCGTGATCGCGGACGAGCGCGTGGAGCCCGGATTCGGCTCGGGCGCCCTCAAGATCACGCCCGGCCACGACCCGGTCGACTTCGAGATCGGACGCGACCACGGGCTGGAGACGCTCGCCGTCGTCGGTCTCGACGGTCGGATGATCGCCGAAGGCTTCGAGGGGCTTTCCCAGAAGGACGCCGACGAGCGGGTCGTCGCGTGGCTGAAAGAGCACGACCAGCTCGAGAAACGCGAGAACCATCGTCACGCCGTCGGCACGTGCGCGCGCTGCCACTCGCGGATCGAGCCGCTCGTCACCCCCCAATGGTGGTGTGAGATGCGTGACCTCGCGCGGCCGGCCATCGCCGCACTCGAGGCCGGCGAGGTGCGCTACCACCCCGAGAGCCAGCATCGGTTCGCGATCGAGTCGCTGCGGAACGCGCCGGACTGGTGCGTCTCGCGGCAGCTGTGGTGGGGGCATCAGATCCCCGTCTGGACTTGCCCGGACGGTCATCGAACCTGCGTGTGGCCGGAGCCGTCGGCGTGCGCCACCTGTGGCTCGGGCGAGCTGACGCGCGAGTCCGACGTGCTCGACACCTGGTTCAGCTCCGCGCTCTGGCCCTTCGCGACGCTCGGCTGGCCCGAGCGCTCGGAGTCTCTCGCGCGCTACTACCACGGTCACGTCAACGTGACCGCGCGGGACATCATCCGCCTCTGGGAGAACCGGATGATCTTCTCCGGTCTCTTCCTGCTCGGTGAGATCCCCTTCACCGACGTGATCATCACCTCGACCGTGCTCGCGCCGGACGGGCGCCGCATGTCCAAGTCCCTGGGTACGGGCATCGATCCCCTGGAGCCGATCAACGAGCACGGCGCCGACGCCACCCGCTACGGCCTGCTCAAGATCTCCTCCACCCAGGACGTCCGCTTCTCCTACGGGGCGATCGAGGAGGGCCGCAAGTTGGCCACGAAGCTGTGGAACGTCTCACGGCTGATCCTTGGCAACGCCGGTCAGGTGCGACCTGCGCTCGAGCCTTCAGCGCTCGAGGAGCGCTGGATCCTGGCCCGGCTCGACGCCGCTCGGGAGGAGATCGAGGAGGCGTGGTCGCGCTTCGACTTCGCCACCGCCACGAGCGTCCTCTACCACCTGACGTTCGACGACTTCTGCGACTGGTACGCCGAGGCCATCAAGCCGCGGCTGTACGAACGGGAGGGGCCGGCGCTGTCCACGGCGCTGGCCGCGCTCGAGCGGCTGCTCACTCTGCTCCATCCCGTGATGCCGCACGTGACGGAGGAGATCTGGTCGCAGCTCCCCGAGCGTTCCGCCCTGCTCATCGTCTCGCCCTGGCCCGACCCCGACCCGCGCTTTGCGGCCGACGCCGGCGCGCTCGAGCTGGTGCAGGAAGCCGCCCAGATGTTCCGGCGCAGCGGGGTCGTGCGGTCGCTGGCGAGCGCGGACGAGGAACGCATCTTCAAAGCTGTCGTCCGGCCCGAGAGGCAGCGGCAACCGGCCGACCTGGACGGAGAGCGGGCACGGCTGCAAGGGGAGATCGCGCGCGCGGAGAAGATGCTGGCGAACGAGAGCTTCGTCTCGCGTGCCCCGGTAAGCGTCGTCGACACGGAGCGGGAGAAGCTCGAGCGGTTCCGCCGCGAGCTCGCCGCGCTCGGCGGGTGATGGTGGCCGCGGCTGTCCGGCGACTCGCCGTGCTCTCGGACGTGCACGGCAACGCCACCGCTCTCGAGGCGGTGCTGCGCGAGATCGACGAATGCGACGTGGACGCGATCGTCCATTGCGGCGATCTCACCTGGGGCGCCCAGCCCGCGGAGACGCTGGAGCTGCTGCGCGGCCGCGAGGTGGTGTTCGTGCGTGGCAACGCCGATCGCATCGTCGTCGAGCTCGCCGACGGTGTGCGGGAGGAGGAGCCGAGCGAGCGGGAGGTCTGGATGCGGGAGCACCACGATGCGTCGGCGGTCGCCCTGCTCCGGACGTTCCCGTCCACCGCGGAGATCGTGGTCGAGGGCGTGGGTCGAGTGCTCTGCAGTCACGGCTCGCCGCGGAACGACGAGGAGTGCGTGACCGAGCGCACGCCGGAGAAACGGCTGCGCGACGCCCTCGCGGGGGTCACGGCAGACATCGTGGTCACCGGTCACATCCACGTGCGGTACGTGCGCCCTGTGCTCGGTCTGACGATGATGAGCCCGGGCAGCGTGGGCATGCCCTACGAGGGCAAGCAGGGCGCCTTCTGGGCCCTTATCGAGGACGGCATCGAGTTGCGGCAGACCGCGTACGACGTGGAGCGCGCCGTCCGTCTTCACCGGGCAACCGGCGACCCCCGGGCGGAGGCCATGATCGAGATGCTGCTCACGCCCCCGACGCGCGACGAGGCGATCGAGCACGCCGAGCGTGTCGAGTTCGCCGGCTGAGGTGGGCCGGCACACCGATTGGCTCCGCTCGCTGAGCCCGTGGCCGGTCGACGGGTTCGGCCTTGATCGCATGCGTGCGCTGCTCGCCGCCCTGGGCGACCCGCAGCGGGGCCTGCGCGCCGTGCATGTCGTGGGAAGCAACGGCAAGTCGACGGCCACTCGGACGATTGCCGAGCTCCTGCGACGCGAGGGGTTGCGGGCCGGATCCACCGTGTCGCCGCACGTGCGGAGCTGGGCGGAGCGCATCCAGATCGACGGAGAGGACGTGGATCTGGAACAGGTGCTGGCAGTCGTGCGCGATGCTGCACGTGGCGTGGCGGCGACGCAGTTCGAGACGCTTGTCGCGGCCGCGCTCGTCGCGTTCCGGGACGCCCGCGTCGACGTGGCGGTGGTCGAAGCCGGGCTCGGCGGACGGCACGACGCCACGAACGTGCTCGACGGGGTGGAGGTGGTGGTGCTCACGAACGTCTCGCTCGAGCACATCGACGTGCTCGGCGAGACCAGGGAGGCGATTGCGGCCGAGAAGCTCGCCGTCATCCGGCCCGGCTGCGCCGTGGTGCTCGGAGAGCGGGAGTGGGAGGGGGCGGCGCGTGCGGCAGGAGCGGGCACGGTGCGTGTCGTCGAGGGTGATGCGGTCGGCCTGGCCGGGACCGCCGCCGAGGCGATCCTCGGTCACCCGCTCTCCAGCGTGCCCGGCAAGCCGGCGCAGCTCCCCGGCCGGCTCGAGCGGCGCCCCGGCGAGATCCGCGACGGCGCGCACAATCCGGCGGGGGTGGCCTGGTTGCGTGGGCAGCTGCCGCAGGCCGACCACACCATCGTTGCCTCGATCCTCCAGGACAAGAACGCCACGCAGATGCTGCAGGCGCTCGCCGGTCTCGGCTCTCGCTTCGTCGCCACGGTCTCCACGAATCCGCGGGCGCTCGACGCCGCCGAATTGGGCGCTCTGGCCCGGCCCTTCTTCGGAGTCGTGGAGGTGGAGCCGGATCCCGTCGCCGCCGTCGCGCTCGCCCACGGGCTGGGTGAGCCGGTGCTCGTCACGGGGTCGCTCTATCTTCTGGCGGAGTTGTCGGAACGGGAAAGCTGATCTCAGGTGCGGCGGATGCGCATGCGCGACCGGGTCACGGTCGTCTCCTTCGCGTTGGCGATTCTCGCTGCGTTGGTAGGAATCGCCTTCGGCGTCGGGTATATCGTCGGAAAGCTCCTCCTGTGAGGTGAACGTGTCGCTGCTCGCCCAATCCATCCTCGACAACCAGTGGGTCCAGGTCGCTCGCAACCTGGGGATCGTGCTCGTGGTCGTCTTCTGGCTGGCCACGGCCTTCTGGGTGTTCAAGGATGCGCGGCGCCGGATCGCCGATCCGTGGCTCGTGGGCATCGCCACCCTCCTCGGGCTCGTGCCACCGTTCCTCGGCCCGTTCGTCTATCTCTTCTTCCGCTCACCCGAGTACCTGGACGAGGTACGCGAGCGTGAGCTCGAGATCGCGGCGATGGAGGATCACGTCGAGAAGCGCGATCTGCGCTGCCCGGTCTGCAAGGAGCGCGTCGAGTCGGACTACCTCGTCTGCCCCGTCTGCACGACCCGGATCAAGCAGGGCTGCACCGAGTGCGGCGCCCCTCTCGAGCCGATCTGGCAGGCCTGCCCCTGGTGCGCCACCGCCGTCCCTACCGCTGCGATCCCGGAGAACGTGCTGCTGCCGCTGCGTCCAAAACGCGGCCGGCAGCACTGAAACCGGGACCTTCGGGTACCCGCACGCTGGCGCGCTGTGTACAGCTCTGCCCGTATGCGAACGTCCAGATCCTCCCTCACCAGCATGGCGGGACAGCACGTGCGTCGTGGGTGTAGCACGTTCCCAATCGCCCGCCAAGGGCGGTTGTTCTACACTGCGCAGCCGCTATGGCAGTCGAGACGACACTGGTGCTGGTCAAGCCCGACGGGGTGGCGCGCGGGCTCTGCGGCGAGATCGTCGGGCGGTTCGAGCGTCGCGGGCTGGAGCTGCGCGGGGCGCGGCTGATCAAGATCTCCAGGGCGCTCGCGCAGCAGCATTACGCGGAGCACAAGGGCAAGCCGTTCTTCGGGGAGCTCGTCTCCTTCATCACCTCCGGCCCCGTGCTCGCGGTGGCCGTCCGCGGTGAGAGCGCGATCTCGGTCGTCCGCACGATGATGGGCGCCACGAACCCCGCCGCGTCGGCCCCCGGCACGATCCGCGGCGACCTCGCCACGCTGCTCGGTGAGAACGTGGTCCACGGCTCCGACTCGCGCGCCAGCGCGAAGCGGGAGCTGGGGCTGTTCTTCCCCGACGGCCTCGTTTGAGCGATCCTCGGTCGGACGATCGAGCGTCGCTGACGCTCGCCTCCACCTCGCCGCAACGGCGGGCGATCCTCGAGCAGCTGGCCATCCCTTTCCACGTGATCGCCCCCGGCTACGTGGAGGACGACCCTGTCGACGCGGACCCGGTCGAGCTCGTGAGGGCCCACGCCGTGGGCAAGGCGCGCTCGGTGCATGGGCCGGGGCGGATCACACTGGGTGTCGATACCACCGTCCACCTCGGCGGGAGGACGCTCGGCAAGGCGCCTGACGCGCAGGCCGCGGAGGCCATGCTGGCCGAGCTGTCCGGCAAGACGCATCTCGTGGTCTCGGGCCTCTGTCTGCTCGGCGACGGCTTCGAAGAGGTGGTGCACGCCACCACGCGCGTCCTCTTCGCCCCGGTCGGCGGCGAGGAGATCGCCGCGTACGTGCTGACGGGAGAGTGGCAGGGCCGCGCCGGCGCCTACGCCATCCAGGGGCTGGGAGCGAGGCTCGTCGCAGCCGTCGAGGGTGAATACCTGAACGTCGTCGGTCTGCCGGGAGCGGCCCTGCTCGACCTGTTGCGGCTGCGAGCCCCTCACCTGCTCCGGCCAAAATCCCTGCACATGCAGGCCTGACGGCGGTTCGTCGCTACACTCTCAGGTCCTCATGGCGTTCATGCGCACCCTGGGCGGCTTCGGTGGCCGCGACATGGCAGTCGATCTCGGCACCGCCAACACGCTCGTCTACGTGCGCGGACGCGGCATCGTGCTGTCCGAGCCGTCGGTGGTGGCGATCGACCAGCGCACCGGCAACGTGCATGCCGTCGGTGTCGAGGCGAAGCGCATGCTCGGCCGCACGCCCGGGACGATCTCCGCGATCAGGCCGCTCAAGGACGGTGTCATCGCCGACTTCGACGTGACCGAGCAGATGTTGCGCCACTTCATCCAGAAGGTGCACCAGCACCGCTTCGCGCACCCGCGCGTCGTGGTGTGCGTGCCGTCCGGCGTGACCGGCGTCGAGAAGCGCGCCGTCGAGGAAGCGACGCTGTCGGCTGGCGCCCGCCAGGCCTACCTGATCGAGGAGCCGATGGCCGCGGCGATCGGCGCCGGTCTGCCGGTGGCCGAACCGACCGGGAACATGATCGTGGACATCGGCGGCGGTACGACCGAGGTCGCCGTGATCTCGCTCGGCGGCATCGTCGTCTCGCAGTCGCTCCGGGTCGGTGGCGACGAGATGGACGAGGCGATCGTCAACCACATCAAGAAGGAATACAAGCTCCTCGTCGGCCAGCAGACCGCGGAGGAGATCAAGCTCGAGGTCGGCTCGGCCTTCCGTCTGCCGGAGGAAGTGCAGGCCGAGGTGCGCGGTCGCGACATGCTCACCGGTCTCCCGAAGACGGTGATCATCTCCTCCGACGAGGTCCGGCGGGCCCTCGACGAGCCCGTCTCCCAGATCATCGACGCGATCAAGTCAACCCTGGACAAGACACCGCCCGAGCTGGCCGCGGACATCATGGATCGTGGCATCGTGCTCGCAGGCGGCGGCGCGTTGCTGCAGGGCATGGACGAGAGGCTCCGCCACGAGACCCAGATGCCCGTGCACCTGGCCGAGAGCCCACTCACCTGTGTGGCAGTCGGCTCCGGGCGCAGCCTCGAGGAGTTCGAGACGATCCACAGGGCCAACCGCTCGCATCGCTCGCGGCGAAACGGCTCGCGCCGCTACGGCTACTAGTGCGGCGGCCCTTCATGGGCTGACCTGGAACGGGCCGCGGCGCGGCCGCCGCACCGGTAGAGGTCGGCCGCGGAGCGGCCGGCTGTTTCTGATGGCGATCAGGCTCCGCTTCGCGGAGGGCCACTTCGTGGCCGGTGATCGCGTGTTGCAGTTCGGGACGCTGATCGCAGGGAGTCTGGGGTAAGTCCTCCCAGGTCCCACGGCGGCGTCCGGGCATCCTGTTTCCCGGGCAAGGGACGTTCGGGGACGCTGATCTCGAGCTGCTGTGGAACGAGGGAGGCTGACACCGGGACATGGCCACGGGGGCTTCCCGCTAGACTTCATGGGAGTGCCACGGAATCGCGCCGCTCGCTCGGCGGTGCTCGGCGCGGCCGGAAAGCGCTCCACGCCCGGGCACCTCTCATCTCGAACGTCCGCCGCCTTGCGGCGGCGCATGGCGCTCGGCGTGCTCGTGCTCCTTGCGATCGTTCTCGTCTCCCTGTCTTTCAGAGATGACGAGAACGGCGCGGTCGGGCGTGTCGAGGGGGCGGCCGGCGCGGTCATGCGGCCGTTCCAGGTCGCGGCGAACCGGGTGGCGGAGCCCTTCCGCGACTCCTATCGCTTCTTTGGCGATCTCTTCACCGCGCGCGGCGACGCCGATCGCCTGCGAGCCGAGAACGAGCAGCTGCGCCAGAAGCTGAGTCGGTCGCAGCTGGCCGGAGCGGAGAACGTCAACCTGCGCTCCCTGCTCGACTTCCGCGACGGGCCGCTGTTCCCGGAGGACTACCGCGGGCTCGCTGCGCGCGTGATCGCGCGTCCGGCCGGATTCGCGCAGTCGATCGTCGTGGCGGTTGGCGGGCGGGACGGCGTTCAGGTCGACGACCCCGTGGTCACGTCCGACGGTCTGGTGGGACGCGTGACCCGCGTTGCCGATCGCTCGGCCCGCGTGGCGCTGCTTACGGATGAGCAGAGCAACGTCTCCGCGATCGACGTCGAGACCGACGCCCCCGGGATCATCCGCCAGGGCGGAACGGCGCGCCAGTCGCTCGTCCTCGACCGGGTCAAGAAGGAGCACAAGGTCGAGGTTGGTGACACCGTCGTCACGGCCGGCTGGCGGACACCGACGCTCTCCTCGCTCTATCCGCGTGGTGTTCCCATCGGTCGCGTGACGAGCGTGGGGCAGACGGACACGGACGTCTGGAAGCGCGTGCTCGTGGAGCCGTTTGCAGATTTCGGGGCACTCGACGTCGTGCTCGTCCTCGTGCGGAAGGACCTGCGATGACCGGTGTGCTCCGTGTCAGCGTGGTCGTGTTCCTCGTCGCGGTGCTGCAGTCGGCGGTCATTTCCGAGGTGACGATCTTCCGCGGGACGCCGGACGTCGTGCTTGTGCTCACCGTGCTCGTCGCGTTCCTGCGCGGCTCCGTGCCGGCAGCGTGCGCGG
The DNA here is from genome assembly GCA_963738505.1 of uncultured Actinomycetes bacterium. Taxonomy (GTDB): domain Bacteria; phylum Actinomycetota; class Thermoleophilia; order Gaiellales; family Gaiellaceae; genus Gaiella. The sequence goes on along the minus strand of CAVTWR010000011.1, from coordinate 11,608 downwards.
GATTCGCAGGCGGGCTGCTGGTGGAGATCGGCACCCTCGAACCGACGCTTGGTGTTCATGCGCTCGTGTTCGCGCTCGTGGGCTACTGGGCCGGCCGGTACGCGGAGACCACGGGGCGGGATCGCCCGTACGCGCCCTACGCCGCCGTCCTCGTGCTTGGGATGCTGGCCGGTGCCGGCGTCTACCTCATGCATTTCCTGCTCGGTGACGCAGGTGATGCCGGCATCGCCCTCGGTCCGGTGCTCCCCACAGCCGTCCTCGGCCTCGCGGTGGCACTTGTGCTGATGCGTTTCGTGCGGATGGCCGTTGGGGTCTCGGCGGGGCCACGGCGCGCCCGCGATCTCGAGGCGGCCGCAGCGTGAGCTCGTCGCCCTACGGGGAGCCTCGCAACCCGTCTTCGCGCTTCCTGCCTCCCGAACCCGGCGTCGAGGCCCCTCATCGCCTCACCCAGGGCCTGGCCTTGCGGGTCGGGTTGATCGGCGCCCTCGCTCTCATCCTCTTCATCGTCCTCTTCGCCAGGCTCTGGTCGCTGCAGGTGCTCTCTGGCGACCGCTACCTCTCCGTGGCCCAGGACAACCAGCTGCGCACCTACCGGCTCGAGGCCCCGCGCGGCCCCATCCTCGATCGCAACGGGCGCGTGATCGTGGAGAACGTGCCGGGGACGGCCGTCAAGCTCTGGGTGGGCGACCTGCCCGCGCGCGACCGTTTCCGCGTGGTGCGCAGGCTCGCCGCCGTGCTCGATCTGCCCGCCGTGGAGCTGGCCAGGAGAGTGGACAAGCAGGCAGAGGACAAGCTGACCCCCCTGACGGTCACGACCACAGTCGACGAAATCCAGGTCAACTATCTGCTGGAGCACGCCGACGAGTTCCCGGGCGTGCGGGTGCAGCACACGTATCTCCGCGACTACCCCTACGGCACACTGGCCGCCCACCTCCTCGGGCACGTCGGGGAGATCGACTCGGGCGAGCTGTCTGCTCACGCAGCGGAGATCGAGTACCAGCTCGGAGACAAGATCGGCAAAGCCGGGATCGAGGCCCTGAGCGACCGCAGCCTGCGCGGCCGAGCCGGGCGGGCGCAGCTCACGGTCGACTCCCTCGGGCGCCAGAAGGGCGATTTCGTCGTCCGCGCCGACGCCACCGCCGGGTACGGCGTTCGCCTGACGCTGGACATCGAGTTGCAGAGAGCCGCCGAGCGGGCGCTGCGCTACGGGATTCAGACGGCGATCGAGAACGAGTCGTACTGGGCCAACGGCGGCGCCATCGTCGCGCTCGACCCGGCAGACGGCGCCATCCTCGCTCTCGCCTCGAGCCCGACGTTCAAGCCGTCCGTCTACACGCCACCCATCGATCGGGGGAAGCTGGCCCGCCTCGTCGACGACAAGACAGCGGCGGCAGAGAACCGTCCGGGATTCAACCGCGCGCTGTCCGGGACGTACCCACCGGGATCGATCTTCAAACCGGTGACCGCCCTCGCGGCGATGCAGGAGCATCTCCTCTTCCCCAGCGAGCAGATCCCCTGCACCCCGTTTGCCGAGTACGGCCTCGACAAGCAACGGTTCCGCAACTGGGACCCGACCGTCAACCGGCCGATCGCCCTTGCCGAGGCGCTCGCCATCTCCTGCGACACGTACTTCTACGAGCTGGGCAACCGCTTCTACACGAAGGGCAAGAGCGGCTGGACACGATTGCAGGACTGGGCGCGTATCCTCGGGCTCGGCAGGCCCACCGGCGTCGATGTGGGTGGCGAGGCGGAAGGCCTCGTGCCGACGCCCGCCTGGAAGCGCCGCCACTTTGCGAGCGACTGGGACAAGGCCTGGAACCCCGGCGACAACATCCAGCTGTCCATCGGGCAGAAGGACGTGACCGTGACGCCGCTCCAGATGGCTCGGCTGTACGGGCTGCTCGCCACCGGTCGCCTCGTCAAGCCGTATCTCGTGTCCGAGGTCTTGGCCTCTTCGGGCAACGGCCAGCCGGGACAGGTCGTTCGCGCGTACGCGCCCAGCCTGCCGGAGGAGAACGTCGTCGATCCGGCTGCCCTGCAGGTCGTGCAGGACGGCCTCTACCTCGCGACGCATGCCGAGCGTGGCACCTCGTCCGGTGTCTTCGCGGACTACCCGATCCCCATCTCGGGGAAGACCGGTACCGCCGAGAAGGTCGTGCCGCTGCCCGGCTACCCGGCCGATCATCTGGAGGACCAGTCCTGGTGGTGCGGGTGGGGCCCGTCCGACGATGCCCGGCTCGTGGTGTGCGCGATCATCGAGAACGGCGGTCACGGATCGACGGCCGCCGCCCCGGCGGCGCTCAAGGTGTTCGAGCAGTTCTTCAAGGTGAAGGCGCCGTCGACCACGTTGACTGCGACCGACTGATGGGCAGACGCGTGGAGATCCGCTCGTGATCGTGCAGGCCGGACACCGGCCGGCGCGCCGGACGCGCCCGCTCGGCGATGTCGGTTCGCTGGCCTCCTTCCTGGAGCGGCTGGACTGGGTGTTGATGCTCGCCGTGGCAGCCCTCGTGGGCTACGGCCTATGGGCCGTCGCGGGGATCACCCGCTTCGATGTCCCGGGTGACCCCGGCTACTACGTCCAGCGCCAGGCGATCGCCGCCGGTCTGGGGGGCGCCGCCCTCGTCGTCGCTCTCGCCGTTCCGCTCGACCTCCTCCGGCGTGGCTGGAAGGTCGTCTACCTGGGAACGATCGCGCTGATGCTCGTCGTGTTCGCGCTGGCCGAGACGGTGCGCGGGTCACGACGGTGGATCGACATCGGGCCGTTGCAGTTCCAGCCTTCCGAGCTCGGGAAGGTGTTTTTCGTGCTCGCCCTCGCGGGCTTCCTGTGCGAGCGCCAACGGGTAATCGCACGCATCGGCACGCCGCTGGCGGCGATCGGGCTCGCAGTGATCCCGATGGTGCTCGTCTTCCTCCAGCCCGATCTCGGCACAGCGCTCGTGTACACGGCGGCTCTGGCGGCGGTTCTCTTCGTCAGCGGTGTGCGGTGGCTCCACCTCGGGCTGCTCGCCGCTCTTGCCGTGTTCCTGATCTCCAGCGTCCTCTGGCTGCTCCCGGCCGCCGGGATCGAGGTGCTCAAGCCGTACCAGACGGCGCGCCTGACGGGGTTCACCAATCCCGATTCCGACCCGGACAGCCTGAACTACAACGTTGCACAGTCGACCATCGCGGTCGGCGCGGGCGGTCTCAGCGGCCGCGGGGTGACCGAGGCCAGTCAGACCCGCTTCGACTACCTGCCAGAGCATCACACCGACTTTGCGTTCGCCTCGCTCGCGGAGCAGCGTGGCTTCTTCGGTGCTGCCGTCCTGCTCCTGCTCTACCTCCTCGTCGTCTGGCGCGGCCTGCGCATCGTCACGGTGGCGGGCGACCTGTTCGGAGCGATCGTGGCCGGTGGCATCGTGCTCGCGTTCCTGTTCCAGGCGTTCGTCAACGTCGGGATGACCATGGGCATCGCTCCCGTGACGGGTATCCCACTCGCCTTCGTCACGGTCGGCGGCTCGTCGCTCATCGCCAACCTCGTTGGTATCGGTCTGCTGCAGTCCGTTCATGCGCGCGGCACCCGCGGCCGGCCGCGATGAACGGTCTGGGGGTTCGCGACCTCCTGGCACTCGCCCGGGAGCCCGACGGTCGAGCGGCCCCGCCACCCGTGCTCGTCGTCGGCCCGCTGGCGGATCAGCTTCGACAGGAGCTCGCCACGGGGGGCGACGCGGGTGCCCTCAGTGGATCGTGCGCCCCTGAGGACGCCGCCGCTTTGCTGGTGGTCGTCGGGGCCGGTGTCGATGCGGGCCAGCACACGCTCTTGCGCCAGGCGGCCCGTTCCTCGGTGCCGTTGGTCGCGGTTCGCCTCGACCCCTGTTGTCCCGTCCCCTACGTGCTGGCGGAGAACATCGTCGACTGCGGCGCGGGCGCGGGCTTCCCGACCCCCGCGGTCGCGGCTGCGCTGGTCAGGGCTCTCGGAGACGCGGCGGCGGCAACTGCGGCGCGGCTCCCCGTGCTCCGCGAAGCCGGGCAACGGCAGGCTGCGCTCCGGGCCACGGCGCGTGCGGGTACGCTCGCAGCGTTTACCCGCGAGCCGCATCTCCCTGCGCTCTCCAGGCTGCAGGCCCGCTCGCTGCTCGCCGGCGATTTCGCACCCTTCCCGGCGGCCGGCGCGCAGGCCCGCGCCGCGTCAGCGCTCGGTCTGACGCTCGCCGTCGGGCTTGGCGCGAGAGCACTCGCAAGACACCTGCCCGGCCCGCTCCGCCCGTTCGTGGCGGCGGCCACGACCGCGACCCTGGTCGCTCTCGGGCCTCGCCTCTCGCGGTAACCCCGTCGTCTGCTCCTCCTCTCAGGACCGGTCCGTCCGGACCTGGTCCTAGGATGGCGGCCGGGTCCAACGAGGGGGTGAAGGTGCCGGACACACAACTTGCGGAAGAGCTGCTCCAGATCGAAGAGGCCGACGCCTGGTTCGAGTATCTCGAGGCGACTCGCGCCCAGGGGGAGAGCCGCTACGGAGAGGTCGAGCCCTGGGCCTGGGCCCGGCTCAACCAGCGCCTGCGTGCCGTTCGGGCGCGCCGCTCCCGCCTCAATCCTGCTGCTGCCTAGTGCGGCACCTCCCAGCGTTTGTTCTGGAGCTCCCGGTGTGTGTTGTGGGTGCGTGACTGCTCCCTGCCCTCCCGGGCCGCCGCCCGCGCGAACGCGCTGCTAGCCTTCGCTGCAGGTCATGAACTCGTTTCCAATCTGCACCATTCGCGCGAACCGAGTTCAGGGACCCACGTCTTGATCATCTCTCGCTGCACGACCGGGTCGACAGCTGCGCTGCCCGGCGCCGTGCGCGCCGCTTCCGCGGCGCGATGCACGGCTGGCCCGCGGTCGACTGCGTCGTGCGCGACTACCCGAGGAGAATCTTTCGTTGCCCTGGTTTCGTTGGTTGAAAAAGGCGATCGGCGAGGAAGCCGAACAGGCTGCACTGGCACTGGAGGCCCAGTCCGTTCCGGCTGAGGCTCCGGCCGAGCCCGCCGTCGAGGAAGAGCACGACGACCCGGCCACCGAGGCCGGAGCGGAAGCAAGAAAGCGCCGCCGCCGCGGGAGCCGCGGCGGCAAAGGCCGCAAGAAGCCGTCGGACGCGGCAGCGTCCGAGGATGGCGCGACGGCGAGCGGCCCACCGGCGAGGACGTCGTCCTCCCGGGACGTGTCCGCCGTCGAGAGCGGTGGAGAGCGTGGCGATCGCAAGAAGAGCAGCCGCCCTGCCCCGCGCCGGCGCGCGCAACCCAAGCGCCAGCCACTCCCCTCCGCCAAGCGCGAGCTCGTGATCTCGCTCGATGTCGGTGAGCAGCGTGTGGCCGTGCTCGAGGACGACGCGGTCGCCGAGGTCTATCTCGAGCGGCCCGAGCGCCGGTCGATCGCCGGGAACATCTACCTCGGCACGGTGGACAACGTGCTGCCCGGCATGGAGGCGGCGTTCGTCGAGATCGGTCTGGAGAAGAACGGCTTTCTCTACGTCGACGAGATCGTGATTCCCGAGCTCGAGGGGAAGGCACGACAGGGCAAGAAGATCACGGATCTGATCCAGCGCGGCCAGACGCTCCTCGTGCAGGCGGTCAAGGATCCCATGAAGACCAAGGGCGCGCGGCTGACCACGGAGATCTCGCTGCCCGGCCGCTTCCTCGTGTTCGTCCCACAGGGTGAGGGGCTCGGTGTCTCCCGCCGGCTCGAGGACGGGGAGCGTCAGCGCCTGAAGGACATCCTCCGGGAGATCGCACCGAAGGACGGTGGCGTGATCGTGCGCACCGCCGCCGAGGGTGCGTCGGCCGAGGACATCGAGCGCGACCTCGTGTTCTTGCAGCGGCTGTGGAAGACGATCCAGACGCGTGCGAAGTCGGCCAAGGCGCCTGAGCTCGTCTACCACGAGGCCGAGCTGCCGCTTCGCATCGTGCGCGACCTCTTCGCCGGCGACTTCGTCGCCGCGTACGTCGACAACGACCGGGCCTACAAGCGGATCGCCGGCTATCTGAAGAAGACGTCGCCTCACATGCTCGAGCGCGTCCACAGGTACAAGGAGGCGGAGCCGCTGTTCGAGCACTTCGGCATCGAGCGTGAGATCGCCTCCACGCTCTCCCGCCGCGTCGATCTTCCCTCCGGCGGCTATCTGATCTTCGACTACGCCGAGGCGTTCACGGTGATCGACGTGAACACCGGGCGCTTCGTCGGCTCGCGGTCGAAGAACACGACGCAGCGGCTGGAGGACACGATCGTCAAGAACAACCTCGAAGCGGTGAAGGAGGTCGTGCGGCAGCTGCGGCTGCGCGACATCGGCGGGATCATCGTCATCGACTTCATCGACATGGCCAACCAGAAGAACCGCACGGCGGTGGAGGAGGCGCTCCGCCAGGAGCTCGAGCGCGATCGCACCAAGACCTACGTGGTCGAGATCTCACCGCTCGGTCTCGTCGAGATGACGCGCCAGAACGTGACCGACGGGCCCCGGGAGGTCATGACCCGGCGCTGCCCGACCTGTGACGGCGACGGGATCGTCGTCTCGGACGCGACGGTTGCCCTGGAGATCGAGCGCAAGCTGCGCACGCTCGCTGCGGGGCCGCCGGTGCGTGGAGCGCACGGGTATCGGATCGCGGTCAATCCGAGAGTTCTGACACTGCTGGCCGGGCCGGGCGGCGAGCGTCTCATCGCCATCGAGGAGGCGACCAAGCGTCGCTTCCTGCTCGAGCCGGCGGCCGGGCACGCCCATACCGACCATTTCGAGGTACTCGCCGAAGGCAAGCCGGCCGATCTGCGACCCGAGGGCCCTGTGGTCGAGGATGCCGTGATCTCCGTCAAGCTCGTGGAGATCGCCCTGCACGACGCCGCGGCAGCATCAGGGAAGGTCGAAGGGGTGGACGTCGTCGTGGCAGGCGCCGCGAAGCTCGTCGGCAAGACGGCCCAGGTGCGTGTCGGGCGCGTGCTCGGGGAGACCGCGTTCGCGATGCTCGTGGACATCGTGCAGCCGCCTGACGCGATCACGTTCGAGAGCGAGGCCGAGAAGCCGACGCGGGCCCCCGCCAAGCGCAAGAGTGCGGAAGCGCCGGACACTGCCGAGGAGAAAGACCTGGTCGATGCCCTCGCCGAGGAGGAGGACGAGGACGACGGGGGCGCAGGCGGGCTGGAGGCCGAGGACGGCGCCGAAGGCGAGGAGGATGACGCGGGCGACGAGGAGAGCTCGGCCACGCCGAGGAAGCGCACACGGCGAGGCTCGCGAGGCGGGCGCCGCCGCCGCAAGCCGGCGGGCGCGACCGTCGGCGACGAGGGCGACGAGGCGGCCGAGAGCGAAGTGGACGGTGGGAGCGAGGACCCGGGCGCGAGCGCGGCGGCTGACGATGCCGAACCGCTCGCAGCCGAGGCGGCGAGCGGGACGCGCGCAACCGGTACGCGGCCGCCGCGCACGCGGACCCGAGCCCCGCGGATCCACGTTCCCGACAGTGACACCGCGGGCGACACCGCGGGCGACCCCGCGGGGGCTCCGGTCAAGCCGGCACCCCGCGCCAAGGCGGGCGGAGCCCCCCGGTCGGCGCCCCGGGCAAAGCCGGTAGCGGCAGAGCCCGACGGTGACGCGGGTGCGGGGCCGGACGAGGACGGCGGGGAGCCCGTCGAGGGAGGGGATGGTGCGCCGCGCAAACGCACGCGACGCGGCTCCCGGGGCGGTCGCGGCCGCTCGCGGAAGCCGGCTGGCGCCGCAGCCACCGAGGGCGAGAACGCCACAACCGAGAGTGTGAACGGCAGCCCAGCCGGCGACGGTGAGCCGGCGAGCAGCAGGCCCGCGCGGCGGGTGCCCGAGAAGAAGCAGGAGCCGTCGCCCACGCCGGAGGCGCCCGCCGGCTACGTGCCCATGTCGGAGTGGATCGACGACTTCGACCGCCGGTGACAGCTGCCGTCCACACCCTCGTCTCGAGTCGAGTTCGGCTATGATGATCCGGCTCGCGGGCGCCTGCCCGCGTTTTCCTCGTCAGGCCCCGACCACTCTCACGACATGAGCTATGCGATCATCTCTCTCGGCGGCAAGCAGTATCGCGTCAGCGAGGGACAGCGGCTGCTCGTCGACCGGCTCGCCTTCGAGGACGGCGCCTCGTTCACACCGAGGGTGCTGCTCTACGGCGGCACCGGGGAGACGCAGCTGTCTCCCGACGGGGTCACCGTGACCGCTCGTGTGCTCGAGCAGTGCAAGGGGCCGAAGATCCGCATCGGCAAGTACAAGCAGCGCACCGGGCACCACAAGCACAACGGTTTCCGCTCCTCTCTGACACGCATTCAGATCGAGTCGATCGGCGCCGGCGCTCCCCCGAAGCGGGCGCGTGCGACCAAGGCCGACTCCGACGCTGAGACGGTGGTGGCCTCCTCCGAGGCGGCCGTCGCGGTCGTCGAGGAAGCACCTGTGAAGCCGAAGCGGACGCGCGCCGCCGCACCGAAGTCCGGAGCCGAGGTTGCTCCCGCCGAGGGCGAGGCCGAGAAGAAGCCGCGGTCCCGCGCGAAGAAGCCGGCCACGGAGGAGAGCGAGTAATGGCACACAAGAAAGGCCTCGGATCGTCGAAGAACGGTCGCGACTCGGAGAGCAAGCGCCTCGGTGTGAAGATCTTCGCGGGACAGCGCGTGAAGGCGGGCATGATCATCGTGCGCCAGCGCGGCACACGGTTCCGCCCCGGGCAGGGCGTGGGCATCGGCCGGGACGACACGTTGTTCGCGCTCCGCGAAGGCGTCGTCGACTTCCGCCGCTCCGGCGAGCGCCGCTTCGTGTCGGTCGCCGAGACGTCCCCCGAGTAGCCGACCGCGGGCGAGGGGCGTCCGCGCCCTGACGACGTGTTTCACGATCAGGCACACCTGACGTTGCGATCCGGCCGCGGCGGTGACGGCGGGCTCAGCTTCCGCCGCGAGAAGCACGTGCCGAGGGGTGGCCCCGACGGGGGCGACGGCGGCAGAGGCGGGGACGTCGTCCTGCGCGTGGACGACCGGCTGCGCGATCTCTCCGTCTTCCGTGGCAAGACCGGCTTCTCGGCCGAGCGCGGCGGGAACGGCCGGGGTGCGCGCAAGCACGGGGCTGATGGGGAGACGCTCGAGCTCGCCGTCCCGCTGGGAACACAGGTGCTCGACGAGGAGGGCACCCTCGTCGTCGACCTCGCCCGGCCGGAGGCCCGCTTCGTCCTGGTGCGCGGCGGCCAGGGCGGTCGCGGCAACGCGCAGTTCGCCACGCCGACACGGCAGACGCCGCGGTTCGCCGAGGTCGGTCAGCCGGGCCAGACGGTGGCGGTGCAGTTGCGGTTGAAGCTGATGGCGGATGCCGCGCTCGCAGGTCTCCCCAACGCCGGCAAGTCGTCGCTGCTTCGCCGCATCTCGAACGCGACGCCGAAGGTGGCCGCGTACCCGTTCACGACCCTGCAGCCGGTACTCGGCACCGTGGACGGCCTCGACGGCCGGCAGCTGACGGTGGCCGACGTGCCGGGCCTGATCGAAGGGGCGAGTGCCGGCATCGGCCTCGGTCACGACTTTCTCGCGCACCTCGAGCGTGCGCGTCTGCTCGTCCATGTGATCGACGCGTCGGAGGGAGATGCTGACGAGCGTTTCCAGGTAATCGATCGCGAGCTGGCCCTGTACGGAGCGGGGCTGGAGGAGCGTCCGCAGCTCGTGGTGCTCAACAAGTCCGATCTCTCGCCGGAGGACGCGCCGTTTTCCGTCGACGACGACAGGATCGTGGACGTGGTGCGCATCTCCTGCGCCACCGGGGCCGGCATCGGCGCGTTCCTCGACGCGCTCTTTCGCCACTGCCCGGTCTCGGTCGACGTGCCGAGCGTGGCGCCGGAGCTTCCGGACTTTCTGGACTACCGGCCGCAGCCGCGGGCGCGGCGGGCCTTTCGGATCTACCGCACCGATCGGGGGTTCCGCGTGCTCGGGGACACGTCCGACGGGGACGCGGTCGAGGTCGCACTGCGGCAGGCGGGGATCAAGGCGGGCACGATGGTCGAGCTGGCCGGGGAGGAGCTCGAATGGGAGTAGGAGAGCGCCCACACATCGGGGTTCTCGGCGGGGCATTCAACCCTCCGCACCTCGGGCACCTGGCGCTGGCGCAGGCCGCGATCGCGCGGTTCCAGCTCGACCGGCTGCTCGTCCGCGTCGTCGAGGATCCCGGCCACAAGGAGGTGGCCACGTCCGCCCGGATCAGGGTCGCGCTGACGCGGATCGCCTTTGGAGAGGTGAAGGTGGCCGAGGTCGATCCCGATCCTCATGCGCGCACGATCGACTCGCTGCGCGCGCTGGCACTGGAGGATCCGCTGTTTCTCATCGGTGCCGACGAGTTTGCGGCCTTCCTCTCGTGGCAGGAGCCGGACCTGATCCTCGAGCTCGCGAGGCTCGGTGTGGCCACCAGACCCGGCGTCGAGCGGTCTGCGCTCGACGAGGTGCTGGCGGCACTCGAGCATCCGGAGCGGGTGGAGCTCTTCGAGATCGAGCCCCTCCCGATCTCCTCGTGGGAGATCCGCAGACGCGTGGCGGCCGGCGAGTCGATCACCGGTCTCGTCCAGCCCGCAGTCGAGCGGGAGATCCTCTCACTCGGGCTCTACGGCGCGGTGCTGCCGATCGATCCTCTGGATGAGTGACCGGCAATTCGGGCACCCCAATCACCGATCACTCATCTAGACTGAACCGTGGATGCGACGAGGGAACGGACGGGTCTGACGCCCGACGAGCACGCGCAGTGTGTCGTCACGCTGTGCGAGGAGAAGCTCGCGACCGACATCGTCGTGCTCGACATGCGCGGTGTCTGCGCGTACACCGACTTCTTCGTGCTCGCGACAGGCGCGAACACGCGCCAGACGAAGGCGATCCACGACGAGGTGCTCGGCGTGCTTCGGAAGGAGCACAAGCTGAAGCCCCGGGCCGTGAGCGGGTTGCCGGAGGCCACCTGGATCCTGGCCGACTACAACGACGTCGTGCTCCACGTCTTCACACCGGACGTGCGAACGTTCTACCGGCTCGAGGATCTCTGGAGCGACGTTCCCCGGCTGCCGGTGGCATTGTCCGCCGCCAGCTGACGTTCTCTGATCTGACATCGATCCATCCGGTCTGTTCTCTACGATGAGAACATGGCCGCGAAGCTTTCCACGGATCAGAAAGGCGCGGCTGCGGAAGCTGCGATCACGTACGCAGCGATCAAGCTCGGCATCGGCGTGTACCGACCGCTGTTCGAGGGTGGGCGATACGACCTGATCTTCGACCTTGGCGACCGGCTGGAGCGGGTCCAGTGCAAATGGGCGCCGCTCGACGGGCAGGTCGTAGCGATACGTCCGTACTCGTGCCGGCGGGCGGCGGAGGGTCAGAGGAAACGCGGATACGCCGAGAACGAGATCGATGCCGTTGCCGCGTTCTGCCCTGACCTCGATCGATGCTTCTACGTCCCTGCTCGGCTGGTCGTCAACCGGCGTGCTCTCAGCCTGCGCGTCTCGCCGTGCCGCAACAACCAGGCTCGGCGGGTCAATTGGGCTGCCGACTACGCGCTGGAACGGCTAGAATCGGAGGTTCCGGGGCCGTAGCTCAGCTGGGAGAGCGTCGGCGTGGCACGCCGAAGGCCAGGGGTTCGAGCCCCCTCGGCTCC